>NZ_CANKXG010000007.1 GCF_947487575.1 uncultured Algibacter sp. | reverse complement strand
GTTCCTGTGGTGGTTACTATATCTATTACTGTATCTACTGCACTTGGTGCACTTAATGTTACTGGTACCGTAGCTGTTCCGTCGCCTTCGCCTACGGTTACATCGCCTATTGTTACTGTTGGAGTCGCATCGTTATCAGTTATCGTTACTGTTCCGCTTGGGTCTGTATTACTGGTGTTACCACTAGTTACAGTACCATCTACTGTAAAGGTCTCGTCTGGTTCATCTGTTCCATCATCCGTGGTTGGTACAGTAACATTCACGGAAGTTGATCCTGCTGGTATCGTTACAGTTGTAGTTGTTACTGTGTAATCTGATGTACCTGCCGTGCCTGTAGTTGTTACTATATCCACTACAGTATCTACTGCACTTGCAACATCGATACTTACTGGAACTACTGCATCTACACCTTCTGTTACTGTAACATCGCCAATACTTACTGTTGGTGAAGGTGTATAACAAAAAGAAATATCTTGAATAGCCGAACCATGAACTGTACCAGGATTACAAGCTGTACATTCATCCCAAACTAAAGTAATGAAATTTATTCCGTTAGAACTTGAAAAATTAACACCAACTTCATCATTATCTGCAAATGTGCTATTGTTATTAGAATCAACAAAACCAGAAGTATTTGTTGTATATGATGGATTAGCAGATGGTGTAAATAATGGAAAAAGTGTACCCCCTCCAACTTCTGAGGCTGTAATTGTATAAGAATCACCGTTTGGTCCAGATCCATTAACATGAGCTAAATTAAATTCAACTTCATTTACAGGTTGTGAAAATGCTATAGTTATGGTTATACCAGTAGCATTAAATCCAGTGGTAAAAAACTGTAAAGCTTCCACTCCATTATCAGTAGCTACTTCAGGTGTATCACCTGCTCCAAAATTCCATCCTCCTAATGTACCAGTATCTCCTGTGAAAGAAATAGTTGCATTTAATCCTGAACCAGAAATATCATTAAAAGTGTTTGACAAAGCACCATCTGGTGTCCAATCAAACTCACTATTATTAGTTGGAGCAGTTTCCCAAATTAATGTTCCAGAAGTTCCTCCAGCACAAGGATCTACAATTGTTATTTGTAAATCACCATGATTAGAACTTACTCCTAAATCATCTTCTACACTAAATAAAATAGACGCGTCTCCAATATAATCTGTTTCAGGTACAAAAGTTACATTTCCATTATTATCAACAGTATAAGTACCAACACCTGATATAACTAAAGGATTACCAACACTACCTTGATTAGCAGCATTACTAGGATCAATTAACCTAACTGTAGTTGGATCTAAATTACCATCAGGATCACTCGATCCTGTTAATACATTTGTTGAGAATAAAGAATTTGCACTAATTGTATTCCCAAGATTATCAACAACAACTGGAGGTTCATTTACAACAACTGTATTTTCGATATCAAAAGTAACTTCTCCTAAAAAACTAATTGAATTTTGCCTGTTGTTACTATCATTAGAACTACCGTTTCTGAAATTTATGGTACTTATATTGGTATAATCTACTCTCACAACATACTCAGTGTTTGCCGCACTAATGCCTGGAGCAAAAGGTGAACCACTCTGGAATCGAGTCCAAGGACCATTTTGAGAAACCACTAATTCGGTTGCTGGTGAGCTTCCACCCTCAATTGTATATGAATCTGTAACTATAACTTCAAAATATTCAAAGCCATCTACATCAATTGCTTCAACAGAAAAAGTTTCTAGCCTTGCTCTTACTCCAACATCATTTGCATCTATTACAGTGCCATCCAAAACAAATTCAACTTGCCATTCTACATAACCATCTCCTGCTCCTGTATTTACAGTTGGCTCAAATCTATCATCAACACCTAAAGTAGAATCAATTGTAAACGCAGCTGCATCAGGTTCATCCATGTTTACCTTATCAATAATAGTAACAATGGCGTCAATTAATATTCCATCTGCAGAAAATTCAATATCTTGATAGATATATTTTGCACCTATTTGCTCATCTGCAACTCCATTAGCTAACAAAGTTGGACCTTGAGATAAGTTGAATGTCGGCTGAGTTTGAGTAAAAGCTAAGCTAATGCAAAAAAAAGATAGAAGAAAAAAAGCAAAAAAAGATTTGCTAAAGGAGAATCGAGTAAAGTTTATCATATTACTTAGGATATATTATAAATAGGAAAAATGCGTAAAACCTTGATGGCAATTAAAAATGCTGAGAGACGTTTTAACACAGTTTTAAAAAAAAATTTTGCAAATATAGAAAATTAACATATGTTAACAATGAATTTTTATTGTTAAATAAATTAACGGTTTAAAAGTACCATATTTTAGTATCATTGTTTACTATGATTAGTACGCACTCGCTACTCAATAAAATATAAAAAGCACTTTAATTCATTTTTGACACTAATAACCATATAAGGTCACATATTTAAGTCTTTTTTACTAATACCTCCGAAAGTATAATCATATTGGTTTTAAATTATATTTTTTATACCACTATATTTGCAATCGTTTTTAATTACACCCTATGACTTTTATTAAAGAAATAAATAGACGACGAACGTTTGGAATTATATCCCACCCTGATGCAGGAAAAACTACTTTAACTGAAAAATTATTACTTTTTGGTGGCGCAATTCAAGAAGCCGGCGCTGTAAAAAGTAATAAAATAAAGAAAGGAGCTACTAGTGATTTTATGGAAATTGAACGCCAACGTGGTATTTCTGTAGCAACCTCTGTTTTAGCATTTGAATATGATGGTATCAAAATTAATATTCTAGATACGCCAGGGCATAAAGATTTTGCAGAAGACACCTTTAGAACTTTAACTGCAGTTGATAGCGTAATAGTGGTTATTGATGTTGCCAAAGGTGTTGAGGAACAAACTGAAAAACTCGTTGAAGTTTGTAGAATGCGAAAGATACCTATGATTGTATTCATTAATAAAATGGATAGAGAGGGTAAAGATGCTTTTGATTTATTAGATGAGGTTGAGCAAAAATTAGGATTAAAAGTTGTGCCTTTGAGTTTCCCAATTGGAATGGGGTATGATTTTAAAGGAATTTATAATATTTGGGAAAAAAACATTAATTTATTTAGCGGTGATAGCAGACAAGACATTGAAGAAACCACAGAGGTTTCAGATTTATCGTCACCGGAATTAGACGAACTAATTGGTGAAGATTCAGCAAATACCTTAAGAGAAGAAACTGAACTAGTAGAAGGCATTTACCCAGATTTTAATAAAGAAGAATATCTTGATGGAAACCAGCAACCCGTATTTTTTGGGTCGGCATTAAATAATTTTGGAGTTAGAGAATTACTAGATTGTTTTGTTGAAATTGCTCCTAAACCCAGACCAAAACAAAGTGAAGAGCGTTTAGTAAAACCTGATGAGGATAAATTTAGTGGTTTCGTTTTTAAGATTCACGCCAATATGGATCCTAACCATAGAAACAGATTGGCTTTTGTAAAAATAGTCTCAGGTGAATTTAAAAGAAATACACCATACCTGCATGTAAGGCACAATAAGAAAGTGAAATTTTCAAGCCCAAATGCTTTTTTTGCTGAAAAAAAAGAGATTGTTGATATATCCTATCCCGGTGATATAGTTGGCTTACAAGATACTGGTACTTTTAAAATAGGGGATACTTTGACAGAAGGTGAAGTACTCAATTATAAAGGTGTGCCAAGTTTTTCACCAGAACATTTTAGATACATTAATAATGCAGACCCTTTAAAATCTAAACAGCTATATAAAGGTATTGATCAATTAATGGATGAAGGTGTTGCACAGTTATTTACTTTAGAACTTAATGGCAGAAAGGTTATAGGCACAGTTGGAGCTTTACAATATGAAGTTATACAATATAGGCTTGAACATGAGTATGGAGCAAAATGTACATACGAAAATTTGAATGTACATAAAGCCTGTTGGATTGAAGCCGAGAATGAAAAAAGTGAAGATTATAAGGAATTTATAAGAGTAAAACAACGCTTTTTAGCTAAAGACAAAAGAAATCAATTAGTCTTTTTAGCAGATTCCCCTTTTTCACTTCAAATGAGTCAACAAAAATACCCGAGTTTAAAGTTTCATTTTGTATCAGAGTTTAAATAAATACTCATCACAAAGAAAGTAAGAATACAAAAAAGCCTGTGAAAATCTCACAGGCTTTTTAAATTTTATTAAGCTTGACCTGTAGGTCCAAAATTTAAAGGCATTGGAGGTTGTTCATAATCTTTTATTTCTCCATGTGCATTTTCAAATCTAGTTACATTTTCACCTAAAGCTTTTAATAAACGTTTAGCATGTTGTGGTGTTAATATAATCCTAGATTTCACCTTATTTTTAGGAACCCCAGGCATAATATTTACAAAGTCTACAACAAATTCTGATACTGAATGATTTATAATCGCTAAATTAGAATAAGTACCTTCTGCTACCTTCTCATCTAACTCTATATTTATTTGTCCTTGTTTTTGTTTGTCTTTTTCTTCAGCCATAATATTAGTTTTAAATATAAAAAGCCTTCAAGTTATATATAACATGAAGGCTTTTATTTTATAGATTCCTACCTCCGCAGGAATAATAATTATTAATTATAATTCAATTCTTGTTTTACTTGCATCATTTCGTCGAACTCTTCTTTAGAGCCAACAATGATATCAGTATAACTTCTCATACCAGTACCTGCTGGAATTCTATGACCAACAATTACATTTTCTTTCAAGCCTTCTAAAGTATCAACTTTACCAGCAACTGCTGCTTCATTAAGCACTTTAGTTGTTTCTTGGAACGACGCTGCAGAAATAAACGATTTTGTTTGAAGTGAAGCTCTTGTAATACCTTGAAGTATTGGCGTTGCAGTTGCAGGTTGTGCATCTCTAGCCTCAACAAGTTTTTTATCTTCACGACGTAAAATTGAATTTTCATCTCTCAACTCACGAGGCGAAATTATTTGTCCTGCTTTAAGATTTCCTGAATCTCCAGCATCTTCAATAACTTTCATTCCAAAGATATCATCATTTTCTTTAATAAAATCTGCTTTATGAGCCAATTGGTCTTCTAAGAAAATAGTATCACCAGAATCAATGATTCTAACTTTACGCATCATCTGTCTTACAACAACTTCAAAATGCTTATCGTTAATCTTCACACCTTGTAAACGATATACTTCTTGTACCTCATTTACTAAGTATTGTTGAACCGCAGAAGGGCCTTTGATATTCAAGATATCATTAGGAGTAATAGAGCCATCTGATAAAGGCATACCTGCTTTTATAAAATCATTTTCTTGTACTAGAATTTGACTTGATAATTTCACTAAGTATTTCTTAATATCACCAGTTTTAGATTCTACTATAATCTCACGATTACCTCTTTTAATTTTCCCGAAAGAAACCACACCATCAATAGCACTTACCACTGCTGGATTAGAAGGATTACGTGCTTCAAACAACTCTGTTACACGAGGAAGACCACCAGTAATATCACCTGCTTTAGCAGATTTTCGTGGTATCTTAACTAAAATTTTACCAACTTCAATTTTGTCTCCATCATCAATCATTAAGTGCGCCCCAACTGGTAAGTTGTATGAACGGATTGTATCTCCTTTAGAATCTTCAATATGAAGTGTTGGAATAAGCTTTTTGTTTCTAGATTCAGAAATTACTTTTTCTTGGAAACCAGTTTGCTCATCAATTTCAACTTGGTATGTAACGCCTTGTTCAATGTTTTCATACTTCACTTTTCCAGCAAATTCTGAAATAATTACACCGTTATATGGGTCCCAAGTACAAACAACATCACCTTTACTTAGTTTATCACCATTTTTAATTAAAATAGTAGATCCGTAAGGAATATTGTTTGTACTTAAAGTAATACCTGTTTTCTTATCAGTAAGCTTAAGTTCAGATGTTCTAGAAATAACAATATCTACATCGTTTCCTTCACTATCCTGACCTTTAACTGTTTTTAAATCTTCAATTTCAGCAATACCATCAAACTTAACGGCTAAGTTGTTATCCTCCGAAATGTTACCCGCAATACCACCTACGTGGAATGTACGAAGTGTTAACTGCGTACCAGGTTCACCAATTGATTGTGCAGCAACTACACCAACAGCTTCACCTCGTTGCACCATTTTACCTGTTGCTAAATTACGACCGTAACATTTAGAACAGATACCTTGCAATGCTTCACAAGTTAATGCAGAACGTACTTCTAAGCTATCAATAGGTGATGCTTCAATAGCTTTTGCTATATCATCTTCAATTAATTGACCAGCTGAAACTAATAACTCATCAGTTAATGGATCATGAACATCATTTAATGATACACGTCCAACTATTCTTTCTTCTAATCTTTCAACGACTTCATCATTCTTCTTCAATGGTTCAACTTCAACACCTCTTAATGTACCACAATCTTCAGTATTGATAATAACATCTTGAGATACATCTACTAAACGACGCGTTAAGTAACCTGCATCGGCAGTTTTAAGAGCCGTATCTGCAAGTCCTTTACGTGCACCGTGAGTTGAGATAAAGTATTCTAAAATTGAAAGCCCCTCTTTAAAGTTAGAAAGAATTGGGTTTTCAATAATTGACCCTCCACCTGCTGTTGATTTTTTAGGCTTAGCCATTAATCCACGCATACCTGTAAGCTGACGAATCTGTTCTTTAGATCCACGAGCTCCAGAATCAAGCATCATAAACACCGAATTAAACCCTTGTTGATCTTCTCTAATACGCTTCATTGACAATTCAGTCAATTCAGCATTAGTTGAAGTCCAGATATCAATAACTTGGTTATAGCGTTCATTATTTGTAATAAGACCCATGTTATAGTTTCCAGTAATACCATCAACTAAACCATTGGCTTTATCAATCATACCTTGCTTTTCTGGTGGGATAATAATATCACCTAAACTAAATGATAATCCACCTTGAAATGCAAATTTGAAACCTAATGTTCTAATACTATCTAAGAAATCAGCACATTCAGGAACTGATGTTACTTTAAGAATGTCACCAATAATATCTCGTAAAGATTTCTTGGTTAATACTTGATTGATAAATCCAGCTGCTTGAGGAACATGTTGGTTGAATAATACTCTACCAACTGTAGTTTCAACAATCATTCTATCTAACTTACCATCTTCATTAATATCAATAGTTCTTACCTTGATACCTGCATTTAAATCAACTCTTTTCTCGTTAAAAGCAATTTCTACTTCCTCTGGAGAATAAAACGTTAAACCTTCACCTTGAATTGGCACTTCTGGAGTCGACTTACGCAACTTGGTCATATAGTACAGACCAAGTACCATATCCTGAGAAGGTACTGTTACCGGTGATCCATTTGCTGGATTTAAGATATTATGAGATGCTAACATTAATAATTGACATTCTAAAATAGCTTCTGGTCCAAGTGGTAAATGAACTGCCATCTGGTCACCATCAAAATCGGCATTAAATGCAGTACACACTAATGGGTGTAATTGGATTGCTTTCCCTTCAATTAATTTTGGTTGGAAAGCTTGTATACCCAAACGGTGTAATGTAGGCGCACGGTTTAGTAATACTGGATGTCCTTTAAGAACGTTTTCCAAAATATCCCAAACCACTGGCTCTCTTTTATCTATAATTTTCTTTGCAGATTTTACTGTTTTTACAATTCCTCTTTCAATTAATTTTCTAATTACAAAAGGTTTGTATAACTCAGCTGCCATATTCTTAGGCAACCCACATTCGAATAATTTTAATTCTGGACCAACAACAATTACAGAACGTGCAGAATAATCAACACGCTTACCAAGTAAATTTTGACGGAAACGCCCTTGCTTACCTTTAAGTGAATCTGATAATGATTTTAATGGTCTGTTAGAATCTGTTTTTACCGCTGATGACTTACGTGTGTTATCCAACAATGAATCAACAGACTCCTGAAGCATACGCTTTTCATTACGTAAAATTACTTCTGGTGCTTTAATTTCAACCAATCTTTTAAGACGGTTGTTACGAATAATTACACGACGGTATAAATCATTTAAATCTGAAGTTGCAAAACGACCACCATCTAACGGCACTAAAGGACGCAATTCTGGTGGAATAATTGGCACAACTTTCAAAATCATCCATTCAGGACGATTCTCTCTATTTAAATTAGATTCTTTTAAAGATTCAACAACTTGTAAACGCTTTAAAGCTTCTGTTTTACGTTGTTTTGACGTTTCAGTATTAGCTTTATGACGTAACTCGTATGATAAAGATTCTAAATCAATTCTTGCCAATAAATCTATTAAACATTCAGCACCCATTTTAGCTAAAAACTTATTTGGGTCGTCATCATCTAAATACTGATTATCTTGAGGAAGTGTTTCTAAAACGTTTAGGTATTCTTCTTCGGTAAGAAAATCCATTTTTTGTAATGGTTCACCTTCTTCATTTTTAGCATTACCTGGCTGAATTACTACATAGCGTTCGTAATAAATAATCATATCTAATTTCTTAGATGGTAAGCCTAATAAGTAACCTATTTTATTTGGTAAAGAACGGAAATACCAGATGTGAGCAACAGGAACAACTAAATTAATGTGTCCTACTCTATCACGACGTACTTTCTTTTCTGTTACTTCAACACCACAACGGTCACAAACGATTCCCTTGTAGCGAATTCTTTTATATTTTCCACAAGCACACTCATAATCCTTTACAGGACCAAAAATACGCTCACAGAACAAACCATCACGTTCAGGTTTGTGAGTTCGATAATTGATAGTTTCAGGTTTTAAAACTTCACCTCTAGACTCTGCTAAAATAGACTCTGGTGACGCTAAACCAATTGAGATTTTATTAAATCTCTTAACTGTATTTTTATCTTGTTTTCTTGCCATAATAAATGGTTGAAATGAATTTAATTAATTAACTACTCCTCTAATCTGATGTCTAAACCTAAACCTTTCAATTCGTGCATAAGTACGTTGAATGATTCTGGTAACCCTGGATCTGGCATTGGTTCACCTTTTACGATTGCTTCGTAAGTTTTGGCTCTACCAATAACATCATCAGATTTAACAGTTAAGATTTCACGTAAAGTACTAGATGCTCCATAAGCCTCAAGTGCCCAAACTTCCATCTCACCAAAACGCTGACCACCAAACTGTGCTTTACCACCTAATGGTTGTTGTGTTATTAATGAGTAAGGTCCAATAGAACGTGCATGCATTTTATCGTCTACCATGTGTCCTAGTTTCAACATATAAATCACACCAACTGTTGCTGGTTGATCAAAACGTGCTCCTGTTCCACCATCGTATAAATATGTATGACCATATCTTGGAATTCCAGCTTCATCTGTAAATCCATTAATTTGATCGATTGTAGCACCATCAAAAATTGGAGTAGCATACTTACGATCTAATTTTTGACCTGCCCAACCTAGAACAGTTTCATAAATCTGACCAATGTTCATACGCGACGGTACACCAAGTGGATTTAATACAATATCAACAGGGGTTCCATCTTCTAAAAACGGCATATCTTCTTGACGAACAATACGAGCAACAATACCTTTGTTACCATGACGTCCTGCCATTTTATCCCCAACTTTAAGTTTACGTTTTTTAGCGATATAAACTTTAGCCAATTTGATAATACCTGCTGGTAATTCATCACCTACAGAAATTGTAAACTTCTCACGTCTTAAAGATCCCTGTAAATCGTTTTCTTTAATTTTATAGTTATGAACTAAATCTGCTACTAATTTATTAGTATGATTATCAGTAGTCCATTTTCCTGAAACTAAATGCGCATAATCATCAACAGCGTTTAACATTTTAAGTGTGAATTTTTTACCTTTTGGTAGTACTTCTTCACCTAAATCATTAAAAATACCTTGAGCTGTTTTTCCGTTTACAATAGCAAACAATTTTTCAACTAAAACATCCTTCAACTCATCAAATTTTCTATCATATTGAGCCTCTAAAGCCATGATATCATCCTTGTCTTGAGCTCTTTTTCTCTTGTCTTTTACAGCTCTAGCGAATAATTTCTTTTCAATTACTACACCATGTAAAGAAGGTGAAGCTTTTAAAGAAGCATCTTTAACATCTCCTGCTTTATCACCAAAAATGGCACGTAATAATTTTTCTTCAGGTGTTGGATCAGATTCTCCTTTTGGAGTAATCTTACCAATTAAAATATCACCAGGTTTAACTTCAGCACCAACGCGAATCATTCCATGTTCATCTAAGTCTTTAGTAGCCTCTTCTGAAACGTTAGGAATATCATTTGTTAACTCTTCGTTACCTAATTTTGTATCTCTTACTTCTAAAGAATACTCATCAATATGAATAGATGTAAATATATCTTCACGTACTACTTTTTCCGAAATTACAATCGCATCCTCAAAGTTATACCCTTTCCAAGGCATAAAGGCTACTTTCATATTTCTACCTAAAGCAAGTTCTCCTTTTTGAGTCGCATAACCTTCACATAAAACCTGACCTTTAGAAACTTTATCTCCTTTAACCACAATTGGTTTAAGGTTAATAGAAGTTCCTTGGTTAGTTTTTCTGAATTTTACTAATTGATATGTTTTGACATCAGAATCGAAACTTACTTTAGCTTCATCTTCAGTACGATCATATTTTATCTTTATTTCATTAGCATCAACATAAAGTACTTCTCCATTACCTTCAGCATTAATCAATACTCTAGAATCTGACGCTACTTGACGTTCTAAACCAGTTCCTACTATAGGTGCATCTACTCTTAATAATGGTACTGCTTGACGCATCATGTTAGATCCCATTAAGGCTCTATTCGCATCATCATGCTCTAAGAAAGGAATTAATGACGCCGAAATAGACGAAATTTGATTTGGTGCTACATCCGTATAATGTAATTCGTTAGGATCAATTACAGGGAAATCACCTTCCATTCTGGCAATTACTTTATCATGTAAAATTTTACCACTATCATCAACTTCAACAGTTGCTTGAGCGATTAATTTTTCTTCTTCCTCTTCTGCACTTAAGTATGTTGGCGCATTTTTAATATCTACAACACCTTCTTCTACTTTTCTATATGGTGTTTCAATGAATCCCATCGAGTTCACTTTAGCAAATACTGAAAGTGATGAAATTAAACCAATATTTGGCCCCTCTGGTGTTTCAATAGGACATAAACGTCCGTAGTGTGTGTAGTGTACATCACGAACCTCAAACCCTGCTCTTTCTCTTGATAAACCACCTGGCCCAAGAGCTGAAAGACGACGCTTATGCGTAATTTCAGCAAGTGGATTGGTTTGATCCATAAATTGAGACAACTGGTTTGTTCCAAAAAATGAATTAATTACAGACGATAATGTCTTTGCATTAATTAAATCAATTGGAGTAAACACTTCGTTATCACGAACGTTCATACGTTCACGAATAGTACGAGCCATACGTGCTAAACCAACTCCAAATTGAGATGACAATTGCTCACCAACAGTACGAACACGACGGTTAGATAAGTGATCAATATCATCAATCTCTGCTTTTGAGTTGATAAGCTCAATTAAGTATTTTATGATAGTAATGATATCTTCTTTAGTAAGCACTTGCTTATCCATTCCAATATCAAGACCTAATTTTTTATTCATTCTATAACGACCTACTTCTCCTAAAGAGTAACGTTGGTCTGAGAAGAATAACTTATCTATAATACCACGTGCTGTTTCTTCATCTGGCGGCTCAGCATTACGTAATTGTCTATAGATATGTTCAACAGCCTCTTTTTCAGAGTTTGTTGGATCTTTTTGAAGTGTGTTATGAATAATAGCATAATCACCTTGCTCATTACTTTCTTTATGTAAAAGAATTGTTTTAACTTCAACTTCAAGAATTTCTTCAATATTTTCTTTATCAAGGATTGTATCACGATCAAGCACAATTTCGTTACGCTCGATAGAAACAACTTCTCCAGTATCTTCGTCAACAAAATCCTCATGCCATGTATTTAATACACGAGCAGCTAATTTTCTTCCTAAGTATTTCTTTAATCCAGATTTTGATACTTTAACTTCTTCAGCTAAATCAAAAATCTCTAAAATATCTTTATCTCGCTCAAAACCGATAGCTCTGAAAAGTGTAGTAACAGGTAATTTTTTCTTTCTATCAATGTATGCATACATCACTTGGTTGATGTCTGTAGCAAATTCAATCCAAGATCCTTTGAATGGTATAACTCTTGCTGAGTATAATTTTGTTCCATTGGCATGGAAAGATTGACCAAAGAAAACCCCAGGTGAACGGTGTAATTGAGATACTACAACACGTTCTGCACCGTTGATACAAAATGTACCTGAAGGTGTCATATAAGGTATAGTTCCAAGATACACATCTTGAACAATAGTTTCGAAATCCTCGTGTTCAGGGTCTGTACAATACAACTTTAACCTAGCTTTTAGCGGAACGCTATATGTCAATCCTCTTTCAATACACTCTTCAATAGCATATCTTGGTGGATCTACGAAGTAATCTAAAAATTCTAAAACGAATTGATTACGTGAATCTGTTATTGGGAAGTTTTCCATGAAGGTATTATAAAGACCTTCATCTCCTCTTTCTTCAGATTTTGTTTCTAATTGGAAAAAATCCTGGAAGGATTTAATCTGGATATCCAAGAAATCTGGATATTCTGTTTTGTTTACAATAGACGAGAAATTTAATCTTTCAGCTTGTGTTGATAACATCAATGGACGGAATTTTGATTAAAAAATATTTTGATAGTGCTTTTAAACACTAGTAAAACAGCGAAATATCTAACCTACTTAGAAAGCCGTTTTTGCATTTTATTTGCGTATATCATTATATACGCAAAATGGTCTAGGTGTTATCCCGCCTATTGCGGGATATACCTAAACCTTTGTATTGTTGAGTAGTAAAACTTACTTAAGCTCTACCTCTGCTCCAGCTTCTTCTAAAGATGCTTTTAAAGCTTCCGCTTCATCTTTAGCTACACCTTCTTTGATTGCACTTGGTGCATCATCAACTAAACCTTTAGCTTCTTTTAATCCTAAACCAGTTAATTCCTTAACTAATTTTACTACAGCTAGTTTAGAACCACCTGCCGCTTTTAAGATTACATCAAATTCAGTTTGCTCTTCTGCAGCGTCTCCACCAGCAGCAGCACCTCCAGCAGCAACAGCTACAGCTGCAGCAGCAGGTTCGATACCATACTCATCTTTTAATATAGTTGCTAACTCATTTACTTCTTTTACTGATAAGTTAACTAATTGTTCTGCGAAATCTTTTAAATCTGCCATTTTTCTATCGTTTTAATAATTTTGTAATAATATATTTGTAATAAAGTGCGTACTATTTAATACTATCCTTCTTTTTCAGATAGTGTTTTAATAATTCCAGCTAAAGTTCCTCCACCCGATTTAAGTGCAGAAATAACATTCTTAGCAGGAGATTGTAACAATGTTACAATTTCTCCAAGTAACTCTTCTTTAGACTTGATATCTACTAACATGTCTAATTGTTCGTCACCAATGTAAACTGCTTCCTCAATAAAAGCTCCTTTTAATAAAGGCTTTTCAGATTTTTTACGGAAGTTTTTAATTAATTTAGCTGGTGCATTACCTGTTTCAGAATACATCACAGATGTATTTCCTTTTAAAACTGTTGCAAGGTCTCCAAACTCTTTATCAGAAGCCTCCATTGCTTTTTCAAGTAATGTATTTTTAACAACTGCCATTTGCACGTTTGCTTTAAAAGCAGCACGACGCAAATCTGAGGTACTACCTGCATTTAATCCTGAAATATCTGTTAAATAGATATTTGCATTATTAGCTAATTCTGCAGTTAAGTCCTCAATTACTTGTGATTTTTCTTCTCTTGTCATAATTTAAAGTTTTAACTTAATTAACCAATTTTAGGATCAATTGCTAAACTTGGGCTCATTGTAGAAGACATAAATATGCTTTTTACGTAAACACCCTTAGCGGTTGTCGGTTTTAGTTTCATTAATGTTGTTAATAATTCATTTGCGTTACCCGCAATTTTATCAGCACTAAAAGATGCTTTTCCTATAGCCGCGTGAACGATTCCAGTTTTATCAACTTTAAAGTCAATTTTACCAGCTTTTACTTCACTTACTGCTTTTGCAACATCCATAGTTACCGTACCAGTTTTTGGGTTAGGCATTAAACCACGAGGACCTAATACACGTCCTAAAGGACCTAATTTACCCATAACACTTGGCATAGTTACGATAACGTCAACGTCTGTCCAACCACCTTTAATTTTATCAAGGTACTCGTCTAAACCAACGTAATCTGCACCAGCTTCTTTAGCTTCCGCTTCTTTATCTGGTGTAACTAATGCTAATACTTTCATGTCTTTACCAGTTCCGTGTGGTAATGAAACTACACCTCTAACCATTTGATTAGCTTTACGAGGATCTACTCCTAAACGCACTGCTAAATCAATTGATGAATCGAACTTAGTATTGGTAATTTCCTTTATTAAGGCTGATGCTTCATCAACAGAATAAATTTTACCTTTTTCAATTTTTGCTAAAGCCTCTTTTTGCTTTTTTGTTAATCTTGCCATTTTCTAATGTCTTTAATAGATTAAGAAGGAAATTTTCCTGTTACAGTGATTCCCATAGATCTTGCTGTGCCAGCAACCATTTTCATAGCAGACTCAATAGTAAATGCATTTAAATCTACCATTTTGTCTTCTGCGATGGTTTTAACCTGATCCCAAGATACTTTAGCTACTTTTTTTCGGTTTGGCTCTCCAGACCCTTTCTTCACTTTTGCAGATTCTAATAATTGAACTGCTGCCGGTGGAGTTTTAATTACAAAGTCAAATGATTTGTCTTTGTAAACAGATATAACCACTGGTAATACTTTACCTGGTTTATCTTGGGTTCTGGCATTGAATTGCTTACAGAACTCCATGATATTAACACCTGCAGCTCCTAAAGCGGGTCCAACCGGTGGCGATGGATTCGCAGCACCTCCCCGAACTTGTAACTTAACTACTTTACCTAATTCTTTTGCCATTTTTAATAATTTAATTTTTGATGTTATCTCTCTTTTGGAAGCGAAAGACTCATCTATCTAATGTAACACTATTATACTTTTTCAACTTGCATATAACTCAATTCTAATGGTGTTTTTCTTCCAAAAATCTTAACCATTACTTCTAGTTTACGCTTTTCTTCATTTATTTTTTCGATAGTACCATCAAAACCATTGAAAGGTCCATCTATTACTTTTACTGTTTCTCCTTTTGTAAAAGGAATAGCCACATTTGCTGACTCTTCTACTGCTAGTTCATCAACTTTACCTAACATTCTGTTTACCTCAGATTGTCTTAATGGTACAGGATCACCTCCTTTTGTTTCTCCTAAAAAACCAATAACGTTTGTAACAGACCTTATAATATGAGGAACCTCACCAGTTAAATTAGCTTGTATCATAATATAACCTGGAAAAAACGTTTTTTCTTTTTGAATTTTCTTTCCGTTACGGATTTGAATTACTTTTTCTGTTGGCACAAGTACTTGATCAACATAATCTTGTAAACCTAAACGAGTAATTTCATTCTCGATATATGTTTTAATTTTGTTTTCTTGACCGCTTACTGCACGAACAACATACCATTTTTTTTCGCTTACCTCAGACATAAATTTCCCTTTTAACCGTTAATCCATTGAAAGTAAGCTGCTATAACTTTACTAAAAACTGTATCTACTCCCCAAATAGCGAGAGAGAATATAATTGAAAATACAGCAACTAAAACTGTTAAACTTTGTGCCTCAGCCCATGTAGGCCATGTCACATTGTTTTTTAGTTCTCCGAATGATTCTTTTATATAATTTACAATTCCAGCCATGATATTATTTTTTTAATCTAAATTGAAATACTACTCAATCTTATATTGCACGGGTTGAGAGACTCGAACTCCCGACACCTGGTTTTGGAGACCAGTGCTCTACCAACTGAGCTAAACCCGTAAATATAAGTCAAGGTATTCCGTAAAAACGGAATACCTTAGCTTATAATATATATTTAAACTTGAATTAGTCTAAAATCTCAGTTACCTGACCTGCACCAACTGTTCTACCTCCTTCACGAATAGCAAAACGTAAACCTACGTTCATTGCAATTGGTTGGATTAACTCAACAGTAATAGTTAAGTTATCTCCAGGCATAACCATTTCAACTCCTGATGGAAGCGCAATGTTTCCAGTTACATCCGTTGTACGTACGTAAAACTGTGGACGGTAGTTGTTATGGAATGGAGTGTGACGCCCACCTTCTTCTTTCTTAAGGATATAAACCTCAGCTTTAAAGTTAGAGTGTGGCGTTACAGAACCTGGCTTAGTAATTACCATACCTCTAGAGATTTGAGATTTCTCAATACCTCTTAATAAGATACCAGCATTATCACCAGCTTCTCCTCTATCTAATATTTGACGGAACATTTCAATACCAGTAATAGTAGACGTTAATTTTTCAGCACCCATACCTATAATTTCTACAGGATCTCCAGTGTTTGCAACGCCAGTTTCAATACGACCAGTTGCAACAGTACCACGACCAGTAATAGAGAATACATCTTCTATAGGCATTAAGAAAGGCTTGTCCATATCACGTACAGGCTCTTCAATCCAATCATCACATGCTTGCATTAATTCCATTACAGTATCAACCCACTTTTTCTCACCGTTAAGTGCACCTAAAGCTGAACCAGAAATTACAGGACCATTATCTCCATCATACTCATAGAAAGATAATAAATCTCTAATTTCCATATCTACTAATTCTAATAACTCTTCATCATCAACCATATCCACTTTGTTCATGAATACAACAATACGAGGAATTCCTACCTGACGTCCTAATAAGATATGCTCACGAGTTTGTGGCATAGGACCATCTGTAGCAGCTACTACTAAAATAGCACCATCCATTTGTGCAGCACCTGTTACCATGTTCTTTACATAATCCGCGTGACCTGGACAGTCAACGTGAGCATAGTGACGGTTAGCTGTTTGATATTCAACGTGAGATGTGTTAATTGTAATACCTCTCTCTTTTTCTTCAGGAGCATTATCAATTTGATCGAAGTCTTTTGCTTCTGATAAACCTGCATCAGCTAATACTTTAGTAATAGCAGCAGTTAAAGTTGTTTTACCGTGATCTACGTGTCCAATTGTACCAATGTTTAAGTGTGGTTTTGAACGATCGAAAGTTGCCTTTGCCATGTTTTTAAATAATTTTAATCTTAGTTATAAATAATATTAGTGTATTCTATTTTCTAAACCCTATATAATAGAGCCAATGACGAGATTTGAACTCGTGACCTCTTCCTTACCAAGGAAACGCTCTACCCCTGAGCTACACCGGCGTAAAGTTTTTATTTCCTACTCTTCCAAACACAACCTTTTTGATTATATTAATTTGAAAGAAGAGATTTCTGCCTTCGCAGAAATTTTAGAGCGGGAGACCAGGTTCGAACTGGCGACATTCAGCTTGGAAGGCTGACGCTCTACCAACTGAGCTACTCCCGCAATTTTCAATAAACTTACGTTTATTAAGTATTTCAATATTTCAATAAATATTTTAAAAAAGTTGTGGGGAGAGCAGGATTCGAACCTGCGAAGACGTAGTCAGCAGATTTACAGTCTGCCCTCGTTGGCCGCTTGAGTATCTCCCCATTAACTTATTTCAATATTTTAAGAACTTGAGCCGATGGAGGGACTCGAACCCACGACCTGCTGATTACAAATCAGCTGCTCTAGCCAGCTGAGCTACATCGGCTTTTTACGATTTTTTACCAAAAAAACCACATAAAAAAAGCCCGCTATTTCTAACGGACTGCAAATGTATAGTTTTTTTACTTTATTCAAAACATTTTTTGAAAATTTTTACTATAAATGTGGTCTTAATTTTTCTTTTCTCTTTTTAAGTTGTCTTTCTAGTGTTGCAACTGCCATATCTGCCCCTTCTTCGAACGTTTTACATTGTTTTTTAACTACAAAGCTATCCCCTGGCACACTTACCTTAGCTTCAAATATTTTATTTTCTTTAGCACTTGTATTTTCAACTTTTAAAAAAACATCAGATTTAATGACTTTATCATAATACATATCTAATTTGTCCATGCGTTGTTGAACAAAGTCTATCAACTTTTGGTCTGCATTAAAATTTACTGATTGTGTGTTTACTTTCATAATCGTTTTAATTGGTTAGACAATATTTTTATAAATGCTACTTTTTATTTCTTGGATGCGCATTAATGTGCACTTTTTTTAATTCTGCTATACTATTATGTGTATAAACTTGCGTAGCAGCTAAACTTGAATGTCCTAGGAGTTCTTTAACAGCATTTAAATCTGCACCTTGGTTTAACAAATGCGTAGCGAAGGAGTGCCTAAGAATATGTGGACTCTTCTTTACTTTTGAAGATGCGAAACTAAAATACTGATTTATTATTCTGTAAACAAGTGTTTCATATATTTTAATGCCTTTTTTTGTTAAAAAGAGATTTTCTTTATCTGAAATACTTTCTAACATACTCCTTTTTTTTAAATACTTACCTGCTGTTTGTACTACTGATTTTAATAACGGAACGATGCGCTCTTTATTTCTTTTACCTAGCACTTTTAACGTATTATTATTTAAATCTAAATTTGATAATTTGAGTTGAACAAGTTCTATTCTCCTAATACCAGTTGAATAAAATAATTCAATAATAAATTTATCTCGAACACTTTCAAAATCGTCAGCAAAGTTTAAATCGTCTAGAACTGTTTTTATTTCTGCTTCAGAAAATGGTACTTGAATTTTTTTACTTGTATTTAGTGCTTTGTGTTTTGATAAAGGATTAAGTTTAATATCTCCAATCTTTAAAAGAAATTTATAATAGGTATTTAATGCTGATACCTTTCGGTTAATGCTTCTGTTTGATAAACCACTTTCTACCAGTGCTACTATCCAGCTTCGTATTTGGCCGTAGTTTACTTTGTTTATGGAATTGGTTTCATATTCTTCTTTTATGAAATTTGAAAAATCTTCTAAATCATTTTGATATGCTTTTACTGTTAACTTAGAGTAGTTTTTTTCTAGCAGTAGGTATTCTGTAAAAGGTAGAAAAGACAAAGTTTAGATTGTTAGAAGGTTAGATTTTTAGACTTCTTGTATTGTTCTAGATAAATGTACAATCTTTTATTTAATAATCGAGCAAAAAAAACCCACTATAAATAGCGGGATTTTCAAATTATAATAAAAGAAGTTAATTAAACCTCTTCTGCATCTCTTAATGTTTGGATGTATTGCGCTTTTTTAACTTGCGCTCTACGCTCAACTGAGGGTTTAGTAAACTGCTTGCGTTCTTGCAACTGGTTTTTAATCGTTGTTTTTACAAACTTATGTTTGTAACGCTTTAATGCTCTATCTATATTTTCTCCTTCTTTAACGGGTATTTTTAACATAGTGTATTAACCTCCTCTCTTTTAGAATTTTCAAGGCGCAAATATAAAAAGTAATTTAGAATTTGCAATTGTTTGGTTTGGTGTTTTTTACATTTTAATTTGTAAAAATTTTCAACTATATTCGTATAACATTCTAATGTAAAACATTAACAAAAATTTCATATATGTCTTATGTTATGGGCAATTAATCCAAATCCTTGCACAAATTAATCAAAATTTATCATTTATGGACAAGAAAGAAAACAAGATCACACGCAGAAAATTTGTCAATTTAGGAGCCAAAAGTTACGCTAGTCTTCATTTAGCTACAATTCTTCCTAGTTCGATACTTGGCTCTACTAGTCATAGACCTACAAAAACTTCAACTTTTCATGGTGTATGTTACCATGACTGTCCTGATTCATGTAGTTGGAAGGTTGAAGTACAAGATGGTAGAGTCGTTTCTTTTGGTGGTGACAAAGCGAACCCTTTTACAGCAGGCAAACTATGTGGAAAGATGGAAACTTTCCCTGAGGACATTACATATCACCCCGATAGATTGCTCACACCAATGAAGCGAATTGGAAAAAAAGGAGAAGGAAAATTTGAAGCCATTAGCTGGGAACAGGCCATCCTTGAAGTGGGAGATCAGCTCAAGGAAACAATTGCTCGGCATGGCAGTGAATCAGTCCTGTCTCACGGATACATGGGAACCCAAAGCCTGATACAAAAGTCCGTGATGAGTAGCCGGTTTTTTGCCCGAATGGAAGCTTCCGTTATTGCGCATACGATTTGTGGAGGTGCTGTAATACCGGCAAACTTTGAAGTGAATGGCACAGCAATGGGTGTGCTGCCAGAAGATATGGTTCACAGTCGATACATCATCCTTTGGGGCACCAACACTAAAAAATCTAATGTTCACCAATGGCCTTACGTTTTAAAAGCAAGGAAAGCTGGGGCAAAAATCATCGTTGTAGATCCTTTTGTTTCTGCTACGGCCAAAGAAGCCGATTGGCATATTCAACCACTGCCTGGTACCGATGTAGCACTGGCTTTGGGAATGATGAATGTTATTATTACTGAAGGTTTGGTAGATCAAGATTATATTGACAATTACACCTCAGGTTATAAAGATTTAAAGGAACACGTCAAGTCCTATGACCCCAAAAGCGTTTCAAATATCTGCGGTTTACCGGAAGAGGACATTATCCAATTGGCCAAGGAGTATGCCAACGGTAACCCCTCGCTGATTCGTATTCTGGTTGGGATTGAGCACAATTACAACGGTGGAGACGGCACTAGAGCGGTGGCTATATTACCATCATTAACCGGAGCATGGCGCAAACTAGGTGGTGGCTTGATGCATATGACTTTTGAGATGAGCGGTCGTGCACTCAACTGGGAGCGACTAGGCTATCACGATCGAATGCCAACAAAACCGAAGCGTGCGCTTAGCATGGTTCAGATTGGACAGCTACTCAATAACCCCGACCTAAATCCGGCTATCAAATCGATTTTTATTTATAATTCGAATCCAATGGTCACGGCACCCAATGCAAACCTGACCAAAAAAGGGCTCGAGCGCGAAGACCTACTGACCGTGGTATTGGAGCATTTCATGACCGAGACTGCAAAATATGCGGATTACGTATTCCCGGCGACAACACAGCTTGAACATTGGGACATTGGGGATTCTTGGGGTCAATTGTATATCAACATCAATCAACCAGCTATTGCCCCACTAGGTGAAGCCAAACCGAACAGCGAATTTTTCCGACTATTGGCAAAGAAAATGGGGTATACGGAGGAATGTTTCAAAGAATCTGACAAGGATATTGTAAAATCAGCTTTTGATTCAAATCATCCCTATTTGGAGGGAATTGATTTTGACTACATGCAAGAAAACGGCTGGGCGAGGTACAAAATTCCTGAACCTTTTTTACCTCATAAGGAAGGCAACTTCGGTACAGCCAGCGGCAAATGCGAATTTATTAGTCCAAGCAGCCGCCTCCCGGCGTACAAGGATGTAGCCTATTCTGAGTTGGAAAAATCCGATTTTCCATTGCAGCTTTTGACAATTAAAAACACAAAAGGGTTTCATAACTCCTCGCATGCCAATGTCAAACACCTCAGGCAAAAAGAAGGCCGTCTATGGCTTGACATACATCCGGAAGACGCAAATGCACGTAATATCCAAAATGGGGATGAATTGATGGCATTCAACCAACGTGGCAAAGTAATCCTCGAAGCGAAAATTACAAAGCGAATTCGGCCAGGAGTAGTATGTATGCCACATGGTTACTGGCCTTCATTGGTCAAAGGTGGCCAGGCATCCAACAACCTAACTGATGATCGATTGACAGACATCATGCTCTGGGGTGGAGGGGCCGCATTTCAAGATTGTCGCGTTCAGGTAGTAAAGACATAAGTTTAAAATAGGTAAACATATACCTAACAATCTCTAAAAATCATTGCTTGCGGATTTCCTAAACGGAGATTACGCTTAAAATGCCATATTTATTTAGGTTCAATTAGATTGTCCTTCGGACGAATTACAGCAACGATTTGTATACAAAACTGTTAAACAAACCTCTCCAAAAACAAAAAACTTTCGGCTTAAAAACAGATGTTAGCAACAATCTGCATATTCTATGATTTAAACAAATAAAATCTTATTTTTTTTATGAGGCAAGCTTCATAGTGTCAACATATGGTGTTTGTCTTTTAACAACAGCAAAGATTCGTGCAGGGATTGAAACAGCATCGTTTTGCTTTATATAAAATAGAAATAAACTTAGTGTGAAACTATAATTTGGTTAATAGATTCCTGCCTTCGCAGGAATGACAAAAAAAACAAAAGATATAGTGGAAATCCCGCCCCTTCTAGGTAACGCCCTAGCTCTCTATACATCTATAAATGACACAGTTAAACAACAAATCATTTGGTTGCTAGCTTGTACTCTTTTTTGTCGATTATGATTTTTACTAAAAAAAAATATGCTACTTAGTTGCTGGACGATATTCTTTTTTATCAATTATTATTTTAGCAATAATCTCACGTAAAATTTCTGAGGTTCCCCCTCCTATTGGTCCTAACCTGCTATCTCGCAAGAGGCGTGCCATTGGGTACTCTTCCATGTAACCGTAACCGCCCAAAAATTGAAGGCATTCATAAATGACCTCATCTGCCATTTTGGTGGTTTTAAGTTTTGACATGGTAGCTTCTTTAACAACATACTCGCCTTTGTTTAACCTAGCTGTTACTGCATAGTTGAAGGTTTTACAAAATTCCATTTCTGTATACAAATCTGACATACGGTGCCTTAACGCTTGAAATTTATCGATAGATTTACCAAAGGCTTGTCGCTCGCTCATGTATTGTAATGCATATTCTAAGGCGAATTCTGCACGTGCATGGGCATTAACTCCCATAATTAATCGCTCTAACGAAAAGTGTTGCATGATATATGAAAAGCCTTGATTTTCTTTTCCTAGAAGGTTTTCCGCTGGTACCTTCACATTATCAAAGGCTATTTCTCCTGTATCTGAAGCACGCCAACCTAGTTTGTCTAATTTGGTTGCAGATATACCTGCCATATCTCTATCTAGAACAAATATACTAATGCCTTTATTACCCAATTCTGGTGTTGTTTTTGCAGCCACGACCAAATAATCACTACTTACACCATTGGTTATAAATGTTTTTGATCCATTTATAATGTAATGGTCTCCTTTTTTAACTGCCGTTGTTCTCATACCTGCTACATCGCTTCCGCCAAAGGGTTCTGTAATACAAAGACAACCAATTTTATCACCTACTATACTTGGTACTAAATATTCTTGTTTGATAGCCTCACTACCTTCGGCATTTAAATGTGTCATTGCCAAATAAGCATGTGCCCATATTGCTGCAGCAAATCCTCCTGAGTTTATTTTTTGAAGTTCTTCTAAGAAAATTATGGTATAAAACAAATCTAGGTTCATACCTCCATAAGCCTCAGGATAGTTAATCCCGAAGAATCCCATTTCTCCAAATTCTTTCCAGATAAAACGCTCAATACTCCCTGCTTTTTCCCACTTTTCAATATGTGGAACAACTTCTTTTTTTAAAAAATGTTGAAGGCTTTTTCTAAAAAGATTATGCTCTTCTGTGAAGTAAATACTGTTCATTTAGTTTTCTTTTTCGAAGTGCAAATATAATTCAATTATCTTGATTTTATTTACAGGAAAGTCTTTAACTTTTGTTAATTCGCCTATTGATTTGTAACCTTCTCTTAGTTGACGTTGCTCAACAATATTGTGTGCTAAATCATAATCTATATGCGGGATGGTAACTAAATCGTCAACAGTAGCTAAATTTAAATTGATTTTACTAACAGCCTTAGGTGTTTTTACGGTGAATAGTTTTGTGATTTTTTCTACAACTTCTGGTTCTAAACCATAAACATTATTAAGCTCTATATCCGCGATAAATCCACCTTTTGATTTATTTCTATACTTTATAATTCGGTCTGAAAACACCTTACCAATACCGTTTACTTTTTGAAGTTGTTGTGCTGTTGCAGTATTTAAATCTTGTTTTTGCGCGTAGGTTTTTGGCTTGTTGTTATAGCTGTAGCTTGAACCTGTTTTAGGCTTAGGATTTGTTACCCATTCTGGAAATTTGAAAAAGGGAGATATTGCTTCTAATAGCGAATCTGAAACTTTAGTAATATCTTGAAATTGTTTGGCGGAATTAATCCATTTATTTTGTTTTCTGAATGCTAATAACCTATCTATTTCTTGATTAGTCATTCCTAAAGTAGCCCCTTTATAGTCTGTTATAAAATTTGGATTGAATGGGTATGTTTTTGACTTACTTTCCTCTAACTGAACCAACTTTAAAGAATCTATTTCTTTAGTAAATTTAGTTAATTCCTCTTTGTTTACTTCAATAGTGTCTGAAGATAAATCAACAAAAAAATAAATACATTGAAATATTACAATGAGAATTAATAATAAAAAAATCCCATTTCGCTGTTCTTTAGAAAACGTGAAATGGGATTTCATATAATTTATTTAAAATATTTATTCTTTGGCTTCTTTTATAGCACCAAGATATCTTTTTAATTGCTTTTTAACAACAGGGAATAAGAAAAATAAACCAACCATATTTGGGAAAATCATTGCAAAAATCATTGCATCTGAGAATTTCCAGATTGACCCCATACTAGCCGCAGCTCCAATAATTACAAATAATAAGAATAATAATTTATATGTTAAATCTGCTACTTTACCTCTACCGAATAAAAATTTCCAAGATTGTAATCCGTAATAAGACCATGATATCATAGTTGATACTGCGAATAAAACAACCGCTATAGTTAAGAATACGTTAGAGTAAGGTATGTAAGCTGCAAATGCCTGTGATGTAATTCCAGCTCCTTCATAAGCAACACCATCAATTAATACTGCACCTGAACCATCGCCTCCATATTGAAATATCGCACCATCACCACCGCCAAAATTGAATATGATAATAACCAAAGCCGTCATTGTACAGATAACAACTGTATCAATAAATGGTTCTAATAACGCCACTAAACCTTCAGATGCTGAATATTTAGTTCTTACCGCTGAGTGTGCAATAGATGCTGAACCTGCACCAGCTTCGTTTGAAAAAGCGGCTCTTTGGAATCCTACTAATAGAACACCTATAATACTACCAACACCAAATGCTGTAGGGTTAAATGCTTCTCTAAAAATTAAACCGAAAGCATCATCTATAAATGAAAAGTTAGTTCCAATAATATATAAACATGCTATCAAATACATAACAGCCATAAAAGGGACAACTTTCTCAGTTACTTGAGCAATTCTTTTAATACCGCCAATAATGATTATACCAACTAAAACAGCAAGTACCAATCCAATAATAGCACCCGCACTTGAGCTTTCCAATCCCATTAATTCTTTTAATACAATGGTTGCTTGATTAGACTGTGCAGCATTTCCACCACCAAAAGATCCACCAATACAAAAAATTGCAAAAAATACAGCAGCAATTTTACCAACCATTCCAAAGCCTTTTTCTTTTAGACCTTTACTAATATAGTACATTGGCCCGCCGTAAACAGTTCCATCTTCTCCAACATCTCTATATTGAACACCTAAAGTACATTCAACAAACTTTGTAGACATTCCTAATAAACCACAAACAATCATCCAAAATGTTGCACCTGGCCCACCTAAAGCAATTGCTAAAGCTACACCTGCAATATTTCCATTTCCAACGGTTCCAGAAACTGCTGTTGCTAGTGCTTGAAAGTGTGATACTTCTCCTTCTTCGCTTTCATCTCTTATAGTTTCTATAGAATCTCCTCCTGGTGTTACATCACCATAAGCTGGTTCTACAACTGGATGATCTATATCATCAAATTTACCTCTAACAACATTTATTGCTGTTTTGAAGTGTAAAATATTTGGAAACTTGAAATAAATAGTAAAAAATAATGCACTACCTACTAGTAAAACTAGTACAAAAGGAATTGTAATAGCATCACTTTTGTAAATTGGAAAGAATATAAAATCAAAAAAACCATCTGCTACAGGTTGAAATGCTTCATCTATTTGTTGGTCTAAACCTTTTTCGACTGTTTCCTGCGCAAATGTTAAAAATGGAATTATTAATGTAAAAATTGAAAGAAGATACTTCTTCATAAGTTATGTGGGTTAGTTAGTTTTTATTGAATAATTCTTATTAAAAGCAAGCAAGATGCTAAAAAAAAATGATTTTTTAAAACAAAGCCTGTTAAAAAAGCAAAATTACTAATCAATATCATATTCAGAATTTAAGGCTTTTATTTGCTCTGGTCGTCCTAAAACAATAATTTTTGAATTACGTGCCAATTTCATTTCTGCCTCAGGATTAACAATATATTCGCCATTTTCATCTTTATAGCCAATTACTGTACATCCAGTATTTTTACGTAAATCTAAATCTTTAATAGTTCTAGGCTTTTCAGAATCATAAAATTTTTCTACTGCAACCTCTTCAATATTAATATCAGACTTTCCTACAATTGATAAATTATCAATAAATTCCATTAAGCCAGGAACTACAACAAGAGACGCCATATGGTCACCTCCTATTTTGTCTGGTAATATTACATTATTTGCTCCTGCATATTTTAATTTATCATAAGAGGATTCATTTGAAGCACGGCTGATAATGTTTATTTTTCTATTTAATTGCCTTGCAGAAAGCACTACAAACAAATTATCAGCATCATTTGGTAATGCAGAAATAAAACATGCCGCTCTTTCTACACCTGCAGTAATTAAAGTTTCATCTTCATTAGCGTTTCCAATTACATAGGGCACATCATCCAGTTGTAAACGTTCTTCTAACTCTTTGTCTTTTTCTATAACAACAAACTGCTTATCGTATGCTTTTAGTTTTCTAGCAGCCTGCTTTCCATTTCTCCCATAACCACAAATTACGATGTGGTTTTTAAAACTATCAATCTTTTTTTGCATCTTTTTGTGTTTTAATTCTTCAACATCATTTTTACTTAAAATGTATTCTGTAATTATAGACAAAGCGTATCCGACAATAACAACGCTTGCTAATATTAAGAATATTGTGAATATTTTAGATTCGTCGTCAAGCGGATAAACTTCTCCAAAACCTACCGTACTCATAGTTATCACAGTCATGTAAAATGCATCAACTAATGAATATCCAGAAATCATCACATAACCTGTAACACCAATCATCATAATTATGACTAGCAGTAATATAGCTGTATAAATTTTAGTCCTAAAAAAGGTTATAAGTGGATTCATAAATCAAAAACCGATGAGCGTTTTGTATAAACTAAATCTTTAATACGCATCCAGAATGCCAAAAATAAATATAATGCAAAACCAAAACCAACAGTAACAAAAGTTAAATACATAAAAGAAGTTCTTACCACTTTGGCTCTAATACCGAAACGATCTGCTATACGCTGGCAAACGTAATATCCATGCTTTTGAAAAAACAATAAGGGTTTATAAATATTGTTCATGTTGCAATTTAAGACTTACTTTTTTAGTTTAAAAGTTTATAGCTTTATTTGTTTATAAGAGAATTTCCAATTGCACATTGCAAGCATTTATTCTTGTCGCAATATTCTGTTTTAAGCTGAATTAGTGATTGCGATTCTAATGCCGATTTTGACACTTTTTTCAAACTATTAAACTTGTTAATTATGCTGTTTTTTTCGGCAGTTAATGCTGAAACTATTTTTATAATTTCAGAATCTATTTCTTCTCCTTTTTGTTTTGCATAACTGAATTTTATTGGAAGAATAGTATTTATAAGCAATAAGTCTATAAATGATTTTGATAATGTTTTTGTGGAAGATTTTGATTCCTTTTGAAAGGTATAATGTGCATTCCAAAACTCTGAAGTTGATACTTTAAAAAGTTCATAAAAGTCTTCTAATTGATTTAATTCTATGATTTTTGAAAATAAATTTTGGTGTTTATTGTAAAGGCTTGCTAACTGCGATAATCTAATAGTAGGGAAATTTGGTGGTCGTAATCTAAAAAATTGAATTGGTAAAACTTGACTATTTTGAAGGTTGAATTTTTGCTTTAAAAATTGATATTCATTTACCAAATTTGAATAATAAGCACCTTCAACATCTTGTTCTAACAAACCGGATTGCCCAAATAATAAGGCTTCTAAAAGAAGAGGGCTTGATTGTGTTTTTCTAATTATTGAAAAGTCTATAGATTTTGCCAAACTAAAAAATGATTCTCCATTTACTTTTAGTCCGAAATTTTTAGTTAGCATTTTAAATAATACAGCTTCCCAATCGTTTTTTGATTCTGCTAATAGCGTTTCTATGGATTCAGATTTTCGTTCTAAACGTTCAAAATATAATCGTTCTATCCAATTATTTAAGACAAAATCATCTGTCGATGCAAAATCATGTTCGCAATTAATCCATTTGCTTTGTTTAATAAATAGTTTTTCATAGTTGTTTAATAACGACGTGTCAATTATATCTTTCAACTCTAAAGTTGGTATGGCTGTATTATCCTTTCTAAATACTTCTGTATCATCTTCCCAAACGACATGAAGAATCACATTATCATAAGCCTTGTCAGTTTCATGATTATGTAAAAACCAGTCTGAAGATTTAATATGAATTTCAACATTTCCCGCCCAAAGCTGATCTCCTATTTTGAGTTTTGCATTAAAGAAATCTGGTCCTGAATTAAAATTATGTTGCCCAACATTAGAAATTACAATAGATTGCCCTAAAGTTGTTTTTAAATTATTGAATTCAATTTTTTTGTGTTTCCAGATATAATGTAGGAAGTCTTCTTGCATGCAACTAAATTAGAAAAATATTACACTTTTTTATTTGATGTTGGAAAAAATTAAAAGAAATTTGAATTATGGAAGAACTTACTCTAACTACACCTGCCCTTTTATTTTCTGCTATTTCTCTTATTATGCTAGCTTATACCAACAGATTTATAGCTTATACTTCTGCAATTAGAGATTTATATGATAAGTATCAAAATAATCATGACAAGCGTTTTTATAAGCAAATTAAAAACATAAAGCATCGGTTATACCTTACCAGATACATGCAAATTTTGGGTATAACTAGTTTATTATTTTGTGTATTAACTATGTTTTTAATTTACATTCAGCAAAATACTATCGCTGTATGGATTTTTGGCTTGGCTTTAATTTTACTAATTGTATCGCTTGCACTTTTAATAGTTGAAATTCAAATTTCAGCAAAAGCTTGGGAAGAGCATATTAGTGATATTGATGAAAACTAATTTTTAGTCTCAAATGAAGTTGGTTTCTGGTATTTCTGAAATGGTTGTTTTAGTAAATCTTTAATATTCCCATTTTTAGTTTCATCAGGAAATACATCTACGCCATAGACTATTTTATCAGTGTCTAATTCCATATAGGTTCCAAATAATCTATCCCAAACTGAAAAGATATTTCCGTAGTTAGAATCTGTGTATGGCATTTTGTAGTGATGATGTACTTTGTGCATATCAGGAGAAACTAACACATAGCTTATTAATTTGTCTACTTTTTTAGGCAATTTAATGTTTGAATGACTAAACTGTGTTGCAATAATTGACAAAGATTGATACAACATAATTAAACCGATTGGAGCGCCTATTGCAATAACACCAATTAAGGTAAATGTATATCTAATAATACTCTCTATTGGGTGATGTCTATTGGCTGTTGTAGCATCTACTTTATGATCGGAATGATGAACCAAATGTACCATCCACAATGGCGGTACTTTATGCTCAATAAGGTGTGGTAAATATGCACCAAAAAAATCCATTAAAAATACGCCTAAAACAACATATAAAGCTAAAGACATTTCTGGTAACCAATTAAGAATCCCGAAATTGCTTACCATTACCCAATCGGCAGAAAGTAATAAAAGAAACGCCATTGGAAGATTTATGGCAACTGTTGTGATGGTGAAAAATATATTTGGAACTGCATGTTTCCATTTTTTGTAATTAAAATTAAACAAAGGCATTGCTCCTTCTAAAATCCAGAAAAAAGTTAACCCTCCAACAATAATAGCTCCCCTATGAATTGGCGGAATGGTTTCAAAATAATTTAAAATAGTTTCCAAAGTATATTTTTTGTTTTAAAGATAAAGATTTTTATTTCATAAAAATTTTTAGTACGTTTTTGATAAAAATTGTCTCGCAAAGGCGCTAAGACGCAAAGTTTTGAGACTATAAACTACTTGATTCTCTTTTTCATCTCTTCTACAATATTGAACGCTGCTGGACAAATGGCAACGTTTTTTAAAGTGAGATTTGAAATTTGTTGAAACTTTTTTCTAGCGGTATGTGGAAACTCTCTACATGCTTTTGGCCTAACATCGTAAATTGAGCAATAATTATCGGCTCCTAGAAAAGTACATGGTACGCTTTTCAATACATAGTCATTCTCATCATCAACTCTTAAATATTGACTAATAAATTGGTGCGATTTCATTCTGAAATGTTTTGCAATTCTGTCTACATCTTTATCTGTAAACAAAGGCCCTGTGGTTTTGCAACAGTTTGCACATTCTAAACAATCAGTACGCTCAAATTCATGTTCGTGCAAATCTTGCATGGTATAATCCAAGTTTTTCGGCGGTTTCTTTTTAAGCTTCGCGAAGAACTTTTTGTTCTCGTTATGTTTATCTTTGGCGAGCTTTGGAAGATTGTTTATAATGTCTTGCATGGTGTAAAAATAAACAAACTTGTCATTTTGAAGTGTATCAAATAATCTTAAATTAACTAAGATGTTTCGACTGCGCTCAACATGATATAACAAACTAAATTTTGAAAGACCTTTTCGGAAAAGCTTTATTGGATTATCAAAACGGAAATTATTCTGAGGATATTATAACCTCTACGAGTATTTCTGATGAAGATGTATTACCAATCCCCTATTTGTTTAGGGATTATAAAGACATGCCTAAATTAGAAAAACATGCTTTAAAACTTTGTAAAGGGTCGGTTTTGGATGTTGGTTGTGGTTCTGGAAATCATAGTTTGTATTTACAAAAAAAAGGCTTTGATGTTAAAGCTATTGATATATCTGAAGGTGCTATTGAAGTTACTAAACAACGAGGCGTTAATAATGCTGAAGTTGTTTCACTTTTAGATGAAACTAAAACGTTTGATACGGTTTTATTGTTGATGAATGGCACTGGGATTTTTCAAGACCTTACTCAAGTTTCAAAATATTTATCACATTTAAAAAGTCTTTTGAAATCTGGCGGGCAGATTTTAATTGATTCGTCTGATATTAAATATATGTACGAGGATGAAGATGGTGGCTATTGGATGGATATGAATGCTGGCTACTATGGTGAACTTGATTATTTTTTGTCTTATAAAGATGAAAAAGAAGTGCCTATGAAATGGTTGTATTTAGATTTTGAAACTTTAAAATTGGCTTGTGAATCGATTGGCTTGCAATGTGAATTGGTTTTGAAAGGTGAGCATTTTGATTATTTGGCGAGGTTGAGCTAAAGTTAAATTACTGAACTAAAACTAGGTAAGCCCGCGTTAAGGATTGCAGAGAAAAGCCCACAGCCCGACGAAGGAGGTGCGAGGACTTGTAACGGAAAGCCTGACCCCTTTTCGGGGTAACGCCCCAATATTTATGAGACCCTGAAATAAGTTCGGGGTGACACTAGTATTAAAAATCAAACTTATAAGTTGCCCCGGCCAAAAACTGAATACTCTGCACTGGAAAATTTTGCCATTTCTGATACGCATTATTTGCAATATTATTGGCTTTTGCAAATACTGAAAGTTGCTCATTTACGTGGTAACCTACATGTGCGTTAGCGTCAAAAAAACTATCTAAAACTACCGTCATAGATCTTAAGCCTTCAATGGGGTCGTTTATACTCAATAAATCTTTACGTTCGCCTGTGTAAAACAAATTAGCACCAGTAAACCAATTTTCGTCTATTTGATAGTCTAAAAACAAAGACCCTTTTACATCTGGCAAATTCCAAGCTTCAGCTTGATTGTCTGTAGAATAGGTAAAATATTCTGCTTTTAAACCTAGTTTAAAGTTTCTATTTACATCTACATTTATTTCTCCTGAAACACCAAAAGTATCTACATTATCATATGTAATTCCAAATGAGTTTCCATATTCATAATCTTCAGCACCAAGTAAATCAAAAGATGTTATATTATTAATAAAGAGTGCTTTATTTCTATCAGCAATATAACTTCCATTAACGCTATAACTCATATTACTTGATAGCTTTCCTTTTAATCCTATGTAAGCATTGTACTGCTGGTCAGTTGGCATGATGAATAAAGTTGGAGATACAAATGGATTTTCGATAGCAAAATCGTAGTAAGAATTCTGAATTAATCCACCTTCTATTCCTCCATAGGCAATTAACACATCATTTACCAATCGATACGTTGCGGTAATATTTGGGTAGATATGCAAACTACTATCGCCTGTATCTCTATCATTAGAATACACCGCAGTAACTCCAAGATGTAATGTCAAATCATCTTGTTTCATTTCGTAAGTAGGTGAAATACCTATCTGAAAATTCCCGTAATTTAATTCATCATCTGTAAAGTAATTTCTATCAAACATGCCTCCTAAATAATCAATTTTTAAATCGGTAGAAATTTCTTCTCCGTTAATTGGCACATCAACTTTAACATTAGCAATAAATCTGTTTTCTCCAGAGCCTTGATTGTCTCCAAAGCGTCTAAAAAAGAAGCTTCCTGAGTTAATATAAGTATCTTCAAAACTAATATCACCTCCAAAATGGGCGCTAAAAAAAGAATGCCCAACATCTAAAGTATTTGCAAATTCTTGGTTATTAGCATAATTTTCAGGCAAGCCATACCAATTATACTTTTGATGTTGAAAACCACCTTCTACATGCCATGCTAAATCTCTTAAACGTGACGAATAATTTACATTAATTTTAGAATTTGAAAAGCCATCATCCAAAAGAACCCCTTCAAGACCTCCTGCAGATGAGTGATGACTTACGTAACCACCTATACTTTCGTTTCTGCTAATAGCATGATTTAAATACACTTCGCCTAAAATTGTAGTGTACGTTCCAACACCCAATGTTGCATAATTATCAAATAATTTTACTGGCGCTTGCTTTTCTACAACTGCCGCTTTTCCTTTTGCAGGTGTGAAGGTTGATGCCACTGGAAATGAAAATATATTGTACTTTATTTCCTTTTTTGTTTGGGTTGTTTCATCATTTAAAGTTGGTACTTCTTTAACTTTAAATGCATCTGATATTGTTGGTGTATAGGGTTTAACAACGTCTATAACTCCTGTATTTATGGTGTCATTTTGAGTTCTTTGAGAAAACCCTAAAGCTACACTTAATAAAAGAATCCCTGTTAATATAATTTTGATTTGCTTACGCATATTTTTTTTAATTTTTTGATTTATGATTGATGAGATGCTTCGACTGCGCTCAGCATGACATTCTAACTTCTAACTTCTAACTTCTAACTTCTAACTTCTAACAAAACTAATCTTCTGGTAAAATGGATGAGTTTGTTTTTGCTTCTTCCCTTTTAATTTTACTGAGTTCTGTTTTTGCTTCTGAAGTCACATCATCAAACTCTGGAAAATTTTGAATGACACTTTCTAAAATATATGTAGCTTGAAACGCATCATTTAAAGCATAATAATTCGTAGCCATAAGCACTAAGCCTTTAGCACTATAATATTTATATCCTGAAAAATCTTTGGCTAGCCTTTGTACCGATTTATTTGATGCTTCATGTTTACCTTCTTTATTTTTAAAATAGGCATTGAAATACAAAGCTTCAGCTGCTGTTTCACCTGTAGCAACGTGTTCAACATTTGCATAAGCTGTTTTCGCTTTAGCTTCATCACCAGTTTTCATTGCAGAACGTGCAATAATAATATGGGCATCACTCTTGATTTTATTATCAATTTTTGAACTTTTTAATACCTTTTCAGCATAGGTTACAGCATCATTAAAATTCTCTAATTGATAATTTACTTTCATTAAATTAGATTGTGCAAATACAATATTCTGTGGATAATTAGCCTCTTCTTCTAATCGTTTTAAAATAAGAATCGCTTTATTCCAACTTTTGCTTTCCAAATAAAATTGAGATAAACGTAATAAAGCTTCTTCTGTAAATTCATTCTGGCTTGTATCAACAACATATTTATAGTGTGGCGCGGCATTTTCGAGTAAATCTTTTTTATAATATAATTGCGCGATGTAAAAATGCGATTGTAAGGCATGAATTCCGTTGGGGAATTGATTTAAGTAACCATTAAACTGCTTTATTGCTTTATCTGTATTATTATCTAAATATTGTTTTTCAGCTGCTTCGTAGGTTGCATTATCCAAATCAGCATCGGTAACTTCTACATAATCTAATTGCTTCACCCAATTGGCATATTCATCTACGCGTCCTAAATCAATATAAATTAATCTGGCTGTTGAAACTGCTTGAACTGCTTCAGGAGTTCCTGGATAATCGCCTGCAACTTTTTTGAATTTGGTTAATGCGCGTTCATTTTCACTTCCGTTATAATACACTAAACCTTGACGTAATAAGGCTTTAGGAACAAACGAGCTCATTCTATACTCGATTACCAATTGATTGTAAGCTTTCATGGCTTTATCCGTTTCATTGGCTTTTACATAAGAATTACCAAGCTCGTAAAGTGCATCGTCTCTTAATTTTGATTTAGGATAGTCAGAAATAAACTGCTCTAATCCTTTTATTTTTTTTGAAGATTGGCCTGTATATCCAATACTTATTGCTTTTTGAAATGCGGGATAATCTGAATCTATTTCATTTATCTGAATAGCTTTTTCATAAGCTAAAATGGCACTTTGGTATTGACTTGACACAAAATGACCATCACCTAACCGTAAATAAGCATCATTCAACCGTACTTTATCTTCGCTTTTATTTGAAATGAAATTGTTAAAGTATTCTGTAGCCTTCCCATAGTTTTTCAATTTGAAATAGGTATAAGCTAAATTATAATCAAGATTTTCAATTTCTGGAGTTGACGAAGCTTCTGTTTGTTGTTGGAATTGTTTAAACCCAATTAACGCATCATCATAATTAGTTAAGTTATAATCTGCTTCAGCCTTCCAAAATGTTGACCTAGCCGTATATTTTTGGTCTTGCGATTCATTTAACGAAGCATCAAATAATGATTCGGCTTCTTGATAATTGCCTTCATTATATAATTCTAAACCTCTATAAAACGCTACTTTTTGGTAAGCAACTTTATTTTCAAAACTATTTTTATCTTCTAATAGTTTCAAGGCTTCTTTATAATTTTTTGAAGTGATATAAGAATCAATTAATAACGTTTCAATCTCTTCTTTATAACTAGTTTCTGGGTATTTCTCTAAATAACCTGCTAAAACTTGAGGTGCTGATTGATACGGATTTCCAATTTCATAACTAATTTTGGCATAATTTAACCATGCATCCTCTTGAATTTTTAAATCGTAATTCATTTGCGATGCATTTCTAAACGCATTCAGCGCTTCTTGCTTTTTATCTAAATTGATGTAACTCTCACCTAAATGGTAATAGGCATTTTGAGCTATAGAATTACTACCTCCTACTATTTTATTGAATTCTGAAATCGCTTTATCATAATCTTTTTGCTTATAATATGCATACCCTAATTGATAATAATCTGTATTATTCCATTTTCCTACTTTATCCCTTTTACCTTTTTTTCCTTTATACTCAGTTAAATACGGAATAGCCTCTGCATATTTTTCTAAATTAAAATAACTCTCACCTATAATCTTAGATAGCTCTGATACTTCATTTTCATCACTAGATTCTATTCTTTCTTTAGCCAATTCAATAGCTTTATCAAATTTTCCTAATTTGAAGTTTAAATCAGCTTGATAATAAGACAGTTTCTCTTTGTATCGTTCTTGATCGCTTACTTGCTCAAAATACTCATTAGCTCTATCGTAATCATCGCCTTCATAAGCCATAAAACCAATGTAATACTTAGCTTGTGAACCAAATTCTGGTGAGTTTTCAACTTTGGTTAAATACTTTTTAGCATCTTTATATTGCTTTGTTGAAAAGGCTGTATAACCATTATTAAAATAAAATTTCTCACGTTCCTTTCTTCCTAAAGCTTCTTCATCTACTTTATTATACCATTTTCTAGCATAGGCATATTTAGAGTTTTCAAAGTAATAGTCACCAACATCAACGAATGCTGTATTTCGTTTTGTACTTGTTGGATACTCTTTTACAAAATTCTCTACTAATTGATCTGCATTCTGTTGGTTTAATCGCACCGCACAATTAGCAATGTAATAGGTGCAATTAGATTGTAAAATATCTTCTTTTGCAGTCTTTTTAACAGTACTAAACATGGACTGTGCAGCTTGGTATTGTTGATTATTATATAACGACAATGCTTTCTGATAATCAACCAAACCACTTGTATATGTAGCAGATTGCTGTGCTATGATATGAAGACTAAAACTTATAGCAACTACTAATAAAATGATACTTTTCTTAGCCATTTAGGATTAATTTTTAAAATTAAAATCAAAGATAATTCAAACTAAATGCTATAACGTAATAATCGTGCCATAATTATAAACCGAGTTATTAAATGTTAAATTTTGATTGGAAATAAACTAAAGTTTTAATCGTTAACTTTTAAGATTTAACTTTTTAGTAATACATTTACATCACGTTTTAAAACTCAACCTATTACATGTCAAATCCAATTTTAGAATTAAAAGACGCCTCTATTTTTCAGGGTGAAAGCTTAGTGCTTTCCAATGTTAATGTAAAAATTGACAAAGGTGATTTTGTATATTTAATTGGAAAAACGGGTACCGGAAAAAGTAGTTTTATGAAAACGCTCTATGGCGATTTACCGCTTAATCAAGGTGAAGGACATATTGTTGATTTCGATTTAAAAAATCTAAAAGAAAAAGACATCCCTTTTTTACGACGAAAATTAGGCGTTGTTTTTCAAGATTTTAAATTACTTAGTGATAGAACTATAAATGATAATTTGCTTTTTGTTTTAAAAGCTACCGGCTGGAAAGACAAAGACAAAATGAAAACACGCGTTGAAGAGGTCTTAACCAAAGTAGACATGAAAACTAAAGGTTTTAAATTCCCGCATGAACTTTCAGGAGGTGAGCAACAACGTGTGGCTATTGCTAGAGCTTTACTGAACGACCCTGAACTTATTCTTGCCGATGAGCCTACAGGTAATTTAGACCCGCAAACTAGTGTAGAAGTTATGGAGGTACTTCAGGAAATAAACAAAAACGGCAATACTATTTTAATGGCTACCCACGATTATGCATTGCTTTTAAAGTATCCTAGCAAAACTTTAAAGTGTGACGAAAATCAGGTTTATGAGGTGGTGCAGCGTAAAGGGTAAAATCCATGAAAGTACTTTGTATTGGTTATTATGATAAATTCTCAAGATTCTTTATTGGAATTAAACATGAGCTGAACAAGGATTTTCCAAATCTAGAATTTAAAATTAAAAGTGTTTTTTTTAGTGGTTTTTTTTATGCTTTTATAAGACGTACACCTTCGTCTTTCTTATCACTAAAAGCATGGATAAATGTACTTTTGAATAAAAAAAAATACAAGTATTTATTAGAAGAAAGTACTATATATAAAACTATAAAACTAGAGTCTTTAATTAATTATCACCTAAAGCTTAATTCTAAAATTTCCAAAACAAATTTAATGCTCCAAGCCATGTCTTACATAGATATATTAGAGCATGAATTTATAGATACCAAACCTGATGTAGTACTTTTAATAGGTGATTCTAGACTAGCAATAGAAGTAACAAAAACATTAGCAAAAAAAAACAATTCAAAAATTTATTATATCGAACAGGGGCCTTTTGGAACTACTGTATTTGATAAAAAGGGTGTTAATGCTAATGCTTCAATTAAAGATTTTGTTATCAACAAAAACGAAAAAACAATTGATACATCACAACAAACATTAATTACATCATTTATTAATAGAACTAAACCAGAAAAATATAAAAGATCTGGATTCTATAGAGCTTGTGACTATTCACTCAATCTTCTTTTCAAATCTACCATAGTATTTCCGCCAGATTTAATGTATACAGATACATTTCAATTTCCAAAAAAATATAAAAAAGAAGCATCACTATTAGAAAAAAGTAAAACCTATAGTCAACCTGTGTTTTTTTTAATTTTACAGGTGCCTTTAGATGTAAATATGATTTCCCACAGTACTTTTAAAACACATTTTGATATTCTTAAAACAATTAAAGAGCACTTGCCTATAAACACAAAACTTGTAGTTAGAGAACACCCTGTGTATAAAGGAAAATATGAAAAAAAACTGTATGACTACGCCAAATTACATGCTATTGATTTTGATACAAATCTAAATGTAGATACTATGTTAAAAAAAGCTGCTGTAGTAATAGTGAACAACTCTACTGTTGGGTTAGAAGCTATTGCAAGATATAAGCCTACTGTAGTTTTAGGGGATTCTTATTATGCTAACCCACGAATTTGTATCACTTATGATAATAATGATAATTTATCGAAAACTTTAAAAGATGCTATACGTTTTCAACCTGATAAAAACGCAATACATCTTTTTTTAAATGCATTATTTTTTAATCATTTAGTTGATGGGTTTATTACAGATAAAGAACTAAATACTGCAAAACGTATTGCAGAAATAATAACAAAAGAACATAAGACAGACTAAACTATTATGCCATTTTTTTCAGTAATAATACCATTATACAATAAAGAAGAGCAAATAGAGCACACTATAAAGCATGTTCTTAAACAAAGTTTTTCTGATTTTGAAATTATCATTGTTAATGATGGTTCTACTGATAAAAGTCTAGAAAAAGTAGAGTCGATTTCAGACAGCAGAATAAACATCTATTCTCAAGAGAATGCTGGGGCTTCAAGTGCTAGAAATTTTGGCATCAGCAAAGCTAATGGAAAATACATGGCACTATTAGATGCGGATGATGTATGGTACCCAAATCATCTAGAAGAACACTACAAATCTATCTCGGCATTTACCGATGCCGATCTTTTTTGCAATGCCTATGCTTTAAAACTATCTAAATCGCATATTGAAAATGCTACTTACAATATTAAACCAAAAGAAAAACCGCAAATAATAGAAGATTATTTTAGGGCTAGTACTATTCACCCTATTGGATGGACTTCAGCGATAGTAATAAATAAAAAAGCATTTGTAAAAATTGGTGGCTTTAATTCTACTATAATTTCTGGGCAAGACCTAGATCTTTTGATACGTTTTGGATTAGAAAAAACCATAGTTTTTAATCCTAAAATTACTTGCTATTATGATAAAACTGTTCAAAACAGCCTCTCCAAAGAAAACCATCAAGAAGGGAAGTTTTTGTTATTTAATAGCTTTAAAGCTGAAGAACAAAACAATACATCATTGCACCTTTACCTAACACTAAACAGATACTCACTTGCTATTCAATGTAAAAGAGCTAAAAATATAGCAACATTTAAAAAGTTATTGCCCGAAATTGACACCACACTGCTTAATTGGAAACAGCGCGTTTTATTGCAAATGCCTTCATCGGTGGTTATTTTTCTTAAAAAATGGCATCTTTTTTTGATTTCAAAAGGTATTTACATTTCTTCTTATAAATAATTTCCCAACAATATTTAGACTAACTAACCTATATTTGTCTTATAATAAATTAAACTAAATGGGTATCCATAAATCTAAAATAGCAATATTAACTACAGTAGTAAATTTTGAACTTTACGAAAAAACTTCGATACTTTTTCCTAAAGGAATTAAAAGATACGTCATAGATGGTAGAAATCGTATGCACGGTATAGATAGTATTAAATTTATGATTTCTAAATTAAAAGATACAGCAATAGAATGGCTGATTATGGCCGATGAAGATGTTATTTTTTATAAACCTGACACAGTATTTGCTATAATTGAGAGAATGATTAATGAAGACTATACAGTCGCAGGTGTTAGGGATGGAGGTATAATAGCACATCGAAACCATAACCCTTACGTTATTAATACTTTCTTTTCTATTTTAAATTTAAAAACTGTGCTCGGAATTTGGGATAAAAGAGCTATGTTAAAGCATCAATATACTAAGCCGAATGAGTTCAAAGATTTACAACATCTAAATTTTGCTTATAATGCCAAAGTTTATTTGAGCCATATTACTGCTTCTATCTATGGCTAAGGAGAAATAACAAAAAAATTCTGTTTTTAAATGCAAAAATGAAACCTGACGGTATTGCCAATGAAGTTTGGTTTGATGATAAAGCTTTGTTATGCCACACATGGTATGCAAGGCATTATGGTATAGATTCAGCTCAAACAGAACGTATTGATAATTTTATTAATAAACAAAACCTTAATCATAAGTTTAAAAGTGAGCCAATACTATTTAAAGACAAGTTTTATTTAGCAAAAAAGCCGAAACTAATAATACACTTTATTTTGACTAAAATCAATAATTTATCCCATACAAATTAGATTAAAAATAACCTATAAAATTTAAAAAATTTTTTTTTCTTATGAACTTCAAAACTATTTTTCAATTATATAAATCACTAAGACACAAAATATCCTATAGTCCTTCGAAATACGTATCGTAATTAATAGTGTCTTTTATAACACGTGTTCTTTCTTTGAAGTTTTTGTTAAAGATACTACGTGTAGTATCTACTTCTCTTGCTGAAATATTTAACAAATTAGCTAGCGAGTGAAACACATCATCTGTCATATATTTTCTGTTTTTTTCAAAAGATATGTTTTCTTCAGCTTTATATTTTTTTGATTGCCATAAGAAAAAAGGAATATCAAACATTTGTTTCGAATAGATATCCTCATTATGTCCTGCCATATTTATATTAGAATACATTTCTTCGCCATGATCTGAAAAATAGAGTACAAAGCTTTTTACGGCTAAGCTATCCAAGGACTTTATAACTTCAGAAATAATAAAATCGTTATATAATATCGCATTATCATAATGATTTATTTTCTCAAAACTATCCTGAGACTTAAATTTAGTTTTTGGGGCGTCTTTAAATTTATTATAATGTCTTGGGTATCTATTTTCATAATGGTGGTGTGTCCCCATCATGTGTAGAAATATTACTTTTTTTCTTGACTTATTTTTTAGTATTTCTTTGTAAGGCTCTAATAACGCATCGTCTAAAACCTTACTGTTACCTGCAACAGTTGTGGTTAAAAACTTATGATTATTAGATGAAAGACTTATTTTAGTAATCAAGCTCTCAAAAGCACCAATTGGTCTTTGATTTGATACCCAATAAGTTTCAAAACCTGCACTATTAATCAGTTGTACTATAGACCCTTCAACTGTTCGTTTGGGGTTTTCATAATTCCCTAAAGTTAATATTTTTGTTAAAGCGCCCACTGAATAAGCATGTGGGCTAATAACATTTTCATAAATTAATAAATCCTTTTTTATACTATCAAGCCTAGGTGTAGTTTCTCTGTGATAATTATAAATACCCATGTGAGATCGTGTTGTAGACTCTCCAATAAGAACTACATAAACTTCTTCATCATTTTTTGCTTCCCTAAAAACGTCTTTAAAATTACCCTCCTTATTCTTTTGATAATCCCCTAATTTTTTGGCTTCAATAGAATAATCTACAATTGAAATTAATATTAAATAGGGTAAATTGAAATTTATGAGCCGAGTTTGTCTTATGGCTACAATTGCTAATAAAAATAAAGCAACAATTTTAAGCTTATATGACTTTGACTTTGCTTTTATTGTTTTTAAAAAAAGTCTTCTTTTAAATAAAAAGAAAACTGTAATTGATAACAATAAAACTCCTAGTATTACAATTGGCGTATCTACATAAAAACTCAAAAACTCTTTACTTTCACTAGTATTAGTATCTAAAGTAACAAAAATAGATGATGGACTAAAGTATGCTTTGAACAAATAATAATAAACAGTTTCAGCATAAAGACATATTGCAAAAAAGATATAAGATAATTTAAAATAAATAGTTTTTAAAAATGATGAACTGAAAAAAAATATTGGAATAACCAAAGTTGCCCCAAATGCCACATTTTCAATAAAATTAAAGAATGAAAATAAATTAAAAGGGTTAAATACTAAATCAAAAACAAATACCAAAACGGTAAGAACCAGGTATTTCAAAAAAAACGTATTAAAAACTTTCATCTTTTATTTTTTAGTTTCTTATAGCTGTTTATACCCTTAAAGCCTACTTGTATCTTAAATATTGCATCATTAATTTTTATAAAGTTATTTTTAATCAAAAAATATACATGTTTAAGAACTAATAAATAACTAAAATGTTTAAAATCGATGTAATTAATGGCTGCTATGGTTTTAACTCTATCATCACTTCCAGCATTACTGGTAGATCTAATATGTCCGTGTTTTACAATAGTTTCATTATAAAAATACACCTTCAAACATTTTTTTAATGTATCTTTTAAAAACAAATACTCTTCACCAGAAGGAAAGATACCTCCCAACCCAAACATAGCATTAAACTTTATATTATATTTAATAATAGTTTTTTTCCTAAATCCTATCTCAATCGAAGAGGCAGATTTAATACTCTTTCTTGTGGTTAATACTGTTGAACTATCAGGATATTTTTTGTAAGCTTGACCAGAAAATGTATCAATTTTAAATCTAATTATTGACACCTCTGTATACTGTTCAAAGGCTTTGGCTACAATATTTTGAAACCCCTTAACATATTGAACATCATCATCTGAAATTAAACAAATATTACCGACTGCATTTTCAATAGCTAAATTCCTACTTTTCGAAAGTCCTTTTTCATAAGAATTTATTACTCTGATATTAGCACTACTAGAGCTCAATTCTTTCCCTTTTTTAGTTTGATTTACTACCAAAATATGTAAACTTGATAAGTCACAATAAGGAAACATACTATCTAAAAAAGATAATGAATTCTGGTTCATTGTGGAAACGAGAATTTCTAACTCTACATTAGGATTTGAAGTCGGTACTTCCATAAAAACTACAAAGCTTTATTATTTCCCATGAAGGTATGTCTTAAAATAAATAACACTACTATAAAGTATAATATATATCTTATAAAATGTGCAATTATCACGCCTTCAGTTCCATAATAACCTATAAGATATACTGAAAGTATGTAAAAAACAATTACGGAAAAAAGTTCAGTAACTACAAAATTTACTGTTTGTTTTTTTGCTAAAAATTGATACGCAATTACTAAAGCTATAAACTTAACCAAATCACCCAGTAATTGCCATTTAAAAAGTTTAGACATTTCTAGAAACTCTGAAGTATAAAGCAGCTTAATAATTTGCGTTTTTAATAAAAACACTAAAAAAAGACCAATGACTAACAAGGGTAATAACATTTTATATATATGTTTTACTTCTTTTCTAAAATTGAACGTGTCAGTAATTTTAGCGTATTTTGGTAATATATAAAGTGGAAAAATAGCCGCTGTAAATTGCATATATGTTTTTGATATAGAGTTCATAGCCGTCCAATATCCAGAATCTATGATACTTACTTTATGCTCAATTAATCTTCTTATAGCTATATCATTAATATTACTAAACAGCACTACCAAAATAGTCATTAAACTATAGGAAAGTAGCTTATTCTTAAAATTTAAATTTAAGCTTAACCGTTTTAGATTTATGTACGTAAAACTCGTTTTATAAGTAAGCGCAAAATAATAGACAAACTGTATAATGGGAATTAACACAATGGCTAATAAACTCCCATACAGTGCGTATTTAATTGTAAAACCAACTATTAAAACTGTATTTATTACAACAACTCCAAATGTGGCTTTGGTAAATATTTTATAGGCTGAAAGCCCATTTAAAAGTGCATTTATTATAGCATTTAGAGCGAAAAATGGAATAACAAATGCTAAAATTTTAAATACTACCACAAAGTCTCTACCATCTCCAAACACTAGTTGATTGATGTAATTAGCTCCAAAAAAAAGAATACTAAAAGATAGTATAGTTGCAACTGCACTAAATAAAAAAGTAGTTGAAAATAATTGATTTAGTTTTTCTTTATCCTCTTTATATTCTGAGATATATTTTACCAAACCATTTGAGACACCTAAAACAGAGAACTTCTCAAAAAAGCTTACTACATTTTTAAAGCTACCAACTAAAGCAATACCTTCAGCTCCAACTAAAATAGCCAAAGCCTTTTGAGATATTAAAGAAAACACCATCCTTACTAAAACCAACAAAGTATTAGCAGAAGTAACCTTTAACAATAAATTGTTTTTTATGAAACTTGGTATGTTCAATAATTTAGCTTAGTAAATTAACAATAAGACCTTTATTCTTTTTGACCCTCTAAACCAAAAAGCGAGCTTCCAAAAATAAGTAAAATAATACCGTAATACATTAGGTAACTAATAAAATGAGCAATTACAGCACCTTCAACATTATCTAATAAATCAATAAAATAAACACTTGTAGTATATAAAATTATCACTAGAAAAGCTTCGGTTAATATATAATGCCAAAACATTTTTTTTGCTAAAAATTGATAAGCAATTATAATCGAAAGTATTTTAACAAAATCTCCTAAAAGTTGCCATAAAAACAGATCTTCTACAGGCTCAAATTCCTCAGAAAAAATAATTAACACAATATAATGCCTTAACAAATATATCAGAAACAATCCGCCAACCATTAGGGGTATTATTGTTTTATAAAAACTTAATACTTCTTTTTTAAATGCTTTAATACCATTTATTTCAGAGAACCTTGGTAAAAGATATAATACAATTAAAGAGCTAACAAACATTAAGTAATAGTTAGATATCCTTGTCATAGCTTCCCAAAAACCGGCATCTTTATAACCTAAATTATCAATAATATAAGATCTAATTGCAATAGCTACAAACGGCAATAAAACAGCCGAAAAAAGAGCCATTAATGAGTATGGACTCATTTTTTTAAATATATCGTAGCTTACATTGCTAACTTTTATTTGGTCAACTAAGCTTTTTCTATTAATAATACCAACAAGCGTGATTAAGAATATTAAAGACTCGGCAATAACAACAGAGATTAAAGCTCCATCTATCTTATTTTGATAAATTAAAAGTAATGCAATTGAAACACTTAGTATCTGACCAATTATATTAATGATAATAAGTATTTTATACTTAGAGAACCCATTCATTATAGAAAAGGTGAACATATTTAAAGCATAAAAAGGAAGTACTATGGCAAAGATTTGAACAACATAAGCATAGTCATTATAAGTAGGAAATATGACGTCATTAATCCATTCTGCCCTAAAATAACAAAAAAAGGAAACTACAACAGTAGAAATAAAACCCGTGTAATAAACTGTAGAAAGTGTTTTACTAAGTTTTATCGTATCATCCTTAAAATCAGAAACATATTTAACAACTCCTTTATAAAATCCAAAAGTTGCTATAGTTTGAAAAGCACTAACAAAGTTTCTTAAATTACCGATTAAAGCCAAACCTTCCGCTCCAATAAATAAAGCAATAGCTTTTGAGGTTAATATTCCAGCTATTATTCTAGTTAATACAGAGGTGGTTTGCAATGAGGCAATCTTTACTAAAACCTTACTGTTAATATAATGTATTAATTTTTTCAATTAATATGAATTTTAATTTTCTTCAAAAAGGTTAATTTTTTAAACAAAACAAAAGCAAAATGTATGTTTTTTCTTAATAAACTAAATATACAAAATCATTTAATGACATATCCGCTTAACCATTAGATTACTTAACGTTTATTCTTTGTATTTATTGAAAATAGTATTACCGTTTTCATCTATATATTCATAAACACCATAAGGTGCATCCTCTTTTATTAATGCAAAACTTTTATCTTTTTCTAAATAATTTAAATAAGACTCGTTCTCACTCAAATAAGAAAACAAAACCCTAAATAAATTTACAGATGTATTCAATTTAACATCAAAAGAAGGTACACTATCTGGCCATTTTATAGCTAAAGCTGATGTATAAATAGAATAAATAATATCCCTTTCTGTTTGTTTTACATGAGTTTCCATGCTATAATTTAATCCTATAAACCCGCCATGATCAGCAACTATTGCAATTAAACTATTAGTGTCTTTTTCTTTAATTATTTTTAAAATTTCTTTTAAGGACTTATTAGCTTTTTCTAAATCTTTTAAATAAGTTTCGCGCTCCTTCTTTATACCTTTTGATTCATTTTTATTTACAGATATATGACTAGGTCGCATCAAACCTATAAAATAAAAATTATTAGTAGAAACATTTTCGGTTATTGCGTGCTCTAATTCACTAATAACTTCTTTTTCAATCTCAAAACCTCTGGCTAAGAATGAAATTTCACTAAAATCTATATTACAATAATCATAACCAACCTTAGGTCTATTAACCAATAAATATGGTCTTTCAAGTAATAGAAAATTTTTATAATTATTCTTTTTTAAAATTGAAATTACTGGGTTATCTCCAACAATAATTTCTCTGGTATTATATAATTCTTTGCTACTTGTTGTGGTATTATTATAATAGTGATGTTTCATAGAAAACATTGAACTATTAGAACTTAAAGTAGACCCATAATTACTTCTATAATTATTATAAAGTTTAAAATTTTCATCTTTTAAAAAATTTTCAAAACTACTATTATTATAGCTGTAGTAACCTTTTTTTAATTCTGAAAAGTTAGCATACCCATCTGGTTGAATTATGTAAATGTTTGGTTTCTTTTTAAATATAACGTCTTCTATATTATCTGGTTGTTCTTGCCACGTAGCAGAATACGTTGCAACTTTATGAAAGTCTGGAAGAAGTTTTATAAAAACAAATAAAGCCAATAAAAACTGAAATACAATTATTTTATTAATGTGATTCTTAATAAGAATGGCTAGAAAAAAAACAGCCAACAAAAATAAAAATAGCCATTTATTTTTAAAACCATAAGTAGATAATATTACAAAATAAGTAAACGCTGTAAAATTTAGTACAGGAATTACGTAGCTTATATATTTGCCTCCCTTATCGAATTTTTTAAATAAAGCATAGGAAATTATAAATATTATAATAGGAATTACAATATAACAAGCTAAAAAAAACGCAAATTGAGTCCAAGAATTTACTAAAGTAAAATTGGTATTATAATAAAATAATAAAGGATATAGTCCAGCTGCAACCGCGGCAATAATTGGGAATTGCTTTTTACTATCTAAAAATTTAATTATACGAGTTCTTAACTCAATCATTACCTTTGTTTTTTTAATAAGAATAGCACTCTTTTGGTATCATCAATTTCTTTTTTTTCTATAATATCAAAAAAAATAGCATAAGATTTTTCAAAATTTTCAATGGAATAAGAACTAAAATGATCTTTAAATTCTGCTTTAGAATTTAACAAACGTTCTACCCACGAATCATTTTTCTTAGGAAACTCAATAATTAAATATTTGGAAAAAGATGCAAAAAAACTAGCCGACATATTAAACGCTACATTGCCTGATAAAGATATATGATGTATTACTGCCAAAGCCAATGTAACATCTGGAGTAAATTTTTGTATCCGTTGTATAAACGAAAACCGTTCTTTATTATTAAAGCCTATTGCCGAAGATGGATTAAGTACATCTAATACAAAAGGAGTCATGTAGTTTTCTTTGTTTGTTTTTGCCTTTACATAATTAAAATCAACCGCATTATTATCTATATCACAAACTAATGCCTGTTCAAGTCTATGAGTAATTTGTCTTACAAAAGCGCCGTCATTTCCACCAATATCAATTATTTTTTCTGGTTTTAAATTAGTTATCCAAGAATCTATAGTTTTTGCCTTTAAATTAAAAGCCGCATCACTATAATTTATTTTATTATAATAGTTCCCCCATTCAGAATCTTCTTTAAGTTCTAATTTTTTAATATAACTATATAAGGTTTTTACAATATTTAATTGTGCTTTTTTTGATAACGGTTTTACTTTAGCGTTACCTTTATAATCTTCACTATGCTTGTTCTCAAATTTTGCCAACAAATGAATATTCGTATAAAGAAAAGGGCTTAGTTTTGATTTGAAAGGCAACATTGACGCCAACATTTTTAAAGGAATCCCGTCAAAAAATTCGCTCATTAACTTGAGAGATTGCGAGCCATGATAATGCGCTAAAAGTAATGGTCCTAAAAAATGAGTTACAAACTGCTTGTAGGCTCTCCAGGGGGTGTTTTTAGCATAAAAATCAAATGAAAGGGTATCAATAAAAATGGCTTTCCCATTATGAAATGTAACATTAAATGCCGAAGCATCTTTTAGTGAAAACCCATTTTCTAAGCTAAACTTTTGTATTTTAAGAGTTAATAATGCAGCTTCCTTATACTGGTTAAAACTCCATTCATAAGGATATGTTATAAAGGGGATTTGCTCTGGCTGAATAATAATTTCTGTGTGAGATTTTGATAACTCTTTATGAGAAATTAATACTTTATTATTAAATAATTTATCAAAAAAACCAGAGTCTTTAAGTGCAGCGTATTGTTTAAAATAAATAGGGTTTATAGCTCTTTTAACAACGCCTTCGTCTATATAAACATAACCTGAAGGATCTCTAAATGAAGATGGATGAGATGGCTTATGAGTCACTAGACTTTTTGTTTTCTATATCAGACTTTTCAATATCAATATCATCAAACAAGTCTTTATCAGTTGTCTTTACAATTCCTAAAAACAGTTTAATTTTAAACAATAAATTTTTAGAAAACAATAGCACTCCTGCTACTGCTGCAACTATTGCTTGAACAATCATTGCTCCTATTGCTGGATCGAAATAAAGAAAATTCATAATTATTTTTTTGTAAATATAATAAACTCTATTCTTGCTTAATGAACAAGTAGTATAAATTAACAAATAAAATTGCAGCATTTGCAATTATAATAGGCAATCCAATTCTTATGGTTGGCATTAAAAATCCATAAATTATAAATAAAACACATCCTGCCATATTTACAAGACGCAATTTTTTCACATTTTTCATCGTAAAAGACACAAGTATCATTAATGATGCTAAATAGCCAATATATTCTGTACCAGTAATCCCAAATAATTCCATATTTACTGTCATGAAAAAAGAGAAACTCTATTTAGAATTTCTCTTTTAAAAATCTTGAACTAATGTAATAAATTTATATTGATTTATTACGCTTTCTATCTACTTCTGTTAAATAGATTTTACGTAAACGTAAAAATTTTGGTGTCACTTCAACATACTCATCTTTCTGAATATATTCTAAAGCTTCTTCTAAAGAAAACTTAATTGCTGGAACAATTTTGGCCTTATCATCGGCTCCAGAAGAACGTACGTTACTCAACTTTTTAGTTTTAGTTACATTAACCGTCATATCATCACCACGAGAGTTTTCACCAATCACTTGTCCTTCATAAATATCTTCACCTGGGTCAACAAAAAATTTACCTCTATCTTGTAATTTATCAATAGAATAAGGAATTGCTTGACCTTTTTCCATAGATACTAAAGATCCATTCTGTCTTTCTGGAATACCTCCTCTTAAAGGTTGATATTCTTTAAAACGATGTGCCATAATTGCCTCACCAGCTGTAGCTGTTAACAATTGATTACGCAAACCTATTATACCTCTTGATGGTACAATAAACTCACAAACCATTCTATCGCCTTTGGCTTCCATACTTAGCATTTCACCTTTACGCATCGTTACCATTTCTATAGCTTTTCCAGAAACTGTTTCAGGTAAATCAATAGTCATTTCCTCAACAGGCTCACACTTTACACCATCAATTTCTTTAATGATAACTTGTGGCTGACCAATTTGCAATTCGTAACCTTCACGGCGCATGGTTTCAATTAAAACCGATAAGTGTAATACGCCACGGCCAAAAACCATAAATTTATCTGCACTATCAGTTTCTTCAACTCTAAGTGCTAAATTCTTTTCAAGTTCTTTATTTAAGCGGTCTTTGATATGTCTAGATGTTACAAACTTTCCGTCTTTACCAAAGAAAGGCGAATCGTTAATTGTAAACAACATACTCATGGTTGGCTCATCAATAGCGATAGTCTTTAAACCCTCAGGAGTTTCCCAATCTGCAACAGTATCACCAATTTCAAAACCTTCTAAACCTACAATGGCGCAAATATCACCAGTTTGAACCTCATCTACTTTTAATCTACCAAGGCCTTCAAAAATATGCAGTTCTTTAATTTTAGATTTCACAATACTTTTATCTCTTTTAACTAAAGATATATTCTGACCAACTTTTAATTCTCCACGAGTTAAACGTCCAATTGCAATACGACCAGTAAAAGACGAAAAATCCAAAGAAGTAATCAACATTTGTGTAGTTCCTTCCTCAATTTTAGGCTCAGGAATATGCTCAATTACCATATCCAACAATGGCTCAATATTTTCAGTTTCATTTTGCCAATCATCGCTCATCCAATTGTTCTTTGCAGAACCATAAACGGTTGGAAAATCTAATTGCCACTCCTCAGCACCAAGTTCAAACATTAAGTCAAAAACTTTTTCATGTACAATATCAGGTGTACAGTTTTCTTTATCAACTTTGTTTACAACCACACAAGGCTTTAAACCTAAATCAATCGCTTTTTGTAATACAAAACGTGTTTGTGGCATGGGACCTTCAAAGGCATCCACTAATAATAAAACACCATCAGCCATGTTTAAAACACGCTCAACTTCACCACCAAAATCGGCGTGACCTGGTGTATCAATAATATTAATTTTAGTGTCTTTATAAATCACCGAAACGTTTTTAGAAGTAATAGTAATACCTCTTTCACGTTCTAAATCGTTATTATCAAGAATTAAATCACCTGTGTTTTCGTTTTCACGAAATAATTGACAGTGATACATAATTTTATCAACCAAAGTAGTTTTACCGTGATCTACGTGTGCAATAATTGCAATGTTTTTAATATTAGCCATAATAGTGCCTTATTTTAAGCGCGTGCAAAGGTACGTGTTATTTAGTTAAAAATATGTTATAATTATTAGCTATTATAATTTTCAACTCATGTTTTCGTTATTTTTATATAATTATCAACCTAGTGAATTAAAAAACATGTAACATGTCCCTAATCTCTCGTTTCACAAAACTCATCCCTCACCTCTATTTTATTGCTGTTTCAGCGTATTGGTTTACTATAGTTAACCAAAGCGAAGGTATTACCGCATACCCCATTTTATTCTTCGCCATTCCGTTTTTATGGCAAATAATCAGGCCAAATCGAAAATTAAATTTCACATTAGGCATAACATTCGTCTGTATTTCATCCTATTTAATACTAGCCTTTTTGTCAGATAGCTTACAAATTGTATCCCTTTCAAGTCCTATAAAACACCTTATGATGTATGGCGGATTATTCGTTTTCGCAAGCTTCATTATGGCATTATGGATTATAAAAAATAGCCTAAATAAAACATATTAAAATATTAGAGCGTTACCCTAAAAGGTCGGGCTTTCCGTTACAAGTCCTCGCACCTCTCCCGATAACTATCGGAATCGGGCTGTGGGCTTTCCTCTGCAATCCCTAACGCGGGCAAATCCGCCAAAACCAATTATAATTCAGCAAATTCAAAGCAATTTTGCTAACTTTACAGCTTAAATTTTTAAGCAAATGAACCTTACTGAAGTTCCAAAACTAAAACACACCAATTCCAATAACTTTTTTCTATTATGTGGACCATGTGCCATCGAAGGCGAAGACATGGCATTACGCATTGCCGAAAAAGTAATTTCTATAACAAATAAATTAGAAATTCCATATATATTCAAAGGCAGTTTTAAAAAAGCAAACCGTAGCAGAATAGACAGTTTTACAGGAATAGGAAACGAGAAAGCCTTAAAAATTCTTAGAAAAGTATCCGAAACTTTTGATGTACCAACCGTGACAGATATCCACGAAGTATCAGATGCACATCAAGCAGCACAATATGTAGATGTATTACAAATACCAGCATTTTTAGTACGCCAAACCGATTTAGTAGTAGCAGCAGCCAAAACTGGTAAAGTTGTCAACCTAAAAAAAGGACAATTCATGAGCCCAGAAGCCATGAAGCACGCTGTACAAAAAGTAAAAGACGCCGGAAACAACAAAGTGTGGATTACAGATAGAGGCACCATGTTTGGCTACCAAGACATGATTGTAGATTTTAGAGGCATCCCAACCATGCGAGAAATGGCACCAACCGTGTTAGATGTTACCCATTCCCTACAACAACCAAATCAATCAGCAGGAGTAACAGGCGGACGCCCAGATATGATTGAAACCATAGCCAGAGCAGGCGTTGTAAATCATGTAGATGGTCTGTTTATAGAAACACATTTCGATCCAGCAAACGCAAAAAGCGACGGGGCTAATATGTTACATTTAAATAATTTGGAAAAACTATTAACAAACTTAGTAGCTATTAGGAAAACAGTAAATGGCCTATAATTTATATAAACCAAGCCCTTTTACTTTCTTTTAATAATTTAGACGCCGCGTGTAATAAGGCTGTGAAATTTTCTTGGTCTAAATCTTCTAGTTCTTTTAGTTGAATAGAACGCACTTGCTTTCGTTTATTATCATTTTTCAAAACAGGAAACTCTTTTTCAAGCAAAATGCCTTGAACAAAAGCAATATCAACATAATCCTTACCTTTCAGAATATTTAAATAAATCATTGGCTTTTTGCCAATATTATAAAACGGGATTTTGTAACTATAGCGTTCTTCAACTTCTGGTAAGGAATGTAAAATTACATCTCTAACATAAAGCATAATGGATTGATATGGCTCTTTTTGATTTATGAAATATTCGTCAACAGGTTTCACTAAACTTATTTTATTTCAAACTTAACAAATTTCTATATCTAAGTTAAAAAACTAATTTTCTCTGTTTTTTAATTGAATTTTTCTAACAATAGAGGTAGCCGCATTTCGAGTAATAAACCTTGGAATAGTTGCCAAGAATTTATTAAATCCGCCAGGAATAGCATACGTTTTACCCTTTAACATAGCCTTATATCCGTAAAGGGCAACTTCTTTAGCCGAAGCCATGTTGAATTTTATTTTATTATCGCAAGTATTCTCAGAAACGGTTTCTTGAAAAGCTGTCTTTGTTGGCCCTGGACACAAAGCAGTTACCGTTACGCCAGTACCTTTAAGCTCATTTGCTATAGCCTCCGAAAACGATAACATGTAACCTTTTGAGGCGTAATAAATCGACATAAGCGGACCAGGCTGGAAAGCCGCTAGAGAAGACATATTTAAAATTTGCCCTGAACCACGCTTAATCATACCATCTAACACCAATTTTGTTAAATGTGTTGCAGTTATAATATGTACATGTAGCATGGCCGATTCGCGCTCCCAATCAGTTTCTGCAAATGAGCCAAATAAACCAAACCCTGCATTGTTTATTAATACATCTATTTGTGTATTATCTATATCATCTATAATGTCCTGGGCTATATTTGGGAGGCTTAAATCTTTAGCTAAAGCAATAACTTCTACGCTAAAGTTTTTCTCTAATTCAGCTTTAGTTTTTGCTAAATTTTCAGCATCAACATCCACTAGTATTAATTTATAAGCATCTTTTGCTAATAAAAGTGTTAACTCATAGCCTAATCCTGAAGCCGCGCCTGTTACTAATGCCGTCTTAATTATGAAAGTAATTTTAACGTTAAACTCATTACAAAAATATTAGTTTCCATTTACATAATCTTGTAAATACGAGAATTTTTCTGTCAGCTTCCCATTGGCAGTCATTCTTGCTCTTTCTAAAATGCCATTTTCATCATTATTAAAAAAAGCTGGAATTACATATTTTAAAAACATATCACCAAAACCTTCACTTGCATCCTGGGGTAATTCACAAGGCAAATTATCGACTGCCATAACCGTTATGGCTTTATCGTTTTTATAATCTATTTCTTTTTCGGTTTCTGGGTCGTAGCCATAAATTGGATTAGCAATGGTAGAAGCTTTTAGAGTTGTAGCTACTGGGCCATCAACATCGCAACTTATATCGGCCACTACCTTAATATTAAAATCTACCGATTTCACATCAGCTCTAGTATATAAATAAGGCGCACCATCTCCATAAAAATGACCTGCGATAAAAAAATCGGTCACTTTAGCGAAACGCATAAAATTGGAATCGTAATCTTGAGGGTTATTGAAAAAATCTACATTATTGATAACCTTACCGTCTTTTCGTTTATTATAATCTAGCACGTCTATTTTGCAATAAACCGGTTCGTTAAAAGTCTTGTTTAAATAATCTTGAACGGTAACATGTTTAATATTCATGGCATCCAACATTTCTTGAGAACCGTTTGACACTTTTCCGCTACCTGTTAAAAGTATTTTTATGTTTGGCAATTTGATGTTATTCAATTCATCTATAAGTGCTGCTTGATTTGGTAATGGGCCTGCTTTTGGTAAATTCCATGTATCAAACTTTAAGCCCCATGCCCGGAATCCATTGTATGCGCCCACTATGCCCGCATAACGTCCGAAACCTATTAAACGGAATCCTTTTTCGTTTACTATAGTTTCATGGTCATACAACTCGATGTTTTGCTCTAAAATGGCTTTTAATAGCTTACGATTATAAGGTTGTTTTTTTATGGTATGCGAAAAGAAAAAGTATTTTTTGTTTGGAATTAGTGCATCAATTGGAACTTCTTTTACGCCTATCATTACGTTACAGTCTGAAACATCTTGTGTTACTTCAAATCCTGCGTTTTTATATTGTTCATCTGGAAATACTCTAATATCAGACGATTCTACTTTAAAAGTGGCTTCTGGAAATTGTGCTTTTGTTTCTGTTAATTTTGATGGTGAAAATACCACACGACGGTCTGGTGGGTTTTTGCGTTCTTTAATTATAGCAAACTTCATAAAGTTAATTTTTAACTGACACTAATATGTTTTGGTATAAATTTTGACTAAAAGTAATAGATTTGAAGTGGTAAACAAAGTTTTTTGATACCTTTGCTGCCCGCGTTAAGGATTGAGGCATTGTTGAAGCTCTTTTTTGTTTTTCTCAAAAAAAGCGACTACCGAAAGCCTGACCCTTTTTAGGGTAACGCCCAAATTACTATTTTATTAATAATGGGGTCGACTGGTTTTGACAGCGAGATTAATTGAACGGTAAGCACGTCGTGTAATGGCATTGAAACACGTTAAAGGCTAGACCAAATTTTAAACGGCGAGAATAACTACGCTTTAGCTGCATAATTCGAATTATAGTAGAATTAGCCTAGGTACACAAGGTGTACAAGCTTTATGTCTCCGGAAAGCCTTGATTGACGGCGTTCCATTTTGAGGCATCGTAAATGTCAATATAGATTAGGTAGCGCTTTGATGCCTTTTTGAAACTAAAGAAGATAAGTTATAAGTGGGTTGTCTGTAACCAGCTTATAATCGAAAACCTAAGAATAGAATAAACGTGTAGAAAGCTCTTTGGTTACTTGTTTGGACGAGAGTTCGATTCTCTCCGACTCCACAAAAAAACCCTGTAAGCTATAGCTTACAGGTTTTTTTTATAAAGAAAAACAAATTTATTAACTTACTTTTTGCTTTTCTTTCATCTTATTTAACAACATTAATTCATGTTGTATTTCTTCTTTTCTTTGATTAAACTTTCTTACTCTTTCATCAATAATTTCTTGATTTTTAATACGAGCTTGACGTCTTAACCCTGCTTTTTCTAACTCTTTTTGCTGTTCTTTTTTTTGACTCATTTTCTCTCTAGCTACAGAAAGATATGAGAACCCATACATACTCAAGAATAGAAGAGCAATAATTCCTAATATGATGAAACCGTTGTCCATTATTTAAATGCTATTAATTAGTAAAATCTTATAAAGAAACCATTAAATTAATAATTTGTTAATAAAATGACAATCTTTATAACAAAATAAGTAAAATTCGTAATCTATTAAAAATAAAAAAGGTGAAGTACTTAAAAAACTAGTTGAATGTGCAAAAAAAGCAAAAAGGATGCTATATTAAAACAACCAATATCTTACTCTTATATGTACATTATAAGATTGTATTTAACCCTATGAATTAGAAAATATTATTTGACCCATACTTATTAACTATTTGCCCATTTTTCTCGTCAAACTCTGTCTTAATTTTTTCATAAAACCCTATGTAGACAAATGATACTGAATCGCATTGCATAAATTAATTAGGATACATCTTTAGGATTATTTTAAAGAATATAGATACTGTTATTACTTAATTTGAATATCAAAACCTTTTGATTGCCAATTTAAAATCCCACCTTTTAAATTGTAAATTTTGGTGAAGCCAGCTTTCTTAAACTCAATAACACTTTTACCACTGCGTTTACCAGAGCGGCAATAAATATAAACTGGTTTTTTGTTATTTAGCTTACCTATGCTTTTTGCAAAATCATTAGAAAAATAATTGATGCTTATCGCCTTAGGTATATGTCCAGCAACATATTCAGTTGGTTTTCTTACATCAACGAGCTGTATAGAATCATTATTAATTAAGATTTGTTTCAATTCTTCTGGAGAAAGATTAGTAACGTTTTTATTCGTCGAAGTATGACAACTAAAAAACAATATATTTAATAGTATAAATGTAAATATTAAAAAATGTTTCATAAAAACAATTCAATACTATTTATTTAAAATCAACTACATCTCCAGTCCAATCTAGCATACCACCTTCAAGGTTATAGGCGTTTTCAAAACCAAGTTGTTCCATAATTTGACATGCTTGTCCACTCCTATTTCCAGAACGACAATACACATAGTAATTTTTACTTTTATCAAGGTCTTCAATCTCATTAATAAACTCTTGACCTTTATATATATCCAAATGAATGGCATTAGCAATAATTCCATCTGCTACCTCAGCATCAGTACGTACATCCAATACTACTGCATTTTCATCATTAGCAAGTTGTTCTGACCATTCTTCCTGTGTTAAATCTTCCATGTATGTTATTATATTAATGTTGTACAAAATTAATACAACTAATACTTATAGACGAAAAAAAACCGAAGTTATTACACTTCGGTTTTAATTTCTTTACTATATATAATTCTAATCGAAACTACTAGTTGACTTCGAAACTTTTATTGAGCAACCTATTGCTTTTGTTTCAGTTTGTTGAACTTCTTTTCCATTTAACAAAGCATCAACTGCATTTTCAACATACTTTACTTTTACCGCTGAAGCATCTCTATGATTATCATCAATGGCCCCAATATACTTTACAACATTACCATTTTTAGTTTTTTCAAGTACATAAATATGTGGCGTTTTAGTAGCTCCAAATTCCGGATATACGTTTTGCTTTTCATCAATTAAATAAGGAAAAGTAAAGCCTTTTTCTTGAGCTCTCTTTTTCATTTCTGGTAAAGCATCTCCTGGTTTAACATCTGTATTATTTGGCATAATAGCAATTACAGGATAGCCTTTTGGCGCATATTTTTCATTTAAAGTTTGGATTCTATCCTCGTACATAACAGCAAATGGGCAGGTGTTACATGTAAATGTTATTATAAAGCCTTTAGCATCGTTATAATCTGCTAAAGACACCATGTTTCCATCAATATTTTTAAGCGAAAAATCTTCAGCTACATCCCCAATGCCATAACCTTTGTGATTAGTTTTATTTAAAGTAAAAGCACTAATAAAAAGTACAAGAACCGTAGCTGAAACTAATTTGATTAACTTTTTCATAATTATTTTATTTTAAAAATTGTTTTACTTCATTTTGTAATTCTTCATAATTGAATGATTGTTCATAAAATCTACGATTATCATTTTTATAAATCACAGTTGCTGGTATTGAGCCCGACCACTTTTCATCTACTTTAGGAATCCATGTATTCATATCAACATCATCTAAAACAATTACTTTTGATGCTAATTTTTTCTCTTTTATAAAAGGTTTCAGTTTTTTATCATATAAATGCGGAAAATCAAGACTTACCAATATTACCTCAACGTTATCATTTTTATATTCTGCATTCAATTTTTCAAAATACGGAAGTTCCCTAACACATGGCGCACACCAAGTTGCCCAAAAATTGATAACATAAACTTTACCATTCTTACTATTCAGAAATTTTTCAAAACCAGCATAATCGTATATTTCTAGTTCTATATCACTTGTTTTAATTTCTTTTTCAACTACTTCATTAGTAGATTCTTTAATTACTCCAGCAGTTTTGCTGTTTTTCTTGCAACTTGTCATTAAAAGAATAACAACAATTAATACGTTTAGTTTCATAAGCATAAAATTAATTAATACTTCTTTGCATTTCCTACAGTTTAACAAACTTTTATATAAAAAATGTAACTTAGTTTTGTGTATTACTATTTTCATTTCTATATTTGAACCAGTAAACATTTAAAACAATGAAAAAAACTTTAAATAATACTTGGTGGTGGAACTTTCGAAACTAATCTTCGTGAAGTAAAACCCTAGTATATTTAAAACTTAAAATATCCAAAAGGCTTGTCATTCACGACAAGCCTTTTTTTTATATCAAACAAATGAAAAAATACAGCCTTTATACACACCACAAACGCATCTTAACAGATACTATTACACCTGTTACGGTTTATTATAAAATACGCGACAAATATCCCAATAGTATCCTTTTAGAAAGTGGTGATTATCATAAAAGTCAAAAAAATTTCTCATACATTTGTTTCAATCCCATTGCTTCAATTAAGGTTGAAAACGAAGTAATTTCTCAAACATTTCCTGATGGAAATTCATCGGAATTAAAAATAACAAAAGAAGTAAATGTTGCTGATGAAATTTATAAGTTCACAAAACGATTTGACACAAAATCTGAAGAAAATTTCAAATTCATCAACAACGGGATTTTTGGTTATACGGCTTATGATGCAGTAAGGTATTTTGAAGATATTGAAATTAGTAAAAAAGATAATTCAGTTGTAATTCCAGATATGTATTATGCGGTTTATCAAAACATCATCGCCATCAATCACTTTAAAAACGAAGCCTATATTTTTGCGCATTGTTACGAAGGCGTAGAAAATAATATTGATGAGATTGATAAACTTATCAATGTACAGAATTTTGCTTCTTATAAGTTTAACTCAAAAGGCGATATAAAATCTAATTTAACAGATGATGAGTTTAGAGAGCATGTTGAAGTAGCCAGAAAACATTGTCAACGTGGAGATGTATTCCAACTGGTATTATCAAGACGCTTTTCTCAAGAATTTACAGGCGACGAATTTAATATTTACCGCGCCCTAAGAAGCATAAACCCATCGCCTTACCTATTTTATTTTGATTATGGCGATTTTAAAATATTCGGAAGCTCGCCCGAAGCACAACTGATAGTGGAAGATGGTTTAGCAGAAATCCACCCCATTGCCGGAACATATAAAAGAACTGGAGATTATGAAAAAGACGAAGTTTTAGCTGAAAATTTAAAAAATGACGATAAAGAAAATGCCGAACATGTAATGCTGGTCGATTTGGCAAGAAACGATTTAAGTCGCCACGGCAGTCAAGTAAAAGTTGAAACCTATCGCGAAGTTCAATTTTTCTCTCACGTTATACACTTGGTAAGTAAAGTAACAGGGCAAAAACATGAATCAACCTCGACTATGCAAGTTGTGGCAGATACATTTCCTGCAGGAACGTTAAGTGGCGCTCCAAAACATAGAGCTATGCAACTTATTGAAGATTACGAAAAAACAAGTCGCGCTTTTTATGGTGGTGCCATTGGCTTTATGGATTTCGATGGTAACTTTAACCACGCCATAATGATTCGTACTTTTTTAAGTAAAGATTACAAACTCAATTGGCAAGCAGGTGCAGGATTGGTATCAAAATCAAACCAAGAAAACGAATTACAGGAAGTATATAATAAATTAGGCGCGTTAACTAAAGCTATTAAATTAGCAGAAGACATATAAAATGAAGAAAGTATTAGTTATAGATAATTACGACAGTTTCACATATAATTTAGTGCATTACTTAGAGGATTTAAATTGTAATGTAACCGTAGTTAGAAACGATAAATTAGCCTTAGAAGATATTGAACCTTTTGATAAGATTGTGTTATCGCCGGGTCCTGGAATTCCTGATGAAGCTGGTTTATTAAAGCCTATTATCGAAAAATATGCAGCTACTAAAAGTATTTTTGGTGTGTGTTTAGGCCAGCAAGCCATTGGCGAAGTTTTTGGAGGCTCACTAATAAATCTGGATGAAGTTTATCATGGTGTAGCTACCAATGTTACCATAAGCGTAGATGATGAATATATTTTTAAAGATTTAGATAAAAATATTGAAGTGGGGCGCTATCATTCTTGGGTTGTAAACGCAAAATTACCCGATAGCTTAGAGGCTACTTCTTTTGATTCTAATGGACAAGTGATGTCTTTAAGACATAAAGAATATGATGTTAGAGGTGTACAATACCATCCTGAATCTGTTTTAACACCAGATGGAAAAAAGATTTTAGAAAATTGGGTTAATAATTAGCCGTTTGTTATTTGCTGCTAGCCATTAGCTAAAAGCAAATAACCAAAAGCCAAAAAGCATGAAAGACATTTTAAACAGATTAATAAACCACGAAACCATTTCAACAGAAGAGGCAAAACAGGTTATTGTAAACATATCAAACGATATGTACAACCCAAGTCAAATAACGTGTTTTCTTTCTGTTTTTATGATGCGTAGCATAACCATAGCCGAATTACAAGGCTTTCGAAATGCACTTTTAGAACTATGCGTAGCAGTAGATTTAAAAGATTTTAATGCTATAGATATCGTAGGTACAGGCGGTGATGGTAAAAACACGTTCAACATATCAACCTTATCATCATTTATAACAGCAGGCGCTGGAGTTCATGTATCTAAACACGGCAATTATGGTGTATCATCAACATCAGGATCGTCTAACGTTATGGAAAACTTAGGCGTTAAATTTTCGAATGATGAAGATTTTTTAAAACGCTGTTTAGACAAAGCAGGCATTTGCATTTTGCACGCACCATTGTTTCACCCAGCCATGAAAAACGTAGCGCCAATTAGAAGAGAATTAGGCGTTAAAACCTTTTTTAATATGTTGGGCCCGTTAGTAAACCCATCGTTTCCAAAAAACCATGTGCTTGGGGTTTTTAATTTAGAAGTTTTAAGACTTTACAGTTTTCTACATCAAAATTCTGGACATAATTACAATATTATTTATGCCTTAGATGGTTACGATGAAATTTCATTAACAGGAAAAGCTAAAATAGTATCCAATCATTCTGAAAAACTATTTGCACCAGAAGATTTAGGATTACAACGCATACCACAAGATGCTATTTTTGGAGGAAACACTGTACAAGATGCTTCAAAAATATTTGTAGATATTATAAGTGGAAAAGGTACAGAGGCACAAAATAACGTGGTTTGCGCCAATGCAGGATTAGCCATTGCAACTAGTAAGCAAATTTCGCATCAAGAAGGTTTTGAAATAGCGAAAACATCATTGTTTTCTGGAAAAGCAAAAGCAAGTTTAGATAAGTTGATTGAATTGAGCAAGGGTTAAATATTAGATATTAGACGTTAGATACTAGATACTAGACGTTAGATACTAGATACTAGATACTAGGAAGATTAGAAATTAATTTGAGAAACATAAAAGAAAATAGCAAAAAGTCAACACCCGAGTTCGAACAACGTCCGAATCATCAATCTGCAGAAATAAAGAGAGAAGGAATGGAGTCGCGATGCGCAGCATCAAGCGCGTAATTCCGAAAGCGAATGGTGCTTTAGCAATTTCCTCAGATTGATATGATTTTTTGGTTCGTTTTGCATCAAGGCAAAATGAACAGAAATAAATAAAAAATGAACATACTAGATAAAATAACATTAGATAAGCGAAAAGAAGTTGAACTTAGAAAACGTTTAATTCCAGTTTCACAATTAGAACAATCTGTTTTATTTGAAAAAGCAACGGTTTCTCTAGCCAACAACTTACGCAACAGTGCATCAGGAATTATAGCAGAGCACAAGCGGCGTTCTCCCTCAAAATCAGTCATCAACAATAATCTAAACGTCCAAGATGTAGCCAAAGGTTATGAAGATGCAGGCGTTTGCGGTATGTCTGTTTTAACCGATTGCAAGTATTTTGGAGGATCGTTAGACGATTTATTAACCGCAAGAGCCAGTTGTAATTTGCCACTTTTAAGAAAAGAGTTTATAATAGACGAGTATCAAATTTTAGAAGCAAAAGCGTACGGTGCAGATGTAATTCTGCTTATTGCAGCCATATTATCGAGAGATGAAATTAAACCATTTTCAGAATTTGCTAAACGTTTACATTTGGATGTACTTTTAGAAGTACATAACGAAGAAGAACTACATAAATCTGTAATGCCAAGTTTAGATATGCTAGGTGTAAACAACAGAAACCTAAAAACCTTTGAGGTTAGTTTAGAAACTAGTAAAAATTTAAGCAACCTAATACCAGATGATTTTGTGAAAGTATCAGAAAGCGGCATTAGTAGTATTGAAGCTATAAAGGAATTACGACCTTATGGCTATCAAGGGTTTTTGATTGGCGAAAACTTTATGAAAACCGATAACCCCGGAGCAAGTGCTACAAAATTTATAAATAAATTAGAAGGATAAATTTATCATTCCGCACTTGATGCAGAATCCATTGTAAATAACAACTAAAATTAAAAAAATTCCTGCCTTCGCAGGAATGACAGAAAAGATGAAATTAAAGATTTGCGGTATGAAATATCAAGATAATATGGAACAAGTTGCAACATTGCAACCTGATTATCTTGGATTCATATTTTATGAAAAATCCACGCGACACTTTAATTCTGAAAGTATCCTTGAGTTACCAAAATCCATTAAAAAAACTGGTGTTTTTGTTGATGCGGATATTGATTTTGTCCTAGAAAAAATAAATAAACACCAATTACAAGCTGTACAATTACACGGTAAAGAATCCCCTGAATATTGTAATAATTTAAAAAAACGTCATGCTGAACTTGTTTCAATATCTCATCCTATTGAAATTATCAAAGTTTTTTCAATTAAAGATGAATTTGATTTTTCTATTTTAAAACCATATGAACAGGTTTCCGATTACTTTCTGTTTGATACCAAAGGAAAATTACCAGGAGGTAACGGCTATACTTTCGATTGGAACGTGCTAAACAACTATCCATCAACTAAACCTTTCTTTTTGAGTGGTGGATTAGGATTAAACGAAGTTGAAAAAATTAATCAATTTGTAAACAGTAAAGCATCAAGATATTGCTACGCTTTAGATGTTAATAGTAAATTTGAAATTGAACCAGGATTAAAAAATATTGAAGATTTAAAAACATTCAAAAAGAACCTAAGTACAATTCTAGACAATAATAAAGAAATAGTTATGAATTACAATGTAGATGAAAAAGGCTATTATGGCGAATTCGGTGGCGCATTTATCCCCGAAATGCTGTATCCAAATGTAGAAGAGTTACGCCAAAACTATTTAAAAGTAATGGCAGAACCCGACTTTCAAAAGCAATTTGATAAGCTTTTAAAAGATTATGTTGGTAGGCCTTCGCCTTTATATTACGCAAAACGCCTTTCGAAAAAATACAACACTAAAATTTACCTAAAGCGTGAAGATTTAAACCATACAGGCGCCCATAAAATCAATAACACTATTGGCCAGATTTTAATGGCGCAACGTTTGGGAAAAACCAGAATTATTGCTGAAACAGGTGCTGGTCAACATGGTGTAGCCACAGCAACTGTTTGTGCTTTAATGGGTCTAGAGTGTATTGTTTATATGGGTGAAATTGACATAGCCAGACAGGCACCAAACGTAGCTAGAATGAAAATGCTAGGCGCTAAGGTTGTCCCTGCATTATCAGGAAGTCGTACTTTAAAAGATGCCACAAATGAAGCTATTCGAGACTGGATTAACAATCCCGTTAAAACGCATTACATCATTGGTTCTGCTATCGGTCCGCATCCTTATCCAGATATGGTAACGCGATTTCAAGCTGTAATTTCAGAGGAAATTAAATGGCAATTAAAAGAACACGAAGGTCGGGAAAACCCTGATTATGTAGTTGCTTGTATTGGTGGCGGTAGTAATGCTGCAGGAACTTATTATCACTATTTACATGAAAACGATGTTAAAATTATAGCTGTTGAAGCAGCAGGTTTAGGTGTTGATTCTGGCGAAAGTGCAGCTACATCAGTATTAGGTAAAGAAGGTATCATCCACGGCTGTAAAACGCTGCTGATGCAAACTAAAGATGGTCAAATTACAGAACCATATTCCATTTCTGCTGGATTAGATTACCCAGGTGTTGGCCCTATGCATGCACATTTAGCAAAAACTGGACGTGCCGAATTTATGGCAATTACCGATGATGACGCTATGAACGCAGGGCTAGAACTTTGTAAGCTAGAAGGCATAATTCCAGCTATTGAAAGTTCGCATGCATTGGCTATTTTCGAACAAAAAACCTTTAAACCTAACGATGTTGTGGTTATGAGTTTGTCTGGTCGCGGAGATAAAGATTTACAAAACTATATAGATTATTTTAAAATATAGATTGGGGAAAAGACCTGTTAGGTTTTAAAAACCTGACAGGTCTCTCTGCAAGAGTAAAACACAAGAGTAAGCACATAACAGTGGTGCGTTAGGGATAGAAGCGGCATCCTTTTTTGAAGCATGAAAAAAAGATATAGCGGATAGCCCGACCGTGAGCAAGCCTGCAAGGTTTTTTTCTAACCTTGTAGGTGCCAGCGAGGGGAAACGCCATTAAACAGAAAAAAATGAATAGAATTGTTAGTAAACTTAACGAAGACAAAAAATTATTGTCGATATATTTCACTGCTGGTTATCCAGAGATTAATGATACGGTTTCAATAATCCAAGATCTAGAAAAAAACGGTGTGGATATGATTGAAATTGGTTTGCCGTTTAGCGACCCATTGGCCGATGGCCCAACTATACAGGATAGCTCTACGGCGGCTTTAAAAAATGGGATGACTACCGAGGTGCTTTTTAAACAACTGGAAAGCATTCGTGATACGGTTTCTATTCCGTTGATAATTATGGGGTATTTTAACCCTATGTTTCAATATGGTGTGGAGGCGTTTTGTAAAAAATGCCAAGAGTTAGGTATTGACGGATTGATAATTCCTGATTTGCCGGTGGATGTGTACCATAATGAATACCAAGCTATTTTTGAAAAATACGGCCTAATTAACGTGTTTTTAATTACGCCACAAACTAGTGATGCGCGTATACGCTACATTGATTCTATTTCGAACGGATTTATTTATATGGTGAGTAGTGCGAGTACTACTGGCGCAAAATCTGGTTTTGGTGATGAACAAACGGCGTATTTTGAGCGTATTGGTAAAATGAACTTAAACAACCCGCAAGTAATTGGTTTTGGTATTAGTAATAACGAGACGTTTACACAGGCTACAAAATATGCAAAAGGTGCTATTATTGGTAGTGCTTTTGTAAAGCATGTAACTAAGCATGGGGTAAAAACCATAGATAGTTTTACAAAATCTATATTAAACTAATGCCTTTAAACATTGTTTTAATAGAACCCGAAATACCTAATAACACAGGAAATATTGGACGTTTAGCTTTAGCTTCAGGTTCGCATTTACATCTTGTAAAGCCTTTTGGTTTTGAAATTGATGACACTCGACTAAAACGCGCTGGTCTAGATTATTGGCAACATCTATCGGTTACCTATTACGACAATATTGATGAGTTTTTCAGTATTAATAAAGATAAAACTATGGCTTTTCTTTCCAGTCATGGTTCAAAAAAACATTGGGATATTCCTTTTGAAGATAATATGTTTTTAGTTTTTGGTAAAGAATCCGTGGGTTTACCTAAACCTTTAATTGAAGAACATCAAAATTCTCTTTTCAAAATCCCTCTGTACAGTGAGCATGTTAGAAGTTTAAATTTAGCAAATGCTGTTAGTATAGTTGTTTACGAAGGTTTAAAAAACATTATTTAAATTATGACATCAATTATTTGACTTTTACCTTTTTTTAAAAGAACTTATAAAATGAAACCATCCTAAAAGGATTGGGATAATTTTAGTTAAAAATGCAAAATCCTTATAAATATTATCATGACACTAAAACAATTTTTAACCCTAGCATGTCTTTCTCTCATTATTTTCAATTGTAAAAATAAAGTATCAAATGATACTATTGTAATAGAAAAAGAATGGATAAATTTATTTAATGGGGAAAATCTTGACGGTTGGACTCCCAAATTCTACAAAGAAGATACTGGTGTAAACTATCTAAATACCTTTAGAGTTTCCAATGGTGTTATTCAGGTTAATTATGATGATTATACTAGTTTTGATGAACGCTATGGACATTTATTTTACAACGCTCTATTTTCATCGTATCATTTAAAATTCAAATACCAATTTACCAATCAATGGATGGAGGATGCGCCACATTTTACCTATAGAAATAGTGGTATTATGTTTCATACCCAAGATCCTAAAACGATTTTAAAGAATCAAAATTGGCCCATTTCAGTAGAATATCAAATACTAGCTGAAGCTAATAAAAATGAACCTAGGCCTACTGGTAATATGTGTTCTCCTGGTACTGATATTGTAATTGATAATAAAATAAGTGATTCACATTGTGTAAGATCCTCATCTAAAACTTATAAGTGGGATGAATGGGTTCATGGCGAACTTATTGTTTATAAAGATTCTTTAGTTCAGCATTTTGTGAATGGCAATAAAGTACTAGAGTATAGTAAGCCACAAATTGGTGGCGATATTTTAATTCGAGATTTTGATAGTGCTATTAAAATTGATGGAAAGCTTCTTAAAGAAGGCTATATTGGGCTTCAAGCCGAAGGTCAGGGTATAAACTTCAAAGACTTAAAAATTAAAGTTTTGGATTAACATTTTTTATTTTCTAACATCTTTAAATACATAGCTTCTACTTTAGTTCTCGCCCAAGGTGTACGTCGTAAAAATTTTAAACTCGATTTAACAGAAGGATGATCAGTAAAACATCTGATTTTAATCGTATAGCCCATATATTCCCATCCATAATGCGCCACTAAATCATTAATAATTTGTTCTAATTTTATACCATGAAGTGGATTATTTGGTTGAGATTTCATTATAATTTTCCGACTAAGTTTTTAATTTTTACTGCCTTTTCAAAATGATCTAACTTATGAGTTTTAATCCACCAAGTAGCAGCTTCCATTAGTAATTCTGGATTGTCATTTTTGTTTTTGAAAAATGCATAAAAAGAGATACCCACGTTTTCTCCTTTTGTGGCTATCTTTTTATTACAAACTTCAATAATTTTAGCTTTTAAAATCTGTTGCATAAAAACTTAATTACGCCTATCATTGCTACGCTTTGGGCGTCTTGAATTACTATTTCTATTTGAGTTTCTGTTTGAATTCCCAGAATTTCTCGAGTTTCTATTTTGTCTCCCTTGCCCTTGTTTAATAGGTGCTGTAGAAGCATTCGGATCTGGCTCAAAACCTTCAACTATTTCTACCTCAATTTTCTCGCTTATCAATTTTTCAATATTCCTTAAAAAAGAGGTTTCATCGGCACTTACTAAAGATATGGCTTGTCCGTTAGCACCAGCTCTACCTGTTCTACCTATTCTATGTACGTAATCTTCAGAGATATTAGGCAGTTCAAAATTAATTACATGAGGTAATAAGGGAATATCCAATCCGCGTGCTGCAATATCAGTAGCCACCAAAATCCTCAATTTTCCACTTTTAAAACCAGCTAATGCTTTTGTTCTTGCGCCTTGACTTTTATTACCGTGAATTGCAGCAGCCGTAATTCCAGACTTTACCATTTTTTCGCAAAGTCTGTTAGCGCCGTGTTTTGTTCTTGTAAACACTAAAACTTGTTTCCAATTACCATCAGAAATCAATTTAATAATCAAGCCCGTTTTTTTGCCTTTTGCTACACGATATACTTTTTGAGTAATCGCTTCAACTGTTGTGTTTTCTGGAGTTGCTTCAACTTGAACTGGATGATTTAAAATCCCGTTTGCTAACTTTTTAATATCTTTTGAAAAGGTTGCTGAAAACATCAAATTCTGGCGTTTATCTGGCATCAAATTAATAACCTTTTGAATATCTCTCAAAAAACCCATATCCAACATTCTATCGGCTTCATCTAAAACAAAAATCTCTACACGTTTTAATGATAATAAACCTTGACTTTGTAAATCTAACAAACGTCCTGGGGTAGCCACTAAAACATCTATACCTTGACGAATGGTTGCAACTTGTGGCTTTTGGTTAACACCTCCAAAAATAACAGCACTTCGTAAGTTTAAAAACTCACTATATTCTCTAACATTAGCATAAACTTGTGCAGCCAACTCTCGTGTTGGGGTTAATATTAACGCCCGAATAGGCCTGTATTTTTCTTTTGGGTTTTCAGAAAGAATATGTAACAGCGGTAATGTAAAACCTGCGGTTTTCCCTGTTCCTGTTTGTGCCGACGCTAAAACATCTTTACCTTCTAAAATTGAAGGAATTGCTTTTTGTTGAATGGGACTTGGGGTTGTATATCCTTTTTTGCTAACTGCTTTTAACAAGGCTTCGGATAAGCCTAAAGATTGAAATGACATATAAATTGTTTAGTATCCCATGATTGGGCATTTTGAGATGACAATCTATTTTTAAAATACCACCTCCTTTTATTTAAGCTGCGAATGTACGCCTTATTTTCTGAGAAAATTTCAATTCATGCATCAAAAAAATTCCCGATACTGCATCACTCGAAAATCGAAGGTATTGAATTTTGGGTTTTTAGCTTTTAGTTGTTTGTAAAGTGGTATTCTGCTTATTGAAATATTGGCTGCTCCTGAACCTGAGGTTAGCGAAACGGTTTTTATAGTTCTCGAGACACTTTGACTGCGCTCAGTGTGACATATCGTGAATTGGTGTATTCGAGGCACTTCACTATTTACTAACTCTAATTTTAAACTATAATCTTTTAAATGCTTTCTAAAAAAATACTCTGGTCCGTTTTTACTATTTCCACCTGTAAAAAGCAAAGTGTTGATATTTGGAAATTTTTTTAAATAACTAATAACATCACGAAGTTTTATGTTTTTCATTCCTAAATCTGATGCATCTATTTTATCACGCTCAGCACTTTCAACGATATCGCAAACACCTATTTTATTTTTAATAAGAAATGTTTTTCGTTCTTCAATAGCTTCATTTGAATTGTCGTATCGCAAATTCAGATTATGAATTTTATCTATAAATAACCAAAGGGAATTATAATAACTACCGTAGCAAAAATCAACATCCCTTTCTAAAAGTTCACCTGTTGAAAATCGTGGTGGCGGTAATGTACCTACAATTAGTTTTGTTGTATCGTTTTGAATGAATGGTTTATATGGGTGTTTATGAATAAACATACTGCCATTCCTGCGAAGGCAGGAATCTTATTTAGTTTTAGTATTTATGAATTCCTACCTTCGCAGGAATAACAAATCTATCGAATAAAAACTAAATCGTTGTCTTTAGATAGCTCTTCGCTAAAACCGTAATCCATATAATTAAACCCTTTTAAATCGTCTAAGGTTTTCGCATTGGTATCAACAATATATCTTGCCATAGTACCACGAGCTTCTTTAGCAAAAAACGAAATTACTTTATACTTACCGTTTTTAAAATCTTTAAAATTGGCGGTTACTACTGGCACTTTTAAAGCTTTGGTATCAACTGCCTTAAAATACTCGTTACTGGCTAAGTTTAAAAACAACTCATCGTCTTCAAGTTCTTCGTTTAAGGCTTTTGTGATGTCTTTTTTCCAGAATTCGTAAAGATTCTTTTTAGTGCCAACTTTTAATTTGGTTCCCATTTCTAAACGGTAAGGTTGCATTAAATCAGTAGGTCTTAAAACACCATATAACCCTGAGAGGATACGCACTGTATTTTGAAGTGTTTCCAGTTTATTTTCTGGAATTGTATATGCATCTAAACCTCTATACACATCGCCATTAAAAGCATATACCGCAGGTCGTGCATTTTCTGGAGTAAAGGGTATTTCCCAATCTTGATTACGCTGATGGTTTAACTGCCCCAAAGCATCAGAAATACTCATGAGTTTTGATAGCCCTTTTGCTGATTTTGTTTTAAGCAGTTTATTTAAACGCTCTGATTGTGGTAAAAAATCAGGTTCGGTATACTGCGTTGTTGGTAATGGACTTTCAAAATTAAGTGACTTTGCTGGTGATAATACTAGTTTCATGAATCAAGCTATTTTTTCAACTCAAATTTACGATTACTAATTTACTTTAAGAATTTAAGATTAGAATTATTTATGATGGGGTTATAAATGGAATTGATGTACTTGACTTTGTAAAAATTTTCAACTACCTTCGTTTAACGTCGGATATAAGTCATTAAAACGACGCATATCCGTAAAACCGTTGTAGCACATTTGAGAAACAATAAAACTCACAAATAAAAGTTTAAGTAAACGAAAAATATAAAAATAGAGAGATGATAAAATGGATTAAAATAATGATTTACTTTTTTTCAACTTTACCATTAATTTTCTCAGTTTCAATATTGATTTTTTATTTCCACGCTGCGAAAATCATCGGACATTTACCACGATATAATCAACCAGACCCAAAAGAATTGGAAATCTATGAAATATATCACCCAATTATTAATTTCACCGGAAACATTTGGATATACTCATTTTTAATTTGGCTAATTCTAATTATAACATTTATTTATAAATCACGAAAAAAGTTAAATTATAAATTAATAACAATATCGATTATCTGTCAAGTCATACCAATTATTATTTTCTTTACTGAAATTCTTGAATGGTATGCTGACTAAAAAAAACGTGCTACAACACCGTATAAAAATAATTGCGGTTTAGTGCTTAATCAAAGGCAATTGCGTGTTTGCCTGCATCTGATTTTCCTTCGGAAAATCCTCGCATACAAACCCGCAACTATTCTTATACATAAACGTTAAACGAACATCACAAAAAATAAAACAATTTTTCAATTAAAAACATCAGCTAATTGATAATTGCGTTAAGGATTGAAGCGGCATCCTTTGTGCGGAGCTTAAAGACTAAAATTTTATTTGAAAAACGGTGCTGATTAACCAATGAGATCCCGAAACAAGTTCGGGACTGCTTCGCAGAAAGATATAGCAGAAAGCCTGACCCCTTTTCGGGGTAACGCCCAAATAATTAAAATTCCAAATAGACTTTTTTGATGAGATACTGAAACAATCCTGATAGCTATCGGGACAGTATAACAAAACTGTTACATCTCTTGATGCTTAGCGTAACCACGCCATTTCTCAATACATTGCTGCATATCGTCTGGAATTTCGGTATCAAACTGCATAAACTTGCCTGTTCTAGGATGCTCAAAACCCAGTGTTTTGGCATGTAAAGCCTGCCTAGGCAATACTTTAAAACAGTTTTCTACAAACTGCTTGTACTTGGTAAATGTGGTGCCTTTTAGTATTTTTTCGCCACCGTAACGGGCGTCGTTAAACAGGGTATGCCCAATGTGTTTCATGTGCACGCGAATTTGGTGTGTGCGCCCCGTTTCGAGCTTGCAAGACACCAAAGTAACGTAACCCAAACGCTCTAAAACGGTGTAATGGGTAACGGCGGGTTTTCCTTTTTCGGCTTCATCATCAAGAAAAACGGTGTTTTGTAGTCGGTTTTTTGGGTGTCTGCCAATGTTGCCTTCTATGGTGCTGTTTTCTTCCTCTATATTTCCCCAAACTAGGGCAATATATTCGCGTTCGGAAGTTTTATTAGCAAATTGTGCCGATAGATGTGCCATGGCTTCTTCGGTTTTGGCAACCACCAAAAGTCCGCTAGTATCTTTATCTATACGGTGCACCAATCCTGGGCGTTCGCTAGAGTTATTTGGTAAATTATCGAACCTGTAAATTAGGGCGTTTATGAGTGTGCCAGAGTAATTTCCGTGCCCCGGATGCACCACAATACCGGCTTCTTTATTAACCACCAAAAGGTCGTAGTCCTCATAAATCACATCAATCGGGATATCCTCGCCTACCAATAAATTTTCAAATGGCGGATGTGAAAACAACACTCTAATTTTATCAAAGGGTTTTACTTTGTAGTTGGATTTTACAGCCACATCATTAACAAAAATACTGCCCTCTTTTGCGGCGGCTTGTATTTTGTTTCGGGTAGCGTTTTCAACAAAATTCATTAAATATTTGTCTATACGCAACGGCGCCTGCCCTTTATCTACGGTAAATGCGTGGTGTTCGTACAGGTCGTTTTCGTCTGGTAATTGCGGTGTGTGGCTATCCATAATTTATGGGCGGTTACCGTTACCAAGCACTAAATCTATAACCGAAGTTTTAGCTAATTTATCGCCCGCTTTAAGCGTTTTGCCTTTATGGGTAAGCTTTAGCACCATATCCTTACCAATATTATCAACATAAGTAATTTTACCAACCTTAAAACCTAAAGCCTCCAAAGTGGGTTTTACTTGCCTATACGTTTGGTCTATTAACCCCGTAGGAATATTCATTTTTCGGTAACCCGACGGGTTTAACGTAATATATATTTTTCTATCTTCCTTAACTTTTGTTCCCGCCAATGGCTCTTGCTCAATAACCGAAAACTTTGGGTAATCCGGATTATAATTAGCCGAATCCTGAATTTTCATCACCAAATTATTATCCTCCAACTCAATTTCAGCAACACTTATAGATTTCCCTGTAAGCTCTGGCACAGTTTCAAAATCGCCGTGGTTTGTGGTAACGTTCAACCATTTCAACATAATAAAACACAACACCACAATAGCCACAATAGCCAAAGCAAGTTGCTTCAAAAAAGTTTTACTGGTTATAAATTTTATGATGCTCATTTATAGAATTTTCAATTAGGCAAATATATAAAAACAGAACTGTTTTTTCTTTCGCAATATATATGATATTTTAGCTTAACTAACATTAACTATTATAACATACGTTTTAATGTTAGTTTTTGGTTGTAAATAAAAACCAATTTGTTTTTAGGTTTTAATATTTTGGGCGTTACCACAAGGGTCGGGCTTTACGTTACAAGTCCTCGCACCTCCTATCGTCGGGCTGTGGGCTTTCCTCTGCAATCCCTAACGCGGGTGCAGAACTACCAATCAACTTTAAAACTAAAAGTCATAGTTGTAACATTTAAAATGAGATTCCCTCCTATGTGGGAATGACAAAAAATATAATAAATGAAAAACATTGCCATCATCATGGGTGGGTATTCCAGCGAATACAAAATCTCATTAACCAGCGGAAACGTGGTTTACGAAACGCTCGACCGCTCAAAATACACGCCATATCGTATCCATATTTTTAAAGATAAATGGGTGTACGTAAACGATGAAGAAGATGAATTCCCAATCGATAAAAACGATTTCTCTATAAATGTTGATGCCTTTAAAATCACTTTCGATTGTGTGTTTAATGCCATTCATGGCTCCCCAGGAGAAGATGGTTTTATGCAAGGGTATTTTCAATTATTAGGTATTCCGCATACCAGTTGCGATATGTATCAAGCCTCCGTAACATTTAATAAACGCGATTGCTTAAGCGTTTTAAAACCTTATGGTATAAAAACAGCCGAATCATACTTTTTAAACCTCGGCGATACTATTGATGAAGCAGCTATTGTAAACACTGTTGCCTTACCATGTTTTGTAAAAGCCAATAAAGCAGGTAGTAGTTTTGGAGTTAGTAAAGTCCATAAACAAGAGGATTTGCAAAAGGCTATTGATGTGGCTTTTAAAGAAGACGACGAGATTATTATAGAATCCTTTTTAGATGGTGTTGAAGTTTCTGTTGGTGTAATAACTTATAAAGGAAAAACCAAAGTATTACCCATCACAGAAATTGTTTCTGAAAATGATTTCTTTGATTACGAAGCAAAATACCTAGGAAAATCTCAAGAAATTACACCAGCTAGATTAACCAAAGAACAAGAAGACAAAGTAAACAAAGAAGCTAAAAAAGTATACGAAGTCTTAAAAATGAAAGGTTTTAGCAGAAGCGAATTCATTTTTAAAAATGGCGAACCGCATTTATTAGAAATGAATACCGTTCCGGGGTTAACCCGAGAAAGTATTTTACCGCAACAAGCAGCAGCAGCAAATATTACTTTAGCAGATTTATTTGATAATGCTATTGAAGAGGCGCTGAAATAGTCTTAGCTAAGTGGTTTCCATTAAATAAATATTATATTTGATAATAGTTGTCATTCCTGCGAAGGCAGGAATCCACTAAAACAATAAATTCATAAATAGATTCCTGCCTTCGCAGGAATGACAGAAGAGAAGAGAAAATGAAACGAGCATTATTTCCAGGGTCTTTTGACCCACTAACTTTAGGACACTACGATATTATTGAACGTGGCGTACCTTTATTTGATGAAATTATTGTTGCCATTGGCGTAAATGCCGATAAAAAATATATGTTTTCTATTGAAGAGCGTATAAAATTTATCAAAGATGCTTTTGCTCACGAGCCTAAAGTAAAAGTGGTTTCTTATGAAGGTTTAACAGTCGATTTTTGTAAAGAACTAGGTATTGAATTTATTTTACGTGGCCTTAGAAATCCTGCCGATTTTGAGTTTGAAAAAGCCATTGCTCATACCAACAGAGACCTTGCACCTATTGAAACTGTATTTCTTTTAACCTCGGCTAGCACATCTTACATTGCATCTTCTATTGTGCGCGATGTGATTAGAAACAATGGAGATTATACCAAGTTGGTTCCTGATAATGTTCGGGTTAAGAAATAAACTCTAAAATGAATTCTATTCTGAAATTCAAAAGCTGTTTTCTTTTACTCTTTATCCTATTAGCATCTTGTACTGATAAGAAAGCTATAAAAATAGAAACCGATTTTTGTTCAGAAATTCAAAGAAATGATAGTATGACACTTTCTAAAGAACTTGAAGACATCAAGCCATTAATGCAAGACAAAACTGGCGTTTATGTTCTTGAAGACGGTAGTGGCTCTATGATTGCAAGAGCGTGGTTAACTGAGTACGCTGAAAAAACTATAGATATTCAATACTTTATATTCTCAACAGATAATGTTGGTCTTATTGCTTGCGATTATTTGGTAAGAGCAGCAAACAGAGGTGTTAAAGTTCGTGTCCTGGTTGACGATATTATGGTGGATGCAAAAGCTTCAGATATACTAATCTTTAATTCTCATGAAAATATTTCGGTTAAAATATATAATCCTGGAGTTAACCTAGGAAAAAATATCTTCCAGAAAATTGGAAAATTTGCAACAAACTTTGTATCAGCCAACCAACGCATGCATAACAAAACCTTTATTGTTGACGACCAAGTTGTTATTACTGGCGGAAGAAATATAGCGAATGAGTATTTTGATTACGACCATGAATATAATTTTAGAGATAGAGACATTCTTTTAATAGGTAAGGAATCTAAATCTGTAAAAACATCGTTTGAAACATTTTGGAATAGCGAACTAAGTGAAGATGTTACAGATGTAATTAAAGATGAACCTGAAAACTTAAATGATAAAAATAGGTTTAACAAACTCCATGAATATGCTTGTAATCCAGAAAATTTCTGGCCTCAAGTAAGAAAGCGTATTGAGAATTTACCAGAAACATTTGATGCTATTAAAAATTCTGATGGTCTAGTTTGGCTTGACGATGTTTATTTTATTTCTGATTTACCTGGAAAAAACGATAACCCATCTAGTCTATTTGGAGGTGGTATTTCTACTTCAGCTTTGGTAGATTTAGTTAATAATGCCAAATCGTCTATTGATATACAAACGCCTTATTTAATTACTTCAAAAGCTAGTCAAGATTTATTTGAGAACGCTGTAAATCGTGGTGTTAAAATCAGAATACTTACTAATAGTTTAGCTTCTACAGATAATGTTGAGGCTTTTAGTAGTTACCAATCGGATAGGGAAACATTACTAAAAACGGGCGTTAGAATTTTTGAATTTAAACCCGATGCTGAAGCACGAAAAAAAATAATGACTGGAGAGCTACAGGAAGAGTTGGAGTATACACCTATTTTTGGACTTCATGCAAAATCTATGGTTATTGACGGAGAAACAACTGTAATTGGAACCTTTAATCTAGACCCTAGAAGTGCAAACTTAAATACAGAATGTATTGTGGTAGTTGATTCTGAAAAAATTTCTAAAAGTGTTTTAAAAATTATGGAAATTGAGTTTAAACCTGAAAACTCATGGGAAACCACCTTAGACTTTAATCCGGATTCTGAAGTAAGCAACTATAAACGTTTAAAAACGTGGACAAGAAAAGTAATTCCTAAAGCTATTTTATAAGTTCCCTTAAAATAAAAGACATCTTTTATTTTTTTTAAATAACTAATAAAACGTGGCAACATCTCAACATAAATACAACGATTAAATTTTAGCTTTTACAACTTAAACTAAAACACAATTTACTTTGTTTAAGTTTTTAAGAGTAATCCACGTCATAATTTAGTGTGTAACAATTTAATAATATTATATACATATATAATAGTTAACAACCATAATCCATGTTACACAACATTACATATTTACTCTTTAAATTAAAAGTACGTCAGCCATCTGAAAACGACATTGCTCTTTGGATGGATACTAAGGATGTACTTAAATTAGAGTATGCATTAAAACATGGTAACTACAATACTAGAAAATTAGCTGCAGAGGCTTTAGAGCATGCAGGACAATGTTCTTCTGTTCCTGTATTATTACATGCTATAAATGATAGTGTACAAAATGTATCTATAGCTGCTTTAAATGCCTTAGAGGCCTTAGGTTGTGGTGATAATTTGGTGATTTCTATTACTAAAAAACGCTTTAATTGGGTAAAGGAATTAAGAGATAAAGAAGCCAAACAAGAAGCAAACAAGGATAAGAAATACACCATTTACCGTTGGGAACGTGCCAGTAAAAAATCGTTTGATCGGGTTAAGGAACAATTGAAACGCCCTATGCACTAATATGTGTAAAAGCTTCCATTTAGACTAGTAAGTATAGCTTAGCTATTATTTGATTTTGCAAAACATTTCAGCTAAATTCGTTTAACAAACAATAAGTTTCATCAAAATGGAACTAACCTATATATTATGCGTCATTACGAAATGGTAGTAAGTAAAGAAGAAATAATAAATCGAATTAGCGAGACATATTCTAAATTGACTTTTGAATGTCAACAGAAATTATCAAATACCTCTAAAGTTTTAACATTATCAAAAGGCGAAACACTTGTTAGAGAAGGGCAATACTCTGATAAAACATTTTTTATATTTTCTGGTTGTGCAAGAGCGTTCTATTTAAAAGACGGGAAAGATATTTCTGATTGGTTTGCTTTTGATAATGATTTTATTAGTTCTATAAATAGCTTTTTTCTCAATATTCCAAGTCCACATTTTATAGAATTACTAGAAGACACCGTACTATTGGAGATATCAAGAAAAGATATAGAAAAACTATCTGATGAGTATCGTGATTTTGAACGTTTAAGTAAAATAGTAATAACAAAAACAATGCTACAACAACAAGAAAGAATTTCGTCTATGCAATTTCATACGGCAGAACAGAAGTATGATAATATTTTATCCATTAGGCCAGATATTACACAAAGAGTGCCATTAACACATATAGCTTCATATATTGGAATTACACTCGAAACATTAAGTAGAATTCGGAATTTAAAAAACCGAATTTGATATAAATCAAATGACAACTTAATTTTTAAGTTGACTTTTGCTTAAAAAAAAATGAAGCGCATACATTATTTCTCTGGAGTGATAATTTCCCTTTTTGTGGGAGTACATTTGTTAAATCATTTATATAGTCTATTGGGAGTAAACGCTCATATTGAAATGATGAATGATTTAAGAGTTGTTTATAGAAATATAATTATAGAAAGCATATTACTTTTTGCTGTTATAATCCAAATTTTTTCAGGTGTCAAGTTATTTTTAAAAAAGAGAAAAATTGCTTCTGGTTTTTTTGAAAAATTACAAATTTGGACGGGGCTTTATCTTGCAGTTTTCTTTTTTATTCATTTAAGTGCAGTATTATCTGGAAGAATGATTTTAAATCTGGATACTAATTTTTATTTTGGTGTTGCAGGATTAAATACGTTTCCATTGAGTCTGTTTTTCATTCCATATTACAGTCTTGCAATAATTTCATTTTTTGGACATATTTCTGCTGTTCATTCAAAAAAAATGAAAAGAAAAATACTTGGTATAGAACCTGTTAAACAATCATATGGAATTCTAATAACAGGAATAATTTTTACTTTGATTATACTATACGGGTTGACTAATGAATTTAAAGGCGTAGAAATACCGAAAGAATACAATGTAATAACAGGAAATTTAAATACGAATGCAGAATACCGTATATAATTTATTTCTAGTTTATGATATACTAACGGATTTCTATTTGGTTTTATTTACTAAATCTAGTGTTTAAAAATACCACTAATGATACACGACATTGTTAAAACGGCCATTTCAAAAACGAAATTCAATCTATAACTTAATCTGACAGCTAGCAAACTAGACCGCGTTAGGGATTGCAGCGGCATCCTTTTTTTAAAAGACAACTATAAGTTAAGTATAGGACAGAAGTATTTACATATTAATACGTCGCTTACCCCTCTCAATAACATTAAAAAAAGATATAGTGGAAAGCCCGACCCTTGTGGTAACGCCCAAATAAAAAATTTAGAACTTATACTCTGAAAGCCCTTTGGTGAATGCTTCTGGGTTTTCGGCAAGGTGATAGCGTGGATCGTCGATACCTTCTTCAATCACTTCTCTAAATTTAGGGCTAGATTTATAAAGCAAGACTTTACAATCTTCACTTAAATGTTTAAGTCTGATTTGTTTTCCTGCGGCTTCGTATTTCTCAACCAGATTAAAAATAGCTTCTATTGCTGAGTGGTCGCTTACTCGTGATTCTACAAAATCGATTTCTACTTTGTCTGGATCGTTTTTAACATCAAATTTCTCATTAAATGCTATAATAGAGCCGAAAAACAAAGGGCCCCAGATTTCATAAATCTTAGTACCATCATCCTTAATGCGCTTGCGGGCGCGTATGCGTTTGGCGTTTTCCCAAGAGAATACCAATGCGCTGATAATAACACCTGCAATTACTGCGATGGCTAAATCAAAAATTACGGTTAGGGATGATACGGCAACTAAAACAATGACATCGCTTAACGGGATTTTATTTAAGATTCTGAAACTACTCCAAGCGAATGTACCGATGACTACCATGAACATAACCCCTACTAAGGCAGCGATTGGAACTTGCTCAATTAAACCTGATGCAAAAAGGATGAATATGAGTAACAGTACTGCGGCTACAATTCCTGAAAGGCGTGTTCTACCACCTGATTTTATGTTGATTAACGATTGCCCAATCATGGCACAACCACCCATACCACCAAATAAACCTGTTACGATGTTTGCACCGCCTTGTGCCATACACTCGCGGTTGGCATTACCTCTGGTTTCGGTTAATTCGTCTACTAAATTAAGCGTCATTAAAGATTCTATTAAACCAATAGCTGCTAATATTAGGGCATAAGGGAATATAAATTTTAACGTTTGAAAATTGAATGGTACTTTAGAAAAAATATCGGTTTGAAATTGTGGCAAACCACCTTCTAAACCTGTTCCGCCTCCATCACGAATAAAACTTCCTACGGTGGCTACATCCAAATTTCCGAAGATTACAATTCCTGAGACTACTAAAATAGCTATAAGTGCTTCTGGTAATTTTTTGGTTAATTTAGGTAAACCAAACATGATTGCCATGGTAAGACCAACAAGCCCTAACATGGTCCAAAGTTGAGTTCCTGAAAACCAATCGCCGTTTACATCTTTAAACATGGCTAATTGCGATAAGAATATTACAATAGCTAGTCCGTTTACAAACCCCATCATTACGGGATGTGGAATTAAGCGAACAAACTTACCAAGCTTAAAAACACCAGCTAACATTTGAATAATTCCCATGAGGATAACAGTTGCGAAAAGATAATATAACCCGAGTTGCTCGCTAGGTTCTCCCATAGCATTTCCTTCTGCGACTAAGCTTACCATTACAACTGCTAAAGCTCCAGTGGCACCACTAATCATACCTGGGCGACCTCCAAAAATTGAGGTGATTAAACCAATCATGAATGCTGCGTACAACCCAACTAATGGGTCTACACCAGCAACAAAAGCAAAAGCTACTGCTTCTGGAACTAACGCTAAAGCAACAGTTATTCCACTTAAAATATCGTTTTTAGCATTGGCTGCACGCTTTCTAATAAACTCAGTCATGGTTCTTTTTTTGAAGGTGCAAATTTACGCTTAATATGTTTGAGAGCAAATAAGAAGGATTATAATTTATCTATTAGAGAAACTATAACGTTTTAGTAATAATTATGACAATCCTTTTTGCAACCAAACTAATGCGGAATCTCTTTCTTGAAATAGTTCAAAATTGCGATGAATATTTCCATTAATATTAATTAGTGTTTCTGTAGACATTACTGCACCACTGGTATTAGCCAACACAGCTATAAACTTTATTTCATCCAAATGAACAATACTCTTTTGAGCTTCAAAGGTATATGTATAAGAATACTTTTTATTAATCAATAAGCCAATTGACGCTTCTAAATTATTCTTTAGAAAATCATGAAATTCTTTAACCAAAACTTCATCCATAACTACGCCCTCATCAACAATAACCTCAGCTAAGTTTTTTTGTAAAATATTAATAATCCCAAATGAAAGCTTAAAAATACTCATAGTTATTGCTTTTGGAGAATAATACAAAACAACACATTCAAACTAAGTAATCTCATGTAATAGCACTTACAGCATTAAATCTAGTCATTTTTTTTATACTTCGAGCAACATAAAACTTTATTTATATAAGAAATCGTAGTTTTATAAAAATTTATAACTTCATTCATGAGAAAAGTATTAATCTTTCTTATTTTATTCGTTTCCTGTAATAGATCTTCTAACAAAACCGTTTATAATTTCAAAACTCATTTTGAAAAATCAAACGGATTAGAAACTGCTACTTACCAGCAAACCATTAAATTTTATTATGATTTAGCTGAAGTTTATAGCGAAGTATCTATAAAATCCGTAGGAGAAACTGATTCAGGAAAGCCTTTACATTTAGTAACGTTGAATATCGATAAAGTATTTGACTTTTCTAAAATCAGAGCTAATAACAAACGTATTTTATTTATAAACAATGGTATTCATCCTGGAGAATCTGATGGTATTGATGCTACCATGATGCTCTTTAGAGACATTCTACAAAACAAGATTGAAGCTCCAAAGAACACTGTTTTGGCAACCATTCCTATTTACAATATTGGAGGAAGTCTAAATAGAAATTCTACAACACGAACTAATCAAAATGGCCCAAAAGAATATGGTTTTAGGGGCAACGCTAGAAACTATGATTTAAATAGAGATTTTATTAAATGTGACACTAAAAATGCTAAAACATTTACTAAAGTTTTTCATATAATTAAACCAGATGTTTTTATTGACAATCATGTAAGCAATGGTGCCAATTATCAATACACACTCACTCATTTGTTTACACAACACAATAAACTTGGTGGCGACTTGGGTAACTATTTACATACTGATTTGATGCCGAAATTAGAACATAATTTAGCTAAAAAACAATGGAACATCACACCGTATGTAAATGTTTTTAATAAAGTTCCTGAAAAAGGTTTTTCTCAATTTATGGATTCCCCGAGATACTCCACAGGTTACACAACTTTATTTAATTGCTTAGGGATGATGATTGAAACGCATATGCTTAAACCATACAAAAAGCGTGTTGAAGGTACTTATGAATTAATGAAAAGTATGATTGAAATTATTGAAGATGATGGAGAACAAATCTCAAAAATAAGGAAAACTGTTTTAAAGAAATTATATAACAGCAAATCTTATAAACTAAATTGGGAAGTAGACACAACAAAAAACACTATTTTAAACTTTAAAGGTTTTGAAGCTGAAACAATTAAAAGTACCATAACTGGTTTTGAGCGTTTAAAATATGACACCACAAAACCATTCACAAAAAAAATAAAATATCAAAATTACTTTAAACCAAGTTTAAATATTGAAATTCCCTCTGCTTACATTATACCCCAAGGCTGGCACAATGTTATTGATTTACTAAAAATTAATCAAGTAGAAATGCATAATCTTGAAAATGATACTACTTTAAAAGTTGAAACCTATAAACTCACTAGATATGAAACTAGAAAAATGTCTTATGAAGGCCATTATCTCCACTATAACATAGAGTTAAAAACTAATAAAAAGAATATAGAATTTCGTAAAGGAGATTATATAATTTACACAAAACAAGAAGCTATTAGATACATACTAGAAACACTTGAACCACAATCAGTTGATTCATTTTTTAGCTGGAATTTCTTCGATACTATTTTACAACAAAAAGAGGGGTTTTCACCATATGTATGGGAGGACAAATCTTTAGAGTTACTAAATAATAATCCTAAATTAAAAGAAGCGTTTGAACATAGAAAAAAAGACCTTTCTGAATTTAATAATAATTGGTATGCACAGTTAGATTGGTTATTTAAACAAAGTGAACATTATGAAAATGCTCATATGCAATATCCTGTATACAAATTAAAATAATTTAAACCAATAGCTTAATATTAGCGTAAGAATTTTCAAGAGCTAGCTTTGATTGTTTCTTATTTAACCAGGCAACTTTTGTTATGCCTTCATTTTCTTGTGCTATTAATTTACCATTATAACTGGTTTTCATTTCAAACCAATAAGTTATTTTGATTTTATAACGGCCATTGCGTTTAAATATATGATAGGTTGTATTAAGCGGTTTTATAATTTTCAAACCTTTAACACCAGTTTCTTCTTCAACCTCTCTTATAGATGTTTCCTCTATAGTTTCTTTCTTTTCAGCTTTTCCTTTAGGTAAATCCCATTTATCATTCCTATAAATAAAAAGAATTTCACCCTTATCATTATAAACTTTACCTCCTCCAGCTATCACATTAGGAAGTTTCTTTAAAAATCTTTTTAAAATTTTATCTGGATTTTTATGAATTAAGCGAGCTTCACTTAATGATGTTCTATTTAGTCTTCTTATAACTTTTGCCATATTTACTGTTTTAAGCAAATAATTTTTAAAGTTAGTTTCTTTCTCAACTAAATGGGTTAAAATTATTGGTTTATCGCCAACAAAAATTTTATACATGGTTTGTTATAATTAACAATTTCAATATGGTAAAAATATCATTTTTACTAACATTTTAAACATTGTTAAAAAATATTTTTTTTAATTTATAAATAGCGTTTAATCATTTGGTTTTTATAAAAGAGAAAGTCGTTGTATTTACAACGACTTTCTTAAAAAACAATTTTTCTTTTTCTTATTACTTCCTAACAATTATTTTCTTAGTTATTGTTCTATATTCTGAGACAAATTGCACTAAATACATACCAGAATTTAACCTACTTGCATCAATATTTTGTAAACCAAATTCTAAATTAGTAGCTGTTCCAGACATCACGTTTCTTCCGCTAACATCTATAATACTATAATTCATAACTTCGTTTTCAAATAATTCTAATTCAACCTTTAAACTATTTACAACAGGATTAGGGAAGAATTTTGATTTACTATTATTAGCGATAAAATCTTCTTTGAATTCTTGATAATTATTGTAATCATTTACGAATTTTGAAAGGCCATTTTCATTACCATCTCTAGATGAAAAATCATTTCTTCCACTATTATAATTAAAATATTTGTTGAAGAAGTAACAAAACCATTTAGATCCTATTACTAAGTTAAGAGCTCCTTTAACATCTAAAGATGCACATATACCATTATCCTTAATTAAGTTAACAACATCAAAACCTGTTGTTTGCCCTGGGACTACAACTGATAAATCTAAAGTTTCTGGGTTGTAAACTAAACTATGTATTCTGTAAAAACCTCTATGTGATACTTCAAAACTTGGCTTATTAGAAACACCCAATATAGTTAATGAATATGCTTCAGTAAGCACAAATAGCCTTTCAAAACCGTTTGGTACTTCAGCACTTTCTCTTGTTTTAGCTGTAATTGTTGATTTACCATTATTCAAACAACTTACAGGTAACTTAGAATACATTGTTCCTGAGAATGCAGTACACTCAACTTCACCTAAAACTTCTACTGGTGCGCCTGCTGCATCTAATGAGGCACATAATCCTGCACTTGTTACTACCGTTAATACATCTACACCTGTAGTTGTTCCGAATTCTACGATGCCTAAGTTTAGGAAGTTTGCACTATCCTCGCGCCCGTCATAAACTAAGGTGTGAATCGTGTATAATCCTGAACTGGTTACTGTGAATTCTGGTGTGGCACTTACGGCTTCTATTACTAAGCCTTCGCCTGAGGTTAATACAAATATGTTGCTATAACCTTCTGGCACATTGATGTTTCCATCTGGTGTTGCGCTTATTGTTGCTGAATCTCCTGTTAAAGTGACATTACTTGATGTGGCATGTAAAGTGCCTGCATCTGCGGTACAAAATCCTAGAGTGACTGACACTCCAGTTACATCAAGAGAGGCACATAAACCATTAGCTGTAACTATTGATAACACATCACCTCCTGTAGTCTCTCCAAAATTTACTACATTTAAATCTAAGAAATTTTCACTTTCTGCTCTTCCATCATAAACTAATGTATGAACAGTATATTTCCCTCCCTCTATAACTGTAAAATTAGGTGTTGCATTTACTTGTTCAATAACTAAATCTTCTCCAGAAGTTAATACAAATATCTTACTATATCCATCTGGTACTACTACATTATCATTTGCAATAGCTTCTATAGTTCCAACACCATCATTTACTGATCCTGAAATACCACTAAATGTTCCTGCGTCTGCTAAACAAATATCTTCTTCTACAGTAACTGGTGCTCCTGCTACATCTAAAGATGCACACATGTCATTATACATTATTATTTGTAATACATCTACGCCTGTAGTTGTTCCGAATTCTACAATACCTAAGTTTAGGAAGTTTGCACTGTCCTCGCGTCCGTCATAAACTAAGGTGTGAATCGTGTATAATCCTGAACTGGTTACTGTGAATTCTGGTGTGGCACTTACGGCTTCTATTACTAAGCCTTCGCCTGAGGTTAATACAAATATGCTGCTATAACCTTCTGGCACATTAATATTTCCATCTGGTGTAACGCTTATCATTGCGGAGTCTCCTGTTAAAGTGACATTGCTTGATGCCGCTTGCAGTGTTCCTGCATCTGCGGTACATGATTCTACTTGTATTGGTGAGCCTGCTGCATCTAATGAGGCACATAATCCTCCACTTGTTACTACCGTTAATACATCTACGCCTGTAGTTGTTCCGAATTCTACAATACCTAAGTTTAGGAAGTTTGCACTGTCCTCGCGTCCGTCATAAACTAAGGTGTGAATCGTGTATAATCCTGAACTGGTTACTGTGAATTCTGGTGTGGCACTTACGGCTTCTATTACTAAGCCTTCGCCTGAGGTTAATACAAATATGCTGCTATAACCTTCTGGCACATTAATATTTCCATCTGGTGTAACGCTTATCATTGCGGAGTCTCCTGTTAAAGTGACATTGCTTGATGCCGCTTGCAGTGTTCCTGCATCTGCGGTACATGATTCTACTTGTATTGGTGAGCCTGCTGCATCTAATGAGGCACATAATCCTCCACTTGTTACTACCGTTAATACATCTACGCCTGTTGTTGTTCCAAATTCTACGATGCCTAAGTTTAGGAAGTTTGCACTATCCTCGCGTCCGTCATATACTAAGGTATGAATCGTGTATAATCCTGAACTGGTTACTGTAAATTCTGGTGTAGCACTTACGGCTTCTATTACTAAGCCCTCGCCTGAGGTTAATACAAATATACTGCTATAACCCTCTGGCACATTGATGTTTCCATCTGCTATGGCACTTATTGTTGCTGAATCTCCTGTTAAAGTGACATTGCTTGATGTGGCTTGCAGTGTTCCTGCATCTGCGGTACATGATTCTACTTGTATTGGTGCGCCTGCTGCATCTAATGAGGCACATAATCCTGCACTTGTTACTACCGTTAATACATCTACACCTGTAGTTGTTCCGAATTCTACGATGCCTAAGTTTAGGAAGTTTGCACTATCCTCGCGTCCGTCATATACTAAGGTATGAATCGTGTATAATCCTGAACTGGTTACTGTAAATTCTGGTGTAGCACTTACGGCTTCTATTACTAAGCCCTCGCCTGAGGTTAATACAAATATACTGCTATAACCTTCTGGCACATTGATGTTTCCATCTGGTGTTGCGCTTATTGTTGCTGAATCTCCTGTTAAAGTGACATTGCTTGATGTGGCTTGCAGTGTTCCTGCGTCTGCGGTACATGATTCTACTTGTATTGGTGCCCCTGCTGCATCTAATGAGGCACATAATCCTCCACTTGTTACTACCGTTAATACATCTACGCCTGTTGTTGTTCCAAATTCTACAATACCTAAGTTTAGGAAGTTCTCACTGTCCTCGCGTCCGTCATATACTAAGGTGTGAATCGTGTATAATCCTGAACTAGTTACTGTAAATTCTGGTGTGGCACTTACGGCTTCTATTACTAAGCCTTCGCCTGAGGTTAATACAAATATGCTGCTATAACCTTCTGGCAAATTGATGTTTCCATCTGGTGTTGCGCTTATTGTTGCTGAATCTCCTGTTAAAGTGACATTGCTTGATGTGGCATGTAAAGTGCCTGCGTCTGCGGTACAAGAACCGCCAATAGTAAAAGTTATTGATTTTGAATCGCAGTAACCAAATCCTAAATCAAATTTATAGAGGTTTGCTGATAATTTAAATTTCCCCTCACCTATATACCAAGGCTTATTACCTGCCGGAAATGTATAAGGTAAAAGATTTTCAGTAACTTTATACCTTTCTCCTGTTTCCAAATTTTCAATGACATATTTTACGCTTTGAGAATAGCCATCAACATGCATATTGACATAAAAATTTGTTGGTAATTCATCAAAGATGTAATTACCGCCATCAATCAAAGTAACAGACTCATGTCCATTACTAAATTCAAAACCTTCAATATCTCCACAATCAATATCCGCAAACGATTGCATTGAAATTAGTAGAAAGAAGAAATAAATTAGGTATTGAGATTTGGTTTTTCGGTAAGGTAGTTTTCTGTTCATTGTTATTTTGTTTAATTTATTTTAAGTAAAGTTAAACAAAATAATTAATTGTTTAATTATTTGATTATTTATTTAAACAAAATATTATGCGCTTTATCGAAAAAAGCAACTCAGATGTAGTTAAATTCCTTAAAAACAATAAAATAGACACTAAATCTAATATAGGCTTGATTATAATATTGTTAAAAAAATATGATTATATATATTTAACAAGTCATTAAATTTAAATTTATGTGTAATTTTGCTGATATGATTTTTGACAAAGACACCGCTAAAAAAACCGCCGAAGTTTTATTACAAATAAATGCTATAAAACTAAGCCCTAAGGAACCTTTTACTTGGGCTTCAGGCTGGAAATCCCCAATTTATTGTGATAATCGAATTGTATTATCCTTTCCTCCAATTCGTAATTATATACGCGAAACAATGGGAAAATATATTGAAAGAGAATATGGTAAACCCGATGTTATTGCTGGTGTTGCTACAGGCGCAATAGGTATTGGCATATTGGTTGCAGAATATTTAGGCCTTCCTTTTATATATGTAAGACCAGATGCTAAAGGGCACGGACGGAAAAATCAAATTGAAGGGTTTGTTGAAAGCGGACAAAATGTTGTAGTTGTTGAAGATTTAATAAGTACAGGAAAAAGCAGTTTGAATGCCGTTAAAGCTTTAAAAGAAGCAAATATAAATGTAAAAGGCATGGTTGCTATTTTTACTTATGGCTTTGATATAGCTTCAAAAAATTTCGAAAAAGACGGTATCCGTTTGAATACATTAAGTAATTATGAAAATTTACTTGAAGAAGCTTTAGAGACTAATTATATATCTAAAAAAGAGTTAGAAACTTTATCAGATTGGAACACCAATCCTAGTGAATGGAACGCTAATTGATATATGTAATGCAAAGTTGTTTTGAGTTATTAAGGCGTTTAGTCAAACCTATTTTCAATCAACTTAGCAACTTAACTATAAACCAATAACAAAAAATGAATTTAGAATCCCCTAAAATTAGCGTCAGTAAATCGCCTGAAGATGTATTTAATTTTTTATCTGACATCAAAAATTTTGAATCGTTAATGCCTGAAAACATTAGTAAATTTGAAATTTTAGATGAAGATAAGTTTCTTTTTGCTTTAAAAGGCATGCCAGAAATTATTCTTAAAAAGAAAGAAGTTATACCTCCAAATAAAATAGTTTTAGGTGCTGCAGGAGGAAAAATAGATTTTTCGTTGATAGCCAATATTATTGAAATTGATGCTAACTCAAGTGAAGTAAAATTAGATTTTACTGGAGACTTCAACCCTATGATGGCAATGATGATAAAAAGTCCTATTAGCAAATTTATTGAAACACTTGCCACAAGTATTCCAAAAGCTATTTAATACAACAGTGTAATTTCTTTTAAATCGAATGCTTTCAAAATATTGTCTTCTAATAATACTTGAAGGTGACCAGATTCGGAAACACCCTTTATAAAACCAGAAAACATATCACCTTCAGCATTTTTAAAAGTTGAAGGCTTATTTTTTCTAAATAGGTGAATTTCATATTCAGTTTTTAATTCTTCATATTTTTCGTCTTCCAATAGTATGAAATAATATTTCAAATTATTTATAAACGTAATTGTTAGCTCATCCAAATCATATGCCTTTCCTGAGATTAATTTTAATGATGACGCTTTAGGTAAATTTTCAAATATAACTTGATTTACATTTAGCCCAATTCCAATAATAGAAGCCGCAATACTATTTTGTTTTATGACATTTTCAATTAAAACACCACATATTTTTTTGTCTGCTGACAAAATGTCGTTAGGCCATTTTATACTTAATCGAGGTATTTCAATATATTCTAAGGTCTTTAAAAGTGCTAAAGCAGTTGCAATACTAATGTAAAATGGATGTTCAAATTTAAACCCAGACAAATCCTTAAACACACTACAGGTAAGGTTTTTAGACGCTTGAGAACTCCAAACAGTCCCCCTTTGACCTTTGCCTTCAGTTTGATTTTTAGCTGCAACAACAGTATAATCATCAATAGCTTTAGTGCCACTTAGCTCCTTTAAATACCTATTAGTAGAATCGATGGCATTAAGTTTGACTATACGCATATACAAGTTATTAAATTACTCTAAAATCTTATGTTTATTTTAAAGTATAAAGAACTAAAAAAATAATAACTTTGCACAAATTAAAAATATTTAATGGCGAAAGAAAAAAAAAGCGCAGACCAATTAATATCAGTAATAATCAGTGGGATTGAAGATGTTAAAGGCAAAGAAATTAATATTCTAGATTTAAGAGAGATTGAAAACACGGTTTGCGATTACTTTATTATCTGCGAAGGGACTTCAAACACGCAAGTAAACGCTATTGTTAATTCCATTCAAAAAACAGTAAGTAAAACGCTTAAAGATAATCCTTGGCATACTGAAGGCGCTGAAAACTCAGAATGGGTATTGATTGATTATGTTAATGTTGTAGTGCATGTGTTTCAAAAACATATTAGAGAGTATTATGATATTGAAAGTCTTTGGGGCGATGCAAAAACTACAGTTATAGAAACGAGTTACTAAAAAAATCAAATGGCAAACGATAAGAAAAACACAAAAGATAAGAAACCTAAATTTAGTCCATATTGGATTTATGGCATATTGATAGCCCTTTTTCTTGGATATCAATTATTTAGTGGAGCTAGCTATCAAGACACTAACAAAACAACCCCTTCTGACTTTTTTAAGTATTTAGAAGCTGGTGATGTAGACCGTGTTGACATTGTAAAAAACACACGAGTAGCGAAAGTATATTTAACCAAAGATGCTGAGGCTAAAGAGATTCATAAAAACTCAAAACCTCAAACATTTATTCCATCTGCTACAAAATTGCCTAACTACAGGTTTGAGTTTGGTGACCTTCAAAATTTTGAAAATCAACTAAATGAAATGACCGAAGAATTATCGGCTAAACCGATAATAACTTTTGATACAGAAACAAACGATTGGGGTAATTTACTGATGGGTATTCTCCCTTTTATTTTATTAATTGGTGTTTGGATATTTATTATGCGTCGTATGTCTGGAGGTGCTGGCGGAGGTGCAGGTGGGCAGATTTTCAACATAGGAAAATCTAAAGCCAAACTTTTTGATCAGAATACAGAAGTTAAAACGAGTTTTAAAGATGTTGCAGGTCTTGAAGGTGCGAAAGAAGAGGTTCAAGAAATTGTAGACTTCCTAAAATTTCCTGAAAAATATACTACTCTTGGTGGTAAAATCCCAAAAGGTGCCTTACTTGTAGGCCCTCCAGGAACCGGTAAAACCTTATTAGCAAAAGCTGTAGCTGGAGAAGCTAAAGTTCCTTTCTTCTCATTATCAGGTTCAGATTTTGTTGAAATGTTTGTTGGTGTTGGAGCTTCTCGTGTTAGAGATTTATTCAAACAAGCAAAAGAAAAATCACCATCAATTATTTTTATTGACGAAATTGATGCCATTGGTCGTGCAAGAGGTAAAAACGCCATGTCTGGTAGTAATGATGAGCGTGAAAATACACTAAACCAGTTATTAACTGAAATGGATGGTTTTGGTACAAATACAAACGTTATTGTAATTGCCGCAACAAATAGAGCCGATATTTTAGATAAAGCCTTAATGCGTGCTGGACGTTTTGATAGACAAATTTTTGTTGATTTACCAGACGTACGTGAACGTGAAGAAATTTTTGAAGTCCACTTAAGACCTCTTAAAAAAGCAAAAAATCTAGATTTAGATTTCCTTTCAAAACAAACCCCTGGTTTTTCAGGAGCAGATATTGCTAATGTTTGTAATGAAGCCGCTTTAATAGCAGCTAGAAATGGTAAAAAGGCGGTTGACAAACAAGATTTTCTAGATGCTGTTGATAGAATTATTGGAGGTCTTGAAAAGAAAAATAAAATTATCACACCTAGCGAAAAACGTGCCGTTGCCTTTCATGAAGCAGGTCATGCTGTAACCAGTTGGATGTTAGAACATGCTGCACCTTTAGTAAAAGTTACTATTGTACCACGCGGACGCTCATTAGGTGCTGCATGGTATTTACCCGAAGAACGTTTAATTGTGCGCCCAGAACAGATGCTTGATGAAATGTGTGCCGCTTTAGGTGGTCGTGCAGCTGAAAAAGTAATTTTTGATAAAATCTCAACAGGTGCTTTAAGCGATTTAGAAAAAGTAACAAAACAAGCTCGTGCTATGGTTACAATTTACGGGCTTAGTGATAAAGTTGGAAATTTAACATATTATGATTCAGGACAAAGCGAATACGGTTTCACAAAACCGTACAGCGAGCAAACAGCAGAATTAATTGATAAAGAAATTTCAGATATTATTGAAAAGCAATATCAACGCGCAATAAAGCTACTTGAAACAAATAAAGATAAATTAACACAACTAGCAGAAGTACTATTGGAAAAAGAGGTTATTTTTAAAGATAATCTTGAAAAAATATTTGGAAAACGTCCTTTTGAAAAAGAAAGTTCTTTAAGTGCAAAAGAAGAAATAAAGGACGAAGAAGAATAAGACCTAACGCCTTAAATTATTAAGCATTTAGTAAAAATCTTAAATTAATCGTAAGGTTAATTTAAGATTTTTTATATTTGATGCACATTGAAGGGAAAGCGGTTAATAGCAATACATTAAATGAGTCTTTTTAGAAAAATTTTTGGTTCTAGATCTGCTGGTTCAGAGAAAGAATTAAAATCTGATAATAGAGGCAAGTATATGCCCGAAATAAAGCTACCAATAGACGAAAGGTTTACCATAAACTTTAAGGCTAATGGCGGTAAGTTTCTGTATTGCGAAAATTTAGATGAGATTTATAAAAACTTAGGTCATATCATTGAAGAAAATGACTGGGAAGAAGAACAAGTGTTATTGCTTGATACCGAATTAAAAGATAAATTTAAAGGCTCCAATTTACTTCCAACAAGAAAAATAAGTGAAGCCACATACTTTATCACAACTTGCGAAAATTTAATTGCCAATGATGGCTCTTTATTAGTTTCATCAAAACAGATTTTTGAAAAAAAACTTCCTGAACTACCTTTTAATTTTATTGTTTTTGCCACTACAAGTCAAATCGTTGATAATATTGGTGAAGGTCTACGAGGCATAAAAAATAAGAACAGACAAAAAATCCCAACAAATATCACAACCATTAAACACTTTAAATCTGGAGATGAAAAAGATTTTCTAAGTTACGGTAGTAGTGCTAAAAATTTATACCTATTACTTTTAGAAGATTTATAGAATGAAAGAAACGCTTGTACGATCACTTTCTGGCTTAGTCTATGTTTCACTATTGCTTATTTGCCTCTGTTTTGAACATGCATTAATTGCTCTTTTTTTCGTTTTTGGATTAATTTGTATAGGCGAATTCAAAAAGCTAATCCAATTAAAAAGTAATATTCCTTATTTCATATTCATTTCACTTTATGCAGTTTTTGGATATTGGCAAACCATACTAAATACAAGTACTGGTTTAAACGAAACCACTCAAATTCTTTTAGTACTATCAATATTTGTCGAGCTATTTTTAATTAAAGATTTATTTTCTAAAAAAAGCATTCCTCTTTTCGCAACCAAACGTTTTTTACTAACAACGTTTTACCTATCAAGTGCATTTGTTTTTTTAATTTTAATAGCAAATTATTATGAAGATTATAATCCAGACATCCTATTAGGAGCCTTTATTTTAGTTTGGGTAAACGATTCATTTGCATACTTAGTAGGCAAAAATTTTGGTAAACAAAAGCTATTTGAAATTATATCCCCTAAAAAAACAGTGGAAGGTTTTCTTGGAGGTTTGTTCTTCTCATGTGTAGCAAGTTATTTTATCGCTACCTTTACAGGTACTTTAACATTTACAAGCTGGCTAATTTTAAGCATAATAGTTAGCGTATTTGGCACTTTAGGAGACTTAATAGAGTCTAAATTTAAAAGACAAGCAAACGTAAAAGATAGTGGTATTATTATGCCTGGGCATGGTGGATTATTAGATAGACTAGATAGCATTATTTTTGCTGCTCCATTTATATATTTATTTTTAAGAATTTTGAATTATGTTTCATAAAGAAGGTCATAAAATTATAATTGTTACACTTATTATTGTTGTAGCTGGTTATTTATTAGTAGATAGTTTTGTTGATATTACTTGGCTAAGAACTATTATAATGATAGCATTATTAGTATTTCTCATTTTGATATTGCAATTTTTTAGAAACCCAAAACGAAACACGCAACTTAATGACAGCCAAGTTATTTCGCCAGTAGATGGTAAAGTAGTTGTTATTGAGGAGGTTTTTGAAAAAGAATATTTTAAAAAAAAACGTTTGCAAGTTAGCGTATTTATGTCGCCAATAAATGTTCATGTTACGCGCTACCCTATTGGTGGAAATGTTGTGTTTAGTAAATACCACCCAGGAAAATATTTAGTAGCATGGCATCCTAAAGCAAGTGAAGAAAATGAACGCACAACCGTGGTTGTTGAAAACGAAACCTATGGTAAAGTATTACACCGACAAATTGCTGGTGCATTAGCAAAACGAATTGTAAACTATGCAAAAGTTGACCATAAAGCTACTCAAGGTGGAGAATCTGGATTTATAAAATTTGGATCTAGAGTAGATTTGTTTTTACCCTTAGATACTAATATTAAAGTAAAATTAAATCAGAAAGTAAAGGGAGGCGAAAGTATTATTGCAGAAATTAATGAGTAACCCATTAGACATAGAGTTTGAAGAAGCTGTAGAACGAGTGAATGCTCACGAAGCGCCTTTTCCTGCTGATACCCTTTTAAAACTTTATGCCTACTACAAAAAGGCCACAAATAATTACGGTAAACCTAGAAGCAAAAAACCTATTATAAATGCTTTTAAAACCAACGCTTTATTCCAAGCCAAAGGACTTAGTGAAGATGAAGCCAAACAAGCCTATATCGATTTGGTTACAAATTACTTCTTATACAGGAAGTGATTTTACAGATAAAACAACGTCTATTTCTAAAAGTTTATAAGACTATAAACTTGACTTTGTAAAAAAATTCAAATAACTTCGTTTAAAGTCGGATATAAAACATAAAGCAGTTGAATATACCTTTAGTTGTGAACCATTAAACCTAACATTAAACAAATGAAAATAATATACAAATTAATTCTAAGTATCTATTTTGTAATTTCTATAACTGCTTGTGTTGAAAAAGAAAGAAAAAAGGAAAAATTTACAATCTTGGGACAAATAAGTGGATTTCCAGATGGGACTAAATTTTATTTAAGAAACTTGGCTACTGATGCTGTATTCGATAGCACAACAGTAGAAAATAACAGTTTTAAGTTTGAAGGACATTTATCTAGCCCACCAGAACAAATTTGGTTAAACGCTACTGTTGATAAAAAATTTATTTATACTAATCTTCTTATCGGAAATGACAATATTACTGTTAAAGGAGATATATCAGACTTTCCATGGAATGTAAATATCAGAGGTTCAAAAACTCAAGAAGATTTTAATTATTCTCAAAGCCTAACAAAGGAAAATAATATCAAAAGAAATTCTTTGGTACAAACTTTTATGAATCTACCCCAAGAAAAGCAACGAGAAATAGGAGCAGGAATTTGGAAGAAAATTAGAACAATAGATAGCGCTACACAGATTTCACGAATTAACTATATAAAATCACATCCCAACACCTATATAAGTATAATAGAACTTGGCTATTTGAAAAATCAATTACCAAAAGACACAATACAGAAAATATTTAAAAATTATACACCTGAAATAAAAGAAAGTAAATATGCCAAAGTAGTTGAAGTATTTCTAAGAGAGAATATCGCTAAAATTGGAGATAAATTTCACGATTTTGAAGGAATAAATCAAAAGGGAGAAAAGGTTAAATTTTCAAACATTAGAGGAGAATATACACTTCTTGACTTTACAGCAGCTTATTGTGGCCCTTGTATTAAAGCAGCAGATGAATTAGTAGAAATAAACAAGGAGTATTCTGATTCTTTAAAAATAGTAAGCTTCACCCAAGACCCCAAAAAAGATGTTTGGCTAAAGTCGTTAGAAAGAGATAAAGTTACTTGGAATAGTATTTGGGATGGAAAAGGAAGATATAGCGAAACATCAATTAAATATGGAATTCAAGGCATTCCAACCTTTGTTTTAATAAATCCAGAAGGAACAATTATTGACAAATGGACAGGTTATAGCAAAGGAAATCTTATTAGTAAAATAGAGAAAAAAATAATAGCACAAAACAATAGCTATAAATAATTGCTTGTTCTCGTCTACTTCTGAAAATTCTATCGGATTTTCAGTCTGGTGTGTACTTGCAAAGTTTAATGCTAAACCACACACAATTGCTCATATACGTAACCGCTAACAAATCTTCTCAAAAAATCACTTCAAACTAAACAAACTAGCTTTTAAAGTTTCAATTTTGGCTAAAGCATCTGCTTCTTTTTTCTTTTCGCTTGCAACCACTTGTTCTGGTGCTCCTGCAATAAAACGTTCGTTAGACAGCTTCTTTTGTACCGATTTTAAAAAGCCTTCAGTATAATTTAACTCTTCAGTAAGTTTTTTAATTTCAGCTTCAACATCAATAGCGCCAACCATGGGTATAAAATACTCGTTCGATTTTACCCTAAATGTCAAAGCGCCATCAATAGCTTCAGATGTAGCTTCTATATTTTCTAGGTTTCCTAATTTAGCTATAACCCCATTAAAAGTAGTATTTGTTTTTTCATTGTTTATTACTGAAAAACCAATGGCATCTTTAAACGCAATATTCTTTTGTTTCCTAATGTTTCTAATTCCAGAAATCACTTCCGAAGCAAACTCAAACCCCTCAATTAAAGTATCATTTACAGCTTTTGTTTCTGGCCATTTAGCAACAATTAATGCTTCTTCTGGAGTTCTTTCAGAAATGTATTGCCAAATTTCTTCTGATAAAAATGGCATAAAAGGATGTAATACTTTTAAATTATTCTCAAAAGCTTCAATTACCGCTTTGTATGTTATAGCGTCAATTGGTTTTTGATATGCAGGCTTAATGATTTCTAATAACCAAGATGAAAAATCGTCCATGATTAATTTGTAAATTGCCATTAAAGCATCAGATAGTCTGTACTTACTAAAATGATCTTCAATTTCAACTAATGCTTTTTGAAACTTAGCTTCATACCACTCTAAGCCCACTTTTGCAGTTTCTGGTTGCGGAATAGTTTTATCAATATCCCACCCTTGAATTAATCGAAAGGCATTCCAAATTTTATTCCCAAAGCCTTTTCCTTGCTGGCAAAGGGCTTCATCAAACATTAAATCGTTTCCCGCTGCAGAACTTAATAATAAACCAACACGAACACCATCTGCACCGTATTCCTCAATAAGCTTTAAGGCATCAGGAGAGTTTCCTAAAGATTTACTCATTTTTCGACGTTGCTTATCGCGAACCAATCCTGTTAAGTAAACATTCTCAAAAGGTTTTTCATCTTTATATTCAAAACCTGCAATAATCATACGTGCTACCCAAAAGAAAAGAATATCCGGACCTGTTACCAAATCATTTGTTGGATAGTAGTATTTAATCTCTTCGTTTTCAGGGTTTCGAATACCGTCAAACACACTCATTGGCCATAACCATGATGAAAACCATGTATCTAGCGCGTCAGTATCCTGACGCAGGCTGTTAGCTGTTAACTCTTGGTTATTAGCCGCCACTCTTGCCTTTAGTACTGCTTGTTCAATGGTTTCAGCTACTACAAAATCTTCTTTTCCGTCGCCATAGAAATAAGCTGGAATTTGTTGCCCCCACATGAGTTGGCGTGATATATTCCAATCACGTATATTTTCCATCCAATGGCGATAGGTATTCTCAAACTTTTTTGGGAATAACTTAATATCATCATCTTCAAGTACAGATTTAATGGCAGGTTTTACCAAATCTTCCATTTTAAGAAACCACTGATCACTTAATCTAGGTTCAATAACGGCTTTAGTTCTTTCTGATGTTCCTACTTTATTAATATGCGTTTCGGTTTTAACTAAAACACCGTTTTCTTCTAATTCTTTAGCAATTTCTTTTCTAACTACAAAGCGGTCTTTACCTTCATAATGCAATCCGAAGCTGTTTAAACTAGCGTCTTCATTAAAAATATCAATAACATCTAGTTTGTGTTTATCACCAAGATTCTTATCATTTTCATCGTGTGCAGGCGTTACTTTCAAACACCCTGTACCAAACTCAACGTCTACGTAATCATCTTCAATAATAGGAATTACCCGATTACAGATTGGCACAACAGCTTTCTTTCCACGCAAGTGCGAAAAACGCTCATCATTAGGGTTAATACAAATTGCTGTATCCCCAAAAATAGTCTCAGGACGCGTGGTAGCTATAGTTAGCTTATCATCACTTCCTTCAATTTTATATTCTAAATAATATAAGTTTCCTTGGCGTTCTTCATGAATTACTTCTTCATCAGAAAGGGTTGTTTTAGCCTCTGGGTCCCAGTTTACCATTCTATAACCACGGTAAATCAAACCTTTTTCATATAAATCAACAAAAACCTTGATTACAGCTTCACTCATGTCATCATCCATAGTGAATTTAGTTCTGTCCCAATCACAAGAACATCCTAATTTTTTAAGTTGTTCAAGAATAACACCACCATATTCTTCTGTCCAATCCCAGGCGTGCTTTAAAAACTCATCTCGAGATAAATCATTTTTATCAATGCCTTGTTCTTTTAATTTAGCAACTACTTTAGCTTCTGTAGCAATTGATGCATGATCCGTACCAGGCACCCAACATGCATTTTTACCTAATAAGCGCGCACGACGTATTAAAACATCTTGGATGGTATTATTAAGCATATGCCCCATGTGCAACACGCCAGTAACGTTTGGTGGCGGAATAACTATAGTATACGGCTCTCTTTCGTCTGGTGTTGAATGAAAATAATTGTTTGTCATCCAGTAGTCGTACCACTTACTTTCTACCTGACTAGCATCATATTTTGATGGAATTTGCATACTTTGGAATAGTTTTTGAATATTGATGAGCAAAAGTACTTATATTTCTTTTTTCTACAAAAGCTATAAAGGTTTATAAAACATATAGAAACAAGGATTTTTAAAGAAACATAAAGAAAACCATACGTACTTTTAACCGAGTTGAATATGTTAATATGTCTGCATTACGTCTATTATTTTTGCAGATTGTGGAAAAAGTGACTATGTTTGACTAGGTTTTAAACCAAAAAAAAGCAACATACCCTATTAAATAAAGGGTTAAAAAACAAAAAAAATAAGAACAAAAAAATAAAGTCATGAAACAATTAATTACTATTTTATTTATTGGATTAATCAGTTTTGGTGTTAACGCGCAAGCAAAAATTGAATTTAAAGCAGAAACCATTGATTATGGTACTATTGAAAAAGGTGCTGATGGTGTAAGAACTTTTGAATTTACTAATACTGGTGATGAGCCACTTATTATATCAAACGTAAAATCATCATGTGGGTGTACGGTTCCTTCGAAACCAAAAGACCCTATCATGCCTGGTGAAACTGGAGAGATTATAGTAAAATATGATACCAATAGAGTAAATCCTATTAGAAAAACAATTACTGTAATGTCTAATGCAAAAACACCTACGGTTGCTTTAAAAATTAAAGGTTTAGTTATAGACCCGAGTAAAGTAAGTTTACTTGACAAAAAAGAAAAAAGTGTAATGGAACAATAAAAAAACACTTAAACTAAATTAAAAGAGCTTGAAAAGATATTCAAGCTCTTTTTTTTTAAAATAGTTTTTGCAATTGAAATTGAAAAGTTAAATACTTACTATCTCTATCTACTTTTAATTTAATTTTTTTGCCTGCATCATCATAAAACATTTGCATAACTTGTTGTAGAGAGTATTCATACACCCGCTTATTATTGATGCTAACAACAACATCTCCAATAAGTAAACCTGCGTTTTTTGCTGGGGAATCTTCACGCAATTCTACAATAACATAAGCAGGCTTTAATGATAATTTATATTGTGTACTTAAGACGATTCTAGTATTGTTATTCTGGGCATCGTCATTTCCAAAAACATTACTATCTTTTAAAGACTTATTATCAACTTCCTTAACAAGCCTTACACCATCATGCTCTAATTCAATACCGCTTTTATTATGACTAAATTTTTCATTAAAATACCTATTCTTTTTTAAAGTTATTAATGCTTTCTGATAATCAAAAATAACATCAAATCGTTTTAAAATATTACCAGACAAACTACCATTACGATTTTTAATCTGTTTTGCCAATGATATAGAAGTAGAATCTGGAAATGCAACATTGGCATTGTTAAGTACAAAGCTTTTTAGTGAAAACGAATTCACTTTTGAGCGTTTTCCATATACACTTCCATTAAGTCCATGGCCAAGAAAATCAACAAAAAAAGCGTCATTAGACCTTATGCCCAAGGAATCATTTTCAAATAACCAAAGCGCATCGCTACCACCAGAATCAATCAATAATTTAACAGGAATTTGCTTTTCTTCTATCCTAACCTGAGCATTTATATAAGGTTTACGATTATAGAACTCTAAATTAAAACGTTCGCACTTTTTACATGATTTATATTGAAATTTCTCTGGAGCGGTAAATTTCAAATAACCTGTCGAATAGTTTATCTCTACTATAAAATCCCTAAACAAATCAAACCCCATAATACCATGAACTGGGCTCCCAATTTTGGATGCAAAATTCAATTTATTATTATAAACAACGTATAAGTCTTGATTTAGCTTTAAAGCATCTCCTATTTTAAAAACATTATTTCTAGATTTTAAAGCTTCAACCGATTCTCCTTCCCCTAGGCCACTTAAAAAAATGGTTTCTGTATTCTTTATTTTTAGGGTATCAGAAACATTTAAAAAATTAAAAATCATAGGCTTACTTACACCCGTATCTAACAAAAAAGAAAGTGTAACACCATTAACTTCAACAGGAAAAATAATTAAGTTATTGATTAATTTGAATTTTACTTTATCTGATTGTTTCTTATTTTGAATTATAAATTTATCCTGTGAAAAACTTAACAATCCCAAGCAACTAAAAAAAAATATTAGAATAAGCCTTTTTTCCATAGGTAAGAAAACCATTAATTATATAATCAATTTACAAATCTTTAGTATAGCATAGTTATTTACTACTGTTTTTTAAAAAAACTTTAAGATAATTTCCTCAACTTAGCATTTTAAACCCTTAAACAATGCCAAAAATATCTAAAAAAGGAAGTGAAATGCCAGCTTCTCCGATTAGAAAGCTTGTCCCTTATGCTGAACAGGCTACTAAAAATGGGAAAAGTATCTATTATTTAAATATTGGGCAACCAGATATAAAAACTCCTGAAATTGCTTTACAAGCTATTAAGCAAAATGACATAGAAATTTTATCTTACTCAAAATCTGAAGGCTCTGAAGAGTATAGAAAAAAGATAGCCAAATATTATTTAAAAAATAACATTTCAGTTCACCACGATGATATTATTGTAACCACTGGAGGAAGTGAAGCGCTTCTTTTTACCTTTGGCACTGTAATGGATGTTGATGATGAAATTATTATACCTGAACCTTTTTATGCCAATTATAACGGGTTTCTAATTTCATCTGGCGTAAAAGTAGTTCCAGTGAATTCAAGAATTGAAGATAATTTTGCTTTACCACCAATTGAGGAATTTGAAAAATTAATTACACCAAAAACTAAGGCTATTCTAATTTGTAACCCTGGAAACCCAACAGGTTACCTTTATTCAAAAGAAGAAATACAAAAACTTGCTGTGATTGTAAAAAAGCATGACCTGTTTTTAATTGCCGATGAAGTTTATAGAGAATTTGTATACGATGGTAATACCCATTACTCGATTATGGAGGAAAAAGGGATAGAAGAACATGCAATCATTGTTGATTCTGTATCAAAGCGTTACAGTATGTGTGGTGCTAGAGTTGGTTGTCTGGTTTCAAAAAACAAAAATATCATTCAAACAGCGTTAAAATTTGCACAAGCTAGATTAAGCCCTCCAACCCTTGCTCAAATAGCTAGCGAAGCCGCTTTAGATACACCACAGAGTTATTTTGATGATGTTATTGAAGAATATGTTAATCGTAGGAATACTTTAATTTCTGAATTACAAAAAATTGATGGTGTAAAAGTAGTAAAACCAAAGGGTGCTTTTTATTGTATTGCTGAATTACCACTAAAAAATTCTGATCATTTTGCGCAGTGGCTTTTGGAGGATTTCCATGTTGATAATGAGACAATTATGGTAGCTCCAGCTGGCGGATTTTACTCTACTCCTAATATAGGTTTAAACCAAATTAGAATTGCTTACGTACTTAATGAAGAAAGCTTAGTTAAAGCTGTACACATTTTAAAAGAAGCTTTAAAAGTTTATAAAGGCTAGTGCAGATTCAAAACAACATATCTTTAAAACCGTACAATACATTTGGTATTGATGTTAATGCAAAACATTTTGTTTCGGTAAGTAACATTAATGATTTAAAGCATATTATATCTTTAAAAGCATACACAAATAAGCTAATACTAGGTGGTGGTAGTAATATGTTGCTTACAAAAGATTTTGAAGGACTTGTTATTCACTTAAACCTAAAAGGTATAGCTATAATTTCTGAAGATGAAAACTCCGTTATTGTTAAAGCTAATGCTGGTGAAAACTGGCATGAATTTGTGCTTTGGTGCATTAAAAATGATTTTGGAGGTCTTGAAAATTTATCATTAATACCAGGTAATGTTGGCACCGCTCCTATTCAAAACATAGGTGCTTATGGTGTTGAGTTAAAAGATTCATTTGAAATGTGTGAAGCCATTTCTTTGGAAACAAAAAAGCTACAATGTTTCACTAAATCGGATTGTAAATTTGGTTATAGAAATTCAATTTTCAAACAAAAGGCAAAAGGCAAGTTTATAATTACAAGTGTCAATTTTAAATTAACCAAAAACAAACATAATTTAAATATTAAATATGGAGCAATTACATCTCAATTAGAATTGATGGGAGTTAGTAATCCAAAAATTCAAGATATTTCAAAAGCAATAATAAGTATCAGAGAAAGTAAATTACCAAACCCAAAAGAGATTGGAAATAGTGGGAGTTTTTTTAAAAACCCTATTATTTCAAAAACACATTTCAATACGCTTAAAGAGAATTTTGAAGATATACCTAGTTATCCTATTTCAGAAGATGAAGTTAAAATTCCTGCTGGTTGGCTTATTGAAAAATCCGGGTTTAAAGGTAAGCGATTTGATGATTATGGTGTACATAAAAACCAGGCTTTAGTTCTCGTTAACTATGGTAATGCCAAAGGCACAGAAATACTCAATCTTTCTAAGTTAATTCAAAAAACGGTTAAACGAATTTTTGGTATATTTATTGAAGCTGAAGTAAATATCTTATAATAACGAGCCTATTTAAACGTTTTCTAAAAGAAATTTCTAACTTTGATAAAACAGTACCAACAAAAAGTATTCTTTAAAACTAACCCATCTTGATTTCACCTATAGAAAAACAAATAGTTAATTTATTACAGAATAGCGATAAAAAAGCTATTAGTCTACTATATGAAAACTATGCTGATGCTTTATTAGGAGTCATTAAAAAGGTAATTACTGATAATGACACTGCTCATGATGTGCTTCAAGAAAGTTTTATAAAAATTTGGCGCTATGCTAAAAAATATGATTCAAGTAAGGCCAAATTGTTTACTTGGTTATACAGAATTGCATACAATACTGCTATTGATAAAATACGATCACAAAAAAATAAAAACAATAATGAAGTCCAAATGGAAACTTCGTCCGTATATAAAGTAACATCCAACGAGCTAAACCAGGATGTTTTAGACATAAAGAAACATCTAACCAGCTTAGATGATAAATATCAAATAGTGATAAATGCGCTCTTTTTTGAGGGCATGACACAACAAGAAGCTAGTGATGAATTAAATATCCCGCTAGGAACTATAAAATCGAGATTAAAAATTGGGTTACGTGAATTAAAAAAAATTTACGCCCCTCAACAAATACAGTCATGAATGAGAAAATAACTACTTTTTTAAATTCTGGCCTATTAGACAAATATCTATTAGGTGAAACTACTTCTGCAGAAACAGAAATGGTGGAGTCTTACATAACAAGATATCCAGAAATAGAAAATGCATACAATACTGCACAGCACAATCTTGAAGTGGTTGCAAAAGCAAATGCAGTTGAAGCACCAACAAGCATCTTAAATACTATTTTGGATGAACTTGATGATGCACCTGTTATTAAATTAACTAAAGTTAATAAGTATAAAAAATGGTATAAATTTAGTATTGCCGCAAGTATTGCTGCATTAATTTTTGCCGGTACTTCCACATATTTTTACAATCAAAATCAAAAATTACAAAGCGATACTGTTGTAGTTGATGAAGAAATTGAAGATTTGAGAAGTGACATTGCAAAAAACAATGCCATGCTTGATAAAGTTATGCGACAACTTTTAAAGCTTAATAATCCTGAAACTGAAAAGTACATTATTAAAGGGAATGAGCGTGCTAAAGATTTAAAAACGGTAGCATATATTAATCCTAAAGAAAAAACATCTATGATTGATGTGGTTTCACTACCAGAATTACCAGAAGAACAATGCTACCAAATATGGGCAGAGTTACAAGGAAAAATGGTAAACTTAGGTATTTTAGATAAAGCCGATAGAAAGCTTAGAAACATACCTTATATGGAGGATGCACTTGCATTAAGTATTACTATTGAGCCTAAGGGTGGTAATACTATTGCATCAACACAAAATTCTGTAGCACAAATTAGCTTACAATAAGATTAATAGCAATACAACAAAAAGCCTCATTTTACTAAGTAAATTGAGGCTTTTTAAGTTTGATAAATCCAATAACTATTCTTTATCAAATAAAGCTTTGTGAATAAATCCAGCAACTATAGCACCCGCAATAGGAGCCACCCAAAACAACCAAAGTTGTCCAGTAAAATCACCTCCAGCAAATAAGGCTTGACTAGTAGAACGCGCCGGGTTAACAGATGTATTTGTTATTGGAATACTTATTAAGTGTATTAAAGTCAATCCTAAACCAATAGCAATAGGCGCAAACCCTTTAGGAGCTCTTACATTAGTACTACCTAAAATAATTAACAAGAAAAACATAGTTAATAAAAACTCTGCAATTAAAGCCGCTGTCATAGAATATCCATCTGGTGATAAATCACCATAGCCATTTGCAGCAAAACCTCCAATAGAAACAAAATCTGATTTGTTTGTTAGTATTAAGTATAAAGCTCCAGCTGCAGCTATAGCACCTATTAATTGAGCAATAATGTAACCCAATAAATCTTTAGCTTCAAATTTTCCCCCAGCCCACAAACCTAAAGAAACAGCGGGATTAAAATGACCACCAGAAATATGCCCAACAGCATAAGCCATTGTCAAAACGGTAAGACCAAAGGCTAAAGCCACACCTACAAATCCGATACCCAAATCTGGATAACCTGCTGCAAAAACAGCACTACCACAACCTCCAAAAACAAGCCAAAATGTTCCAAAAAACTCTGCAAATAATTTTTTCATGATTAAATAATTTTAAATTAGTTAGTATTCGAAATGTACAAGTAATTAAAATTTAGACACAAAACACTAATATAGTCACATAAGTTTCCTTAGCATTTCTATAAAAAACTATGAACTAAAATCTTATCTTTGCATAAATAATTACAATTCTCAATGAAACTTCTTTTAATAACCATTATACTTTTAGGACTAGGAATAGCAGGAATTGCCATTAAAATTTGGGCAAAAAAAGATGGTAAGTTTGCAGGAACTTGCGCTAGTCAAAACCCTATGTTAAATAAAGAAGGTGAATCTTGTGGTTTTTGTGGAAAAACACCAGATCAATATGCAGATTGTAACGAACCTCAACATTCATAGTTCTCTATGGGGTTTCTTGATTTTGTATTCTACGGATTTATAACTGTAGTAATTATTCAAGCTATTTTTTATGTTTTTATCTTTGGTAGATTTGCGTTCTTAAAACCAAAAAAAGTTACTCCAAAAAACATAGCCGTTTCTGTTATTATTTGTGCTAAAAATGAAGCTAAAAACTTAAAAGCATTTCTTTCTTCAATTATTGACCAAGATTATCCTGACTTTGAAATTGTTCTTATCAATGACTCATCAAATGATAGTACTCTGGATGTTATTCATCATTTTTCGAAATTACATGATAATATAAAGGTTGTTGATGTAAAAGGCATTGAAGCCTTTTGGGGAAATAAAAAATACGCGCTAACTCTTGGTATAAAAGCTGCAAAAAATGATTTTCTTTTATTTACTGATGCCGATTGTAAACCCGCATCAAAGTATTGGCTAAAAGAGATGAGTAGTCATTTCAGCAATAAAAAATCTATTATTTTAGGCTACGGCTCCTATTCAAAAATTAAAAAATCATTGCTAAACAAATTGATTCGTTTTGAAACCCTTATAACTGCGGTAAACTATTTTTCATTTACCAAATTTGGATTACCATATATGGGTGTTGGGCGAAACCTAGCTTACACTAAAAAGGAATTTTTTGATGCTAATGGTTTTATTAACCATATAAAAATACGCTCTGGTGACGATGATTTATTTATTAACCAAATAGCCACTAAAGAAAATACAGCTATTTGTTTTTCAAAAGGAAGTTTTACTGAATCCCTACCAAAAACTACCTTTAAAGATTGGTTTAAACAAAAAAGACGTCATGTTTCAACAGCAAAACATTACAAAACGAAACACAAAGCACTACTAGCACTCTTATATGCTTCAAATTTATTGTTTTGGTTATTTGCATTAATATTATTGCTAACTTTATTTAACTGGAAAATTGCACTCTGTTTATTCATTTTCCGAATTATATTACAGTTTATAATATTAGGAGCTTCATCAAAAAAACTAAATGAATTAGATTTATTAATTTTTCTTCCTTTTCTTGAAATTTTTCTAATTATAACACAATTAACTATCTTTATAAATAATCTTATCTCAAAACCTAACCATTGGAAATAGAGGAAGCCATTTCGAGGGCAAAAAACAACGACCAAAAAGCATTTAATTATTTATTAGATAGATTTTGGGATAATGTTTATGGTTTTCAGCTAAAACGTACTGAAAATGAAAATGATGCTGAAGACATCACTATTCAAACATTTTCTAAAGCTTTTGATAAGATTAATACTTTTGATGAAAAATACACATTCAAAACTTGGCTAATAACCATTTCGAAGCATATTCATATTGACTTATTGCGAAAAGAAAAAAATTCAATCACTCAAGTTATTTCAAAAGATGACAGAGGTGCATTTAAAGTTTTAGATGAATCGCCTTCTGCTGAAGATAAGTTGATAACAGAACAACATTTAGCTAAATTGCTTCGCGACATTAAGAAACTAAAGCCCCACTATCAAGAGGTAATCAACTTGCGTTATTTTCAAGAGTTAAGTTATAAGGAGATTTCAAAAGAACTCAAGGAACCTATGAGTAATATTAAGGTAAAACTTCTTAGAGCAAAAAAACTATTGGCTGAAATTATTAGAGAAAAATAAAACACTCTGAATAACGTACTACCCAGCGTTAGGGATTGAAGAGGAAAGCCCACAGCGAGGTACGAGCGAGGACTTGTAACGTAAAGCCCGACCCTTGTGGTAACGCCCAAAAAACTTTACTTTTTTTACATTTCCGTGTAGCTTTCTAAAACTAAGTTTAAAAGAATACTTCGTATCTTTGCAATCTATATTTTAGAAATATGAATACCGAAACTACTTCGAATATTTTACCAGAACGTCAAGCAAAACCAAAATGGCTTCGTGTTAAACTTCCAACTGGAAAAAAATACACAGAACTAAGAGGTTTGGTCGATAAATACAAGTTGAACACTATTTGTACATCTGGTAGTTGCCCAAATATGGGTGAATGTTGGGGTGAGGGTACTGCAACTTTTATGATACTTGGTAATATTTGCACACGTTCTTGCGGGTTTTGCGGTGTTAAAACAGGACGGCCAGAAACTGTGGATTGGGATGAACCTGAAAAAGTAGCACGCTCAATAAAAATCATGCAAATTAAGCATGCCGTTTTAACAAGTGTTGATAGAGACGATTTAAAAGATATGGGAAGCATTATGTGGGCCGAAACAGTTAAAGCTGTAAGGAGAATGAACCCAGAAACAACTCTTGAAACCTTAATTCCAGATTTTCAAGGTGTTGAAAAACATATAGATAGAATTATTAAAGTGGCCCCAGAAGTAGTGTCTCACAACATTGAAACTGTACGCCGTTTAACCCGCGAGGTTCGAATACAAGCGCAGTACGACCGTAGCATGGGTGTTTTAAAGTACTTAAAACAACAAGGGCAACGACGCACAAAATCTGGAATTATGCTAGGTTTGGGAGAAACCAGAGAAGAGGTTATTGAAACGCTTCATGATTTAAAAGCCAATGATGTTGATGTGGTAACTATTGGCCAATACCTTCAACCAAGTAAAAAACATTTACCTGTTAAACAATTTATAAATCCCAACCAGTTTAAAGAATACGAGGAGATTGGCTTGGAATTAGGATTTCGCCATGTAGAAAGTAGTGCCTTAGTAAGGTCGTCATATAAAGCACAGAAACACATAAATTAAAGATGATTAATGTTGCTATCAATGGTTTTGGTAGAATTGGAAGACGTGTTTTTAAATTACTACAAAACCATAAAAATATTCAGGTTGTTGCTATTAATGACCTAGCCGACGCAAAAACCTTAAGTCATTTGCTTAAGTACGATAGTGTGCATGGCGTTTTTAATGCTGATATTACAAATAACGAAAGCCATATTATTGTTAATAATAGAAGTATTCCATTATTAAATAAAAAACACCCAAAAGATATTAATTGGTCACCCTATAATGTTGATTTCGTTATAGAATCATCTGGGAAATTTAAAACAGTAGCAGACCTACAACAACATATAAACAACGGAGCAAAGCAAGTTGTTTTGAGTGTCCCTCCATTAGAGGATGATATTAAAACCATAGTATTAGGAGTAAATGACGATAGTATTGATGGTAGTGAAACTATAATTTCGAACGCTTCATGTACTACAAATAACGCCGCACCAATGATTGATATCATCAATAGACTATGTGGTATTAATCAAGCTTATATTACTACGATTCACTCATACACTACCGACCAAAGTTTACACGACCAACCACATCGCGATTTACGACGTGCAAGAGCAGCAAGTCAATCTATAGTTCCCACAACAACAGGTGCAGCTAAAGCATTAACTAAAATATTTCCAGAACTTTCTGATGTAATTGGAGGTTGTGGCATAAGAGTTCCTGTTATAAATGGCTCTTTAACAGACATTACATTTAATGTAAAAAAAACAGTTTCGATAGAAAATATTAACCATGCCTTTAAAACCGCATCTAAAGAAACATATAAAGGTATTTTAGAATATACTGAAGCCCCTATAGTTTCTATAGATATAGTTGGAAACCCACATTCATGTATTTTCGATTCGCAAATGACATCTGTTATTGGAAATATGGTAAAAATAATTAGTTGGTATGATAATGAAACGGGGTATTCTCAGAGAATAATCGATTTAATATGTAATTTATCGGTAAAAAAGTGTATTTTATCGATAAAATAGTTATATTTGTCCGCAATACTAATCAAAATGCCCCAAATAAAAAACTACATATATATTGTTTTTATACTACTTAGCATCTCAGCAATTGCACAAAAAGCTATTGATGAAGATCCTGAATTAATTCAAAATAATATTAATTACCGTATTACACAGTCTCAGGCAGAGTTAGAAAACTATAACTATTATAAGGCAAAAAAAAACTTGAATGAAGCTCTAAGTTTAGCTGAAAACGCAGGAAACAAAAAAAGTCTTGGGATTATATATGCCATAAAAGGTAGATTAGAGCTTATTATAGAAGAAGAGGATAAAGCCATAAAATCTCTAAATAAGGCTATTGAAATTCAACGTATAATAAACGACAATGCCAATCTTGGTAATTCTTACAAAACTTTTGGTGATGTTTATTTAGCTAAAAAAGATTATTATTCAGCGTTAGACTCATATACTGCAGCAAAATCTAAATTTGAAGAAGAAGATTTAAATGAAGAATTAGCTAAAACATTACTTCGTGAAGGGAAAACTTATTTTGAGTTAAAAAATTATAAAAAAGCAAGAGATATTATAGAGCAATCTTTAGCCATGGCTAAAAAGTACGATTACTTTAAAATACAAAGTGAAGCACTAATTAACCACGCCAAAGTATACAATAAACTAAGTAACGATGAAAAAGCTTTAGAAGTTGCTTTAGATGGTCTTAAAATATCAAAAAGCAATAAGTTAACTAATATTACTAACGAAGGTCTTTTAATTGTAAGTAACCTACATAATAATCTAGAAAATTTCAAACAGTCTAGAAACTATTTATATGCTCACTTAAGCCTTTCAGATTCTATTAGATCACTAACTCGAATTAAATCTTCAAGAAATGAAGAAACCCAATTCCGTTTAAATGAAGAAATTGAAAAAAACAAAGAGGTCGTTCAAAAATTAGAAAAAGCTGAAGACGATAAAAATCTAGGGACATTAATCTCTATTTTAAGTGTTGCTTTAATTACTATTTTATCACTTTTAACCTTATCACTTTACAAAAACAACAACATTAGGTTAAAAACTAATAATATGCTTCATAAAAAAAATGGAGAGCTTATTATTGCCAAAGAAAAAGCCGAACTAGCATCAAAAACCAAAGCAAATTTCTTATCTACCGTAACCCATGAGTTACGAACACCATTATACGCCGTTACAGGATTAAGTAACATGTTATTGGATGAAAACCCAAGACCCGAACAAGTACAGCATTTAAAATCGCTTAAATTTTCTGGAGATTACCTTTTAACGTTTATCAATGATATTCTTCAAATAAATAAAATTGAAGCCAACAAAGTTGATATTGAACCAGAATCTTTTAGTTTAAAAAAGAAAATAAATAATATAGTCTTAGCGCTTAATAATTCAGCACTAGATAATAACATTAAAATTCACTTTGAATACGATAAAGATTTACCCGAAAACTTTATTGCCGACCAACTGAAAATTTCTCAAATCCTTATTAATTTAATTGGCAACTCCATTAAATTTACTAAAGATGGTGATATTTGGATCCGTGTTTATAAAATTGAACAGGAAGGTAAAATTTATACACTTCGTTTTGAAGTAGAAGATAATGGTATTGGTATTAGCCAAGAGAAACAAGACCACATGTTTGAAAGTTTCTCTCAAGGCTCTATTCAGATTAACCGTAAATACGGTGGTACAGGTTTAGGCCTTTCTATCGTAAAAGGGCTAATAGACATCTTAAAAGGAAAAATTTACGTGAAAAGTGAATTAGATGAAGGAACAACATTTTATTTTGAAATACCAGTAGAACATACAAATATTGAAGAAATTGAAGAAAATAAAGTTGCCTATTTTGATGGTAATGAAAGTGATATAGATTTATCAAAAGTTAAAATTCTTGTTGTTGAAGACAATAAAATCAATCAAATGATTACCAAAAAGATTTTAACTAAAATGGAACTTAAATGTGATATTGTTGACAATGGTGAAGAAGCTGTTGAAAAAATAAAAGCCAATGATTACAACATTATTTTAATGGATATTCATATGCCAGGAATAAGCGGCATGGAAGCTACTAAACGTGTTAGAGCATTTGATAAAGAGCTCACCATTTTTGCGTTAACAGCAGTAACAATTGAAGATAAGATGCATGAATTTGATGAAGCAGGGTTTACAGATATTATTCCTAAGCCATTTAAGCAAGAAGAATTTGAGAAAAAACTTTATAACGCATTAGCTAGTAAAAAAAACAAATCAACTAGCGCTTAACAAAATTTTTAACAAGTTGATTGAACTTAGATTCGTTATCGATTTTTACTGTAATAGGTAAATAATAAAGTTTGTCTCTTAGGGAATCATATTGCTTCAATCTCATAAAATCTTTTTCAGTAGTAACAATTAAGTCTTTTCTTTCTAAATTGTTTATATCCGCTTTAGTAAAATTATGGTGGTCTTTAAAATTTAAGTGCTCGAAATTTAAGTTTTTGTCTTTCAAAAAATTCACCAATGGCTTTGCATTTGCAATCCCTGTTACCAAAACAAAAGATTTCAAATTATTTATTTTATTCGTTTTTTCAGCAGAAAACAATGTTTCAGAATACGCTATAGAACTAAAAAAAACATGCTGGTGCTTTTCAGGTTTTATATGTTTAATAATTTCCGCTTTTTCGATTTTACTTAAAGTCTTAGGGCATTTAGTAACCATAATAACGTGGGCACGATTAGCGCCATGTCTTGGTTCTCTTAAATTACCCGTTGGCAAAACAATATCTTTAAAATACGGGTTAGAGTAGGTAGTTAATAAAATATTGAAACCTGCTTGTACTTTTCTATGTTGGTAGGCATCATCTAAAAGTACAACGTCCGGATTTTCTTTTTGTAAATTTTGAATACCGTTACGTCTATCAGAATCTACAGCTACCAGAATGTCATCTTTAAATTTAGAGTAAAACTGAAAAGGCTCATCTCCAATAGATTCTGCACTAGCATTATTATCAGCCAATTGATAACCTTCGGTTTTTCGTTTATAACCTCTGCTTAATGTAGCAACTTTATAATCTTCTTTTAAAACCTTAATTAAATATTCAATCAATGGGGTTTTTCCTGTACCACCAACACTTAAATTACCAACGCAAACCACAGGTAAATTATATGAAGTGGATTTTTTAATACCAGAATCGTATAGCTTGTTTCTAAAACAAGTTATCAAATAATAAATCGGAACTATTGGGAATAATATTTTTCTAATTAAGTTCATTTAAGCGAAAGTAATTATTTTATCTTTGAATTTAAACACAAATAATATGATTGTACAAGACGTTATAAATCATTTAGAAGAACTTGCACCTCTTGCTTATGCTGAAGGTTTTGATAATGTAGGCTTATTAGTTGGCAACAAAACCCAAAAAGTCACAGGCATACTAGTAACCCTAGACACACTCGAAGCTGTTGTAGATGAAGCTATTCAAGAAAGTTGTAACCTCATAGTAAGCTTCCACCCTATCATTTTTAAAGGTCTAAAAAAACTAACAGGCAAAAACTATGTAGAACGTGTAGTTATGAAAGCCATAAAACATGACATTGCCATTTTTAGCATACACACTGCACTTGATAATGCATTACAAGGTGTAAATGATATGATTTGTAATCAATTAGAATTAACCAATAAACGTATTTTAATTCCGCAAAGCGAAACCATAAAAAAGCTAACCACCAATGTACCAAAAAACGAAGCCGAAACATTACGAACAGCTTTATTTAATGTTGGTGCAGGAGGCATAGGTAATTATTCAAATTGTAGCTTTAATGTTGAAGGTTATGGTACTTTTAAAGGCAATGAAAACTCCAATCCTACAAAAGGTAAAAAAGGAGAAACACATACCGAAAAAGAAACAAAAATCACCATAACCTACGCTAAACATTTGGAGTCGCAAGTTCTGCAAACACTTTTTAAAACACATACTTATGAAGAAGTAGCCTACGAAGTGACTACTCTAGAAAACAAAAACCAAAATATTGGAATGGGAATGATAGGCGAATTCGAAGAATCTATGGATGAAACCAATTTTTTAGACCATTTAAAAACAAAAATGAATACAGAATGCATCAGGCATTCATCATTATTAAATAAAAAAATAAAAAAAGTTGCTGTTTTAGGAGGATCAGGGAGTTTTGCCATTCAGGCCGCTAAAAGCAATGGTGCTGATGCTTTTATAACTGCCGATTTAAAATATCACGACTTTTTTACAGCCGAAAACAACATCCTTTTAGCAGATATTGGACATTATGAAAGTGAACAATTCACAAAAAATCTTTTAGTAGCATATCTTACAAAAAAAATTACTAATTTTGCAATCATTTTATCAAAGATAAATACCAATCCTGTTAAGTATTTTTAAAGTATGGCTAAAAAGAAAGAAGTTACTGTTGAAGAGCGTTTAAGAGCTTTATACGATTTACAACTCATCGATTCTCGTATTGATGAAATTAGAAATGTTCGTGGAGAACTTCCATTAGAAGTTCGTGATTTAGAAGATGAAGTTGCTGGATTAAACATAAGATTAGAAAAACTTGTTGCTAATTTAGAAGTAGTAGATAACGATATTACTGGAAAGAAAAACTCAATTGAAGAATCAAAAGCTTTAATTAAGAAGTATGCTGAGCAACAAAAAAATGTTAGAAATAACAGAGAGTTCAATTCACTTACAAAAGAAGTTGAGTTTCAAGAATTAGAAATCGAATTGGCTGAAAAGCACATTAAAGAATTCAAAGTTCAAATTGAGCAGAAAAAAGAAGTAATTGCTGAAACAAAAGAACGTTTAAAAGAACGTGAAAATCACTTAAAGCATAAAAAAAGTGAATTAGACGCAATTTTAGCTGAAACTGAAAAAGAAGAACAAGCTTTATTAGATAAATCTGAAGATTACAAAAAGCAAATCGAAGAGCGTTTGGTTAAGGCATACACAAGAATCAGAACCAACGTAAAAAACGGTTTAGCCGTTGTGCCAATTGAAAGAGGTGCAGCTGGTGGCTCTTTCTTCACTATTCCTCCGCAAGTACAAGTAGAAATTGCTTCTCGCAAAAAAGTAATTACCGACGAGCACAGTGGGCGCATTTTAGTAGATGCAGCTTTAGCCGATGAACAAAAAGTAAAAATGGAAAAAATGTTTGCTAAACTATAATCCATTTTCAATCATACAACTAAAGCCTTCAGAAATCTGGAGGTTTTTTTATGCAAAATAGTTTGGGCCTTACCACAAGGGTCGGACTTTCCGTTATATCTTTTGTTTTTTATCATTCCAACTAAGTCTACAATCCACAGCATAATTATGTCTATCTCAAAAACAATATCTTATTTATAGTAAAAGCAAAAGGATGCCACTTCAATCCCTAACCTTTAGTTTGTATTCGATATAAAATTATAAATTTATTCAAAAGAAAACAGAGGTGAACTATATCCCTAACTAGGTTAGACCTAAATCGCGTATCAGTCCTCAAAAAACAGTAAATCAATCCTCAGGTAATTAACACACCTAAAAAATTAAGTTTTATAAACCCTGAAAAAATAATTCACACTACCTAGTAATAAATATTGAAAAGCCTTTTATTAAACAGCTTGCTAAGCCAAATTTTAAAACAAGTTAAGAATAACAAAGCCCACAACATTTAAAAAAACTTTCACATAAAACCATTTAAGGTTTTGTATTTTTAAACGTCTATTAAAAAAAGAAAAAATAACTCATGAAAAACATCATCCCAATATTAGCACTAACCCTATTATTAAGTTGCCAAAACTCAGCACAATCAAAAAAGCAACAAAAAGCAGTAATAAATGCAGCCCCAATTGAAGTTCCAATTAAAAATGGAAAAGCCAGAGCCTACTTTGCAAGCGGATGCTTTTGGTGTGTAGAAGCTATTTACGAAAGCGTAAAAGGTGTAGAAGAATCCATTTCAGGCTATTCAGGTGGTCACACAAAAAACCCAACATACGGTTCAAGCAACACAGGCAAAACAGGACATGCAGAGGCCGTAGAGATTATTTACAACCCAAAAATAGTAAGTTTTGAAACCTTAGTTGATGTGTATTTCGCATCGCAAAACGTAACCCAAGTAAACGGACAAGGTAACGACAGAGGCTCACAATATCGTTCCATCATTTTTTATCAAAATGAAGCCCAAAAACAAATTGTTTTAAAAAAGAAAAACGCTTTAGCAAAAAGGTTAAGCGTTAAAATTGCCGCTGAAGCCTATCCCTTTCAAAAATTCTGGATAGCTGAAGATTATCATCAAGATTACGAAAAACTACATCCAAATCATCCGTACATTCAAAATGTATCCATACCAAGATTGAATCGATTTAAGTCTCAGTTTCCAAAAGAGTTTTTGAAAAAAGAAGCACATTAACACCTGTCGTAATTTTAAACTTGTTTCAAAATCTCAAACTTCTTATTGTCATAATAACCCTTTTAAATCATCCTGTTTTTTCTTACAAAAAAAAACAATTATCTTTACAAGATAAGAGTAACTAAAAAGTTACCATATCCTAACTTATTTACAGGATATCGGTAATAGAAGTTACTATATAACAAGTTAGGCATAATTAGACCAAAATGAGAATAAACATTATTATAGATGAAAGTTTAGAAGTAGATTATGACAAACTTGAATTGTTATTTAATAAACATTCAAAATCAATAGACTTTAAAGTTTATAAGAATGAATTCACTTGGGAAGAAGAACACATAGTCTATCCAAGAACTCACGAAAAAATATATGAATCTTTCTCTGAAGATGAAGTGAATTCATATATAAACTTCATATTTACAGATGTTCAATATATAAATAACTTCTTCTATGAAGGACACGAAAACTTCGTTCCTTTCTCTCTCTTTGATTGGGACTATTTGACAAACCTTCCAATTGAAAATGGAATATTATTTTTTACTACAACTTATCTAGCAAGACTTATCGAAAATGCTGACAATCGACATTATGAAAATATTGGTTGCGTTTACGATTTTTTAGGAGATAAACGAGGAGTAGATGACGGAATGAGGCAAGCTTCATTCTGCAAAAATTGTCTAGAGAGTTTAGAACAAGAAGTTTTATCTGAAGATGACGAGAAACTATTAGAAGATTTAAAATCATTATTGGATTTATTATCTACATCTTCAAAATGGAATAAGAGTATTCTTGAAAGAATAGAAAAAGACTCAAAGCGAGTTAATAAAAAAAGAAAGGCAATTATTGAAAAAGAAATCAACGTGGTTATTGCCTCACCAGGAGATTTAATTGAAGAAAGGGAATTATTAGTTGATAAATTAGAACGTAAATTTAGGACAGATAAACACGAAGAACTTTGTAGTTACAGATTAAAAGTTCACGGTTGGGAAGATTTAGCATCACAAAACGGATATCCCCAAGATGTTATAAATGAACGAATTATTAAAAATATGGATATTGTTTTAGCAGTATTTAAACATAAATTAGGTTCACCTACTGTAAATCAAGAAACTGGAAAAGAACGATTTCCATCTGGAACTGCAGAAGAAATATTGTTCGCTTTAGATAATAAAAGTCCTGATTCACCACTAGGAATGGTATATTTTTATTCTAAACCGCCAGCACCTTCTTTTGAGGCTGAAAATTATGAGAAGTTAAAATCAGAATGGGATAGACTCAAATCATTTAAACAATCGATTGGAAATAAAGTTATTTATAAACCTTTTACATCTAAAGAGGAACTGATAGAAATAGCTAGTAAAGATTTAATGAAAAATATTTCCGAATTATATGAAAAGTAAATCAAGAATAGATTACAAATAATGAATGAAGAATAATTTTAACTTCACTGTTTTCTCGAAGGAAACTATAGACAAACAATTTGACCAGATACAGAAAGAGTTAAAACCGTCAATGGATTACAAAGTTCTTCTTAAAGAATTTCATAAGATTTTACACAACCGAGTTTTATCAACATTAACTTATGATTCAAAATCAGATGAATTCACAATATTTAGAATAACGAAACCTTGGAAAAATTTTGATTTTAACAATCCAAATTCTTACTCATATAATCCAAATCCTAAAGAGATTGGTCGAGCACACAGAAAAGGATTTCCTGTTTTTTATGGCTCAATAGACCCTTTTACTGCCTTTTCGGAAATGAAAGACAGCATTAAAATAAATGACAAATTTTATATGTCAAGATGGAAATTAAAATTCAAATCCGATACAAACGTTCATTCTTTAATTATTAATTCCTCAACCAAAAATAGTGAACACGTTTTAAATTCCGTAATCAAACGCCCTTATTTAGGATTACAAAATATGGTTAAAAATATACCTAACGAATTTAGAGAAGGATATATTTATGCAATTGAAAAAATGGGCGATTTGTTCACCACAAAGGGAATTTCAAACTATCATATTACTTCCGCCTACTGTCATGAGATACTATATGATGCAAAATCAAAAGGGATAAATATTCCAATATTACTTTATCCATCAGTTGAAAACAGTCTTAATAGCATTAATTGGGCAATTCACCCATCAATTGTTGATAGTGAAGAAATGAAAATTCAAGATATATTCGAATTAAGTCTTAAAGAAAACAATTCGAAGAACGAGAAAGGAGACGTGAGTGTCTTAATTCATAAAAAAGGAATTCTTGACCATAATTCTTCAATAAACTGGCAAATTCCTCACTTTAGTAATTTTACAATAATTTATGACAACTTAAATATAAAAACATATAACAATCAAATTATTAAAGGCAAAAAGGCATCTAAACTAAAAGTAAATGACACAGAATTCACAATTAAAGAATTAATTGAAAAAAATATAAACAGAAAAGAAATTCAAAAAAAAATACCTGAACTAACTTCAAAATCACAAGATGATTCCTCATTAGATTTTGAAAAGGAAACATTTTCTTATTCTTTGGTTTTACAATTTGAACATGGAAATGAAATTAAGACTAAAACAGGAAATAGTTGTATTAATCTAATACAAATTCCTATTAGTTGGACAAGAGGATATAAAACAGTAAAATAACTATGCCTAACAACGTGTATAATTCATTGCTAGTTCTAGCTTACTTACGAAAGTCCTCGCGGACTTTCTATCTGTGATTTATTTGCTAAATTAGTTGCTGAAACACGCAACTTTCCACATACAAACACGATGGAATCCATTCAGCAAAAATCATGACCACGACACAAGTATTTATTGAATTATTAATCACAGGCTTCGGTAGCTTAGTTTGGATAGTATTACTGTTTTTTGGTATAAATGGTTTAGACTTTAAGCTATTCTTAGAACTCGAAATCTCAAATATATTTTTGCTTCCAATTACTGGTCTCGCTTACATTATTGGAATTATAGTTGACAGAATTGGTTTTCAATTATTCAAGAAAAAAGAAAGAAAAAATATTTATAAAGTATTTTCAGATGATGAAGTACGGAGTAATGTTCAATTTAAAGTTGTGTATATAATTCAGAACTCAAATCATTTAAAATCAAAAATTGATTATAACCGTAGTAGGCTTCGACTAACAAGATCTTGGATTATAAACTTTTTTATGATTACAATGTCGTTAGTTATCTATTTAATAACTGCTGATTACGAAAACACCCTTATCCCACTTTCATTATTAGTCATCAGTTTTTTCTTTTGTATACTTTCATTCTACACATGGAATAAACTGTCTGGTGATTATTATAAAAATATTAAGTCTAGTTTCGAAAATCTAAAGAAAACATAAATAATTGCCAACATAAAGCTTCACAGTATATACTAACCTTATTACTCTCTTTTGTTCTTTCTGATTATTGATTAAATTTAATAAAAAACAAACTTAAGATGTATATAAAAGATTGCTTGCTTTTATCCTGCTTTGGATAAATCCCCACGAATTTTCAATTCATTAATTATTTGCTAAATTTAGTGCTGAAACATACATAAATACATTAAGTGTAATTTAAGCAAAACAAAAATAATATGCAGAAATATATAGATGCAAACCCTGAATCTGGAAAGAAATTCTATCAGGACTTTCACGACAAAGGAAAAATAGTGATGCTGAACTTACTGAAGTTCCGAGAAAAAGCTGACTATAAAAATTTGGAACAAATAAAACCTGATGAAGCAATTAGCGGAGAACAAGCGTACAAACTTTATATAAAAAAAACTTTGCCTGAATTAAAAAAAGCAGGTAGCCAAATAATCTATTACGGAAAAAGCAACGATTTTTTAATCGGACCTGAATCTGAAAAATGGGATGCAGTTTTGGTAATTGAACACAAATCTGTCATGAAATTTATGGAATTTGCACAAAACGAGAATTATTTAAAAAATGCTGGACATAGAACTGCTGGAGTAAAGGATTCACGATTATTACCTTCGACTGAAATAAGAAACTACACCTAACAGTCTATAAGAATAATTACTCGATTTTGTGCTTAACCAAGGGTTGTTGCAAGTTTACTACGTCTGATTTTTATATGAAAAATACTTACACTTAAACACGCTACTTTTCATATACAAACCGTTACTTCAAAACGCAAAAAATCAAATTCGACGAATGATAATAAAGAAAAATGTAATTGAAATTTGTGAAAGTGCTAGTAACAACTCCGCAAACTTATCAATACTGAAGTAAATAGCTGAAACGGGAAAACTTGACTTCGATTTAGAGATTATAGATAATTTAAACGAATTACCTCATTTTAGAACTGAATTGACAGATAACAACATACCAAAGTAGTTATTGACTTTCGGAATAAAATTGAAAATGCAGACGGAATTGTAATTTGTACACCTGAATATGTTTTTAGTATACCGAGTGGTTTAAAAAACACGATTGAATGGTGTGTATCGACAAATGCATTCTCCAACAAACCAACTGAGACTTATAACCGCTTCAGCAAGTGCAGAAAAGGCCCATAAAGAGCTGAAATTGATTATGAAAACCATCCAAACTAAATTTACAAACGAGACAACTCTTTTGATTCAAGAAATCAAAGGAGAAAATCACTAAAGATGCTAAAATATTGTATAAAGAAACCGAAGCTAACTTAAAAAAAGTTTTTTTAAATTTTAACACACTAAAACAATATAAATTATGATTTATATAACTCAACTAATATATATTACAGATGGAAAAGAAGATGTTTTTAATCTATTTGAAGATATAGCGATTCCTACAATATTAAAATATAATGGTCGCTTAATATTAAGAATTCGACCAGACGAAAGTTCTATAATTGAAAGAAACATTGAAAAACCTTATGAAATTCATTTGGTAGAGTTTGATACTCAACAAGATTTTGATAATTTTAAAAAAGATGAAGAACGAAAAAATTTTTTGCATTTAAAAGAGCAATCAATTAAAGCTTCTATCTTGATACAAGGTGTTAAACTATAAATAATTTATCCCTGTGTTTTGAAACTTACACAGATTTTAGGATAGTGTCAATTATACATAAAAAAGAGTAAATACTTACTCAAAAATTAATCCTAAACCTTAACAGCCTTCAAAGTAAAAATCAAAGGATACATTTTTTTTTCAGAAACAAACATTCCAGAATCTGTTTTAACCAAATTAGGCAATACATCATAAGGGCTTTCATCAAACTCTTTTAAATATTCTATCTGCAATCCTGCTTCAGTTAAAGCATTTATTACTTCACTTAATCCATGATTCCAACTATACTCCTTACTAACCATTTTTGAATTTTGATTAGCATAAGTGCCTTCATATTCTTCAAAAACAACCTCGTTTTGCATGTAACCATATTTCATAACGGGTTTGTCATCTAAATAATCAAACATCCAAACAATCGGATGGAATTCAGCCATAAAAAACGTACCGCCTTTTTTTAAACGTTCTGCAATCATTTTACCCCAAGGTTTCAAATCTGGCAACCAACAAATCACACCATAGCTTGTAAAAACAATATCAAATTTATCTTTCACATACTCAGAAGTATCCAAAACATTGCAACACATAAACTCAGCGTTAAGCTTTAATTCATCATTTAATTTTTTAGCGAGTTTTATACCTTCATCACTTAAATCAACACCTGTACACTTTGCTCCCATCCTACTCCAACTCAATGTATCTTGACCAAAATGACATTGCAAATGCAATAACGATTTCCCTGAAACATCGCCTAAAGCTTTTAACTCATAAGGCATTAAAGACGATTTTCCGTTTTTAAAAGCTTCCAAATTATACATATCGCTTTTAGCATGTACTTTTACCTTATTGTTCCAGGTAGCTTTATTAGTTTCAAAATAATCAGCGTTATTAGTCATTTTCAAATAATATCTTTGTGAAAAATCTAAATTATGAAAAAATTACTAGTCATTATCAGTATACTGAGTATTTGCTATTCTTGTAAAGAGAAAGCGGAAACAATTCAACCCAAAAAAGAGATTTCAATAGCCGAAAAAATAGCTAATGCTCACGGTTTTGAAAACTGGAGAAACGTATCTGAAGTGTCCTTTACTTTTTTTGATAAAAGAAGTTGGATATGGAAGCCAAAAACTCAAGATGTGACTTTAATTACCGAAAAAGACACCATTAATTATAATAGAACATCTATTGACAGCTTATCCTTGAAAGCAGATAGAGCTTTTATTAACGATAAATTCTGGGCATTTATTCCGTTTCAATTAATTTGGGATTATAGTGCAACAATTTCTGAGCCTCAAAAAGAAAAAGCACCAATTAGCAAAATGACGCTTAATAAAATCATACTTACCTACTCAAGTGAAGGTGGTTATACACCCGGAGATGCTTATGATATTTATTTTGACGAGAATTACATTATTAAAGAATGGGCTTTTAGAAAAGGGAACAAGCCTAAAGCGGGACTAAAAAACACTTTTGAAAACTATAAAAATTTTAATGGTATCAAAATTGCACAAGACCACAAAAAGTCTGAAGGGAATTGGAATTTAACGATAACAGATGTATCTGTAAAATAAATTGATTTTTTTTTACTTTATGTGTAATGAAAACGTCTAAGCTCCGACTAAATTCGTATATAAAATATAGATTGTTTTTTCCGCATTATGCGCCTATATATTAAAGCGCTTGAACCATTGGTTTAAGCGCTTTTCCATTTTAGTGAAGCATTATTTTAGAATTAACTTTAACTAAGCACTAAAAATTATTAGCTGAACTAATCCTGATGAAAATCGGGAAATTAACCTTTAAATTCTGCTTTTACATGAGCACCATCACAATAAGGTTTATTCTTTGATTCGCCACACCTGCAAAAAGCGGTTGTTTTGTTCTTAGTTTCAGAAGAACCATCTTTTGCAACAACATTCAAAGTACCATAAACTAAAAGCGGGCCATTTTCTAAAACTTCAACCTTGGTTTCTAAAGTTTCTGTGGTTTTATCTTCCTCATCATTCATATAAAAGCGTAATGCACCAGAAGGACATTGCTTTACTTGATTTATGATAGCTTCCGTTTTTGCCTCATCCATTTTAATCCATGGGCGCAATCTAGGACGAAATACTTTAGGTAATCCTTTAGCGCAAATTGCAGAATGAATACATTTTTCTGCTTCCCAAACTACCGTAGTTTCTCCGTTTGAATACTCTTTTATCTTAGCCATAGCTTTAAGTTTTTACTAAATATACGAAAATTTCAATGCATTTTAATCATCGCTTTTTAGGGTTCATTACTAACTTTATATTCCTTATTTTTGTTAGAAACCGAAAAACAAGAGCCATTGTCCGACTATAAATTAGGTCTTGATTACGCATTAGAACAAGACCAAAATGACGAACTAAAAGCATACCGAAGTCAATTTCACATTCCAAAAGACAAACAAGGAAATCCTTGGATTTACATGACTGGAAACTCGTTAGGATTACAACCTAAACAAACTCAGGCTTATGTAAACCAAGAGCTTGAAGATTGGGCAAATTTAGGAGTTGAAGGTCATTTAGAAGCTAAAAACCCATGGCTACCATATCATGAGTTTTTAACTGATAGTATGGCAAAAATAGTAGGTGCAAAACCTATTGAAGTGATTGTCATGAACACGCTAACAGCCAACTTGCACTTTATGATGGTGTCGTTTTACAAACCCACAAAAACACGTTATAAAATACTCATTGAAAGTGATGCATTTCCTTCGGATAAATATGCGGTTGAATCGCAATTACGTCATCATGGTTTAGATGATAAAGAAGGATTGATACTTTGGAAACCCAGAAAAGGCGAAGAATTATTGAATTACGAAGATTTAGAGACTATTCTTGAAGCACAAGGCGATGAGATTGCACTTATCATGATTGGTGGTGTTAATTATTATACAGGTCAGTTTTTCGATTTAAAACGCATTACAAAACTTGGGCATAAATACGGATGTAATGTTGGTTTTGACTGTGCTCATGGCGCCGGAAACGTAGCATTAAATTTGCACGATTCAGGAGCAGATTTTGCTGTTTGGTGTACGTATAAATATTTAAATTCCGGTCCAGGAAGTTTAGCAGGTTGTTTTGTTCACGAAAGACATGCATACAGAAAAGATTTAAACCGTTTTACAGGTTGGTGGAGTCATAATAAGCAAACACGCTTTAATATGCGTGATGAATTTGACCAACTTCCAGGAGCTGAAGGTTGGCAATTAAGTAACCCGCCTATTTTATCAATGGCAGCTATAAAGGCGTCTTTAGATATGTTTAATAAAGTGGGATTTGATAAACTCATTACAAAATCAAAAAAACTAACAGGTTATTTTGAGTTTTTACTTAAAACATTAGGAGAAAACACTATTAAAATTATCACACCAAATAACCCTGATGAACGTGGGTGCCAATTATCCATTCAAGTTAAAAACGCAGATAAAGCATTACATAATAAATTAACCGAAGCCAACATTATCAGTGATTGGAGAGAGCCTGATGTAATTCGATGTGCTCCTGTACCACTTTATAATTCTTTTGAAGATGTTTACAAAGTGGTAAAAAGCCTCTCCCTAGCCCTCTCCCAAAGAGAGGGAATCGAGACGGATTCAAAACGTAAAAAATGAAAAAGTATATAAATATGGGTTACATTGGCTTTAATAAGAAGTCTAGTCCCAAATCAATTTAAAAAATTGAACATTGAAATGCAGAATATAAAAATCAAATCGTTAAAAATTTTGAAGCCTTGGAAAAAATTTAGACTTTATTTTTGGTTTTCTTCCGATTTTTATCGGGAAGAAAAATTCCTCATTTCAATTTGATTTTTTGGTTCGTTTTGTATCAAGACAAAATGAACAAATAAAAAATAGGTTAATAACTAAAATCATAAGATTCCTGCCTTTGCAGGAATGACAATATGAAAGAAAAACAACAAAACATACTAATTATAGGTGCAGGACTCTGCGGCTCTCTACTAGCCCTAAGACTAGGACAAAGAGGCCACAAAGTTTCTGTTTATGAAATGCGTCCAGATTTACGACAAGTTGATATTTCTGCTGGTCGGTCTATAAACTTAGCATTTTCTGACCGAGGCAATAAAGCCATGAAACTCGTGGGTTTAGAAGACAAAGTGAAAGCGCTTTGTATTCCTATGAACGGACGTATGATTCATGATAAGCAAGGAAACACGTTTCAATCAAATTATAGTGGACGTGACTATGAATATATAAATTCTATTTCCCGTGGGGAACTTAACGCTTTACTTTTAGACGAAGCTGAAAAACATAAAAACGTTAATATTCATTTTAATAAAAAATGCAAATCTGTTGATTTTGAAAAAACCACTGCACTTTTTAAAGATTATAATAGTAAAGATGAGTTTATTGAAGATGCTGATATTATTATCGCAACAGATGGTGCAGGTTCTGCAATGCGAAAAAGTTATTATTTAGGAAAGAAATTTTTATTCAGTTTTTCACAAGCCTATTTAACACACGGTTATAAAGAATTGAGTATTCTTCCTAAAGAAAACGGCGATTATAAAATCCATAAAAATGCGCTTCATATTTGGCCTCGTGGAAATTATATGCTTATTGCTTTACCAAATTTAGATGGAAGCTTTACGGTAACACTATTTTTAAGTTACGATGAAGGCGAATACAATTTTAATAATTTAACAAATGAAAAAATTGTACTAGAATTTTTCCAAAACGAATTCCCAGATGCTTTAGCTGTAATGCCAAATTTGTTAGATGACTTTTTTGAAAACCCAACTGCGCCTTTAGGTACTATAAAATGTTCGCCTTGGCATTACAAAGGCAATACCCTTTTAATGGGAGATGCGGCACATGCTATTGTGCCATTTTACGGACAAGGGATGAATGCTTCTTTTGAAGATGTTGTTGAGTTTGATAGCATTTTAGATAAAAATTTAGATGATTGGGAAGCTACTTTTAAAGCTTATGAAAACACCCGTAAAAAGGATACTGATGCCATTGCAGATTTAGCTATTGACAACTTTTATGAAATGAAAGGTCATGTAAATCAGGTTGTTTTCCAAGAAAAGCGTAAATTAGAAATGGCTTTAGAAAAGGAATTTCCTAATGCATATTCATCTAAATATTCATTAGTAACTTTTAATGAAGATATAGGTTATAGAGAAGCGATGTTAAGAGGACGCGCTCAAGATAAAGCCATTTTAAATCTATTGACTGATGGTGTTTTAAACTTAGATGACGACTTAAAACTTACATTAGAAAAAGTAAAAAAAGAAACCGAAGCTATTTTAGAAGATGATAGAATTGCTGGATTACAATAACCCTTTAAGCTCACCTTTACTAAAATGAATCTAAACTTAAATAACAAAAACGCCTTAGTTTGCGGCAGCACACAAGGCATTGGAAAAGCCACAGCTATAGCACTAGCGCAAGAAGGTGTTAATGTAACCCTAGTTGCTAGAAACAGAGAAAAACTAAAAGCAGTACTCACAGAGTTACCCGAACACAGAAACCACAACTATATTGTTGCTGATTTTTCTAACCCTAGAGAATTGCAAGAACAGATTATAAAGTTTATTGAGAAGGAACATGGTTTTCATATTGTGGTAAATAACACTAGTGGCCCTAGAAGTGGAAATATTTTAACCGCTAGTTTAGAAGCTTTTGAAAATGCGTTTACCATGCATTTAAAATGCAACCACCTTTTAGCTCAAGCTACTATCCCCTTTATGAAACAACAGGGTTTTGGCAGAATTATTAATGTGATTTCGACCTCTGTAAAAGAACCTATTCCTGGATTAGGCGTTAGCAATACAACTCGAGGTGCTGTTGGTAATTGGAGCAAAACATTATCTATAGAAGTTGCAGAGTTTGGCATTACAGTAAATAATGTTTTACCTGGTTTTACAGATACCGAACGCTTAACTGAAATTATTAAGATTAAAGCAAATATTGAAGAGCGTTCCATTGAAGAAATGACTGAAATCATGAAAAATTACACGCCTGCAAAACGCTTTGCTAAACCTGAAGAAACTGCCAACGCTATTACATTTTTAGCTAGTGAAGCCGCCAGTTATATAAATGGTATTAATATTCCTGTTGATGGCGGACGCACCAAATCGTTATAATTTTTAACTACGATAACTTTAATAGAATTTAAGGTGTTTGTATATTAGTAAGGAATTTGCGTTAAGGATAGAAGCGGCATCCTTTTTTGCTTTTTCTGCAAAAAAGATATAGCGGATAGCCTGACCCCTTTTTGGGGTAACGCCCAAAACATAAAACAATGAGTAAATTATTTCCTCCGATAAATTTTAAAGCTTGGATTGAAGAAAATAGACATCTTTTAAAGCCTCCTGTTGGTAATAAAGTGGTTTGGAAAGATGGTGATTTTATTGTGATGGTTGTTGGTGGACCTAATAGCAGAAAGGATTATCATTACAATGAGACACCTGAATTTTTCTATCAGGTTGAGGGTGATATTGTTTTGAAGGTTATTGATAAAGGGACTCCGAAAGATATTCATATAAAAGAAGGTGACATATTTTTACTTCCTCCAAAAGTACCACATTCTCCACAACGCGGTGCAAATACCGTAGGCTTAGTAATCGAATACCCTAGAGAAAAAGGTATGCAAGACGCATTACTTTGGTTTTGCGAAAATTGCACAACTAAATTGTATGAAGAAGATTTTACACTAGATAATATTGAAACAGATATGCCTAAGATTTTTGATAAGTACTATGGTGACAAAAACAAGCGCTCTTGCCCTAACTGTGGAGAAGTTATGCAAGCACCGAAGAAAGTTAAAATAGACTAAAACATAAATAGAATTCGTGATTACGACGAAGAAATCACTTATTTAATAAAAAGATTGCCACGGTAAAAGCCTCGCAAAGACGTCATATGGAAAAACGTAAACTTAGAATTAACGGTCATTCACATTTGCTTCCATACCCAGAAGAAATACCAGAATTTATGCGAGAAAAAGGTATTTTTTGGGTGGATAAAGACCGGAAATTCATGCTTCAAAAAGGATGGAAACGTCCTGTTACTGATTCTAGTTTTTTCTTGGATGAAAAGCTGGAGTGGATGGAGCGTAACAAATTAGACCATGCGGTGGTTTTAAATTTATCTCAGCTTTATGGAAATGGTTTACGTGTTGAAGAAATGAAAAAAGCACTGCGTTTTCAAAACGATTTTAATGCTAAAGTACAGCATGACAACCCTAGTAAATTTACATGTGGCTTTGTTGTGCATCCTGCTTTTATAAGAAGTGCTTGTTGGGAAATTGAGCGTTGTGTTGAAAACCATGGCATGCAATTATTATGCCTACCAACGCATTATATGGATACCATAGGAACTTGGCGTTGTATTTTTGACGAGGAGAATGAGCCTATTTTTGAATTGGCGGACAAGTATAATTTGGCAGTTGAAATACACCCTTATGATGGGGAGAAGTTTATAAAATTAGAAAACACCTCATGGCGTTTTCATTTAATTTGGATGTTAGCCCAATGCGGTGATGCTTATCATTTTTTAACGTTGAATGGGTATCAAGACAAATTTCCAAACATGCGTACCTGCTTTGCACATGGCGGGCAGTTAGCACAAATTAATTTAGGAAGACGTATTCAAGGTTTTGATGGCAGACCAGATTTATTTGAAGGCAAACACCACCCCAGAAAAGCTGTAGGCCATAGAAATATCTTTTTTGACACTTTGGTTCATGATACTGGTGGACTAGAATTGTTAATTAGAAATCATGGCTCTAAACAGGTTATTATGGGGCTTGATGACCCTTACCCTTTGGGTGAAATGGAGAGCGAACCACAATCATCTTACCCAGGAAAGTTACTTGATTTGGCTATTGAACGCAATATCATAAACGAAACCGAATATGATGCGATATGGGAAGACAATGTTATTCAGTGGCTGTGTGGTGATGATGATTTGGCTAAACAAAAGTTTATTAGTAGGGTTTTAAGTTAAAAAAACATAAAGTCCTATTTTAATAGTTAAAATAGGGCTTTATGAATTATAGCTTTAGGTATAATTTTATTCTCTGACTATTCCTTAGATTCTGGTAATAGTTTAGCAATTAAACTTGGTGTCCCTACATATTTTTTTGCTATTTTCTGTATATACTTAGGAGTTATTTCTGACAGCTTCTCTTCGTAATCACTTAAATCTTTAAAAGGCTGATTCCAATATATTTTATTATACATATGACCAAGCCAGAATTTATTAGTTTCCAAATCTTTTTTTCTATTTAAAACCCAATTCTCTTTAACACTAGCTACTTCTTTTTTTGTTGGTCCTTCATTTAAAAATTCGTTTAACACTTTTAAGCTTTCTTCTTCTAACACCTTAATATTATCTGGTGAACAAGTAAACTTAATAGATGCCAGGTATTTAGAGTATGGTCTTCTAGCATGCTTAATACTTGCCCTTACAGAATACACCCCTCCTTTTTCTTCTCTAATTTTATTTCGTAATCTGTTTTTAAATATTTGACCAAACATTTTTAAGGCATCACTTTCCTTTTTCACATGTTTTGCTTCTGTTTCAAACTTAATTAATAATGTAGCCTTTTCTTCCAAACCTTTTCTAACCTCAACACGCTCACCTGAAAGTATATTTTTATAAGAAGACAGTTTATACTCTTCTCTTTCATCAGTACTTGGTAATGATGCAATGTATGTTTCGGCGTATGCTTTCAATAAATCTTCGTCAAAATCGCCAACAAAGAAGAAATTAAAATCTCCTGCATTTTCAAAACGCTCCGTATATGCTTTATATAAAGAACTATAAGGAACTGAATCTAAAAGACGAACAACGTTAGCACTTTCATTCATGTTTATGTATCTTGGGTTTCCCGCCTGAGTTACTTTTGATATCTCGTTTGAAAAAATAACACTAGGCTTCAATTTTCTGTTTTTTGTAACTTCTTTTATTTTATCAGCATAGGATAAATATATTTTTTCATCTTCATTAAGGCTAGTAAAATTCAAATAAATTAATTTAAACATTGTTTCTAAATCTTTAGCTCTTGCTGACCCTTTTAAACTTTCATTATAAGTAGACACAGATGTTGATACTTTCACCTTTTTCCCAGCCAAAAATTTAGATAATTCGTGCCTTTTAAACCCACCAATTCCTGCAAATGTTACAATAGACATTAATTGCCCTACACGCTTTACATCTTCATCAGACATTAATGAATTACCCCCATAACTAAAAGCTTTAAATGTTACTTTCTCTTTATCAAAATCTGTTTTTTTGTAGTAAATTTTAGCTCCATTACTTAGTGTTAATTTTTTAATACCGTATAATTCTGTTTCTTCTGAAACTATGCTACCTTTAGGTGCTAGATTTTTTATTAATTGCTTGCCTAATTCTTTTGGAATATACTTTGTAATTGTGCTATCAACCTCAACTTCTTTAATCGTTTGTAATAACTCCTTTTGTGTTGGTAACACCAATTCTTCCTTTTCTGGTGCAGTTAGTATTAATACCCGGTTATCTTTATGATAATAAGTATTAAACATAGCTTTTACATCATTCAAACTAATTTGAGGGATAACAGTTTTGTAAAAACTATACTTCCAGTCTTTAGAATATAGTATCCAATCGTTTTTAAACTCTTGTTCTAAAAGACTTAAATATGTTTTAGAATACCAATCATCCTTACCTTCAAAAAACGTTTCATTACTGGCAAGCATGTCTTTTTTCATCTGGTTCAGTTCACTTTCTGTAAAGCCAAAACGCTTCACTCTTTCAAGTTCTAAAATCATATGTTTTAATGTGTTTTTTACGCCTGCCTCACTAGAAGACGCACCTATAGAAAATTTACGGTGGTACTTACTTAAAGTACCTCCTAAACGAACACCTGCCCCAATAAAAGGAGGAGTATCACTATTAGACACTTCTACCAATCTTCTATTAATCATAGAAATCATCATACTTCGAATAATGCGCTCTTTTTGATGTTTCGCTAATATTTGTTTATGTTTTACTGGACTAATATTTATAAAATCTAACCCTAAAGACGTTATTGTTTTTTCTGGATCGGTAATAACTTTAACACGTGTTTCTTTATGGTATGGTACACTATCATATACAAATAATGACTTTTCGTTTTCAGGATTTGTTAATTTCGAAAAATGCCTTTTTATTTTTTGTTCTGCGTAAGAAGACTCAATATCACCTGCTACAATAACTCCCATTAAGTTTGGGCGATACCAATCTTTATAAAACCGACGCATATCATCAGTTTTAAAATTTTTAATATTCTCTAATTTTACATCAGAAAAGTATTTTAATTGAGGCATGCCTTTATAAATAAACTCTGCCCTTTCTTTACCAACACGATTACCGCTTCCAAGTCGTGCTCTAAATTCTTCTAAAACCACAGGTCGTTCGTCATTAATAGCCTTGTCTTCCAATAACATATTATGCGCCCAATCTTCAATAATTTGAAATGCTTTATCAACTTTTTTTAAATCTTTGCTTGGTATTGTCAATTTATAAACCGTTTCTTCAAAACTAGTATGCGCGTTTAAATCTGCGCCAAAAGTCATCCCTATACTTTCTAAATATTTAACAAGTTTGTCTTTTTTAAAATTTTTAGTACCATTAAACCCCATATGCTCTAACAAATGTGCTAACCCTTGTTGAGAATCATCTTCTTGGAGATGACCAACTTTTACAGCCAAACGGATGTTTACAACATCTTTTGGTCTGTTATTTTCTTTAATGTAATATTTAAGCCCGTTTTGTAATTGACCTCTTATAGCAGAAGTATCCTTTGGGATTTTGCTTTCTAAATCGTATTCAAACGTATTATTTTGTGTGTTTTGTTGAGAAAATGCTAATGTAGTTGCAAATAAAAGGAATAAGGCTAATAATTGTTTCATGCTTTACGTAATTGTTGTTTCTGATAAGGTAAGTACTCTATCGTTTAGAGCTTACAAGTTAGTGTATTTATTGTAATAAAAGTTACACATTTATCCAGTTTTTATTTTTTTATATAGCTTCTTCCTACTTTTATTTTTTTGTTTCGTATTGTTAAGTTTAATAATATATTTGGCTATTAAAGTATTTTTGAACCTCATCAACATAATTAGTGTTTTTAATAAAAAATTCTGGACAACATTAAATAACCGTTATAAATTGCACTCACATTTAAAATGATATTCAAAAAAGCAATACTTTTGAAAATATTGATAATACGTTATGCATTTTATACCTGAAGATTTAGATGATTATGTGGTTGCTCATTCTGAGAATGAACCCGAATTATTACAACAACTTAACAGAGAAACATACCAGAAAATTTTACAACCTAGGATGTTAAGTGGGCATTATCAAGGCAGACTTTTAAGTATGATTTCTAAGCTTGTGAATCCTAAAAGCATATTAGAAATCGGGACTTACACAGGTTATTCTGCATTGTGTTTAGCTGAAGGTATGCAGACTGATGGCGTAATACACACGATTGATATTAATGAAGAACTTGTTGATTTTCAACGAAAATATTTTGATAAATCTGGATATGGAAGACAAATTCATCAGCATTTAGGAAATGCTTTGGATATTATCCCAAATCTTGATACTACTTTTGATTTGGTTTTTATTGATGCTGATAAGGAAAACTACTCTAATTACTTCAATGTGATTATTGATAAGTTAAATCTTGGAGGTATTATTTTATCTGATAATGTGTTGTGGAGTGGTAAAGTTTTAGATAATACATTTAAGAAGGATGATACTTCTACTCCTGCACTTATTGATTATAATGCCCTTTTAAAAAGTGATAAGCGCGTTGAAACTGTTGTCTTACCTATTAGGGATGGATTGACTATTAGCAGAAAACTATAATTTCAATTCTAAATATAACTAATGCTTATTGATTAAGATGCCAAATACAAAGCATTTTCATCATCTTTAACATCATCAATATTATTAAACTTACTTTGCTTTAGCAAATTGTTAATTGTATTAAAAAACAACTCATTATCAAACGGTTTAGTTATTATATCATCAAACCCTATATCTAATATATTTTCATTTAGCTCATCTTGGTTAGAGGCTGTAAGAGCTATTATAGGTAAATGCCTATCAATTTTTCTTATTTCAATAGTCGCTTGGTTACCATTCATTTTTGGCATATTAATATCCATTAGTATTAAATCATAATTGTCATTTTTAAAAGCCTCTACTGCTTCAAGGCCGTTCTCTACAATATCAAATTTAAAATTATGTTTTTTTAATAGATTACTAGTAACAATTTGATTTATCTTATTATCCTCTGCAATTAATATTTTAATATTTTCAGAATCTGTAGTAGAAAAAATCTTATTAACTTTTTTACTTTTTATATGCTCAATAGCCTTAAAGTCAATTTCAAACCTTACAACAAACCCAAAGGTAGCTCCTTTATCTACTTCGCTATCTAATTCTATTTTACTATCAAATAAGCCAACAATTTTATTCGTTATTGAAAGCCCCAATCCAGCTCCTTGATAATTTGTATTAGAATTTTCAGCTAACTGAGTAAAATTATCAAATATAGTAGCCTGTTTCTCTTTTGGAATACCAGGGCCATCATCATTTATTTCAAAACGTATTTCGGCAAGATTATCATTAGTGCCTTGCAAGATTGCTTTAACATAAATATTACCGTTTTTAGTAAACTTTATGCTGTTACCTATTAAGTTAAATAAAACTTGAGTTAACCTCAATTTATCACACATGACATATTCTGGTAAACAATCATCAATTATGATATGTATTTTATTACCTGATTCTTCTAAACCATAATCAAATGAATCCGTTACATTCTGAATGAGTGCTTGAATATTTACTGAAGAGTTATTTAATTCCACATTATTTGATTCAATTTTACCTACATGTAAAATATCATTAATTAAATTCAATAAATAGTCTCCTGAGTATTTTAGCGATTTTAAGTATTTAACATCTCTACTTGTTAAATCATTGCTTTCTAACATTATAGAAGTTAAACCTACTACACCATACAAAGGCGTTCTTAATTCATGAGATACATTGGATATAAATTTACTTTTTAATTCTGATGATTTTAATGCTTCATTCTTTGCTATTTCCAATTGTTCATTTCTTAATTTTAACTTGGAACTTAGTTTTCTTTTAGTAATATATCCAAAACAAATTAAAACCAATGAAATAAATAAAAGTAGCGACGCCACAATAACAATAATATTTACTCTTTGTATTTTATTTGCTATTTCTAACTGTAAAAGCCGCTCTGTGTTAGCTTTTTCAGCATTATTCTTATAATCTTCAATAAGAAATTTAGTTTTTGATATTGAGTTTTGTCTAACTTTTTCCTCATTTAAAAATTTATCCTTAAAACTATTATGCTTTAACAAATTTAAAAATGCTTCATCACTATTTCCAGATTTTGCCAATGATAAAGATAATTGTTTATGCACTTTACTTAATAACATATAATCTATACCATCTTCATCCGTCTCAATTAAATTTACAGCTTTTTTAAATTTGGAATTAGCATTATTATATAGTTTTTTATGTGTGTAATAACTACCATATATATAATTATAGTAACTTTCTTCTGAAGGTGTTACAGAATTATATTTTATATAATCTCCTACTTTTAAAAGATTAACAATAGCCTCTTGAAAATTCCCAGTGGTTATATATAATTCACAAAGGTTAAGTCTTGTCTCAAACTCAACTGTTTTTAAAGTGGTAATTTCAGATGACTTATGTAGGTTATGTTTTGAAACAGTCTTTAATGCATTCATCAAATATTCATGCGCCTTACTAAAGTTTCTCTCTTCCTTAAATATCGCGGCTAGATTTCTAGATGCACTAGCAATTAAATAGGTATCGTCAATTCTTTCTGAATCTTTTAATGATAAAAAGTACGATTCTTTTGCTGATTCATAATTTTCCATCAAATTATAAATATTACCTAAATTATAATTGGCATAAGCACTACCATAAGTATCTTGAATAGAATCAGACAAGGCCTTGGCAATAATAAACTTTTTAAAAGACTTTACTATTTCTTCATTTTTATAAAAAACAGAGGCAGAAGAGTTAATATCATCAATTTCCTTAATGATATCTCTATCATTCTTACCGAAGATTAAGGTGGTAAAAGACAGAAAACTTACAAGTAGGATTGCTTTCATATTTCAATAATTATAGATTTGGGAGGGACTCCAAATATATTTTAAAGAATACATCGTTTTCTACAAAATCGATAAAATGTAAGATAAAAATGATAAATAGATGAACTACATATCGACGAACAGATAAAAGGTTAAAATTTACGTTTTACAGAACCTGTAAAATCTTCTATATCATCTTTTACTTTATCAAGCTCTTTTTTTACATCTTTAGTAATGCTAGTATCAAGTCCGTTTTTTTCGGCAGTTTTTGTTATTTCGTGCTTAATATCATTGGTAGCGTCTTTAAGTGTGCGCATGCCTTTACCTAGCCCACGAGCAATCTCTGGCAATTTATCGGCACCGAATACCATGATTGCTATAAATAGAATAAATGCTATTTCTCCTCCACTAATAAATAAAAATGTTGTTTGCTGTATCACAGTACAAATATAGTGAGATGTTTTGTTAGAATAAAAAAAAGCCGATTTTAAAAAATCGGCTTTTCAAAAAATAATAAGTTATTAACCTTTTACCTTTTCTTTGAATTTGTCAAACTTATTTTCTTCAACCTTTTTAGGCCAAGAATTATTAGAGGTATCAACATCTGCCGTTTCCAAATCTGGATCAACAATAATACCTGCTATAGCTTTATTTGTTCTAAACACCTTACTTACCTCCTTGTCATTGTACCTCCATATTTCAGCTGGAAATGTTTTTCTTTCAATAGTTCCATCTTCATATGCAATATCAATAATAATTGGCATTACTAACCCTCCTGGTTTTTCAAAAGTTACTTCGTAAAAATATTTAGGTGCTTCTTTTAATTTTGCTTTTTCAGCCTCTGGAAGGCTTACCAAATAATCATTTAAAAAATTAAAATCTGAAATACTCTTTACATTGTTAGGCATTTTACCGTCTTTAACTTCAGCGTAATAAACTAATCTATCTTTAAACTCAGCCAAATCCATATTATACTTTCTCGCCGTTTCTTTTGCTGTTTCTGTAGGTTGATCCGTTAAATAGTATTGCTTAACACTTTTAACTCCAATGTCTGTATAATCAGTTGTATAAAACCAACCTCTCCAAAACCAGTCTAAATCCATAGCTGAAGCATCTTCCATAGTTCTAAAGAAATCTGCAGGTGTTGGATGTTTAAACATCCATCGTTGTGAGTAAGTTCTAAATGCATAATCAAACAATTCTGGCCCCATTATAGTTTGTCTTAACATATATAATCCTGCTGCAGGTTTTGTATAAGCATTAGGTCCAAATTGGTACACATAATCCCCATGAGACATGATAGGAGAAATATTAATTTGATCGCCACCCATGTAAGGTACAATGTCTTTTGGAAGGTTTCCTGTTATAAAATTAGGATCATAATCTAGCTCTGCTAAAGTTTCAACAAATGAGTTTAAACCCTCGTCCATCCAAGTCCATTGGCGCTCATCACTATTTACAATCATTGGAAAAAAGTTATGACCAACCTCATGTGTTATTACTCCAATCATTCCTCTTTTTACGCGTTCTGAATAAGTTCCATCGGGTTTAGGACGACCATAATTAAAACATATCATTGGATATTCCATACCTTGTCTTTCTGAATGAACTGATATTGCCTTACTATAAGGATAATCAAAAGTAAGTTTAGAATATTCCTCCAAAGTATTTGCAACAACTCTTGTAGAATGTTCTTCCCACAAAGGATTTCCTTCTTTTGGATAAAGAGATATAGCCATTACAGAACGACCATTAATATTAACTGCCATAGCATCCCAAATATATTTTCTTGAAGAGGCAAATGCATAATCTCTAACTCTATTAGCTTTAAAATGCCAGGTTTTTTGTTTAGTACTTCTTTGTTTTTCGGCAGCTTCAGCTTCTTCTTGTGTCACTATAAAAACAGGATTTTTGAATGATGTTTCAGCAATTTTTAAACGTTTTTGATGTTCTTTTGACAAAACTTCTTTAGAGTTTTGCAACTCTCCTGTAGCTTCTAAAATATGATCGGCAGGAACGGTTATCTTAACATCAAAATCTCCAAATTCTAAAGCAAATTCGCTACGTCCCCAAAACTGCATATTTTGCCAACCTTCAACATTATCATAAACACATAACCTTGGGTAAAACTGGGCAATAGTATAATTATTATTCCCATCTGGAAAAGTTTCTAAACCAGAACGACCGCCATCTACATTAATATCGTTTATATTATAGTGCCATTTAATACTAAATTTAAATACATCACCAGAAGCTAATGGCTTAGGCAAATTAATGCGCATCATAGTTCTGTTTATAGAGTGTGATAAATCCGCCCCATCTTCATTCTTAACATAATCTATATTGAAACCACCATCAAAACGTTCTTTCATATTTGCTTTGACAAAAGACTTTGGTCCATTAAAAGGAGCATTAAACCTTTCTGCATTAGCTTCAGGGGTTTTAGAATCTTTAGCACGCATATTTTGATCTAACTGTATCCATAAATATTCTAAATTATCTTTAGAGTTATTATGGTATGTTATTTTTTCATCTCCAAAAATTTGGTTTTTATCTTCATCCAAACGAATATTCATTACATAATCAACCTGTTGTTGTGTATATGCATGACCTGGAGCCCCCGAAGCTGTTCGTGTTTCGTTTGGTGTTGCCAAAACATCTTTCATTTGTCTAAACTTGTTTTGATCTGTATGTCCTTGTGGTTTTTCATTAGCTTGCTTTTGAGCAAAAACGCCAGAAAAAATAAATACAAACGATAAGAAAAGATACGCGTGCTTTTTCATAGTTGTTTTTTGTTTAATTAGAAAATAAAGTGTTTTTACCAATTTTCGTTAGAAGATTATCATAAAATGTGCACGAAAATACTAAATTACATATTCAATTTACTTTATTTTAATTAAATTTTAACAAAGCATTAGGATTGTCATAATTTAAAATAACACTTTTATTCTTAGCGTTTATTTTCGTTTTCACAATATTTTGTTGATCTGTTTGCAAATCGAATAAAACACTATTTGTAATGGAGAAAGTTTCTATATGTTTTACGTCAACAACCTCTAAGTAACATCTTACAATATCGCCTTCATATTCTTTACCTATAAAATTGAACAAAACGTCTTTATTATTTATTTGTAATTTGATTTTATCTTGCAGATATGTATCCATATAAGTATCAACTATTTCAGGCTCATTTTTTTCAGCTAGTATAATGCTTTCATCATAATTTGATTTTAAAGCATTTTCAAAATCATCAATAAAAATTCTAGAAATTATTTGAACCGACTCCTTTTCCTCAACATAGTTAACTTGAGTAACACTTATATAATATTTGTGCATAGATGTAAATGCAAAAAAAGGAATTATAGTTATGAATATCAGTAATTTAAAAAAATTCATATTTATGATTTAAAGATAACTAAAATACTTTTTTGTTTTTCAAAAAGCATTCCAAAGTTTATTATTTTTTATTAGAACTCATGTTTTCTAAATACTGCTTATATTTTTTTCTTAAAAAAATTAAGGTATCAAAATCTCCTTTATTTTTACAATACTTTATAAAATTTTTATCGTCTGCGCAGAAATAAAAAAAATCCATTTTCAATGATTCTTCTATTGGGTTTGAAGCAAAAAAATCTTTTGCAAGTCTTGCTTTTATACTTCGCATTAACGCCTCCTTTTCTTCAGTTTTAACTCTGGTCTTAAGCATTTTTGTTCTACCACTAATACCATTTAATATTGGGTTTATCGGAATACCTCCTCCTAAAAGACCTAATAACATTATAGGTTTAAACTCTCCTGCTTCATATAAACGTCTCTCACTTTGCGTAGCTTGTTTACCTGTATAACCAGGAATACCAACATCATAGAAGTTAATAGGCGCATCGCCTTCTGTATTATTAATATCTAAAATTAAATCGCCAGTTAAAACTTTACCGACAATAACTTCATCTAACTCATTAATATGTTCGTCTAATTTTACAAAAACGGCTTTATTGTCAATAATCTGAGATGAAACAATAACTTCCTTTAATTTATGCTGTATAGATGAGAACGTTAAAGTATCATTTAATTTAGCAGTGATATGAAAATGCCCTTTATTATCAGTTATAGTAAAAACTTGAGCGGTTTTATTCATAACATGAATATTTTCAATATTTCTTTCACCTTCTACCCTTCCTAATACTTTAATAGACTGACCAAGAACAGGAAGTGATAATAAAATTAAAAAAAGAAATAGTAATACTCTACTCAAATTGGTTAAATTAGAGCGTAAAGAACGTATTTCAAATCTTAAAAAAAATGTAAATGATTTTTAATGTTTTGTTAAATGCTTTTAAGCCAGTTTAGTTTTTAGCATTTAAAAAAGCCACACTTTTAGCATTTAAAATTTCTAGAAATTCCATTTCCTTGCCATAATTAAGCAAAGAAAAATCAAAATCACCACTTTCAACAAATTGAATAAACTCTTCAACACGATGTTCTGGAATATTAAAATTATCAACTAAAAACTCAGATCCAAAGTAATATTTAATAGACTCTATTGGTACATCTGGTACGCCAGCTTTCTTTTTATCCTTAACCTCAGATCTAAATAAAGGCAATAATAACTGGTCTACAACATTTACAATATTTAAACCATTAACCATTGGTAAATGCTGCCTGTCAACAGTAACATTTTCTACATCCGTTTTATAGTCCGTTTCAAAATCATATTCCTTACTATTTTTAACCCCAAAATACAAGGCATCTAATTGCGGCTCAAAAGGTTTGGTATCCGCTAAATCAGTATCCAAATTACCCGACAAGCCTTTTGTAAAAACAATAACCTCATCTAATCTATTAATTTCTTCAATTAAAAAAAGCTTCATTTTTTTAGATTTAATAATAGCCTCATTAACTTTAAAACTAATATTTTGATATTGCAATGCACTTACTTCAATAGTGTCATCTAACGTTACTTTTATTTTAAACTCTCCATTCTCGTCAGTAATCGTTCCAGTATTTGAAGATGCATTAAATATGGTAATACCAGAAATATCACTGCCTTCAACAATAATTTTCCCCGAAACCTCAATTCGAGTAATTGTTTGAGATATAGATGATAAAGAAGACACTAAAGCAAAAATCAATAAAAATCGTTTCATAATTTTTATTTTCAAATTACTACTTTAATTCGTTTCTTAAAAAGAAAAGCTATCATTTTTTTAATACAAATAATCAATTAATTTTATATAAAATTATAATTCATGCGTAACATAATCATAGCCAGCACCTCAACAGTTCATGGTAGCGGATATTTAGGATATATTTTAGACCATTTAAAAACGTTTTTCAAAAACGCCAACACCATACTTTTTATTCCCTATGCAAGACCAAGTGGTATTTCGCATAAAGATTACACAGAAATAGCAAGAAAAGCATTCAAAAAAATTGATAAACAAGTAAAAGGCATTCACGAATTTGAAAACCCAACCAAAGCCATTAAAAATGCAGAAGCCATTTTTACAGGTGGCGGCAACACTTTTGTTTTAGCAAATCAATTACACAAAAACAACTTAATTAATGCCCTAAAACAAACCATACAAAATGGCACACCGTATTTAGGCACAAGCGCTGGTAGCAATATTTGCGGTTTAACCATTAAAACCACTAACGATATGCCCATAGTATATCCTCCAAATTTCAATGCTCTAGGTTTAGTCCCATTCAATATAAACCCACATTATTTAGACCCAAACCCAAATAGCAATCATAAAGGTGAAACTCGAGAAACCAGAATAAAAGAATTTCATTACTTCAATACCCAGCCAGTAATAGGACTAAGAGAAGGTAGTTGGCTGCATGTTAATAACAATTCTATAATTTTAAAAGGAGCATTAACAGCCAGAATTTTCGAATACAACAAAACACCATATGAGGTTGAAACTGGCATAGAATTAAATCAATTAAAATAATAGTTTGGGCATGCCCCTAAAGGGTCAGGCTATCCGCTACAAGTCCTCGCTCCGTGCCTCCGCTGTGGGCTTTCCACTACTATCCTTCATGCAGGGTGTAGCAATCAATGCCACAGCATGATCCAAACTAAAACAAATCTGCATAAAAAAAGCCTCATATTTCTATGAAGCTTTTTGAGCGGGAGACCAGGTTCGAACTGGCGACATTCAGCTTGGAAGGCTGACGCTCTACCAACTGAGCTACTCCCGCCTTTAATTCCGATGCAAATATATAAACACTTTCTTCTTCTGCAAGAAAAAATCAAAGCTTTTTCAAAAAATGATAGCCTAAAATTTTAAAGCCCTCATTAAAATAAAATTTATGTGATTGATAATTACTCACATACGTATTTAACTCCATAGCCTCAAACTCCTTTTCTGAAACATACGCATAAATCCATTCAAAAAATTGCTTACCTAATCCCAATCCTCTGTAAACATCATCTATTATAACATGATCTGGCTCTACACTCTTACCAGAATAATGCCTTGTACAATACCATAATCCACAAACACCAATAAGCTTATCACCATCATAAATTACTGCACACTCATAATTTTGAGTAATCATTTCTGAGAAACGTTGTTTTAAAACGTCTTCTGAGACTTTAAAATCATTCAATTTTTGCACAAGTGGAACCACAGCATTAATATGCTCTTTTTCAATAATTTTAAATTCAAACGGCATAAAATAAATTTTAAGTGAAGATAATAATTCTTCAAAATATTTTTAAGTTTGAAAAAACAAAAAGTATCAACACTTCAGAATATCAAATAAAAACCATAACCTCAACAAAAACTTATACTGTAAGACATTCTGTTTTAAGAACAGGAAAGCCCATTGAAACTTGTATTTTTGATGGCGATAATTTAGAAACCACCATACATTTAGGTCTTTTTATTGAGTATAAATTAGTTGGTATATGCTCCTTTTTTAAAAATTCAAATCCTAATATTTCAGAAGCAAATCAATATCAATTAAGAGGAATGGCAATTCTAAAACCCTTTCAAGGTAAAGGTCTAGGAAACGTCATTTTAAAACAAGGAGAAAATTTACTCAAAGAAAAAAAGGTAAAAACCCTTTGGTGTAACGCCAGAGAAGTAGCTATTAATTTTTACAAAAAAAACAATTATCAAGTTACAGGTAACGCATTCAACATAAAAAATATAGGTATTCACTACACCATGTTGAAAACGCTATAAACCACTATATTCAAAAAGAGTGACTTAACTTAAAAATAAGTGTCAAAATTATTATAAACTAAAATTTTGTAATTTTAGTTTCAAAATTTTTTTAAAATGAGAGGAAGAAATCTAAAAGTCCGTTTATTAATTGGAGTAGCCATAGCTTTATTTTTTGTATTCAAAAGATGTAGCCAAAGAGAAGAGAATCCATATACAGGAAGAATGCAAACTATATCAATGACACCAGATAAAGAAATTGCTATTGGCTTACAGAGCGCACCTCAAATGGCACAACAGCACGGCGGTTTGCACCCAAACAACCAATATCAAGCATTAGTAGATAATGTTGGAAATAAATTAGTAAATAATAGTATTGCTAGACAGACACCTTATAAATACGAATTTCACTTATTAGCCGACCCCAATGCTATTAATGCCTTTGCATTACCTGGGGGGCAAATATTTATAACACATGCTCTTTTCTCTAAATTAGAGAATGAAGATCAATTAGCTGGTGTATTAGGGCATGAAATAGGACACGTTTTAGGAAGGCATAGCGCAGAGCGTATTGCTGAAAGTGAATACTGGCAAGGTTTAGCCACAGCCGGATCTGTTGGAGCAGATATGGGCGGATTAGTAAGTGGAATTGGTCAAAATACATTATTAACTAATGGAAGAGATGATGAATTGGAAAGTGATGATCTTGGCGTTAAATTTATGATTAAAGCAGGTTATAATCCGAAAGAGATGATAGGTGTTATGGAAATTTTAAAAAGTGCAGCTGGACCAAATCGGGTTCCAGAATTTAAAAGCACTCACCCAGACCCTGATAATAGGATTGAAAAAATTGAAGAAGCCATAATTAAATACAAAAATCAATAGTATCAATTTCAATATAACACAAAAAAGCCTCGTTAAACGAGGCTTTTTTTAGAGTGACTAACTCAAATAATTATTAATTTCTATAATTATTTTCTTTTTTTAGCTTGTTTTGCATCAGCAATAGCTTTAATTAAAATAGCTTCAGCATCCTTTGCGCCATGTATTTTTGCATATTTTAAAGCTGTCATTTTATTATTAGACTTTACTTTTAAATTAGCCCCATGAGTAATTAGAAGTTCTAAAATATCCGTTCTATTAAATTTTGCAGCATACATAACAGGAGTCATTCCATTGGATACTTCGTTAACATCTGCACCTCTACTAATTAATTTTTGAACTGTTTCTAAATCGCCTTTTGCAATAGAAACACAAAAAGAATTCACTTTAAAAAAAGCTCCTACTTCATAATTAATAGTTGAATTTTCAGGAGTTGCATTAACAGATACAATTGAAAAGCATAATGCGATTGCGGAAATAATGATTGTTTTTTTCATGATGAAAGATTTTAATTTGATTTATTGATTTATGTTTTTTGATATACTAAAGAGACGATAATAAATTCTATCTGTTACACAAAAATTAAGATATAACACATTTTTAACGTTTATTTCACACATTGTTAACTAAAATAGCCACTATTGATAATTATGCTAAATCCTTAATAAATAAGGCATTTCAAAGGGTTTATTGCTTCATTTATAACTAAGTTTCATATCTTTGTTTAGTTTTAAAATTTTAACAAAAAAAATGAACAAAAAAGTTATTTTAATGATTCTTGACGGTTGGGGAAATTCTCCAGACCCAAAAGTTTCTGCTATCGATCATGCCAACACACCATTCATAGATTCTTTATATAAAAAATACCCTTATGCAACACTTCGCACAGATGGTTTGCACGTTGGTCTGCCAGAAGGCCAAATGGGAAATAGTGAAGTAGGACACATGAATTTAGGTGCTGGTAGAATTGTATATCAAGATTTAGCTAAAATTAATTTAGCCATAGAAAAAGACACTTTAAAGGATGAAAAGGTATTAGTTGATGCTTTAAAATATGCTTCAGACAATAATAAAAATGTTCACTTTTTAGGGCTACTAAGTAATGGAGGTGTTCATGCTCACACTAACCACTTAAAAGGTTTTATTGATGCAGCAAATAAAGCTGGAGTAAACTCTTTTGTACATGCTTTTACCGATGGTAGAGATGTAGATCCTAAATCAGGAAAAAGCTATGTTGAAGATTTGGAAAACCATATTAAAGGTACACGAACAAAAATAGCTACCATTACAGGACGCTATTATGCAATGGATAGAGATAATCGTTGGGAACGTGTACAACTAGCTTATGATGCTATAGTAAATGGAGTTGGTACTAAAACAACAAATCCAACTGAAAAAATTCAAGTCAATTATGATAACGATATTACTGATGAGTTTATCAAACCGTTAATTATTACAAATAATAATGAACCTGTTGCCAAAGTTGAAAAGGATGATGTTGTTATCTTTTTTAATTTCAGAACGGACAGAGGTCGTGAATTAACCGAAATGTTAAATCAAAAAGATTTCCCTGAGTACAATACTAAAAAAATCGACTTGTACTATGTAACCATAACAAATTACAGCGATGCATTTAATGGAATAAAGGTTATTTTCAATAAAGACAATATTACTGAAACACTAGGAGAAGTATTAGCTAAACACGGTAAAAAGCAAATTAGAATTGCTGAAACAGAAAAGTACCCACATGTTACATTTTTCTTTTCTGGAGGGCAAGAAAAACCTTTTGAAGGAGAATCTCGCATTCTTAAAAACTCACCGAAAGTAGCAACTTACGATTTAAAACCAGAAATGAGTGCTTACGAATTAAAGGATGCTCTTGTACCCGAACTTGAAAAAGGCGATGTTGACTTTGTTTGCTTAAACTTTGCAAATGGTGATATGGTTGGACATACTGGTGTTATGGAAGCAGCAATTAAAGCCTGCGAAGCAGTTGATGCCTGTGTTAAAGATGTTGTAACTACTGGTTTAAACAATGGATACACCACACTTTTAATAGCAGATCATGGAAACTGTGAAACCATGATAAACCCTGATGGCTCTCCAAATACGGCACATACAACAAACCCTGTTCCCGTTATTTTAATTGATAATGAGTTAAAAGAAATTAAAGATGGTGTTTTAGGAGATATGGCACCGACAATATTAAAACTCATGAATGTTGAACAACCTCTAGCAATGACTCAACACGCATTAGTTTAACGATAAAATAGAAATAATTAACTTTACAGGGTAATTAATGCCCCTAAACGAAATGAATTTTAACGATACTCTTATTATTGCTGTTGATTTTGACGGTACTGTTGTTGAAGATGCATATCCAAAAATAGGAAAACCTATTCTATTTGCTTTTGAAACTTTAAAAAAGCTTCAGGAAGATGGTCATCGTCTCATTTTATGGACTTACAGATGTGGTGACAAACTTGATGAAGCTGTTAAATTTTGTGAGGATAATGGTATCCGTTTTTATGCAGTAAACAAAAGTTTTACCGAAGAAGAATACACAGATGACATTAGTAGAAAAATAAACGCAGATTTATTTATTGATGATAGAAACATAGGTGGTTTTCCAGGCTGGGGAGAAGTTTATCAAATGCTAACAAATTCAACACCCCCTATTCCCGAAAAAAGGAAAGGCTTTTTTAGATTATTTAAATAAATTGTCTTTTTAAGTATCTTTGTACTCCTATTATTATATTTATGATTATTGTTAAAACAAAAGAGGAAATTGAATTAATGCGAGAAAGTGCATTAATCGTATCTAAGACTTTAGGCGAATTAGCTAAGGCAATAAAACCTGGAGTAACAACGCTTGAATTAGATAAAATAGCTGAAACATGTGTTAGAGACCATGGCGCAATCCCTGGATTTTTAGGATTATATGATTTTCCAAATACGCTTTGTATGAGCCCTAATTCACAGGTAGTACATGGCATTCCAAATGGAAATCCTTTAGTTGAAGGCGATATTATTTCAATAGATTGCGGTGCTTTAAAAAATGGTTTTTATGGTGATCATGCCTATACATTTGCAGTAGGAGATATTGACCCCGAAACAGAAAAATTATTACAAGTAACCAAAGAATCTCTATATGTAGGTATAAGAGAATTTAAAGCCAATAATCGTGTTGGCGATGTTGGTTATGCCATTCAAAAATATTGTGAAGATCATGGATATGGTGTGGTACGCGAATTAGTTGGTCATGGTTTAGGCAGCAAAATGCATGAAGACCCAGAAATGCCAAACTACGGAAAACGTGGTAGAGGCAAAAAATTTATTGAAGGCATGGTAGTAGCCATTGAGCCTATGATTAATTTAGGAACACATAGGATTAAGCAACATAGAGACGGTTGGACAATAACTACTCAAGACAATAAACCCTCCGCACACTTTGAGCATGATGTTGCTTTAATTGATGGCAAACCTGAATTGCTTTCAACGTTTGCATATATTTATGAAGCTTTAGGAATTACTTCTAATGAAGAAGAAGAATTCAGACAAAAAGCTTTAGTGCTTTAAGCATGAAACGCCTTTTTAAGACTATTCTCAATATAGTTCCTAGACCTTTACTTATAAGGTTAAGCTATGTAATTCGCCCAGTTTTAGCATTTTTTTTAAAAGGAGGCAAATTCACAGATCCTATTGATGGCAAAAGTTTTAGAACCTTTTTACCTTATGGTTATGGCAACCAACGCAATAACGTGTTATCTCCATCAACATTAAGTTTAGAGCGCCATAGATTACTTTGGCTATATCTTCAAAACGAAACGAAGTTCTTTTCAGAAAAATTAAAAGTGCTTCATTTTGCTCCTGAACAAGCGTTTTATAAACGCTTCAAAAACATGAGTAATTTAAATTATGTTACAACAGATTTAAATTCACCTTTAGCAGATGTAAAAGCAGATATTTGTAACCTTCCTTTTAAAGACAATGAGTTTGATGTTATTTTATGCAACCATGTTTTAGAGCATATTCCAGAGGACACCAAAGCAATGCAAGAATTATATCGTATTTTGAAAGTTGGTGGTATGGGTGTTTTTCAAATTCCTCAAGATTTAAAAAGAGAAGTTACTTTTGAGGATAATAGCATTACAGATAAAAAAGAGCGTGCTAAAATATTTGGTCAATATGACCATGTTCGTGTATATGGGCGTGATTATTTTGATAAGCTTCGAGGTATTGGTTTTAAAGTTGAAGAAGTTGACTATACAAGTTCTCTTTCCGAGGAAGTGATAGAAAATTTTTGTTTGGCTAAAGGCGAAATTATTCCTGTAGTTTTTAAATAACTAGTCTACCGAGAACCCATTTAAGGCAAGTGTTTCAAATTCTTGTTTGTCATTCTCAAAAATTAAAAACACCTTAAGTTCGGGGTGGGTCTTCAAAAAGGTTTTAACTTTTTCAATACCCATAGATTTAAAAGCAGTAGCATAAGCATCAGCCGTCATACAATCTTCAGTAATTACCGTTATACTTAGCAAATTTGTTTTACTTGGATAGCCAGTATCTGTATCAATTATATGCGCATAACGCTTACCATTTTTATCAATTTTAAATTTTCTGTATGTGCCAGAAGTTGCCATAGCTTCATCATGTAAACTAATGGCCTTTAAAATAGATTGTTCTCCCTCAAAATTTGGTTCTTCTAAACCAACTTTCCAGTTTTTTTGATTTTCTAAATTAAGACCCTTAGCCCTTATTTCTCCACCTATTTCAACTAAATAATTATTTATTCTTTGACTTTCCAAAAACTCACTAATAACATCTACAGCATACCCTTTAGCGATAGCGTTAAATTCTAAATACACATTTGGATTTGCTTTTCTTATAGTATTTTCAAGTCGATATGTTTTATCATATCCTACATATTGCATTAAGCTATCAATTTTTAAACTATCTATATCTTCAATAATGTTTTCTGCTCCAAATTTCCATGCATTAACTACGTTGCCAATTGTAGGATCGAAAGCACCTTCTGTTAGTCCAAAAATTTCTTTTGAAGCATCATAAACTTTCACAAAATGTTCATCAATTTCAAAGGATTCATTTCTATTAAGTTTTGAAATATCTGAATTAACTTGATAAGTAGACATTGACTTATTAATTGCATAAAACAAACTATCAAATTGAATTTGATAATTAACATTAGAGTTATAAATAATAGAATAACTTGTTCCAAAAACAGCGCCAGCAAGTTTTGTGTTTTTAGTATTTTGTTTGCATGAAAAACTAATTGCAAGAAGTAATAACCCCAATAAAAATTTATTCATTTTTTAATATTTCTTTTCAATTTAAATTAGTTTCTAAAACCTGAATACCATTATACTCTAATAAATAATCTTGATTTAAGTAAATAGGTTCCTTTTCGCCTTCAGTACTTCCAATACCAACACCAGCATACAGGACTTTTGCATCTTTCTCTCGAGCGTGACTTTTAAAAGACTCCATCCAAACCACATCATAATTATTTGGGTTTTCAGGAAGTATTACAGCACGAACAATAACAAAAAAATATTGTTTGTTTTTATCAATACAAACAAATTGTGGGTGTTTTTTCAATTTGCTATTTACAGCTATAAACTCAAACCCCCTCTGTTCTAAATCCTTACCAACATGATTCATGGCTAGATTATGCAATTCTTGCTCTGTTAATGGCTTACTCATTTTACAAAAATACTATAAATGATATTTTCTTGATGACATTTTCAAACTATTTGTATGAAAAAGAAATAACCTAAACATAACTCAACTAAAAATCAATGAAACGTAATAACATAATTCAATTAAAAATAAATACTAATTTAAAAATCAAACCAATGAAAAAAATTTATGTAACAACAATTGTAATTCTAAGTCTTGTATTAACTGTAAATTCACAAGACATAAAATTTGGAGCAAAAGGTGGAATTAACTTCGCCTCAGCATCTGGAGATATTAAAAGTACAGGAAGCAGGACAGCTCTTCATTTTGGGGGTATGGCAGAAATCCCTTTATCAACTGAATTCTACTTACAACCAGAACTTTTATTTTCTTCACAAGGTTATAAAGTAGCTAATGGAACTGGTACTCTAAATTATTTAAACCTTCCAATAATTGGGAAGTATTATGTAAACGAAGAATTAAGTATAGAAGCTGGGCCTCAAATTGGCTACTTATTATCTGCAACTATTCAAGTAGATAATATAAATACTGGAGGCAACACTAATACACCCACTACAGGCTCTTCAGAAAGAGCAACAAATGCCAAATCATCAAATGCTAATTCATCAGCTGTTTCCAATAACGCTATAGAGCAAGATATATCTAATTTTTTTAATAGTACCGATATTTCATTTGGTATAGGAGCAGGATACAAATTGGAAAATGGTATAAATATATCTGCACGTTATAATTTTGGTTTATCAAATATTTCTTCAGACAGTAGTGAAAATGTAAAAAACAGCCTATTTATGCTTTCAGTAGGATATTTTTTCTTTTAAATTTGATGAAAGCAAATCACAGCTTCATTTGTAAATTAAAAACCACCGCTAAATACGGTGGTTTTTTAGTTTAACAAACATGGCTTTTACTTAACAAGTAAAGCACATTTGGGCTTATATTGATTGTCTTTTTTCAATTTAAATGATGACATTTTTAAATACGTTCGATGAGATAGTATAAATGATTAATAATCTATACACTACCCTTATGAAAACATCTATTTACTTCTTTGCCTTGATAACAGTTTTATTTTTTTCCTGCGGACAACAAAAAGAAAACAACGATTTTGCAGAATTTAATATTAATTCTAGGACTTACAATAGCGACAATCAAACCACAAAAAAACCAACAAACACCAGTAAGCTAAAAGGCTATAAGGTAATGAGCAAACAGTTTGGCATGCCCGTAGGTGTTATGCCTATTCCTAAAGCATGGAATAAAAGCAACAATACTAAAGAAGGTATTTTATTTGAATCTAAAAACGGAGTAAAGGTATATGGAGAGCGTTTTATATCTCATTTTTATTCAAATAATCCGCAACGCAACCAATATGCTAAACAGAGTGGAAGCAATGTTAAACCCCCTAAAAATATTAATAGAGTTATTCAAGAAGATTTAAAGCCTTATGCAGAATCTCAAGGGTTGCGTTTGGTAAATCAATTTCCAATATCTCAACTCGCCAAATTTGACAAACGCTTTGATAGCTATTTGTTTAAAGCTAGCCCTGAAAACAAACAATATCAGTGTATAGCTACGGAGTGGGAAGATAAAGATGGAAGCATATCAATTGGTATTATTCGTTATTTCACAAATCAATACACTACCATTGGCGGTATGGACTGGGGCTACACCTTAAACTCCATGGGCGCTCCTAAGAACATTTATAAGCAAGCTAAAAAAGATTTTATAAACGCTTTAGTAAACTTTCAAATAAATGCCGAATGGGTTAAAGCTAATAATAATCATTATTCAAATTTATCGAAACAAAGTAATGCGGGGCATCAACAACGTATGGCTGCAATTAGATTGCAAGGACAAGCAATAAGAAACACAGGAAACACATATAGTTCTATGTTAGATGATAGTCATGAAAGCTGGAAACGTAGAAATAATATTAATGATGCTGGACATTCAAAAACAATAAATAGCGGTATTTGGGAAAGAAACACAGTTTCCAACCCAAATACGGGTCAAACTTATCAAGTAGAAGGACACAACAATCATTATTACGGCAATAATAACAATGAATATATAGGAACAGATAATGCGCTATACAACCCAAATATTGATAATTCAATGAACAATCAAGAATGGACTGAATATGAAATTGAAAATTAAAATGATGACATTTTAATTTGATTACGATGTTTTAATAAAACCATAAACAATATATTATGAAACTTATAAAATTATATAGTTCTATACTTACTCTGCTAGCCATACTATCATGCAGTACAAATGATATCAATAATAACCAAAATGGTCTTGCAAATTTTCAAACAACATGCGTAAATGGAAATGGAAATAACACACTTACAGGTCCAACTGGAGCTTACTATAAATATGCTCAAACTGGCGTTATACCATTAACTCAAGTACCTATATTACAAAACCCACAATTATTACCGTTCCCACATTCTTCACCTCTATTCGTAATAACATTACCGCAAGGTTATAAGGGTGAGGAATCTAGGCCTTTAATAGCAAACGCACCATTTCCATTGGGTATTGATATCGACAGAAATGATGGTGCTGTTACCTGGGATTATGTTCCTAGTTCTACATATCCTCCAAATTTCGGTGTTAATGATATCATGAAAGTAGTTATCGATAACATGTTAAATACTTATGATTTTAATGGCATTGATGATGTGGTGTGCTCTATTAATGTACCACAAAGTTTCAGTGGTATTAATTTTATTTATGCGTCTCGATTTTTAAGATTCGGAAGGTTTACTGCCATAGTTTGGATAAATGTAAAAGAGCTTCCTTTTGGTAATTTTTCTGTGACTTCATCTGTTTCAGCAGGACCAACAAATGAATTTGATAGACTAGTTTTAGATATCTTCTTACCACTTAGCAATCAATTATTAGTCGGTGGAGGATCACTTTCCGACAGAGATAATGATGGCACTCCAGATATTTATGACCGTGAACCTGACAACCCAAATATTCAATAAAAAACTATGAAAATCAATAATTTTAAAACACTAAAAATGAACACATCACAAAAAATAACATTTCATTTAATCGCTTTTTTCACTTTCCTAATTACAAGTTGTTCAACAACCGAAAATGATCCAAACAATTCCAATCCTGGTATATTTTCTGCAAATACGATTGAAACAACCGTAAATGGTGCTACAATAGAATGGACAGAATCTATTGATCCAGATGAAGATACTATTACATATGCCATTATTTTAGAAGAACAAGAAATAGCATCTGGTAATACAGGTTTAACATATACGTTCTCTAAGCTAGAACCAGAAACTAATTATGAAGGTTATATAGAAGCTAGAGATAATAATGGAGGTACATCTCAAGCTCCATTTTTCTTTACAACAGAACCAGAGGTTATTGTTAAAACATTAAATATTGAATATAGGCATTGGGAAGGATCTGGAGACTATGGTATAGTAGCCTATTTTGAAGTACCCGCGGTAGACAATGCTATAAGCTATCATCTCGAAATTTTAGATTACACACCAGATGTTATTCCTTCTAATGTAGGAAGAACATATTTCTGGAAACTAGGAGACTCTATAAGACAAGGTAATAATGTAGGATCTGGTGCTAGTCACTTAACTGAGTTCTCACCAGGGCTTTATCATGCTAATACATCCACAGGTAGTGGGCCAATGTCAGCTTTTGCTGATGCTCAAAGTTATTATAAATCTATAGTATCTACAGCAAGATTAACTATAATTGTAGGCCAAGGATAAATAAATCATTTTATGTCTGGTAGTATATTCTAAAAGAATTAACGAATTTATAAAACAAGGTAAAAACATAATCAATGTTCTACCAAAACAATTTAAAATATTTGATAAAAGTAGATAACCGAAATATTAGCCCTTTGGTAGTGTAAGTGTTTGCTATAAAATGAAATAATTGTATCTTTCCTTTAGCTATTAATTCATGGGGAAGTCAATAAATTTATTAAGTCAATCTGAACTCGTTTGTGCAATAAAATCAAATGAATCAGATATTTTAAAACACTTTTACACAACAAACTATAAAAAAGTGGAGTTCTTAATTCTTAAAAATAGTGGTTCAATTGAACATGCTAAGGATATTTACCAAGAAGCTTTTATTTCGGTTTGGACACAAATAAAAAATGATAAGTTTATTCCTAAAAATGACACTGCTTTACAAGGCTATCTATATCAAATAGCAAAAAACAAGTGGATGGATGTTTTGAGGTCCAAATCTTTTAGAAACTCTAAGTCTTTAGATTATGAAACATTAACCTTTATAAAGGATGAGACTAATAATGATGAAGATACTGACTTAAAAAGTAACAAACTAAAATTAGCCATGGAAACTTTTAAAAATTTGGGGCAACCATGTAAACAACTTTTAAGCATTTTCTATTTTGAAAAAAAATCATTGAAGGAGATTGCATCAGAACTAAAAATTGAAGAAAACACAGCTCGAAATAAAAAATACCGTTGTATGGAAAAATTACGTGCCATGGTATTAGTACACAATAATTAGACATTGAAAGATAATAGCGAAATATCACAAGAATTACTAGAAATTATAGAACGTTACATAAATGGTTCTATGACAATTCAAGAATTGAAAGATTTTAATCAACTTCTTGAACTTGACAAGGAGTTCAAAACTAAAGTTAAAGATGTTGAAACGATGCTAAAAGGCATTGAAGCACAAACTTTAAAAGAACAACTTGATGAGTTTCATGAAGCTATTCCACAAACCATCATAAAAAAACCAATTCGTGGTAAAGTAAGGTTTTTAAATTTTAGCAAAATTGCAGTAGCTGCTGCTCTTGTTTTAGCCATTGGGGGAATTTGGTTTTTCAGCTCTCCAAAAAACGAAAAACTATATACCAACTATTTTAAACCAGATCCAGGTTTACCTACAACCATGGGTAGCACTAATAATTTTGCATTTTATGACGCCATGGTAAACTATAAACATGGCGACTATAATATAGCAATTGATAAATGGAAGGTTTTACAGGAAAAAAAACCTGAAAATGACACTCTAAATTATTTTTTAGGGGTAGCCCATTTGGCTAATAAAAATATAAATGACGCCATTCCTTTTTTAGAGCGATCAATAGAAGCAGAAGATGGTTTTATTTTTTTAGATGAGGCCTATCTTTATTTAGGATTAGCCTATTTAAAAGAAGGTAACGTTGAGCTTGCTAAAAAGCACCTTGACTTAAGTGAAACTGACACTGCCAAAGCAATTATAGCAAAACTGAAACCGTAAATTTTTAATCGTATGATTAAATTGCATTCGTTTTATAAAAACATATTTTTAGTGTTTATGTTTTTTTTTATGTTTGAATTTCAGGCACAAAATAATTCTATCTCAGATATTGCATACGTCCAAAAACTAGTAAATACCGATTCTCTGGACAAGGCTAAAACAGAGCTTAATAAACAAATTGAATATTATCTAGCAAATAAAAATTATGACACTTTATCTCATTACGTGTATATCCTTGGAAAGATTGAGCTATCAATAATTAATAAAGATAAAACAATAAAACAAAGTTTAGATTTAGCAAAAAAATTAGAAAAGAACGCTTTAACATTAAAGTCAAGACATCAAATAAAAATAGATTTATCCAAATTATTTAATGAGCAAGGAAATCCACAAAAAGCTTATGATTATGCAAAACAATCTAAAGTAATAGCTTTAAAACAGAATGATAATGAACCCATATTAAATTCAGACTACCGTTTAAGCGAATATGCTTTAAGAACTGGAAATATAAACCTCTTTGAACAACATACACGGGATGCGTTAAAAATTATTAAAAAAAATCCGTCTCAAAAATTCAAGATATCTGCAAGAGTTTACAATTACCTTGGTGCTTTAATGTACTTTACTTCAAAACCTGATAGTGCTTATCATTATTACCAAACGAGCTTAAAAAGTACTATTGAAATGGATGACAACCCAGAAAATAGATTATATTTTCCAGCATCCATAAAATCTAATATCGTTTTACTAAAACAGAGTCAGAGTAAATACGCTGAAGCCATGCTACTCATTCAAGAAAGCATAAAATTATATAAAGAGTTTTTAAATAGCACTCATAATCATCCATTAACCTTTCGTGTACAACGAAATCTATCTTTAGCATATCGAAATTTATCAAGTCTTTATTTTGATTTAGGTGATTTTGAAAAATCAAAAAAAATAAGTGGTATAGCCTATAAACATGCTAAAGAAAATTTATTACCTAATAGCTTAGAAAACTTCTCTGCAATTACAGTACTTGCCGAAGTGATAATCCCACTAAAAGAATTTAAATATTCATTATCATTATTAAATGAAGCAGAAATTATAGTTAATAAAATACCAGGGGATAATTTTGTTACAAAAGCCAACATGTATTATAATAAAGGACTTATTAACAAAGAGTTAAAAAACTATGAAGATGCAAAAAAATATTTAGAATTAAGTAATCATTTTCATCAAAAAGCTCATCCAAATGAATACAGTAGAGATCGTTTATTTGTTATTACGAATTTATCTTTGGTATTAGCTACAATGAATGAAAAAAAACAGGCCATTTCAATTTTAAAAAACACCTATAATTACTTCCTAAAAAATAAAAGTGAACAAAGTAATTTAATAAATATTGTGCTAGTAGCGCTAGCTAAAACATCAATGCTCACAGATAATTATAAGGAGAGTTTAGAATGGAGCAAAAAAAGTATCGCTTTATATGAAAAGTACAACGACACCGTTAAAAACAGTTATGACAAATCACATTTTGAAGGATATAAAGCGGAAGTATTAATTCTTAACGCAAAATCAAGATACCAATTATCAAAAACTAAAGACAGCTTGTTCTTGAAGAACATTCTAATAGATGTTAAAAAAGCTATACATACTTTGGAAGAAAGAAGAGCATTAATAACAAGTGTAATAGATGTAAATAGGTTGATAGATAACAATTATGAAGCCTTTAATTTTGCAAAAAAAATAAACCTTGAATTATATCAACTAACAAATAATCCAAGGTATTTAAACAAAACAATAAGTCTTCATGAATCTGCTTTATATAATAGAATACGAGCACGCCTAAACCTTAAAAAATCAATTTCTTTTACAGATATTCCAAGTGGAGTAATAGAAAGAGAAAACATGCTTAGAAAGCTGCAAAATTCTAATTTTGAAGAACAGGAGAATAATCCCGTCCAATCCCTTATTGAAAACAATAATAAATGGACAACTTTTCTAGATTCTTTAAAAACCTTCTATCCAAAATATTATAAGATGCGCTATGCAACTATTGAAGAACCTTTAAATAATCTTCACGAAAACATTCCAAAGCATAGCACTGTTTTGCGCTACATATTCATTGAAAATGAATTATATGCCGCAGTTATTAATAATCAAGAAAAAAAAATATTCAAACTAGATAGCAGAAACATTGAAAACCTTATTTCTCAACTATCAGAAAATCCATCTGACCTTGAATCGACGAGTAGCAAATTACATATGCTATACCATCAACTATGGCAGCCCTTTGAAAAGGAAATAACCACAGACCATGTAATTATTATTCCTGACGGTATATTATTTAATTTAAGCTTTGAAAGCTTAACACCTGCAAAAGTAAAATCGTTTAAAGAGTTAGGCACAAATAGCTTGCTCTCAAACTATACTATTTCATACAATTACAGTTTGCTTTTATTAGATGCTCAAAAAAATCCAATAAACTTCCAAAAAGACTTCATTGCTTTTGCGCCAGAGTTTAATGACAAAATGAAACAAAATTATAGCGTTGCTATACAAGACTCTCTATCCATTGATGAAACATACCTTACGCTATTACCCCAGCCATTTAGTGTAGATTTAGCCAAAGCCTATTCTAGACTGTTTAATGGAGATTATTTTATAAATGAAAATGCTTCAAAACAAATTTTCAAAAATGAAGCTAACGAACATAAAATTATTCATATTGGTACTCATGCTGAATCTAATAACGTATCTCCCGAATTATCTCGTTTAATATTTGCTAAGAATATTGAAGATGAAGACAACTCGCTATACACTTATGAAATTTACAATGAAAATTTAAACTCTAACCTTGCCATTTTAACTGCTTGTGAAACAGGAAAACCTACGTATCAAACGGGAGAAGGGATGATATCTCTAGCACATGCTTTTAACTACGCTGGTAGTGAGAGTATTTTAACAAGTCTATGGAAAATTGACGAACAGTCTAGTTCTAAAATCATACAATTGTTTTATGATAATATAAAAAAAGGACTACCCAAAGACAAAGCGCTACAGCAAGCAAAACTAGATTATATTGATAAAAGTGAAGGAAGAGTTGTTCATCCACAATACTGGGCTGGATTGGTATTAATAGGAGACACTAACCCCATAAGTTTAAATACAACTTCAAACATTATTTGGTATTTACTAAGTGCCTTATTACTTATACTTGCCACAATTTATATTATTAAAACTCGTAAAAAGTAAAAGAGTTACTATTTCTAGCAACTCTTTCTTAGAATTCATCTTGATAAAATACAATTAAATTTAGTTAGATATTACTATCCGTTTAGTTACTGTAGCATCTAAATTTTCATCTTCAATCTTAAAGAAATATAAACCTGTTTCAAGGTCATTAACAAAAATATTAATTTCATCAGCTTCAAATATTGAAGCTTTTACAACTTGTCCTAATTGATTAATTAGTTGCCAATTACCTTTACTAATCAAACTAGATTTTATATTTAAAACATTAATAGCTGGATTAGGATATATTGTTAATTCATCTAATATATTTTCTGAATTAGAAAGTGTAGCACCTGGTCCATTTAAATAAACCGAATTATTAAAACACTCCACGGTAAATGTATAGGGTGTACCACTAAAACTTGCAGAAACTGTTTCTGGAAGGTTACAAATAGAAATTGCAGTAGATGTTAAAATTTCAAAGCTCGCATCGTTTGCTGGCAAGTAACCTAATGTAACAATAACTTCTCCTTCTAGTATTGCATTTTCTGTAACTAAAACTTGGTCATATTGTGTGCCAGCAATAGTACCATCAATTTCAATCTCAAAAGTTGCTTCAGATGATGTTGTTAAATCTCCAACAACCGTTAAAATACCGGGAGAACTTCCCGGAGCAATTTCTCCATCTAGAACAAAGCCCTCTGGGAATTGAACATTTCCGCTACCTCCGTAGCTTCCTATATACTCTACGAGTTGTCCATCAATATATTCTTCAAATTCTCCTGTTTGCAAATCGCCATTTATAACCAATGTGCCAGATTCACTAATAATATCTCCATAATTTATAAATGTTGTTAAATTAATTGAAGAGCTACCAGTCCCTGCTGTTTTCTTAAGTTGACTTACAACACTAATAGTTAATTCATGTCTATCACCACTTGTATAACCTATACTAATATCATCTCCATTAATATTATAACTATTATAGTTAAACATCCTTACATAACCATCATTGATGTTTAAATCTCCTTGGTTGTGATTTATATCTTCAAAATAGGATATCATATAAAAATTAGTATCTAATTCTTTAGTCCCAGGTCCATCTAGAATTATATTTCCATAAGCTGTTATTCCAGATTGATTATTAGAGTCATTACTATAAATTTTACCCCCTTGCCATAAAAAAGTAGCGCCTTTATTAACAGAAACAAACTTATCAACAAGTAAATCACCATTTATTTCTAAAGTATTATTAGCTCCCAATATAATATTTTTAACAACCGTTACACCAGCCCCTTTTGTTCTTACATAGCCACCAGCACCTGGTTTATTAATTATAACTCTTGAATTTGCTGTTGGAACACCATTAGGATCCCAGTTGGCAGGATTATCCCAATCACTATCATTTCCCTCTCCATCCCATGAAGTAGAAGTTGTATAATTAATCCCTAGAACCTCTACACTTAAACCATAACCATCTGCACCACATTGAGCTGTTAATATGGTTTCAAAATCTGTATTAAAATTTTCATAAGGTGATGTTGAGGGACAAAATTGATGTTCACCTTCAATAACCTGGAAACTATCTCCTATTTGCGGTGCATATCCTAAAAAAATTAAATTCAATTTTCCAACAAAAGAAAAATATGAACATGTTACTTTTTTAAATAAATCAATATCTTGAACAATAACCTCAAAAGTACTTGACGCATCTACAATAAAATCTCCTGTAAGATTAAAATCTCCTTGCGTGAATAAGTGAGCGCCAAACCGTAACTCTAAAGTTCCATATTCTTGACTAAGAGGAATTGAGCCAAGACCATTAAAATACACAGAATATCCATCAATTAAAATATCATCACCTGATTCTGGCACCCCAGGAAGTGTGGGGTCTCCTCCTCTACGCCAATTTTCAGGATCTTCCCAAGCATCACTACCTCCTTCTCCTGTAAAAATCACCTGATTATAATCTTGCGCATTTAAGTTTGTAAATGCGAATGCAAAACACATTGTAAAAAGTATAATTCTTTTCATAATTAATAGCTTTAATTGTTATATATAATATAACATCAAAACAAATTAAAAATGTGAGCATTTTAATTAACAAGAAATAGGCTTATTTAAACCTTACAAACTTAGCACTCCCAAAAGTATAGTTAGAAACAGGTATAACTGCATCTTTTTTGAGTTGATACCATGGCGATATATTCGAGTCTTCAAGGTTTTTAACTAAATGTACACTCTGCGCAGGTGTATTACCCTGAAACAATAGAAATAATTTCTCCCCTTTACCATTTATAGCTTCATCACAAACCATTACAATATGCCCAGGCGAACCACCCTTAATGAGCATATCGCCAATTTTCAAGTCTTTAGCCGAATTAATTTTTGGAAGTTCATAATAAAGCGACAAAGTTCCTGAATACATATAAATTAAATTCAGATATTTATAGAAGTTTTCTTTTGAAGGATTACTTGAAGCGGTTTTATGAAACGACACTTTGTTACCCTTTATTTTTGGCCTGTAACCTTCAGCATATTGTTTCCATGAGCAATAATGCCCGCTTGTAAAATTGAATCCTATTTCATCTTTTCTATTTTTATCCCACAAGTATTCACTTCTAATTCTAATTAAAGCATCAGCACATTGTTGTAACCCATTCTTTGGCACAGGGATTTCAAGTATTCCAATGTGTCCACCTTGCCAAAAATAATTGGTATTATCATAATTAATTATTTTTGTTCCAAACGGTTTTAGCTTATAATTTCTTAAATATTCTTGAAATGATTGACTTGGATACACTACCCTTTTATAACCTTTGGGAAGATTAATTCTTGATTTTATTGTAAGGCTATCTTTATTAATTAAACTGGGTGTACTAATTCTAGTAGCGATAGTCTTAATAGAATTTTCAGTAGGTTTAAATTGAATAAATAAAACCAATAGCAACACTAATAAAACTAGAATTCTAAACGCATTTTTCATATAAAAACTAACGCTTAATTAGACTAACTTCTTACTTTATTATGAAAAATTTAAGAATTTATTCACTGATGAAATTCAGGTTTTCAGTAATTTTAAGTAAAAATCTAACTCATGAAGACTACTTCTCGTATAGAATCTGCTATAAAAAAACTATATATCGCTTTTCATAACAACACCTTAAATCCAGAGTGTTGTAAGCAATGTGCCGTAGGAAACATTTTAGATAATACCGATAGCTGGAAACATCTATCAGATTTTCATGGTAATTTAAAACTCAACTATGTAGGTATAATCCATCAAAACTTAGGCAGAAAATTTAATGGCTATTCCCCATTGGATTTACTTAAAATTGAAGCCTCCTTTTTACAAGGTTGTGGTTTTCAATTACCGCTTCATCATAAAAATTTTAAACCAAAAAATCCAACGGATAAGGATATTTTATTTAATGGTTTGTCCGAAGTAATCAAGCTTTTATGTGAATTGGATGGTGTTGCAAACGTGATGGATTACACGAAGCTATTTGAGGTTAAAAATAAAAAAGCTAAGTTTGAATTAGTTTAAAACATTTTAGAAATAAAGTCATAAAAAAACCAACTCGATAAGAGTTGGTTTTTAATATAATTTTGATTTGATTTAAAAGATTGCCACGCTTTGCTCGCAATGACCTAAATGAATAATATTCGCTTAGCAATCCGCCTAGCCTCCAAAGTCATCAAATCTGATGTGTTCATCTGGGATACCAAAATCTTCACCCATTTTCTGAACAGCTTTGTTCATTAATGGCGGCCCACAGAAATATAATTCAATATCTTCTGGCGACTCATGCTTGCTTAAATAGTTGTCAATCACACAATTGTGAATAAATCCAACAAATCCATCACCAGGTGCATCAATATCTTCTTTTACTTTCCAATTGTCTTCTTCCATAGGTTCGGATAATGCTAAGTAGAACTTAAAGTTTGGAAAATCTTTTTCTAATTTTTCAAAATGTTCTAAATAGAATAACTCACGTTTAGAACGTCCACCGTACCAATACGTAACTTTACGTCCAGTTTTTAAAGTTCTAAATAAATGGTATAAGTGTGAACGCATTGGTGCCATTCCTGCACCACCACCAACGTAAAGCATTTCACTATCAGACTCGTTGATAAAAAATTCACCATAAGGTCCTGAAATAGTTACTTTATCACCTGGTTTTTGATTAAAAATATAAGATGAAGCAATACCTGGATTAACATCCATCCATCCATTTTTAGCCCTATCCCATGGTGGACATGCCACACGAACGTTTAACATAATTTCGCGTCCTTCAGCAGGATAAGAAGCCATAGAATATGCTCTCTCAATAGTTTCTGTATTTTTCATTACTAAAGGCCATAAACCAAATTTGTCCCATTCTGTTTGAAATTTATCTGGTGTATCATGTTCTTCAGGATGCGCTGTAATATCCATATCTGAATACTTCACCTCGCATGGCGGAATTTCAATTTGAATATATCCACCTGCTTTGTAACCCATATCTTCAGGAATTTCAACAACAAACTCCTTAATAAATGAGGCTACATTATAGTTACGTACAACCGTAGCTTCCCATTTTTTAATACCAAATACTTCTTCCGGAATGGTAATATCCATGTCTTGTTTTACTTTTACCTGACATGATAAACGTGCACCATGTGCCAATTCTTTTCTAGAAAAGTGAGGTGTTTCAGTAGGCAAAGCTTCACCTCCACCAGATAGTACATGGCATTCACATTGAATACATGTTCCACCACCACCACAAGCTGATGGCAAAAATATTTTTTGAGCTCCTAAAGTAGATAATAAACTACCTCCAGATGCAACTTCTATTTCTCTTTCACCATTAATAGTGATTTTTACTGGACCAGATGGCGATAGTTTTTGTTTTACAAAAAGTAATAAACTAACAAGTACTAGCGTGATTATTAAAAACGCTACAACTGTTGCTATAACTGTTCCTGTTGTTCCTGCTGCTAAAATCATCATACTACTTAACTATTTTAGTGTTATCAGCTAATTCCTTAGCTTTTTCAGTTTCTAATTTCTCAACGTCTATGGCTGTTTCTGTGGCTGGTTGTTCTTCTTCTTCATCACCACCAGTTAACATCCCTCCAAAACTTAGAAAACCAATTCCCATAAGTCCTGTAATTATAAATGTAATTCCTAAACCTCTTAAAGGTGCTGGCACATTACTATATCTAATTTTTTCACGAATGGCTGCAATGGCTAAAATGGCTAAAAACCATCCAATACCAGAAGACACACCATAATTAAATGCTAAACCTAAAGTTTCAATTTCACGAGATTGCATAAATAATGACCCTCCTAAAATGGCACAGTTTACTGCAATAAGTGGTAAAAATATACCTAAAGAGTTATAAAGTGATGGTGAGAATTTCTCAACTACAATTTCTACCAATTGCACCATAGTTGCTATGGTTGCTATAAACATTATAAAAGAAAGAAAACTCAAATCGTAATCTACATATTCTTCTCCTAACCATTTTAAAGCTCCAGGTTGCAATAAATATTGATCCAATAACCAGTTTAAAGGCACTGTAATTGCCAATACAAATATTACAGCTGCACCAAGACCTACTGCTGTAGCAACTTTTTTAGATACTGCTAAGTATGAACACATACCTAAGAATACCGAAAACACCATATTATCAATAAAAATTGACTTAAAAAATAATTCTATGTGCTCCATTTTTTACTTTTTTTGTTTCATCTTAAATAAGCGAATATTTACTTAAGACTTCATACTGTTTACTAATTAATCCTCGATTAATGCTTTATTTCTACTGCGCTGTACCCAGATAATTAAACCTACAACTATTAACGCCATTGGCGGCATCAACATGAATCCGTTATTTTCGTAACCTATAGAGTATACTCCAGTTTTTTCGATTGCATCTCCTAGTACTGGAATACCAAATAAAGTTCCTGAACCTAAAAGTTCTCTAAAAAAACCAACGATTAAAAGAATAACTGCGTATCCTAAAGCATTACCTATACCATCAAGAAAAGATTTCCAAGGTCCATTTGCTAAAGCGAAAGCTTCAAAACGTCCCATAATGATACAGTTTGTAATAATTAATCCTACAAATACAGCCAAAGTTTTACTTAATTCGTATTGATAAGCTTTTAATACTTGATCTACAATAATTACCAAAGCAGCAACCACAATAAGTTGCACAATGATTCTAATTTTTGAAGGAATAATATTTCTCATTAAAGAAATTACCACATTACCAATTCCTAATACAAACATTACAGCTATACCCATTACTAGAGAAGCTTTAAGTTCAGCAGTGATTGCTAATGCAGAACAAATGCCTAATACTTGAATAGTAATTGGGTTATTATCTGCTAACGGGTCTGTTATTAACTTTGCGTCTTTTTTTGAAAGTAGTCCCATATTATTTTAAATTTTTAAAGTAAGGTAAATACAGTTTTAAATCAGCTTTAATCATTGCCGAAATACCATCACCAGTTATTGTTGCTCCAGCTAAGGCATCTACTTCATGATCATCTTTAATTAAGTTTTTAGGATCATTGTTCCCTTTTGCAACAGCAATACCTTTAAAAGTACCGTTATCTGAAAGTAATCGTTCTCCTGTAAAATCATCCATAAAGAAACGCTGGTTAATATTTGCTCCTAAACCAGGGGTTTCACCAGCATGATCAAAAAATGCGCCTTGAACAACCATATCTTTATCTAAAGCTATATAAGCCCAAACAGCATCCCAAAGCCCTTTACCTCTAATTGGAGCAATATAAAATGTTTTACCATCTTTCTCTCCAACAAATAACGGCAAACGTCTTGTTTCTCCATTTTTAGCTTTTGCTTGTTCCTTTTTAACATCAATTAAATAAGCTTCAGTATCTTCTTCTGAACCACCATTTGTATCAATAACTAATTGTTTTTTTATATATTTTGAAAACGCTTCAGCAACTTTATCTGTAGAGATAAATTCTCTACTTGTTCCTTCATTTTCATTTACCCCCATAGCATACAGAATATTCTGCTGCTTTTCCATACGTTTATTTTCAGTAATTGCAGGTTTTAATGATGATGCTGTAAACGCTAACAATGAGCCTACTATTAATACCATTGCTACAGCAAATAGTATTGTATATGAATTTTTATCTGTATTAACTGCCATAATTATGCTGTTTTAACTTTTAAACGTTTCATCCTTTTTTTCACGTTTCCTTGAACCACATAATGGTCAATAGTTGGTGCAAATACATTCATTAATAGAATAGCTAACATAACACCTTCTGGATATGCTGGGTTAAATACACGAATCATAATTGATATAAAACCAACTAAGAAACCGTATATCCATTTTCCTTTATTTGTTTGTGATGCCGTTACTGGATCAGTAGCCATAAATACAGTACCAAAAGCAAAACCACCAATAAGTAAGTGATGCCAGAATGTTGTATTCATTAATCCATAAAATTTACTGCTTTCAGAAATCATTCCCGAATCTGCAACAAAATTAAAAATAAGCCCCATTACAATAGCCCCCATTACTGAGGATAACATAATTCTCCAACTTCCAATTTTAGAAAAGATTAAGAACAATCCTCCTAATAGAATTAATAGTGTTGATGTTTCACCAATTGAACCTGGAATAAACCCTAAAAATGCATTCCAAATATCTGTAGTAGTATCAATCATACTGGAATTATTCTGAGCTAAACTACCCAATATAGTTTCACCAGAAATAGCATCAGGTTGAGCTCCTGCTGCTAAATCTTGAACTCTAGGATCAGCTCCATGAACCCAAACCTTATCACCACTCATCCATGTTGGATAAGCAAAGAATAAAAAGGCTCTAATAGTTAATGCTGGATTAAGAATGTTCATTCCAGTACCTCCAAAAACTTCTTTACCAATAACAACACCAAAGATAACAGCAACTGCAAGCATCCATAATGGGATATCTACAGGTACAATAAGTGGTACTAACATTCCTGTTACTAAATACCCTTCTTCAACTTCATGTTTATTAATAATGGCGAATATAAATTCTATTCCTAGACCTACACCATAGGATACAATTACCAATGGAATAATTTTCCAGAAACCAACCATGAAATTATCAAGCGTCCAAAACTCAGCACTAAAAAAGCTTCCAGCTACTGCTTGAATTTCACCTAAAGCTAAATGATGTTGGTAACCCGCATTAAACATACCAAATAATAAACATGGCACCATAGCCATAATTACTGTATTCATGGTACGTTTTAAATCGTCGGCTGCTTTAATGTGAGTTCCATTATGTGTGGTCTCATCTGGCAAGTATAAAAAGGTATGGATTGCATTAAATGCAGGTGCCATTTTTTTACTTCTATACTTTCTTTTTAAAACGTGTAATTTATTTTTTAAACTCATTACCCTATCTCTTTTAACATTAAGTCTAAACCTTCTCGTATTATTTTTTGATGTGGTTGCTTAGACACACATACAAATTCTGTTAATGCGAAATCTTCTGGAGCAACCTCATACATACCCAAAGCTTCCATCTCATCTAAATCTTGATACATACAAGCCTTTAAAATCTGCATTGGAAAAATATCCAATGGAAAAACCTCTTCGTAGGTTCCTGTAGTAACAAATGCTCTATGCTCACCATTTGTATTGGTATTTAAGTCGTACTTTTTCTTAGGATTCAACCAAGAAAACGTCATGGCTCTAGATGTCGATATTTTATTAAAAACTGGTTTATTCCAACCAAATAACTCATAATCATCACCTTCTGGAATTACAGTAATTACATTACTATAATAATCTAAACTTCCACTTGGTTGTATTTCTTTTCCTGACAAAACATTACCTGAAATAATGCGATAATCACTACTTCTAGCATCTTTAGAAACACCTTTATCATAAATTAAAGTAGCAATTTCACTACCAGCAATTGTTTTAAAATATCTTGGTTTTTCAACAGAAGAACCAGCTAAAGCTACAATACGCTCTGCATTAAATTTTCCAGTTAAAAGCAACTCGCCAATAATAACTAAGTCTTGTGGACTAACTGTCCAAACAACTTCGCCTTTATTAACTGGGTCAATTTTATTAATTAGTGTCCCTACATTTCCTGATGGATGTGGTCCAGAAACTTTATGCAAAGTAATACCTTTTAAACCTGCAAGTGGTGAATTTCCATTGTTACCAACAGATACATGCACGCTACCTTCAGTTAATTTACCTAAAGCTGAAACTGCAGCTTGCAATTCCACTTCTTTTCCTTGTAAGGTAAAATCTAAATCGGCTGCCAATGGTGCGCTAGCATATCCTGAAACAAATATTGCTTTTGGTGATTTCTCAGGGTTTGCAATCACATCATACGGACGCTGTTTTACAAATGGCCAACATCCAGAAGCTAACAAATGTGCTTTAATAGCATCTGGTTTTGAAGCATCAATATCAAACTTTCCAAAGTCTTCAAATGTTTGTGCTTTATCAGCCTCTATTTTAATGGCATCAATGCGTCTTTTAGGCCCTCTAACTACCTCAACTATTTTCCCAGAAACTGGTGATAAAAATTTTATCAATTCTTGAGATTTATCGAAAAACAAAGTCCCTCCAGCTTTAACTGAGGTTCCTTCTTTTGCAACAAGTTTTGGTATAACACCATGAAAATCTTCTGGTCTTACGGTGCAGTAGTTACTGATAACCGCTTGTTCAACGGTTTTTTCAGCTTCACCAATAAGTTTAATGTCCAGACCTTTTTTAATACGAATGTCGTTTGACATATTTATTTTATTGAAATTAGTTGTCTAAAAATCGGTGCAAAAATACAAATTAAATATACAGTTTTCATAATAAATTAAGTTTAATTTTATACGCAAACGTTTGCTTAAATTTTCATTATATTTTTTAGGCATTAAATTTGATTATATTTACAAAAAACACATGCTAATGTCTTTCAGATTTTTCTTAAAATGGTTTTGTTTTATTGCAACTGGGTTTGTTTATGCTCAAGTAGCAGAGGTAAATCCTCCTGATTATATAAAGTCAATCACTTTTAAAAGTAATAATAGTAATTTAGGAGAATTACCAATAATCGAATTAGGTGAAGCGTTTTACCTAGAATTTGATGCTCTTGTTTCAGAAGAACCCGATTTTTATTATAAAATTGAACATTACGATTATAATTGGAAGAAATCTGTTCTCGTAAAACCAGAGTTTATGTTAGGTGTTGATAATTTTAGAATTCAAGACTACACAAACTCGTTTAATACGTTTCAAATGTATTCGCATTACAAGCTATCTATACCTAATCAACAAACAAAACGCTTAAAAGTATCTGGCAATTATATTATTTCAATTTATGACTCCTATGGCGACCTAGTTTTTTCAAGAAAATTCATGATTTTTGAAAATATAGTTACTCCTGGTATTGCCATTAAAAGATCACGAGATGTAAGCAACATAGAAACCACTCAAACTGTAGATATCGAAATTGCTACTAATAGACAAATAAACAACCCACAGCAAACAGTAAAAACATTAATCATTCAAAACAGGAACTTAAACACTTCCATATCAAACCTAAAGCCACAATACACCATTGGCAATAAACTAATTTATAGATACATTAAAGAAACCTCGTTTCCTGCAGGAAACGAATATCTGTTTTTTGAAACTAAAGATGTAAGAGCAGCAACAAACCGCGTACAATCAATAGCTTTAGAAGATATTTATCAATCGTTTTTATATACTGATATTGCAAGAAATAATTTACCCTATACCTACAATCCTGATATTAATGGACAATTTAAAATTGTGGCCATTGACAGGGATGACGTTTCTATTGAAGCAGATTATGTACAAGTTCACTTTTCCTTAAAACTTCCAGAGTTAATTAACGGAGAAAACATTTATGTTTATGGGAATTACAATAATTATGCGCTAGAAGATTATAACAAAATGGTCTTCAATCCGCAGTATGGAATTTATGAAACCAGTATAAAACTAAAACAAGGGTTTTATAATTATAAATATGTTAAAGTTAACAAAAACGAAATCCTTAACGAAGGCGCCATAAGCGGTAACTTTTGGCAAACAGAAAACAATTATAAAGTTTTAGTTTATTACAGAGATTTGGGTGCGCGTTATGACAGAATTATTGGTTTTAACGAAATTTCATCCATCAATATTTCAAATTAAGTAGCATTAAATACTCAATAAGCTAGTATTAACAATCGCTTAAATAGATATTTAGCAATTATTGCGGGTTAAAAATGCATTTCATCTAATTTTTCCATCAAACACGTTAAAATTTACGTTAACCACTTAATATTTATTATTTTAGCACACGTTAATACTTTGCACATCAATGGTTCAACAGGTTACAAAAGGCATAAAAATCTCGGTCGAAACTACTTTCGAGGGTTCGTTTTATAAAAACTATAAAATACAGTACGCCTTTGGATATACCGTAACTATCGAAAACCAAAGCAAAGATTCTGTGCAACTCAATGCACGCCATTGGGAAATTCTAGATGCCTTAAACAACATCGAAACTGTTTCTGGCGAAGGCGTTATAGGTAAAAAACCTGTACTTAAACCAGGTGAATCTCACACCTACACATCAGGTTGTTTATTAACCTCACCGTTTGGCGCTATGCAAGGGCATTACAATATGGTAAACTTTACAACTACCAAAAAATTTCAAGTTACTATCCCAACATTTAAGCTGAGCGCACCTTTTGCAATAAACTAGGTTTTTTATTTGGGCGTTACCACACAAGGGTCGGGCTTTTCGTTACAAGTCCTCCTCGCTGGTACCTCGCTGTGGACTTTCCTCTTCTATCTCTAACGCATAAGTAACACGTTTAAAATTCAAACTTTCGTTCAAACCTAAAAACTTTCTCATTCTGTTTCACATGAAAGAACTTACAATTAGAATAATGGATAAATTCAAATTCTAAATCGTAATCAAAAGAATCATCTTCAACAATAAAAGTATCATGTACATCAATATTCCCGTAAGGAGATATACGCTTAAAATGATATTCTACATCATGATCTGTTTTATGTAACTCAAACCAAGCCCCAGCGGCAATACCAGAAAGCCATTGTGCTCTTTCATGTAAACCATCAACAGGTTTAGGTTTTTGAGTTCCGACCAAATTAACTTCATGGTCTTTCAGTCTATCTAAAAAACAACGCAAGTTTTCACTCTTTTGAGAACCTTCAAATTTAGATATCAAACCAGTTTCTGAAATGGTATAAGAATGGTTTTCAGTATCAGCAAGCAACACGTTACCAACTGTACTTGGCGTAAACCATTTAGAATTTTCAAGGTTCTTTTTTATCTTAGAATCTGTTACGCAAGCAATTAAAGTATCTGTTACAAAACGTGCACAATTACAAGCATCTTTAATAAACGCTGCATACCTTATAAAATGTTTATTTTGCATTTTAGTAATATGTGTTCGCGCTTTTTGGTAATTAACAGTTTTACAAACCGAAGCCACCAATTTCCCATCACCATGCGTAAGTTTTGGATGTGTGCCGAGAAACTCAAGAATAGTATCTAAATTAGAAATTGTATCATTTTCAATTTCAGCTTTAATCGGAAAATGTAATTCATTATCAGTATCACGACCTCTTACGCGTCCGTTAGGCTCAGAAGTTATATAACGTCCAAAATCATGGTATTCTAAAACACCAGTTTCTTTATCAATCAAAACCAAAGCAGCATGACCAGCACGTAAATAATCCTTTTTTCCAACGCCTAAAAACCTTAAAAAAGGAGAAAACCATTCTTCAGAAACCATAACAATAGTATCTGGATATGCCAATGTTAAAATAATACCTGTATTATCCATTAACTACCTCTGGAAGGTTGAAGGTTTTAGTAGTAATTGTTTCTTTCTCAATATTCTCATAGCGCATACTTATATCACTTCCTTGCTTTTTAACTTGTGTAATACTTGTTGTTTTTACAAAACCACGATTCATGATAATGCCATATTCCATATTTTCAACATCCTTTTTTTTATGAAAATTCAAAAGCGATTCAGCATTCAAACCATTTAAAGCTTCAAAATTTTCAAACCATTGCTGACGCTCTCTTTGCATTCCTTCAAAATATAGTGTTGAAGATGACCAAATTCGCGAATCAAAAGGTAATTTAATAAAATGCTTGTATTTACCATCCCAAACAAGTTCGTAGAATTTCAATCCATTATTCCAATCTGCAATTACAATGGTAAACGGTTCAATATTATCAAGGTTATAACCTTCAACAGTTTCAACTATATTATTTGAAACCATAAAATCGTTGGCCACAATACCTCTACTTTTCCTATAACTTGATTGCCTTTCATGTTTAACAAAACCACCATTTAAAACACATATCACACGGTTTTTTTCACTTACACCAATCCAAGTGCCTCCCATTTTATCCTTTGGAAACAACAATTTAGTATCCTCAATAGTATAAAAATCTGGAACTAAAGATACTCTTTCTGGTGATTCATCCCTATTTGTTGTTAACACAAAATCATTATTACCAACGGGAATTATTGTAACTGTACACATACAAAACGTAGTCTTAAAACGCTTTGGCAACTTACAAAAAATAAATAAAATTTAACGCGCTTTTAAGAACTGTAAAATTTAAATTATCATTTAATAATTCGTAAATTTGTAGCACATTTACTGAAAATTCAATAACAAAAAATCAAATATTATGGGAAAAGGCTTTTTTAATGTGCCAGTTGCGGTTAATGAACCTGTAAAATCTTATGCTCCTGGATCACCAGAACGCGATGCAGTTTTAAAGACTTATAGAGCTATGTTTAATAGCAAAACTGATGTTCCTTTATATATTAATGGTGAGGATGTAAAAACTGGAAACACCAGAACCATGTCTCCACCGCATAACCACCAACACATTGTTGGAACATATCATTTAGCTGAACAATCGCATGTTGAAGATGCTATTTCTACCGCTTTAGAAGCTAGAAAAACATGGTCTCAAATACCATGGGAACAACGTGCAGGTATCTTTTTAAAAGCAGCCGAACTTATTGCTGGCCCATATAGAGCTAAAATAAACGCTGCTACTATGATTGCGCAATCTAAAACCATCCACCAAGCAGAAATTGATGCTGCTTGTGAGTTTATAGATTTTTTACGTTTTAATGTTCAGTTTATGACCGACATTTACATGGAACAACCAGAAAGCACAAATGATGCTTGGAATAGAATAGAATACCGTCCGTTAGAAGGTTTTACTTATGCCGTAACACCTTTTAACTTTACTGCCATTGCTGGAAATTTACCAGCATGCATGGCTTTAATGGGTAATGTTGTAGTTTGGAAACCTAGTGATAGCCAAGTATATTCTGCAAAAGTAATTATGGATGTATTTGAAGAAGCTGGCGTGCCTCCTGGTGTAATTAATGTTGTGTTTGGTGACCCAGTGATGATTACAAATACAGTAATGGCTAGTCCAGATTTTTCTGGTTTACACTTTACGGGTTCTACGTTCATATTTAAAGAACTTTGGAAGCAAATTGGAAACAACATCCACAATTATAAAACTTACCCAAGAATTGTTGGAGAAACTGGCGGAAAAGATTTTATTGTTGCTCACAAATCAGCTAATGCAAAACAAGTGGCTACAGCAATAGTTCGTGGCGCTTTCGAATTTCAAGGACAAAAATGTAGTGCAGCATCAAGGGCTTATATTCCAAAAAGCTTATGGAGTGATGTAAAGAAATTTGTTTTGAAAGATGTTAAGTCACTAAAAATGGGTTCTCCTGAAGATATGAGTAATTTTATTACTGCTGTTATACATGAAGGTTCTTTTGATAAATTAGCTAAATTTATTGATGGCGCAAAAGCGGATACTGATGCAAACATTATTGCCGGTGGTAATTACGATAAAAGTAAAGGGTATTTTATTGAACCTACTGTAATTCTTGCCAAAGACCCAAAATACACCACCATGCGTACAGAGCTTTTTGGCCCTGTAATTACTATTTATGTTTATGAAGATGACGCTTACGCGGAAACTTTAAAACTTGTTGATGAAACTAGCGAATATGCTTTAACAGGTGCCATTATATCAAAAGACAGATATGCCGTTACACAAGCTACGGAGGCCTTACAAAACGCTGCTGGAAATTTCTATATTAATGACAAACCAACAGGAGCTGTTGTAGGACAACAACCATTTGGAGGAGCAAGGGCATCAGGAACAAACGATAAAGCAGGTAGTGCTCAAAACTTATTACGTTGGGTATCGCCTAGAATGATTAAAGAAACTTTTGTTACACCAACGGATTATAGATATCCATTTTTGGGAGAATAAATCTCTTAAACGAGAAACTATAGATTTATAAAAGAGGCTGTCTAAATTTAGACAGTCTCTTTTTTTATGAAACACACACTTTGCTTTGTAAGAAAAATTAGCTAACTTCGTTTAACACTTGATAAAAAACATTGAAACGATTTTTTATCAGTGGAACATTGTGGTACATACAAGCTAAACGAAATGGTAAATAAAATTAAAGTATCTTTTTCTGTTATACTAATTTTAACAATAATCGGGTGTCGAAACACTGACAAAAAAGAAAAAGAGTCAACACAAAAAGAAACGACCTTGGTTCAAATGGAATTTGGAAAGTGGAATAGACAAAATGATAGTCTAGGCGTTGAATTAAACGTTAATAATTTCGAAAACTGGATTGACCTAATTAATCGAATTGAAAAAATAATCTGTAATGATAGTATACCGAAAATAACTTCAACAACAGACGGTAAAATTAAAACCATTTATTTCAGAAACACTTGTCTGAAAGAAGATTCTATTAGATTTATCAAACTTAAAAATGCAATTGGAATCTATAATAATAAGATTAGTAAAAACAATGAATCTGGTATTTCTTTAGATAATTTAGAGAATGTTTTAAAAAAAGATATTGAAAATAATGGGAAAAATTTAGACTTAAGTGAAAGCTCAGAAAAGCTAACGATATGTATTCAGTATGATGATAAAAATGAATTTAATAATCTGCCTAACATCTTAAATCAACTTACAGAAACTTATTATCGAATTACAAACAAAAGGGATTTGAAAATACTTTTAATTGATGAAAACTATTTTAGTCCACCATCAAGGCCAAAAGATTAAATTTAGTGATTACAAACTTAAGATGTGTATAATTCATTGCTTAGGCAAGTACTTATTTGAAAAATTCCCTCGGAATTTTATCGCGTTTGTTTTTGTTTACTAAATTAGTTACTTAACCATGCAACTAAATCATACTTAACAACGTTAAACGAACTTCCCGAATAATTAAAGCGTTTTTAATCATTTCCTTTTTTCGCGCTAAAGATTGAAGCAGCACCCATTATTGAAGTAACACCTAAATAAAAATAAATTAAATTTGAAAAACCTGTCCCCTTTTATATTTTGGCAAACGTCTTACAGGTATAAACTTTAAAATATATAATTATGAAAGAATTTATGATGATTTTTACCGGAGCCGATTACACTGATTTAGGATTATCCCCTGAAGAATTACAAACCAGAATGGAAAAATGGTTTGCTTGGGGCAACAAAATGCAAGAACAAGGCATTTTAAAAGGAGGAGAAGCTTTAACACCACAGATAAGAAGGGTGGTTGGCAAAAACAGAACGGTTACTGATTTAACTTCGGCTGAAGTAAAGGAAATAGTTGGAGGTTATTACACCGTACAGGCCAAAAACTTTGATGACGTTGTTATAATTGCAGAAGATTATCCAGACTACGATTTGGATGGCACTGTAGAAATTCGTGAAATCATGGTATTTGACCGCTAATGGAAACTAAACTTATAGACCATCTTTTTCGCCACCATAGCGGAAAGATGGTTTCTGTTTTAACTCGAATTTTCGGGTTAAAGTATCTTAATATCATAGAAGATGCGGTACAAGACACTTTTATAAAAGCAAGTTTAAGTTGGAGAAACAAACAACCTGAAAATCCAGAAGCTTGGTTAATTAAAGCTGCCAAAAATAGAGTTATTGATATTTTTAGAAAATTAAAAACCGAGCAAAATTACCTACCAAACATTAATCAAGGCACAGATAGTATTGCCATAAACGATTTGTTTTTAGACACGGAAATTGAGGATGCCCAACTGCGTATGATTTTTACAGCATGCCACCCAAAACTAGACCCAAGAGACAGAATTTCGTTTGCTTTAAAAACGGTTTCGGGGTTTAACATAAAAGAAATAGCATCGGCGTTACTTACCAAAGATGAGACTGTAAAAAAACGTTTGTTTCGAGCTAGAAAAGCAATTCAGAATTCAGATATTAAATTTAAAATTCCTCAAGGGAAATCACTTAAAATTCGCTTAGAAAGTGTTATGGAAGTGTTATACCTTATTTTTAATGAAGGTTTTCATTCCAACAAAAAAGAAAAATTAGTTAGAAAAGAGCTGTGTGGCGAAGCCATTAGATTAACTCAAATGCTCTTAAAAAACAAGCTTACCAGAACACCTGATGTTTATGCGTTGTGTGCCCTAATGTGCTTTCATGCATCACGATTAGAAACTAAAACCAATTCTGCAAATGAACTTCTGGATTTAAAAACTCAAGATAGAAGCAAGTGGTATTTTCCATTAATCAAATTAGGAAACACCATGATGAATAAAGCTGTTGAATACTCTGAGTTTTCTTGCTATCACTATGAAGCCGCCATTGCTGCCGAACATTTACGTGTTTCTCGATTTGAAGATACAAACTGGGAAAAAATTCACTATTGGTATCAATGCTTAAACATAATACAACCCAGCCCAATTCATGTTTTAACCATGGCTGTAGTGTGCATGCAAAAGAAAGATTACGACCTTGCAAAAAATCATTTAAGAAATATAAAACCTAAAGATTTTGAACAGCGTGCCTATTTATTTTATGCCACCAAATCAGATTATTATGCAAACATTAACGAAATAAACAAAGCCATTAAATACATTGATTTGGCCTTAGATACGGTTACAAATACGCTTGAAAAACAATATTTAACAAAAAAAAGGATTGGCTTACTTAATAAAACTTGGTAATCACTGACACTTAGACCTAATTTGGCTAAACTAAAAACAACTATTCAGTAATTATTTTTTTACTTAGATTCCCTTTCTCTGTTTTGATTTTAACAATATAAGCGCCAGCTGAAACATTTAGTTTAATAGATTCATCTTTAGTTGAATTTAACTTTATAGAAGTTATGTTTTGACCTAAAATATTATACAAATCTATACTCGATAAATGAATATTCTTTTTATTTGTTATTTTTAATTGTGATGATTCCTTAATATAATACACCCGAATATCGGCTATTGGCCCGTTATTTTCTTCTACATCGAGTGACGCACTGTTAAAAACTAATGCAAATCTATCATTATAATTACCAGGCTCTAAAAACAACTCAAAAGAATTATTTTTAATATTATATGTTTCGTTTGTTACATAATCTCTAATATAAACTGCCATATTTTTATTTATGTTTTCCAGTTCATCCAAATTTATTTTTATAATTCCAGCTTCCTTAACTATCAATCCTAATGGAAATTCTTGAGTATCTTCAAACTTATTAACACCTTGAATTACAAATTTACTATTAGCAAAATACCAATACATGTCCTCTTCACCCACATCTATCATAAAAGCATCATAGCCAATATCAAAACTTTCTGATGCATTTTCATTTGCACCTAAAACTATTTGTCTATGATAACCTTTTGGAGAGATATACTTTAATTTAATTTTAGGTGTATTATCTTCATTATTAGACGTAGTACTTTCTTTTTTTGCATTTGATGGTCTTACAAATATTGAAGCTGAACCATCTTCTCTTGCAAAAACACGTTGACTATTTTTAAAAACAATATCCCCACCATCTACTGTTGCTATTGGCATTCCATTATCATTATCAAAACCATCTAAAGCGGTAGACACGAAGAAACCTTGATTCACTGGAATGTATTGTCCAGGAATTTTTGTTCCTGCTGCCATATTATCATCAATTCTAGAATCATTTGAAATTGCGATAGCACCACCTATCAAATTACGTGTTGAGTAGCCACCCACATAGTCTTTTAATACATGTGAATTTTGCTCACCAAAATGGTCCCAAAAATATAATGCTCCGTTAAAAATTGTTCCGGTTGTATTATTTCCTCCATCTGCAATACTCATATTATCCAAAATAAACTCGGTGGCATCAATAGCCGATGGATAAGGGTTTCCAATTAACCTAGCTATCTCAAGAGAAGTATTATCTAATTCCAATGTAATATCTCCATTAAATGGTAGTCCTGTGAATACATAATTTTGTTTTGTTGAAATTGGAATGGAACCTGAAGTTCCTTTCATTGTAAATCCTTCCCCTGGGAGTATAGGTGTCGATTCATCAATTTTATTCCAAGCATAATAATTGTCTGACTCACCATAAAACTTATACAGCCAGGCCGTACTTATAGTTTTAGCGAATCCTGGAGGAGGTATAGAACCGCTTCCATCAACATCATCACTAAACAACAGGTCTTGATAAAATGCCGATAATGAGCCGTCATTAATTTCTCCGCTTATAGTATAATTGGCATTTGTTGCCGCTATACCAGTCCCTCTAACATCCACATCTCCACCAAGATGACTTACTGACGAAGACCAATAATTATAGTTATAACCATTAGCTGTCCCTTGCTGATCTCTTTCAATATAACCGCCACTACTGGCATCAAGGACACTTCCTTCGGTCTGTACCAACTGTGACTCACCAACCAAATCAATAATTCCATCAAGTTCCAAATAATTAGAGACTGTCAAACTATGACCTGAATTTGCCTCATCTAAAAATTCGGTTGGATTTGCAATGGTAAGTGTTCCTGCTATGGTTACTAAACTATTTAATGTAATGTCCCTATCCCCAGAACTTACATCATTTGTTAATTCCACAATATTCCAATCAATAGTGGTACTTGCATCCACACCTATAGAATTTGGTATGTATACATCATCACCATTTAACCAAGTTGTACTAGCATCCCAATCACTATCTCCATCGGTTTCATAAGGTAGTGGAGCAGAAACTGATTGTATTAATTTTATATTCATAGGCGTCCCATCCACACTATAGTCTGAGCTATCAAATGCAGTATTGGAATCCAAAGGATAATATCCCAATAGATTACTCCATAGCAAACCTCCTGAAATATCTAAAGGTACTGTAGACCCCTTAATGCTTGTACCGTTTTGTTCAATATGTTGGTTCATCATTTCTCTAATTTGATCTTCAGATAATGACACATCCCAAACACGTACTTCTTGTATTGCTCCATCGAAAAAATTCGCTTGTAAAGGGGTTGTAGCATAGTTTACAGTTTCAGCACCAATTTTAAAACTTTGCACTGTACTTGATGGAGCTGTAACAGTTGCTCCAGATACCACTTCTATTCCATCAATATATAATTTTGCATCGACTCCATCATAAGTTGCGGCAATATGATGCCATTCATTATTAGGAATTAAATACGGTGATGTTATGTTTATAATCTCATTATTTGAGTTATCATACCAAGTTAAATTTGGATAGCCACTTTGTATTGACAAATGGTATCCTGTTTGTAAAGTTGCATCAATGTTTCCATTTGATATTATTGTTCCTTGAGCTACTGCCAACTCTTGCAACACCCATGCTTCCAAAGAAAAAGAACTTGTTAAATCATGATTATCTCCAACATCAATAAACTCATTTACACCATCAAAATCAATTAAATAATCAACCACATTAATTGAATAGTCCTCAACTTCACCGTTAAAACCAGATTCGCAACTAGTTGGATATGCTGATATCTTTGTTCCAACTCGCATTCCGGTTGAACCAATCTCTGCATCAGAAGGAATTGTAATAGCTAAAGGAGAATTAGTGGTTGCTCCATCTGAAACATTAGTTGCAGACCCCATATCATATTCCTCACCAGGGTCATCAAAATCCCCATCGTTGTTCCAGTCCATCCAAACATTAGTATAGACGGTATTATTACCATCAGTATTTACTCTAACTGTAAAGTTGTGAGTTGCATTTCTATAAACATTAGTGGACATTGACGTGAAATCTTCAAAAGGATTATCTTTTGGAATTTCATTATCAGCATTACTAAGTGTATTGAAAGCCACATAAGTCACACTAGTATCAAAAGTTAAATCACCAGCACCACCACAATACTCTCCCCTACCGAATATGAGAAACGTATAAGGATTTTCATCTGTATCATTATTAGCTATTGAAACTGTAGCTGTATGTGAGCCTGCTGTAATCGGGTCATAAGTAATTGTAAACGTTGTACTTCCACCAGAGGTTATTGGTGTTGATGGATTTGCCGTTAATGTAAAATCAGCGGTGGCCCCAGTTATTACTACATAAGGACTAGCACTATCTAATGTTAAATCACTAGTACCTTGATTGTGAATGGTAAATGTATGAGATTCTGATGCAGTTCCTGTAACCACTAATTGACCAAAATCAGTATCGTCCACTAATGAAATAGCTGTATTGCCATCTGGAATATTTACACCATTACCTTTCACATTTATTTCAGGCCCAGTAAATGTAGTTTGTAAACCACTTAAATCGATAATTTGAATCTCGTGAGATAAAGTATTATTATTTCTATGCGCCCAATGCACAGCCTCTGTGGTAGAATTTAGATAATAATTTCTCCATCCTCTTCCATAGGCTGTACCTCTTCCACTTGAAGATGATGACCCAACAATAAGTGCTTGATGTATATCGCTTAAACCGGCGGATGTAATATCTATTGCTGTTTCCCCAGCATTTCTTGAAGTATTTTGAAAGCGCACAACATTCAATCCTGTATTGGTAAGAACATGTATAAAATGCCTATTGGTTCCTGCAGAATCATGATTGCTATGAAAAGTCCAATCTACACTTTGATTGTTTGATCCAGGATCAGTAACTGGCCATAAATCAGAAATAGCATCGTTAACACCACTGGCTCCCGTATCTGCTCTGAAATGACTAAAAATTATTGCTTCACTCCAGTCTGAAACATTTGTTGCTGTTCCCGTCCCGTCTGCACCGTCATTCAATGTAATTGTTCCTGAATCTGCACTTGAATTTCCAGAATCTCCATGTAAAACCGTCCAATTAATTCCTGTAAACTCAACAAGTGTAATATATACTGTTACATTGTTTCCATTGGAACCCTTCTGTACTCTTAAAGTCGTTGCATCTTCTAAATAAGCTACAGCTGTGGCTGAATCCGCATCTTGTGATGTGGCACTATTCATTATTCCTGTTACAAAAGGTATACATTTATTTGCGTTTATAACGCCTGCTATCGCTTGCGCTACACTATTAGTACTTCCATTTAAATTAACGGCATACCTTCCTCTAACTATTAACTCATTATCTCCTCCAGATGCTCCAATATATTCCCATATAGAAGTATTAAAACGCATATCTCTACTATCCGAACTCGATTCCCTGTAATAAGTTAAAGTACCAGCAGCAGTAAGCTGTCTAGCTCCTGCCATATCATCTCCAGGGCGATTACCACTATGTGTTTGAGGCCCACCATGAGTTTTTCTATTACTATTAGCCAATTCAACGACACTGTTTAATGAATTCACTGCAGTAAAACTCGTATTTGTTTCACCAGTATTTCCAACTTCATCTTGAATATGCTGTACCTTAAAATCGGCCGTTTGAGAAAATAAGGTATAATTTAATCCTATAAAAATAAAGAATACAAAAACGTTTTTTTGAAAAAGGGTGGGTGGTATGTACTGTCTCATTTAAACTATTTTTGGGCATTAAATTTTAATTGAGAGACTAGCAATTTAAAATAATCGCTACACAAGTATAACATAAATTATCGTCATAACACAATAAAAAATCGATAAAACACACTAAAATCATTTTATTTATAACAATAATCTTATTTTAAATAAATAAAAAGAGGATATATATTACAAAAAAAAATCTTGAGACTAAACCAAAATAATTTAGAGATGAATAAAAAGATGTTTTCTTAGCTTAAAACATCAAAAAAATAGTGCTAACTTTAATTTTTATAAATGGCATATTATTTGATGCATATATTGCTAATGAAAAGACTATTAATAACTTTATTAACTATCATTCCTTTACTTTCTTTTGGGCAAGCAAAAAAGGCATTAAGAAAGGCGGTTAGAACCACAGACCTTAACGACAAAATTAAGCTTCTTAATCAAGTTATCGCAGAAGAACCTAAAAACCTAGACGCCTATTTCTATAGAGCCATTGCCAAAAACGACTTAGGAAATTACCATGGCGCTATTGTTGATTATTCAAAAATAATAATTGAAGAACCTGATGCTGACACCTATTTTAACAGAGGAAATTCCAGATACAGTATAAAAGATTTTATTGGAGCAAAAGAAGATTATGCTAAAGCATTTATTCTTGACGAAAATTTTATTGATGCACTTTACAGCCTGGCTTGCGTAAAACTTGACTTAGAAGAATACGAAAGTGCTATTAAAGATTTTACTAGTGTTATTAAACAAGCTCCTAATAACCCAAAAACCTATATTTTAAGAGCTTCGGCTTATAAAGCTATTGAACAATTTAAAAATGCTTTAACCGATTACTCTACAGCTATTTTAATAGCGCCTAATGCCAATAACTATTACAATCGTGGTGCGTTTTTAATGGACATTAAGTATTACCAAGAAGCAAACAAGGATTTAACAAAATCCCTAAGACTCAACAGAAACAATGCTTTTGGTTATTTTTACAGGGGTGCTTCAAATCTTTTTTTAGGTAAATTCAATGATGCCATTTCTGACTTTAACGAAGCCATAAAGTTTGATGCTATGGATTTTGATGCCTATTTAGGACTAGCAATGGCACATAATAAGAACAATGAATTAGTACAAGCAAAAATATATTTTGATAGAGCGAATTCTATAATCATACCTAATAAAAAATTATCAAGTATTGAACAGTATAGTAACACCTTTTGGTTTCAAAATCAATACTTTTATTTCAATAATTCAATAATTAGTTTGGCTAAAATGGATTAGTTATCCTTTAAATTTCATTGGAAGGTGTACCACTTTTTTAGTTTCATAAAAATCTTCTTCAAAAAAATCGGTTAAATTATAAATTGTTGTAGTTCTGTAATCCTTTAATTCTTCTGACAAATCACCTCCTTTTAAATATAGAATTCCGTTTTTGAGTGCGTGGTTTTGTTCCTTTGCTATTTTACCTTTTACCCAATGCACAAATGTTGGCATTGCAGCTACTGCCCTACTTATAATAAAATCGAAATTCCCTTTAATTTCTTCTACCCTACTGTGTGTTGTTTTAACATTTGTTAAACCTAACCCCGCAACAACCTCATCTACTACTTTTAGTTTTTTTGCAATGCTATCAACTAAATGAAATGAACATTCAGGAAACAAAATAGCCAATGGAATTCCAGGAAAACCTCCGCCTGTACCAACATCTAGCAGTTTTGCCCCATCTTTAAAATTAATAACTTTAGCTATACCTAAGGAATGTAGAACATGGCGCATATATAACTCATCAATATCCTTTCTAGAGACTACATTAATCTTTAAATTCCAATCTTGATATAAAGATTCAAGTTTTTTAAATTTCAGTATTTGGTCTTCCGTAAGGTTAGGAAAATACTTTAAAATGAGTTCCATATATGTTAAATTTTGAACAAAAGTATACTATTTATGCACATATTTTTACAAAAAAATGGTATTACTTCAATTGGTTTATACCTATCTTTGCCACAGGTATGATCAACAATTTATAATTAATCATATTAAAGTTAATAGCATGACTAAACAAGCGCTTTCATTTTCAAGAAAAGACTCTGCAAAGTTTTTTAAAACACTAAACAAACGTGTTAACGATTATTTTAAAGAAAATAATTTAAAACGTACTGGAAACTGGAAACTATATACAAAAGCTATTATAATGTTTTCATTATTACTAGTTCCTGCAATTTTAATCTTAACTATAGACTTACCAGGTTGGGCACAAATACTAGGTATGGTAATAGTTGGTGTTGGCATGGCTGGTGTTGGTATGAATGTAATGCATGATGCTAATCACGGTTCTTTTTCTAGTAAAAAATGGGTTAACAAATTAATGGGTAGTAGTATTTATATTTTAGCCGGAAATGACTATAATTGGAAAGTACAGCACAATGTTTTACACCATACATATACAAACATTCAAGGACATGATGAAGATATTGATGCTGGTAGAATTATCAGATTTTCAAAACATGCAAAATGGTTTAGGTTTCATAAATATCAAAAATACTACGCGTTCTTTTTATATGGATTATTAACTGCAAATTGGGCTATTACTACAGATTTTATACAAACATATAACTACTTAAAAAGAAAATTAGCTTACGGCAAATTACCTCATCCAGCAACGCAATGGACAAAACTTATTATAGGTAAAATAGTTTATTACTCTTTATGGGTGGTTTTACCATTATCGTTAGGTTTTGCTTGGTGGGAAGTTTTAATAGGTTTTATAGTAATGCATTATACGGCAGGAATTATATTAAGTGTTGTATTCCAATTGGCGCACGTTATGCCTAATACAGAAATGCCATTACCAGATGAAAACGGTAACATGAAAAATACTTGGGCTATTCACCAATTATTTACAACATCTAATTTTTCTCCAAAAAGCTGGTTAGCTGAATTTTATACTGGTGGATTAAACAGACAAGTAGAACACCATTTGTTTGCTAACATTAGCCATGTACATTACAGTAAAATTGCCAAAATAGTAAAAGAAACTGCTCAAGAATTTAGCTTACCATACAATGAGTATAATACGTTTTGGCAGGCTGTTTCAGAACACTACAATCAACTAAAAATGCTAGGTCAGAAACCTCCTAGTTTAGCTTAACATTTAACATACGATAAATATACAATCACAAATGCAATTACTATCTGATAGAATTTTAAACATGGCTACGTCTGCTACTTTAGCAATGGCAGCAAAAGCAAGAGAACTTAGAGGCGAAGGAAAAGATATTATTGGCTTAAGTTTAGGAGAGCCTGATTTTAATACGCCCGATTTTATTAAAGAAGCTGCTATACAAGCTGTTAATGATAATTTCAATTCTTATACACCTGTTGATGGTTATGGTGAATTAAAAGACGCTATCATCACTAAGTTTAAACGTGATAATAACTTAACGTATACTCCATCACAAATTGTTGTTTCTACAGGAGCTAAACAATCTTTAGCAAACATTGCTGGAGTAATGCTTAATGCAGGCGATGAAGTTCTTTTACCTTGTCCTTACTGGGTTAGCTACTCTGATATTGTAAAGCTTTATGATGGCGTGCCAGTAGAAATCAAAACTTCTATTGACACGGATTTTAAGATGACTCCAAGTCAACTTGAAGCTGCTATTACGCCAAAAACAAAAATGATTTGGCTTAGTTCTCCTTGTAACCCAAGTGGATCTGTTTATAGTAATGCTGAATTAAGAGGGTTAGCTGACGTTTTAGTTAAGCATCCAAATATATATGTGGTTTCTGATGAAATATATGAGCATATAAACTACGGTGATGGACATGCAAGTATGGCTGAATTTGACGATATGTACAACAACACCATAACTGTTAATGGTGTATCAAAAGCATTTGCAATGACTGGATGGCGTATTGGCTACATTGGTGCTCCAGAAAAAATTGCTAGAGCTTGCAATAAAATGCAAGGGCAAATGACTAGTGGTGCTAACTGTATTGCTCAGCGTGCTGTAATTACTGCTTTGAATGAATCGCCTTCTCGTGTTCAATATATGATTGACGAGTTTAAAGAACGCCGTGATTTAATATTAGGTTTAGTAAATGATATTGAAGGGTTTAAAGCAAATACTCCTGATGGTGCTTTTTATATTTTCCCAGATGTAACACATTATTTTGGAAAAACGTTACGTGGTAAAACCATAAATAACGCTACTGATTTTTCTTTGTATTTATTAGAAGAAGCTCTTGTAGCAACTGTAACTGGTGAAGCTTTTGGAAATCCTGATTGTATTAGAATTTCTTATGCAGCTTCGCAAGAACAAATTATTGAAGCTATAAAGCGTATTAAGGAGGTTGTGAGTTAATAAAACTTATAAAATTCTAAATTTTTAAAAGCCACTAAATAATTTTAGTGGCTTTTTTTATTGTGTTAAATGATAGAACCAAAGCAACCGTACCAAAAATTAATACTAGAAATAATGCTATATTTTTGATTCTAGCATTTTTATTTTCTCTTTTAAGTCTTTGCCTAATTTCTAACAGTTTCTCAGGTGTAGACTTTGGTAATTCTTTAAGTTCAATATTGGCATAACCACCACCTAAAGCACCCTTTTCTCTTCTTTTTGACAAAAGACATCTGTTATTCTTTAAAGAATTATTAGCAGCCATAATTGAGCCTTCTCCACCCATAATTTCTAAATTTAAAAGTAAAACGATTTCGAAGTTAAGCGAAAAAGTAAAAAGGATACTTCTTTATTTATATGTAGCATATTTTAATAAAATGTTACAGACTGTAATAATCTATTAATTAAAAATTAAAAGTATTATAGTAAGAAACAAAGATAATTTTACAGTTGTTTCTGCTACACGACTTGTTATAAAATTTCTGCTTTTTATACGTTGCTTAATCCCAAAAATTGAAGTTGAGTTTTTTGTTTTATAACTTGACTTAACGACATTTTTATATTCTGAAGTTAAAAACCCTGAAGGCTCAATAATTAAGTCTTCTTTTTGATTAGATAAGTGTTTAAAATTTTTTGATGATAATACTAATTCCATGATTGATGATTTTAATTGGTTATATAATTTAGACGAGTTACTTAAAAAAATGTAACACCCTTACTCATGATAATCAACAAATTAGCAGATAACATCTGCGTTAGGAATAGTAATAGAAAGCCCGTAGAAACGAGGACTCGCAACGGATAGCCCGACCCTTTGGGTAACGCCAAAAAAAATTAAATAATAAATGTAAATTATCTATTTCGCCAAAAAAAAGGTGTGAATAAAATGAGTACCGTAAAAAGTTCTAAACGCCCAATGAGCATTAAAAAGGATGCCCACCACTTACCTATTGCAGGCAATGCCGCGTAATTATTTACTGGTCCGAAATCGCCTAAAGCAGGCCCCACATTCCCTAGGGTAGATGCAGCTAAACCAATGGCAGATTTAAACTCGATTGCCATCATAGAAAAGCCTAGAGAACCAATAATAAAAGACAACATATATAGAATAAAAAATGCTAGTACATTGAAAACAATAAATCTATTAATGGCTTTTTTGTTATACCTAACAGGAACAATAGCATTTGGATGTAACGTACGTTTAAACTCTAAAAAACTATTTTTAATTAGTATTAAATGACGCACCACTTTTACACCACCCGAAGTACTTCCTGCTGAGCCTCCTAAGAACATAAGACCAAAAAAGAAAACCATTAAAAATGGCGTCCATAATGTATAATCTGCCGTAACAAATCCGGTTGTTGTTATTACCGATATGACTTGAAACATACCGTGCCTAAAAGCACTTTCGGTTTCTCCCCAAATCATAGGATGAACAATTGAGGATTGGCTTATATCTGCTCGGAAATAAATAATTACAGATGCTATTATAGTAAATATGGTAATAAATGAAAAGTACAATCTAAACTCTTCATCTTTTATTATTTTTTGAACTTTCCCTTTAAAAGCAAAGTAACTGAGTACGAAGTTAGTTCCTGCCAAAAACATAAACAATATAATAATATATTGTATGATAGGTTGCCCATTCCAATAAGCAACACTTGCATTTTTAGTAGAAAACCCTCCTGTTGAAAGCGTACACATAGAATGGTTAATAGCATCGAAAAAAGACATACCTGCAACACTTAAAAGTAGCGTTTCTGCAGCAGTATAGCCAAAATAAATAAGCCACAAACGTTTTGCTGTATCTGTAATTCTGGGATGTAACTTATCTGCACTTGGCCCTGGTGCTTCGGCAGCAAAAAGTTGCATGCCACCAATACCCAATAATGGCAAAATAGCAATGGCTAATACTATAATTCCCATACCACCAATCCAATGTGTTAAACTTCGCCAAAACAATACGCCTTTAGGCACGGCTTCAATATCGTTTAGAATTGATGCCCCTGTTGTAGTAAAGCCAGATATAGTTTCGAAAAATGCATTTGTAAAACTTGGTATACTTTCTGTAAATATATAAGGCAAGGTGCCTGTTAATGACATAATTACCCATCCAAAGGTTACAACTATATAACCTTCTCGCTTATTCATTTCTTTTTTATGATGCCTAGTAAAAGCCATACTAATAACACCTACAACTAATGTAATAATGCCTGCAAGAAATATTTGAAATGTTACACCATCATTATAAATTAAACTTATAAGTGCTGACAATAGCATAAAGCCACCATTAAACAATAGTAACAATCCTAAAAAATGAAAAATAATTTTATAATTGAGTTTCAATTGACAAACTGTTTCTTTGAAGTTATTTTAAATAAATAATTTTTCAACACGCTTTATGGATTTCAACAAACAACATACTACAACCCTATCGCCTTCTTGAATTTTAAAACTACCAAGAGCAATCATTCCAACACCGTTTCTAATAACACCTCCAATAATAGCAGTTCTAGGAAAATCTATAGATTTAATTACTTGATTACAAACGGCAGATGTTCCTTTTACCTCAAACTCTAACAGCTCAGCATTTAAATTACTAAGCTTAGTCATAGCTACAACTTCGCCTCTGCGTATGTATCTAAAAATATTATTTGCTGCTAATAATTTTTTATTTATTAAAGTATCAATACCAATAGAATGAGACAAATCAAAATAATCCATGTTTTCAACCAGTGCAATGGTTTTTTTAACACTTTTGGATTTTGCAACTAAACAAGACATTATATTTGTTTCAGAATTGGGCCCAACTGCAATAAAGGCATCCATTTCGCTAATATTTTCCTCATCAAGCAGATCGACATTTCGCCCATCACTGTTAATTACCAACACCTTTGTTAATTCTTCTGCAATTTCAAATGCTCTTTCTCTATTTCCTTCAAATAGTTTCACATTTAATCCTTTATCACTTAAGTCCCTAGCCGTTTTATAGGATATTTCACTACCACCTAAAATCATCACATTTTTAATATCTCTATTAATTTTGCCTGTAAGTCTACAAAGTTCATCTGCACCACCTTCTGATGTAATAAACACGACATTATCGCCACGTTTAAACTTTGTATCTCCTCTTGGAATAATAGTATATTGGGTTCCATAACGCTGAATAGCTATGGGCACAAAGTGTATTTCGGGAAAAATATCGGCGGCTTCTTTAACCGTTTTACCAACAAAAGATGCTGCCCTAGGAAGTGTTAATCCCGCCATAGTAAGTGCTCCATCTTCAAATTCATAATTCTCATTAAAAGAAGATTGTTTTAGCGACAACTCAATTTCTGAAGCTGCTAAAGCTTCTGGCGAAATCAATTCATCAATACCAAATTTTGTAAAACCAACTTCATCCTTAAAATGAATAAACTCCGTATTAGTAATTCTGGCAATAGTTTTTTGAGCCCCCAATTGCTTTGCTAACACACACACTGTTATATTTGTAGTTTCACTAGATGTTACTGCTATAAATAATTCGCAGGAATCAATACGTGCGTCTTTTAAAATAGCAATTGATGTAGCATCCCCCTTAACAACTCGAATATCTAGATGGGTATTTGCATACTCTAAACTTTTTTTGTTTGGGTCTATTAGGGTTATTTCTTGAGACTCGTAAGAAAGTAGTTTTGCTATATGAAAGCCCACTTCACCAGCTCCAGCAATAATTATCTTCATTGTTTAATTATCATAAAAAGTAGTACAAATATACTATAAATTAGATATCTCAACATGAAATCAATTCAATATAATTAATTATAATCCTGCTATGTAATGCTTTCTTAAAAGTTTATCTTTGCTCAAAATTTTTAAGATTTGTCAAAAGTAAAGCCATATAAAAACAGTGATTTAGGTAAAAAAGAACAGGTAACAAAAATGTTTGATACCATTTCTGAAGATTACGATGGCTTAAACCGTGTAATTTCTTTTGGAATTGATATTAAATGGCGAAAAAAAGTAGTTAAAATCGTTAAGGAAACTAATCCTGACACCATTTTAGATATTGCCACAGGAACGGGTGATTTAGCTATTAATCTTGCAGAAACTAATGCCACAAAAATTGTGGGTTTTGATATTAGTAGTGGCATGTTGAACATTGGAAAGGAAAAAATTAAAAAGAAAGGTTTAGAGTCTAAGATAGAAATGATTTTAGGTGATTCTGAAAATATGCCTTTTAAGGATAATTCATTTGATGCCATAACGGTTGCTTTTGGTGTTAGAAACTTTGAAACTCTTGAAAACGGACTTAAAGAAATTTTTAGAGTCCTTAAGCCAGGAGGTACTTTTGTAATTTTAGAAACCTCCATGCCAACTAAAACACCATATAAACAAGGCTACAATTTCTACACAAAAAACATTTTACCTCTTATTGGTAAAGCTTTTTCTAAAGACAGAAGCGCTTACAAATATTTATGTGAATCTGCATCTGTTTTTCCGTTTGGAGAAGCTCTGAACAATATTTTACGTAATATTGGGTTTATAAATGTTGAAGATTTTCCACAAACATTAGGTGTGGCAACAATTTATAAATCATCTAAGTAATACGCATGAAATACTTTTTTGCATTAATATCATTTTTGTTAATCGTTGAAACTTCTAGTGCTCAGCTTTTTAAAAAAGAAAAAATAAACTATGATGCCAATCAAGGTCGGGGTTCTACAGATAATAACCGTCTACGCTGGGGATATTTCTTAGGGATTAACAGCTACGATTTCAACTTTGATTATGAAGCAGATTTACAGGATATTTACGTAAAGAAAAGCCCGGGTTTTAGTGTTGGGTTAATAGGTAATTTAAGAATTAACAATTTTATAGATATACGTTTAGAACCTGGTTTATTAATTACAACAAGAGAGTTGTATTACAATCAAGAATGGTTTCAAGGTATTCCTGATGTAAAGGAGTCAGATATAATTAGGGAAGTAAAATCAACATACATACATATACCGCTTTTGGTTAAATTTTCGACTAAGCGTATTAATAATTTCAAGCCTTTTATTGTGGGTGGTTTTTCAACAGCGCTTAACCTCTCAAGTAATCAGGATAATCCTGAAGATAATAATAATGGACAATTCAGAACAACAAAAAACTCTTTGTTTTATGAATTAGGTTTTGGTATTGATTTCTATCTATACAACTTCAAATTTACACCCTCCATCCGTGGCCTTTTTGGCATAAATGATGAACTCATTAGAGATGAAGACCCAAATAGTCCTTGGACAGGTAATATTGCTGGCATGCAAACTCGTGGGGTGTTTATTAATTTTACATTTCAGTAGACATATTTTTGGTAAGTTGCGTAATGTCAAGGCAAAAGATTTATTAACCAAATAGGATAAACGGTTAACCTCTTCTAAATTCACTCAGTAAAATAGCAGTTGCAGTAGCAACATTTAAACTTTCAGTAGCTTGCAGAGTCCCAAACCTTGGAATAGAAATTTTTTCAGTAATAACTGCTTCAACATCTTTTGAAACACCATTTGCTTCATTACCCATTACTAAAATGCCCTTTTTAGGTAATTTCTTTTTAAAAACATTTTCACCCTCCATAAAAGCACCAAAAACAGGTAGTTTACTTGTCTTTAAAAATGAAATTAAATCAATATAACTAATATTAACTCGAGTAATAGACCCCATAGTTGCCTGAATAACTTTAGGGTTATAACAATCAACCGTTTCTGTACTACAAACTAATTCTTTTACTCCAAACCAATCACATAACCTAATAATTGTACCTAAATTCCCTGGATCTCTTATGGAATCGAGTACTATAACCAATCCAGAATTATCAATGGGTTTTGGTTCAGGTATTTTAAAAACAGCCAGCGCCTTGTTCGGTGTGGTTAAAAAACTAATACGTTTTAAATCCATTTCTGAAATAATAACTTCGTCTTTGGCATTAATATTGAAGGATTCTGTAGTATATAATTTGTTAAGTTCTAAATTAGACTGCAAAAGCTCTTTTATTGTTTTAACACCTTCAACAACAAAAAAACCATGTTGATGTCTATATTTTTTTTGCTTTAAACTCGTTATTAATTTTATTTGACTTTTAGAAAGCATGCAACTATCATTAATTTTTTATAAAGAAAAGGAATTATTAATAAGATAAGCTAACAGACTGGCTATTTAAATATTTTTTAAGAGTAAAAAAATGTATTTTTGATTCCTAATTAAGGATATTTTAATGAACATAATCTTTTAACACTACACATTTTAAGTTAACAAAAACCCTTTTGAAAAAACAACTCTCAAACATATTCATCTTAGTATTACTTTCGGGTTATCTTTATTCTTGTGATGCCGTAAAGAGAGTTTCTGAAACCGAACATTTACTTACTGAAAATTCTATAATAGTAAATAACAAAAAAAACAATACTGAAACTTTAAACAACCTATTATACCAAAGTCCTAATAGAAAAATACTTGGTATGCCATTAAGGCTACACCTTTACAATACAGCAAGGAAAAATAGGGATTCAATTTTTGAAGCTTGGTTAGACAAAAAACCTAAACGAAGAAAACGTTTAGAAAAAAGATATTCTAAAAAACAAATTGATAAATTAAAAGCATCGGTTGTTGGTTTTAATAATTGGCTCAAAAAAACAGGCGAAGCACCTACCATTGTAAGTGAAGAAAAAACAAAACGTTCTTCTAAGCGCCTTGAAGATTACTACTTTAATAATGGCTGGTTTAATGTTGAAACCGAGTCTAATATTGAAGAAAAAGAAAACAAACGTGCTAAAGTTACCTATAAAGTTGAAACTGGCCCAGCATTTTTAATCGACTCTATTTCTCAAGTTGTAAAATCTCCCATTGTTGATTCTCTATATAAAAAAATTAAAAAAAATACAATAATTAAAAAAGGGGAGCAATATAAAACTAGTAATTTTGAACTAGAGCAAGAAAGAATTTCTAGTGAATTGAGAAACTCCGGAATATTTCATTTCAAAAAAGATTATATCACTTTTGAAATGGACACCATAGGTACTAATAAAAATGTAAACGTTGCAATTAAAATTCAAGATAGAGCTGTAAGAACTCCAGACTCAATAAGAAGAGAACCATTCAAAATATTTCATATAAATGATGTTAGAATAATAACAGACTACACTTTTGAGAATAGAGACAAACCATTTCAAGACTCTATTTCCTATGGTGGTTACAAACTATATAGTTATAGTGAAATGCGTTTTCGTCCCAAAGCTTTAACCGATGCTGTTTTTATAACTCCTGGGAAATTTTTCAGAGATCTTGATAGAACAAGAACATATAGATATATTAACGAACTTCGTACATTTAAATACCCAAATATTGAACATATTGAAAACCCTGATAATACATTAAGTAGCACTATTCGATTAACACCTCTAAAAAAGTTTAACTTAGATTTTAGTGCAGATGTATCAAAAAGTAATATCCAATCTATTGGATTTTCATTAAACCCAAGTTTGCAAATTAGAAATGTTTTTAGAGGTGCCGAAACCTTAGAAATATCTGGTATCGCATCTATTGGAGCATCTGATGACGCCAAAGTTGATGGTGACCCATTTTTTGATATCAATGAATACGGTGTTGATTTAAATCTAACGATTCCAAGAATATTTTCTCCTTTTTACACAGAGAATATTATCCCAAAACATATGTCACCAACTACTAATATAGGCTTAGCTATTACGAGTCAAACTAATATTGGTTTAGACAAACAAAGTTTTAATGGTAATTTTAGCTACAACTGGTACCCAAACACAAAAGTTACGAATAGATTAGATTTATTTAATATTCAATATGTAAGAAACTTAAACACAGATAACTATTTTCGAGTATATACGAACTCATTTAGCTCATTAAATGAAATAGCTCAAGACATAGGCTACATAAGTGCTGACAGGGATTTAGATGTTCCAGTTGAAGCAAACACATTTATAGATTATGCATTAACCAAACCTAAACCAGATGATATTTCTAGTACTCAATTAGTAACAATTAATGGTATAGATGAACGTAAATCAAGACTAACAGAAGATAACCTTATTCTTTCTTCCGCCTTTAGTTTTACAAAAGATAATCGTAAAAATTTATTTGATAATAATTTTTCAATATTTCGTTTTAAATTAGAGATAGCTGGTAATTTAATAGCCGGTGCTTCAAATCTTCTTGGGTTTAAAAAAGACAGTAATGACCGTTACCAACTTTTTGATGTCGCATATTCACAATACGTTAAAACAGAATTTGATTTTATTAAACACTGGGATATAGGTAAAAAAAATGTAATCGCAACCAGAGCGTTTTTTGGTATTGCCATTCCTTATGGAAATTCAAATAGTATTCCTTTTTCGAAAAGTTTTTTTGGAGGCGGGCCTAATGATAATCGTGCTTGGTCTGCATATAGTTTAGGTCCAGGTAGTTCTGAATCAACCAATGAATTCAATGAAGCCAACTTAAAACTAGCATTGAGTGCAGAACAACGTTTCAATCTTTTTGGTAATTTAAACGGTGCCATTTTCGTCGATATTGGAAATATTTGGAATGTTTTAGACAACGTTGAAGATGACAGAGCTACATTTTCTGGACTCGACTCATTGAAAGATATTGCTGTAGGCTCAGGTTTTGGTTTACGCTATGATTTAAGTTTTGTTGTATTTAGATTTGATATTGGTTTTAAAACCTACGACCCTTCGTATAGAGACGCAAACAGATGGTTTAACGACTATAATTTTTCAAATGCTGTTTACAACATTGGTATAAACTATCCATTTTAAAAACAAAAAAAAACAGTCAATTATCTTAATTAAGATTTCATTTACAATCGTTTTTCCTACTACTGAAATAATCTAGTGCCACCCAAAACACTATAACGTTTTAGTGTTATTTTAATGTTTTCAACCTAAAAAACAAACACAAATTATTTAAAAATTGATTACTTTTGGTACTTATCTAATAAGAAATCATATTTAATTTTAAAAAATGGGACACAATATAAAACCAGGAGTAGCTACCGGTAAGGAAGTACAAGCTATTTTCAACCATGCAAAAGCTAATAATTATGCTTTACCAGCAGTTAATGTTATCGGTTCAGATACTATAAACGGTGTTTTAGAAACTGCAAGAGATTTAAACGCCCCAGTAATTATCCAATTTTCAAACGGAGGCGCACAATTTAATGCAGGTAAAGGTCTAAGCAACGATGGGCAAAATGCAGCCATTGCAGGTGCCATTGCTGGCGCAAAACATGTACATACCCTAGCCGAAGCTTATGGAGTTCCAGTAATTTTACATACAGATCATTGTGCTAAAAAATTATTGCCTTGGATTGATGGGTTATTAGACGCAAGTGAAATTCACTTTAAAGAAACTGGTAAATCATTATTTAGTTCTCATATGATTGACCTTTCGGAAGAGCCTATCGAAGAAAACATTGAAATCTGTAAGCAATATTTAGAAAGAATGTCTAAAATGGGCATGACTTTAGAAATTGAATTAGGTATTACAGGTGGTGAAGAAGATGGAGTAGATAACACTGATGTTGACGATTCTAAATTATACACGCAACCAGAAGAAGTAGCTTATGCTTATGAAGAATTAAGTAAAGTAAGTCCTCAATTCACTATTGCCGCAGCCTTTGGAAACGTTCATGGTGTTTACAAACCAGGAAACGTAAAGTTAACTCCAAAAATCTTAAAAAATTCTCAAGAACATATTTCAAAAAAATATGGAGTAGAGCATAATCATATCGATTTTGTATTCCACGGTGGATCAGGTTCTACTGTTGAAGAAATTCGAGAAGGTATAAGCTACGGTGTAATTAAAATGAATATAGACACCGATTTACAATATGCATTTATGAGTGGTATTAGAGATTATATGGGCAATAAATCTGAGTATTTAAAAGCTCAAATTGGAAACCCAGATGGAGATGATGTTCCAAACAAAAAATACTACGACCCAAGAGTTTGGTTACGCGAAGGTGAAAAAACATTTGTAGCTCGTTTAAAAAAGGCATTTGAAGATTTAAATAATGTAAATACTTTATAATTTAAGGTATTTTTACTACAAAAACGCAAAAAAGGTTCTGCAATTCGCAGAACCTTTTTTGAATTTAAAAACCTAAAAAACAGATTTTTACGATTATTAAATTAATAAAATCAGTAGTGTGTTACCACAAAATTAAAAAAAGGTTTAATTTTGTGGTTAGGCTTTCCGCTATATCTTTTTACTTTAGTAAAAAGGTTAAGATTATCGATAGATAATTGAACGACGAAAACCCTTAACGCAATTTTCAATAATACATAAACATTTAGGTTTAACCCTTGGCTTTTAAAATTTTTAAAAGCACTAAAAAACGTTATTTATTATGTCTTGGTTTAAAAGAAAAACAAAAGGAATTACAACTACTACTGAAGAGAAAAAAGACACACCTAAAGGTTTGTGGTACAAATCTCCAACAGGTAAAATTGTTGACACAGAAGAGTTAGAGCAAAATTTTTATGTAAGCCCTGAGGATGGTTACCATGTAAGAATTGGAAGTAAAGAGTATTTTGAAATCCTTTTTGATGACAATAAATTTAAAGAACTAGACACCAATTTAGAATCTAAAGACCCTCTTAAATTTGAGGATACTAAAAAATATCCAGAACGCTTAAAAGCGGCTCAATCTAAAACAAAACTTAAGGACGCAGTAAGAACAGCTGTTGGAAAATCTAAAGGCAAAAATTTAGTTGTTGCATGTATGGACTTCTCTTTTATTGGTGGCTCTATGGGTAGTGTGGTTGGTGAAAAAATTGCTAGAGCTGCAGATTATGCTTTAAAGAATAATTTACCATTAATGGTTATATCAAAATCTGGAGGTGCACGTATGATGGAGGCTGCATTATCATTAATGCAATTAGCTAAAACATCAGTAAAATTAGCGCAATTAGCAGATGCTGGACTACCATATATTTCGTTATGTACGGATCCTACAACTGGTGGTACAACAGCATCATTTGCTATGTTAGGCGATATAAATATAAGTGAACCAGGAGCTTTAATAGGTTTTGCTGGACCTCGCATTGTAAGAGACACCACAGGAAAAGAATTACCAGAAGGTTTCCAAACTTCAGAGTTTTTACTTGAACACGGTTTCTTAGATTTTATTACCCTACGTAAAGACTTAAAAAACAAGGTAAATCAGTATCTTGATTTGATATTAAATCAACCCCTAAGAGCATAAAAAAATGATTTAACAACACAACTCTTTCTTTTTACTATATAGCTCTTGCAAATCATTAAAAATCACTATATTTGCCGCTCGAAAGACAGACTTTCGTGTACATAAAAATCATTTACAATAATATTAGCATGTATTTAGATCAAAAAGGAAAAGAGAAACTTTTTAAAAAACACGGTAAAAACGCAAAGGATACTGGTTCTGCAGAAGGACAAATTGCATTATTTACAGAAAGAATTAACCACTTAACTGAACACTTAAAAAACAATCGTAAAGATTATAACACAGAGCGTTCTTTGGTAAAATTAGTAGGTAAAAGAAGAAGCTTACTTGATTACTTAACTAAGAAAGATATTTTAAGATATCGTGCGATAGTTAAAGAATTAAATTTAAGAAAATAAATTTAAAAAATAAAAGACCACGCTTTTTGCGTGGTTTTTTATTTTTTGCGTTAGGGATTGAAGCGGCATCCTTTTTTGATTTTTATTCAAAAAAGATATAGTGGAAAGCCCGACCTCCCGATAGCTATCGGGATTGGTAACGCCCAAATAATTTAAATACGTTACGACGTCATTACGAAGAGTAACGACTTGGTAATCTTTCCAAAAGGAGCAGATTGCCACATCACGCAAAAAAGCGTGACTCGCAATGACAAACATAGAAGAAGCTAGTTATAGTTTTTCATTGGTCACACACACAATAACTACACACAACACAACGACCATTGTTTAACATGATTTGAGCAATTTTACGCTTGAATTACAAGAAAAAATTTATGATTCCAAAAGTTTTTAAAGAGGTCATTGACCTAGGAGACGGTAGAGAAATTTCTATTGAAACCGGAAAATTAGCAAAACAAGCGCACGGAAGCGTTGTTGTGCAATCTGGAAAATGTATGTTATTATGTACAGTTGTTTCCAATTACAGACAAGCAGATGTTGACTTTTTACCGTTAACAGTAGATTACAGAGAAAAATTTGCTGCTGCAGGGCGTTACCCTGGAGGTTTCTTCAAAAGAGAAGCTAGACCGAGTGACGGAGAGGTTTTAACGATGCGTTTAGTAGACCGCGTTTTACGTCCGTTATTCCCTAAAGATTATCATTCTGAAACTCAGGTGATGATTCAATTAATGTCTCATGATGATGATGTTATGCCAGATGCTATGGCAGGTTTAGCTGCTTCAGCGGCTATTCAATTATCTGATTTTCCATTTGAATGCCCAATCTCTGAAGCTAGAGTTGGTCGTATTAATGGTGAATTCGTAATAAACCCAACTAGAGCACAATTATTAGAGTCTGACATCGATATGATGATTGGAGCTTCTGCTGATTCTGTGATGATGGTTGAGGGTGAAATGGATGAGATTTCTGAAGAAGAAATGACTGAAGCCATTAAGTTTGCACACGAGGCCATTAAAGTACAATGTGCTGCTCAAGTAAAATTAGCTGAAGCTTTCGGCAAAAAAGAAGTACGTGAGTATGAGCCAGAAAGAGAAGATGCTGATTTAGCTCAGAAAATCCACGACATGGCATACGACAAAGTATATGCTGTAGCACAAGCTGGTTCTGCAAAGCATGAACGTAGCGCTGCATTTGGTGAAATTAAAGAAGAAATTAAAGCCTCTTTTTCTGAAGAAGAACAAGAAGATTTTGGTGGGTTAATTTCTAAATATTACTCTAAGGCTGAAAAAGCTGCGGTTAGAGATTTAACTTTAAATGAAGGTTTACGTTTAGATGGACGTAAAACAGATGAGATTAGACCAATTTGGTGTGAGGTTGATTATTTACCTTCTACACACGGTTCGTCTATATTTACGCGTGGGGAAACTCAAGCACTGGCTACGGTTACTTTAGGTACAAGTAGAGAAGCTAATCAAATAGATATGCCATCTTACGAAGGTGAGGAGCGTTTCTATTTACACTATAACTTCCCTCCTTTTTCCACGGGTGAAGCTAGACCTATTCGTGGAACGTCTCGTAGAGAGGTTGGACACGGTAATTTAGCACAACGTGCTTTAAAAGGTATGGTTCCTGATGATTGCCCTTATACTGTTCGTGTAGTTTCTGAAATTTTAGAATCTAATGGTTCGTCTTCTATGGCAACCGTTTGTGCTGGTACTATGGCAATGATGGATGCAGGGGTACAATTAAAGAAACCTGTTTCTGGTATTGCTATGGGATTAATCTCTGATGCTGACTCTGGAAAATACGCTGTGCTTTCTGACATTTTAGGTGATGAAGATCACTTAGGAGATATGGACTTTAAGGTTACTGGTACTGCTGATGGTATTACAGCTTGCCAAATGGATATTAAAGTAAAAGGATTGTCATACGAAATTCTTGTAAATGCTTTAAAACAAGCTCGTGATGGTCGTTTACATATTTTAGGTAAAATTACCGAAACTATTGAAACTCCTAATAACGAAGTTAAAGACCACGCTCCTACTATGGTTTCAAGACGTGTACCAAACGAATTTATTGGTGCGTTAATTGGTCCTGGAGGAAAAGTGATTCAGGAAATGCAAAAAGAAACTGAAACCACTATCGTTATTAACGAAGATCCTGTTACTGAAGAGGGTATTGTTGAAATTTTAGGTGTTGGCAGTAAAGGTATTGATGCTGTTATGGCAAAAATTGATGCTATATTATTTAAACCTGAAGTGGGTAGTGTTTACGAAGTTAAAGTGATTAAGATGCTTGACTTTGGTGCTGTTGTAGAATATGTTGAAGCACCAGGAAACGAAGTATTATTACACGTTAGTGAATTAGCTTGGGAACGTACTGAAAATGTAAGCGATGTTGTAAACATGGGCGATGTATTTGATGTAAAATACTTTGGTATAGACAAACGTACGCGTAAGGAAAAAGTATCTCGTAAGGCTATTTTACCAAAACCAGAAGGTTATGTTGAAAGACCACCAAGAGATAACAATCGAGGTAGAGATAACCGTGGACGTGATAACAGAGGTAGAGATAATCGTAGAGACGATAGAAGACCTAGAGGAGATAAAAAGGAAGATTAATTCTTTTTTAGATTATAATATTAAAAGCCTGTTTCAAAATTTGAAAAACAGGCTTTTTTTAGTTCTTTAGGATTCTAAATTGAATATTATCTACAGTATCATAAACACCAACAATTCCTTTGCCTATATACTCTTCTTGCTATTATTATCTTTGATGATGCTTCAAATAATCAAATTCCCCCTTAAATAACCACTTCAAAAATACTATTTAAACATTGAGAATTCTTGTTGATTTTTTTCAACATCTAAATTTTAATAAAGAACCCCGAATAGAATTAATTCTATTCAGGGATTCTTTTTGCTTCATTCTTAAAGTGTAAAAGTTATTACTTTCTACAAATCATTATCCACGGAAACAGAATCAAAAATTTATTCTTAAATAAATATTTAAAAAAATCTAAACAGATATTACCAACGTAAATACATATATAAATAAAATCCTAAAAAAATTCATGTCTACCCCCCAAATTAATCCTTCTAAAATTAAATCAAATGCAAAAAGTAAAATCAATACAATAGAGAACTATATAAGTAGACTTTTTCATAATAATGGAAAAACAGAGAACCCTCAAAATAAAATTATTCTTCTAGGTACTTTTTTATTGATTGCACTAGGCATTTATTCTTTCTCGGTTTTTCATAATGATTTTGAAGAATTTAATGCAAATCGTATGGATTCAACTTTAGGTGCTGTTTTCGGTATTGTTGGCTTAATTTTGCTTGTTTATAAAGCAATTATGTTTCTTTATATAGCGTATAACTACTATAAATACAAACCTATTAAGTCTGTATCAGATGAAGAATTACCAACCTGCACAGTTATAGTACCTGCTTATAATGAAGGTAAACAGGTTTGGGATACAATAATGAGTTTAGAGAAAAGTGATTATCCAAAAGATAAATTAGAGATTATTGCAATTGATGATGGTAGTTTAGATGATACCTGGGATTGGATTATTGATGCTAAAAAAAAATTAAGTAATCGTTTAGAAATTTTTAAACAGCCTGAAAACAAAGGAAAACGTCATGCACTATACCGCGGTTTTAACGTTGGTAGTGGTGACATTTTCATTACTGTTGATAGTGATTCTATAGTAAATACCGACACTATTAGACATTTAGTGAGTCCTTTTGTAAAAGATAAAAATTGTGGCGCAGTAGCTGGAAACATTCGTGTTTTAAACAATACAAAAGAGATGCTACCAAAAATGCTAGATGTAAGTTTCGTGTTGAGTTTTGAATTTGTACGCTCTGCTGAAAGTAATTTGAATTCCGTATTATGCACACCTGGAGCTTTGGCTGCATATAGAAGTACTGCTGTTCACAACTGTTTACCACAATGGATTAATCAGACTTTTATGGGTCAACCAAGTGATATTGGAGAAGACCGCGCCATGACCAACATGATTTTAAAGCAAGGAAAACATGTTTTATTTCAAAAAAACGCAGTGGCATATACTAATGTTCCAGAAGAATATCCAGGTTTATACAAAATGTTTATTAGATGGGGACGCAGTAATGTTCGTGAAAATCTTGAAATGTCAAAATTTGTTTTTACCAATTTTAGATCTGGATCTAAATTCGGAATTCGCTCCTTATTTATTAGTCAGTTTTTAAAAATATTAATCAGTTATCCATTGGTTATTTTTATGCTGTTTTTTGTTTTAGTACATCCGTTGTTATTTTTAGGATCCACTTTAGTTAGCATTTTAATTTTTTCAACATTTTCAGTACTATTTTTTGCTAATAGCTATAAGTCATTTGAAGGTTTTTGGGCTTACTCATACAGTATTTTATATACATTCGGCCTCTTTTGGATTACACCTTATGCGATAGCTACAGCTAATAGACGGGGTTGGTTAACTCGTGGTTTGACAGAGAAGAAATAATTATTGTTAGAATTTCAAACTATTAGAAGCCTATCAAATTTGATGGGCTTTTTCTTGTTTAAAAAATATTAGTCTTGAAATAAGTTAATACATATTCAACTTACTCAAAAATTTTCAGAAAGTCTTTTTACTCAATATCACTACTTAATAATATAATTTCTTTATCTAAAAATTCATTAAAATCACCTTCGGATGGATGACCAAGAAAGGGTGCATGAAAAAATATGGTCATATCATTTCTCCATATCATAGCATAACTAATACTGCTACTTCTAATCGCTTTATATAAACTTTGTGTCCACCAATTATTATCTACAACATTCTTTAAGCCTGTTTCCGTAAGTGAGAAAAGCATGTTTTTCTCTGTGGCTATATCTTCTACAATTTGTAAATTTCTTATGGCGTTATTTAAAAAATTTCTATTTCTAAAATCGTAGACATCAATGCCCAACATATCTACAAATTCGTCTCCTGGATAGTTTCTTAAGTATTCTGATCTATTAGAAATTAAGTTAGGTGCGTAAACGTAAATAAGGTTATGAACATTAAAATCTTCAGATAAGATTTTAATAGTGTCTTTCCAGAGTTGGATATAATCGTCTGTTGTTCTAAAACCATCTCCCCAAAAAAAGAAGCTTCCATTCATTTCATGCCAAGGCCTAAACAATACTGGTATGGAATTACCTTGAGCGTCTACTAAATTATTTAATAATCTTGCGGCTCGAGATAGACGCTTAATATATTCTTGACGGAATTCACCGCCTTCTAAAAACTTAGCTACTACTCCGTCAAAATTTTCTATTCCGTTTGCATCAAAACCTTGCGGATTAATATGATGCCAACTTATGGTTATAATACTTCCATTTTCGTGTGCTTCTATTACTGCTTTAGTAAATCTATTAATGAATTTGTCTAGAAAAGATTCAGGAGTATTTGAATCTGATTGGAGACTAATTTCTTCTAAATCGAAACCAGCTATGGCCGGAAAGTCTCCTGTAACATCAAAGAAATCTGGTTGTAATTGGTTTGGTACTGAAAAATCAGTTCCTGTGCCAAAGGGTTGCTGTTGGCCAAAAGCTATCCCCTTTTGGGTTATATTTATTAATCTACCATATAAATCTTTTGCTTGTTGATTTAACTTGGGGTCTACAAAATTATTAGGAGCGGTAATAAGTGGTGGCGTTCTTACGGCGTTTATATCGAATAAATCATCTTCTTCTTTTTCGCAACTAATGTTAATACATACTGCAAATGTTATTATAAGTATTGATTTTTTCATAGATTCTTTGTCGGATAAATTTCTATTGCTTTACATGTTAACATCTAAGTTTATATAAAATAATGCTAAAACTACAACTAACTAATAAACAGCAATTTAAAATGTTTTTTTTGAATTTTGAGTGAGCCGTAAGAGTGAGCGCATTAGGGATTGTAGTGGAAAGCCCACAGCCCGACGCAGGAGGTGCGAGGACTTGCAGCGGAAAGCCCGACCCCTTGTGGGTAATGCCCAAAATAATTATAATGAATGTGACTTTTTTGTGTTTTTAGTGTCTAATTACTAAGGGATTGAAAATATTTTAATCTTTTTTGTAACAAAATGTAACTTTTGTTCGTATAACTATTGAACGACCTATTTATTCACAATTAAATTCAGGAAACATTAGATGAGACAACTTAAAATTACGAAGCAGGTTACTAATAGAGAAACTGCGTCGTTAGATAAATATCTACAGGAAATTGGTAAGGTTGATTTGATTACAGCTGATGAGGAAGTTGAATTAGCACAACGTATTAAGGCTGGCGATCAGATAGCTTTAGAGAAGTTAACTAAGGCTAACTTACGTTTCGTTGTATCTGTAGCTAAGCAATACCAAAACCAAGGGCTTACTTTACCTGATTTAATTAATGAAGGTAATTTAGGGTTAATTAAAGCTGCACAACGTTTTGATGAAACTCGTGGTTTTAAATTTATATCCTATGCTGTTTGGTGGATTCGTCAATCGATTCTTCAAGCTTTAGCTGAACAATCGCGTATTGTACGTTTACCATTAAACAAAATTGGTTCTATTAATAAGATTAATAAAACGTTTGCTTTTTTAGAGCAAAGTCATGAACGCCCGCCTTCTGCTGAAGAAATAGCAAAAGAGTTGGATATGACTATTAATGATGTTAAGGAATCTATGAAGAATTCTGGACGCCACGTAAGTATGGATGCCCCTTTAGTTGAAGGTGAAGATTCTAACTTATATGATGTATTGAATTCTGGTGAGTCGCCAAATCCTGATAAAGAATTATTGCATGAGTCTTTACGTACAGAAATTGAGCGTGCTTTGGAAACATTAACACCTCGTGAAGCAGATGTGATTCGTTTGTACTTTGGTTTAGGAAACCAACACCCAATGACACTTGAAGAAATTGGTGAAACATTTGATTTAACTCGTGAGCGTGTAAGACAAATTAAAGAAAAAGCTATACGTAGATTAAAACATACGTCTAGAAGTAAAATATTAAAAACATATTTAGGTTAGTAATTATTAAAAATTACGACTAAATTAAGGTAACAACAGTTACAAAACATAACTGTTCGTTTTTTGATTGATGAAAGAACCCGCGGCTGATTACCGCGGGTTTATTTTTTTGCTTATTTTAGAGAACTATAACCAACCACTAATAATCAATAATGCTAAAAACCATTTGTTATATGAGTGACTCTAATCAGCAAGAGGCACCCAAAAATGTAAAAGATTTATATGCACAAGCAAAAAAGAATAATTTAAAAAATAATATTTCGGGTATTTTAATTTATCACAAAGGAAATTATCTTCAGGTTTTAGAAGGTCATGAAGAAGATGTTGACAAGACATATGAACGCATAATAAAAGACAAAAGGCATAAAAACATTATAAAGGTTATAAATATAAATACAGAAACGCGCATTTTTGCAGATTATAATTTTGGTTTTACAGTTGTAAGAAGTAGTAATGAATTTATAGAATTACATGACTACTTAAATTGGCTAAAAAATGCTAATCATAAAATTGCAAACAAACTCATTATTATGGCGGAAAATTTTATAAGAACTGTGGGGTAACTCATTTATTAAACTCTTATTTTTGTAAAACAAAAATTTAATATCATGTCTTCAAAACTCATTGCCCCATCAATTTTAGCAGCAGATTTTGCTAATCTTCAACGTGATATAGAAATGGTAAATAATAGCGATGCTGATTGGTTTCATATTGACATTATGGATGGGGTTTTTGTACCTAATATTTCGTTTGGAATGCCTGTTTTAAAAGCTATTGCTAAACATGCAAACAAGACCATTGACGTACATTTAATGATTATAGATCCAGATAGATATATAAAAACATTTGCTAATTTAGGTAGTGATGTTTTAACGGTGCACTATGAAGCTTGCACTCATTTACATCGCACACTACAAGCTATTAAAACTGAAGGCATGAAAACTGGTGTTGCCCTAAACCCACACACAAATATTAGCCTTCTGGAAGATACTATTAATGACATAGATTTAGTATGTATAATGAGTGTTAACCCTGGCTTTGGAGGTCAAAATTTTATTGAGAATACTTATAATAAGGTAAAGCAATTAAAAGAATTAATTACTCGTAAAGGAGCAACAACACAAATTGAAATTGATGGTGGCGTTACTAATAAAAATGCCAAACAATTAGTTGATGCTGGTGCGGATGTTTTGGTTGCTGGCAGTTATATTTTTAAAAGTACTAACCAACAAGAAACCATTAAAAATTTAAGAGCTATTGCTAATTCTTAGATATATTTTAAAAAAAACAGTTTAATAAATCTGTAAAATTTAGCGCAACCACTATTACACCTGTAGACATTCAGGGATATCCCAGATTTTATATTGCTTAAATAATAATTCTGCACTTAAGTTTAAATTATACAATTAGAGTAAACTATACTATTTCTTAAAAACTACTTGTAACGCATGATAGATTAACAAATTAATTTAAAACTGCTTAATTAAATAATTAATCAAATCTGTAGTTGTTACTATACCAACTAAAGTGTTCTTACTAACTACTGGAAGCGCATGAAACTCTTTAGTTGCTAAAATTTTAGCGACCTCTTTTATCGAGTTAGATGGAGAGACAGAAATAACACTTCTTTTCATTACTTGCCCTATAGTTAAAGTATTATATATCATAACATCAGCAGAGGTATCATTATCATTTGTAACATCTGCAAAGCTTAATCTAAGTAAATCGGTATAGCTAAGCATACCTATAATTGTATTAATATTAACAACAGGAATATGCCTTATTTTATGCTTCTTAAATAATTGTTCAGCAGTTTCTAAATTATCTGTTTTTTTTAATGTTATGACATCCTGAGTCATTATCATTGAAATTGGTGCTTTTCTTATCATGACATTCTAGTTTTAATTTAGTTTTTTAAAGTTACCAAACCAAAGAGTGAAATTGTATGACAAAAGTCATGGCTAATTAATATCGTTTAAGAAAAAACAATTAAATATTAAAAGAATAACTTATTGTATTTACAAAAAATGCTTGATTAGTTTTAATTTTATAATTGTGTAAATACTACTTTTACATTAATCCTAATAAGAATTCAAGACTCAATTAATAACTTCATTTTAAAAAAAAATCAAAAAAATTCATGAATATTACTTTCAAGTACCATTACAACTTAGCACTACTGTTTACACTATTTACATTTAGTTCTATAATCTCTCAAAACGAATTACCTAGTAACACTAGTGCAAACTCAATAGAAAAAAAAATTGATAGTATCCTGCCTTTACTTTCTCTTGAAGAAAAAGTAGCCATGTGTCATGCACAATCTAAATTTAGCACCAAAGGTGTTGAAAGACTTGGAATTCCAGAAATATGGATGTCTGACGGCCCTCATGGCGTTAGAGCAGAAATTAGTTGGGATTCTTGGGATTATGCTGGATGGACCAATGATTCTATAACAGCTTTCCCTGCGCTTACTTGTTTAGCAGCTAGTTTTAACCCAAACTTAGCTTCTCAATTTGGTAAAAGTATTGGAGAAGAAGCACTTTACAGAGAAAAAGATGTCCTTTTAGGGCCTGGTGTAAATATTTACCGAACTCCTCTTAATGGAAGAAACTTTGAATATTTAGGAGAAGACCCATATCTGGCTTCTACAATGGTAGTACCTTATATTAAAGGTGTACAAAAAAACAATGTAGCTGCCTGTGTGAAACATTTTGCCTTAAATAATCAAGAACATTGGAGAAGTACCATTAATGTTGAAGCTAGTGACAGAGCATTACATGAAATTTATTTACCTGCCTTTAAAGCTGCAGTACAAGATGCCGATGTATGGGCAATTATGGGAGCTTACAACAAGTTTAGAGGACAATATACAACTCACCATGAGTTACTCACTAAAACTATTTTAAAAGGAGATTGGGGGTATGATGGTGTAGTAATTAGCGATTGGAGTTCAACCCATGATACTATGGAAGCTGCCATAAACGGTTTAGATCTAGAAATGGGAACAGGAACTGATGGTTTAGGTACTACAACTTCAAATCATTATGACTATTACTATCTAGCATCAGCGTTTTTAAAAGCCCTAAAAAATGGAGACATTAAAGAATCTGTTGTTGATGATAAAGTAAGACGTATTTTACGACTAATGTTTCGCACCACTTTAAAACAGAATAGAGGCTTTGGAAGAATAAATACTAAAGCACATCATGATGTTGCTAGAAGTGTAGCCCAAGAAGGTATTGTTTTATTAAAAAACGAAAACAATTTCTTCCCTATTGAAGATAAAGAAGGACTTACTATTGCTGTTATTGGAGAAAATGCTACACGCTCTATGACTGCTGGTGGAGGTTCGTCTGAATTAAAACCTCAATTTGAAATTTCACCACTTGAAGGTATGAAACAACGCTATAAGAAGGCAAAAATTATTCATGCTATGGGCTACCATACTGGACCTTCTGTGTACGATGATATTATTCCTTCAAAACTAAATCAAGATTCACTTAGGGTACAGGCCATTGAAACTGCTAAAAAGGCGGATATTGTTCTATACGTTGGTGGTCTAAACAAAAGTCATCTACAAGATTGTGAAGGCGATGATAGACAATCTTATGAATTACCATATAATCAAGAAGAGTTTATTGGTCAATTAAAAGCAGTTAACCCTAATTTAGGTATGCTACTTGTTACTGGTAATGCAGTTGAAACACCGTGGTTATCTAAAATAGATGGTTTAATTCAAACATGGTATTTAGGTAGTATGGCAGGTCATGCCATTGCAGATGTGGTTAGTGGTGATGTAAACCCTTCTGGGAAATTACCATTTTCATTTGCAAAAAAATTAAAAGATAACGGTGCTCATTTTTATGGTGAGACGTCATATCCAGGAGATGGCACCAATCAACATTATAAAGAAGATATTTTAGTTGGTTACAGATGGTTTGACACAAAAAAGATAGAGCCACAATATGCTTTTGGTTATGGTTTGTCTTATAGTGAATTTAGTATTTCTAATATTAAAACTAACACTAATAAATTTAACACAAATGATACTATAAAAGTCTCCTGCACAATTAAAAACAATGGTAACTATGACGGTGCTGAAGTTGTTCAGGTATATGTTGGCAAGAAAAAATCTAAAGTTAAAAGAGCTTTAAAAGAGCTGAAAGGTTTTAACAAAGTTAGTATTCAGTCTGGCAATACTAAAACCATTAATATTGATATCCCTGTAAGCACACTGGCTTATTATAGCGAAGATAAATCTGATTGGGATATTGAAAAAGGCGACTATATTATCTATGTTGGTAATGCATCAAATAACATAACAAAAACACTCCCCATAATTATAAAATAATTAGTTGATTCCCCAACACCTATATCTGTTTCTTTGTAGTTTTAAAACGATGTAGGTGTTTTTTTTTTAAAATTCATTAAGAATAATCTAGATAAGTTAACTAGATTATGTCTTTATATAAGCAATTGTTTTAATTTACTTTGATAGATTGAATAAAGAAGCATTTTATCAGTTAAAACTAAATACAACAAGTATTTTAGACTTAATAAAAAGTTGATAAAAGCTTTACTTTGAATGTTGAATGACAAACATTTTTTGTTTTTTTACTACTTGAACATTTACGGACACATTAGAATTCTCCTTACTGTCTTTATGAAAGCAATAAAATAGCTGTACTAATTATTTATTAGCTACATAAGCCCTTATTGCGTATACTTTATCTAAAAAGAGATTTAATAAACTGTTTGATAGAATACATGTGGTAGTCAAGAAAATAGCAAAAACAGAATATTGCAATTAGGGATGGCTATTTAGCATGATAACTAGTTTATTATTTCTAAAAACAAAACATTAAGCAAAAAAAATCGCCTAAAATTACTTCTTAGACGATTTTTAAATTTTTAACTTTTAACGAGTGTTATTAATCTAGCCCTTCTAAAAAACCAGTATGAGCCTTTTTTAATTCAAATTTATTATTATATAATAATGGCCAATCGTCCCCTGGATGATTTAAATCGGTACTAAACGGAATCCAAGATTCGTTATCTTTAAACCCCCACACTGTTAAGGCGTACTTATTCTCGACAGGAAGTGCATTATAAATACTTACTATCTCTTTATATTTCGCTTTTTGCGCTAAACTCCTTTCATCAGTAAGAAATGATATATCATTATTTTGATTAACTTGAATATCTAACTCAGAAACATGAACTTTTAAATCTTTAGCTACAGCTCTGTTAATATCAGTCTCTATTTGCGCTTTGCTAGGACTTAAATAAGTATTATGCATTTGAAAACCAACACCATCTATAAGATTACTTGCTTTCAAATCATCAACAATCGCGAATACTTCATTCTGCTTAGGTATATTAGTTGACGTACCATAATCATTATAGAATAATAATAAATCTGTATCTCCTGCTGCATTTGCAGCATCTCTAGCCCATTGAAAACAATCTTTTACGTAATTGGCACCCATTTTTTGAAGAAAAATAGTATTTCTAGTATTACCACCATCATTAACAGCCTCATTTACAACATCCCAAGACTTAATTTTTCCTGCATAACGTGTAACTACATCTGTTATATACTTTTTTACTTCTAACGCAAACTCCTCATCTGTACCCGAAAAACTAGATAACCAATCAGGCACTGCATTATGCCAAACTAAAGCATGTCCATGAACGTTTATTCCGTTATCATTTCCATATTTAACTATTCTATCGGTAGCAACCCAATTGTAAGTTCCACTTCCTGTAGAAATTGGATTCATTTTCATTTCATATTCAGCCGTAATACTACTAAATTCATTTTTAAGTACCGTGTCGTAAGCACTCCCTTCTGTTAATTGGTTTGATTTTACTGCAACTCCAACAAAAAAAGGATTAGCTAATGCGTTCACTTTAACTTTAAGAAAAGTAGGATCTTCAGGCTCTTCAGGTTGCACCCCTGTAGTTTTAACCGTTATAACATTTGAATTATTAGAAATTTCTGTACCTCGCTTTGCCCTTACCCTGTAATAATAAGTTACAGCCTGAGAAAGCCCCGTAACAGCAACCGTGTTACCTTCAACTAATAACGCATTATATCCTGCGAGCATTTCAGAAAAATTGTTATTTATTGAAACATCTATTAAATAACTTTCTGCATCTGGAACTAAAACCCAGTTAGCTTGAAAAGATGTATCTGTAGTACTGCTTGCTGCTGAAGCAAACGGAACAGCTAAAGTATTATTAGGCTCAGGAGAATCTGTTTCATCATTACTACAATTTAGTAATGCAAACGCCATAAAAAAAGCAACTATTATTTTTTTCATATTTCTTTTTTTTACAAAAGGTTACTAGTTTTTAACTAGTAACCTTTTTATTATACTTTTCATATAACTATTATTCTTCTACTCTAAATTCAATATCATCAAATTGAACATTATTAGCGTTACCATTATTAGGTAAAGAAACTTTTACTTGTAATACCCCTGATGGATCTACTTTATCAGTATCTGTAGCAGCATTTCCTGGATTATAATTAGACCCAAATTGATCTAATACAGCTGAGACTTCTTGCCATCCAGTAGTAGCAATCGTAAAGTTATATGCCCATGTATCAAGATATACATCAAATGATGTACCAGCCGAAACATTAACCATCATCTTAAATGTTACTTTAGAAGCCGCTGTAGCAGTACTAGGTAAAAAAGCAGCTGCTTCATTATTTTGGCACCCATTATAACCAAATGCTGTTCCTCCATTATAATCGTATTGAGCACAATTACCTGTTTGTCCTGCAGCAGTTACAGATAACGCACCTGCATCTCCATAAGAGCCCCAAGTACTAGTATACAAACCATTACCATCAAAATCTTCAAATAAATAGTTAACAAAACCAAAATTGATATCTACAAATGTAGTATTTGACACACCTGGTCCTGGCTCAACAATAGCCGTACTACCCACACTAGTTGTAATAACAACATGAGCGCCTTCCTCGGCATCGGTAGGTACCGAAAAATACATTTCTTCATCAGAAACCAATGTATAATCTAATGGTTCATCACCAAATGTAACCGATACAACATCAATAAACCAACTTCCTTTTATGGTTACTTTATCACCTAACTTAGGATTAAGCACACTAAAACCATCTATAACTGGTGTAGGCTGTATGATATTAATTTGAGAATCTAAAACGCCATTGGCTGTTACAAATTTTATAGGCTGAATACCGAAATTATAAGGATTCTCAAAATCAAAATTAGGTATGTTGAAAAATATTGCAACATCCGAATTTAGATTAGGATTAAAAGCGATATTAAGCTTATTATCAAGAACAATTTGTTCTAAACCAGATAAATTACTGCCTTCAATTTTAAGCAAAGTACCAGGCGTACCAGAGGCGTTAGGATCCATTTGTGATGAAAACGTCTGTATTGTTGGAGATCCAACCTCTTCTTCTGAACATGAAAACAATGCAGCAACTAGCATCATTACCACTAAATTTATTTTATATATATTTTTCATAATTATAATTTAAAAATTAAACGGAACTGGATCAGCAGTTATATTAATATTTACACTTATCTCTTTAGATGGCAATGGTAATGAAAAGTAATCATCTGTTGGATTTACTTTGATAGAATTCAGTATAGTTCTAGCATTATCTCCATAAAAACCGCGTTCTTGAGCAGCAATTTCAGCCAAAGCATCTGGTCTATTTCTTCGTTGTAAATCAAAATAATACTGTCCTTCTAATAAAAACTCAATTCGTCTTTCTTTAAACAAACTAGTTTGGGTAATTTCATTAACCGAACCTAACCCAGCACGAGAACGCACTCTATTAAAAGCAGATAGCGCTTCGCTATCTGTTGTAGACACATTGGCACCTAATTTAGCTTCAGCCATCATTAAAAGTACATCTGCGTAACGTAGCATATTGGTGTTTTGTTCTGTTCGCATAAAACATACATTAAACCCATCGGCTGCAGAACCTACTATATATTTCCTAAAATTAAGTGCGGTTTGAGATGGTAATTCATCAAAAGTGTATCCTCCCTTTTTACTTAACAATTCTGGATAAACATCTCCAGGTATCATAAGAGAAGGTTTTCTTCTTTTATCTCCAGATTCGTATAAGCCAGGTAAATCAGTAGTTGGCATATAAGAGCCCCAACCATCTCCACCTCCAGTTATACCAGAACCTGAAGGAACGATAAAAGCTTGCTCGGTATTTTGTGTACCCCATTGATCACAATTAACGGTCCATTGCAATGAAAACAAGCTTTCTATACTGTTGTTAAAATTAGGGTTATTGAATAAATTACCATATTCTTCCAATAAATCGTATTTACCACTATTTATAACTTCTCGGCATAAATTTGCTGCTTCATCATACTTTTTTAAATTCAATTTCACTTTTGCCAACATACCCATTGCAGAGTACTTACCAATTCTTCCTGTTTTTGGTTCTGAAGTTAATCTCTCGGCAGCATCTTCAAGATCTAACTCAATAAACTTATAAACATCTGATTCTAAATTTCTAAACGCGTTTACTCCTGAATAATTTTCGTCGTATATTGGAACTGGCCCCCAAATTCTTACTAAATAAAAATAAGCGGTCGCTCTCATAAACTTAGAAACACCAATACCTTGACTATAAGCTTCTTCGGAAACATTATCCTTATCTGCGTTTAAATCTTGAATTAATGAATTTGCTTGGTTCACTACAGAAAGCAGTCCGGTCCAATTGTCATTTAAAACAGCGTTATCATTCAATACAGAGGCTTCAGCAAAAGGCCTAAATTCACCATCGTTTGCCCATACATTTCCTGCATAAGTATCTCCTTGAGTTATCATACCCTTAAAGTTATAATCAAACCAGCCTTTGGTATACATCCCATTCTGAATACCTTCATAAGGCGATGCTCCTGGAGGCAAACACTCTGTACACAATGAGTTCTCAGATCTTAAATCTGTAAAATCTGCCGAACATGATCCTACTAAAAGAATCATTGTTATCAGCATTAATGCTTTTTCTAATTGTTTTTTCATAATAATCATTTTTTATGTTATTAAAATGCTAGGTTAACACCTAATGTTATTGTTTTTGCAACAGGGTATCTTCCGACATCCAAACCTGCAAACCTTATATCTGAATTTCTACTTCCAATTTCTGGGTCTAAACCAGAATAGTTGGTAAATGTAAACAAATTTTGTCCTGACACATATATTCTTGCTTTAGTAAAGAAATTTGTTTTACTTAAAACATCAGAACTTAAATTATACCCCAATGTAATGTTTTGAATTCTGATGTAAGATCCATCTTCTACAAAACGATCTGACAAACGTGTGTTTCCGTTTCCATTTCCTATATCAATCCTAGGAACATCTGTGTTTTGAGCAATATTAGCTTCATCATCTAAAGTTACGCCATCTGCTAAGTAATTTACAACAAAATGATTTGCCGCATTTGTAGATTGATTTTCTCCTAAGAAACGCAACGCTTCGGTATAGTATCTATTTTGGTTGTATATTTTGTTCCCTTGAGATCCATTTATAACGATACTTAAATCAAAATCCTTATAAGTAAAATTATTATTTATACTAAAAGTGAAATCTGGAAGTGCAGAACCTAAAGTAGTTCTATCTTCAAGGGTAATTTCACCATCGCCATCTAAATCTTTAAATTTAATATCACCTACGCTTGTTTTTCCTGCTACTTGAATAGCACTTTGATCTACTTCTTGTTGAGTTCTAAAAATGCCATCTGTAACAAACCCATAAATTTGCCCCAAAGGTTGTCCTACTTCCACAAAACTATATTGTATATTTCCTTCTGATTGAGGAATGTCGGCTGTTAATGGTTTTGTGCCATCAGCAAACTTAGTTAGCTCATTGGTGAATGTAGAGAATATAAAAGTAGAATTCCATGAAAAATTATCTTTTTGAAAATTCCTAGTGTTTAACGTAATGTCAATACCTTTATTAACCATTTCAGCATCGTTAATGAACGGTAAAACCCTTCCTGAAGTAGAACCATCTTCTGGTTGTTGTATTAACAAATCGGCAGATTTTTTGTGATATACATCTACATCTAATCGTATAGCATCATCCAATAAACCTACTTCTAAACCTATGTTTGTAGATTGTAGTGTTTCCCATTTTATATCTGGGTTTCCGTTTACTGTGTAATTAAATGATTGTCCACTAGACGATGGGACAGAATTCAATTGTGTTTGATATAAAAAACTTGGTATATTTTGATTTCCAACTGCACCATAACCAGCACGTAATTTTAAATAGTTTATGGTAGCTGATGATTGCATAAAGTTTTCATTTGAAATTGTCCATGCACCAGATACTGAAGGAAAGTACCCCCATTTATTATTTGGTCCAAAATTTGAAGAGGCATCAGCTCTTATAGAAGCTGTTAAATAATACCTGTCATCGTAATTATAATTAGCTCTAGCAATGAATGATTGCATTGCCCAATCAAAACTTTGATTATCTACCTCTGACGTGGTTTTTAAACCTAATGTTAGATTGTCAAATTCATTACTATCAAAACCTCTTCGAGATCCTCTTAAAAATTCAAAATTACTGCTTTGACTTTCATGACCTAATATAGCATTAATACTATGTTTATTAAAAGACTGGTTGTACGTTAAATAGTTTTTAAAATTCCAGTAAAAACTTTGATCTTGTTGCTTTACTGACGAATTAACTTCATTTGCTGCAGTACCAATATTATCGTAGGTAGGAATAAAAATTCTACCGTTTCCTGCATTTAAATCATACCCAAGTTCGGTTCTAAAAGTTAAAGGTTTTGCTAGCTTTATTTCTGCAAATAGGTTCCCATTTATTTTAAATTTTTGATCTATATTGTTCACAAATTCTGAATAAGCAACTGGATTTACTGCTTCATAATTATTAGCTGCACCATTTACACCTCCTCCTGGTGTCCCAAAACTTCCATCAGTATTTCTAACCGGTATTAGTGGGCTTAAACGTAAAGCCGATGACACAATACCTCCTCTATCATCGTTTTTCACAATGCGTTGTCTTGCGTTACTTAAAGATATATTATTACCAATTTTAAGCCAATCATTTACTTTTGCATCAACATTTAATCGAAGTGATAGTCTTTCAAAACCAGTATTAATAATAATACCATCTTGTTTAAAATAACCAAAAGAGGTATAATAACGTGTTCCATTTTTTTCTCCAGAAATTCCAATTTGATTATTTGTAACTATAGCGTTTCTAAAAATTTCTTTTTGCCAGTTAGTACCTTTACCTAATAAACTTGGATTTTGAAACTGAAAAGGCACCTCTCTATTATCTGATCTTAGTAAATCATTTGTATACTGGGCATATTGCTGTAAATCCATCATGTCAGCATATTTTGCAATTGATTGAATACCCGTATAATTATCAAAAGTTATGACTGATTTTCCGCTCTTTCCTTTTTTGGTAGTTATTAAAACCACACCATTAGACCCATTTGCACCATAAATAGCAGTAGCAGATGCGTCTTTTAATATATCTATGGATTCTATATCAGACATGTTTAAACCAGCTAAAGCAGAATTCATATTTTGTCCAGATCCACCACCTGTAGCCGTCCCTAAATCCAAAGAACTATTATTTCTATTTGCAAAAATTGGTGTACCATCTATTACATATAAGGGCTCACTACCATTTAGAGAAGTGATACCCCTTATTTTAATAGAAATACCCCCTCCTGGAGCACCCGAATTTTGAGAAACAGTAACACCTGCTGCTTTACCAATTAAGGCTTGATCTATAGATGTAAAAGGTTGATCTATAAGCTCATCAACAGATACAGATGAAATAGATCCAGTTAAATCTTTTCTTTTAGATGTACCATAACCAATTACAACAACTTCATCTAATGCAGAAGCAACTTCAACCATACGGACATCTATAGTGCTTTGACCTGTAAATTTTATTTCCTGTTCTGCATGACCTAAATAAGTAAACACAAGTATACTATTTAAGCTTACATTCTTAATACTATAATTACCATCAAAGTCTGTAGTTGCTCCATTAGATGTTCCTTTTAAAAGAACATTTACCCCAGGTAAGGGAACTCCAGTCTCATCTGAAATTACCCCAGAAACTTTATTAGTTTGCGAAAAGGCATTTTGTACGCATAGCAGTAACAGCGCCATACCTAAAAGTTTTAATTTCATCATATTAGTTTAGTTTTAGTTATTAAATTAGTTTGTGTAAATTTGTTTTTAATTATTATTTTAATGTTATAGTTTTATTTATAATTTGAGTAGAATTAGCATTTGCCACTCCTTTAAAATTAGGTTGCTTACCTCCTATAGTTAGCGTTACATTTCCTGTTTCCGCTTTAGCTTTACCTTCAAAGTTTATTTTAGAGTATTGTTTTGGAGTAATAGTCATTGTTACTTTTTGGGTTTCACCTGATTTAATATGTATTCTTTTAAACCCAACCAACGATCTAATTGCCTCATCGTCATCATTATGACTTAAATAAAGCTGCACAACCTCGTCACCATCCATTTTTCCTGAGTTAGTAACTTCAACATCAACTTCTATATTATCATTTAAAGCTATTATTTCTTTTACATTAAGGTTTTTATAAGTGAAATTAGTATAGCTTAAGCCATGACCGAAAGGAAACAAAGGCTTACCTTTAAAGTACTTATATGTTCTATTTTCCATGTTATAGTTCTTAAAATCTGGCAAATCAGTAACCGACTTATAAAATGTAACAGGCAATCTTCCTGCAGGATTGTAGTCTCCAAAAAGAATATCTGCTATAGCATTACCACCAAATTCTCCGGGATACCATGCTTCTAAAATCGCTGGCACATTATCGGCAGCCCAATTAACTGCTAAAGCACTACCATTTAATAAAACTAAAACAGTAGGTTTACCTAATGCCTGTACTTTTTTCATTAGCTCAATTTGAGTTTTAGGCAAAGTAATTTCTGAACGATCTCCTTTATCAAAACCTTCTAGTAGAACAGGCATTTCTTCACCTTCGATTGAAGGTGAAAGTCCAAGACATAATACTATAACTTCTGATTTTTTTGCTGCTTCAATTGCTGGCGTCATTAAATCGTTATCTGTTTTTGCCCATACTAACTGTGCTTGAGGATCTGCATGATAATTATAGTATTGAATCTCTACAGTGTTTGACTTGCCTTTAATCAATTTCACATCAAAATATTTAGTTTTTGGCTCATGATCATCACTAAATTCAAAACGTAGTGAGTCGTTAAAAATAAACTTACCGCCGCTACTAGCTCTTAATCCAATTCTATATGTACCACTTTCTTCTGGAATTAATTCTCCTGTCCATTTGACAGAAAAAACATCTTTATCAAGATTCTCCAAAGGCCGATTTGTTACCCATGTAAAATCTACCTCTTTATCATTCCTGGAAAACTCAGGTTCTCCTTTCCAGTTTATATTCTCATAGTAATCTCCTTTTAAACCTTGCTGATTTCCATTTTTAAGAACCTTAGATGGAATAGAAGTTAACATTGGCCAACCTACAGCTATATCACTTCCTAATGCATAATTTACTGTTGCATTTGGCAACTTGTTTTGAATTGCTAAAAGTGGTGTGAAATTATTTTTAGGTGTACCATGATAATTTCCTAGTAAAGCTTGTTTTGAATTTGCATTTGGACCAATAACAGCTATTGATTTTATGTTTTTATCTAATGGTAATGTATTATTATCATTTTTCAACAATACCATGGATTCTTTAGCTATTCGCTCAGACAATGCATAATGTTTTTTACTTGTTACAACGTTGTATGGGATTTTTGACCACTTAACTCTATCATTTGGATCAAACATTCCTAATTTAAAACGGGCTTTAAATAATCGGGATAAAGCCAAATCAATCTTATCTTCATCAATAAGTTCTTTTAAAACAGCTTCAGTTAAATTAGGATCATAAACACTTCCGCAATTTAAGTCTGTACCTCTGTCTACAGCTAAAGCAGCTGCTTCTTCTGGTGTTTCAACTAAATTATGTTTGTTAGGCTCCCAAAAATCATTAATTGCCCAACAATCTGAAACTACATAGCCACCAAAACCCCAATCATCTCTTAGTATTTTATTTAAAAGCAAGTTACTACCACAACAAGCTTCATCTCTATATCTATTATAAGCACACATTACAGAGTGCACTTTAGCTTCTTTTACCGCGGCTTCAAACGCTGGTAAATAGGTTTCATATAAATCCTTATTAGAGGTTTGATAATTATCTTCATGTCTAGATTTTTCTGGACCACTATGCACTGCAAAATGTTTTGCTGTTGCAATAACTTTAAAATACTTTTCATCATCACCCTGCAAACCTTTAATATAATTAACTCCAATTCTACTGGTTAAATAAGGGTCTTCACCATAAGTTTCTTGTCCTCTTCCCCATCTTGGGTCTCGAAAAATATTGATATTTGGTGTCCAAAAATTTAAGCCTTGATAAATACCTCTTTTTCCTTCTGTCGCAGCTTTATGATGTTTTGCTCGTGCTTCATCAGAAACCACTTCTCCCATTTCAAAAATTAAAGGCGCGTTCCAAGTAGCCCCCATACCTATTCCTTGAGGAAATACAGTAGCTTCGCCAGCACGCGCCACCCCATGTAAGCATTCATTCCACCAATTGTACTCTGGAATACCCAGTCTATCTATAGCTGGGGCATCATAACGCATTTGAGAAACTTTCTCTTTTAGGGTCATTTGACTAATTAAATTTTCAACACGTTCATTAATTGCCAATTCAGGGTTTTCAAAATTATTTTTATAACTTTTTTCTTCTGTTTTACACGACAAAAGAGCAAGAATCATTACAGAATAAAAACCTAAAAATTTTAATTTAAACTTCATATTTATTTTACCTCATTAATATGTCAAATCTAAGAAAACGAACCTCTTTTTGTTTAAAACTTATACAGCATTGATTAAAACATTTAAAGCATAAACTTAACATAAGCCTTTTAAGGCTGTTAGTTACAGCAAACGCTTAATTGTTTCCAATTATTAAGGAGTATAAATAATCATTTTAACCTTAAAGCTATACATCCATTAACTACTAACTATTTATATTTTATTTTGACTAAATAATAGCCACATTCATTCCTGAACAAGAAACACTTTTAGCGCCTTAATAATTATGCTTTTAAACAAAATTGTTAAGGCCTAAAAGATGAAGAAAAGAAAGTGAAAAAATAAAATTGAGGTAGCAGAAAACAATGGAAAAGTATTATTTATTAACCTCTATCTTTGTTGGCAAAATACCATAATAATTTTTGAAGCATTTTGTAAAATACGAATGAGAAGAAAATCCTACCTTATAGCATACCTCACCAACATTAGCACTTCCTAATTCTAGTATTTGTTTTGCTTTTTGAAGTCTAATATTTCGTAAAAACTCATTTGCAGTTTGATTAGTTAACGCTTTAATTTTTCTGTAAAACTGACTTTTACTTAAATGTAATTGAGAGGCCAAAACTTCAACACTTAAATCTGGGTCACTTATATTCTCGTTTATATAGTTAAGTACTTTCTCAATAAATTCCTTATCTATTGATGTTGTTTTAACATCTTCAGGAAGTTCGCTTATAACACTAAAATATTTATTAAATATTAATCTTCTGCTTGTTATTAATTGTGACAACCTTAATTTTAAAAGCCTAAGATTAAAAGGTTTAACCATATAAGCATCGGCACCAAGCTCAATACCTTCCATTCTATTATCTATTCTAGCTTTAGCAGTAAGCATAAGTAACGGAATATGACTAGTTTTAATATCGCTTTTTATCCTTTTACAAAATTCAAATCCATCCATTTCTGGCATAATTACATCTGTAATTATAACATCTGGCAAAATTTTAGTTGCTATTTCAACACCTTGAACTCCATTATCAGCTGTATGAATTACATATTCGTTTTTAAGCTCATTTTTTAAATAATTTTGAAGTTCTATATTGTCTTCAACTATTAACAATGTACTTGGCTGTGCCTTTGGTTCATCTTCTAAATCTGTAATACTTGACTTTTTACTATCTTTATAAATATGCTCCCTAACAAAAGCCTCTTCTTTTATTTTAAGCTCTGAAATATTTTCAAATAGCTCCTTGTCTTCAAAATGAGATTTCCCAGCTGGCAATTGTATCTTAAAACTTGTACCTTTTCCTAGCTTACTTGATACTTCAATATTTCCTTTATGTAAGTGAACAAAACTTTTAACAACCTCTAGACCAATTCCTGTTCCTCCATAGTATGTTCTATTTAAATTTTCTACTTGGTAAAATCTGTCAAATATTTTCTCAATTTGAGCTTCATCAATACCAGGGCCAGAATCTGAAATAGTAATTTCAATAACCTCAACAGGATTCAAATCATTTATTAAGGGTAATACCATTTTATCTTTTGGTATATTAATACTTACATTTATAACACCTCCATCTGGAGTAACTTTAATAGCATTTGAAAGTAAATTGAAAACTATTTTTTCTATCATGCTTTTATCTACCCATACAGGAACATTAGGATTGACAGCATCTACAGACAGTATTATGTTTTTTAATAGGGACTCTTCCTTAAAATGACTTATAATATCTTGTATAAAACTAACTAAGTTTATATTTGTAGCTTTTACTCTTACTTTATCCAGTTCTAATTTTCTGAAATCTAAAAGTTCTGTTATTAGTCTATGAAGTCTATTTGTGTTTTTATGAACTGTATTCAATTTTGTTCTTACTATTTCAGGAATACTTAGTGTTTTATTACTTAGAATATCTTCTAAAGGATTCATTATTAAAGTAAGAGGCGTTCTAAATTCATGAGATATATTCGTGAAAAATTGAAACTTTTTTTCATTTAAGTCTTCTTTTTGCCTTCTTGTTTCTCTCTCGTAACTTAATTGTTGCTTCTCTTTAATTCTATCTTGAGCTATTCTATTTAAAAGATATAAGGCTATTAAAAACAAAACAATGTAACCAAATAAAGCCACATTTGTTCTCCACCACGGTGGTAGTATAGTTATGGTTAACTCGTTTGGAGTATCATTCCATAAACCATCATTATTGGCTGCCTTTACCTTAAATACATAGGTGCCATAATCTAAATTTGTATAAGTGGCGTTTCTAGTATTCCCAACAAAGTTCCAAGAATTTTCTAATCCTTCGAGATAATATGCAAATTGGTTTTTTTCTGGTCTTGTATAGTTAATTGCTGTAAACTCAATTGTAAAAACAGATTGCTTATGTGTTAATAAAATTTCCTTGGTTTCTGATATAACTTTATTCAATGGGCTTTTATCCTTATTAGGAACCACCTTTTTATTAAATAATTTAAAATCTGTTAAATGAACTTGTGGTAAAGTTGTATTGGTACTAATATTATTTGGATTAAAATAATCTACACCTTGATAATTACCAAAGTATAAATAGCCACCCCCATCTCGAAATGCTGCATTAAAATTAAAATCGTTTGATAGCAAACCATCATTTTGGGTGTAATTAGTAAACTGTAGCTTTTCTGTATCATATTTATATAAACCAGAATTACTACTTATCCACAAATCTCCATCTTCGCTTTCAACTAACCCAATAATGTTTTCCCCATTAAATCCATTTTGCTTGTTAAACCAAGTAAAGGTTTCTTCAATGGTATTAAATTTACAAAGTCCCGCGCCTCTTGTTCCAATCCATATTGTTTGATTGTCCGAAGATTCATATAGTGTTAATACATGGTTAGATGCAATATCGTTTTTAAAAGCTCCAGACATTTTATTTCTATAAGACATCACATGCAGTTCGTTTTCTGCATCTTTAATAATTTTAAACAACCCTTGTGTTGTACCTACCCATACATTGTGTCTAGAGTCTACCAATACTTTTCTAACATCAACTTCTGTTAAACTATTCTCCAAGAAAGGCTCACTCTCATGCCTAGTTATTGCCTTAGTTTTTGGGTTATATGAATGTAATCCTTTGTAAAAAGCACCTATCCAAATAATACCATCAGCATCTTCAGTAATACTCAAAATACTATTAGAAGCTAGGTTTCCTTTGGTATTTTCAATATTATAATTTACAAATTCATTTGAACCATTTGGCAGCATAAATACACCATCATTCCAACTACCCAACCAAATATTATTTTTGCTATCTAAAAAAATACATTCTAAATAATCACTTGTTAAACCAAAATACGCCCCTTTATTATCTGTATTAATATGAGTGTAACTTTGTTTTTTGGTATTGTAAATATCTACTCCCCCTCCATCCATACATATCCATAAATCTTTATTTTTATCTGTAAGTAGCCCAGTAACCGAGGGGCTTGACAAGGATTTTTTATTATTTCTTTCACTTCTCATATGATTAAATTTATCATATAAATCATCATATATACTTACTCCACTATTATAATAGCCTAGCCATATTCTGTTATCTTTATCTTTGAATAAGGACCATATTGAATTCGATAACAAACTATTTTCGTCTTTCTTATTATATAAATACCTTTTAAGCAATTTTCCTTGAGCATCTACATGAACCAAACCATCATTTTCGCTACCACATAATATACTTCCATCAGGTAGTTTAACTATTGAAAAAATACGCTGATTTGTAATTTTAGAAGTAGTTAATCTGTAGCCGTCTATGCCCGCACCTCTATCTTTCAAAATTATTAAACCGTTAGATTCCGTTCCAATCCAAATGTCGTTATAATCAATTAGGAGAGAATAAATTGCATTCTGAATAACTCGTTTTTTACTATTAATACTAGTATACCTAAATTCTTTATTGTTAACATCATATTCTAACAAACCCGAGTTAGTTCCCGCAAAAACTTTACCTTCAGCATTACATTTTAAATCAAATACCTTTAAGGATGCGTTTTTAATGCCTTTAGCTAAATCAATTTTATTTACTTTGAAAGTATCTAAACTCATCATATAAACTCCATTACCAAGAGTTCCTATAAATAAATTATTATCTTCATCCGTACATAAGCTTCTAATAGAAAAAACTTGCTCTTCAGTATTTTCTGAATCATATAAAGAAACTCTTATAAACTGATCTAAATCTCTGTTGTATAAATTTAAGCCTTCTTCTGTACCAAACCATAATCTGTTTTTCTTGTCTAAAACTGAGCAATACACATTATTATTACTTAAAGATATACTGTCAGTTAAAGAATGTTTATAGTTTTTATAATTTATACCATCAAAACGATTTACACCAACTCCAGCTGTACCAAACCATATAAACCCCTTATCATCTTGGATTATAGTAGTAACTGCTACTTTTGATTCTCCTTCATTTACATTAACAAAATCAAACTCTTTATTTTGACTTCGAGAATACAAGCAAAAACACAAGAAACAGAAACTTATATATAGATTCAAATACCTCATAAATATTACTTTTTTTTAAAAAAAATTGATAGCCATATCAAATCTAATTTTTATAAAGACAGTATGACCAAAAATAAAACTTGAATCACCAACATAACTTTAAATCCAAAGATTATTTTATAAAAATAATGCATAATAGTTAAAACTATTATGCATTATTAAACAAACTACTCTAAAATTAAGTTATTTTTTTACAAATCTAAATTGTTTTTTAGTATCAGTTACCAAAATATAAATTCCATTAGTCAGACTTGAAACATTTAAGACCTTCATTTCTGATTGGCCTTTAAAACTAAGTACTTTTCTACCTGTTAAATCAAATATATCTGCAGATTTGGCGTTCAATTTTGATGTGATAACATAAATTTCATCACTAACAGGGTTAGGATACATAACTCTTCCATTTGAATTAATATCGTCTAAACCAGCAACACTAGAAATTGTAACCAAATTACCTGTATTGTTATACCCTGTATCAGAACCATCAGATGCTAGAGTAATCTTACCTGTCCAAGTAAAAACTTCTCCATCCACTGGGTCTCCATATACATTGGCAGTAACTGTTTGTGTACCTGAACCAACAGCATTTGGTACTATATTACCCTCATAAGCAATATTTCTACCTGAACCCCAATCAGGAGAACCATCCCCTTGGGCTAAAAAAAGCTGCCATTCAAATACGTCACCAGCAGAAACACCACTGAAATCAAAAGTAATACTGACAGTTGTAGCTGTTGGAGCAACAGTACTATCAAAAACAAGATTTGAGAAGCTTTGAGAGTTAGCTCCATAAATACTTGTTAAAAACAAAAATGATAATAGTAATTTTTTTCTCATAATTTAAAAATTTTAGTTAATTTAATTTTAGCTATAAATTGTGATTTATAACTATGTTGTTATTTCAATTATAAAATTAACTTCTTAAAGAAAGAATATTTAGAAATTATCAAGCATACTTTAATAAGAATTAAGCAACCCGCCACCAAATCACACATCTATAAGCCTCAAAAACAACTAAATAGATTAAATCAGAAAAGAATTTAAATGCCTTAAAAATAGTTTTTAGTTTAAATTCTGATAGTTAAAAAACACTTTTACAACAAAAACCTTATACTTAAAAGAAAAATTTTATCTATAATTTAGCTACAATACTAGAAAATCTCTGTTTTGAAAACAGGAAAACTTAAAAAGAAATTTCGAGGACTATTTTAGGTTATTGATGAATAACTGCATGTAAGAATTACATATCCCGAAAGACTCCTCCTTGAAATAAGAAAATGCTCTTCACAAAATCAAGCAAGCTTGGTTTGACAGAGCATTTTTCTTTTTATTCGTGACCCCGGAGGGATTCAAACCCCCAACCCTCAGAGCCGAAATCTGATGCGCTATTCAGTTGCGCCACGGGGCCTTTTTATGTTTTAAACAAAAAAAAATTATGCTAATTTTGCTTTAACAATATTAGAAATGGTTTTACCATCAGCTTGTCCTGCAAGTTCTTTACTTACTATCCCCATAACTTTACCCATATCCTTCATGCCAACTGCACCTACTTGATCTATGATTGCAATTACCACTTTTTCAATTTCTTCATCGGTTAATGCTTCAGGCAAAAACTGACTTATAACCTCAGCTTCGTCAATTTCTAGCAATGCTAAATCCTTTCTATCTTGATCTAAATAAATAGCAGCACTATCCCTACGTTGTTTAACTAATTTTTGAAGTATTTTAAGTTCTTGTTCTTCTGTTAAATCTTCTTTTGCTCCACTTTCTGTCTGTGCTAATAAAATAGCCGACTTTACAGCACGCAATGCTGTTAATGCCGTTTGATCTTTAGACTTCATCGCTTCTTTTAAAGCTGACATTACCTCTTGTTGTAAACCCATAGTTTTTCAATATTTACTACTGCGAAGATAGAAAAAAAGATGCCCTCCTTTGAGAAAATAACAAAATTATAATGAATAAAAAACCCGAAAAGTTGAGGGAACTTTTCAGGTCATTAAATAACACACTAGGTTAAATTCGCGTAACTCAATCTACATTATCATGCAGAAATGAATTATTACTTCTTAATTGGATATCATCATTGTCATCAAAACCAATACTTGTTCTTGACATATCAGTCTCAGATGAATGCTTTATTTCATTTAAATCTACACCTTGCCTTTTATAAGCAGGTTCTTTTTCTATGTCATCAATTTTAGCATTATTAAACTTATAATTGAAGTCTTTCATTTTTCGCCTACGCTCCTCAGCTCGTTCTTTTAATAATTCTGAAATAGGACTATTCATTGGATCAATCTCTTCAGTCTCATTTTCATCAAAAGAAGGCTCTACAACAACTTTCTTTTCAAAAACCACATCTTCATCAACCTCTTCCAAAATTTCATTTGATACAGGCTGAGCTTTGTTCATGGATGATTCTACTTCAACATAATCATCCAAGGCATAACGAATATCGCCATCTTCATTAGTTTCATTAACCGTTATTAGCTCAACATAATCATTTACAGCAATATCTTTAACATCATCAGATAAATCGTAAGAAATAATATCTTCATTCATTTCATCTACCTCTTCACTTGGTGTAGATAATGGCAAATCGAAAGTTAGGGTGATTTGTTGTTCTTCTTCGATATAGTCTGAAATTAATTCAACATCATTAATATTTTCAACATCAGCCGCCATTCTAGTTACCGGCTTGATTATAAAATCTTCATCTTCTTCAAGATTAGGAATATTGGCATTTATTTCGTCATAGACAACATTAATATTTTTTATAATCTCTGAAGTTGGTATTAAATCGACTTCTTCTTCAATTACTTTAGGTTCTTCTTTTTTAGAAAAAATAATAGATTCATCCTCTTCAGAACCTAAATCTAAAGTATGACGAACAACTGGAGTTTCTTTTTTCTCTTCTAATTCAATAATAGGCGCAATAATTACTGGCTCCTTTTCTTTTGAATCTAAATCTTGTTCCTCACTTAAAGAATGAACCACTTTTTTAGTTTCGGTATTAGAGATTTCATCTTGTTGTTCAATATCAAAGCCTGTAGCAATTATTGTAACCGCTATTGACTCTTCTAAACTTTCATCTTCCCCAACACCCATAATGATATTTGCTCCATGACCTGCTTCATTTTGAATATGATCATTAATTTCTCCTATTTCATCAATAGTTATTTCTTGAGAACCAGAAACGATTAGCAACAGTACGTTTTTAGCACCAGTAATTTTATTATCATTTAATAATGGAGAATCTAGAGCCTTACGTATAGCATCTTGTGCACGATTTTGACCCGAAGCCAAAGCTGAACCCATAATAGCAGTACCACTATTACTTAATACGGTTTTAGCATCACGTAAATCAATATTTTGCGTGTAGTGATGTGTAATAACTTCGGCTATACCACGAGCAGCGGTAGATAATACTTCATCAGCTTTTGAAAAACCTGCTTTAAAACCAAGATTTCCATAAACTTCACGAAGTTTATTATTATTTATTACGATTAATGAATCAACTACATTTCTTAATTTTTCAATTCCTTTTTGAGATTGCTCAATACGCATTCTACCTTCAAACTGAAAAGGCATGGTTACAATACCAACCGTTAAAATATCTAAATCTTTAGCCATTTTAGCGATTATAGGAGCAGCACCTGTTCCTGTTCCACCACCCATCCCAGCGGTAATAAACACCATTTTAGTATTGGTATCTAGCATTTGAGAAATATCATCAAAACTTTCAACTGCAGATTGCTCTCCAATATCAGGGTTTGCTCCAGCACCTAGCCCTTCTGTTAGGTTTAACCCTAACTGGATTTTGTTTGGCACACCACTATTTTGAAGTGCTTGTGCATCTGTATTACAGATGTAAAAATCGACACCTTTAATACCTTGTTGGAACATGTGATTAATGGCATTACTACCACCGCCACCAACACCTATGACTTTAATCACATTTGATTGATTTTTAGGTAAATCAAATGAAATACTTGTTTCGAATTCTTTTTTGCTGCTCATAAAATTCTGTTTTTCTGGGGATTTTATACTTTATATTTTAATTCAATGGTTTTAATTACTCTGCGTTATCTAAAAAATCTTTAACGCGCTCTGTCAACTTATCAAGGAATGAGCGTCTTTCTTTGATAGGTTTTTCTTTTGTTTCTTCTTCTACAGCTGTTTCAATATCATCAACAATTTGCTCTTCTTGTTGTTCTATTTTTTTTCGTTCTTGACGCTTTAAACCGTCTAGTACCAAACCAACTGCTGTTGCAAATAAAGGGCTAGTGATATCATCATCACTATCGCCAGCCAAATGTTCGTTTGGATACCCTATTCTGGTATCCATTCCAGTAATATATTCTACCAATTGCTTTAAATGTTTTAATTGGCTTCCCCCACCTGTTAAAACAATACCTGCAATTAATTTTTTCTTTTGTTCTTCGTGTCCGTAATTTTTAATCTCAACATACACTTGCTCAACAATTTCAACAACGCGTGCATGAATGATTTTAGACAGGTTTTTTAAAGTGATTTCTTTAGGTTCTCTTCCTCTTAAACCAGGAATAGAAACAATCTCATTATCCTTATTTTCTCCTGGCCATGCAGAACCGAATTTTATTTTTAATAATTCTGCTTGCTTTTCAATTATCGAACATCCTTCTTTAATATCCTCAGTAATTACATTTCCTCCAAAAGGAATAACTGCTGTATGACGGATGATACCATCTCTGAAAATAGCTAAATCAGTTGTCCCTCCTCCTATATCAATTAGAGCTACACCTGCTTCTTTTTCTTCTTGACTTAAAACCGCATTTGCTGATGCTAAAGGTTCTAATGTGATGCCTTCTAAGTTTAAACCTGAACTTTGCACACAGCGTCCAATATTCCGAATAGAGGATACTTGACCAACAACAACATGAAAATTAGCTTCTAAACGACCGCCATACATGCCTATAGGCTCTTTTATTTCAGCCTGACCATCAATTTTATACTCTTGAGGTAACACATGAATAATTTCCTCACCAGGAAGCATCACTAATTTATGAACTTGATTAATTAGTCTGTCAATATCATCATCATCAATAACCGTTTCAGAATTTGAACGTGTTATATAATCACTATGTTGCAAACTTCTTATATGCTGTCCTGCTATACCAACAGTAACTTCATCTATTTTCATTTCTGCTGCTGCTTCAGCTTCTTGAACTGCTTGTTGAATGGACTGAATGGTTTGTGTAATATTATTTACAACCCCACGGTGTACGCCTAAACTTTTAGATTTACCAATACCTAAAATTTCGACCTTGCCGTACTCATTTTTACGACCAATCATCGCCACAATCTTTGTGGTTCCTATGTCTAACCCTACTGCTAAATTATGCTCCATAGCTTAAATTTTGGTACATATTACTTGGTTTTCAAACTGTAAATTCACTTTACTATAGTTGTTAAGCGTTTTATCCTTTTGATTTTTTTTGTAAAATGCTTTTAGGTTATTAATCTTTTTATCCAAAAAATACTCATTACCTAATTGCACTAAAAAATCACACTTTCTAAGCTTTAAATAAAGCTGTTTATTAATTCCTTGATGAATCTCGTAAACATGTTTTTTCAAAAACTCATCTTTTCTAATTTTAAGAGCGATTTTATAAACGTTCTTTAAATTATTTTTTTCAATATAACCAGTAACTAAAGGCACTCTTGCAGAATAATTTTTCGACAATGGCATAAATGAACCTTCTTCATCAATATAGTAAGAGGCATTTGTACTTATCCTTGCAATAGGTGTCTTTTGTTCTATTTCAGCGTTAAGTGTACCATTTACAGCAACATACACTTCCGCAGTTTTTATCATTGGATTAGATTTAAGGGCATTTTCTAACTCACTCAAAACTAAAGTTTCTTTAGCCATGTTTTTAACACCTGCATAATTTTGTATTAACAATTTACTAACAGTCTCGTTTGATACAAAAAGATTGTTTTCACCAACAAATGTTATTTTAGGTTTTGATATATTTCTATTAGCATTTCGTGATGATGCAAATGCGAACAGAAAGACTACTAAGCCTAGCAACACAACCATTTTTATGTAACCCCAATTAACTCGCAATACTGAATTCTTTTTTAATATGTTTTACTTCCTTTCCTATATCTCCTGCTCCAATGGTTAAAATAACTTGAGCATTACTTTCATGAATTTTAGTTAGTAAATCAGTTTTATTCACCAACTGTTTGTTTTTAATATTTATTTTGTCTAATAACCACTTTGAAGTCACGCCCTCAATTGGCATTTCTCTGGCAGGATAAATATCTAATAACATTAACTCATCAAATTGAGATAAGCTAATTGCAAAATCGTCTACAAAATCTTTGGTTCTACTGTATAAGTGTGGTTGAAAAATAGCTAACACCTTTTTATTAGGATACATTTCTCTTACCGCTTGATGTACCGCTTTTATTTCTTCAGGGTGATGTGCATAATCATCAATAAATACGAAATCATCGGTTTTAATATGATAAGTAAATCTGCGCTTAACCCCTTTATAAGAGGCTAAAGCATTGGCGAGCTGCTGGTGTGGGCAACCATATTCCACAGCCATCGCCAAGGCTATTAACGCATTCGACAAATTATGTCTACCTGGCAGGTTAAATTTTAAATTTTCAAGTACTGCATTTGGTGTTTTTACATCAAATACATATGTACCGTTTTCTATTTTTATATTATGAATTGAATAATCTGAATCGTCCTCAATACCATAGGTAATTCCTTTTAACGGCAAGCCGTTTTTAACAAACAATTTCCCATTAGGTTTTATTTTTTTTGAAAAATCTTCGAATGTTTTCTTTAACTCTGAAGCATCTCCATAAATATCTAAATGATCTGCATCCATTGAGGTAATGCATGCAAAATCTGGAGATAATGTTAAAAATGAACGATCAAACTCATCTGCCTCGACTACCGAAACATCTGTTCCGTTTAAAATTAAATTTGAACTGTAATTTTCACTAATCCCACCTAAAAAGGCTGTTAAAGGCACTTTACACTCATACATTAAGTGTCCTAAAATACTTGTTGTTGTTGTTTTACCATGCGTTCCTGCAACAGCCAAACAGAATGTATTTTCTGTAATTAAACCTAAAATTTGAGAACGTTTTAATACGTTAAATCCGTTTTCTTTAAAATAACTTAACTGACTATGATTTTTAGGAATAGCAGGCGTATAAACAACTAATGTCCTTTCAATATTCTTAAATTCAGGATTAACATTGTCTATAGAATCAGTAAAATTAACTTCAATACCTAAATCCACTAAACCATCAGTAATCTCAGTCTGTGTTTTATCATAACCTGCAACATGTTTTTTGTTTGCATGAAAATAATGAGCTAATGCACTCATACCAATACCACCAATACCAATTAAATAGACGCTATGTATATCCTTTAAATTCATTTACTTTCTTTCAGAAGTTTTTCTACTTCATCTACTATATCTTTTGTAGCATTTACGAATGCTAATTTTTTTATGTTTTCAGATAACGATTTTTGTTTTTCAGTTGAATTTAACAACAATGAAAATTTGTTTTCAAAATCGGCATCTAAATCTTCTTCTTTAATCATTAGTGCAGCGTTGGCATTTACTATCGACATAGCATTTTTAGTTTGATGGTCTTCAGCAACATTTGGAGAAGGAATAAAAATAACCGGCTTACCAACAATGCACAATTCTGAAACAGAACTTGCTCCTGCTCTAGAAATAACTATATCGGCTGCCGCATAAGCGAAATCCATATTATTTAAAAACTCATAAACCTGAATACTATTTGTGTTCCCGTAAATTTTATATTGTTGATAGTACAACTTTCCACATTGCCATATAATTTGAAGGTTTTGAGTATCGAAAAAATCAAGTTCTTTTTCAATTAACTCATTAATTCTTCTAGACCCTAAACTTCCTCCTATTATTAACAATGTTAACTTACCATGCTTTAAATCGTAAAAATTTTTTGCCTCAACAATTTTTGTCTCAATATCCAACAATCCTTGGCGCACCGGGTTACCTGTTTTAATTATTTTTTCCTTCGGAAAGAATCGTTCTAAACCATCATATGCCACACATATTTTTTGAGCTTTCTTGGATAGTAACTTATTTGTAATTCCAGGATAAGAATTCTGCTCTTGAATTAACGATGGGATGTTATTTGAATTAGCCATTTGCAATAATGGCCCGCTTGCAAAACCACCAGTTCCTATAGCAACATCTGGCTTAAACGCTTTTATGATTTTATGAGCTTTCCAAAGGCTACTAACTAGCTTAAAAGGAAAACTTAAATTCTTTAAGGTTAGCTTTCGTTGGATACCAGAAATCCATAACCCATTTATTTTATAACCAGCTTGCGGCACCTTTTCCATTTCCATTCTGCCCTTTGCCCCAACAAATAAAAACTCAGCATCAGGAAAACGATATTTCAATTCGTTTGCAATAGCTATTGCAGGATATATGTGACCTCCTGTTCCTCCTCCAGATAATATAATTTTATATTTTTGACTCATCTAAATTGCTTCGCTTAGAATTTCTAATGGATTATCCTCATTTATTTCTTTTTCTTTTATCTCCTCTCTTTTCGCACTTACACTTAATATAATTCCTATTGCCAAACAAGTCATCCATATAGAAGTTCCTCCACTACTTATTAGTGGTAATGTTTGCCCTGTAACGGGGAACAACTCAACAGCTACTGCCATATTTATTAATGCTTGAAATACTATTGGAAGACCAACACCTAAAACCAACAACTTCCCGAATATAGTGTCTGATTTTTGCGCTACAATCACTATCCTAAAGAGCAACCATAAATATAAAATCATGATTACAAATCCGCCAATTAAACCATATTCTTCTATTATAATAGCAAATATGAAATCTGAAGATGATTGAGGTAAAAAATTCTTCTGCATGCTTTTACCAGGTCCTACACCTTGAATTCCACCAGTTGCTATAGCAATTTTAGCTTTTTCTATTTGATAATCAGCTTCGGTATCTTCAGGATTAGAAAAGCTTTCAATTCTTCCCATCCAAGTATCAATTCTATTAGGCATGGCATCCGGAAATGCTTTTGCTATCAATATAAATAGTGTTAAAACCAAAATCCCAAAACCTATAATAACGGCTAAATAACGCAATGGATATCCTCCCAAAAAAACCAACATTACCACCATTAAAAACATGATTGCTGCCGTTGAAAAATTAGCAGGAAGTATCAATATCAACACTAAAAAAACAGGAATCCAAAGTGGTAATATCGATGCTTTAAAAGTTACAATTTCATCTTTAATTTTAGACATGTATCGCGCTACATACACCATTAAAACAACAGCCGCTAAAGTTGATGTTTGAAATGACATACCTACAAAAGGAATTTGAATCCACCTACTCGCATTAGCACCTGCTATAGTTGTTCCTTGCATCATAGTAAGACCCAGTAAAACAAGTACAATGGGAATCATTATTAATGACAGTCCTTTAAAATATCTATATGGAATTTTATGAACCCCATAAATTATTGCGAAACCCAAAACTAAATGAACAAAATGTTTAACAAAAAAAGTAAATGTATTACTTCCTGTACCTTTATAAGCCAAATTACTAGCCGCACTATAAACAGGTAAAAACGAGAGGATTGCCAATAGCGCTACTATTGCCCAAATTAAACGATCTCCCTTTATGTTTTTAAATAATGTTTGCACTCTTATTACAATTTTCTTACAGCTTCTTTAAATTGACGTCCACGATCCTCATAATTTTCAAATAAATCAAAACTTGCACATGCTGGCGAAAGCAATACATTATCTCCAGATTCTGCAACCTTATACGCTATTTTTACCGCTTCATTCATAAACTGAGTTTCTATTATAACGTCAACCATATTCCCAAAGGTGTTCATTAACTTTTCATTATCTACACCCAAGCAAATAATTGCTTTTACTTTTTCGTTTATAAACGGAAATAATTCCTCATAATTATTGCCCTTATCAACACCACCAACAATCCATACTGTGGGAGCTCCCATACTTTCCAAAGCGTAATACGTAGCATTTACATTAGTTGCTTTTGAATCGTTTATATACTGTACTTTATTGATTTTAAGTACTTGTTCTAATCGATGCTCAACACCCTGAAAATTTTCTAAACTCTCCCTAATAGTCTGCTTTCTAATTTTTAGTAAATGCGCCACAGTAGAAGCAGCCATGGCATTTTTAATATTGTGCTTTCCTTCTAAAGTAATGTTTGCTGTTGGCATAATTATCTGGTTATTATTTATTGTTATTTTAATATTTTTTTTATCTAAATACGCACCATTTTCAATAGGTTTCTTCAATGAGAATGGCAATAATGTGGATTGAACTGGATTATTCTTCAAATGATTAACAATTACTTCATCATCGGCATCATAAATCAAAAAATCGTCCTTTGTTTGATTCATGGCAATTCTGAATTTAGAGCTGATATAATTTTCAAATTTGTATTCATATCTGTCTAAATGATCTGGAGTGATATTTAGCAATACAGCAATATTTGGCTTAAAATCAATAACATCATCCAATTGAAAACTACTAATTTCTAATACATAGTTTTTGAAGCCTTCTTCCAAAACCTGCTTTGCAAAACTGTCTCCAATATTTCCTGCCAACCCTACATTTAATTCTTGTTTTAAAATGTGATGCGTTAACGTTGCTGTGGTTGTTTTACCATTACTTCCTGTAACACCAACAATCGTAGCATTGGTGAATTTTGAAGCAAATTCAATTTCAGAAAGCACAGAAATGCCTCTTTTACGAATTTGCATTACCAAACCAACTGTATCTGGAATCCCAGGGCTTTTCATGACGATATTGGCATTTAGAATTTTTGATTCTGTATGCGTTTCATCTTCCCATTCAATCTCATTATGTATAAGAACTTGTTTGTACTTTTCTTTTATTTTTCCTTTATCGGAAACAAAAACTTCATATCCTTTTGCCTTTCCTAAAAGCGCTGTTCCAACACCACTTTCTCCTCCTCCTAATATGACTAATCTTTGTTTTTTCATTCTTTTCATGAGATGCTTCGACTGCGCTCAGCATGACAAGTATTATCTAATTTTCAGTGTCACAATTGAAAGGATAGCCAATAAAATCCCAACAATCCAAAACCGTGTAACTATTTTACTTTCGTGATATCCAGATTTTTGATAATGGTGATGCAAAGGCGACATTTTAAAAATCCGACGACCTTCCCCATACTTCTTTTTGGTATATTTAAACCAGCTTACTTGCATAATGACAGATAAATTTTCTGCAACAAAAATTCCGCATAATACAGGAATTAACCATTCTTTACGAACTGCAATAGCTATTACTGCTATAATCCCTCCTATGGTCAAGCTTCCCGTATCACCCATAAACACTTGAGCTGGGAAGGTGTTATACCATAAAAAACCTATAAGAGCCCCTACAAAAGCTGCTATATAAATTGTGATTTCCTCAACTCTTGGGATATACATGATATTTAGGTATTCTGAAAAAATAATGTTACCAGATACCCAAGCAAAAATCCCTAACGTAAGTACAATAATTGCCGAAGTTCCTGCTGCCAAACCATCAATACCATCTGTTAAATTAGCTCCATTTGAAACTCCTGTAATGATGATTATAACTATCAGAATAAAAATTACCCATGCATATTTTTTTAAATCTGGACTTATCCAAGTAATTAAATCGGCATAATCAAACTCATTTCCTTTAACAAAAGGAATTGTAGTTTTAGTTGACTTCATTTCATCTTCAAATAATTTTGAAGCTTCTATATCTGGATTTTGAGTCAATAAAACACGTTGCTCTTCAATAGGTAATTTCTCTTTCATCGTTACATCCTGATGAAAAAATAAGGTTGCCCCTACAATAATTCCTAAACCTATTTGCCCTAAAACCTTAAACCTTCCTTTTAACCCTTCTTTATCATTTTTAAACTTCTTTAAATAATCATCAATAAAACCAATAACCCCCATCCAGAGCGTTGTTACTATTAAAAGCAAGATGTAAATGTTTTCTAATTTAGCCAATAATAACACTGGAATAAGTGTTGCTAGAATAATGATAAGCCCTCCCATGGTTGGTGTTCCAGCTTTTTCCTTTTGCCCTTCTAAACCCAAATCTCTTATAGTCTCTCCCATTTGCTTTTTTTGCAGAAAGCGAATGATTCTTTTACCATAAATAGTAGAAATTAACAGTGACAAAATCATAGCCAAAGCCGCCCTGAAAGTTAAAAACCCAAAAAGCGTAGCTCCTGAAAGCTGAAACTGTTTTTCTAAATATTCGAATAGGTAATACAGCATATTATTTTTGTAATTGTTTTAAAAATTCTTTTACTATTTTAAGGTCATCAAAATCATAGCGTTCGCCTTTAATTTCTTGATACGTTTCATGACCTTTACCCGCTATTAAAATAATATCGTTAGCCTGAGCCATTTGACAAGCTGTTTTTATAGCCTGTTTCCTGTCTTCAATAGTTAGTGTTTTTTTGAAATTTTGAGGCTCAACACCTGCTTCAATTTCATTTAAAATATCTTCAGGTTTTTCACTTCTTGGATTATCACTTGTAAAAATCACTTTGGTACTTAATGCAGAAGATATGTGTCCCATTTTCGGGCGCTTTATTTTATCTCTATCACCTCCACAACCAACAACAGTAATAAGTTCTTCATTCTTAGTCCGGATACTATTAATAGTCTCTAACACATTTTTTAACGCATCAGGTGTATGTGCATAATCAACAATAGCCGTTATTTTTTCATCTGAAATCACATATTGAAAACGACCACTTACGCTTTCTAGACCGCTTATTAAACGTAGTATTTCTACTTTTTCAAGCCCTAATAATTCCGCAGTAGCGTAAATTGCCAACACGTTATAAGCGTTAAAATTCCCAATAAGTCTTGTCCACACTTCGCTATCATTAACCTTTAACAATAAGCCTCCAAACTGATTTTCTAAAATTTGAGTTTTATAATCTGCATATTGCTTTAAGGCGTAGGTATATTTTTTTGCTTGGCTATTTTGCAGCATCACCAAGCCATTTTTATCATCAATATTTACCAAGGCAAAAGCTTGACTAGATAATTTATCGAAGAATTTCTTTTTAACATCTCTATACTCTGCAAATGTTTTATGATAATCTAGATGATCATGTGATAAGTTAGTAAAAATGCCGCCTTCAAAGCGCAAACCTTCTGTTCTAAATTGATGAATACCATGAGAGCTTACTTCCATAAAGCAAAACTCCACACCTTCAGCATTCATTTCACTTAAATACTTATTAATAGTTAGCGAATCAGGAGTGGTATGTGTTGCTTTATATTCAACTTCATCTACCATAATTTTTACAGTAGACAGTAATCCAACTTTATACCCTGCTTTTTTAAACAACTGATACAATAAACTTGTTACCGTAGTTTTTCCATTTGTTCCAGTAACACCAACAAGTCTTAGGTTTTCTGATGGATTTTTATAAAAATTTGAAGCTATGATAGCTAAAGCCTTACTTGTATTATCTACTTCAACATAAGTAACACCATCAACTAATTTTTTAGGCATACTTTCACAAACTACACTTATCGCTCCTTTTTTTATAGCCGTCTCAATATAATCATGTCCATCAGCCACCAAACCACGAATTGCAACAAATAAGTGATTTTTTTCAACCTTTCTAGAATCAAAATTAACAGCATGAACATGTATGCCAGTACTTCCAACCACAGCATTTAAGGTAGCCTTATACAATATGTCTTTTAATGCTATCATGATGCTTTTAAAACTATGATTTGATTATTTTTTAGCTTTGTATTTTTATTAACAGACTGTGCTTTTACAACACCATTACCATTCAATTTTACTTTAACATCAATCTGCATATTTTCTAATAATGCCAATGCATCCATAGCAGGCATACCAACTAAATTTGGCATAATCGTTTTATAAATTTGAGCTGTTTTGTAAAATTTCTCATATTCATCTTCAACAGCCCCCATTTTCACTTCTAAGGATTCTATCTCATCTACTAAAGGCGTATCTGTATATATTTTTTGAGCTACTCTTTTAAAAACTGGACCTGATACATCTGCTCCATAATAACCAACACTTTTATCTGGCTCATGAATCACTACAATACATGAATACTTGGGATTCTCCGCAGGAAAATACCCTGCAAATGATGAGATGTAATTCAGTTTTTCTTTATCCCTATAATCTTTTTGGCAAGTACCCGTTTTTCCAGCCATTGAGAAATTCTTAGAATACAGTCTATACCCCGTCCCATGCTTCTTTTCAACTACATTTTTAAGCAATGCTTGTAATTTTACAATCGTTTCTTTTGAACAGATTTCTTTATTAATAACTTCTTTTTCAAAAGGCTCAATAACCTTATCAAACTCCTTAACTTCTCTTAAAAATCTTGGTTTTACCATTACACCATCATTAGCAACCGCATTGTAAAATGTTAAGGTTTGCAAAGGTGTAAATGATACGCCGTAGCCATAAGCCATCCATTGCAATGCAATACCACTCCAACGCCCATTTTTAACTCTCGGATCTGGAATGATTGGTTTTGGCTCTCCTATAATTGGTAAATTCAAATCACTATTTAAATTCATATCATACAACCTGTCGACAAATTTTTCAGGTTGTTTTCTGTAAGCTTGATCAATTGCTTTTACAATACCTGTATTAGAAGACACTTCGAATGCTTTTGAAACTGTCACCTTACCATAACCTCCGTGCTTAGAATCGCGAACCTTTTTTCCGTAAAAGCTTAAAATTCCTTTTTCTGTATCTACAACATCACTTGTATCAACCACTTTATCTTCAAAAGCTGCAGCAAGCGCCATAAGCTTAAATGTAGAACCCGATTCATGACTTTCACCTACCGCATAATTTAAACGCTCATAGTAATGCCCGTTTTTATTTCTTCCTAAATTTGAAATTGCTCGAATCTCTCCTGTTTTTGTTTCCATAACCACAACACAACCATGGTCTGCTTTATATTTTTCTAATTGCGCTAGCAATGCATGGTGCGCAATATCTTGTATGTTTACATCAATTGTAGTATAAACATCATAGCCATCTTTTGGTTCAATTTCATTAGCATCACTTAAAGGCTTCCATTGCCCTTTTCCTATTTGTTGTTTTTTACGCTGCCCATCAACTCCTCTTAAATACTTTATTCCAAAAGCACCATCAATCCCAGGTCTAGTTACATTTCCTTTATCATCAATACGCTCGTAACCAATAGTTCTCTGAGCAATACCACCCATTGGGTGTTCTCGTTTTGTAGTTTGCTCAACGATTAAACCGCCTTTAAAAGCTCCTAATTCTAATAATGGAAAATTTCTTAATCTTATATAATCTGAATAACCAATATTTCTTGCTAACAAAAAGTATCTATTTCTGTTTGCCCGTGCACGCCTAATATCTTTTTCAAATTTACTTGAAGGTTTTCCTGAATATTTAAAAAGTGAATCACAAAGCGGTTTTATGTGTTTTTCAAAAGTTTTTGTTTTTGGCGTTAAGGCATCAATTCGGATATCGTATTTAGGAATTGAGGTTGCTAATAAATTACCATTAACCGAATACACATTTCCTCTATTAGCAGGGATAACCACATTTTTCACAACACGCTCCGTAGCTTTTGCCCGATAAACATCGCCTTGAAGAAATTGAATACTCAACAATTTAAAAACCACAGCAAGTCCGAAGATGAACATACATCCAGCTATAAAATACAAACGGTTTAATATGTTGCTTTCGTTTACTGCCAAGGTTTAACTTTAATTTTGAGTTTTTTTAACTTTAATTTTTTTTGGCGGAATAACCGAAGGTGCCAACCCTTTATCTTTCATTACTTCTATAACATGCGATTCCATTTTAAGCCTCATAAGCTTAGATCGTCCATCAACAAATGCCGAACGCATTTCTTTAACTTCATTTTTTAATCGCGCAATTTCATATACTTTTTTATCTGCACTGTGCGAGCTTGCAATCATTATTATAGCAAGCCCTGAAATGAATAGAATGAATCGCCAGTTTCTAAATGAATCATCACTGACTAAAAAAGTTCCCTTTAATATGTTGTAGATATTTTTCTTCACTTATAATTTCTCCGCAATTCGAAGTTTTGCACTTCTTGCTCTATTATTTATTTTTATTTCTTCTGCTGTTGGCACAATTAATCCGTTTACTTTTTTTAGTGGCACCTCAAAATTTCCAAACATATCTCGCTCTGGCTCTCCTTCAAACATGCCATTTCTAATAAAACGCTTTACCAACCTGTCCTCAAGAGAGTGATAGGAAATAAAACTTAATCGACCACCAACCTTTAATACTTCTGGAGTTTGAAGTAAAAACTCCTTTAAAACCTCGATTTCTTGATTAACCTCAATCCTAATTGCTTGATAAATTTGAGCTAGCACCTTATTTTCATGTCTTGGAGGCAAAAATTTCCTCAACACCGTTTTTAGCTGCTCGCTAGTAATTATTGGTTCCGTTTCCCTGTATTCAACTATTAATCTTGCCATAGCTGGAGCGGCACGCAACTCACCATATTGCAAAAACACTTGTTTTAATCTATCCTCCTCATACTCATTAACAACATGAAAAGCTGACAACTCGTTTTCTTGATTCATACGCATATCCAAATCTGCTTCAAAACGAGTTGAAAATCCTCGTTCAGCAACATCAAATTGATGCGAAGACACACCAAAATCAGCCAGAACTCCATCAACTTGCTTTACACCATGAAATCTCAAAAAACGCTTTACAAACCTGAAGTTTTCATGTATCAGTGTAAATCTATCATCATCAATTGTATTTCTAAGAGCATCCAAATCTTGATCAAAAGCAAAAAGTTTTCCCTTATTACCAAGGCGTTTTAAAATTTCTTTACTATGTCCGCCACCGCCAAAAGTAACATCCACATAAACACCGTTTGGATCTATCTTTAAACCATCAACGGTTTCTTTAAGAAGTACAGGATTATGATATTCCATTGTCATTGTCATCTTGTCCCATTACATCTTCAGCTAATTCAGCAAAATCAATCGTTGCGTCACTAATAACCTGTTCGTATAAATCCTTATCCCAAATCTCAATAATATTAATTGCTGAAGCCACAACAATATTCTTCGAAATTTCCGCAAAAACAGTTAAATCTTTAGGAATCAACAATCTACCACTCACATCTACATCAACCATTTTTGCCCCTGCAGTAAACCTTCTTATAAAATCATTATTCTTCTTTTTAAACTTATTTAACTTGTTCATCTTCCCCATTAACACCTGCCATTCTTCAATAGGATAAAGCTCCAAACATTTTTGAAAAACAGAACGACGCAAGACAAATCCGTCTTGTAAAATCGCAGAAAGCTGCTTTTTTATAGCCGCAGGCATCATTAACCTACCCTTTGCATCAACTTTACAATCATATGTCCCTGTAATTAAATCCAATCCGGTTTGCTGAGTTTTAAACGTTTAAGTTTCAAATATATTGAAAATTATCCCACTTTATACCACTAAATACCACTTTGTTAATAAATATTCAATCAAATATGTTTTTTAACCGATTTTAGGATTGTAAAACCCACGCTATAACAAGCTCAATTTCTAATTGAAAATTTTAAATTATGAAATACTCATATTGTTAATATGTCTTTATTAAAGTTTCAATAATCTCATTTATAAAAACCCCTGTTTTTCCTTGAAAACAATTATTATGATGGAAATATGAATGAAATACCTATATTTGTTTTTATCGAATGAATGACTAACCTATTGATGACGCATAGTTTAAAAAAAGAAAAAAATTACAGCTATATTGAAGCAGGTGAAGGCACACCTATTATTGTATTACATGGCCTTATGGGAGGCCTTAGTAATTTTGATGCTGTAACCGAATATTTCAGTACAAGAAACTACAAAGTCCTTATCCCTGAATTACCACTTTACAGTAAATCTTTGCTTAAAACCAACGTTAAATATTTCGCGAAATACCTACATGATTTTATTGAATTTAAAGGTTTTAAAGAAGTCATTTTATTAGGCAACTCTTTAGGTGGACATATTGGTTTATACCATACCAAACTCTTTCCTGAACGCGTAAAAGCACTTATAATAACAGGAAGCTCTGGGTTATACGAAAATGCTATGGGCGGTGGCTACACCAAGCGTAGTGATTACGAGGTAATTAAAAAGAAAGCCCAAGATGTATTTTACGACCCAGCTGTAGCTACAAAAGATATTGTTGATGAAGTTTATGAAACTGTAAATAATCGAAATAAACTTATAAAAACTTTAGCGATTGCCAAAAGCGCAATAAGACACAATATGGCTAAAGACTTGCCTGATTTAACAACCCCAACGTGTATTATTTGGGGAAAAAATGATGGTGTCACACCGCCTGAAGTTGCCGAAGAATTTAATGAATTACTACCAGATTCAGAATTATATTGGATTGACAAATGTGGTCATGCTGCAATGATGGAACACCCTGATGAGTTCAACAAGATACTTGATACTTGGTTACAGAAAAAAGGATTCTGACAAATTCTATAAAAAAATCCATTTACTCAAAATATGAAAATTAAGTCTGCAGAATTTGTAGTTAGTAACTCTGATGTTGAAAAATGCCCAAAAAGCAGACTACCTGAATACGCATTTATTGGAAGAAGTAATGTTGGTAAATCTTCATTAATTAACATGCTCACTAGCAGGAAAAGCCTTGCGAAAACTTCAGGAAGACCAGGGAAAACACAGCTTATTAATCATTTTTTAATTAATAAAAATTGGCATTTAGTAGATTTGCCAGGTTATGGCTATGCACGTGTTTCTAAAAGCGCAAAAAAGGTATTTCAAAAATTTATAACTCAGTATTTTGGTTTACGAGAACAACTAGTTACTGCATTTGTTCTAGTTGATATAAGGCACAACCCGCAACCTGTAGATTTAGAGTTTATGCAATGGCTTGGTGAAAACGGCATTCCTTTTTCAATCATATTTACCAAAGCTGACAAACTAAGACCTAAAGCTATTGAAAACCATGTTGAAAATTATAAAAATATTCTTTTAGAAACTTGGGAAGAGATGCCAAATTACTTTATAACATCATCTTCAAAAGACATTGGAAAAGACGATGTTTTAGGGTATATTCATGGTTTGAATGAGAATTTTAGTCCAGAATAATTCTAATTTACTGAATCAATCTTCTGTCATAATTTAACATAAACATGTTAATACAACTAAGATGAAAACTGTACAAATTACTAAAAAAGAAATGGAGAATACGCTCTTCAAAATCTTTATAAAACACAATTTTCCTCAAGAAAAGGCAAAATTATTATCAGAGGTATTTACTGAAAACTCACTTTCTGGTGTAACTTCTCATGGTATAAATCGAGTACCACTTTTTACAGACTATGTAAAGAAGAATTTAATCAACAAAGATTCTGAAGCTGAAAAGAAAGAAGTTTTTGGAAGTTTAGAACGGTGGGATGGTAATAATGGACCAGGTATTATTAATGCCGTAAAATGCACCAATCGTGCTATAGAATTAGCCAAAGCTAATGGAATTGGACTAGTTGCTTTAAGAAACACAAATCATTGGATGAGAGGTGGATATTATGGCTGGCAAGCCGCAAATCACAATTGTATTTCTATTCTTTTCACCAACACAAAACCCAATATGCCAGCTTGGGGAGGCAAGGAATTAAAACTTGGAAACAATCCCTTTATAATATCAATACCCAGAAAAGAAGGACACGTTGTTCTTGATATGGCTATTTCTCAATTCTCCTTTGGAAAAATAAATGATTACAAACTAAAAGGAGAAGAATTACCTTTTGAAGGCGGCTGGGACAATGAAAACAAATTAACTAAAAATCCAGAACATATATTAGAAAGTGAGCGTAGTTTACCTATTGGCTATTGGAAAGGATCTGCACTTTCAATGGTTTTAGATATGTTAGCAACCATTTTATCAGCTGGAAAATCTACTTTTAAATTAGGCTTGGAAGAATTTGAAACAGGAGTTTCACAAATATTTATTTGCTTAGACAAAAAAACATTTAACGATTCAAGTTTACAAGAAAAACTTTTGAATGAAATTATAGATTTTACACATAAAACAACACCAAACAAACCTGGAGAAAAAACATATTATCCTGGTGAACGCAGTTTGAAGGCAAGAAGAAAAAATCTAAACAAAGGCATCCCTGTAAATACTACTATTTGGAATACCATTCTAGAAATAGAAAATACAACAATCAATTAAACACTTTTAAATTCAGCTTTTCACATCCAAAGCATCCCTAAGCGCATTTCCAATCAGCATAAAAGCCATTACTAAACTCATAATACAAAGTCCAGGAATGATGGCTAAATAAGGTTTACCTAAAATTATATAATTGTAATGATCTTTAATCATGGCTCCCCAGCTTGCCATTGGTGGCTGCGCACCAATACCTAAAAAACTCAAACCGCTTTCTATTAAAATAGCCCCTGCAAAATTAGCTGCCGAAATTACAATAACTGGCGCCATTATATTGGGTAAAATATGTTTAGTAATAATCCTAAAATCATTATAACCTAGCGCCCTTGCCGCAGTAACGTATTGCATTTCTTTTGCGCTTATTATTTGTCCGCGTACTACCCTAGCAACCTCAACCCACATGGTTAAACCTACCGCAATAAATACTTGCCAAAAGCCTTTGCCTAAAGCTAGTGTAATAGCAATAACTAATAACAGCGTTGGGATAGACCATGTTACATTAATAATCCACATAATTGCCGCATCAACTTTTCCGCCAAAATAGCCCGCAATACTTCCCATAAAAATCCCAATTAACAACGAAATAAGCACGGCTACAAAGCCAATAAAAAAAGATATTCGAGCGCCAACTAAAACACGACTTAATAAATCGCGCCCATATTTATCGGTACCAAAAAGAAAGCTTTTTTCTTTAATAAAGTCTTGTGGTGAATTGTTTGGAAACGTATTGATTTTAATAGCTTTTTCAGCACCTTCCAATCCATCAGTTGCATATTCTTTATATATTAAAACATCATCTTTAATGTTGTACTCAGAAATAGGGATTTCGGAATCTGTATTTTTCTTTCCGAAGAATAATTTATCAAACCCACTTTGTTTTACTTTAATTTTAGATGGAATATTTAGCATTGTAACCTTAAAACCAGGTTTTTCAGAGTGTATTGACAAATGCATTTGGTTGGCATATTGAGAATTGTCGGGTGCAAAAGCATAAGCCAAAATAGACACCACACCTACCAAAACAATAAAATAAAAACTAAAAACGCCCCAAAAATTCTTTTTAAATTTTTGGAGCGCTAATTGTTTTAGTGAGTTTGATTTAGGACTCATAAATAGTCTTTAATTCTTTACCGTAGATGCTACTTTTTTAATTGGATATGACGTTTTTAAATCCTCTAATACATTAAGAGCCTCTTCAACATACACATCTTTACTTAAATTTATATGCCAGCGTTGGCGTTTTTCTTTTAAGTCGGTAGTATCTTGTTCAATAAGTGCTTTTTCAAACCCATGAGACTGGAAAGTCAAGTTTGTTTTATAATTTGAAATAGCATCAAACTTTTTAGATTCTAACTCATTAGCTTCTAATTGGTTTTTATATATCTTATAGTTTAAAGAATAAACCGTTTCGTCAATTTTACTTTTAACCCATTTTGCATTTTCTTCAATAAGCTTTAATTGCTCATTGGTACTCATTCGTTTCTTACTATTATTAACAGTAGCATCATAATCAAAATAATAATTCCAAGGTGTGTAATCTGCGGCATCAATTTCATCATAAGGTAACGGATTATCTTTATCTTTTTCACCTACATCAATAAAACTAAATCGCCCTGGTACATTAACATCACTTTTAACACCTTCTAATTGCACCGAACCTCCATTAATTCTGTAATATTTTTGTCTTGTAAGTGCCAATGCTCCTAAATCGCCGCTTGTATTATTTCTAAGCATATTATTTAAATCAATAACATTTTGAACTGTCCCTTTTCCATAAGTTTGCTTACCACCAATAATGATAGCACGTTTATAGTCTTGCATAGCCGCCGCCATAATTTCTGAAGCCGATGCAGAAATTTCGTTTACCAAAATCACTAAAGGTCCATCCCAAGAGATTGTTTTATCTCTGTCTTTTAAAACCTCTTTAGGCTGATCTGTTGAACGCACTTGCACAATAGGCCCGTCTTTAATAAACAAACCAGCCATATCTACCACAGCAGGCAAAGACCCCCCACCATTATTACGCAAATCAAGCACCAAGCCTTCCATGCCTTCTGCTTTTAAATATTCAATCTCGCTTTTTACATCTTTGGCAGCATTAATATTTTTGTAATCTTGAAAATCTACATAAAAAGCAGGCAGATTAATAATACCAAATTTTTTATCATCCTTTTCAACAATTGAGGATTTAGCATAAGTTTCAACCAATTCAACAACATCTCTTATGATTTCAACTTCTTTAACAGATCCATCAACTTTTTTAATAGTAAGCATTACTTTGGTTCCTTTTGGGCCTTTTATATATTTTATTGCGTCATTTATTCGCATTCCAACAATATCTACAGGAAACTCTTCATCTTCTTGTTTTACTTTTAAAATAATATCTTCAACTTCTAACTCATTACTTCTCCAAGCAGGGCCTCCAGAAATCAATTCTACAATCTTAATATAATCCATTCTTTTTTGCAGTCTTGCCCCAATACCTTCAAGCTTACCAGACATACGCTGATCAAAATCTTCCTTTCCTTTAGGTGCCAAGTAATAAGTGTGTGGATCAAACTCTTCAACAATAGTGTTTACATAAACTGCAAACCAATCTTCTCGTCGTTGATCATCAATATAATCTTCAAAATAAATATTAATAGAATTTAAAGTTGCTTTGCGTGCTTCTTCTTCTATTTGCTCCTCCGGTTTTAAAACATAATCAGAATTTGCTTCTTTAGCTCTTTTTTCTTCTTCTTTAATATCGTCATAATTAGAGAGTGTTGAGAATTTTAATTGCCTTCTCCAACGGTCTTTCATCTCTTTTTTGTTTTTTACAAACGTGCTATTTTCATAATTTGTATCAAACTCTTCATCAATAGAATAATCAAAAGGTTTTGATAAAACATCTTTATATATTTCTTTAGCCTCCTCTATACGTTTAAGCATACGCTCATTTACAACATTAAAAAATGTAATATCCGTTATTTTTAGTTGGTCATCAAGATTCAATTTAAAAGCTTCAAAGTCCTTATAATCAGATTCGTAAAAATAACGTTTAACAGGATCTACAATTTCTATATAATCTGAAAACAATTCCTCAGAAAAAGCATCATCCAGAGCTATAGGATCAAAATGCCCCTGATCTAACACAAATGTTATAATTTGAATTAGTAATTTATCTTTATCTGGATTGCTGAATTTTTTTGATGTAAAACTACAAGACGCAAACGCTAATAGCAGTAGTAATGAGAGTACTTTATAATTCCTTTTCATAATATTCTTCATGTGTTAATATTTTTTGCTTCTAGAAAGCACAGCATATTTTTCACTAAAATAAAGAAAAAACCATGCCAACTCCTTGAATCGCTACTAATTTTTTGTTAAACCAAAGAATTTAACCGTTTACTAACGAAATTATGTATTTTAGCGATGAGTTTTATGAAATTATAATGCACAAAAGACCACTTATACTTGTAACGAACGACGATGGTATTAATGCCCCAGGCATACGAGCTTTAATAGCGGTAATGAACACCATTGGTGATGTTGTAGTTGTTGCACCAAACAGCCCGCAAAGTGGTATGGGGCATGCAATTACTTTAAACTCGACCTTATATTCTGAGGAAGTTCGTTTAGATAATGGGCCACAAAAAGAATTTAGTTGCTCTGGCACACCCGCCGATTGTGTAAAACTAGGCATAAGAGAACTATTAGACAGCCCCCCCGACCTATGTGTTTCGGGTATTAACCATGGCTCTAACGCTTCCATAAATGTAATCTACTCGGGCACAATGAGTGCAGCCATTGAAGCGGGAATTGAAGGTATTCCAGCCATTGGGTTTTCATTATTAGATTACAATTGGGACGCTAATTTTGAAGCCTGTAAATCGTACGTGAAAACAATTACCCAAAATGTCTTAGAACATGGTTTACCAAATGGTGTAGTTTTAAATGTTAATATCCCGAATATTCCTAAAAAAGAAATAAAAGGCATAAAAGTTTGCAGACAAGCTAAAGCCAATTGGGTGGAAGAATTTGACAAACGAAAAACACCTCAAGGAAAAGATTATTACTGGCTTACAGGTAAGTTTGTTAATTTAGATGGTGGTAAAGATACTGATGAATGGGCTCTTGAAAAAGGCTATATATCATTAGTTCCTGTACAATTTGATTTAACGGCACATCATTTTTTAAAAGATTTAAATAATTGGAATTTATAACTACTGAAAAACACTCAGAATAAATGAAAAAAGACATTTTTATAGGTATGTTTGTTGGTTTAATAGCCAATACTATTGGTTTATTTTTAGCGGCTAATTTATTAGGAAAGGGAGATGATTTTGCTTTAGTTATTAAAGCCGCCGCTGAAGAAGGTTTTTTAGGAAAACTAATAAGTTTAGGGGCTATTTTAAACTTAATAGCTTTTTTTATTTTTATAAGAAAAAGGCAAGACTATAAAGCAAGAGGCGTTTTACTAATAACAGTTTTCATAGCTGTTTTTACTTTTGTTTTTAAACTTTTTTGATTTTTTGTCCCCTCGAGTGCAGTCGAGAAGTTTTACTAAAAAGTTTATATAGAGGCTTCGACTGTACTCGACCTAACAATAAAATAATGAAGTACTATATTGTAGCTGGAGAAGCATCAGGCGACTTACATGGCTCGAACCTTATGAAAGCATTAAAAGTTGTTGACGCTGATGCCGATATTAGGTTTTGGGGTGGAGACCTCATGCAGTTGGCTGGAGGCACTTTAGTAAAGCACTATAAAGAACGTGCCTTTATGGGTTTTGTTGAAGTCATAATGAATCTCAATAAAATTTTTAAAGACATTTCTTTTTGCAAAAATGATATTTCAAATTTCAATCCTGATGTAGTCGTTTTTATAGATAATTCTGGTTTTAATTTGCGTATTGCAAAGTGGGTAAAACAACAAGGGTTCAGAACAAGCTATTATATTTCTCCACAAGTTTGGGCATCTAGAGCTAGTAGAGTTACAGCAATTAAGCGGGATATTGACAATATGTACGTCATTCTTCCTTTTGTAAAACCCTTTTACAAAAAGCACGGGTATCATGTTACATTTGTGGGACATCCGTTAATTGATGCCATAGCGAATAGAGAGCAAGTTGATGAATTAAAATTTAGAAAAACTCACAATTTAGGAGAAAAACCCATAATAGCATTATTGCCAGGAAGTAGAAAGCAAGAAATAAAAAAAATGCTTTCTGTAATGTTGAGTTTAGTTGATAAATATCCTAATAATCAATTCGTGATTGCTGGTGCTCCAAGTCAAGATTATAGTTTTTATGAACCTTTTATAAAATCTAATGATGTTAAATTTATTGCAAACCAAACCTATGATTTATTAAGTATTTCAATAGCAGCATTAGTAACTTCCGGAACTGCCACCTTAGAAACAGCGCTTTTTAAAGTACCACAAGTAGTTTGCTATAAAGGAAGTAACATTTCGTATCAGATTGCCAAACGAATAATAACTTTAGAATATATTTCGTTAGTAAACCTGGTTATGGATAAAGAAGTTGTAACTGAATTAATTCAAAAGAATTTCAACAAAAAAAGGCTTAAACAAGAGTTGGACAATATCCTAAATCCTAAAATGCGAAAACAGTTGTTTCTAGATTATTATGAATTAGAAAAAGCTTTAGGAGGTAAAGGTGCCAGTGAAAAAACTGCAAAATTGATTTATGAGTCTGTTAAATTTTAAGATAAAAAGGACACTATTAATTCTTATTCTTGTTATAAGTTTTGGCAGTTGTAAGTCTACAAAACGTGCTAAAGAAAGAAAAGCTTCATCAACAAAAATTATTACCAAAAAGGACAAAAAAGAAGGCAGTAATGCAGCTACTTCTGAAACAGGTTCCGTAAAATCTAAAGTAGACTTCATCATTGATTACGCTAAACAGTTTGAAGGTGTTCGCTACAAATGGGGCGGAACAACAAAATCGGGTATGGATTGCTCAGGATTGATTTATGAATCTTTTAAATCTAACAACATTTTCTTGCCAAGAATTTCTAGAGACATGGCAAAAAAAGGCAATAAAATTCAACTTAAAAAAGCTTTAAAAGGCGATTTACTTTTTTTCAAAACCGGAAATAGAAGAAATTCTATAAACCATGTTGGTTTGATTATTGACATTCGAGACAACGACATTAAATTTATTCACGCCACTTCAAGTAAAGGAGTAATTATATCTGGTCTTAACGAAACCTATTGGTTAAAAGCCTTCCATCAGGCGCGCAGGGTTTTGTAATTCCGGTCGTCTTTCAAAATGAGCTATAATTAGAATAAGATATTTTTATATCTTACAGGAGCATGAAATTACTCAATTTTACAATAATCAAACTAACTATTTGTCTTATTCTAGGCATTATCATTGGGAATTTAATAACAATTCCTCCTAGCATTTCGATTATATTAACCGCTTCTCTTTTGTTAATTCTATTAGCATTTTATTTAGTTGCAAAAAAACAATTTATTAAAACAATTTGGTTTGGTTTGCTAGCTTTTTTAGTTATGGTTTCTGTTGGAATTTTAACAACAAGTCTTCATAATCAAAAAAACTTTTCAAATCATTATACTAAAGCAATTTCAACAGAAAGTGACAGCTTAACAAAGATTACATTTAGAATTAGAGAAGTTTTAAAACCTAGTAATTATTATGACAAATATGTTGTTGACGTTTTAGAAGTTGATAATAAAAATACATCAGGAAAAACACTTTTAAACATTCAAAAAGACACATTACAATCACTATTAAGTGTTGATGATATATATATTTGTAAAACAGATTTTAAAAACTTAACACATCCGCTTAACCCACATCAATTTGACTACAAAAGTTATTTAGAGAAGAAATACATTTATCATCAACTCTCCATAACCAATAATGCATTATTACCAATTGAATCTAAATCTAAAACGTTATTTGGTGTTGCCGATAATATTCGCGAGCATATTAACAAAAAACTAAAGCCCCATGACTTTAAACCTGATGAACTTGCCATTATTAATGCACTTTTATTAGGTCAGCGTCAAGATATTAGTGAAGATGTTTATACTAGCTACACCAATGCAGGAGTTATACATATTTTGGCAGTTTCAGGACTTCATGTTGGTATTATTCTATTAATATTAAGCTTTATTTTCAAACCCCTAGAACAATTTAAACATGGCAAACTTATAAAAACCATTTTACTGGTTACTATTTTATGGAGTTTTGCATTAATTGCTGGTTTATCAGCATCTGTTACTCGTGCTGTAACTATGTTTAGTATAGTAGCCATAGCCTTAAACCTTAAAAGACCAACAAACATTTACAATACTTTGGCGATAAGCATGTTTATTATATTGCTTTTTAAACCCATGTTTTTGTTCGATGTTGGTTTTCAGCTAAGCTATTTGGCGGTTTTTGCTATTGTTACAATCGACCCGCTTTTATATAATTTTTGGAAACCAAAAAACAAACTTCTAGATTTTTATTGGCATACGCTTACTATTACAGTTTCAGCTCAATTTGGAATAATGCCTTTAAGTTTGTTTTATTTTCATCAGTTTCCTGGATTGTTTTTCATATCAAACTTAGTTATAATACCATTTTTAGGAGTTATTTTAGGCTTTGGTATTCTAGTTATCGTATTAGCTATTTTAAATTTACTCCCTCAATTTATAGCCGATATTTACGGGTATATTATTGAGTTAATGAATAATTTTGTGGAATGGGTTTCAAAACAAGAAGATTTTTTATTTAAAGACATTTCTTTTAGCTTTTTATATGTATTGGTTTCTTATTTATTAATAATAACTTTTGTTCGACTTCTGTTAAAAAAAAATTATTCAAACCTGAGGATGTTTTTAGTTGCTGTGCTTATTGTTCAAGCTGCTTTTATATATAAAAACTTTAATAAACCTTCAAATGAATTTATTGTATTTCATAAAAGCAAGTATAGCCTTTTAGGAAATACAACAAATAATAAAACTCTAGTTGCTAGTAACCTTGATAGTATTGCAAAATCAACAAACCAGATTATAACCAATTACGTTGTTGGAAATCATATTAAAACAATAGAAGAACATGATATTTCTAATATATATAGACTCAATAAAAAACACCTTTTAATAGTTGATAGTTTAGGTATTTATAACATAAAATCAATTAAACCAGATTTAGTATTACTTACACAGTCTCCAAAAATTAATTTAAATCGTTTAATAGACTCTTTAAACCCAAAACAGATTATTGCAGATGGTAGCAACTATAAATCTTATGTAAAAGGATGGGAAAGTATTTGCAAAAAAAGAAAACTCCCTTTTCACCAAACTAGTAAAAAGGGAGCTTTTATTATAAATTATTAAAGGTTTAAATCACTTTTTTGACAATACTATTTGCGACTTCTAGCCATTTACTTGCACCCCCTCGAACATAGCCTGTTTTACCAAGATTGTTCAAATTCATTTTTCCATCTGGTAATTTCTCTGGACTTACAAAATGTATCGCTGGATACCCTCTTACTTTAAACATAGATTGTAATTGACGGTTTTGAGCCTTTAATGTTGCATCTTGTGGCGTTCTTCTTGGAAAGTCCAATTCTACTAAAACAACATCATCAGACCATTCTTCAAAATCAGAAGTTTTAAAAACTTCATTTTGCAATTTTATACACCAACCGCACCAATCTGAACCTGTAAAAAAAAGCATGACTTTTTTATTCTCATTAACAGCAATTTCTAACGCTTCATTAATATCTGTATACCAAGTTAATCTTTCTTGCGAAAAACTACTGGCTGAAATTAAAATTCCTAAAAAGAGCGTAAATAATATATTTTTCATTGAAATATTTTTCAAAATTAGCTTTTAAACTCATAATTAAAAGCTTTGTAGTATTCGTTAAATTTATCTTGAGTATCAAGTGTTTTATGGTCATCTTTTTTAAACATTTTTAAATAGAGTTCCATTTGCTCTGGAGTTTTATATCCTTTTAAAGGGAAAATTAAATTTGCATCTTCATCTAAAAACACAATGGTTGGAAAAGCTTGAATTTGAAAATATCGAGATAGCTCATGAGCAGAATTTCTTCTTTTTGCTAAAGCAGGATTATAATTTGGATTCGAAAATTTCTGACCATTAAAATTAATCTCATCATTACCCTCAGCATTAAACTTTACGGCGTAATAATTTTTATTTACATAAGCTGCTACATCTTCATTCTGAAATGTATTCTTGTCTAACATTTTACAAGGTCCACACCAATTGGTATAAACATCCATCATAATTTTTTTTGGTGTCTTCTTCTGAAGTGCAACAGCCTCTTCTAGAGTTACCCAATTTATCTTTTGTGCTATGGCATTAAAACTTATAAAAGCCAGAGCAAATAGTAAAAGTATAGTCTTCTTCATAATCATCTGAGTTGCAAAAGTTGTTCCGAACTTACAAAAAAAGCTCCTAATCAGGAGCTTTTTGAATATTTTTTAACTTTTTTTTCGATTAACGCACACCGTGCATAAGTTTTTTAAGCACTGGGTTTAATAAAATTGAAACTAGCCCAACACCTATAGGTATTAAAGTAAATATTAAAAAGAAAGTCCCTAGAGAGTATTCTTCTGAAATTTTATCAATCATTCCTCCCATTGTCCCAGCTGCTTTTTGTCCTACTGCAATTGCCAGATACCAAACCCCAAACATAAAGCCTATCATACGTGCAGGAACAAGTTTACTTAAATACGATAAACCTACTGGGGATAAGCACAATTCTCCCATAGTATGAAATAAATATGCCAAAATTAAAAAAATCATACTTACGGAAGCTGTTTTTGCTCCAGAAGGAATATCTGATGCTCCATAAGATAATATTGCAAAACCTATACCTAACAAAATTAATCCAATACCATATTTCATTGCGGCACTTGGGTTATATTTACTTTCCCACCATCTTGAAAATAATGGAGCAAGCGTTATTATAAAAAATGAATTTAATATCCCAAACCAAGTTGCTTCAATTTCATTTCCAAGTTCAGCGAATTTATTAACCAATCTAAAAATTACTAAAAACCAAATACCTGCAAAGGCAACACCTAAAATTATATTAGACAAACCTATTCTTGAAAATGTCTTTTTTGATAATAAAAATAACACCCATGTGATAATTATGAGCGGTATAGTTGTTAGTAATGCATCAACTATTTTAAATATCATAGCGGAATTACCCACTAAACTTCTACTTGTATAATCTCTTGCAAACAAAGTCATTGAACCTAATGATTGCTCAAAAAAAGCAAAAAAGAAAACTGTAAATAATCCAAAAATAGATACTGCAATAATTCTATCTCGAACAATTGGAATATATCTAGCAATTCTTGTAACCAATAGAATTAAAAATAACACCAGTGCACCTAAAACTATAATGTTCGAACCACTCATACCAAATAATTCGAAAGGCGCTAAACTTGTACCATCAATTTTTTCTAAGGGGTCATTAAACAGGTAAAGCAATCCCCCAAGGGAGGATAAAATAATTAATATCTTATCAAATAGGGTAAAAGGATTCCGTTTCTCATCTATCTTATTTCCTTCTCTTTCTACAGGACTTTCTTCATTAATGTTTTGAGGTAATTCCACTTCGTGAACTTTACTTGGTTTAGCTCCAATACTTCCAAATAAACTTCCAGCTAGCCAAAATTGTAACATACCCAAAAACATAAATATTCCTGCCAGACCAAAACCCCAAGACCATCCAAAATTTTCTGCTAAATAACCACAAAGCATCATTCCAAAGAATGCACCAGCATTAACACCCATATAGAAAATCGTATAAGCTCCATCCTTTTTAGATTCCTTTCCTTTATACATTTCTGATATTATAGAAGTAATATTAGGCTTAAAGAAACCAGTACCAATTACTAATAAAGCTAATCCTAAATAAAAAGTCATAGTGGTTTCTAAAGCCATTGCTGCATGACCAAGCGTCATGATTAAACAACCTAAAACAACAGCTAATCGATAACCAGTAATTTTATCAGCAACCCAACCTCCTATTATTGGTGTTAAATATAGTAATGAAGCATAAGTACCAATTAATGCTAAAGCGTGTTCACGTGGCCATTCCCAGCCAGGATTATCACTTATAATTGGTGCTGTTAAAAATAATACTAATAGAATACGCATTCCGTAAAACGAAAAACGCTCCCACATTTCTGTAAAAAACAACACAAATAAACCAGCGGGGTGTCCTATTACTTTATCTTTAAAAAGATTTTCGATATCGGTATTCATAAGAAGAAAATTTAATTGTTTTATAAAAGTTAGTGTACTTTACCCATTAACTTTTTCATTAATGGAGAAAATGCAATAACGACTAATCCGGCTCCTAATGCATATTTAGCAATTAACAGAAATCCATTAGTATAAATTTCTAAAGTATCCAAACCACCTACGTTAACATCAGTACTTTCTACAGCTAGTTGTTCAGAAATAAAACCAACTATTTGAAAAGCATATGAAGAAGATAAAAACCAAACTCCCATCATAAAAGCTACAATATTTTTAGGCGACAAATCTGTGATTTTTGACAAACCAACAGGCGACATAAATAACTCTCCTATCGAAATAATAAAATACATAATGAATAAGTAAGCAAAAGGCACCATTCCATTTACATCAGCACTACCTGAACTAGTTGAAAGAATATAGAAACTAATACCAGCCAAAACTAAACCTAAACCAAATTTATATGGCGTTCTTGGATTTAAGTTCTTCTTAGCCAAATATGCCCATAATAATGAGATAGGAATTGCCAAAATAATTATAAACATTGAGTTTAATGCATTAGTTTGACTAGCATTCATTATACCACCTAAATCAACATTTCTCGAAGCAAATAAGGTAATCACACTTCCTGAAAGCTCATGAAAACCCCAAAACAAGGTCATAAAAAATGTAATTAAAACTGCCATAAAAAGTTTTTTACGAGCTTCTACATCTAATTTAACCATGATAAAAATAATATACCCCAAAACTCCAAAACCAATAAATTTAAAAATAAAACTCACATAGTTTTGCTGCCATGAAGAAAGTAAATATGCAATTAATGGCGCACATAAAAATGCTATAATTGGAATTAAGGTTTTCTGTGGAATACCAATAACTTTCTTTTCATATATTTCCATACTTGGAGGTAAACCTCTATCTCCAAACACATTCTTTTTGATACCACTCCAAAAGAATATTAAGCCTGTTAACATGCCTATTCCTGCTAAACCAAAACCATAGTGCCATCCATATTTTGCAGCTAACCACCCACACAATAATGGAGCAACAAAACCACCAATATTAATCCCCATATAAAAAATGGTAAAACCCGAATCTTTTCTTACATCTCCATCTTCATATAAAGCACCAACAAAAGTTGAAATATTTGGTTTAAAAAAGCCATTACCAACTACAATTAATGCTAATGCTAAAAAGAAAGCTATATTATTTTCAATGGCTAAAACAAAATGCCCTAATGCCATTAAAATGCCTCCTAAAAAAATAGAACTTCGCATTCCTAAAATTTTATCTGAAATTTGTCCTCCAATAACCGTTGAAGCATAAACTAAAGACCCATATGAAGCATAAACTACAGCAGTAGCCACATCACGTTCAACAATAGCTTTAAAAATCTCTTGAACCATATAGAGCGTCAACAAGGCACGCATCCCATAGAAACTAAATCGCTCCCATAACTCTGCAAAGAATAAATAAAACAGGCCTTTGGGGTGACCAAACATTTGAGGTTCTTGGTTTGTTGGAATAGTTTTCGACATATTTATTATTCTTTAATTTTTAGTTCATTAGTTATTTCTTTTGAATCTTCTTTTTGAATTTTATCCCCTAAATTTTCATGAATAAAATGCGTCATTTTTTTATATAAATGAAGTCTTGTATTTCCACCATAAATCCCATGATTTTTATCAGGATAAACCGCCCAATCAAATTGTTTGTCGGCTTGAATTAAAGCTTCTGCTAAACGCATCGTATTTTGTAAATGCACATTATCATCACCAGAACCATGGACTAAAAGAAAATCTCCTTTTAATTTATCTGCATGATTTATTGGTGAATTTTCATCATAACCACTTGCATTTTCTTGTGGCGTTGTCATATAACGCTCTGTATAAATGGTATCGTAAAATCGCCAGCTGCTTACTGGAGCAACTGCTATCGCCATTTTAAAAACATCATTCCCCTTAAACAAACAATTACTACTCATAAAGCCACCAAAACTCCATCCCCAAATACCCATTCTGCTAGCATCAATATATGGTAATTCTCCTAATTGTTTTGCTGCTGCAATTTGATCCTCAACTTCATATTTCCCCAGTTCATTTTGAGTTATTTTTTTAAAATCTGCGCCTTTAAAACCTGTTCCTCTCCCATCTACACATGCAATAATATAACCTTCTTGCGCCAAATGCTGATACCAATAGTCGTTAGCACTATTCCATCGGTTTGCAACTTGTTGTGATCCCGGACCAGAATACTGATACATAAGTAGTGGATAGGTTTTAGATGCATCAAAATTTGCTGGTTTAATCATCCACATATTTAAATCGTTACCATTTACATTAATGGTACTGAATTCTTTTTTAGAAGTAATATAATTAGAAAGTTTTTGAGCTGCTTTATCATTATCCTTTATACTTTTTATCAAATTACCTGAAGCAGAACTATTCAAAGTATATTCAGGTGGTGTTGTAGCGCTTGAAAACGTATTTATAAAATATGAAAAATCGACACTAAAAGAAGCCCTGTTTGTACCTTCACTTTTAGTAAGCTTACTTTTGTTTCGTCCGTTAAGCTTTATAGAATAAATATCTCTATTTATAGATCCATTTTCAACAGATTGATAAAAAATAGTATTATTTTTTTCATCATAGCCATAATAGTTAGTGACTTCCCAATTTCCTTTAGTAACCTGATTAATTAAGTTTCCTTTTTTATCATAATGATAAATATGATTATAGCCATCCTTTTCACTAGTCCAAATAAAACTGTTATCCTTTAAAAAAGTTAAGTTATCAGTTACATCAACATAGGCTTTATCTTTTTCAGCTAAAACTAAATTTGAAGTGTTTGTTTTAGCATTTATCATCCATAAATCTAATTCGTTTTGATACCTATTCATGTATTGAGCACTTAATACATCAGCGTTATTTGTCCACTCAATTCTTGGTATGTAAAAATCTTTATACCCTTTATCTACTTTAACTTCATTAATTGCTTTTGTATTCATATCGTAAATATGAAGTGATACAACTGAGTTTACTTCTCCTGCCTTAGGGTATTTAAAAACTTGTTGCGTTTGGTAAAGCTCAGACCCATAAACATCCATTGAAAACTCAGGCACATTTGTTTCATCAAAACGAATAAACGCAATTTTGTTGCTATCAGCATTCCAATCAAAAGCACGAACAAAAGCAAATTCCTCCTCATAGACCCAATCTGTTATACCATTAATGATTTTATTTTTTTCACCATCTGAAGTTACTTGAGTAATTTCAGAAGCACCTAAATCTTTCACATAAAGATTATTATCTTTTACAAAAGCCACTTTTTTTCCATCTGGTGAAAATGTAGGCTCTTGTATTTTTTCTTCAGTAATTAAATCTAACGAACCACTTTTTACATTGTATACATAGTAGTTTCCTAATGCCGAGCGTCTATAAATAGCCTTCTCATTAGTAGCCAAAATAATTTGTTGTTCATCTTTACTAAAAGTATAGTCAGTAAAATATGGAATAGCTTCTAAATTTGATGAATTCACTAAAGTTTTTACCTTTTCCAAAGTTTTATAATCATAAATATCAATTGATGTACTTTTTGATTCTCTATTAAAATTTAAAACAGAATATTGCTGACCGTTATTCATTGAGTGAAGGACATCCATACGCTCTGTTCTAAACGTACCATCCTTCCAGATATCTTCAAGTGTAATTTTGTTTGACTGCGCTGATAAAAATATTGTAACAAAAAAGCAAACGTAAAAGGAGAATTTAATATGTTTCATATGCTATATCTATTGTTTTAAAAGATTAAATATCACTAATAAATTAATCATTTATAAGTGTTTATCTAAAAAAACTATTTTTTTCATAAAATGATGTCAAGTTTACTAAAAATTATGCAAAAAACCGTATATATTAACACTTAAATGATTCTGTTTCTAGCAAGCAATTCAATATTCATACCAAGAGTAGTATCTTTGTTTTGCAAAATTGAATACTATGAGTAAAACTATTACTGGTTTTTCTAAATTATCTAAATCTAAAAAAATTGATTGGATTGTTAATACTTATTTTTCTAATGCCGAGGATGCCAAGACTATTTTAAAGCAATATTGGAACACCAATAATCAGCTTCAGCAGCTACATGATGAGTTTATAGAAAACACAATAACAAATTATTATTTACCACTTGGAGTAGCACCTAATTTCCTCATAAACAACAAAATTTATACTATACCAATGGCTATTGAAGAAAGTTCAGTAGTTGCTGCTGCGAGTAAAGCTGCAAAATTTTGGTTAGAACGTGGTGGCTTTAAAACCAAAGTTATTTCTTCAACAAAAATTGGACAAGTTCATTTTATTTATAAGGGTAATTTCGACAAATTAAAACAGTTTTTCACTCAAGTAAAGCCAAAACTTATTGAAGGTACTGATGCCATCACTAAGAATATGAAAAAACGCGGTGGAGGTATTCTTGATATTGAATTACGAAATAAAACTTCGGATATTGATAATTATTATCAATTGCATGCATCTTTTGAAACTTTAGATGCTATGGGCGCAAATTTTATAAATTCATGCTTAGAACAGTTTGCTAAAACATTTAAAGAAGAGGCATTATCTTTTGATTTATTTTCTAAAAACAACAGACAGATTGATATCATTATGAGTATTCTCTCAAATTATGTTCCTGATTGTTTGGTAAGAGCAGAGGTAAGTTGCCCTGTTGAAGAATTAAGCGAAGGCAATAACATTTCTGGTGAAGCTTTTGCTCGTAAATTTATTCAAGCAGTAAATATTGCCGAGGTTGAACCCTATAGAGCTGTAACGCACAACAAAGGTATTATGAACGGTATTGATGCCGTTGTTTTGGCTACAGGAAATGATTTTAGAGCAGTTGAAGCTGGTGTACATGCTTATGCTTCAAGACATGGAACATATAGCAGTTTAACACATGCTAAGATTGAAGATGGTATTTTCTCATTTTGGATGGAAATACCATTGGCTTTAGGAACCGTAGGTGGCCTTACGGGATTACACCCTTTAGTAAAATTAGCTCTAGAGCTACTACACAAACCATCTGCACAAGAGCTTATGCAAATAGTTGCTGTTGCAGGATTAGCTCAGAACTTTGCCGCTTTACGCTCACTAACAACCACAGGTATTCAAAAGGGGCACATGAAAATGCACTTAATGAATATATTAAATCAATTTGAAGCTAATGCTGAAGAAAAACAAACTTTAACAGAATATTTTAAAAGTAATGCCGTAACACATAGTGCTGTTGTTGAAGCGATTAACAAACTAAGAGTTTCAAGTGAAAAGTAAAACCTTTTATAGTCACGGAAAACTTCTTCTTTCAGGGGAATATGTTGTACTTGATGGAGCTTCATCATTGGCAATTCCAACAAAATATGGGCAATCCTTAATAGTTGAAATTATTGAAGAACCCTATTTACATTGGAAAAGTTTTGATGAAAATAAAAGCGTTTGGTTTGAAGATAAGTTTTTAATTGAACAGATTACTACGTCGTTACCTCCTCGCAATAACATAAGTGATAGACTTATTCAAATACTAAATGTTGCAAAAAATCTAAACCCGAGTTTCTTAAATGACAAACATGGTTTTAAAGTTGAAACACATTTAGAGTTTCCAAAAAATTGGGGATTAGGAACATCATCAACCCTAATAAACAATATAGCACAATGGGCAAATATTGATGCCTATAAACTATTAGAAAAAACTTTTGGTGGTAGTGGTTACGATATTGCTTGTGCTCAATATAACACACCTATAACGTATCAAATAGACAATAAAAACCCTATAATTAAACCCATAGATTTCAACCCTCAATTTAAAGATCACCTTTACTTTGTGCATTTAAATAAAAAACAAAATAGCAGAGATGGCATAAGGCACTATCATGATAATAAAGAAAACAGCCAACCTACTATTGAGGATATAAATAAAATTACTTCAGAAATGATAAGCTGTAAAGCGCTAGAACAGTTTCAAAACTTAATGCTTCAACATGAAACCATAATATCCAAAATAACAAAACAAGTACCTATAAAAGATCAATTATTTAAAGATTTTGATGGCGCCATTAAAAGCCTTGGGGCTTGGGGAGGAGATTTTGTGCTTGTTGCCACCAAGCATAACCTCTACAAATATTTTAAAGACCGAGGTTACACAACTATAATTCAATATTCAGATATGATATTGCAAAACACCTAGCAAAATTTAAGGCTCACGGGATTAATACTTAAAAAAAAACCTCGTTTAACGAGGCATTTTTTTAAGTATTTTGTTTCCTTATTGAACTTGAGTACTTGCCCTATTATCTTCAATATCAGCAGCTTCTTTCAAGGCTTCGTATAACTTAGAAGTTACAGTATTTGCTTTTTGTTGCTCCACCCTGTTAGCAGCAGCTTGATAATTCTCTAGAGCTACAGCTGGTGTAACTTTAGTAACTTGTACCATATACACACCATTAGTTCCATCAATTAAGCCAGAAGTCTCACCTTCATTCAATCCAAAAGCAGCACCAACAACTAGCGGCTCTCTTCCTCCGCCAGAAATAGTTGGGTTTTTCATGTTAATACTATTAGACGTTCTTACGTTAGTTTTTTCAGCCGCCGCTAAATTTTCTAAAGTACTTGTAGTAACTCTATCTCTAATTAGTTTTGCTTTCTTTTCTTTTCTAATAATAGGCAAAACTTTAGCTGTAGCATCATCAGCAGACATTAATCCTGCCTCATGTTTAGCAACTAATTGCGCAATTACATAACCATTAGTCACATTAAAACGTTTAATATCTCCAACCTCTGCATCTTCTTCAAAAGCCCAACGCACAATAGGTCTTTGGTTTCCAACACCTGGGATATTTTCATCTAACACCTTAATTCCATTAACAGGTCTCAATGTATATTTATTATCAGTAGCAAGTTTACTAAAATCTCCTTTACCAGCATTAATCTCAAAGTTTGATGCATCTCTAAACACTTTATCAGTAGTTTTTTCAGATGGCTCAATTTTTCTAGAAATCGTTCCTACTTGTATCGCTTTAGTTTTATTTTTCTGTCCTTCAACTTCTATAATATGAAATCCGAATACAGTTTTAACAACACCTAAATCTCCTGTTTTTCCTTCAAATTCAAAAGCATTAAATTCGGGAACCATAGTATTATATGGATGCCAATCATATCGACCTTCTTTAGCAACACTCCCTTTATCTGATGAAAATTCCTTAACAAACTCAGGGAATTTTGAACGGTTACGCTTAAGAATAGCTAATAAACTATCTGAAGTTACTTTAGCCTCTGCCTCTGTTGTTGTAACATCTGGGCCTGCACTCTGTGCACCTACAAAAGGAATTAAAATATGTCTTACTTTAGCTGAATCTGGTATTTGTTTAACTGCTATTAATTTAGTTACCTTAAATGCCCCATCATGCTTGTATGGTCCATATACTTCTCCTTCATTTAAATTATAAATAGCATCGGCAGCTTCTGTTGGTAAACTTGATTTAAAAATAAAACGCTTATCAAATTTTATATCTGAAGTGGCAATTGAGTTTATATATTCCTCATTATCCTTTACTTTAGAAAAAGCAACAATAGTATCTTTTCTACCTCTATCATCAACAAATCTACCATTAACGTAAGTATTCAATTCTGCTTTAATAGCATTTTCATCTTCAACAGATGCAATTTCTTTAAATTCTACAAAACGAATATCTCTAGATGCATCAACTTTATATTGATTTTTATTAGTACTGATATACTTTGTTATATCTGATTTTGAAACTTCAACAATACTATCTGGAATTGTAGAAAAATTAATTTGAACATATTTAATATCAACTTTATTACCTTCTAATTCATGGTCCAGTTTACCTTCAGCAAGTGTACCAGTTAAACCAGCCTTAACCATATTAAAATAGTTTTGACTTAAAGCATTCGAAGCCACTTGTTCTTCATAGTTTACCCAACTTTGAAAACCTGCAGGTGATGTTTCTTTTAAGTTAGCAATATATTCGTTCATTTTATTTTCATCAAAAAGCCCTGCTTCATTCAAAAAGTTTTGGTTTGTAGCTAACGACGTTTTAAGCAAGTCTCTCATTTGATCCTTTTCAACAGAAATCTCAAGCTCATCATACTGAGTTTCCATTACAGCTTGTCTAACTTCTTGTTCCCAAACTCTATTCATCACTTGAGTGTTGGTTGCACTTGGCCCCATTTGTCTTTGTAATTGCTCAACTTTTTGCAAAAAATCCTCACGAGTAAGATCTTTACCATTTATAGTTGCAACAATGTTTTGAGACTTAGATGTCAATGCATCACTGTTTTTAAACAAATCTGCTAATACAAAAGAAAATAGCGCTAATGCTATAATTAGTATTAAGAATAGTGAACGTTGTCTTATCTTATTTAAAACTGCCATTTGTAAATTTAATTTTTAAAATCCGTCGTTAGAATTGCTTGTTTATTTGATATTAATTGCAATAAACTGATAAAAATATCGTGCGCGAAAATACCATTTTCTATTCAATAATAAAAGTAGAAATATGTTTTTAATCTTCTTCTATCACTTTAATTTCTACTAAATCAATTTTAGTGTTCGATACTTCTAAAATTGTAAATTGAAAAGTTTCAATTTGAACAATATCATTTTGGGTAGGAATCTCTTCAGTATAATTAACAATTAACCCACCAAGAGTTTCGTAATTCTCACTCTCTGGAAGATTTATCTTATATGTTTCATTAATATAATCAACCTCCAAACGCCCAGAAAATTTATAAGTATTATTTTCAAGATTTTCTTCAATTAAATCAACCGAATCGTGCTCGTCTTCAATTTCACCAAAGAGTTCTTCTACAATATCTTCCACAGTCATAATACCTGATGTTCCTCCATACTCATCTAAAACCACCGCAATACTTCTACGCTTTTTAGTAAGCACATTTAAAACATCTTTTATGAGTACCGTTTCTGGAACAAACTCAACAGGAGTTAGCATAGACTTTATTGTTTTTCTTTTTTTAAACAACTCAAAAGAGTGCACATAACCCAAAATATCATCAACAGTATCTTTATATACTAAAATTTTAGTCCTACCAGTTTCTGTAAATAACGCATTTAATGATTTTACTGAATTTGAAATTTCTACGGCTATAATTTCTGTTCTTGGAATCATTACCTCACGAGCTTTTACTTCTGAAAACTCTAAGGCATTTTGAAAAATTTGTATTTCACTATCTACATCATCTCGTGCTTCAACAGATTCCATTTGTTCACTTATATAATTGCCAAGTTCAACTTTAGTAAATGCAAGTTGAATTTGGTCGCCTTCAGTTTTAAAAAATACTTTCAAAACAAAATCTGAAATCCAGATAACAAAATCTGAAATAAAAGTAAACAGAACATAAAATATATAAGCTGGAATTGCCAATGCTTTAATTAAAGTATTGGCATATATTTGAAAAAACACTTTTGGCAAAAACTCTGCAGTAATTAATATAACTAGAGTTGAAATTACTGTTTGAGATAACAAACTTAAATCTGTTAATAAATAATCTAAAAAAGAGTAAGATGTTGGTAATAACGTTTGAAACCAATTAACCAATAAGTCACCCATAAAAAAACCATAGATAACTAATGCTATATTATTACCAATAAGCATTGTCGTTATAAACTTTGAAGGTTTTACTGTTAGTTTGCTTAAGGCTTTTGCAAGAATACCTTCTTGTTTTTTTTCAATTTCAATATGAATTTTATTTGAAGACACATAAGCAATCTCCATACCTGAAAAGAAAGCTGAGAGTATTAATGAAACAATTATGATAATAACATAAATGCTCATTTATTTGGTATTATCTTTATTTTCAAATTTTCTACCAAATTTTTTTCTAAAAAAATACATAAAAATAGCTAAAGCAGCCAAGCCAAGGGAAATATATGTACCGTTAGTACCATCACCCCATTTTGAAAAGCCATCATAAACAAATAATACTGCAAAAATTAAATAAGCGTATTGAAAAATCTTGGAATATTTCATCTATTTAAGTCTGTGTTTTAAAGGTATAAAGATACTTAAAATTGAGAAAGGAAGTTTTGATTTAGTAGAAATTAATCTTCTAATGTAATAATACCTGTAACTTCAAGTACTTCGGCATTTGTAAATTTTGAATTAGAATCAAAACCATTTCCGTTAATAATATCTTGTTCTGTTTTAAAACTAACTGGCTTATTAGTAGATAGCCATTCTTTTTTCTGATCGTAAAATAATTGATCAGTTTTTAAAACTTGGTTATCATAAGTGGTAATAACAACGTTATCCTGCATATCTATTAAATCGGTATTCTCATATACAAAAGCATTATCTGCAACAATAGTACTCTTTTTATTTTTATTACCCTTATCATATATATATAAGGTAACACCATCTGTAAATTGATAAAAAGGAAAATCTCTATTTGAGTAATCAAACATTTTAGCACTAATTAAGTTTGCACTAACCCTACCAGAATCAGTATATTTAATATTACTATTATATTCAATTCCAATCGGTTCGTTTTCTGAAATTCCTATTTTTTGAACTTGTTTAAAACTATCATTACATGAAAAAAACATAGTCACAATGAATATTGTGACTATGTTTAAAATGTTATATGTAACGCTTTTGTTCATTAGATATTTGGCACTGTAACAGAAGCTCCAATCCAACAACCAATTTTAATTGTTTGTCCTGCTCTACCTGAACTAAAAATTTCAGATTTTTGTGGTGCCTTTGCATTATAATTTGCAACCGATTGCGCAGCTGCCTTTTTTAATGTTGGGTCAACACGTGCAGCTTTTCTAGCTTCAGCTGCGGCTAACCAATATACAGCTCTTTTATCAAAATTACTTTGTCCACAATTATTGGCACTTTTAGCATACATTGCAGCAATAGCAATATAAGGGCGGCCATTTGATGGATTAAGCTTTAATGCTTGTCTGTAATAGTTTCTTGCTTTACCATAGCTTCCTCTTGCTTTTAACTTAGTGGCAATTCTATAATATAATTTTGATTTTTTGAAACTATCTGTCTCTAATCCAATAGCTTGTTCAAAGAAACTTATAGCTCCATTTGTATCACCATCTTTATCTTTTAATAGTCCAAGATAATAAGCTGAATTAGCTGATGGACTTATGTTATGATAAGCATTTACTAACTCAAAGAATAATGGGTCATCAGTACATTCCTTTTGAGACATTTTACCCGCTGCTCTTTGTAACCAAATAGCATTATTTCTATTTGAATCAAAATCTTTTCTGTATAAAGGAATCAAGTTTTGACAATTTGCTCTATCTCCTAGTTTTCCATCAATACTACCAGAAATTTGATCATAAGCTTTTAAATAGCTTTCATAGTACTTTTTATACTTCCCTTCTTTTTTAGTTAAATCTGTACCTGCATCTTCCTTTTCAATAAGTTTATTTAGCTTTTCAGAAAAACTTTTTACTTCATCTTCTACTTTTTCAACAACATCATCATATTTATTAAATAAATCTGCAGCAGGTTTTTTTCCAGCATCATACAAATCTACCATTAAAGAAAAGTAAGTATATAAACTTTTAGGGTTTGAAAAAGTACTTTTATCTAATTGATAAGCAGCATCAAAACTTGCATACAAGTCCTCATCCGTTTTAGCCAACTCTTTTCTATTATCATACATTAACTGAGAAGCCTGCGCAGCATATTCACCTTTAGGCGTTTTACTAGCAAAATGCTCAGCTCTTTGCTCCCATAATTTCAATAAATCATCTATAAAAGCTTTTTTATCAGTTCCTGTTGCATTCTTAATTTTATCTTTTAAAATCTTTTCACCATCTACATAAATAGCATTGTTAAATTTTGGACACTTATTTCTTACAGCCATCCATGGTTCATAAGCCGCATCATAATTTTTAGCTTTTGTATATTCATGGAATATAGATAGTTTAGTCATGCACTCTTCATCTTGTTGCGCAAAACTAAAATTTAATCCAATAAAGAATAAAGCTAATAATAAAGTAATTTTTGTTTTCATGATAAATTTTTTGTTTTGTTAATCATACTTTCGTTTTTGGAACCATCTATCATTCAAAGATAAACTTAATTGCAAACTAATAAAATTCTCCTGTATTAAATTGCTGTTTTTTGTTCCTCGTTGACCGATTTCAAAACCTAAATTAGCATTTGATAATAGTCTTGCATCTCCAACTGGTATACCTACTCCAAAAGATATGCCAAACTCTTTAATTGATTCACCATTTATTTTCAACCCAGAGTCTTCAGTTCTAAAACCAGCTCTATAAACAACTCTTTTCAAGTAACTTCTAAAAGAATTATATTGTGGAATAAAAAAACCTCCTAATGAAAAAGAATAAGCATCCTCGTAAGTAGTATCAGTATTATTACTAAATAATACATTCGAAAATTGACTTGTATTTAAAAAAGTAGTTTCAGCTCCAACAAACCATTTCATTGGTTCTCCTATTCCAGCACCAAAAGAAAATTTAGAAGGTAAAACCAATTCTGTTTGTTCTAAACCTAAAGCTGCTAAGTCTGAGTCAATTGTATTTCTTACTCCTTCTCGACCATCAGAGGTTAATGTAATAACGGAAATTGAACGTTCATTTTTAGATGTCAAATTACTTTCAGGAGTGTATGACAAACCAGAAACCAATTCTAATTTTTCACTAACCATTCCTTTATATGATAATCCGAAATTCAAATTTAATCCACTCAAATCTGATCTATTAGCTTCTTTAGATTTGTATTGTATTGGTTGCCCGCCTGAATATTGAAAATTAATAATACTATTTTGAGTATTTCCAAAATTATACTGAAAATCAATTCCAACACTTAAACCCTTAGCCAATTGATATCCAAAACCTAAAAATGCTTTATTAAGTCCTCCTTCACCTTCAAACTTGTTCTCAATATCGTCACTACTTGTTTCTAAAAAAGATTCCAATTTATAACCTACTGAGGTATAAGGTAAAAGTCCAAATCCAAATCCAAATTTCCCTAGCGGAATACTAACCGCCAAATAATCAAATGTAGTGGATGATGCCTTATCTCTACTTTTATTACTTTCTAAATCGGTACTAGTATAACTACCGCCTATTGCAAATTTAACAGGTCTACTCTCTTTACCCCAAATTGCCAAATTATCACCGGCGTATGAAGCAGGGTTTCTTAAATTAACATGAATACTATCATTATAAATGCTCAAGCCTCCCATGCTTCTATTCTCTACGGTACCTTTAAATTTTAAACTTCCAATACCATAAAAAGAATAAGGTGACGTTGTTCCTTGTTGTCCGTAACCGTGAATCGCAATCGTTGCAATAAAAACTAATACAAGTTTTTTTATCATTCGTCTGAGTTAAATTGTAAAATAAAGTTTAATCCTTCTAATAGAAAATTAGGATTGGCAAATATGCTACTTTTTAATTGTTTAGACAAGAATTTAGCATCCCCTCCTGTTAAAATTACTGTTAAATCTGAATATTTAAGTTTATAGGAATCTATAATACCATCTATTTCATTTAAAATACCATAAATAACACCAGAATGTATCGACTCATTAGTAGTACCACCTATAATATGCTCTGGCATTTCTGATTCTAATAACGGTAAATTAGCCGTTAAATTATTTAACGATTTATAACGTACTCGAATACCTGGTGAAATGGCTCCACCTAAATATTCGTTATCCGAATTTTTAAAATCATACGTAACACAGGTACCAGCATCAATAATAAGAACATTTTTATCAGAAAACTGCTTTATAGATCCGCAAACCAAAGCTATTCTATCAACCCCCAAAGTTTTTGGGGTTTTATACAGGTTTTTAAAAGGCAAATTAGTATCAGAATCCAGTACCGTTAAATCTAGATGTTTTTCTATCCTACTTATATCTTTCTTTTTAAGCCCTCCAACAGATGAAATAATAGCGCTTTCAATTGAAATATATTTTTTCTTTAAAATTTTAAATTCATCTATAAAATCATCGAGTTTAACAACAACCTTATCAACCATCTCACTATTATCAAAAACAGCTAGTTTCACAAAAGAATTCCCAACATCAATAATCAAATTCATATATCTGAAAAAAAAATAAATTTACAAAATGGCTCACAATTACCACACTTTGTTTTGTTATAATATTCATAATAAATAAATTAACTTTAACATTTAAAAATTAAAAGCAAATAATGTAATTTTTTACATTTTTCTCTTGGGGAATAACAAAATTGAATATATATTTGCAACCGCTTTGGCGAGGTACCTTAGCTCAGTTGGTAGAGCAAAGGACTGAAAATCCTTGTGTCCCTGGTTCGATTCCTGGAGGTACCACAAAAAAATCCCGAAACTTATGTTTACGGGATTTTTTTTTAATAACCTTGTCCCGTCCTGAAATAGCGATACACTAAAACATTAGTGTAATGAAAACATCGGAAAACACTGGGTACGTAAAGCG
>NZ_CANKXG010000006.1 GCF_947487575.1 uncultured Algibacter sp. | reverse complement strand
TCAGAGAGCAATTTTTTTCTAATTTTTCTAAAGAATTTTATCATTGGTTAACGGTTTGTCATAATGAAGCACAACGTTTACGTATAAGAATAGTTGCGTGTTTGTGTGCGAGGATTTTCCGCAGGAAAATCAGACGTAACAAATAAGCAACTACCTTTGTTTTAGCACTAAACCGCAATTATTTTTATACATTGTTGTGCGTAGGCTTTTTTTCTATTAATTCCAATGTCTCTTTGACGAAATCTGTTTTTCCAAGTACATAGGAACCTCTATCGTTTTTAAACTTAGATGCTAATTCAATTTTTAAATCTTCGTATTCTTTTGCTCGTTTTTTATTCGCATTTAAATAGTCTCTAAAGTCTATTTGTTTCCACATCACATTATCTTTTGGACACATATGAATATGGAAAATCTGTTCTTTCTTTCCATCAAGATTATATCCCTTTCCAAATGTTGAATATTCCTCAATATTTTCTCTTGCAGGAACTTTAAAATGAGAATAACCTAATTTCGTAAATTGGTCGATTAATTGTTCGTCAAACAATTAATCTTTAGGAATTTCAATCATTAAGTCGATATAGGGTTTGGATTTTACTGATGTGATTGAAGAACTCCCAAAATGCTCAATTCTTAGAATTTTTTCTTGTCCGATTTTTTCTAAAATCCGCTGTTTTTCGTTTTCATAAATATTTTTCCATTCAGGATTGTGGTCAACCAATTCAATCGGGAAAAGTGTATTCCAGTCCTCTTTGGTCAAATCGTATAATGTTTTTTTCATTGTTTTCGGTTGGTTTTTCAGCTTACGCACAACGGTCATGTATATGAAAAGTTGCATGTTTGTGTGCGAGGATTTTCCGAAGGAAAATCAGAAGCTAGCAAATGAGCAACTAACTTTGTTTTAGCCTAATACTATCAATTTTTTATATACTGTGTTAGCGGTTGTTATTTTTAGCCTTAATCCTTTCTATTATCTAACCAACGATGATACTTTCTTGCATTTTTATTATGCTCAGTTATGGATTCAGCGAAAAGGTGATATCCCAAATTATTTGGGTCAACACACATATAATAAAAATTGTGTTCTTCTGAATTCAAAACTGCATCTATACTCGTTATGGAAGCCATACTTATAGGTCCAGGTGGAAGTCCTCTATGTAAATAAGTGTTATATGGTGAATCAAAACGTATATGTTTATATAAAATCCTTGTCGCTTTAAAATCTTTAGTAGCAAATTTTGCTGTTGGGTCTGCATCTAATTTCATACCTATTTTGATTCGATTTAAATATAACCCTGCAACCCGTCTTTTTTCTTCGTCTCGTGATATTTCTCTTTCTACTATTGATGCTAAAGTGTAAACCTCTTCGGATGTCAATTCTAGTTTTTTAGCCTTTGAAAGTCTATTGTTTGAATTCCAAAATCTTTTATGTTCTTTAATCATTCGTTCAAAAAATTCCTTTTCGTTTGTGTCCCAATAAAATTCATACGTATTTGGAATAAACAAACTCATTAACGTTTCTCTGTTGTATCCAAATTGTTTTATATAATTTTCGTTTTTAAAAAGGTTAATCAAACTGGTTGAATCACTTTCAATAAATTTAGAAGCTTTACCTGCAACATCTGCTAATTCCCAACCGTGAGTTAAGACTAAATTTACGGGTTCTTGATTACCAGCTCTAAGATGACTGATTAATGAGCGATTACTCCAAGAAGGATTTATTTTATATCTTCCAGACCTAATTACATTTTTCTTATAATTCATCATTTCAGACACCTCTCGAAACGAAACTGTATCGATAATTTGGTTATTCGTGTAGAGGATATTAACTACATCTTCAAATGAAGAATTTGTCGGAATTATTATGATACTATTTTCCAGTTTTTCTGGAACATTGGGTGACACTATTCTTGAATATTTAAAATAACCGAAAATGCCTCCTAAAAGCAAAATTGTCAGTATTACCCAAGTTATTTTTTTATTCATTTAGTTTTTTCTAATAAACGCTAACGTTTTTGTGTATGGTTAGTTGCGTGTTTCAGCAACTAATTTAGTAAACAAAAACGAACGCGAGAAAATTCCGAAGGAATTTTCCAAATAAACAACGACCAAAGCAATTAATTATACACGGTGTTACCTGCTGGCTTTATTTCATAAATTTTTCCAAATATCCACTGTCTTTTAAAAATCTATCGTAATCTTCAATGTTTAAAATATGATTGACAGCTAATTTCTTATCATCTGCTTTGTCAAAATAGGCTTTTACAATTTCATAACCTATCCAATATCCTAAATCGTTTGGGCGATTATCTTTTCCGCTTGTTGCATAAAGCCAATCCTGCATATCATTTTTGTACATTCGCTCCGTAAATTCTTTACACAATTCTTCCTTGTGTTCATTTCCGTATTTATTTGCTTCTTGATTTCCTTTAATTCCAGTCACTAACTCTGCGATAAAGTCAGCCATTCCTTCAAGGATTGATTGTTGTAGTAAATTAGTTTCTCCGCTATCTGGCCATTTTTGTTGAAAATGAATTGATTCGTGAATAACTAATTCAGGAAGATGGTCTAAACTTGTTAGTTTTTCAGCTCCAATGAGTAATCCATTTTCAGATGTAGTTCCACCACTATTAAAGCGTCCGACAACGAAATAAACAGGCGGATAAACAGCATATGGATACCAATATTCCAAGGCATAGAAATATGGTTTAACCTTTTTTTCTACTTCTTTTATTTTTACTTCAATTCCTCTAATTTTTTCATAATCTTGTTTTCGTCTTTTTACCATTTTTAGCAAAGAGTCTGCACTAATTATTCTATTTGGAATAAAACCTTGAAGTCCAATCGTTCCATTTTTTATATAAGCCTCAAAAGGGTTTATATTTGAGTTTTCCATTAAATCAAATGCTATCCAAAAGTTTTGAATGTCGGAAGTTTCAAATATGGCTTCTTGTGGGTCTTGCGGAAAAGTTTTCTCTTGTCCAACTGCTTTTGTAAGACTTAATGTTGTCAGAATTAATATTAATGTTTTCTTCATTTCGATTTTTTTCAGCTTGCAGGTAACGTTGTTGTATAAGATTAGTTGCGTGTTTCAAGCAACTAATTTACTAGATTAATCACGAACGGCGAAATTCCGAAGGAATTTCCCAAGTGAGCCAAAACTAGCAATTAATTTTATACGGTGTTAGGACACGTTTTTATATTTTAAATTCAATTCACTATCTATTCTTTCAAGTAGCTTGTTTTCATAGATAAATTCAAAATCAGTTGCTTTAAGTTTATATAAATCTAATTGTTTTTTGTAGTGATTAAATTGTCTAACGGAAAAAGTTAGATAGAAAACAAAAGGTGATAAAAAACTGAATTTGAACAAGTCATAAGCCTCAAGTGTAATATTCGAAAATTCCCAATCATTCATTTTTAAAAAAATAAACAAGAAACTCATAATTCCAATCATAATTAGTGTAAGTGAAATAGAAATCCTTGATTCCCATTTCCTCATTTCTTTTTTGTAGAATTTAGTGTTTTTATTTATTTCTTTATTCTTTGCCATTCATTGCATATAATTATTATACAAATATACTAGCTAACTAATTGTTTGTCAATCGAATATATAAATAGTTATTAACGTAAAATAAGAATATAAGCATTATATTATAAAAATATGATATTATAATAATTTAATATACTGTAAATTAGTATTTTAATAATAATATATAATCATATATACTTGAAAATGAGCAAAAATGTTAAAATCTTTTTATTAAAAGGTATTTCAATTGATTTTGAAAATGATGTAAAAGAATATAATCGGTTACATAGTGTTATAGGTTATTTTACAAATTTAAAAGAATTACATAGTCAGTTTGAAAAGGGTTCAATTCAATCATATTCAACATTGTGTAGCCATATGAAAGAGAAAGGATTTTACACAACTAAAAATCCTGTAATTCGATTTAAGCGAGCTGTTCATAGGTTTAATGAAATAACAATAACACAAATAGAGACTAATAGACTTTATCAGAAAGGTGACTATATAGATTTGACGGAAATTTTAAAACGAGAAGCAAGTGTTATAAATACGAATAAAGCTTTTCTCAATTTTTAGTCCAAATGTGTCCTAACGGCTTCGTATAAGAATAGTGCGGTTTTGTGTGCGAGGATTTTCCGCAGGAAAATCAGACGTAACAAAAGCGCACGAACTCTTGATTAAGTACTAAACTACGCATTATTTTTATACTTTGTTAGGCACAGTTTTTTTAAGGTAAATCATCAAAAATCTTTTCTAGAAAGGAAGCTTTCCATAATGCGCCATAAACATTAAATTTATGTGAATGAGAAAAAACTCCCATAAATTTTGCTGTATCTCCCTGAACCATTCCATGTCGACCATTTTTAAATTTCACAACATCGTCTGTTTTGAAATATACAGGTGAGCCAGACATTCCAGGATAAGTTATTGCGTCAACCCAAATAATTGGTTTATTTTCTTGGTCAGTAGCAGGTTCTGATGCAATTAACCCCGATTTCCATATAGGAAAGAAAGGTGCGCTTTTTATTCCCAATGGAAATCCAAGAATAAATATTCTTTCTGTTACCGTTATAACTACATTATCATAAGAAGATGTTTTATAATTTACAGGATATATTTTAGCTCTGATTGTATCGGTTAATGGTAATTCAACAACATCAACCATCTCTTTTCCAATCTTATTTTCATGCCAAAGTTTCTTTCCTGTTTTATCAAATAGTTTTTCCGAACACACAACATAATTACCCAAAATATTAGCATTATGCATTATTTTTATATTGTCAGGTGAAAATGGCTTTTTCGAGTCAAGCCATTCTCCATTCTTTGGATTTTTGTTTGTTAAAACATGGTAATTTGTTACCAAATAATTTTTTGTTTTTGATTTTATCACGAAACCAGTTGCACTTCCTAATTTAATATTGCCTTTATAAGTTTCAAAATATAAACTCTGAACTGATTCAGGTTGAATAGCTTGACCTATAATTTTTAAAGGAAATATTAGGAATAGTAATAATGTTAATTTCATGCCTTTTTTCAATTGTGCCTAACGTTGTTGTATATGGTTTGTTGCGTGTTTTAAGCTCTTAATTTGTAAATAATTACCGACCAAGAAAGTCCGCGAGGACTTTCGTAAGTAGGCAAGAACTAGCAATAAATTATATACGGTGTTACCCAACGTTTTTTTCTTCGTTCCAATGTTCAATCCTTTTGTCTATTTCTTTTTTCGGAAGTCTATTGTTTAATTGAAAGAGTTGTTTTATCTTTTTTACTGCATTTGGAAAATCAATTAAATTTTGCTTTAACAGTTCATCTAAAACATAAATTATTCCTCTTACTTCAATTCCTTGTTTACTAACTTGTTTTCGTAGTTTTCCATCTCCAGTCAATAAAATTCCGGATAATTTTTTACTATAATACCAAACAGAACAATCTTCAAAACTTAAACCACTTGAAGATTCTAACAATTCTGTTATACTTTGAAAGTCTAAAATTTCTTCGGTTTCAATTATTTTCAAATAGCCTTTTTTATGTAAAACTGAAACGGGACTTTTTTGTTCTTCATTCAACTCTTCATAAACGAAATCAGTTGTGTACAAATCAAACGGTAATTTTGAGAATACATCTAATAAATCAAGTTTTGCTAAATCAATTAATATATTAGCATCATTTATAACAATTTTCATATAGCAAAACTTAAATTAAAGCATAATTTTCTTTAACAAACTCTATGTTTTTACCTAATAGAGAAGAAGCTTTACTAATAGATATGTTTTCTTGAGCTAATGCTCTGTAAACAAGTCGTTCGTAACGATTTGAATTTTCAGGGGTCTCAAATCTTGAATGATTGACATCTTTTTTTAGACTAGGATTAAAATTTAACTTTATGTAAAACTGTTTTTGTCGCTCTTTAGATAAGATTTTAGCATCAACTAACCTATATATGATTGCGGGAATACTAATTCCATATTTTTTTTGGGTAGAAATTAATTCAGTAAGAGTTATACCTTTTCGTTTTCCACCAAACTCATTAATCACAATGTTTCTAGGTAAAAGAAATTCTGAAGCAAATTTATTGCAAAAATTTTCCTCTTCATTTATTTCACAATCCGGTAAGTTTAATAATAAATGACCTAATTCGTGTAGTAAAGTAAATCTTTTTCTTTCCACAGGGAAATTACCGTTAACTACAATAACTGGATATTTATCATTTACATAAGTTGCTAATCCATCAAATTTTTCATCAGCATCGTAAAGTTCAATAACCTTAATTTCTTTATCTTCTAAAAGCTGTATAATATTATGAATTGGGTCAGTTCCAATGTTCCATTCAGTTCTTAATTTCAACACAGCATTTTCTACATCACTAATATTATTGATACTAATATTTTCTATAATATTTTTGAATGAATAATCGATAGATAAAGTGTCCTCAATCCATAAGTAATTTTCAAGATTGATTTTTATTTGTTCTTTTAGAGAATTCTGTTTTTTCATTGAAAAACTAGACTTTTTTCTAAAATTGACTTCTCCAATATCTACTTTGAAAGAATTAAAAAAATAATCAATTTTTAAACCAAATAGACGAGACAGTTTTAATAATTTTGAACTTGAGGGCATAGAAGTCCCTTTTTCATATTTACTCACCATTTGTTTAGAAATTTGTAATTCATCAGCAATATCTTGTTGTGATAAACCTTTTAATTTCCGAGCGTTTTTTATTCTATAAGCGACTATATTTTCCATATTGATTTAGTTCAGTTGACAAATCTACATAAATTTAATGAAAAGTCAACTAACAATCAAATTTTGAGTGAGTTTTTTAATGTTGGGTAACGTGATTGTATAAGAATAGTGCGGTTTTGTGTGCGAGGATTTTCCGAAGGAAAATCGGAAGCTAGCAAAACGCACTAACCTTTGATTAAGCACTAAACTAAGCATTATTTTTATACGGTGTTGCCAACTGGTTTATTCATTAATCTTATAAATTCCGTTTCTATCAATAAAAGTTACTATTTTTATTTTATTTAAAATCGTTGCATTAAAGTTGTTTTTTTCACGATAATTCAATTCATAAACGTAAAATTCTGTTTTAGATTTGGTATTATTGTTTAAATTTTGAAGACTATCTACAAATTTAAATGTTTTTAATACAGAATCATTCTTAATTGCATAGAGCTGTTCAAGTTCAGGTTGGGCTTCATTCAAATAGTAATTTAACTTTTTCTTGTCCATTTTGATTAAACTGTCCCAAATAATTATGTTCTCATCCCGAACCATTGAGTAATCAAGTTCTTCAAAGTATTTTAGTTCTTTATTATAGTCATATTTTCCCTTTAGTTCGTCATATTCAATTTCTTTTAATTTTATTTTTTTGTAGGTATTAATGAAATTTGATTTATTATCATTAATTAACTGTTTTTTAATTGAACGAATTTCTACATAAAGTGAATCAATTTTTTCGAGTTCTTTATTGTGCTTTTTGTCATACAAAATATTCAAAAGTCTGTACGAGTTAGTGTTTATTTGAATGGTTAATGAATCGATTAACTCTCTATTGTATTTATGGTTGGAAATTGAATCAATAAGATTTAGACTAACAAACTCATAACTTTTAGGATTATTCAAATTGGGAATAATTTTCGCTTCTATATTTTCTTTCAAGTCTTTTTTGCAAGAAACAAAAAGCAAAATAAAACTAATTAAAACTATTTTTGTTTTTTTCATTACGGTTCTTTTTCAACTTGTTGGCAACGTCCCGCGAATAAGATTTGTTTCAATGAATTTTATTCGTTGTTGGTGTGAGTGCCTTTTGGCAGTCGCTCCAAATCTTATTCGCGGGACGTTGGAGTGAATGACGCAGGAATTCACTCCAACGGTCTCGTATAAGAATAGTTGCGGTTTTGTGTGCAAGGATTTTCCGCAGGAAAATCAGACGCAACAAAATTGCAACTACCTTTGTTTAAGCACTAATGTAGCAATTATTTTTATACATTGTTGGCATTAGTTTTTAAACACTTTTTCGGTAATAATATTTTTCAAATCCTTTTGGGAAATCAGTTTCCGTTCCAATTTTTTCAAATCCGAGTTTCTCATAAAATTCAGGTGCTTGAAATGAAAACGTATCTAAACTTATAAATCTACAATTTCGTTTTTTCGCTTCTTTTTCCGCTTCGAGAATTAATTTTTTTCCTATTCCGTTGTTTCTCTTTTCAGGTTTTACAACAAAAGTTTTTATTTCCAATGTTCCCCAAATTGAACGTCCATAAAGTCCACCAATGATTTCATTATTATCATCTCTAACAATTATTTCAATCGGTTTATTAATTTCATTAGCAAACTGTTCAGTTTTACTCTTGTTATATTCCACCAATAATTCGACAACTCTGTCATAAGATTTTTGGTCAACTTTGTCTGTTACTTTTACGGTCATTTCTCAAATTAATGCCAACGTTGTTGTATATGGTTTGTTGCGTGGTTTAGCACGTAATTTAGCAAATAAAAACCGAATAGAAAATCCGCGAGGATTTTCGTAAGTAGGCTAGAACTAGCAATAAATTATATACGTTGTTGCCATTTCGTTGTTTTTCAGTTGAAATATTCAATTAAATCCAGATTTTTAAATTGTGCCTTTCAGTAAGTTCGGTCAACATTTTATTTTACAATGTTTCAATTCCGTTCTGATAGCTATCTGAGGTGTGAGCTATTCCGCATTCAGTCCGGTTTTTTATTTTCATATAAAGGGTGTTCACTTTTCTCTTCTTCTGTAAGTTCATAGTACCTTTTAGCTCCAAGCTCTATTTCAAATGTTTTCATTAAGTCTGTAATTTCAGCTTTTAAGGTTTTGTTGATATTGGGGTCACCAACTCTTTTATACATGTAATCTAGAACGGTTATTGGAGTTCCATTTGCCCCTGTATAGCTTATGCCATTGACATCAATATAATTTTCATCTTCTGTTAGAAATTCATCCAAATAGAGGACATTAAATAATTGATTATAGGCATTTCCATGGTCAAAAGAGACCATCATGTAGTGTTTATTATCATCTCCACAAGTCATACAATTTTTATTTTTATTTAAAAATGCAATCATCTGAGCAGTAGTAGGATTTATAATATTCTCATATTTGATGAGATGGTTTTTTATAGCACTTTTAGTCTTTTCCGCGACTTCGTTAGCATTCCCTACATAATAGGAGCATATTTTATGCGAAAGCAAACTATATCTTTTTGAAACCCTTGAATTATCAATTTTACTACTTCCATTAAAATAAATAGTAGAATCTTGGTTGATTTGCAGTGTAGTATTTTGAACTTGAGAATTACCTTGGATAAATGTTGTAATAAAAATTGCTAAGAATATTACCTTTTTCATATCTACAATTATTTATGAGTTTAATTTATTTATATGATTCAGTTAGATTTTTTTCGTTCAGAGTGCGTTCCGCAATGAATGGCAACGTCCCCGCGAATAAGATTTGTTTCAATGAATTTTATTCGTTGTTGGTGTGAGTGCCTTTTGGCAGTCGCTCCAAATCTTATTCGCGGGGACGTTGGAGTGAATGACGCAGGAATTCACTCCAACGGGTTTGTATATGGTTTGTTGCGTGTTTCAAGCACCTATTTAGCAAATAATTACCGACCAAGAAAGTCCGCGAGGACTTTCGTAAGTAGGCTAGAACTAGCAATAAATTATATACGGTGTTGTGGTGTCGTTTTTATTTTTAATTCAGTTCCAATTTCAGGTTTCACTTTTTGTTTTTTATTCTTAGGTTTAAGTAAATACCAATAGATTTTATTTTTTCTTTTTTCCAATTCTTTTTCTATGGCAACTTTTAGTTCATCAGCAGTTTTATATCTATTACTTATATGTTCAGATTCAGTTTCGCAGTCAAATTTAGTTTCTAAACCCTCAACGAGAAGTATTCCAGAAAGAACACGTCTTTTTACAACCCAAGATTCTTCAGTTTCTGATTTGAGGATTTCAGTGTTTGGTGGAATTCCATTTTCATTATGTTGCAATTCAGTTATAAGTCCAAATTCAGGGATATTAAAACATTCAAGTATTTTTACAAAACCTTTTTTCATTGATTCTCAATTTCATTTTTTATTTTGGATTGATATTTTTCTCTGTCGGTATCGTGGATTCCGAAAATTGAAATTCCGCTGTCAAATATTTTAATTTCAAAATCACGTTTTGTTAAATATTGGTCATCCAAGTCATTTGATAAATAGATAAACCCTAAAAATAAAACTGAATATACAATCCAAAATATTTTCGAAATACGTTTCGGAATATTAATTGTCCAAATTCGGTTTATAATTAATGTTAGAATTAACCAAAATGCAAAATAAGTCAATAAATTAACTATAATTTCAGTTAGAAAATATTGGGTTGATAAAGAAGTATGAAATCCGTCACATTTATAAATAAGAGGAAATCCATATAAAAACTCATCTGTTCCGTCAATTACAATTCCGTACGACCATTTTGTTATAATTCCGAATGAAATCAAAGTCAAAGGAAAGGTCAATCGAAATATTAATTTTTTCATTTATTCAATTCAGAAGTTTGAGTGGTAAATGCACCACAACGTCTCGGCTATGATTTCGGACTGGGAAGTTATACGCTAACCAGTCAGCCAGAGATAAATTTTTAAAATTAATATTTTACATAGAAAAAGCGCTTAGCCCAGTTTGAAATATAGCCATTGTTACTTTTTGTGGTTTTCAATTCCGCAAACTATAAATTCAAACACTGAGTTTTAAAAATTCAATCTTCTAAATTTTCAACTTAACTATGAGTTTACAATTTACCTATAAAAATTTATACAAAGTAAATCCGACCGAGTAAAAAGTCTGTCTGAGTGAGTTTTTTTAATTTTAAAGTTATTCAATTCGGTCATGAGTAAGCATTCCGTCTGAGTGATAAAATTCGCACCTGAGTAAGTTTTTATTTTTTCAATTCACACCTGAGTGAGCATTCCGTCTGAGTGCGTAATTTTTCATTTAAAAAGTCAGCCACGAGAATTTTAATACTGCCGAAATTTTGATGTCGTACCATTAAAAGTAACGTGTTTGTGTATGGTTAGTTGCGTGTTTCAGCAACTAATTTAGCAAAAGGGAATGAACTAGAGGAAATTCCGAAGGAATTACCAAGTAGGCTAGAAGCAAGCAATTAAATATACACGTTGTTATGTGCTGTTATTATTCTTTTTCAATTATAAAGCATGCACCTTTTCCAGGTCTATATAGAACAACATGGTCATTTTTTCCAGTTCCATTATAATCAAAAGCAAAAGCTCTATCTGCTTTAGATTTTAAATCAAACCCTCCAATTCCATTACCTGGATCTCCATGAAAATACTTCGGAGTAATTACACCATTCTGAATATGCAAAACCCAAAAAGTACCTTTTCCCGATCTATATAAAACAATGTGGTCAAGTTTTCCACTTTTATCATAATCAAAAGCAAAGGCTTTGTCGTAAGGAGATTTTAAGTCAAAGCCTCCAATTCCATTGCCAGGAGCGATCTGTTCATAAACTGGATAGAAATTTCCGCTGTCATTTTTAATAATAAAGAATGCACCTGTTCCAGGTCTATAAAGAACTATGTGGTCAAGTTTTCCAGTTCCATTATAATCAAAAGCAAAAGCTCTATCTGCTATGGATTTTAAATCAAACCCTCCAATTCCATTTCCTGGGTCATGTTGTTTATATACAGGATAAAAATTCCCATTATCATTTTTTAATATAAAAATACCACCTTTACCAGGTCTATATAGAACTATATGGTCAAGTTTTCCAGTTCCATTATAATCAAAAGCAAAAGCTCTATCTGCTGTAGACTTTAAATCATATCCACCAATTCCATTTCCTGGATCAATTTGTTGGTAAACAGGAGAGAAAATACCATTATCATTTTTTATGATAAAGAATGCACCTTTGCCAGGTCTGTAAAGAACTATATGGTCAAGTTTTCCTGTTCCGTTATAATCGAAGGCAAAAGCTTTGTCGTGACGAGATTTTAAGTCAAAGCCTCCAATCCCATTTCCTGGGTCAATTTGTTGATAAACAGGAGAGAAAATACCATTATCATTTTTTATGATGAAGAATGCACCTTTGCCAGGTCTATATAGAGCTATATGATCAAGTTTTCCAGTCCCATTGTAATCGAATGCAAAAGCTTTGTCAAAACGAGATTTTAAATCAAATCCTCCAATTCCATTACCTGGGTCAATTTGCTGATAGATAGGGTTCCAACCGAAACCATAAAGTGATTGAATTCTTATTATGTCATCTATATCTAAATGGCGTTGAATTCCAGAGTAGAAAGGTTTCATTATCGCATTTGGATTGGATGAATGATCTAACCCAAGAGAATGACCAATTTCGTGTGTAGCGACTGTTATTAAATCAAACCTATTAAAAGGAGTCGGAATTTGAATTGTCCAAAGTTCAGAGTCATCAAAATGGATATCTCCGGCTAGATTACCTCCATTTGGTGGAGGGTAGAACGCATGTGCTAAAATGCCATTTGGGCCATCAAAAGTATTTCCATCACCATGATTCCCAGTAACAAATCGAATAATTATATCAGCATTATGATTATTAAGGGATTCTTCAAATTGAAAATTGGTAACTTCTTGCCATAAATCAAACGCATCTCTAATTCCTAACCTTATTTCACCTTCGTTTATATCATTGGTCAATTCAATAAAAGAATAAGTTAAGATTGATTTATTCCATATATTATTAATCCCTTTTGTTATATCTGCATTACCACATCTAGGAGTATTCAGTAAATTTACAGTCTCTATATCTAATGTGCCAGTAATTGGTATTCTATTCCATTCTTGAAATTTTTTCAAACTATCTGACGTTTTACTATCAAATATTCCTTCATTCCCTTTTTCTAAGTTTAGATATCCAAATCTTCGTAAAATTTCTTGAAGTCTTTTTATGTATGAAGAATTCAGATTCTCTATGTTTTTTTCTATTTTGAATTCTTTCATATTTGTTGGTATTAATTGCACATAACGTGTTTGTGTATGCTTTGTTGCGTTGGTTTAGCGTAAATTTAGCAAATAAAAACTGAATAGAAAATCCGCGAGGATTTTCGTAAGTTGGCTAAAAGAAAGCAATAAAATATACACGTTGTTGTAGCCAGTTTTTTACTTTCTTTTCCACCATTTTGGTTGTTTAGATTTTTCCCACTTCTTAAATCTTCTTTCTAAAATTGGTTTTAGTTTATCGTAATTATTCCAATTATCTTCTATATGGTACAAAGTTGGTAAATCTCCTCCAAGACTTTCACAATAATCATCTATAAATTCACCTTTTTCATAATATTCAAATGTAAAATCATTTCCTTTTTGGGTTAAATCTTCTTCTAATAAAACTCCATCTAAATTTTCCTCAAAAAATTTCGCTCCAGTTATTTTTCGGTTTTTTACTTTTTCAACTTCACTAATTAATAATTCATCATTTTCAGGATTAAAAAAATCTTTTTCGATTATCCAAGCTAAATAGAATCCTGTATGAACATAACCTTGAAATATATCCAGCTCTTCTGGAAAATCTCCACGAAAATGCCATTTTGCTTTATCATATACTTTATCACTTTCAAGAGGTCTTTTGACTTTTACCTCAATATATTTTTTTGAAAGATATTCTTGTTTAATTTCATTTAACTCTTTTATGGCTTTTTCATTTGTTCCACAATGTTTATTTGATTTAGCAACACCGCTTTTACCAATTTTTCCATTGTGAACAGTTAAAGAATGACCTTCAACTTCCATTTGAATAAAACTTGTAGTAACTCTATTTTTCTTTTCTAATCTTACTTTCATTTCCTAAATTGGCTACAACGTTTATGTATATGAAAAGTTGCGTGTTTGTGTGCGAGGATTTTCCGAAGGAAAATCAGAAGCTAGCAAACAAAGCAACTCCCATTGGTTAAGCACAAAATAGCAATTTTTTATATACTGTGTTGCCATTTCGTTGTTTTTCTGTCGGTTTAAAATCCGTAGTTTTTAGCGTTTGAGTAAATTCAATCAGATTATTATTCCACTAATTCTCTTTTATATAAACAAAAATGGTTGTCAAGCTATTTTCTGCCGTTCCATTAGAAAATACAATCATATTTTTTTCTTCCTCAAAACTTAACATTGTAACTTCGTTTATGTTACTTTAAATACAAATTTTCCTTTTGAAATATCAATGAGATTTGATTTGTTATGTTTCGCTTCAAAACTTTCTAATGAGTCTAAATCAGTTATTAATCTCATTCCTGTCTTAGTTATCCTAATCCGACCTTTGCTCGGAACGTTTTTATAGTTTTTCCCAAGATGGTGTAAGGCTTTGATTTGGTATGTGCCTAAATAATAGTTCAGTTCAGTTATTGAATCATATTCTGTTTGCGAAATTTTTAAGATAGATGAAGTTTTTTTGTCAGATTTTGTTTTGTTAGTGCAATTTGTCATTATCAAAATTGAAAAAATTAATAAAAACAGAAATCTCGTATTTGGCAAAAAAGCAGTTATTTTCAATTCAGTCATTTTTAGGTTCAGAGTGCGTTCCGCCAATGAATGGCAACGTTTGCGTATAAGAATAGTTGCGGGTTTGCGAGCGAGGAATTTCCGAAGGAAATTCAGACGTAGCAAACATGCAACGACCTTTGATTAAGCACTAAACCGCAATTATTTTTATACATTGTTAGCTTTTAGTGCTTTTTTGTCCGTTTATTTTTTCGTTAATATTTTATTTCAGTCGGCTTTTTAATTCCGTTTTCATGTTTTATTCAGCTCGATTTTAATTCCGCAAACTTGCTCAAATTCCGCAATATATAATTCAGATTTCGAGTTAGCAATTCCGTAATTTGCTATATTCCGATTGAGTGAAATTCCGCTTTTCAATTCAGATTTCGATTCTGTAAACGAGCTAAAAAGTCAGACGCAGTTCGATTCAGAGTTTGAGTGATAATTCAGCTCAATATTCCACATTTCATTTTCAAATTCCGCTTTAAAGGACTTTTGATTTAAACCCGAAATTTGAGGTTTTGCAATGACCTTTAGCATTAAAGCTAACGGTCTCGGTTATGAGTAGTTGCGTGGTTTAGCACTTAACCTTGCAAGTACACACCAAACTGAAAATCCGCGAGGATTTTCAGAAGTAGGCGAGAACAAGCAATTACTTATAGCCAATGTTATGCACAGTATTTTTATTTTAAAATATTGATATCATATCTTCTTAATATTGTTGAAAGTTCTTCTTCAGTCTTTTCCTTTCTAGAATATATTATTGGGCCGATACTAAAATCTTTATTAAAATCATACCCAATCCAAACCCCTTGCAATAAATCTTTCGAAAGTAAATTTTCAATTACAATATTTACAGGGGTTTCTTTACTTGTTTTATTTGAGTATTTCATAAACAATTTATCATCAGAAATCTTTCCAGATATTTTATAATCAAGTTTAGTTGAATGACTATTAACACCTTTACCTTTGACTTTTAACAACCAATTAATTTTAAACGTATCGATATGATGTATCCAAATAGACTTTCTTGGATTAACTTGCTTGTCTCTACTGTAATGATATTGGTGCCATTCGCCATTTATATGCGAGAATTTATTGATACTCTCAAATATTTCAACAATCTTGTCTTTATTAAGTATTACCTGTAAAAAGGTTTGACCAATTGCAAATACAATAAGCCCTGGTAATATTTGGTCAATTAATTCAATTAAATTTTCTTGCATACTATTAAATGATAAATAATGTTTGAATCATTTTTCTTGTAGGAAATAAATTCCTCATCTTTCAATACATTAAATTTGTTAGAAGATAAAAGTTTATTTATTGTTGATGGTTTATATCTTTTTGTGAAAAAGCCATCCACTTGAAATTCTGAATTCCCAGAAATATTATTCGAAATCTCGTCTTTTTGAATGAGGTGAAATAAAATGATAGGTTCATATGTGAAAATCAAATATCCTGATTTATTTAAAAGCCTATGACATTGTTCAAAGAATATCTCTGCATTCTCAAAAAATTCAAAAGTTCCACTACAAATAACTAAGTCGTAAGCATTTTTTATTTTTTTCAAGTCAGAAAGAGAATCAATTTTAATTAAGTCAATTCCATCAAATTTCTCTTTACATATAGAAATCATCTTTTTAGAAATATCTACACCTGTAATGGAAGAAAAAGTTCTTGTTTGGTAGACCTTTTCTATTGCTTGACCAGTTCCAATTCCTATGTCTATAATTTTTGAGTTTTTACTTATTAAGTTGAATACTTCAGATTCAATCAATTTTGGCGGTGTCCAGACATTTGGTCCACTTTTAGTCAGCAAGTCATATGATTCAGCTAATTTATCGTAAAATTTATCGGCTCTATTTTTCATATTGTGCATAACGGTCTAGTATAAGAATAGTAGCGGATTTTTAAGCACTTACCATTCAGTTTAACACAGACCTTTTTTATGTTTACTTACTTTGGTTTTAGCGATTAAACCGCTATTATTTTTATACATTGTTAGGCAACGTTTTTATTTCCGTATTGTTTTATTTCGTCCAATTCCGCCTGTTTTTCGTCACGTTCTTCTTCGATATCGTAATCATCTTGAAGTCCGAGCCAGAATTTGGCCGAATTTCCGAAATACTTGCTTAACCTTAATGCTGTGTCCGCAGTTATTCTGCGTCTCCCTTTTATTATTTCCGAAATTCTTGTTTGTGGTATTTTCAAGTCCTTTGAAAGTCGGTAAGCCGAGATTTCAAGTGGTTCAAGAAATTCCAAGTTCAAGACTTCGCCAGGATGTACATTTGCCAACTTTTCCATTTTGTCCTTTTTTAATGATAGTCGATTATTTCCACTTCGCTTGCGTTTCCGTTTTTCCATTTGAAAATGATTCGCCATTGTTTGTTAATCCGAATACTATAAAAGTCCTTTAGATTTCCAGAGAGTTTTTCAAGTCGGTTCGAAGGCGGAACTCTTAAGTCCATAATATCTTGCGAGTTGTTCAGCATTCTCAATTTCCGACGTCCAACGTTCTGAATTTCAATCGGCATTTTTTTTACTCGAATACCGTTCCAAATCATTTCGGTTTCTTTCGAGCCAAATGAAATAATCATACCTTTGTTTTACGTTACTAACGTCAAAAGTAAGTAAAAAGTTTGTTTTGTGCAAATGTTGCCTAACGGCTTCGGCTATGATTAGTACGGGAATAAAAGTGCCCTTTTGTTTTCGTTTAAGCGATTAGCCGAATCTTTTTGTTTGTTTTTATTTTTTCTATTTAAAAAGCCAAATCCAAAAGATTTGGCGGACACTCTAAATATACACAGACCCTCGCTGAAAGCCTAAAACCCGTATTAATTATAGCCAATGTTGGCACTAGTTATTTTATTTATTTCGCATTTCTTCATTTCTTAATTCAGCAACGTAACCAGACATTTTATAGGTTTTACCGTGTGTTGTTTGTTTAATAAATGACAGATTTAAATTCATTTCCAGATCTTTTTTTTGATTATGCAAAATAACTGAATATGTTCCGTCATCGTTTCTTTTTTCAGGATATTCATTAATGTCAGAGCCTCGTGATGTGTTATATTTTGAAGCCTTGGACATTAAAGTTTCTAAATAGTAATCAGTTGCTATTTCGTTTGAGTAAACTACTTTGTCAGAATTTAAAAATTGCAGAATGTTTAATGATTCTATATCCTTTTCATTACTTGTTTCTATATAATTTCTTTTTCTAAAACCTATTTTATAGACTTTTTCATCATAGTAAATAAGTGCTAGTTCCGGATTTATTGGGTAAAAGACTTGTAGACCTTTACTTGCCAGTCCACATTTCCCAAATTGATGATTTCTTTGCTCTAAAAATTGATTGTAGAGTACAATTGGATTATCAGAAGTTACAAAAGGTTTATTAGTTTGATTGATTATTAATTTACATTTTAAGTCTTTTGTAACTGCAATTGTATTAGTTAAAGTGTCAAGATTCAATAAAACTGGATTCTCGTAGCCAAATTCTACTTCGTCTATTTTGTCTTTAAATCTATTGTCATTTTTGAAAATCGTTTTCAGAGTTTGGTTAATCATTTTATTCGTTTCATCTGCACTATATTTAGTCCTAGAATTTTGAATAAAAGTGAATAGCCAAAGTGATTCAAAGTCCACATTTTGCCTTTTTGGTAATGCCTTTGATTCAATTATTTCCGAAATAATTCTTGACACTTCGTCTTCGATTTTTGAGAATTCTTTTTCTATTGTAGTGTCTTTACCATAGAAATAATTTTTATAAGCTTGATTTTTTAAATCTCCGTTGGGAATGATTTTATTTGTGTATTTTACAAATATTTTGATGTGAGAATTTGATTGATTATTGCTGAACAGTTTTAAATAAAACTTTGGAACATAATGCTGTTTCTTGTTTTCTGCCATTCAGTTATAATTAGTGCCAACGTTTATGTATAAGAATAGTTGCGGGTTTGCATGCGAGGATTTTCCGCAGGAAAATCAGATGTAGCAAACACGCAACTACCTTTGTTTTAGCACTAAACCGCAATTATTTTTATACGGTGTTAGCAAACGTTTTTATTAAATTCCGTTAGAAATTCATTACGTCTTTCTTGTGTTTTTCTACTATGTTTTCCATTTCAGAAATCATTGTATTTGCAATTTTAGTTTGTTCAAAAATGCTAAGGTTTTTAACTTTTGAAAAATCTTTTTTATGAACAATTTCTTTTTGATAATATTTAAAACTCCATTGAATAGTCAATATATCCATTTGATAGAAAAAATGAATTATTTGATTACTGTCCGTTACTTTTGGGTATATGTTAAAACTCCTGTCCGAAGTTGTAGTAATATCTCCTTTTCCGTTAAAAGCATAATTATTAAGAGTGTTTAGGATGATACTGAATTTTGAAGATAAAGATTCTCCGTGCAAGAAATCTAAATCCCCTTTTCTAAGTAAATTTGTGAAAAAGCCCATTTTTATATATTGAATTTCTGTTTAATTAAATATTTGTATCAATATTCCCCACACTATTGCTATAATAATTAACGTTACGATTGCTCTTAATAATTCTTTCATTAGTTACTTGTTTTTAATGTTTACTAACGGTTTGGTTTTATTCCATTTCAATTTTGACAAATAGGTTTTAGGTCATTTTCAGTTAAATTTGTTTTAGTTAAATCATATTCAATTACATAAGTTGAGTTATTATAAAACTCATCCTTTTTGTAATGAATCTTTTTATCTCCTAAAACTGTAAATGTATAAGTATAATATTCATTTGTCCCATACTCAGAATAGATTTCTAATTTGTCAGTTTCGTTTATTGTAATTTCGTCAGAGTTTGTATCAAACTCGCTCATGATGAAACAATCACTTGAATTTGTTAATTTAAAAAAATCAGGAATAGGATTCAATATGTCATTTTTAACCAAATAAAACACTTCTGTTGTTTGATTTTCCGATACCCAAACTGTACCATTAAATTTTTGAAGAAAGGATTCTTTTAATTTTTCATCTTCAGAACTATTACTACACCCGAAAATTAATAAAACATTGATTGAAAAAATTAATAGGTAGATTGGTTTTGTTTTGTTCATTTTTAATTTGTTTTCTTTTGTTAAAGATTGGTTTTTAATGTTTGCTAACGTGTTTGTGTATGGTTAGTTGCGTGTTTCAGCAACTAATTTAGTAAACAAAAACGAGCGCGAGAAAATTCCGAAGGAATTTTCCAAATAAGCAACGACCAAAGCAATTAATTATACACGTTGTTGCCATTAGTACTTATTTCCATTCCCAATTCAATTCGTCAACATATTCAGCTCCTAATTCAGTCACACGCTTTTTAAATTCCGTTTGATTCTCAATCGAGTGTTTTGGTACAATCAGAGATAAGTCAGTTGTTAATTTAATAAAGAAATGGTCTTTCGTTTCAATCAATTCCTTTAGTTCAGTTCCATTTATTTTACTTTCAGACGTATAATCTTTGGCATTCACGGAATTTTCGTCAAAGTCAATTTCCACAGGTTTGTTAATCCGATTTTTATAATTTTCCTCAACGTGTTTTTGAAAATGTCTTTTATATCTCCATTTAGAATACATTGGATAAAACGCAAACCATCCAATTCCGATTCCACCCATTATAATTCCAATTCCTCCGTTTTCGTTTTTGTATGCGAAATAAAGTCCAATAAGTAAATAGATTATAGGAACAATTATTCGAGAACGAAATCGCCTCTTTTTGTGCAATTCAGATTTTGAAGAAGTATAAAGCTGATACTCTAAAAAATCCGAATTAGTAAGTTGATAGTTTATAGTCATTTCGTATTAATGGCAACGTCCCCGCGAATAAGATTTGTTTCAATGAATTTTATTCGTTGTTGGTGTGAGTGCCTTTTGGCAGTCGCTCCAAATCTTATTCGCGGGGACGTTGGAGTGAATGACGCAGGAATTCACTCCAACGGTTCGTATATGGAAAGTTGCGTGTTTGTGTGCGCGGATTTTCCGAAGGAAAATCGGAAGCTAGCAAACGAGCAACTAACATTGATTAAACACAAAACAGCAATTTTTTATATACTGTGTTGGCAAATCGTTATTTTTTTAAATTCCGAATGTTTTGGTTATTAGTACTTTGTATTTTTCAGAATCTTTTTTAAATTTTCTAGTTGCCATAATCCAAATAATTATTCCGAAAGCGATAACTAGTCCACCTAAAATATAAGTTAGAGGTTCATTGTTTGTCGATAGGAATAGTCCAAGAATAAGTCCCAATCCTAAAATAAGATGAGTAAATATTATTAATAATATTAAAAAGTGCTGTTTGAATGAAATTTTAACTTCTGTAATATTTTCAACATTGCTTTCTACTAATTCACCATTAACAACAGTCCAATTTTGGAAGGCATAATACCAAGGGTAAAGTATCCTCTTACGGAAATTAAAAGTATTAGTGTTTTTGTTATTAAATGAAAACCCTCCAATAGAGTTAAGTTCAGATGTCAGTTCTTCAAGAACTTCTTTCGGTCGTTTTTTTAATTTAAAATTCCAATTTTTCATATTTTTCGATATTGTTTTTAATGTTTGCCAACGGTTACGTATATGAAATGTTGCGTGTTTGTGTGCGAGGATTTTCCGAAGGAAAATCAGAAGCTAGCAAACAAAGCAACTCCCATTGGTCAAGCACAAAATAGCAATTTTTTATATACAATGTTACAAACAGTTTTTTATAAATTATATCCTAGTGTAAACTTTGCAAATCCGTTTTTCACTTTGGTTGTATTTCCTGTTATGGATTCATATTCCAAGATTGTTGAAAGTCCTTGATAAAGTCCGAGTTCTAAAAAGAATTCGTTTATTTTAAATCCAATTCCTAAGTTGACTCCGAAATCAATAGTTGAGTCAATTTTGCCTAAGTCGTTACTTAATGGTTTTTGGTCTAACAGAAATCCTATTTGTGGTCCTGTAATTAAATAAATTTCGTCCCAAAACTTAAAATCTAAACTAGCATTCAAATAAGTAAGCTCATAATCTATTTTATCTAGACTTAAACTTCCTGTTTGTTCAGTTTTAGTTCTATCTCCCTGTTGAGAAAATGCAATTTTAGGTCTAAAAGCGACCTTTTCATTAACTTCAAATTCATAAAGTGCCCCTATCTGCAAGCCTAATGAATTTTCAGCAAGAAACTGTGATAATATTCCATCAGTAAAATAGGAATAATTTAAACCAGCAAAAATTCCAATTTTTTCTTGTGAGTGTGATAGGTTAAAAATTAAAATAGAAAAACTAATTAAAATCGTTTTTTTCATAATTGTAGTCTTCGTTTAAATTGTTTGTAACGTGTTCGTGTATGGTTCAGTTGCGTTGGCTAGGACTAAGTTAGTAAACAAAAACGAACCAGAGGAAATTCCGAAGGAATTTCCAAGTAGGCGATAATCAAGCAATTGATTATACACGTTGTTGTAAACAGTTATTTTTTGTTTTCATTAATTGAGTACTCTGTGTATTTGTCATAAGCCATTAAGTCAAAAACTTTCGATTGTCCAGTTTTTAACCATCTTTTATAAATGAGTTTTCCATTCATATACACATATAGTTCGTTGTCTTTTGATTCTTTGGTAAAAACCATTGTTGTCAATTAAATTTTTTTATTTGTTCAGTGATATATTTTTCAATCAGCTCTTTGTCTGCTTTATTTTTTAAAATCAGAAGTTCATTGTTTTTATGAGTGCGATAATTCATTAAGAATTTCGTTTTTCCACTCCGAGTTAATTCCGAGTATTCAAATCGGTTTAGGTCAAACTTTTCACTTATCAATTCCGTTTTTTGAGTTCGGTCGAGTATTTTTTTCAGTCGAGTTAATTTTCCGCTTTTCTCGTCTATTTTTAATTCCGAGTAGTAAATCCAAGAAGCAAATCGGTAAAAAGTGTATCCGATTAAGGTCAAAATCGCAACAAAAATTCCTATTCCAATTCCGAGAAACCAAATTAGGAATATGAATGAAGTAGAAGTCCAAATCAATAGTTCTTTCCAGTTAAATGGAATTCTATCGCTCAGCGTGTGAACGTGTCCATTTTTGGAAATTCTAAAGTAGTCTTCGCGTTCGTTCATAATTGTTTACAACGGTCTCGGCTATGAGTAGTTGCGTGATTTAGCACTTAACTTTGCAAGTACACACCAAGCTGAAAATCCGTAAGGATTTTCAGAAGTAGGCGAGAACAAGCAATTACTTATAGCCATTGTTGTAGGTAGTTATTCTTCCGTTTTTTTCTTTGAATCGATTAACTCAATTAATTTTGTCAAAGATGATTTTATTTTGTCCGATTCACTCTTTTTGAGCATTAATTCCGCTTTCTTTTTCATTCCGCTATAATTTGCGTTAGGATAAAGTTTAATCAGTTGAGTAAAGTACTTTTCTATTCCGTCAGCAAGTTTAGTTTTTCCTTTTTCAGAAAATGCCTTTTCTTCGTTTATCTCATCCAAGTAAATAGTATAATTGTCAATTAAAGTACCAATGTTTGAGCTAATAACATTTTTTACTCTTGAAGAATTTGGGTCGTCTGCACTTTCTAATATTTCGTCATTTCCTAATTTAAAATAGTCAAGTTGCAAACTCAAACCATATTGCCAAACAGCCAACATTTCTATGTCATATACATACATATCTTTTCGGTCGGTTGCTTGGTAAATCTGATGCATATCTTTCCAATGTTCAAAGAATTCGGTTGCAACTGCATTCCGATGTTTTATACCTAATTCATTGTCTTTAAGTACTACTTTGAAATTTTGTTCGTCAGTCAACTTTTCAACTATTATTCTTTGTTCTGGATTGTCAAAAGTCGGTTTCTTTTCATCGTCTTCGTAACCAAATCTTAATTCAAGAATTGCTTTATCGTAATCATTTGTATCCCAATACCTTTTGTCTAATGGGAATTCGTGTTCTTCTGTTTTACAATTGGTTAATGTTAGGCAAATAATTGCTAAAAGGACGTACTTAATTTTTGTCATCAATTGTGATTTTTGGGTTTTTGTATTGGTTTAACGAAGTTAATAAACTATCAACTTCTTTCTCGTATCTTTTTTGTTCACTTAATACATAGCTGTGAAAAGTATTGTAATCATACTCTTTTTGAAAAGCTCTTTCTTTAATTTTTACATCTTTTATTATTCCCTCGATTTTGTCTTCATCTAAAATCTTTAAATCAGATATTTCTTGTTTTGCTTTACGAGCAAATAATTCTGTGATTTTGATGTGATACTTTTCGTGAGTTAAAAGTTCTGTACTATTCGTGTTTTTTTTATAAACGAAAGAGCGAGAAGGATAGAATAATGATTGTACAGTTACAGAATTATCATCAATTTCACTATCTATTGATGTTACGACATAAGCAAATCGTTCATTTCCATATAGTGACTTTTTAAAAAATTCCAAACCTCGGAAGTTCTGAAATGTAATTTGGTCGTACTTGTCAAAAGTCATAGGTTTTTCGTAATTAAAGTAGTTTGTATGACTTAAAATTCCAAACACAATTGCAGTAAAAATTAGAATTAAAAAACTGTATTTTGTAAAACGCAATAATCTTTTGAGCAGTTTTTTGTTTTCTTCTTTTCGTTCTTTTAATAATAAGTATAATTGATAAAATACTGGTGAAAAATAAAGCAGTACAATCAGTGTAATTATTAAATAGTCATTCATTCGCAAAGGTTGGTTTTAATTACCTACAACGGTCTTGTATATGAAAAGTAGCGGATTTTATGCACTAAATTTTCGGATTATAACTGACCTTTAATTTATTCATTTTCTTTTGATTAAGCGATTAAACCGCTATTTTTTATATACGTTGTTGTGCAACGTTTTTTATTACTTCAAACATTTCAGTAAAACCATTAACCAAGTGGGTTTTGTTTTCAAGTGGAATATTCTTTTGCATAATATAATCAGTTAAATCATTAATAACGAATTCACCGTGTTTCTCAAAAATAAAAAGTAGCATTGCTTGTAATAAGTCAAAATTTTGTTGAGTAAAACAAATTGTTATCGCATTAAATTGAGCTTCTTTATCCCACTCTTGAATCATACTAGTAGTAATAAATGCAAATAAGGCTTCTTCGTTGAGTCCTTTTTTATCTTTGCTAACTCCTAGATTAAACCAAGATAAGCCATTTAAAGGATTCGATTTTATTGACTCTTCGAATTTTTCAATTGAATCGTCAGCTGATGATGCTTTTAATCCTTGCTCACATAATAGAAGTGATTGTTCTCTATTGAAAGTTAGATTATTTAAATCCCCATTCATTAACTCCATACAAATCATATCTTTCAATATCCACTCTTGAGAGCTATTTGAATTGTTTTTGAAGTATAGTTCGAAATAATTGTGTGCTTCTTTAAATTTTCCTTGAAAGAACAGACAATCCGCAATTAATGCGTTTACTAAATAGGTCTCTTTTGAATCAACTCTCACTAATCTATTATACTCTTTTCCAATTCCTTTATTTTTTACTAACGTTTGAGATTTTTTATAAAATTTTTCAGAAAACGCATAATGCCCTTTGGCAAATATTATTCCTGCAAACTCTCGCCACCAGTAATCTCTTTCTAAATAATTTGGCCACAATTTTATAGCTTTGATATAACAATCAAAAGGTTCATATGATTCTAAATTTTCCCTTAGAATATTTCCTAAATTATAATAGCAAGTAGCTAAAAACTTTGGTTCATCATTTTTTTGTATGACTGATTTTAAATTTTGAATTCTGTAATGTCTATACTTAATTGGGTTAACATAAAAATAAGCTAAGTTGAAAATGAAAAATAAATCAATTAAATTCAATTGTATTATTTTTTCTAATAAACGGTTGTATAATTTTACTTCATCAATTAGTTGTGCGTTTATTAGTAAGCCAAAAGGGTCTAGAGAAAGAAATTTTTCTTTATCCTTAAAATCAACTTCTGAAATAAGTTCTATAAGAATTTCAAGAGAGCCTTTGATGTCGTGCTTTGCCATTGCTATTGCAATAAAAAACAGAGCATCTTTATTATATTCATTTATGTCTTTTGAATCAAAATGGGGACGATATAAAAAAGGGTTATCATCCTTTAAATTTTTTATAATTAATTCTTTAGAAAAAGTAGGTGTGGTAATCTTTAAAGATAAATCTCCATTTTCAAATAGTGAATAATCTAAATTTAGATGTGTAGGTAAATTTGTGAATTTGGTAGAAACACTTTCGGTAAACTTATGTTCAAGCCATTTTACTAAATTATTGTTTAGTCTTTCTGCTATCGGAAAACTTGTGTTAGCATTGATTCCAAGTTTTTTTGAAAGTGCCGACTCTGAAATAAGTTTAAGGAATTTTTCTTCATTTAGTAAATACTCCTTTCCTAACTTTATTAAAGTACTTTTTTGATTTTCCTTAAGTGTTATTGAATCTAAAAGTCTATTTGCCCAAATTCCCCATATTTTTGAATCAGTGACAGAAACACAAATTATCATTACAGGTATTGATAATGAACTATAATATTCTAGATTTTTAACAGTAAACTGTTTCTCAAAAGTGTTATTAGTAATTTCTTGAGTTGAGCCCTTTAATTGGACAAAAAAAGTTTTTCCTGTTGATTGATTTTTTTCAAAAACTTCTACTAAATAGTCTACACCATAATCTGGTTTAATATCTCTACAAACCCATTCAACAGGTACAATATTTTCAAATATTCGCTGAGATTTTTTTTCTGTTATATGTTGTTCGGGGCGTTCCATTTAAATGTTGCACAACGGTCTTGTATAAGATTAGTTGCGTGGTTTAGCACGTAATTTAGCAAATACAAACCAAATAGAAAATCCGCGAGGATTTTCGTAAATAGGCTCGTACCAAGCAATTAATTTTATACGTTGTTGTACCCAGTTATTTTGTGTTCAAATTCAGTTTATATAAAATCGGTTCTTTCACAATATTACTGTCGTTTAATAAATCCGAGCTTTTAATTTTCCATATTTTCGGTCGTTTACTCCCAACTTCGTAAATAATATAGAAATAGTAATTATTCTCATTTTCCGCAACTTGTAATTCGTTTGCTGATAAAAAGACATTGCTTTTCCCTATTTTTCTCAAAGTTGATTTAACTTCAATAAGCTTTTCGGTTCCGTCCAACTCATAGGATTTTATGTCATATCCAACACTATCATCTCTTTCTGAAATTTGGTCAACTAATTCAGCCAAATCTTTTCTTCCGTTTTTCTTTAAGAATTGTTTTTCTGCTCTTAATACAATTTGTTCTCCTCTGTCTCCAATTCGTTTGAATTTTCTTGAACGATTTGAATAGTCAATCTTTGTCTCTTTGCCTTTCCTTTTTTCTTTTGGTTCTGGAAGTTCGTCTGTTTGTAATTCAACATAGTCAAATTTCAAACTCTCAATTGGTGGAAAATCTTTAAGATTAAATTTTTTGAGCTCTTTAGAAATATTTTCTTCCTTGATTTCATCATTAGGTCTACCAAATGACGAATACAAGAATTTGCTAAATACATAAATACTCCATTCTTTCATTACTTTGTCACTATTCTTGAAGTCAAGTAACAAAGCTTGTTTATCTAATTCCGATTTTGAGTCATTATCTAAACCAAGATTATTGATGAAATAATTTAGGTGTTTTGCAGAAAATATGTTTAGAAATTCATTTGGATAATAGACTGACAAAATTTTTCCTTTGAACATTGGCGAAATTGGATTTTTCTTTAAAATCGCTAAATCATCTTTATTTTCAATCAGTTCAATTATAGCTGAAAGAATTTTTTTAAGAGCTACATTTTCATCTGTTCCATATTCTTTACGTCCAATTCGATATTTTGATGTTGAGTTTTTACCAAATTTCCCAAAATAAACTCCGAATTTGGTGGCGAAACTTCCGTGAATATTTCCCCATTCGTTAAGGTCATTTTCTATTCGGTTACAGAATGTTTGTCCGCCTTTTCCAGTAACATATTCGTCAAGTGTCAATGTACGAATTCGGCTGGTTGGATAGTCAGAAGTGAATTTTTTCCGTAGGCTATTTATTTCTTTAAACCCTGAATTAAAGTCCGCTCTAATTTTTTCAAATTCAATTTGGTAATCTCTTAATTCAGTTATTTTCATTTAAGCTCAATGGTTGGTTTTAATTGGGTACAACGGTTCTGTATAAGATTAGTTGCGTGTTTTAAGTACTAAAGTTAGCAAATAAATCACAGGTAGAAAGTCCGCGAGAACTTTCGTAAGTAGGCTCAAACCAGCAATTAATTTTATACGATGTTGTGCCCAGTTTTTTTCTCATTCAAATCAGGTTCGTTATTCAATGGTGATTTATATACTCTTTTCAAAGTCAGATTATATTTGTTCTTTACTTTCTCAACCAATTCAACGAACCAATCTTGTGCTTCTGGAGAAACATAAATTCTTTGAACTAAAGTCTGTAGATTTAAATTAATCCAATATCCATTTTCGTTTTTTTCAAAATTTTCATCAAAGTCCATTTCAGAACTATTGAAAATACCTCTCAATTCTCTTTCGTGTTCAAATGATAGTCTTTTGTAAATAAAAGGGTAGTAGATGTCAGATTCTGGAATCCAGTCTTTGTCGTAATTTATGTATTTAACTTTACCAAATTTGATTTGATTCGGCAAAGCTTTTTCTAATCTCTCAAAAGTTGTTTGAATACAAATAGATTCATTGGTTTTAGAATATAGTTTCCACATTCCTGCTGACTCAAAGTCATTCATATGCCAGCAATTAATATTAATATGAGGTCTGATTTTTTTTATTTCATCTATTTGACCTTGAAACTTCTTTTTATCTTTTGCTCTACTAAAAACAAATTTTCTTATCGATAAATTACCTCTGGAATAAGAGCCTTCATAAGGGTCATTAAATGAATCAACTTTTGGGAAGAATAAACCATTTTTCTCTAACATATAGACAAATTTGGTAAAGTCCATATATCTCCAAATTTTGGTTTCTGGTTTTGGTTTTTCAAATAGTGTTTGTCCTGAATCGTCTAAAAGTTTAACTATTTTCTCTCGATACTCAACAGCCATTTTTTTAGCTTGAGTTTCTCCGTGTGTTTTTGTTGAAAATCGTTTTGTTCTTTGTTTCCCATTTTCCGACCAAATAGCTTGCCAGTATGCTACCTTTTCTCCGCTTTTTCGAGTGTCAAAAGTTTTGTTTACTCCTGGTATTTTACTCTTTTTGAAACGTTTGTTTAAATCAATTTTAAACTCTTTTACAAGTCCGTCTCTATATTTTATTGCATTTTCAAGTGCTTTTTCTTTCGAACCGTGTTTCCTAAATGAAAAATTTTTAGTGTTGGCTTTATTGTTGACCCGAATCTGAACCATCCAATGATGTGGATATTCTGTTATATAATAATCTTCAGGTATGTCTATTATGTAATCACTCATTTTTCAAATTGGGCACAACGTATTTGTGTAAGATTAGTTGCGTGTTTTAAGCACTAAAGTTAGCAAATAAATCACAGATAGAAAGTCCGCGAGGACTTTCGTAAATTGGCTAAAACCAGCAATTAATTTTACACGGTGTTGGCAATAGTTTTTTTATTATGTTTTTACTTTTTCAGTCAATTCATTAAATATTTTTCTCAATTCAGTCTCTTTGGTTAGTTCAAAAATTTCTAATAAAGAACAAACCGTTTCCGCTTCCCACATATTTTGAGTAATATTCCGATTATATTTTTTCAAGAGTTTGTTCAGATTTTTTTTGGTAACAGTTCCTCCAACTTCTTTTTCCAATACAATAATAAATTCATTTAAATTATTTACTGAAGTTTTCCAATCTCCCCAATCATTTTCCGCTTCGAGTATCTTTTCGGCAATCTTTTTGTCCGACTCGTTTACAAATCGATTTTCTTCGATTAGATCAAATAGTTTGTCAAAGGTCAGATTATTCATTTATTAAATTAGTTTTTAAGTATAATCGAATTCTTCTATTTCTCCAATAAAATCAAAATTTTCAGTTTTTTCGATTGAACGAGAAATTGAAAAAGGTTCAGAAATCAAATTATTATCCAACAGGAATTTTTTGATTTCATTGTCAAGTTCTTTTTCTGCTCTAAATCTTGGGTTGACAAAATCTTTCAGTTTCTCTAAATAGTAATTGAGTTTACGTTTATAAGCAGATTTTGTAATTACAAAAATTCGATTTTGGGTTTGACTATATTTAATGTCTTCTCTCAAAACAATTTTAATTCTCCAAAATATAGGTTTGTGTTCTTTATAACAAATCAAGTTTCCAATAGGTGTTTCTAAAGTCCCTCCAAATTCATTTTTTATATAATGTCGTAACTCGGCAACAATGACATTTTCATTCCTTTCTTTCCATAAAAGAAGGTATTTGTCTAAAAGGATTGTGTCTTTCATAAATTATTGCCAACGTGTTGGTATATGGTTTGTTGCGTGTTTCAAGCAACTAATTTAGTAAATAATTACGGACAAAGAAAGTCCGCGAGGACTTTCGCTAGTAGGCAAGAAGCCAGCAATAAATTATATACGGTGTTGGCAAATCGTTTTTTTAATTCAATTGAGTTTATTCTTCTTCAATATCAAATAAATATTCAACTGTGACTTTGAAAAAACGTGCCATTCTGATTGCTAAAGTAACGGATGGATTAAATTTGTTTTTTTCTATTGCGTGAATAGTTTGTCGAGAGACATTTATTTCTTTCGCTAAATCTGCTTGTGTTAAGTTATGTCTAGCTCTTTCTACTTTTACGAGATTTTTCATAAATACACTTTTCTTTTGATAAAGAATATTATTATGTAAGACCAAAGCAATGGAAATATAAAATAATCTAAAGTCAGTTTTAAATCTTTGGCTAAAATGTACATAAAAATTGTAACTAATAATCCAATTATAAAAGTTAGCTGAAAAGATTCTAGTCGTAATTTGTCTATGTAATCGTCTTCCACTATTTCTTTCGAAATCATATAGATTAACATTGCTATTATCGCAACAAAATCAATTCCATAATTTAATCCTCCGCCAGAAAAGGCGTTTAAAAGTCCTAAAATTCCATTATCAGATTCAGTTCCTAATTCGGAAGTATTAATTCCATTCATTTTATATTTATTAATTGAATTATTAATAAAGTTTAAACTTCCATTAAATAAAGAGGCAATGATGAAAAGAATTAATCCAAGTTTTTTACACCAATTTGGTAATATATGTATTTTCATATTCTATTATTTTTATACAAAAGTACATAATACTTTACATATAGTATAATAAAATAGATTGTTTTTATGTTTGAATTAGAGATTACAATACTAAATATTCAACCTAAAGTTGAGGAAAGCTAAATTTTCGAAGTAAGGAACAGAAGTTGCGCAAGCCTAAATTCATACCTGAGATTTAATATGAGTGAAAAATTCCAACGTAATTTTTTTCAGATTCGGTTTTGAATTTCAGCGTAATGTTCTTTTGTAAATAATAACAACATTGGGTGAAAGCCCTTAAATTGCTATTACGCTAAAATGTTTGCCAACGGTCTCGGCTATGGGTAGTTGCGTGGTTTAGTACTTAACTTTGCAAGTACACACCAAACTGAAAATCCGCGAGGATTTTCAGAAGTAGGCGAGAACAAGCAATTACTTATAGCCATTGTTGTGGTGCGTTTTTATAACCTGTCTTTCTTTATTAAGTTCCAATAGTGTTCTCCTAATATTGTCATTTTACAACCTTTCGAATTCATTGCAGCAAAATACATATGCTCTTCGTCCACAGGAATAACTAAGTTTATTCGATTGTATTTCTGAAGTATTGCAAATTTCTCTGTATTTTCTTCAATATGTCCTTCAAATTCAGGTTCAAAAGTTGGGTCAAGTTTGAATACATCTTCTTTGTTTGGGAATAATACTGTGATTTGTTTTAAGTCAGATAATGAAATTGGTGGTTGAACTTTTCTAAGACTTGTAAAACTTCTAACATTAGTTTTGAAAATAGGTCGTTGTTCCCAAGGACCTAATGATTGGTCAATATGTGCATATACACTACCAGGTGTAATTTCTCCAACTAAATTTGATGCTCCACCACTTAAAGCGTCAACTAAAAGACTTGTAAAAACACCCGAACCATTTTCTTCAATAGCGTATTGACTTTCACTTGATGCAGTTAGAATTGTCATTCCTTCACTCAAAGATGCGTTCGTGTCCGCTCCAGTCGATTTACCTACAAAACCTGAATGACAGCAATCAAGAATAATGACTTTATTTCTTGCTTTTGAATCATTCGCTATTTGTAAAAGTTCTGTCATTGGAAAACCGTCATCTCCGTCTGAACATTCACTCGTTATTAAATATCCTCCAGTATTTTCTACATAACCGTGTCCAGAAAAATAAAATAATGCTACGTCTGAATCATCATTAAATAACTCAATACATAATTCTTTAAGCTCTTTTCTGGTAATTGCAGATTTCTCATTTGTCGCTACTTCAAGTTTGGTTCCAAAATTTATAGTCCCATCACTATGTCTATCTAACACAGTTTTTATGGAGTAGGCATCAGTTACACATCCATAAAGTTCTGAGACATTTGAATAATAATCTATACCTACAATTAGTGCTTTTCTCATAATTTTATGCGTTTGAATGTCTTCTTATAGCATCTACAATGGATTCTGTATTCCAATTAACCATTTCTACTGCATTGTTTTTTACCACACTTGATACCACAGTACTTCCCCAAGGTTTAATTCCAATAATCGGTTTTGGGTTTATAAATCCTTCATTAGCAACAACTATTTCTTTATTAATCCATTTACTATAAGTGGAATATTTTCCAGCCATAATCAAAATTACGTGACTAAGTCTCATTTTATTAGTTATGGCTTCTAATAATTGTTTATCTGTTCCATTTGTATGTATTGGGTCGTCTTTAGGTACAGAAAAGTTCTTGTAATCGAAGTAAGCTCGATTATCTAAAAGTCCGCATAATTTGGTATAAGCATCTGAATACTGCCAAGAATGGCTAATAAATAAATTGTGAGTTTTTGACATATATTTTAAATTTTGTCAATGAAATTAGATATATTATCCCAAGTCCATCGGATTACTTTTCTGTTTTTTAATTCTTTAGGTTTAGCACCTTTATCGTTCCATTTTATTTGCATACCAATAGTTGGTATTTTCTCCTCTAAAGCACATTTCATTTCCCATCTTGCACCACTTGCTAAATGGGTTCTTTTACTTATTAAAGCGATTACTCCATCGCAACCTTTTATCTTAGTTCTACACTTCTGTTTCCATTCGCTTTGTTTCCAAGCCTTTTTTGCAGACATATCAATAAAGTCAAATGGGGAATTGTTTTTTCTCGCTTGCCTAACCAGATAATCTCTATATTCAATATCTTCAATTGCAAAACTTATAAAAATTCTTTTCCGTCTTTCTTTTTCTGTTCCGAAAATAAAATCCAATAAACCCATATTCTTATTCAGCAGGATGTTTCTCTAAATGCACCACAACGTGTTTGTATATGGTTTGTTGCGTGTTTCAAGCAACTAATTTAGTAAATAATTACCGACCAAGAAAGTCTGCGAGGACTTTCGTAAGTAGGCAAGAAGCCAGCAATAAATTATATACGGTGTTGGCAAATCGTTTTTATTTTTCAAATTCAATTATCGGAAAATGCGGTTTCCACATTTTTCCTAATTTTTCTTTATTTTCTGCAAATCGAATGTCAGTTATTTTTGTATTCTCTAACTTGTTTTTTAGTCTTTCCGAAACATAAATACCCCAAGAATAATGAGGTATTTTAAACAAGTCTATTTCGGAATCAAAATTTTTCCCAAAAACAACTTTTTCCGTTTTAAAGGAATAACTTTTATCAGACTCCGATTTGTTTTCTGATATCAAGTCTAATTCGTGTTGATGAGATGTGATTTTAAATTTTTCGTCATTTTCATTAATCGCAAATATTTCACTTTTTTCAAAATCAATCCAATCGTAACAATTCGTTGCGTTTTCGTCAGGAAAAGTCAAGTCGAAATATTCATAAGAATTACTCTTTTTAAATACTCCAAATAATTTTTCTTTACGCAATACTTTTGCTTTTCCTAATTTATAATCAATTGTCTTACTTTCTTTGAAAATATTTAATGCTTTTTCATTAATTATATATTCATTCGTTGAGTGTAAAATATCATTAAGTTTATTAAAATCTTTGTCATCATACATTTTACATATCGCAACAATTTCTCCATCGATTTTCTTATAATCAATTTCCTCAATTGCTCCAGAATCATCAATATTTAATATGTAATACTGCATTTCGTTCAAATGTTTGCCAACGGTTACGTATATGAAATGTTGCGTGTTTGTGTGCGAGGATTTTCCGAAGGAAAATCAGAAGCTAGCAAACAAAGCAACTGCCATTGATTAAGCACAAAATAGCAATTTTTTATATACAATGTTGTAAGTAGTTTTTTGTTCATTCCATAACTCTTTTTTCAAAATCAAGATTGTTGTATTCAGGGTTGTTTTCCGAGTAATTAATTTCAAACTTATCTCCAATTTTTATAGATTCTTTTTTTATAGTCAGTTTTTGATTTTCGGAATATTTTTTTCCGTTTACTATAAATTCATATTGCACAAAAAAACCTCTCTGAAACCTTTCTTCAATTTCAGTAATTGTTCCGATTGTAATTTTTGAATTCTTAAGTTCGTTTTTTTCCTTTAAACTGCTCCAAAATCCAATTCCAATTAACGAAATGATAAACACAATTAAAATCTGAAACTGCCATTTATTTTTCCTCTTTTTTTCTTTCAATTCAATTCGATTAATTTTTGCGAGTGTGGTTTTCTAAATTACTTACAACGGCTACGTATAAGATTGGTTGCGTTGGTTATAAACGCAATTTAACAAGTACAAACCTAGTAGAAAATTCGCAAGGATTTTCGTAAGTAGGCGAGTACCAAGCAATTAATTTTATACAATGTTGTGTTTAGTTTTTTTTATGTTCAGTCGTTTCAGATATTGGTTTTGGCGTTATTTTTTTTATGTTGGCATTTCCACTTCTGATATTGTCTTCCGTATCATCTGTTATATTTGGGTGTTTATTCTCTTTTGCTACGCTATCTTTGTCAACTATGTCTATTTTGTAGATGGTGTCGTCCTTTTTAAACCATTCTGAAGTTTGATTACAAGCTTGAGGTAATGATAGTATTGATGCGACTACCAAAAGTCCAATTGTAAGTTTTTGATAAAATCTGTCTTTTTCTCTTTTCCTATACTCAATTAAATAATCAATTCCTTTGGGTGACAACTTTACAATTAACACGCTATCATTTGGGGGTGTTGGATATTTTATTCCATTATGGAATGAATACAATTTATTCTCTATTACTGTTAAAAAACCAAGTTCCGATAGTTCATTAAAAAGATTAGTGTTAGATTCTCTGTCTAAGGTGAATTTAGAATTATTTCGTTCGGTTTTTATATGGTCATTAGACATTAATTCGATTTTCTTTAAGAAAGGAACAATATCAAAAGGACTTAACCCTGCTTTTTCTTCTAATTCAGTAAGTATTTTTATTATATCATTAGCTTTTAATAGGTAGCGCATTTTATCCATATCGCCATTCAGTAGTTTAGCGTTCTTGTCGTGATTCCGACGAAATTTCCAATCGCTAATCCAATATTTTATTTTCCGAAAATATCCTCTCATCTATCGGTGTCTTAAATTGAACACAACGGTCTCGGCTATGAGTAGTTGCGTGGTTTAGCACTTAACTTTGCAAGTACACACCAAACCGAAAATCCGCAAGGATTTTCAGAAGTAGGCGAGAACAAGCAATTATTTATAGCCATTGTTGTGCGTAGTTTTTTATTCACAATACTGTTCGATTATTTTTTTTACGGATTTATCTCCAAGTTCAAGTGCTTTTTTCCATTGTTCACAAGCTTTTTCTTTTTCTCCAATTCTGTAAAAAGTGTTTCCCATATTTCTATATGAAGTAGACTTGTCGGGATTTAGTTTTATACTTTGGTTATAATCGTTCAATGCTTCTTGGTAATTACCTAATTCATCATTCGCTGCTCCACGGTTACAATAAACCTCTTCGTAATCTGGATTAATTCCTAAAGCTTTATTGTAATCTTCTATTTCTCCAATTAGATTCTTTCTCGAACCTCTAGCTATTCCTCTGTTATAATAGAATGAACTTTTATTTGGGTTTAATTCAATAGCTCTTGAATAATAAGCTTCTGATTTCTCAAATTCACTATTATTCCAAAATTCTAATCCTTTATCGAAACAATCCATTTCGCTTAATTCTTCTGGCACAACAATGTTCTCATCTTGTTGCGGTATAGTTCCCCAACCATCAAATTCACAATCGTGTTTATAGCCCAATTGACACATTTCAGTTGTCCAATTATCGATTGAATTATTATCCATCTTTATTTTTCGTGTCCAACCGTGTATTCTCCAATACTTTTTCTCTTTTACAATATCAGATGTTTCGTATTGTTTGGTTTTCAATTCGGAATTTAACTCTTCAGCTTTTTCTTTTTTGTTCGTATAAAATGAATAATCTAATTTTAATTCGCTTAGTTCGGTTACTCCGTGTTGAGATAAAACACCAAGTGTTTGTCCATTCATTTCTGATTGATGCTTTGCGTTTTCTTTAAATCCTTTTTCGGAAACAAATCTTTTATTCTTTCTAAAAAAATTAATCATATTCAATTTTAGCAATGATTTTCTCAAATTACGCACAACTAGTTATATGATTACTAAAGTAATCAATATCCCCTATATATTTCGGGATATGATTACCTTTTGTGCATGATTTTGGTTTTTTCTTAATAGATTAACGGCATTATCTAATGGGCTTTGTATGTCTAATAAATCTTTTCTAGCTACATGAGTGTAAATCATAGTTGTTTCAGGTCTACTATGCCCTAGTAGCTCTTGTATGTGTCTTAACCCAACACCCTGTTCTAATAAATGTGTTGCATAACTATGTCTTAAAGTGTGAGGAGTAACTATATACTTTATTTGAGCTTTTTTACAAGCTTTATGTAAAAATTTTCTAATACTACCAGCGGTATATTTATTCCCTTTACCCCCTTCTATCATGTATAATTCTGGTTTATATGTAATCAAATAATTTTCTAATAATGGTAAAATACTTTTAGCTATTCCAACAAGCCTATCCTTTCTTCCCTTTGCGTCTTTTATTAATATTTGATTTCTATCAATATGTAAATGCTCTATTTTTAAATTAATTAACTCGCTTATCCTTAATCCGGCCGAATATAATAAAGCCAAAACCATACGGTGTTTTATATTTGGTGTGCATTGTAATAAACGTATCATTTCTTGATGCGATAAAATTGTAGGCAATTTTTTGGACTTATTTGGTCTTGTTAATTGTAAGTCATTAATTAAAGTGTTTGGAAAGTAAGTAGTAAATAATTTTAAAGCACTGATAAATTGTCTTTGTGTACTAATACTATAATTGCGTTTAATATAAATAGTTTCAATAAATAATTCAACATCTCGATTGGTTAAAGTATCTATATCCATATCATTATTATACTCTATAAAGTCTGCAATTTGTTGTGTATAAGTATCTATTGTACTTTGACTGTATCGCTTTCCTTTTAAATATTTATAAAAGTTGTTTAATAAACTTCGGTTGGTTTTGGATAAATTTCTAATTCGTTTTTTAGGATATTGATGCATGGGCATACTTTTATTAAATAAAGCTTCAGCATTTATTTTAGTTTTTCCTTTAAACAATTTGAAAATCAATTTTAAGTTTTCAGGCGTGTTTTTAATATACCAAGTTTTTAAGTTTTTACTCCATCTAGCCTTCGGCATGTCTTTAATAATTGCAATTAAATCAGTATTGTATTTAAAATTTATAGTAATTTGATGCTCTTTTCTATGATGTTTTGGAGCTAAAGTAACTAATGGCATGTCTTTCATGTACGAAGTAGTTTGTCCTAAAAATAAACAATTTAAACATATTTAATACTACATAAATCAATATTTTATTTTAAAAGCTGTCTAGCTTTCATTACTTGAGTAATGCGTAATTTTATGTTACTTTTACAAATACTAAAACTGCTAATTTTTGATATCAGCTTCTTCTATAGATCAAGTATTTGAAACCGCCCGAGTTGAGGAGGTTATTGGCGATTTTGTGCAATTAAAAAAAGCAGGAAGTAACTTTAAGGGGCTAAGCCCGTTTAGTGATGAGCGTTCACCAAGTTTTATGGTGTCGCCAGTAAAGCAAATCTGGAAAGATTTCTCAACAGGAAAAGGAGGAACTGCTGTGTCGTTTTTAATGGAACACGAGCATTTTACTTATCCTGAAGCTATACGCTATTTGGCTAAAAAATATAATATTGAAATAGAGGAAACAGAGCAATCTAACGAACAAAAAGAAAAAGCAAACGAACGAGAAAGCTTATATTTAGTTAGTGAATTTGCAAATGCTTATTTTCAAAAAGTATTACATAAAACCGACCAAGGGAAATCCATTGGGTTAAGCTATTTTAAAGAACGTGGTTTTACTGATGATACCATTAAAAAATTCGATTTAGGGTATTCGCTTAACGAATGGCAAGCCTTTACAGACGAAGCATTAAAACAAGGCTATAATATCGATTTTTTAGAAAAAACAGGGCTTACCATTGTAAAGGAAGATAAACGATTTGATAGGTTTAAAGGACGCGTTATGTTTCCTATAAAAAGTATGAGTGGTCGGGTATTAGGTTATGGCGGTCGTATTTTAATTACCGATAAAAAAGCAGCCAAATATGTAAACTCTCCAGAGAGTGATATTTATCATAAAAGTAAAGTGTTATATGGTATTTATCATGCTAAACAAAGCATCGCAAAAGAAGATAATTGTTATTTAGTTGAAGGTTATACAGATGTTATTCAGTTTCATCAAAGAGGAATTAAAAACGTAGTATCTTCCTCAGGAACCGCTTTAACTTCAGAGCAAATAAGGCTAATAAACCGACTCACAAAAAACATTACCGTGCTTTTTGATGGAGATGCTGCTGGTATGCGAGCATCACTTCGTGGTATAGATTTAATTCTGGAACAGGGCATGAATGTTAAAGTATGTTCATTTCCAGAAGGTGAAGACCCAGATAGTTTTGCAAAACAAAATACCTTAGATGAGCTTACAACATACTTAAACGATAATGCTAAAGATTTTATTCAGTTTAAAGCTTCAATATTATTTGAAGACTCAAAAAACGACCCAATAAAAAAAGCTGAAACAGTAAGAGATATAGTAAATAGTATTTCTAAAATTCCTGATCGCATTAAAAAAGAAATTTATATTCAAGAATGCGCTAGAATTATGGATTTAAGCGAGGAAGTGCTGTTTAGTACTTTGGCGCAAATAGATAAAAAAGAAATACAAGAGGAACAAAAAAATAATAAAACCGAGCAAAAAGCTTTTGACGTTATTAAGCATCAACAACCTGTTAAAAAGGTTGATGTGCAATATGTTTTAGAACGTAAAATAATAGAAATTCTATTGCTTTATGGAAATAAAACTGAAGATTTTGAGGATTTAGTTTTAAAAGAAAATGATAAAGGCGATTTAGAATTAGAACCTGTAATTCATCAAGCCAAAGTTTTTGAAAAGGTGTTTTTAGATTTGCAAGATGATGAAATGCAATTTACTAATGAGCAGTTTAAAACACTTTATTACACTATTATAGATAGGTTAAATCAAGACGCTAATTTTGAATTGAAAAAAATAATAAATATAGCTGATCAAAATGTTTCTCCTGCAATAACTTCTATTTTGATGGATGATGATAAATATGAATTAAGCAGATGGAATGAACAAAATATATTTCCTAAAACTAAGATAGAAGGACTAACACAATTTGTTTCTGAAACTATTTTGCGTTTAAGGTGTCATTTAATAGAAAAAAAAATTGATGAGTTTATGTCTAGTATAAATCCAGATAAAGGAGAGCAGAATAGAGAAATATTAAATAATACTCAAGATTATTTAAATTTAAAAACGTTGTTATCAAGAAAGCTGGGCAAAGTTTTATAGAATTTCAGTAGTAAATAATATAAAATAGACCCAAATAGAAATATACTCGAAGAAGTAAAAGATTATTCGGGTCTAAAAATGTTGCTATCTAGAAAATTAAACAGAGTATTATAAATACTTGTTATACTTGTTGGCTAAGTTTAGCTTGATTTACTAAATCAACTAAGTTAGTAACTTTAAGTTTTCGCATTAATCTCGCTTTGTAAGTACTAACAGTTTTTTCGTTAATATCTAACTCTTTAGAGATTTCTTTGTTTTTTCTACCAATAGTAAGAAGCTTTAAAACTTCGGCTTCTCTAGTTGATAGTTTTTTGTAAAAATTACCACCTTTATTAACTCTAGTGCCAAAAGCAAGTTGCTGAGTCAAGTCGTTACTTAAATGAATACCTCCATCATGTACTTTCAAAATGGCTTCATTAATTGTAATTACATTCTCAGATTTGTTTATGTAACCCGCTGCGCCAGCTTTAATGGCGTTAATGGCATAAACTTCTTCCGGTTGTGCACTTAAAATAATGGTTTTAATGTCTGGAAAGTCATTTTTTAAGTAACGTAAAACTGTCAATCCATTTAATTTCGGAAAGTCAGCTTCGGTTAAAATAACGTCTACAGGATTTTTCTTAACAAAATCTAAGATGGCCTCGCCATCATCTACGCTTCCAACAATTTTTATATTGGATGCGGCGGAAAAAAGAACTTCTAGTCCCTTTCTCGTAATTGGGTGGTTGTCTGCTATTAATAATTTTATCATAATAAAAGCTTTTTTTAAATAACTAATTGAGAGATAGTTAGGTTGAGAGATTAAGCTTGGCGTAAATGTAAGACTTTTTTAAATAATCTGCAAAGATTACATCAAATTACTGGGAATATCGCAAATAGGTATAGGAATCATCTTATGTTTGTTATTGTCGTTATAGCGTTTATAGATGTTAAATACATCTTTTTCTCTTCCAGAAAAAGCGTTGGCAGTTTTGCCTTCTTCATCCATTTTCATGGCCCATTCTAATTCGGGGTATGAGGCGCCAATTTGGTCTTCATCGCTTCTAGTGTCACCAAATAGTCCATCGCTAGGAGCTGCTTTCATTATGGATTCAGGAACTTCTAAAAATTCACCTATTTGATATACTTCCGATTTTAATAAATCGGCAATAGGACTCAAATCCACACCACCATCACCATATTTAGTGTAAAAACCAACGCCAAAATCTTCTACTTTATTGCCCGTTCCCGCTACTAGTAATCCATAAAGACCAGCGTAGTAGTAAAGCGTAGTCATTCTTAATCTGGCACGTGTATTTGCTAAAGCCATATCAATGGTAGCTTGCTCACCATCCATAAACACTTCGGTTTTAAACTCCTCAAAAACAGGAGTTAAATCTGCTCGAGTGTCATCAATATTGTCAAAGCGTTTTTTAAGTTGCGCAATATGTTCATGAGCCCTACTTACATGACTTTCGGCTTGATGAATTGGCATTTCAACACATAAAACACTAAGCCCTGTTTTAGCACATAATGTGGAAGTTACGGCAGAATCAATGCCCCCAGAAATACCAACAACAAAACCATTTACACCAGCTTTGGTAGCATATTCTTTTAACCAATTTACAATATGATTTACAACTTTTTCTGTTTGCATTTTTAAATGAATTTATTAGTAATAATAGTACCTTTGTAAACAAAAATAACCCTTACGCCCAATTTATAAAAATTTATGACGTTTAAGTTTTCTATGAAATCTATATTATTGTTTTTATGTGTTATGATACTTATTGTTTCATGCAAAAAGGAAAATAGGCTAGAAACCGAAATTGCAAATATAAACACTAATATCAAAATAGAACGTTTTGACAAGTTGTTTGCAGAAGTTACTTCTGAAAAATTATCAGATTTAAAGACAGCTTATCCATTTATGTTTCCTGAGAAGTTTACCGATTCTTTTTGGTTAGCTAAAAAAACAGATACGTTACAGGTTCAATTATTTAACGAAGTCGATAAAACATTTTTAGATTTTAACCCAATTGAATTAGAAATAGAATCACTATTTAATCATTTAAAATATTATTTTCCAGAATTTAATCCGCCTCGAATAATTACGACAACAAACGATGTAGATTATAGAAATAGAGTTGTGGTTACAGATACAATTTCAGTAATAGCACTTGATTCTTATTTAGGAAGCGAGCATAAATTTTATGGAAGCATATCCAATTATTTAAAAGCTGGCTTTAATCAAGTACAAATGGTAGTTGATCTAGCTAACAAATATGCAGAAAAATACACTTATCAGTCAGACCGTAAGACTTTACTTGATGAAATGATTTACTCAGGGAAATTATTATATTTTAAAGATGTTATGCTGCCCTTTAAAACCGAAGCCGAACGTATTGGCTATAGTGAGGCAGAAATGGAATGGGCTATTTTAAATGAAAGTTATATATGGCGCTATTTTGTAAGTCGCGAATTGTTGTTTAGTACAGATACAAAATTGCCAAGGCGGTTTATAAATCCGGCACCATTCTCTAAGTTTTATTTAGAAATTGATGCCGAATCTCCTGGTAAATTAGGACAATATATAGGTTGGCAAATTGTTAGAGCTTATATGAATCAAAATGATGTTTCTTTAAAAGAAATGCTTATAAAAAGCACAGAAGATATTTTTAATAACTCAAAGTTTAAACCGCGTAAGTAATGGCAAATACAACAACTTCAAAAATAGAACTTAAGGTAGAACTTGATGAAAATCGTGTGCCAGAAAAACTACATTGGACAGCACAAGATGGTGGTGTAACCAACCAAGAAGCTAAGGCTATGATACTTGCTGTTTGGGATGCTAAAACTAAAGAGGCAATGCGCATAGACTTATGGACAAAAGATATGCCTGTAGATGAGATGAAAGTATTTTTTCATCAAACTTTAGTAGCTATGAGTGATACTTTTAAAAGAGCAACTCAAGATGAAAAAATGAGTGCTACAATGAAAGATTTTTGCGATTATTTTGCGGAAAAATTAGAGCTGAAAGGTAAGTAAGTTATCCTTTAACTATGGTATTATAGCCTGTATCCTAAACCAATTTTTAAAATATTCACATTTGTATTGTATACAATATCTGGCGTATTAGTATCTAAATTAATTTTTGTAAAATCGTATTGAATTTGAGCATATAATGCATCAGATACATCCAATGCAAAACCTAAATTTACATTAAACCCACTTTGTGTTTCACTCGTTCTATTTGGTGAATTAAAACTATCAAAACCTCTGGCATTCGAATTAATTACTGTATAACCTAGCCCAATAAATGGATGAAACTTGCTAATTGATTCTAAGTTTAATTCAGCAAATAATCTGGGTTGTATTACAAAAAGGAAAACATCAAAAGGTTGTATTATGTCTTCTATAGTGTTTTTAAAAACTCCTGCATTTAATGAAACACCAAGATCTACAATTTCTAAATCTGAAAAACGATATTTTAATCCTAAGTCAATAATACCATTAAAATTTCTTCCAATAAAATTATTGTCAATTGCTATAGGGTAATTAGCTTCAAAATTAAATTTTGAATTTTGAGAAAAAGCTTTAAAACAAAAAAGTAATAATATTAACACCAGTTTTTGCTTCATAATAGTTTCATTGTAAACTCTTAAAAATTCATCGATAAACCAATCCCTTTACCATTTCCAATAATATTAAATTCAGGTTTAAAAGTGTTTTGCGATGTCGAGTTTAATGATGCATTATAAAGTTCTACTGCCTGGTTAATCTTTTTGTTAGAACCATTAGAAATCGGAATTGCAACAGCTATAAGTCCAGCGCCAATACCGGCTAAAGTCCAATTGGCATCTCCTCCGCGTATTGAAGTGCCTAAAGGCCAACCAACAAGTGCGCCACCGGCAAAACCTAGTACAGCCGAAAGGCCTCGGCTAGTTCTTCCTTTTTTTATCAATTCAAAAGCTTCGGTGTTCGATTCCATAATTGATGCTAAATCACCAATAGAAACCAGTTCGTCATTATGGGTGTATTTATAACCACCAAACACTTTTTCTATGTCAATTTTTTGCGCGTGGCAAAGCGTTAAAGATGTAATAATAAGCGCTAAAGTTAAGGTTGCTTTTTTCATTTTTATAGGTTTATATTTTAGTTCAAGATAAATTATTTGGGCGTTACCACAAGGGTCGGGCTTTCCATTACAAGTCCTCGCACCTCCTACGTCGGGCTGTGGGCTATCCACTTCAATCCCTAACGCACTTGTCTGTGAATCAAGGGACTTCATACAGCTTGTTTTAAATTTTTATAAATTTTGTGTTCAACGGTTATAAATATAATACTTTTTAGGTAATATTAATGTTTAGTGTCTTTGGCTTCTTTATCTAAATGATCTAGATATAAAATACCATTTAAATGATCTATTTCGTGCTGAAAAACAACCGATGTAAAGCTAGTAATCGTTTCAGACTTATGTTCAGCCTTCATAGTATCATATGCAATAGTAATAGAAAACGATCTGCTATTAAGTGTTTCTGTTCTATCAGGAATGGATAAACAACCCTCTTTTAACGTTTGTTTATTGTCAGAATAAGCTATTATTTTTGGATTCAAATACACTTCAAAAGGAAAATTTTCTTTATCAAAACGCTGTACCCAAATAATATTTTTTAAAATACCAACCTGCGGTGCTGCAATACCAACACCCAAAGACATACTATCTCTTACCGTAGCATAAAGCCGTTTTACAAAATTTTGTAAAATAGGGTCTTTTAAGCTTGGTTTTATGTAACCACTTTTGGTTCTAAGCAATAAAGAATCTGTTTTGTTATTAATTTTATAAACACGCATGGGTTTTAAGCTGTCTGCGTTCATAATTAACGCTACTTCTTCCGGAGAAAAAGAATTTTTAATAACATTTTTTGTGCTAGAACACCCGATAGTTAATATCAGAATAAAAACTAAGAAGAAGTGATTTTTCATCTAACTACGATAATTAAAAGCTGATTGTTTGTTCCATATGAGTGAGATAATCAAAAAAAACATTATGGTTTACCATTCATTTATTTTGTTGGAGTCTAGTTTTATGAAAATAAAGATAAGAATTGTAAAAGCCCAAAGCCCAGAGCCTCCATAGCTAAACATGGGCAACGGAATACCAATAGTTGGGATTAAGCCCATAACCATGCCAATATTTATAAAAAAATGTATAAATATAATGGAGGCGACACCATAACCATAAACGCGACTAAATTGCGATTTTTGTAACTCTGCTAAATGTAGGATACGTAGCAGGAGTAATACAAAAATAATGACTACAAAGGCGCTTCCTAAAAACCCCCATTCTTCACCAACAGTACTAAATATATAGTCGGTGTGTTGTTCTGGCACAAATTTTCCAGTAGTTCGTGTACCTTCCATAAAACCTCGCCCAGTAAAGCCACCAGAACTAATAGCCTTTTCAGATTCGTTTAAGTTATAAGCAAAAGTACGTTTCATTTGCTCAAGCTTTTTTGGGTCTTTTTCTAAACGTAACCAAAGGCTTATTCTGTCCTGTTGATGAGGTTGTAATATACTTTGGTAAAAGAATTTTACCCCAAAAGAAACAGCTAAAGCAGCTATTAAAATAAAAATAGATTGAAATATTTTAAGCCTTTTTTTACTTAAAAAATGAAGTGCTGTTAAACATATAAATGCTATTACTGATGTTATAATAGCCCCAAATTTTAATGATAATACTGAAAGTAATAGTATTGAAATGCCTATAGTTAAATGGTATTTTGGTAACCCCTCACGATACAAGACAAAAAAGAAAGCACCATAAACTATGGTGCTACCAGTATCGTTTTGTAGTAACACTAAAATAGCAGGAATAACAATAATAATAAAGGTTTTTATTTGGTCTTTAAAGTTGTTAATATTGGTGTTTAAATCACTAACATATTTAGCTACGGCAAGAGCTGTAGCTGTTTTTGCAAACTCACTGGGTTGAATAGTCATTCCGCCAATCGCGTACCAAGATGTGGCACCATTTACATTTTTACCAAAAAGAAAAAGCCCAAGTAAAGAGAGCATAGATATGATGTAAATAACACTTGAAAACCGTTCGTAAAACTTAGCGTCAACGGCTAGCAATAGGATAATTAAGCCGAAGGTTAAAAAAATAAATATAAGTTGTTTGCCAAATGGTTGAGAGAAATCAAAATAGTTTATTGTTGTTCCAGTATGCGATGCCGACAAAATATTTAGCCATCCAAAACCAACTAGCAGAAAGAAAAGTATAATAGTAATCCAATCAAATTTAAAATGTTTGTTAGTATCCCTAACCATTAATTTTCTGATTTATTAATTCGGTTTAATTCTTTTTTTAATCGGTAATATTCTTGTTCTTCAACAATTTGCAAACTAGTGTAACCATTAATTTTAAAAGGCTCTCCTGAATACGGTTTAGCGTACTCGTTTTCTAAACTATGTTTTAATAACCATTCTTCTAAATCTTTTCTAGTTATTTGGCCTTTTATATGTTTCTCAATCATTAAACTGGCTACTTTACCAGCAAATCGACTGCCCCAATATCCATTTTCAACAAAAACTGCTATGGCTATTTTTGGGTTGATTTTAGGCGCAAAAGCTACAAAGATAGAATGATCGGTTAATTGTGTTTTTAAGCTATCTATTTTCACGAAATTTTCAACAGTACCTGTCTTTCCACAAATATCAATATCCTTTACTTGTAATGATGCAGCAGTGCCTTTTTTGTAAACTTGAAACATACCTTCAATTACAGGTTCAAAATTTTGCTTATCAATAGTGGTGTACTTAGGTTTAGTAAACTGTTCTGGTAAGGTTTCGTTTTCAATATTTTTTATAATGTGTGGCGTAAAATAGTAACCTCGGTTAGCTATAGCTGCAGCCATATTTGCTAGTTGAATAGGGGTGGTTGCAACTTCACCTTGTCCGATAGCATTGGATATTGTATAAGTAGAATAAAAGGTTTTTGGGTAAATATGTTTGTAATAGGCTCTATTTGGAATTCTTCCTTTCTGGCCTACAAATAAATCGTTGTTTAAAAAATTACCTAAACCAAAGCTTTTAGCATGGTTACTCCAACGGTCGACACCTTCAGAAGTATTATTGTTTTTATCTAAAATTTTCCTATAAGTAGTGGCAAAATAAGCATTGCAAGAGCGCTGAATACCTCCAATCATGTTGTTTCTAGTACCTCTATTACAATGGCATTTCATAAATCGATTACCATATTTATAACCTGCATAACAGGTAACGGTTTCTTCTGGAGTTAAAACATCTTCTTGAAGTGCAATTAATGCATTCATTAATTTGAAAGGCGAACCAGGTTCATAAACACCTTGAATACTTCTATTAAAAAGAGGATTTGCAATGGTGTCTCTTATAAGCTTTGTAAAGTTTTTTGAACGATTTCTTCCTACCAGAATACTGGGATCGTATGTAGGAGCTGCCACCATCGCTAAAATTTCTCCTGTAGCAGGCTCAATAGCAATAACACCACCGCGTTTATTTTGCATGAGCAATTCTCCATAGGCTTGGAGTTGTGCATCAATGGTTATAGTAATATCTTTGCCTTGCTCGGGAATAGTGTCAAACTTTCCATCTTTATATGGGCCAATATTTTTGTTAAATCTATCCTTTTGAATGAATTTAATACCTTTTATTCCTCGAAGTGTTTTTTCGTATGAAGCCTCGACACCTTGTTTCCCTTTTAAATCACCCATTTTGTAGTACGGGTCTTTTTTTATGTCTCTATTATTAACTTCGCCAATATCACCTAAAACATTAGCACCAATGGTAGTTTCATAATTTCTAAGTGAACGTTTTTGAATATAAAATCCATCAAATTTTCTCATTTTTTCCTGTAAAACAGCATAATCTTCTTTAGATAAATGCGATACAAAAACCGATGGTAGTCTTGGGGAATAATGTCTAGCTTTTTCGTATTTTTTGGTGAATTGCTCTTTGTTAATTTTTAATAATTCACAAAATTCAAGCGTGTCTAAAGGTTCAACTTCCCGAGGGATAACCATAACATCATAAGAAGGTTGATTAGCTACAAGTAATTTGCCATTTCTATCATATACAAAACCGCGTTTAGGATAATCATATACTTTTCTTATGGCATTATCTTCGTATAAGTTATGGCCGCTAGAATTATAAACTTGAAGGTAGAATAACCTTGCTATAAATAATATGCCGACAGCAATTATAGAAATGAAAAGTAAAAATTGTCTCATTTAGTTTTTCTACTAAAAATTATAGTTACAACAACACTTAATAAAATAGTGAATATACTTGAGAATAACGTTTTTTGGAGTATTAAAAGTATTTTAGAAATGCTAAATATTTCTAATGAAAATAAAACAATATGGTGTAGGACAATAAGTAGGGTGAAATAGATGAGTTTTGAGCCAAACTCTACAGAATTAAATTTAATTGTTTGGTGCTCATACATCATCCCGAAAGATGATTTTAAAATTAAAGGACGAGCGTACGCTGTAAACACACACGCACCCGCATGAATACCTCCTGTGTCTAAAAACATATCTATAGTTATGCCAATTAAAAAACTTAATAAAATTAATACTATACGGTTGTTTTTAACTGGAAATAGGGCAATAAAAACAATGTATATGTATGGGTTTATATAACCCAAAAAGTTTATGTGGTTCAATATTAAAACCTGAACAAATACTAAGGCAATAAAACGGATGGTATGTATAGAAAGAATACTATTCATTTAATTATTGCTTAGTAAATTAGTTATTTCTTCTTTGTTTACATTTTCAATTATGTAAACATGTTCTATACTAGTCATGTCATTAAAAAGCCTTACGTTAATTTCGTAATAATTTTCGGCTTGATCAAGTTTAAAGCTTTCAATAGTGCCGATAGGAACATTTTTAGGAAATATAGAAGATTGCCCTGATGTAATTATACTATCGCCAGTTTTAACATTTGCTATTTTTGGAATATCAATAAGTTGTGTGAATTTAGAATCTTTTCCATTCCATATTAAAGATCCCAAATGATTTGTTTTTTTTAGTTGTGCACTTATGCTACTTGTTGAATTTAAAATAGATATAACTGTAGCGTAATTTCCACTTGTTTTATCTATAATTCCAACAATACCTTTTGAAGAAATAACACCAAAATCTTGACGAATACTGTCGTTGAATCCTTTATTTAAGGTTAAAACATTATTGTTTAAAGCGTAGCTATTTTTTATAATATTAGCACTGTAAAATCTATAGGATTTTCCAAAAGTTAAGCTGTCAATAAAACTTGAATCTACTTCTGTTTTAGAATTAAGTAGTAAAGAACGTAGCTTTTTGTTTTCTTCAGAAAGAAGCTTGTTTTGAGATTTTAATTTGAAATAATTACTAACATTATTTGCAGAATTGTAAACACCGCCAGTTAAAAAATTAGCAGAATTTATAAACTTACTTTTATGGTAAGAGTGGGACTGAATAGTAAATAAAATGGAGAAACCAAATAGCAACAAGAACAACAAAAAGTTTTTGTTTCTTATTATAAAATTAATAATCTGTTGCATGATTTATAGGGTCTCTATTTTATCAAAACACTTTTATATTTAGGTAAATTTTTAAGTGTAATACCTGTACCTCTAACTACTGCACGTAATGGGTCTTCTGCAATGTAAACAGGTAAATCTGTTTTTTGTGACAAGCGTTTATCTAAACCACGTAACATAGAACCACCACCAGCTAAATAAATACCAGTATTGTAAATATCGGCAGCCAATTCTGGAGGCGTTTGAGATAAGGTTTCCATAACCGCGTCTTCAATACGTAAAATAGATTTATCAAGCGCCTTAGCAATTTCTCTATAAGAAATAGAAACCTGCTTAGGCTTACCAGTTAATAAATCACGTCCTTGAACGCTCATGTCTTCTGGTGGTAACTCTAAATCTTCAGTAGCAGCGCCAATTTGTATTTTTATTTTTTCAGCTGTACGTTCTCCAACATATAAATTGTGTTGCGTACGCATGTAATAAACTATATCGTTGGTGAAGACATCACCGGCAATTTTAACCGATTTGTCACAAACAATTCCACCTAAAGCAATAACGGCAATTTCGGTAGTACCGCCACCTATATCCACCACCATATTTCCTTTCGGTTGCATGATATCCACTCCAATACCAATAGCTGCAGCCATTGGTTCATGTATCAAATACACTTCTTTTCCATTCACACGTTCTGCACTCTCTTTAACCGCACGCATCTCCACTTCTGTAATCCCAGAAGGAATACAAATTACCATACGCAATGCAGGTGTAAAAAACTTCTTTTTCAAAGCCGGTATGTTTTTAATAAACATACTAATCATTTGTTCCGAAGCATCAAAATCTGCAATAACACCATCTTTGAGAGGTCGGATGGTCTTAATATTTTCATGAGTTTTACCTTGCATTAAGCTTGCTTCTTGTCCTACGGCAATAATTTTGCCAGAAATACGGTCACGAGCAACTATAGAAGGCGCATCAACCACAACCTTATCGTTATGAATTATAAGCGTATTTGCAGTACCTAAATCTATTGCAATTTCTTCTGTTAAGAAATCAAAAAATCCCATGTGTAATTAAAAATTTAAAGTGGTTTAAAAACGAATCCCGTAAATGTAATAAAAGTTAATAAATATATGACTTTTAAGGGGGTCAAATTCGCATTAAAATATTGTGCCTTTAACTTATACGCAATTAATCGGTTTTCAGACTATCAAAAAAAGATTAATTTTTTGGGCGTTACCACAAGGGTCGGGCTTTTCTCTGTGATCCCTAACGCGCCTATCCGTTAAAATCTAAACACCATCAAAATTATAGCAGGCAACCCAGCAACAATACTTGCATTAATGCTTAAAATGACGCGTACCAGTCATAACCATAGCAACATCATTAGCATTGCAATAATCAATACTTAACTGGTCTTTTATAGAGCCACCTGGTTGAATCACAGCAGAAATACCTGCATTATTAGCAATCTCAACACAATCAGGGAACGGGAAAAAGGCATCACTCGCCATAACAGCACCATTCAAATCAAATTTGAAATTTGTAGCCTTATGTATCGCTTGCTCTAAAGCATCTACACGACTTGTTTGTCCAGTTCCACTAGCACATAATTGCTTGTTTTTAGCTAAAACAATCGTGTTAGATTTTGTGTGTTTGCAAATCTTAGAAGCAAAAATTAAATCATCAATCTGTGCTTGAGTAGGTGTTAATTTTGTTACGTTTTTTAAAACTTCAGCTGTATCAGTTATATTATTTCTATCCTGAACCAAAACACCATTTAAACAACTTCTTACATTTGTTTTTGGCATCTCAATATCATGAATCACTAATAGAATTCTGTTTTTCTTTCCTTTTAAAATGGCTAATGCTTCTGCAGAAAAAGAAGGTGCAATTACTACCTCACAGAATAACTTATGAATCTCTTCAGCAGTTGCTAAATCAATTTCTTTATTACTAATTAAAACACCACCAAAAGCCGAAACAGGGTCGCCAGCTAAAGCATCTACATAAGCTTGGTGTAGCGTATCACGTTGTGCTAAACCACAAGCGTTGTTGTGTTTTAAAACAGCAAAGGTTGGTGCATCGTTTTTAAATTCTAACATTAAATTAACCGCTGCATCAACATCTAAAAGGTTGTTGTAGCTCAATTCCTTACCATGAAGTTTCGTGAACAGTTCATCAAAATCTCCAAAGAAAAATCCTTTTTGGTGTGGGTTTTCGCCGTAACGTAATGTCTTTCCGTTAGTTTCACTAAGTTTTAAAACGGTTTCATCATTATTTTGATTGAAGTAGTTAAAAATAGCAGTATCATAATGAGATGATACATTAAAAGCTTTACCAGCAAAACGTCTTCTGTTTTCTTCGGAAATAACACCGTTGTTTTCAGAAATTAATCCTAAAAACTCAGCATAGTCATCAACAGAAGAAACACAAATAACATCTGCATAATTTTTAGCAGCAGCTCTAATTAAAGAAATACCACCTATATCAATTTTTTCAATAATATCTTGATTAGAAGCTCCAGAAGCCACCGTTTTTTCAAAGGGATATAAATCTACAATTACCACATCAATTTGTGGGATTTCGTATTCAGCTAATTCAGCAACATCACCATCGTGGTTCTGTCTGTTTAAAATCCCTCCAAATACTTTAGGGTGTAATGTTTTAACACGTCCACCAAGAATAGAAGGGTAGCTAGTTACATCTTCAACAGGAACAACGTTAACTCCTAAATCGTTAATAAATTTTTCTGTACCACCAGTAGAATAAATAGTTACACCTTGTTTATCAAGTTCTTTAACAATAGGTTCTAAACCGTCTTTGCTAAAAACAGATATTAATGCTGATTTGATAGTTTTTTCGTTGCTCATTTTGTTGTGTTCTTTAAAGAAATATAAATACGTTTAGCTTAAGCTTTTAATAATTGCAAAAGTAGTTATTCCTTTTAAAAAATAAGCTTCGGAATTCTCAAAAAAAAGGTGTTTTTTTAACGAAAAGATTGAGTTGTTAACAATGTGCTGTTTTCAGACCTGTAAGGTTTTTGAAACCTGACAGGTCTTTGGAGTTTTTAAGAAAATATTCCTGCAACTTTAGCACAAATAAACTCTAAAAAACGTTCATCGGCTTCAGTAAATGGGTCAGGAGTATTGGAGTCTATATCTATCTGTCCAATGTTCTCACCATTAACAAAAACAGGCACTACAATTTCAGCTTTAACAGTAATGCTACAGGCTATATAATTATCTTGGGCTGCTACATCTGGCACTACAAAGTTTTCGTTGCTAACGGCCACTTGCCCGCAAATACCTTTTCCAAATGGAATTACTGTATGGTCTGTAGGTTCGCCAACATAAGGCCCTAAATGTAATTCTTCTTTATTTCCGTTTCTAAAATAAAAACCAACCCAATTGTAATACTCAATATGGGTTTCAAGTAATTGACAAATACTTAAAAGACGCTCGTCAACAGTTCTGTTTGTTTCAGAAACAATAGATTCTATTTGCGGTTTAAGCTGTTCAAAATTCATAACGTCGAAAAGTTTTGGTAAAAGTATTTAAAAAGGTGTAATTTAGATATTTTGTTTAAATATTTTTTTGAAAGTGCTTTTTATAAAATACAAGTCGGTAATAAAATTCATCCTTACATTTTTATTGGTGTATGCAGTCTTGTCTTTTAGTTATAAATTTTATTTACAATTTTCCGATGGCTCTAAATTTTATCCAGATTATTTAACGCATTTGGTTGCTAAACAAAGTGAAGCTTTATTAAATACTTTGGGGTATAAAACCCAAGTTTTACCGCATCCAGATGAGCCTTCAATGAAACTTATTGTTAACGGTAAGTATTTAGCTCGCGTTATTGAAGGGTGTAACGGTATTAGTGTTATTATTCTGTTTTTATCTTTTATAGTTGCTTTTTCTGGTAAACTAAAAACAACTTTTTTTTTCATACTCTCAGGTAGCGTTTTAATTTATTCTATTAACTTAATACGCATTGTGTTATTGACAATGGGTTTGTATCATTATCCTGATTATGAAGAAGTTTTACATACTGTAATTTTTCCTGGAATAATTTATGGGGTTGTATTTTTACTATGGATTTTTTGGGTGAATCGATTTTCGAAATTAAACAAGAATCATGCATAAAACTGTTAAATATTTACTGCTTTTTGTTTTAGTCTTGATGTTGATTTTGATTAGATATTATGAAGATGTTTTGTTTTATGACCCTTATTTAACTTTTTTTCAAAATGATTATCTATATATAGATAGCCCGAGACGAGAAGTGGCTAAGTTGGTTTGTTTTACAGCTTTACGCTATGTTTTAAATACGCTTATTTCATTGGCTATTTTGTATGTGGTTTTTAAAGACAGGAGTATGATTAAATTCTCCAGTATTATCTATACAGTTGCTTTTTTTGCCTTTATGATAATCTATATGTGTTTTGTAATTAATCCTAGACAAGAAGATTATTATTTGTTTTTTAATATGCGTAGATTTTTAATTCAACCTGTAATTTTAATTCTTCTTTTACCTGCATTTTACTACAATAAACTCAGAAACTAAGTGTTAATCATTTTGTAAAGTTGGAAAGGTAATTTTAAATTTTCTTATTTTTACAGCGTGTTAAAACAACTATTACATAAAACGTTTTCAATAAGTCTTGCGATAATTGTATTATTTTCAACGGTATCATTTACTATTGAAAAACATTATTGTGGCGATGTTTTAGTTGATGTTTCTGTTTTTTCTGAAGCAGAAAAATGTGGAATGGAAGCACTAGAAATTCTTCAAAAGAAAAGTTGTTGTAAAGATGAAATAGATGTTATTAAAGGTCAAGATGAATTAAAAGTGTCCTTCTTTGAAGAGTTAGATTTTGAACAACAACAATTTATCACAGCATTTGTTTATTCATATATCAATGGTTTTGAAAGCTTACCAAAACAAACCATTCCTCATAAAGATTATTCGCCACCTAATTTGGTTGCCGATATACAAGTTTTAGACCAAGTTTTCCTAATTTGATTTTTAGTTTTTTGTGATTCTGAACTTGTTTCAGAATCTATTTCTGTTTAAGGAATTCATTCAAAAAATAATAAATCAAAAACATCATGAAACATACATATACAGTTACAGGTATGACTTGTAATGGATGCAGAACTTCTGTGGAAGATAAACTTAATGCGCTTCCAGAAGTTGGAAATGCTTCAGTAAATCTAGAAACATCTGAGGTTATTGTTGAAATGTTAAGTCATATTTCAACCGAAAAATTACAAAGTGCACTTTCTGATAAATACAGTATTTCAGAAAAGAATATATTCAATGCAACTACAGAAATTATCAGTCAAGAGAAAAGTGATTTACAACAGCTATTTCCTCTTTTTTTAATATTTGGTTATATTATAGTAGCTTCAGTTTTACTTAATTATAACCCTTGGAAATCCGATGGGTTTATGCTCGATTTTATGGGCTTATTTTATATTGTTTTTAGCTTTTTTAAACTTTTAGATTTAAAAGGTTTTCCAGAGTCGTTTAAAATGTATGACCCATTAGCCAAAGTAATTCCAGCTTATGGTTGGGTATATCCATTTGTTGAGGTTGCTCTAGGTCTTATGTTTTTAATGCGCTTTGAGATTTCAATAACATTAGTTATAACCTTATTTGTTTTAGGAATTACCACTATTGGAGTCGCTAAAACGTTGCTTGATAAAAAGACTATACAATGTGCGTGCTTAGGAACCGCACTAAAACTCCCAATGACTAAAGCAACATTTATTGAAAACAGCATCATGATTGTTATGGCAATTACAATGCTTATTAAATCTTACAGTTAAAATGAAAAAAATAATATACATACTACTGTTAGTTCCTGTTTTTCTCTTTTCACAAGAAAAAATCACTGGAAAAATATTAGAAGCTAATATTGAAAACCGAGACATTGGTTTAGCTGGTGCTAATGTATATTGGATAAATACTAAAGTGGGCACTGTAACTAGTATTGATGGCGATTTTACAATCGCATATAAACCTGAGTACACTAAATTGGTAATTAGTTATGTGGGGTTTAAAACAGATACCTTAATTATTAATGCGCCTAAAGTAATAAACCATTACTTAGTTTCAACCGATAATTTAGATGCTGTTACTGTAAAGTCGAGAAAGCAAACCACAGCCAAATCATATTATAAAGCAACTAATGTTATAAATGTAAGCAGCGACGAGTTGTTAAAGGCGGCTTGCTGTAACTTGTCTGAAAGCTTTGAAACTAACCCATCCATTGATGTTAATTTTGCCGATGCTATTTCAGGAACGCGCCAAATAAAAATGTTAGGTTTAACAAGCCCATATATTTTAATTGCTACCGAAAACATACCATCAATACGAGGCGCATCACAAGCTTATGGGTTAAGTTTTATACCAGGTACTTGGGTGGAAAGTATACAGATTACCAAGGGAGCGGGAAGTGTTGTTAATGGGTTTGAAAGTATTGCAGGGCAGATTAACGCAGAGTTAGTAAAGCCTTCAACAGATGATAAATTGTTTGTGAATTTATATGGTGCTACAAGTGAACGTTTAGAACTTAATACGCATATTAATGCCAAGGTGAATGATAAATGGTATACTGGATTATATATTCATGGTAATACGCATAATAAAGAACATGATGTAAACGATGATGGTTTTTTAGATATGCCTTTATTTAATCAAATTAATCTTATGAACCGTTGGCAATATATTGATACTGAAAAAGGCTTTGTAAGTTTTATTAATTTGAAGTTTTTAAATGATGAAAAACAAACAGGTGAGTTGGATTTTAATCCTGAAACAGATAAACTTACTACAAATAAATGGGGAAGTGAAATTGATACCAGACGTTACGAGATTTCTACAAAATTTGGATATGTAAACCCGGAGATTCCATGGCAAAGTATAGGTGTTCAAACGGCGTTTAGTAGTCATAAGCAAGAATCATATTTTGGTTTGAATGTGTATGATATAAAACACAATAGTTTATATGCGAATGCCATCTACAACTCAATTATAAGCGATTCTCGTCATAAAATAAAAACAGGATTAAGTTATACTTATGATCATTATGATGAATTAGTTAATACAACTGATTATGAAAGAACCGAAAACTCTATTGGTGCTTTTTTTGAATATAGTTTTGATAATTTAGAATTATTTAATCTTACTGCAGGCATTCGAGTAAATCATCATAATTTGTTAGGAACGTTTGTGACACCTCGTGTTCATGCTAGGTATTCGCCATGGGTTAAATCCGCTTTTAGAGCGTCTTTTGGAAGAGGAAAGCGAAGTGCTAATATATTTACAGAAAATCAACAACTATTTTCAACGTCTAGGCAGATTAATATTTTAAATTATGGAGGGTCTGTTTATGGATTAGAACCTGAAATTGCTTGGAATTATGGGTTTTCATATTTACAAGGTTTTAATCTTTTTGGAAGAAAAGCAGATATTACTTTTGATTTTTATAAAACTGATTTTACAAATCAAGTGGTTGTGGATTGGGAAAATCCTCAGGAAATAAATTTCTATAATCTTGAAGGAAAAAGTTTTGCTAATAGTTTTCAAGTGGAATTAAATTATAATGCTTTTGAAGGTTTTGATTTAAGAACAGCGTATAAGTTTTACGATGTAAAAACCGATTATAATTCTGGAAGATTAGAAAGACCACTAACACCAAAACACAGGATATTTGCTAATGTTGGCTATGAAACTAAATTGAAAGAGAATGAATCACATTGGAAGTTTGATGCAACTTTTAATTGGTTGAGCGATCAACGTTACGCGTCAACAACAAATAATCCTACTCAGTATCAATTACCTGAACGCACACCAACGGTGGCAACGTTGAATACACAAATAACCAAAGTGTTTTCTCCTAAATTTGAAGTGTATTTAGGAGGCGAAAACATCACCAATTTGAGGCAACCAAACCCGATTTTAGGAGCAGACGATCCTTTTGGTGCGAATTTTGATTCTACATTTGTATATGGCCCCATTTTTGGAAGTATGTATTATGCAGGATTACGATATAGAATAAAATAAAGAATGATATTTAAACAGTCTGTCATGCTGAGCACAGTCGAAGCATCTTAATAAAACAAAGAAACATGAAAAAAATAATTTTAATATTAACAGTTTTAATTACCACAACAACCTTTGCACAAAATAAAAACGCAAAAGCTTCTATGGAAGTAGATGGTATTTGCGGTATGTGTAAAGCGCGTATAGAAAAAGCATGTTTAAACACCAAAGGCGTAAAGTTCGCCACATGGAGTATTGATACCCATGAATTAAAACTTATCTATGATGACCGCAAAACTGATGTAAAAACCATAGAAAAGCAAGTGTTAGCTGCTGGACATGATGTTAAAGAAGAAAAGGCTACAGATGAAGCTTACGCTACGGTGCATGGGTGTTGTAAATATCGAGATGAAGAGGTGAAAGATAAACATAAAAAATAGTTTAGAATTATTCTTTTATGCCTAAAACAGAATATCGAATTTATGTAATCGAATTATCGAAACGTGTATTTACTGAAAATGCTAAGTTTCGGGCTGCTAATCCACAATTTAACGGTGTATTAGAATGTCTTTATGTTGGTATGACAAGCAAAACTCCAAAAGAACGATTTCTTCAACATAAAACAGGTTATAGAAATAAGAAAGGTTATAAGTTGTCTTCCAATATTGTTGAAAAATATGGTTCGTATTTACGTCCAAGTTTATATAATCATATCGACCCAATTTCCACTAGACAGGAAGCACTTAAAATGGAAGAAACCTTAGCGTTAGAATTGCGACGACAACGTTATGCCGTTTGGTTTAACTAATTGCCGTATTGATTTCATAAAAACAAAAAACGCTTCAAAATTAATTGAAGCGTTTTTAATAATTTATTTATGCGATTCGCCATTACATCATTCCTGGCATACCACCACCCATTGGAGGATGTGCATGACCAGCATCTGCTTCTTTAATATCGATTAAAGCACACTCTGTAGTAAGAATCATTCCAGCAACAGACGCCGCATTTTCTAATGCAATACGAGTTACTTTTTTAGGATCGATAATACCAGCTTTAAGCATATCTACATATTCATCAGATTTAGCATTGTAACCAAAATCTTTTTTACCTTCTAAAACTTTATTGATAACAACTGAACCTTCACCACCAGCATTCTCAACAATGGTTCTTAATGGTGCTTCAATAGCTTTGTTTACTATTTGTACACCAGTTGTTTCATCAAGATTTGCGGTTTCTAATTTAGCTAAAACAGATTTTGCTCTAACTAATGCTACACCACCACCTGCAACGATACCTTCTTCTACAGCAGCTCTTGTTGCATGTAAAGCATCATCAACACGGTCTTTTTTCTCTTTCATTTCAACTTCACTTGCAGCACCTACATAAAGTACAGCAACACCACCAGCTAATTTAGCTAAACGCTCTTGAAGCTTTTCTTTATCGTAATCTGAAGTTGTAGTTTCAATTTGAGATTTAATCTGGTTTACTCTTGCTTTAATATCAGAAGCTTTTCCAGAACCATTTACAATTGTTGTATTGTCTTTATCAACAGTTACAGTTTCAGCAGTTCCTAACATGCTTAAATCTGCATTTTCAAGAGTGAATCCGCGTTCTTCTGAAATTACAGTTCCACCAGTTAAAATAGCGATATCTTCAAGCATGGCTTTGCGTCTATCTCCAAATCCTGGAGCTTTAACAGCTGCAATTTTTAATCCACCACGTAATTTGTTAACTACTAAAGTAGCTAAAGCTTGTCCGTCTACATCTTCTGCGATAATTAATAACGGACGACCAGATTGTGCAACTGGCTCTAAAATAGGAAGGATTTCATTTAGATTAGAAATCTTCTTGTCAAATAATAAAATGTATGGATTTTCTAAATCAGCAATCATTTTATCAGCATCCGTTACAAAGTAAGGTGATAAATACCCTCTGTCAAATTGCATACCTTCAACAACATCAACGTATGTTTCCATACCTTTTGCTTCTTCAACAGTAATCACGCCTTCTTTACCAACTTTACCAAAAGCTTGAGCGATTAACTCACCAATAGTATCATCGTTATTTGCAGAAATAGCTGCAACTTGTTTTATTTTTTCAGAAGAATTACCAACTTTTTTAGCTTGCTTTTCAAGATCTTTAGTGATAGCATCAACAGCTTTGTCAATACCACGTTTTAAATCCATTGGATTAGCACCAGAAGCAACATTTTTCAAACCTTCTTTTACGATAGCTTGTGCTAAAACAGTAGCAGTAGTTGTTCCATCTCCAGCTAAATCGTTAGTTTTACTAGCAACTTCTTTTACCATTTGAGCCCCCATGTTTTCGTGCTCGTTTTCTAATTCAATTTCTTTTGCTACTGATACACCATCTTTTGTTACTTGAGGTGCTCCAAAACTTTTAGAAATAATTACGTTACGCCCTTTAGGACCTAAAGTTACTTTTACTGCATTGGCTAATGCGTCTACACCGCGTTTTAAACCATCGCGTGCTTCAATATCAAATTTTATATCTTTTGCCATAATGAAAATTTTATTTAAAATTTTAAATCTCAATACTCAAATACAAAATTCCAAAAGGAAATTGATTGTTTGAGTGAGTGAGAATTTTTGAAATTTAGTTTTTGTTTTTTGGAATTTGCAATTATATAATTGCTAGTATATCACTCTCTCGCATTACTATATAATCTTTACCTTCATAGTTTATAGTCGACCCATAACTATATATGACAGTGTCTCCAACTTTTACAGTTGGTGTTTCATCTTTTGAATCATTACCAATCGCTACTACAGTTCCTTTTTTTGGTTTTTCTTTAGCGTTATCTGGAATAATAATTCCTGAAGCTGTTTTGGTCTCAGCTGCTGCAGGTTCTATAAAAACTCTATTATTAGTTCCTGCAATTGGTTTAATGTTTAATGCCATTGTTTATATTTTTTTAATTTTATAATTAATATTATCGCTTAAGCGATGTGCTAAAAATGTGCCAATATTTAGGAACTGACAAACTTACAGAAACAAAAAATGCCAACGTTTAAAGTTGGCATTTTTTGTTTGTTTTTATGATATTACTCTTTAGTTGAATCTTCTGGAGTAACTGTTGTTGCATCTGTATTAGTGTTTGCAGGAACAGCAGGTAATGGTTGTGTGCTTTGTGCATCAGGATCTAATACTTTAGATTCAATACCAGCAGAACCTCTGTCAATTGCAATATTTGATACTAGTATTAATACTAATAATAAAGTTGCTAATGTCCATGTACTTTTGTCTAAAAAGTCAGTTGTCTTTTTTACACCACCTAATTGTTGTGTGCCACCGCCACCAAAAGATGATGATAATCCACCACCTTTAGGGTTTTGAACCATAATTACTACGATTAGTAAAAATGCTACAACCACTATAAGGACTAAAAATATTGTAAAAGTGCTCATTATTCTTTATTGTTTTGTTCTTGTAATTGCTCTACAGCTTTAATTTGGTTTGCAAAGAAACTACTTTTTTCTGGATATTTCAAACTTAAAATTTTATAAGATTGAATTGCCTTTTTGTAGTTTTTTTGTTCTACATAAATACGTGCTAAAGTCACTGTCATTAGTGACTCTGGTTGTATCATTTGAGCCTTAGCTAAATTTACTTTTTGAGGATTGATTTTGCTTGGTTTTATTTTAGGATTTTCCGAAATAAATTTATCTATAAGTTCGAACTTTTTCTCTTTGTTTAAAGTTTCATGTGTTTTATCTTCAATAGGTGTTTCTTCTTCCTTGGTTGTTCTTTTGATTGGTTTGTAACGTGATAACTTTAACCATTCATTAAAAGAATGTGTTTCTTTTTTATCAAATGGAAGAGGTTTGCCTAGATTAAGTATATCTTCTGCAGTAGCTTCTTGTGTTTTTGTTTCTTGAGTTATGTTTTCAATAAATTCAGATTCATCTAAAACAAAAGGATTTATTTTTTTTGGACGTGCTTCTTTAGGTTGGAATAAAGCTGGATCCAAAACGCCATCGGTGTCTTTTATCTGCTGTTTTAAGGTGTCATCAATAGTTACACTTTTGTCTACTGAAATATCTTCAATATTAACAGACATTTTTTTTAAATTTTCAGTGTTCTTTTTGATGAATTCTGAAATTTCATTTTGGATAAAAGCTTCCGAAGTTATAAAATCAAATAAGATACTTCTATCTGTGGTATAAGCTGCGGTTGTTTTAAGCTCTTGATTGTAAGTAATACTACTTTGATTCTTTAAGCCTTTTAGGTATATGGCACGTGCTGGTTGAAAATAAGGGAATTTATCAATGATAGATTTTATGCCCTCAGTTTGCTCATGTGAAATGGCTTGAGGGTTTTGTAATATGTATGTAAAATCTGTTTGATGCATTGGTTATTCCAAAATTAATAATTTTTTCGAGCTAAGTTTAAAAAGTGTAAAATGATTTAATTTTAAACGAGAACAACTGCGACTGCAACTGAAACCTGTGACTAAAACTTACCATTTTGCTAAGGTAGCATTAAATATGTCTTGAGTAATACGTTCAAAAATTTCTTCGTGTGCTGTTGTTTTTGTAGATCCTGAAAGCTGCTCGCTTCCTGCATAATCATAGAAAAATGAGAAGCTTTGCTCCAAATCATCTTCTTCTTTTTTTGTGTTAATGAATCTTAGTCTTATGTTAATAGTCAATCTGTTTTGTGCAGCTGTATTTGCTGAGGTAGCCGTGGTTGGCGAAATTCTATAATCGGTTATTTCACCTTCATAAATTAAATCTCCTTTTGAGGGAACAAGTGTTAAATTAGTTTGGTTTTGTATTAAATCTTCAAGAGCTAGTTTGAAATCACGTTCTAAACCTGGTTCTATCAATAAGGATGTGTTTTCAAAACGATTTACTTGATAGGTTTCTGTTCCTGGGGGTATAGATGCTCCAGTGAATGAGTAAAATTTACAACCCGTAAAAGTTGTGATTAATAATAGTAAAACGAGATATTTAACTGATTTCATATATTTCTAAACTAGTGATATAGATAAAACTTAAAATTACAAATCATATTGTTTAATCTTTCTATATAATGTGCGTTCGCTAATGCCTAATTCTGCAGCTGCTAATTTACGTTTTCCGTTGTGACGTTCAAGCGATTTTTTAATTAATTCTAATTCTTTATCATGTAAAGATAAGGTCTCTTCTTCTTCAATTTCTTCGGCAAAGTAATATTTGTCTTCAATTGGAGATGTTTCTTCTTCAATTGGAGTATGTTCAGGAATGGCAATAACGTCATTGTTTTCTATGGTTTCTTCATAGGTTAAATTTTCATCATCATCATCATTTCCATATATTTTTTGAATCAGGCTTTCATTATTTTTTTCAACGTCTTTAGTATTCCCATTTTTCATCAACTCCATAGTTAACTTTTTCAAGTCATTAAGGTCTGCTTTCATGTCAAAAAGCACCTTATAAAGAATTTCTCGTTCGCTACTAAAGTCACTTTCAGATTTAGATGTTTTAATTACTGCTGGCAAATTGGTTCCAGCTGTAAGGGGTAAATAACTTCTTAAAACTTCTGCCGTAACAGTTCTGTTTTGTTCTAAAACAGAAAGTTGTTCTGCAATATTTCGTAACTGGCGAATGTTTCCGCCCCAGCGATGTTTTAATAACACTTGAATAGCATTGTCAGTCAATTTTACAGTTGGCATTTTATATTTTAGTGCAAAATCACTGGCAAATTTTCTAAACAATAAATGAATATCTTCTTGTCGCTCTCTAAGTGGCGGTAGGTTTATATCTACTGTACTTAATCTGTAAAATAAGTCTTCACGAAATTTTTCTTTCTCGATAGCTTCAAACATATTAACGTTTGTAGCTGCTACAATGCGTACATCTGTTTTTTGCACTTTACTAGAGCCTACTTTTAAAAACTCGCCATTTTCTAGAACACGTAATAAGCGTACTTGGGTTGTTAATGGTAATTCGCCAACTTCATCTAAAAAAATAGTTCCGCCATCTGCCACTTCAAAATATCCTGCGCGGGTTTGTGTTGCTCCTGTAAAGGCTCCTTTTTCGTGTCCGAATAATTCACTATCAATGGTGCCTTCTGGAATGGCACCACAGTTTACAGCAATATATTTATTGTGTTTTCTATGTGATAATTGATGAATAATTTTCGGAATACTTTCTTTACCAACACCACTCTCACCGGTTACTAAAACTGAAATATCAGTAGGTGCAACCTGAATAGCTTTCTCGATAGCACGATTTAGTGATGGTGTATTTCCAATAATACCAAAGCGTTGTTTTATAGCTTGAACTGATTCCATTTAATACTTAATTTTAATTCTCAATATATTCAGAAATTCCACTGTTATTTTTATCTCCTAACCACTCCCAATTTAGTTTTAACTTCATTTTTTTATTTTTAGTTAAACTAATTTTCGCCATGGCTTTTCCTGCCTTTAATTCATTTTCTGTTGTTATACATTGGTATAACATATTAAGTGTATTGTTGCTTAAGTTGGCAATTATTTTTCCATATTTAATAGTGCCTCCATAATAATCGGCGGTTACTAAATTGCCTTCTTGTTTATATTTAAATATGGTTTCAGAATTCACTTTCCCGTTTTCAGAGTTTTCTAAAAGTGAAAATGTTTTATTATTAAAGTTGAATTCTGACATTACTTTTTAATTATTATCTGAATATCCAACTACTTCACCAATCAATGTAGCGCTGGTACAATTTTTTACTTTTACGTTTACAAAATCGCCTACTTTATAGTTTTCTTTTGGAAACACACACACTATACTTTGTGGTGTGCGACCTGACCATTGCGTATCTGATTTTTTTGATTCTTTTTCAATCAACACTTCCACCGTTTTATCAAGCCATTCTTTGGTTTTAATTTCGCTGTGAAGCCTTTGTAAATCAACAATATATTGCAGTCTTCGTTTTTTTGTTTCTTCTGGCACATCATCTTCCATATTTCTTCCCGCCATGGTTCCTGGGCGTTCAGAGTATTTGTACATGTATCCAAAGTTGTATTTTACATATTCCATTAGTGATATGGTGTCTTGAAAGTCTTCTTCAGTTTCCGTTGGAAAACCAACAATCATATCTTGACTTATGGCGCAATCTGGAATAATTTTTCTGATTTTATCAATCAATGTCATGTACTCTTCGCGAGTGTGCAAACGGTTCATTTCTTTTAGAATACGGTTACTGCCACTTTGTACTGGTAAATGAATATGGTTACAGATATTTTGATGTTTAGCCATAGTTTCAACAACACCTAACGTTAAATCTTGTGGGTTTGATGTTGAAAAACGAATACGCATTTTTGGTTGGGCTTTGGCGCAAAGATCTAGTAAGTTTGAGAAATTAACAGATGTTGCTTTTTGCATATCGGTTGCTTTGTCAAAATCTTTTTTAAGTCCGCCACCATACCATAAATAACTATCTACGTTTTGACCAAGCAGTGTGATTTCTTTATAGCCTTTGTTCCATAAATCGTTTACTTCTTCAATGATGCTTTGTGGAGCTCTGCTGCGTTCTCTTCCTCTAGTAAAAGGTACTACGCAAAACGTACACATATTATCGCATCCACGAGTAATGGATACAAATGCGGTTACGCCGTTAGTGTTTAAACGCACAGGTGAAATATCGCCATAAGTTTCTTCTTTTGAAAGAATAACGTTTATGGCGTCTCTGCCTTCATCAACTTCTGCAAGTAAATTTGGTAAATCTTTGTATGCATCTGGACCTACAACTAAATCGACAATTTTTTCTTCTTCAAGAAATTTTGTTTTTAAACGTTCTGCCATACAACCTAATACACCAACTTTCATTTTTGGATTATGGTCGCGTTTAACGGCATTATACTTTTCAAGGCGTTTACGAACGGTTTGTTCTGCCTTATCTCGAATAGAGCAGGTATTTACTAAAACTAAATCGGCTTCTTCTAGATTTTGTGTGGTATTAAAGCCTTGATTGGTTAAAATGGAGGCTACAATTTCGCTATCGCTAAAATTCATAGCGCAACCGTAACTCTCTATAAAAAGCTTACGTTTGTTGCCTTCTTTTTTATTTAGAGTTAAGGATTGTCCTTGTTTATTTTCGTCTATTATCTTTTCCATAAATTGATTGATACTTCTATCGGTCAATAAGCATGCAAAGATACAATTTATTTATATTTTATGACAAAGTGGCAGTTTGGTTTTTGTTATTAAATTTTGAATTTATTTTAAAAATTAACGCAACCTTAATAGGGTTTATGTATCTATGTTATAACAAACTTGTCTCAAATGAGAATTCTGCTTAAAAAAATGTCTTTTGCAATAGTTATTATGTTTTGTTCTATGAACATACTATGCGAAGATGTAGACGAACCAAATATTTCTAGTGACTTATGTGATTATCGAGTTGTTATTAATGAGAATCTATATGAAAACTTTGAATCATCTTCTTTCGAATTTATAAATGCTGAAATAACCGATGATTGCTTGAATGTTGAATTAGGTGCTTCTGGCTGTGATGGAAATACTTGGGTGTTTAATTTAGTAGATTCAGGAGCAATTGCAGAATCATCGCCAGAACAGCGTTATTTAAAGCTTCAGTTAATAAATGATGAATTGTGTTTAGCTTATTTTGAAAGAACGATTTCATTTGATTTAGCATCTCTACAAATTAATGGAAGCAATGAAATAATATTGCATATTGAAGGCTTTGAGTCTTCTTTAAATTATAAATACTAAAAACACCTACCTATGAAATTGAAATACCTTTTTTTGTCCTTAATACTAATTGTCGCTTTATCCTGTGATAAAAATGATGACGACGATTATGAATTTGTACAAGTTGCAACACCGCAGTTAATGAGCAAATCTGCTTTTAGAAGTTCGGTAAAAGTCGCTGTGCCTAAAACCATTGAAGAGCCTGGTAAAATTTATGTGTATCAGGATTATATTTTTGTTGGTGATGTGGATTCTGGTATTCATGTTATTGATAATTCGAACCCAGAATCACCAAAAGCAATTAAGTTTATTGAAATTCCTGGGAATGAGGATATGTCGGTTAAAAATGGTTTTTTGTATGCAGATAGTGCTACGGACTTAGTTGTTTTTGATCTTTCTGATATTAACAATGTGTTTATTGTTGAGCGTTTGGAAGATGTTTTTAATGTGTATGATTATGACATTCCTATTGAAGCTGATGATGTGGATTTTAAAGGAGTTGATTTTGAAGATCAAATTGTTGTGGGGTGGACATTAACTACTGAACGCCGCAAAAAAGTTGATGACCACCAAATTGATGTTGTTTTTAATGATGTGGCAGTTTTAAGTTCTGGTGCTGAGTCTGCTACCGGGATAGGAGGTTCTTTAGCACGTTTTCAAATTGTAGACAACTATTTATATGCGGTTGGAAATTATGAGATGGCTATTTTTAATATTCAGAATTTGGAGAAACCAGTTCTTACTGATACTCAATATGCAGGTTGGAATATAGAAACCATGTTTCAAGCTGAAGGGTATTTATATCTTGGAAGCACAAATGGCATGTATATTTATGATTTGGTTAATCCATCATCTCCAGAATTTGTTTCTGAGTTTACACATTGGGAAGGTTGTGATCCTGTGGTTGTTGATGGAGATTATGCTTATTTAACCTTAAGAGGAGGTAACTTATGTGGGCAACTTGAAAGTATCTTAGAGGTTATTGATATTAGCGATAAAGCAAACCCCAAGTTAGCTGCCAGGTATGATTTGGAAAACCCTTATGGTTTAGGAATTAAAGATAACACACTTTACGTTTGTGATGGTACAGCTGGTTTAAAACTGTTTGACCGAGAAACTCCTGATGATTTAAAACTAATAAATTCATTGAAAGATATTCAAGCTAAAGATGTTATTCCTTTGGAAAATAGTTTAATAATGATAGGAGGAAATGTAATTTATCAATACGAATATTTGGAAAACAACATTGGGCTTATTAGCCAATTCAAACTAAACTAAACATAGCTAATGTTGTTTTTGAAATCTGCCTTCGGGCAGATTTTTTTTATGTATAATTGTAACGAATTTAGAAAACAATAATACTTGCTTTTAAAACATCCAAACCATTATGAATTCATTCCATAGTTTAGAAAAAAAGATAGAGAATGCTGAAGACTTGGTTTTTAGTAGCTTATTTGATAGTATCATAGAGCTATTTAAAAAAGTTTGGCTTAAAGGTCTTTTAACTATTTTGCTAATTATTGTTGTAGCAATTGGAACAAATATCTTATTCTCATTAATAGGTTTAGCTCCAAAGCAGAATTTTATTTTTAATGATTTTGATTTTGATTCTTTTTATAGTTTTTATTCAGAAACTATAATTTATAGTATTCCGCAGACCATTTTAGTAAGTATGATGACCATGGCCTTTGTAGCAGCATTTTATAGAATTTGCAAGCAACATGTTTTAGGGGGAAATGTAGTAGATGATTATTTTTATTTTTTAAATAAACAGTATTTTTCCAAATTATTAATGTTAGGTATAATTCATACGGGGATTGCTGTGGTAGCTCAATTCTTGTTTATAATACCTTATATTTATGTGTTTGTGCCACTGTCTTATTTTACTGTTATTTTTGCTAATAATCCAGATTTAAGTGAGATGGAAATTGTTAAAGCAAGTTTTAAGCTTGGTAATAAAAAATGGCTTATTACTTTTGGGACTATGTTTGTTACTGGTGTTATAGGAATGTTAGGTATTATAGCTTGTGGGATAGGTGTTCTGTTTACTATGTCTATAGTTTATTTGCCTGTTTTTTTTATTTATATGGAAGTAGTAGGTTTTGAAAGTAACAATGAAATTGAGAAAATAGGAATAAAAGACGATTCAGATTTTTAATAGAAAAGCTTACTTTTAAAATGTTAAAAGCAGGTCTTTTTATTTAAATAATACACAGATAATCTATAAAATGCTACAGATAAACTTTTTTTGATATACATTTGTAGCTTCAAAAAATGAAGTATGGCGAAGAATTTAGTGATAGTAGAGTCACCTGCTAAGGCAAAAACCATTGAAAAATTTCTAGGAAAAGATTTTAAAGTAGAATCTAGTTTTGGGCATATTGCCGATTTACCTTCCAAGGAATTAGGGGTAGATGTTGATGGTGATTTTAAACCAAAATACGAAGTTTCAAAAGATAAAAAAGCAGTTGTAAAAAAACTGAAAGACTTAGCTAAAAAAGCAGAAATGGTTTGGTTGGCAAGTGATGAAGACCGAGAGGGAGAGGCTATTGCATGGCATTTAGCAGAAACTTTAAAACTTGAAAAAGACAAAACAAAACGTATTGTTTTTCATGAAATTACAAAAGCAGCTATTTTAAAAGCAATAGAAAACCCTAGAGGTATTGACTACGATTTGGTAGATGCACAACAAGCACGACGTGTTCTAGATAGAATTGTTGGTTATGAACTATCTCCAGTACTTTGGAGAAAAGTAAAAGGTGGTTTATCTGCGGGTCGAGTACAATCTGTTTCTGTAAGGCTAATTGTTGAAAAGGAAAGGGATATTCAAGATTTTACGCCAATAGGCTCTTACAGAATTGACGCAGAATTCTCAAATGAAGACGGGCAAACGTTTAAAGCCAAACTTCCAAAGAATTTTTCAACTAAAGCAGAAGCTCAAAAATTCTTAGAACAAAATGCTTCAGCAGATTTTAAAGTTTCAGATTTAACAAAGAAACCTGCAAAAAAATCGCCTGCTGCACCATTTACAACGTCAACGTTACAACAAGAAGCATCGCGTAAATTATATTTTTCAGTAAGTAAAACCATGACTATGGCACAACGCCTTTATGAGGCTGGTTTAATTACTTATATGAGAACAGATAGTGTCAACTTATCTGATGAAGCTAAAAAAGGAGCAGAGGCAGAAATTAAAAATGCTTATGGTGATAAATATAGTAAATCAAGAAACTATAAAGGCAAAGCTAAAGGAGCTCAAGAAGCACATGAGGCTATTCGCCCAACAAATTTCGCCACACATTCTGTAGCTATTGATAGAGATCAAGCGCGCTTGTACGATTTAATCTGGAAACGAGCTATTGCATCGCAAATGAGCGAAGCAGAATTAGAGCGTACTAATGTAAAAATTAGTGCTTCAACACATAAGGAAACGTTTACTGCAAATGGAGAAGTTATCACTTTTGACGGGTTTTTAAAAGTATACCTTGAAGGTACAGATGATGAAAATGTTGAGCAAGATGGTATGCTACCAGCAATGAAAACGAATGAAAATTTACTTAACAACTATATTACAGCTACCGAGCGTTACACGCGTCCGCCAGCAAGATATACTGAGGCTTCTTTAGTTAAGAAGTTAGAAGAATTGGGTATTGGTCGTCCGTCAACTTATGCGCCAACTATTTCAACTATTCAAAACAGAAATTATGTTGAGAAAGGTACCGTAGAAGGTGAAGAGCGTAATTATTCGCAATTGACATTGCAACTAGGTGCTGTAAAAGATAAAACCTTAAGTGAAAAAGTAGGTTCAGATAAAGGAAAATTAGTTCCTACCGATATTGGAATGATTGTAACCGATTTTTTAGTAAATCATTTTGAGCAAATTTTAGATTATAATTTCACTGCGAAAGTAGAGGCTGATTTTGATGATATAGCCGAAGGCAATGAAAATTGGACTAAAATGATGAAAGATTTTTATAAAGGCTTTCATCCGGTCGTTGAAGATGTAAAAGAAAATGCTGATAGAGAATCTGGTGAGCGTATTTTAGGAGAAGATCCTAAAACTGGTAGACGAGTAAGTGTGCGCTTAGGTAAGTTTGGACCAATGGTACAAATAGGTACTGTTGATGATGAGGAGAAACCACAATTTGCTAGTTTAAGCCCAGATCAACAATTAAATTCAATTACCTATGAAGAAGCCATGGATTTATTCCAACTTCCTAAAAATTTAGGTAATTATGAAGGTGAGGAAATATTGGTAAATAATGGGCGTTTTGGACCTTATGTGAAATTTGGAGATGCCTTTGTATCACTTCCAAGAGGAACAGACCCTTTAAGTGTAGAGTTAGATGATGCTATTGTTTTAATAAAAGAAAAACAAAAAGCAGACGCGCCAATATATATGTATAAAGATTTGCCAGTGCAAAAAGGTAAAGGGCGTTTTGGACCATTTATTAAATGGAACAATATGTTTATTAATGTAAATAAGAAATACGATTGGGATAACTTATCAGATGAAGATATTGTTGAATTGATTGAAGTCAAAATCCAAAAGGAGATTGACAAGGTAATTCATAATTGGGAAGATGAAGGTATTCGTGTTGAAAAAGCACGTTGGGGAAGGCATAATGTTTTAAAAGGAAAAATAAAAGTTGAGCTTGCTAAAACCGTTGATGTTTCTGAAATGACTTTAGAAGAAGCGAAAGCCATTATTGAAGCTAATACACCTAAGAAGAAAGCTACTAAAAGAAAAACCACCGCAAAAAAGAAAGCGCCAGCTAAGAAGAAATAATAATACATGAACTTTAATTTTTTATCACCAGTTTCAGATTCGGTTTTAGCACATAACGAGCTATTATCTGCTCAAGCACTAGGTAGAAAACTAAAAATTCACTCCGCTCAACATGGTATTCCAGATTTAGAGGGTGTTAATATTGCTATTCTTGGCGTTTTAGAAAACAGAAATGATATCAATTATATTGGTGAAGAATTTCAACTTAATGAAATAAGAAAATCCTTTTACGGTCTTTTTCCTGGTAGTTGGAATATCCAAGTAGCAGATTTAGGTGATATTAATAAAGGAGAAAGTATTGAAGATACTTATTTTGCTTTACGAGAAGTTATAGTCATATTGGTTAAGAAAAATATTATTCCGTTAATTCTAGGGGGTTCACAAGATTTAACATATGCTAATTATAGAGCTTATGATGATTTAGTTCCTATGGTTAATATTGTAAATGTTGATGCTCAGTTTAATCTTGGAGATTCTACAAAACCAATAAAAAATAATAGTTTTGTAGGGAAAATTATTTTAGATCAGCCATATAATCTTTTCAATTATGCCGCTATTGGTTATCAAACCTATTTTAATTCGCAAGAAGAAATAGATTTGATGGATAATTTATATTTTGAGTCTTATCGATTAGGAGAAGTTTCAAATGACGTTACAATGGTTGAGCCTGTTTTAAGAGACGCCAATATTGTAAGTATAGATTTAACATCTGTAAAAGGAGGAGAGGTAAGTTTGAGGCAAAAGTACTCACCCAATGGTTTAGATGGAAAAGAGATTTGCGCTATTGCTCGTTATGCTGGTATAAGTAATAAAGTGTCATCATTTGGAATATATGAATATAAACCATCAAAGGATGACGCTCTTACATCTATGTTAGTTGCCCAAATATTGTGGTACTTTATTGAAGGCGTTAACTATAGAGTAAAGGATGACGATTTTTCAGATGATAGAAACTATCAAAAATATATTACGTTGGTAGAGTCAGAGGAATTGATATTTTATAAAAGTAATAAAACAGGAAGATGGTGGATTGAAATTCCTTTTTTATCAGAAGTCAATAATAAATTGAAAAGACATACGTTATTACCATGCATGCATAAAGATTATTTAGATGCCTGCAATAATAAGTTGCCAGATCGCTGGTATAAAGCGCTACAAAAGAATAGTGTGTAAAATGTCAAGTTTAGCTGAACTACCATTTTTATCGTTGAAATGCTGTTTTTTTACGATGAAATGTTATTTTTTTAGATAAAAAGTTGTTTTATTAAAAATATATAAATATGTTTACGCTCTCAAAAATGAAGCTTAAAATAATTAACCTCAAGTTTTCTATGGATATTAAGAAGTTTATATTATTAACCACTGTATTTGCAATGCTTGCAAGTTGCGGCTCTAAAGATAGAGGCGAACTAGTAGGTGTACAAGGAAAAAAATGGCATCCAGAAAAGCCTTATGGTATGGAACTTATTCCGGGCGGAGCATTTATAATGGGTAAAGCAGATGATGATCTTGCTGGTGTAAATGATGCACCATCAAAAACAGTTACTGTTAGAGCCATTTATATGGATGCAACTGAAATAACAAATAGCGAATACCGTCAATTTGTTAATTGGGTAAGAGACTCAATTGTAAGAATGAAATTGGCAGTACTAGCTGATGAGGTTGGACTAACCCCTGCAGATGAGGGTACTATTGGTGAATATGCTTTTAGTGATGCTGACCCTGAAAACATGACAGTTTACGAAAAATACATGTATGATAACTATACAGGTTTAGGACCAACAGGTTACGAAGGAAGAAAAATCAATAAAGATGTTGATTTAATATATGATACTTCAGAATACTTGGATGAATACTATGCCGAGGTTATGGATACGATGTATTTACCTTTAGAAGAGTCTTATAACGGACAACGTACTTGGGATGTTACGAAATTTAAATTTCAATACAGCCATATGGATATTCAAGAGGCAGCAAGAAGTAGAGGTGTAAAACGTAAAGATGTTATTATTAAAGAAGAATTAGAAATCTACCCAGACACTACAGTTTGGATTAGAGATTTTGCATATTCTTATAACGAACCTATGCATAATGATTACTTCTGGCACGATGCTTATAGCGATTATCCAGTTGTAGGTGTTACTTGGAAACAAGCCAAAGCATTTTGTGAGTGGAGAACAATCAACAAAAACTCTTACCAAAAAGCAAAAAAAGGAGCTCAAATGGTAAATACGTTTAGATTACCATCAGAAGCGGAGTGGGAGTATTCTGCTAGAGGTGGTTTGCAGGCAGCAACTTACCCATGGGGTGGACCTTATACTAAAAGTGATAGAGGGTGCTTTATGGCAAACTTTAAGCCAGTAAGAGGTGATTATGCAGCAGATCAGGCTTTATATACTGTTGAAGCTAAATCTTATGACCCGAATGATTATAATTTATATAACATGGCTGGTAATGTGTCAGAATGGGTGAATGCATCTTATGATCCTTCATCTTATGAATATACATCAAGTATTAACCCAAGTGTTAATGATTCAGACAATAAACGAAAAATAGTAAGAGGAGGCTCATGGAAAGATGTAGCTTACTTTTTACAAGTGAGTTCTAGAGATTACGAATATGCAGATTCTGCAAGGAGTTATATAGGATTCAGAACCGTGCAAGATTATATGGGGACACAAGTAACAAGCAGCGGTAAGAAATAATTTTTAATCCAAATCAATAATAAACACTATTAATTAACCTACTTAAGTAAAAAAGAAAACCTACTTAAATTAAAAACCGAAAATTATGGCAAAGTCAAAAGCAAACAAAAAATTCATGAATATGGCCTATGGCCTAGGAGCAGCAATTGTAATCGTTGGTGCATTATTCAAAATTATTCACTTTGAAATTGGACCTTTAACAGGTAACGTAATGTTAACTATTGGTCTTGTAACAGAGGCAATTATATTTGCATTATCAGCGTTTGAACCTGTTGATGATGATTTAGATTGGTCTTTAGTATATCCAGAATTAGCTGGAGGACAATCAATCAGCAAAGATGGAAAAGAAGATGTACAAGGTATGTTATCTCAAAAATTAGATAACTTATTAAAAGAAGCTAAGATTGATGGCGAATTAATCGAAAGTTTAGGAGAAAGCATCAGAGGTTTCGAAGGTGCTGCTAAAAACATGTCATCTACAGTTGATTCTGTTGAAGCATCTAAAAAATATGGTGAGGAATTATCATTAGCTGCTGCTCAAATGGAATCTTTAAACAGTTTATACAAGGTACAGTTAGATAACGCAACTAAGCAACAAGCAGTTAATGAAGAATCTGTTGAGAATGCTGCGAAATTAAAAGAACAAATGCAATCTTTAGCGTCTAACTTATCATCATTAAATGGTGTGTATGGTGGAATGTTATCTGCAATGAATAAATAATTAGGGGGTAATCCCAAATTCAATATTAACCAAAAACCTAATTATAAATGGCAGGAGGAAATTTATCACCAAGACAAAAGATGATTAATCTGATGTATTTAATATTTATAGCAATGCTAGCTTTAAATATGTCAAAAGAAGTGCTATCGGCCTTCGGATTAATGAACGAAAAGCTTACGGAATCTAATGAAGCAACTGAAGCTAGAAATGCTAGTTTTGTTGCAAGTTTAGAAGTGAAAGCTGAAGATCAACCAGAAAAATACAAGCCTTTAAAAGCTAAAGCAGATCAAATTGATAAACTAGCGCATAATTTTGATGCTTATTTAACAGATTTAAAAGGTAAAATGACTGCTAAAATCGATGATCCTACAGATTATGAGATTATGGATAAAGGCGATTATCTTGACGAACATTTCTTTAAAGGAGACAAGATTAAAGAAGATGGTCAAGAATTTTTAAAGCAAATGAAAACCTTTAGAGAAGGAGTATCTAAAATACTTGCTGACGAAAAAGGAATGGAATCTGTAATTAAAGACCTTGATAAGAGATTTAACACTGATCCTATTAAAGTTACTGGAGAAGTTAAGCCAAAAGATTGGTTAGATTATCACTACAAAGGATTTCCTTTAGTAGCCTCTTTAACTAAAATGACTCAACTTCAGTCAGATATTAAGACTACTGAATCTGAAGTATTGTCAAGTATGTTAGGAAATGCACTTGGTAATGAAGTGTCTATGACTAATTATACAACCTTAATGGAAACATCTAAATCTGCTTACTTTAATGGTGAGAAATTTGATGGACAAATTGTATTAGGTCGTAAAGATGCATCAACAAAACCAAGTAGAGTTGAGTTAACACTAGATGGTAGAAAGCTTACCGAAAAGCAATATGCTATTGAAGATGGTAAAGTAAAATTATTAATAGGTACTGGTGGTGTTGGAGAACATAAAATTGAGGGTAAATTAATCTTTGCTCAAGATGGTGAGGAAATTGAAGTACCTGTAAAATCATCATTTGCTACGGTTGCAAAACCAAATGCAGCAACAATTTCTGCTGATAAAATGAATGTAGTTTATAGAGGTGTTAAAAACCCAATGACTATTTCATTTGCTGGTGTTCCAGATAATAAAGTAACTGCTAGTGCTCAAGGTTTATCTAGATCAGGAGGAAGCAGATATGTTATGGATGCTACAAGAATACAAGGTAGAGAAGTAACTATTAACGTAACTGGTACATTACCAGATGGAGGTAAAGTAAGTGATAATGCTAAATTTAGAATTAAAGATTTGCCAAAACCAACAGGAACAATAAGAGGAGAAGATGGTGCAATAAAAATGCAACGTAATAGCCTTAAAATTTCTACTGTTGGAGCTAAATTTGATGATTTCGATTTTGAATTACCATTACGTGTCTCTGGATTTAAATTTAAAGTTCCAGGACAACCAACAATAAATGTTAAAGGAAACAAGTTAGATAGTAGAGCTCAAAAAGCTTTAGCAAAAGCTAAACGTGGATCTGGAGTTCAAATATTTGATATTGAAGCAAAAGCGAGTGGTGTAAGTGTAATACTTAAAAAAGTATCACCTGTTTTTGTAGAGCTTACAAATTAAAATAAATTATTAGAGATAGTCTTAACTTAAGGCTATCTCTAATAATTAGAATGTAAAATAAAATTAAGATGAACGTAAAAAGTTTTTTATTAACCGTTGCTACTGTTTTTACAGTATCAAGTCTATTTGCTCAAGCGAATATACTTAATGCTAAAAGTCCTGATGAAATAGGTGTAAGAACTGAGGCTCAAAAGGCAGTTGACAATGATAAGCCTTTAGAATATGGCTATGTAGACGATAGAGATATTCTGTTTTCTAAAATGGTTTGGGAAAAAGTTGTGCTTGATGAGCGTGCTAATTTTCCGCTTTACTATCCAATTGATACAAACAATATTGGTAGTGATAGAAGATCATTATATGATGTACTTATGAAGAACATTAAAAACGGAAAAATCAAAAATATTTATGATGATTCTTATTTTACTACTAAACGTACTTTGAAAGATATTGAGTCTGCTTTAAAAATGGTTGATACTACAGAATTAGGTATTGAACAAATAAATGCAGGTGAAGAATTATCTGCTGAGTATATTAATCAAAGAGATATTACTGCTGCAGATATTCAAGAGTACCACATAAAAGGTCTTTGGTATTTTGATAAACGCCAAGCAGAAATGAAATACAGATTGTTAGGAATTGCTCCTGTAGCTCCAGATGTTAACTTTATTGATGACTCTGAACCTGATTTAGTGCCTTTGTTTTGGATATTCTTCCCAGATGCTAGAGAGGTGCTACACGAAGCAAAATCTTTTAACAATTCAAATAGTTCTATGCCGTTTTCTTTTGATCACGTGTTGAATGCAAGACGTTTTCAAGGCTACATTTTTAGAGAAGAAAATGTACAAGGAGATAGAGCTATATCAGAATATGTGTCTCAAAATGCTTTAATGCAATTGCTTGAATCTGAAAGAATCAAGGATAAGATTAGAGATTTTGAATTAGACATGTGGACATATTAAGCCATAATAATCTATAATTAAATTAAACGCTCACTTTTTAAGTGGGCGTTTTTTTTTGTTTAAACAGCGAAAGATTTTTGGTTGAATGCAGTCGAAAACCTATTAAATAATATAATGTAACTATCTTCGCAAGTAATTATGCAAGTAGATTATATTATAGTTGGTGTTGGAATTGCAGGAGTTAGTTTTTGCGAGCAATTAAGAGAATCTGGTAAAACCTTTATAGTGTTTGATGATGCCTCTCAGCAATCATCAACAGTAGCTGGTGGTTTGTATAATCCTGTGGTGTTAAAACGTTTTACATCCGTTTGGAGAAGTACAGAGCAAATAGAAATGGCACTGCCTGTTTATACAAATATTGAAAATAGGCTAAAGGTAAAGCTAGATTATAAAATTCCGGTTTATAGAAAATTTGCTTCTCTTGAAGAGCAAAATGATTGGTTTGCAGCCTCAGATAAGCCTTTGCTTTCAAGATACCTTTCTACTGAAATTAAAAAGAATGATAATGATGGCATTGACGCTCCTTTTGGTTTTGGTGAGGTTTTAGAAACGGGTAGAATTGATGTAAAAACTATGATTGAAGCTTATAAGTCAGACTTATTAAAAGTTAACTTATTATTTGAATCTCAGTTTGCTTATAATGATTTACAATTACAAGACAGCACTGTTATTTATCAAAATATAAATGCAAAGTATATTGTTTTTGCTGAAGGTTCTGGTATAAAGTATAATCCATACTTTAATACGTTGCCATTGAACCCTGCAAAAGGCGAGTTACTTACTATATATGCGCCAGATTTAAAAATTGATTATGTTTTAAAAGCTGGAGTATTTTTGATTCCGCTTGGTGATGATTTGTATATTGTTGGAGCAACATATGAATGGAAGGATTTAAGTCATAATGTTACAGATAAAGCTAAGGATGAACTTTTAGGCAAGCTTGTAAAGCTTATTAATTGTCCATTTAAAGTTGTAAATCAAGTAACTGGTATAAGACCAACGGTAAAAGATAGAAGGCCTTTGGTGGGAGAACATCATGACTATAAGAATGTATTTGTGTTAAACGGATTAGGAACTCGTGGTGTTATGATTGGTCCGTATGTTGCTAAGCAACTCTATAATTTCATTGAAAACAACGAGTTTCTTGATAAAGAAATTGATATTAATCGATTTTACTAGAAAGTTGAGATGAACTTACGTTAGGGATTGCAACATAAACCCTGGCCTTTTTTGGTTAACGCCCAAAACTTATTTTTTTGCCAAAGTTTTATCATAACTCATAAAAAAGTTAATCCAAATGTTTCTTGAAAGCCTTAAAATTATGGGTAAGCATATTATTAAAGTTGCTACTATAGCAATAAATACAGTTGCTAAACTTGCCTTAAATATGAAAAAGGAAATGACGAATGCTGCAGTGGCAAATGCAATACCCACAGGGTAGCTTACATACATGGAACCATAGAAAAATGATGGCTCGATTTTGTATTTGGTATTACAGTTAGAGCATTTTTCATTCATACTTAATGCCTCCGAGAGTACATAGGGATTTTTGTTTTTAAACATGGATTCTTCATGACATTTGGGACATGTACCCAAAAAAATACTATATAATTTTGTTCCTTTTTTAAACATATAATTTAATGTACTTTTGCATCCGCAATTACAGCGCAAAAGTACCAATTTAATAATATTGCATTGTGATAAAAGTTACATTTCTATGATGAACATTCATAATTTATCGATTTCATTTCAAGGAGAATACCTATTTGAAGACATAACCTTCAAATTAGGTAATGGTGATAGAATCGGGCTTATTGGAAAGAATGGAGCGGGTAAATCGACTATGCTTAAAATTTTATCGAAAGAAATGGAACCTGATACGGGTCAAATTGCAGCAGATAAAGAACTTAAAATTGGATTTTTAAAACAGGATATTGATTTTATTTTTGGCAGAACCGTTTTAGAAGAATCTTACGAAGCCTTTGTTGAAATTAAAGAATTAGAGACTAAAATGGAGGCCGTTAATACTCAAATGGCAGAACGTACGGATTATGAAAGTGAAAGTTATAATCAACTAATGATTGATATAAATGAACTTCAGCATCAATATGAAATTCAAGGCGGCTATAACTATCAAGGTGATACAGAAAAAATACTTCAAGGCTTAGGTTTTAAACGAGAAGATTTTGATAAGCTCACAGATACCTTTTCTGGTGGCTGGCGTATGCGTATTGAGTTGGCTAAATTATTGCTGCAAAACAACGATATTTTACTTTTAGATGAGCCTACTAACCACTTGGATATTGAATCTATTATTTGGTTGGAAAGTTTTTTGAGAAATTATACTGGTGCAGTTGCTATTGTATCCCATGATAAAATGTTTTTAGATAACGTAACTAATAGAACTATTGAAATTTCTCTTGGACGTATTTATGATTATCCTAAACCATATACAAAATATTTAGTGCTACGTGAAGAATTAAGAACGCAGCAATTGGCATCTCAAAAAAATCAACAAAAGCAAATTGAGCAGACCGAAAAATTAATTGAAAAGTTTCGTGCTAAGGCATCAAAAGCTACCATGGCTCAATCACTTATTAAAAAACTTGATAAGATTGATAGAATTGAAGTTGATGAAGATGATAACAGTGTAATGACTCTTAATTTTCCAGTTTCTATAACACCAGGTAAAGTTGTGGTTGAGGCTGAAAAAGTGTCAAAAAATTATGGTGATAATCAAGTTTTAAAAGATATTAATTTACTTATAGAGCGAGATAGTAAAACTGCATTTGTAGGACAAAACGGGCAAGGAAAATCAACATTGGCAAAAATTATAGTCGGTGATATAAAATACAATGGTCATTTAAAATTGGGACACAATGTAAAGATTGGTTATTTCGCGCAAAATCAAGCGGAATATCTTGACGGTAATAAAACCGTTTTAGATACCATGATTGATGCAGCTAATGAAACTAATAGAAGTAAAGTTAGAGATATTTTAGGGTCTTTTTTATTTAGAGGTGATGAGGTTGAAAAATACGTACGTGTTTTATCTGGAGGTGAGCGAAATCGATTAGCATTAGCTAAATTAATGTTGCAACCTTTTAACGTGCTTATTATGGATGAGCCAACGAACCACTTGGATATTAAATCTAAGAATGTTTTGAAAGAAGCATTAAAACGTTTTGAGGGCACATTAATTCTTGTTTCACATGATCGTGATTTTCTCCAAGGTTTAACTAATCTTGTTTATGAATTTAAAGATCATAAACTAAAGGAGTATTTAGGTGATATTGATTATTACTTAGATCAACGTAAAGTTGAAAATTTGCGTGAAGTAGAAAAACGTACTGTTGTTAAAGACGCTCCAAAAGTTAAGAAACAACAGTCTTATGAAGACCAGAAAAAAATAAAATCATTAAATAACAAGTTGAGTAATGTGGAATCTAAAATTAATCAGCTTGAAAGTGATATTAAAAAGATTGATTTAGAACTTGAGATTAATTATGAAGAGGCAACATCTAAACCAAATTTCTTCGATAATTATCAGAAAATGAAAACAGATTTGCAAGGTTTAATGAGTAAATGGGAGGTCATTCAACTAGAAATAGAGCAGTTTGTCGATTAAAAAATGTTAAAATTTAATGTATTTCATCGATAAAAATAGTTTTTAATCTGATTTCGGCTTATATTCGTGCAAGAATTAATCCCAAATTTGACCAAAAATGAAGTCTTTAAAATTATTAGCCATTTGTTTCTTAGTTACGGCGTATGCCTTTGCTAATGTTTCTTCTTCTGATAAAGATGCTTTAATCACCTTATATAATGCAACCAATGGTGCAGAATGGAATTCCTCATGGGATTTAAATACATCTGTTGATAAATGGTATGGTGTTAAAATTGAAAACGATAGAGTAATAGAAATAAATTTACAATTTAATAACTTAAATGGAGAGCTACCTCAAGAAATTGGTAGTCTTTCGAGTTTAAAAGTTTTAAACTTAGGATTTAATAAATTACAGGGCAAACTCCCTATATCTTTAAGTAACTTAAAAGAACTGAAATCACTTGAATTATTTATGAATAGATTTGAAGGAAATATTCCTTCAGAGTTAGGTGAGTTAAAAAACCTTGAATCTTTAAAATTATACAGTAATCAGTTTACTGGAGAAATACCTAGTTCATTAATGAGTTTAACCAATTTAAAAGAACTTTTGTTAGGAAGTAACTTTTTAACTGGTCAAATTCCAAATGAAATTTATGCTTTATCAAAATTACAAAAGTTAAGTTTGATGGATAATAAAATGGATGGTGAGATTCCTGCAGAAATAGCCCAATTGAAAGATTTAGAAGAATTGTTGTTGTCAACAAATAAATTCACAGGAGATTTACCAAAAGAGTTTATGAATTTAACAAAGTTAAATACTATGATGGTAAGTGATAATAATTTAAATCAAGAGTATATTAGTGTTTCTGGTAAAAACCCACCAACGTTAATGCTTTTAGAATTACAAAATGCAACAGCAACTATGGATATTGAAAAAGAGTAAATAAAGTTTTTATAAAACTAGTTAATGAAGAAGCCATCATATTTATGATGGTTTTTTTAATTTTATAGTAAGGTAGAGCATTATTTTACATGTCCATATTGTTGGGAAACGATTTCTATGTTACTGGATAATTCAATTTACAATCAATCTTATATTGAAGATTGCGAAGTGTGTTGTAACCCTATTCAAGTAATAGTTCAAATTGTAAATTTAGAATTAACAGTGTTTCAGGTAAATAACATTTAGCAATAATATTTTGTAAATTTATGCTTGTTGAAACATAAAAAACAACGTATATTTGCAGTCCTAAATAATTTGGTCGGCATTATGAACCGAAAGTTAAAAGCTAAGTAAATTATTATAAGATTAAATCGCGGGATAGAGCAGTAGGTAGCTCGTCGGGCTCATAACCCGAAGGTCACTGGTTCGAGTCCAGTTCCCGCTACTAGTAAAACCAAGCCTTTCAAGAAATTGAAAGGCTTTTTTATTTCACATAATACAGAATAAGTACAGAATTTAGCTGTTTATCTTCTGCTAAATAGTATTTGATTTAGTTTGATTTCATTTAGTATATGAAATAAAATTTAAACTATATTTTTCTATGAAAATTGAAGAATTGCGAATTAATATTAAAAATACCTTACAATTTTTCTAATTCGCTTCTATACTTTTTTAACTTTAGTCAAAAATTTAATTCTTTTCATTTGCAATTTCTACAAGACTTATTAAATAACAAAGAGCCAGATAATTGGTGGAAGGAGTATAAGGATTTTTGTAAGGATATTAGTAAAGTTGATAGAAGCCTATTTATTGAAGCATTACCGGCTTTATTAAAAAAGTTAGAAAATAATTACGCTCATAGAGATCTTAGAATAGCCTTAGAGAATGAATCAAAAAGTAACGCCTCTTTTGGTAAGGAAATTTATTCTAAGATTTTGGAAGCTCAGAATCCATATTTGTATGATTCTCTAACAGATATTATCTCTGGCTTATATAAATCGGACCAAAAGTTTGCAATTACTAAAATCAAAAGCTTAATGAGCAATGCTGAGATAAGTTTAAGCAGAATTGGCATACAATCTATAGCCAAGATAGATTTGTTAGATAAAGCAACACCAAAAACCTTTATCAGTTGGATTGAGAAACAATTTAATGATATTGCAAATACTGAAGCATTAGCCGAGTCTTGGCCATCAATTTTCTTTGCTGTTAGAATTAAAAGAAAGGTTTTAAAAAATGCTGATGCTATTATAGATAAACTGTCTAGTGTAAAAACTATCGGCATTCAACTAGAACTCATTTACTTTTTAGACCATAATCTAAATTTAGAAAAGGAAATGAAACTATTTGAAAAATATCTTCCATTATTACTTCACATAGACCTTGAACATGCAGGTGCTTATAATCACTTGGCATATCGCTTAGAAAATGTAGCCAAAACAAATTTAAGCATAGTAGTTGGTTTTATTACGGATTGGATAGATATGAGTCTTGAAAATGCAAGAAAAATAGAATACTTCAGTCATTTAATAAATACACTTTGCGATGATTTTTATCCTGATTTTCAAAAGCTCTACACCAACTGGTTAAATAAAGACAATCCTAATTTTCATATTGCCATTTTCGAAATGAATGGTGCTAGATATATGAGAAATCTTTTAGGGTTAACACTTTCTGAAGATGTGTTAAAAGATCTTTCTGATTATGATATCGAATTTATAACCTATAAAATTTTGGCTTTCGTCTATGATAAAGACACTTCATTATCATTAGTATATTCAATACTAGAACAAAAAGTAGATAATAAAGAGGTGGTTCCTTTTTTGGCAGATTTGTTTATTGACCATTTTATATTTAATTATTATTCTACAATAGAATTTTTAAACCTAAAAAAGAAAACCGCCAGCAGAAAACTTAAAAAAATAATTAAAGATATTATTGAGGAAGGCGAAAATAAATATAAAGCTTATTCAGACCTAAAGGTTCTGAAAGAATTTGCACCATCTGAGGGACGACTAATGCATTACGACAAAATCCAGAATAAAAAATTCAGGAAGATGTATAAGGAAACTGAAGATAATAGTTCACCGCTACGTGGTTTATTTAAGAATCTTCATTACAGAGCTGGAGCATCTTCATTTACAAAGTACAATGGGGAATATACCGAAAGGATGACACCAGGAGTTGTTTCGCATAAAGGGGAAATGCCAAGAGGCGAATTCATAGACCCTATTGGTCAAAAAAAGGAAAGATTATTATGGCAAAATTTTAAAAGACGACAATGAGGTTTTTACTCAGCGAATATATAAAACTATTAAAGGAGGATAAGGAGTTAGACACCTTATTGACTGATCTTTTAGTTGGAATGAAATTTACAACCATTTCAAGACCAATGAGAGGTCGGCAATTTGGTGTGGATATTTCAGCTGTGGGTATAGATTCAGATGATGGAATAAAAAAAGTGTTTTTGTTTGCAGTAAAGCAAGGTAATCTAACCCGAACAACTTGGGATGGAGATGTAAACGCAATCCGTTCTACATTGAATCAAATAAAAGATACTTATATAACCACATCACTTACAACTCGCTTAAAAAAGTTACCTATTAAAATAATTGTATGCACAAATGGAGTCATTAATCAAAATGTATTAATTGATTGGACGCAATATGTAGATTTAAATACTACGGATAAAGTTGAATATGATTTTTGGGGAACAGGAGAAATAAGCGCAATGCTTGACGATTATTTGGTAAAGGAAAAATTATTTCCACAGGAGTATCAGTCCTTATTAAGAAAATCCTTAGTGTTTTTAGAATTACCTGATTATAATTTACAACATTTTTATGTGCTGATTGGTCAAATTTTAGAGAAACAATCGAAGCAGAAGAGACAGATATTGAAAAAACTTAGACTCGTTAGGTTGTGTTTAAATATAATTTACAAATGGTCTCAGGATAACGAAAACTTAAAACCGTCAATTTTTGCAAGCGAGAGAAGTTTAATACTCGTTTGGCAATTTATTCAGCAAGGCGGACATATGGAAAAGACTTTTGTGAGACAAGAGTTTTATAAAATTCATCTTCTACGAAGAATAATCGGAGTGAATTACTTTAACAAAGCTGCGATGCATTATAGAACTGAGCATAGCCTCTATAAATACAGTAGAAATAGTTTAGAATATAGTCTTAATGTTTGGGAAGAAATCGGAATAATAGCGACCATTGGATTAAGTGAAATACAAGAATATAGAATTCATTATCGCGAGGACCGTAAGGAAGAAGCTCAAAAATATTATAATAGTGCGCTCTCAATTAGTAATGCACTATGTTTATTTATAGAGAATAATCCACCTTCAAAATATCCAGAATACGATTCGCATAGTGTGGAGATAGCACTAGCACTTAACTTATTATATTTTACTCGAAATTTTGATCCAGCAAAAAAATGGATAACATCCATCACTATGGGTTTTGATGACAGATATAGGATAGAAAAATTCTTTCCATTATTTAGAAAAAATTATGACAAGCTTGTAGATATCCATAATGGAGATGAAGACTGTGAAATTGAATCTTCTATGATAGTACCTATTTTGGCAGAGTATGCTTTAATTTTAAATCAAGAAGACTTATATCAGTTTATTCGTAAGATAATTAACGACCTTTTTGCTGATTTGAATTTGCAAATCTGGTTTCCACTTGAAGAAATGGAAGATAAAATTTGCGTTCAAGATTATAGTCATGAGGAAGGAACCCTAAAACATTCTTTGACCCTTTATGAAGATGCTGAAGAATACAAAAAAGAAATGGTATCAGAAATGGAACTCTTTGGATTAGAAAAGGATTTTAAAATTTTTAAGCACAGTTTCGATATTGTAGCACACGTTGCAAGCAGGCATTATAAAAGCCAACCTTTTCCTTTAACTTGGCGTGTTTTTATGAAGCAAGAAGTCTCAACAAAATAATAGAATAATGTCAAATCCAATAAAACAACATTATATACCACGTTCATATTTAAAGAACTTTGCAGTTGAAGGAAGAAAAAGAAATCACTTTGTGGATGTTTACAAAATGGATAATGATATGCTATTAGAGCAAATTAGCACTAAAGATATTTGTTTTGAAAAGAATATTTATACAATACCAGCTGAATCAGATGAAATAAAATATGCCTTAGAAAAACACTATGCTGAAAATGTTGATAGTGAGTTTCCAAAAGTATATAAGTTGCTTATTCACGAAAAGCTGCTGACGGTTACGCAAGAGCAAAAAATCCAAATACTTTATGTATGTCTATCATTATATTTCCGCACACCACGGATTCTAAATCATCAAAAAAGTTTTAATAACCAAATATTTGATACTGCTTCACATACAGTAAATAAAGAAGGTATTATTAAAATGAATTTGTATGGAGAAAAAATGGAATTTCATATAGATGATATTGAAGTAGTTAAAAAAGAATACAATGAACGTGCAAGAACAGCTTTTTTAGTAAATCATTTAGAACAATGGGGGAATTTTGTAAAGTTCAAATACGATTGTACAATAAATGTGATTAAAATTAATGACACCGATGCACCAATAATTACGTCTGATAATCCCGTTTCAATTAGACATTTTGAAACAAATAAATTTCAAGGTTTATATGATCCTAAAGCAGTTATTACATTACCCTTGGATCGTTCACATTATTTAGAGATACATCCTAATGACTATGCAGATGGTCAAACAAGAATTAATAGACTTACTCAAGACAGAGACTATGTGTTTACTACAAATGGAGTAACACAACAAAATGCTGAAAACTTATTAGTAGCATACAAAGGAGATATTGATAAGCATTTTGATATTCAAAACCATTATGAAAATCCAGAAAATGGAGAAGAATTTTTAAAAAAAGCTAAATACAGAGCAGAACAAGCTCTTGTTTTATTTGATATCCTAAAGAAAAAAGGGTTTGTTTCAAAAGAGTTTATAGGTAAACTTAAGGAACTTTTAGAGCATCCATTTTGTAAAGATGATATACAAATGTTGAAATATAAAAAAGTACTTTCTAAAATGGGAAAATGGTAATAACGCATAAACTCTAAACTTCTGTTAAACAAAACATGGTGTTGTTAAAATTTCGTAGCTTTGCAATCAGTATGAAACAAATATTCCATCAAATAATGTCTTTGGCAATGGCTTTTGTAGTGTTATTCTCTACAATGTCATTTACGCTTAATATGCATTATTGTGGAAATACTTTGGTTGAAACTGCTATGTTCAATAAAGCGGAAGGATGCGGAATGGAAATGGAAAAACCATCAGCTGAAGGTTGCTCTATTATAAAAAAGAACTGTTGTAATGATGAACAATTGGTAGTCGATGGTCAAGACGAACTGCAATTGCAAGTTGACAAAATTTCTTTTGAGCAACAAGTATTCATTGCTTCATTTGTTTACACATATATCAACCTTTTTGAAGGTTTAGATAATAATGTATCTTCTTTTGAAGAATACGAACCACCACTCGTCATAAGGCAACTCTACAAGATTGACGAGACCTATTTAATTTGATTTTTAAACAATAGACTGTTTTATCCTATGACTGTATAATGTCATAAGGATAATTTGCTGTATTCGGTGTTTTCCTAACGCCAATGTCTAACTGTTTAATAATCAAAGCTAATGCTAAATAAAAGCATCAAATTTTTAATAGAAAATAAACTCGTAGCAGTTCTGCTACTCGTCCTTTTTGTTGGATGGGGAACTGTAAACGCACCTTTTAATTGGGACACAGGATTTTTACCAAGCAACCCCGTAGCGGTAGATGCCATTCCAGATATTGGAGAAAATCAACAAATTGTATTTACAAAGTGGGATGGTCGTTCGCCACAAGATATAGAAGACCAAATTACTTATCCTTTAACTACTTCTTTACTTGGTATTCCAGGAGTGAAAACCATTCGTAGTTCTTCTATGTTTGGGTTTTCAAGCATCTATATCATTTTTGAAGAAGATATAGAATTCTATTGGAGTCGTAGTCGAATCCTCGAAAAACTCAATTCATTACCAAGTGGATTATTACCCGAAGGTGTTAATCCTGCATTGGGACCAGATGCCACAGGTTTAGGACAAATATTTTGGTACACTCTTGAAGGTCGAGATGAAAAAGGAAATGTTACTGGTGGTTGGGATTTACACGAACTGCGTAGCATTCAAGATTACTATGTGAAATATGCTTTATCTACTGCAAGCGGTGTTTCTGAAGTAGCTTCCATTGGTGGTTATGTTCAGGAGTATCAAGTTGATGTCAATCCAGAGCTGATGCGTCAATATAACATTGGCTTAAACCAGATCGTAAAAGCAGTTAAAAGTAGTAATCAAGATATTGGTGCGCAAACTTTAGAAATCAATCAAGCTGAATATTTAGTACGCGGTTTGGGTTATGTAAAATCTGTTGAAGATATTGAAAATGCTGTAGTTACTTCAGAAGATTTTACTTCAATTAAGATTAAAGACATTGCTAAAGTATCATTAGGTCCAGCAACGCGAAGAGGTTTATTAGATAAAGAAGGTGCAGAAGTTGTTGGTGGTGTTGTAGTGGCGCGATATGGTGCTAATCCAATGGAAGTCATTAACAATGTAAAAGCGCAAATTGAAGAACTAAAAGGAGGATTACCAACAAAAGTATTGGCTGATGGACGAACATCTCAATTAACAGTCGTTCCTTTTTATGACCGTACCGAACTTATTCAAGAAACATTAGATACCCTTAACGAAGCATTAACGTTAGAAATATTAATTACCATTTTGGTTATTATTGTTATGGTTTTCAATTTAAGAGCTTCTATTTTAATTTCTGGATTGTTGCCTGTTGCAGTATTAATGGTATTTGTTACCATGAAACTGTTTAACGTAGATGCCAATATTGTAGCACTTTCTGGTATTGCTATTGCTATTGGAACTATGGTAGATGTAGGCGTCATTCTCGCAGAGAATATGATTCGCCATCTCGATGATGAAAAATTACGACTACGAGAAGATGGTACAGAGTTAACAACAAATGAAGTAGTTTATAATGCGACTGCCGAAGTTTCAGGAGCAATCTTAACAGCGGTATTAACTACAATCATCAGCTTTGTTCCTGTATTTACAATGATTGGTGCAGAAGGGAAATTGTTTAGACCTTTAGCATTTACCAAAACGATGGCATTATCAGCATCTTTGGTTATTGCCTTATTTCTAATTCCACCATTTGCAGCCTATTTATTCAGAAAAACATCACTTAAAGGTTCATTTAAACATATCATAAATGGTGCTTTAATAATTGCTGGAATCGCAATTATGGTTACTGGATATTGGTTAGGGATTATTTTAATTGCTTTTGGTATTACAGGTTTACTCGGAGTTTTAGGTAAACTAAATAAGAAAAACAGCAATCTTGTAAATATTATTATTTCATGTACTGCCATTATATTTTTACTTGCCGAATATTGGCGACCATTAGGCTTTGACAGAAGTATTCTAATAAACTTAATTTTTGTAGCTATTATTTGCTTTGGGATTTTAGGGATATTTTCAATTTTTAGAAGGTATTATGGACAAATTTTAAATTGGGCTTTAGCAAACAAGTTATTGTTTTTAATTATTCCAGCAACTGTACTTGTTTCTGGAGGATGGATAATGAATAATACAGGAAAAGAATTTATGCCATCTTTAAACGAAGGCTCTTTTCTATTAATGCCAACCTCATTACCACATTCAGGTATTGAGGAAAATAAACGTGTGCTTCAGCAATTAGATATGGCTGTAGCCACTATTCCAGAAATTGAAACCGTAGTAGGAAAGTCTGGTAGAACAGAATCTGCATTAGACCCTGCGCCTTTATCTATGTACGAAAACATGATTCAGTATAAATCTGAATACATGCGTAATTCAAAAGGAAAAATACAACGTTACAAAGTAAACGACGATGGTGCTTTTGAGTTGAAAGATGGAACATTTATCGCCAACCCTAATAATTCGGAAAATGTTGTTTTTACAAACGTCGAACATACTCAACTTATCGAAGATGATGATGGCGAATTCTATCGTAATTGGCGACCAGAAATTAATAGTCCTGATGATATTTGGAATGAAATAGTTAGAGTTACCAAATTACCAGGAGTTACTTCTGCACCAAAATTACAACCAATAGAAACCAGATTGGTAATGCTTCAAACAGGAATGCGTGCGCCAATGGGAATAAAAGTAAAAGGACAAGATTTAAAACAAATTGAAGCGTTTGGATTGCAACTAGAAACCATTCTTAAACAAGCCGAAGGTGTAAAAGAGCAAGCTGTTTTTGCAGATAGAATTGTAGGGAAACCTTATTTACTTATTGATATTGATAGAGAAAAAATAGCACGTTATGGTGTGTCTATAGTAGATGTACAAAGTGTGCTGAAAGTAGCAATTGGTGGTATGGCTATAACGCAAACGGTTGAAGGAAGAGAACGCTATGCTGTTAGAGTGCGATATCCAAGAGAACTGCGTGGTAATTCAGAAGATATAAAAGGAATTTATATTCCTGTTGAAAAAGGTAGCCCTGTTCCTTTAAGTGAGTTGGCGACTATTCGATATGAGCAAGGTCCACAAGTCATTAAAAGTGAAGATACCTTTTTAGTTGGCTATGTGTTATTTGATAAATTAGATGGGTTTGCAGAAGTTGATGTTGTTGAAAATGCGCAAGCTTTGTTTCAGCAGAAAATAGATTCAGGAGAATTAAGTGTTCCAAAAGGCATCAGCTATAAGTTTACAGGAACTTATGAAAATCAGTTACGAGCAGAAAAAACCCTATCAGTTGTCGTTCCATTAGCACTTGCTATTATTTTCTTGATTCTGTATTTCCAGTTCAAATCTGTTACTACTTCACTAATGGTGTTTACAGGAATAACAGTTGCATTTGCAGGTGGTTTTATTATGCTATGGCTGTACGGTCAAGATTGGTTTTTAAATTTCAGTTTATTTGGAGAGAATATGCGAGACCTTTTCAATATGAAAACCATCAATTTAAGTGTAGCGGTTTGGGTAGGTTTCATAGCATTATTTGGTATTGCTACAGATGATGGAGTTGTTATGGCAACATACCTCACGCAAACTTTTGAGCGTGAAAAACCTGCCGATAAAAAGAGTATTAGAACTTCCGCTTTGCAAGCAGCAGAAAAACGTATTCGTCCGTGTTTAATGACTACTGTAACTACCATTTTGGCGCTGTTACCAGTATTGACATCCACAGGAAAAGGAAGTGATATTATGATACCTATGGCAATTCCAATATTTGGCGGAATGGTTATAGACATTACCTCTTACTTTATTGTACCAGTTTTATACAGCTGGAGAGAAGAGTTTAAATTGAAAAGAGCAAACAAATGAAAAGAATAATTTATACACTCATAGGTTTATTAACTTTTAGTGTTTCTAATGCACAAGAATTAGAAACACTTATTGATGAAGCATTAAATAACAATCCTGCAATTCAAAAGTTTGAATTACAGTATAGTATTGCTTCCGAAAAAGTGAATGAAGTAAATACATTACCTAATACCGAATTTGGCGTAGGTTACTTCGTAAGCGAACCAGAAACCCGAACAGGAGCGCAACGCTTCAAAGTATCAGCTAAACAAATGTTGCCTTGGTTTGGGAATATAACCTCAAGAGAAAACTATGTGAGTGCTTTGGCAGATGCTAAATACGAAGATATTGTTATTGCCAAAAGAAAATTGATGGCTTCTGTATCACAATCCTATTACAACCTTTACGCTAATAAAGCAAAACAAGACGTTTTAAGCGAGAATATTAAACTACTTAAAACTTACGAAACATTGGCTTTAACATCGGTTGAAGTTGGGAAAGCTTCAGCGGTAGATGTTTTACGATTACAAATGCGTCAAAATGAAATGCAACAATTGTTAGATGTTTTGGTTCAACAATTTTTAGCAGAACAAACTACTATTAATAAGCTTTTAAATCGTGATAAAGGTGTACAAGTTTCTGTAGTTAATGAGTTAATAATTCCTTCAGAAGATTTTGAAATGAATACTAAAAGTTTAGCATTACACCCAGAACTACTGAAATTCGATAAACTCTATCAGTCGGTAGAGCAATCTGAATTATTAAACCAAAAAGAAAGTAGTCCAATGATTGGTTTCGGTTTAGATTATATCAATGTTGATAAACGTCCTAACATGGATTTTAGCGACAATGGAAAAGATATAATTATGCCAAAGGTGTCCTTATCTATTCCCATATTCAATAATAAGTACAAATCCCAAACCAAACAAAATGAGTTGCAACAGCAAGAGATTTTGGCACAAAAACAAGAGCGCACAAATACATTAGAAACACTATTAGATAAAGCAGCAAACGATAAGGTTTCAGCAAGAATAAGTTATGCAACCCAAACGAAGAACTTAAAGCAAGCTAAAGATGCTGAAGAGATTCTTATTAAAAATTACGAAACAGGAACGATTGATTTTAATGACGTTTTGGACATACAAGAATTGCAATTGAAGTTTCAAATGAATCAAATTGAGTCTGTTCAAACCTACTATGTGCAAACCACAATTATTAATTATTTAATTAAATAAGAGTATGGATAGTTTAACACAGGCAGCATTAGGAGCAGCAATTGGCGAAGTAATTCTTGGTCGAAAAATAGGATATAAAGGCGCAGCAATTGGTGTTATTGTCGCTACTATTCCAGATCTCGATATTGTTTTGCTTCCATTTTATTCATCAGTAGAGCGAATAAGTATTCACAGAGGTTTCAGTCATTCCATTTTGTTTAGTTTAATAGGCTCAATTTTAATAGCTTTTATATTAACAAAACTAAAGTGGACAAAGCAAATTTCTTATATAAGACTTTTAATTTTTTGTTGGTTGGCTCTATTTACACATATGCTATTAGATGCATTTACAACCTATGGCACTCAGCTATTGTTGCCTTTTTCCAATTATCGAGTAAGCTTCGATAGTGTTAACATAGTTGACCCTTTTTATACTTTGCCTTTATTATTAGGTTTAATTTTAGGCCTTACATACTTCAGGAATAAAGACTCAAGAAGTTTTTATAGTAAGGTTGGATTAGCTATTAGCTCTTTGTATTTGTTATTAACTTTAGGAATTAAATCTTATGTAAATCAAAAGTTCGATGAAGTTTTAACTTCACAAGGAATCGAATACAGCTCACTATTAACTGTTCCAGTTAAAATTGGAAGTATTAGTTGGTATGGCGTTGCTAAAACTAATAATAGTTTATTTATTGGTAGGTACAATAACTTATCACAAAATCCAATAACATTGACGGAGTTCCCAATTAACGACTATTTGTTGAATAATATTCCTATTGAAATATCCTCAACTTTAAAATGGTTTTCTAAGGGTTTTTATACAGTTGCAGAAAGTAACGGAAAATTACGATTGTACAATATGCAATGCGATATGCAAGGCATTCGGACTTACAGAAATTATAAAGCACCAACAGCTTTTTATTTTGAAATTACACCGCTTTCAAATGGAAATTATGATTTAACAACAGGAATGCACAAAAAACAAAAAAAATGAAACATACATATCACATACACGGAATGACTTGCAACGGTTGTCGCAGTCATGTAGAAGAAACACTTTCAAAAGTGGAAGGTGTTTCAAAGGCTTCTGTTGATTTAGAAAAAGCAGAAGCAACAATCGAAATGGAATCTCATATTCCAATAGAAAGGTTTCAAGAAGCTTTAAAGAAGGATGGCGGAAAATATAGTATTCATAAGTTAGGGGAGCATCATCACGCCAAAGAAGAAAAGGAACAGCAGCCAAAAGGAAAAGGAACAGGTACTTTTTATTGTCCTATGCATTGCGAAGGCGATAAGACCTATGATAAATCAGGCGATTGTCCTGTATGCGGAATGGATTTGGTCGAAGAACAAAATCTATCCACAACTTCATCAGAGCAATGGACGTGTCCAATGCATCCAGAAATTATAAAAGATGAAGCAGGTTCTTGTCCTAAATGCGGAATGGATTTAGTACCAATGGAAGCAGATAGTTCAGCAGAAGAGAAAACTTATAATAAACTATTAAAGAAGTTTAAGATTGCAGTCATATTCACATTGCCAATTTTCTTAATCGCAATGAGCGAAATGCTGACCAATAATCCATTGTATGACATCATGGAACAAAAATATTGGAATTGGATTCAGTTCGCATTATCCATTCCTGTCGTGTTTTATGCAACATGGATGTTCTTTGAACGTGCTTATAAAAGTATAAAAACTTGGAATCTCAATATGTTCACACTTATTGGAATAGGTGCTGGTGTAGCTTGGTTATTTAGTGTTTTTGGTATGTTATTTCCAGACATTTTTCCAAGTCAGTTCAAAACTGAATCTGGAGCAGTACACGTTTATTTTGAAGCAGCAACCGTCATTCTAACATTGGTGCTTTTAGGTCAACTTTTAGAAGCTCGTGCGCATAGTAAAACCAATTCAGCAGTAAAAGAATTATTAAAGCTAGCACCCAATAAAGCTATAAAAGTGGTAGATGGCGAAGATGTTGAAGTAACCATCGATGCTATTGAATTAAATGATATTCTAAAAGTAAAACCAGGAGATAAGATTCCTGTGGATGGCTCGATAACAGAAGGAGATACAACCATTGATGAGTCAATGATTACTGGAGAGCCAATTCCTGTTAATAAAACAGTAAATGATAAAGTAAGCAGCGGAACCATAAATGGTAATCAATCTTTTTTAATGAAAGCTGAAAAAGTGGGGAGTGATACACTACTCTCTCAAATCATCCACATGGTTAACAATGCCAGTAGAAGTCGTGCGCCAATTCAAAATTTAGCCGATAAAGTATCAGGTTATTTCGTGCCTGTTGTGGTCATTATCTCTTTATTAACTTTTGCAGTTTGGGCAATTTGGGGACCAGAACCAGTTTATGTTTATGCGTTTGTAAATGCTATCGCTGTTTTGATAATAGCCTGTCCTTGCGCTTTAGGATTGGCAACACCTATGTCTGTAATGGTTGGTGTTGGTAAAGGTGCTCAAAATGGTGTATTAATTAAAAATGCTGAAGCACTTGAAAAAATGGATAAGGTTACTACACTAATTGTAGACAAAACAGGAACTATTACTGAAGGAAAACCTACCGTTGAAACAGTAGGTTCTTTTGATGCTGATTTTAGCGAAAGTGACATTCTGGAATATATTATTTCGTTGAACAAAAACAGCGAACATCCATTGGCAGAAGCTACCATTAAATATGGAAAAGAACAAAAAGCAGAAATTTTAAAATCAGAAGCATTTAGTGCAGTTACAGGTAAAGGAGTAGAAGCTACTATTAAAAATAAAAAGGTGGCATTAGGAAATCCTAAGATGATGGATTATGCCAATGCTGAGATAACCTTGCAGATGGAAGAAGAAGCTAAAGTATATCAGAAACAAGGGAAAACAGTTTCTTATTTATCGATAGATAAAAAGGTTACTGGTTATGTAGTAATAGGCGATAAAATTAAGGAAACTAGCGCTAAAGCCATTAAGGAACTTCAAGACAAAGGTATTGAAGTCATCATGTTAACAGGCGATAATCACGACACAGCACAAGCAGTAGCAACAGAATTAAATCTTACAGATTTTAAAGCAAGTATGTTGCCTGAGGATAAACTTAAAGAAGTAGAGAAACTACAAGAAAAAGGAAAAGTTGTTGCTATGGCTGGCGATGGTATTAATGACGCACCGGCACTTGCTAAAAGTGATGTAGGTGTCGCAATGGGTACAGGAACAGATGTAGCTATAGAAAGTGCTATGATAACCTTGGTAAAAGGCGATTTGCACGGTATTGTAAAAGCCAGAAATTTAAGCGATGCTGTAATGAAAAACATTAAACAGAATCTATTTTTTGCACTTATCTATAACACATTAGGTGTGCCGATTGCAGCGGGTGTTTTGTTCCCGTTTTTCGGAATTTTACTATCGCCAATGATTGCTGCATTAGCCATGAGTTTTAGTTCTGTGTCAGTAATAGTGAATGCATTAAGATTAAGAAATATTAAAATATAGAAAATGAAAAAATATATAATTTACTTCGGAATATTAGCAGTTGGACTTTTGTTAGGATGGCTTCTTTTTGGCAATTCATCTGCTAAAGAAACTGAACATAATCACGAAGCAACAACAGAAACCAATCAAATGTGGACGTGTTCTATGCATCCACAAATTATGCAACCAGAAGCTGGCGATTGCCCAATTTGCGGTATGGATTTAATTCCTGCTGAAAGTAGTTCTAAAGGATTATTAGCAGACCAATTCAAGCTTTCAGAAAATGCTATGGCATTGGCAAACATTCAAACGTCAATAGTTGGCAATGGTAAAACAGAAGATAATACAGTTAAATTATCAGGAAAAATTGTAGAGAATGAAGAAGCTAATGCAGTCCAAGTTAGTTATTTTTCAGGAAGAATAGAACGTCTAAATGTGAGCTTTACAGGCGAAGAAGTTAGAAAAGGGCAGTTATTGGCAACTATCTATTCGCCAGAATTATATGCAGCGCAACAAGAACTCATCACAGCAGCTTCATTAAAGGTATCACAACCTGCATTATACAAAGCTGTGCGTAACAAATTAAAATTGTGGAAGCTCTCTGAAAATCAAATTAATCAAATTGAAACTTCTGGTAAGGTTAAAGAAAACTTTCCGGTATATGCAACGGTTTCAGGTACGGTTTCAGATAAATTAGTCGAACAAGGCGATTATATTAAACAAGGTCAACCTTTACTCAAAATAGCTAATCTAAACACGGTTTGGGCAAATTTTGATGTGTATGAAAATCAAATCGATTTATTTAAAAAAGGACAAGAAATTTCAGTCACTACCAATACTTATTCTAATAAAGAATTCAAAGCTAAAGTAGATTTTATAGATCCTGTTTTAGATACAAGAACAAGAACTGTGAAATTAAGAGCGGTGCTTAATAATAAACAGAATGTTTTTAAGCCAGGAATGTTTGTTGAAGGAAATATTAAAGGAATTTCTTCAAGTAACGAACACGTATTGACCATTCCATCTACAGCTGTTTTATGGACAGGAGAACGTTCAGTTGTCTATATAAAAACAGACCCTACTCAACCTGTTTTTGAAATGCGCATTATTACATTAGGTAATCAAATTGGCGATAATTATGAGGTGTTAGAGGGTTTGAAAATTGACGATGAGATAGTAATAAATGGAACGTTTACCATAGATGCAGCAGCCCAATTACAAGGCAAAAAATCAATGATGAATAAAGAAGGTGGTAAAGTTATGACTGGTCATGAAGGACATCTTGGAATGGAAAAGGATCCTTCAGCAAATAAAGAGAATCATTCTAATATGAATGAGAGGATAAAAGTTTCTAAGAACTTTCAAAATCAATTGAAAGTAGTTTTTAATGATTATATCAAATTAAAAGACGTTTTGGTTAAAGATGATACTAATAACGTAATGACAGAATCAAAAAGACTATTGGGCAATTTATCTAAGGTTGATATGAAGCTATTAAAAGATAAAGAGGCTCATGGTCATTGGATGTCATTAGAAAAAGAAATAAAAGCATCGGCAACATCAATTTCAAGCACATCAAATATTGAATCACAACGAAATCATTTTAAGCACCTCTCATCACATTTAATTAGTACAATTCAAACCTTTGGTATCAATGAAAAAGTCTTTGTTGAGTTTTGTCCGATGGTAGACGATAACAATGGTGCATACTGGTTGAGCAGGGAAGAAAAAGTAATCAACCCATATTTTGGTGGTGCGATGCTAACCTGTGGAGAAGTAAAACAAGTAATAGAATAATAACAATTAATTTTTAAAACAATGAAAAAAGTAATTTTAAGTGTAGCTGTAGTAATGGCTATAGGTTTAACAAGTTGTAAAAACGAAACCAAGCAAGAAACAACAGAAACAAAAACGGAAGTATCTAAAGACATGGCTATGGCAGACATATCTTTTGGTGTTAGAGGTAATTGCGGAATGTGTAAAAAAAACATAGAAAAAGCTGTAAACAAAGTTGAAGGTGTTGCTAGTGCAAATTGGGATGTCGATAAAAAGAAAATTGACGTGTCTTTTGACGATACTAAAACAGATGCAATGGCAATCCATAACGCAATTGCAGCATCAGGTTATGATACTGAAAAAGTAACAGGAAGCGAAGAAGCATATAGTAATCTGCCAGGATGTTGTAAATATGAACATGATATGGTAATGAATCAATCAGGAGATAAAAATGAAGAGGATCATTCAGACCATGACCATTAATAATAAATATAGAAGAGCCTTATTAATTAAAGGCTCTTCTATTATAAAAGTTACATGTCTACGTTATTTGCAACATCATTGCATTAAATAATGTATATCTTTGCTACGATGAAATTTTTAGCCTTCATATTATCAATTTATATTTTCGCGCTTAATTTAGCGCCTTGCGAAGATAATGCTACGCTTGATAATGAGGTGCAAACTGAGATTTCACAAGGTATGGACAATGACCATCAGCACCAAGATTCAGATTTATGTTCGCCTTTTTGTATTTGCCAATGTTGCCATATAAATGCAACATATTTTCAATTTGCAGATTTAAAATTTAATTTTCCTTATATATCTACTCAAGATTTTCTTTACTTAAACGGTACAGAAAAAGATTTTACTACTTCAATTTTACAGCCACCTAGGGCTTAATTCAGTTTTTTTAAGGATAACTATATCCAATTTCAAGCCTATTATGGCTCTTTTCATTTCGAGTAATTCTAATTTTTATTTTAGAATTATATCGAGAAGTTTAACTGAATTAATACATTTTCTATGATTAATAAAATCATTGATTTTTCAATCAATAACAAATTCATTATTGGTTTGCTTACGCTTACCATATTTGGAGCAGGTATTTGGAGTATGACCCAAGTACCAATCGATGCTGTTCCAGATATTACCAACAACCAAGTACAAGTCATTACACAAGCACCAAATTTAGGAACAGAGGATATTGAGCAAATTATTACTTATCCTGTAGAGGTGGCAATGAGTAATCTGCCTAATGTTCAAGAAATTCGTTCCATTTCTCGTTTTGGCTTATCAGTTGTTACTATAGTTTTTGACGATGATATGGGAACGTACCTGCCACGTCAATTAGTTGCTGAAAAACTCAACGACATTAAAGGACAAATTCCCGAGGGATTCGGAGAACCTTCAATGGGGCCTATTTCATCTGGTCTAGGGGAAATATATCAATACACACTTAAAGTCAAACCAGAATATAAAGACAAATATTCGGTTACTGATTTGCGCACCATGCAAGATTGGATAGTACAGCGTCAAATGGCAATGGTTGAGGGTGTTGTTGAAGTTAATGCTATTGGTGGAAAAATTAAGCAATATGAAGTCGCTGTCGACCCAAATGAGTTGCGAGCAATCGGATTAACAATTACCGATGTCTTTGAAGCGTTGGAAAACAACAATCAAAATACAGGTGGTGCATATATCGAAAAGAACCATCAAGCCAATTTTATTCGTGGCGAAGGCTTAGTGCGTAGTTTGGATGATATTAAAAAAATTACAGTAAAAAATATAAATAATATTCCTATAACTATTGGAGACATTGCCAAAGTGCAATTTGGCTCTGCTATACGTTACGGCGCATTAACACAAGATGGCGAAGGCGAAGTTGTAGGTGGTTTGGTAATGATGCTTAAAGGGGCTAATTCAAACGATGTTATCGAGAATGTAAAAGAGCGCATGGCTCAAATAGAAAAGTCATTACCCGAAGGTGTAATTATTGAACCTTTATTAGACCGAAGTAAATTAATAGCAGAAACTACATCAACTGTAGCAACAAACCTTATTGAAGGCGCATTAATTGTAATATTTGTACTCATTTTTTTATTAGGAAACTGGCGAGGTGGTTTAATAGTAGCATCCACTATCCCATTATCGTTGTTGTTTGCCTTTATATTGATGAATGTATTTGATGTGTGGGCAAACCTAATGAGCTTGGGTGCGATTGATTTTGGAATCATTGTAGATGGAGCAGTAATAATAGTTGAAAGTACTGTATTTCTCATTACATCCCGAGTATTTAAAAAGAAGAGCCTTACAGCAAAAGAAAGAGATAAGGTAGCTTCAAATGCTTCAAAAAAAATGATGAATGCTGCGTTTTTCGGTCAGCTTATTATCCTTATCGTTTTTCTTCCAATTCTGGCTTTACAAGGTATTGAAGGGAAAATGTTTAAACCAATGGCATTGACTTTCATTTTCGCAATGATTGGCGCCATGGTGCTTTGTTTGACCTATGTGCCAATGATGTCTGCCTTGATTTTAAGAGCACCAAAAAACGACAAAAAATCATATGGCGATAAATTTGTGCATTGGGTAGAACGTAAATATCAACCGTTGTTAGAAAAAGCCTTAAAGAAAGGTAAACTAATAATTGGTGTTTCTGTTGTTTTATTTGGTATTGCAGTCTTTATGTTTACGAGAATGGGAGGCGAATTTATACCACAACTTGATGAAGGCGATATTGCGTTTCACGCCATTTTAAAACCAGGTAGTTCCCTTACAGAAACTATTGAAACGACTACAAAAATTGAACAAATTGTAAAGGCAAAGTTTCCAGAAGTTGAAAAAATTGTAAGTCGAATTGGTGTTGCTGAAATTCCAACAGACCCAATGCCGATGGATTTGGCTGATGTTTTTGTAATTCTGAAGCCAAAAAGCGAATGGACAACAGCCATTACAAAAGATGAATTGATAGAGAAGATGAAAGAAGCGGTTGAAATCGTTCCAGGTGTTAACTATGAATTTACACAACCTATCGAAATGCGCTTCAACGAATTACTAGAAGGTGTTAGAGAGGACATTGCTATAAAACTTTATGGAGAAGATATAAATGTACTGTCTCAAAAAGCAGAAGAAATATCTCAAATTATTGCAGGTACAGAAGGTATTGGAGATATGAAAGCCGAAGCCACAACAGGCTTACCACAAATGACCATTACCTACAATAGAAATAAATTAGCACAATACGGACTGCAAATAAACACCTTAAATCAAATTGTTCAATCGGCTTTTGCAGGTGGTACAGCAGGAATTATTTTTGAAGGCGAAAAGCGATTCGATTTAGTGGTAAGATTAAATTCTCAAAACAGAAAGGATATTTCAGATGTTCAAAATTTATATATTAATTTACCGTCTGGTACTCAAATTCCACTTCGTGAAGTTGCAGATATAAGCTACAAAGCAGGCCCAATGCAAATAAGCAGGGATAATACAAACAGAAGGACCTATGTTGGTATTAATGTAAGAGGACGTGATGTAAAATCTTTAGTAACCGCGATTAAATCAAAGTTAGATGCTAAACTTGAATTACCAACTGGCTATTTTATTAGGTATGGTGGTGCATTTGAAAACTTAGAACGTGCAAGTAACAGATTGCAAACTGTAGTTCCAATTGCGTTATTACTCATTTTTGTACTTATTTATTTTGCTTTGAAATCGTTGCCACAAACCTTAATGATTTATATCGCAATTCCTATGGCAACCATTGGTGGTGTAGTAGCATTGTGGTTAAGGGATATGCCCTTTAGTATTTCGGCAGGTGTAGGTTTTATTGTTTTGTTTGGCGTTGCTGTTCTTAACGGTCTGGTAATGATAAGCGGACTGAATGAGTTGAAAGAAGAAGGTGTTACCAATCTTAAAGATAGAATTATAGAAGGTACAAAACGAAGAATTAGGCCAATTATGCTGACGGCTTTTACAGATGTTTTAGGGTTTTTACCTATGGCAATTTCAGCATCAGCTGGTGCAGAAGTACAAAGACCTTTAGCGACGGTTGTAATTGGTGGTTTACTAACCTCTACATTATTAACATTGTTCGTGTTGCCGATATTATATCATTGGGTAGAAAGCAAATCATTCAAGTTTAGAGCAAATAAAAAAGTAATTACAGTTACTGTAATGGTAGCTTTTATGTTTTTGTTGCCAATAACAGGAAACGCCCAAGAAGTTAATGATACGTTACCAATTATTTCAATGAATGAAGCGGTTAAATTATCAAAAGAAAATTTTCCGCTTTTAAAACAAAAGCAATTAGAAATTAGCAAACAAGAACAGTTAAAAAGTACAGCTTACGATTTTGGTACATCTCAAATTTTTACTGGAGGCGAGGAAATTAATAACGGAAATGGTATTTATACGACTATTGGAATTGGTCAAAGTAACATTGATGTGTTCGGTATTTCTGCAAAAAAGCGATTGCAAGAACAACGCATTCAATTAGCTCAAAAGGCGTTTCAGCTTTCAGAATTAGATTTAGAATTGGAAGTGAAAAAGGCGTGGGCAAATGCCTTGCAGAGTAAAAGGAATTATAAATTATACAAAGAATTAGATTCTATATATACCAATTTTGAAAAAGCAGTAGCATTAAATTATGAAGTTGAAGCTATTTCCAAGTTAGAATATTCAGCAGCTAAAAATCAAGCCTTACAGATTCAAAATAAATTTATGCAATCAAAAAGTGAATACAATATTGCATTACAACAGTTAAACCTATGGCTGGTTTCTGATACGTTCTATACGGTTCCAAATGATTTTGAAATAACCAATGAAATTGATGTTGATACTTTTAGCATAGAAGAACATCCCTTATATGGTCTAGCACAATTACAAGTGTCAGAAGCAGAAGCAACATATAAAGCTGTCAAAGCAGATAACTTACCCAAGTTAAATCTTCAAGGTGGTTTACAAAATGTTAATGGAAATTCAGGTTTTTATACGTATCAAGCAGGTGTTTCTATTCCTTTTTTGTCTGGTACAAATAAAGCAAAAGTTAAAACTGCAAAAATAGATAAGGAAATTGCCGAAACGAACATTCAGTTTAAAAAACAAGAAGTACAATCCAAGTTTCTACAATCAAAAGAGAATTATCAAAAATGGAAGACCTCTTGGCTTTTCTATAAAAATGAGGTTTTACCACTTGTAAAAGAACAAAAAGTGGGTGCTTTATTTGCCTATAGAGAAGGCGAGGTAGATTATACAGGATTTACACAACTCATAAAAGAAGCTATCCAATCTGAATTACAAGCTCAAGAAGCATTAATAAATTATTTAGAAAGTACATTTCAACTACAATATTTTAATAAATAAGAAAATGAAAAACACACGATATATAATCTTAACATTACTTGCAGTTTCACTTTTAGTTGTTGCATGTGGAAATAAAGAAAGTCATAAAGAAGGCGATGGTCATGAACACAATGAAGATGCAAAGCCAGAAGCTGAAGAAGCCCATAGTGATGAAGAAGAAGTGATGCTTTCACAGCAACAGTTTGACGCCTTAAAAATGAAAACTGACACCTTGGTATTGCGCAATATGAGCGGTTATGTAGAAGCGAATGGCACATTGGAAGTGCCACCACAAAACGAAGCTGCAATAACTTCTGTAGTTGGTGCTAATGTGGTATCTATAAAAGTTATTGAAGGCGATAAAGTTAAAAAAGGTCAAGTGGTTGCATATCTATCACATCCTAATATTATAAAAATGCAGACTGATTATTTGAATGCTTTTAGCAACAGTAATTTTTTAAAGAAGAACTACGAGCGTCAACAAAAATTAAATGATGCAGGAGTTGGCTCTGGTGCAAATTTTCAAAAAGCCGAAGCAGAATATGATGCCTCTAAAGCGATGGTAAACGGATTGGAAGCCCAATTGAGACTATTAAACATAAACACGTCATCAATACGAAATGGAACAATTGCTCAAAGTATATCATTAAGAAGTCCAATAGAAGGCTTTGTCCAAAAAGTTGAAGTTAAAACAGGACAATATGTTGAGCCACAAACCGAACTTTTTGAAATTGTAAACACGCATCACGTTCACGCAGATTTAATGGTGTTCGAAAAAGACGTTTATAAAGTAAAGAAAGGTCAAAAAGTGATTTTCAATTTACAGTCCAATACAGAAGAAGATCTTACAGCTGAAATCTATTCGGTAAGTAAGACTTTTGAAGATAATCCTAAAGCACTTCACGTACACGCTGAAATTGAAAACAAAAAAGGGAATCTAATTCCAGGGATGTATATAAGAGGTAAAATTCAAGTTGAGAATACAGAAACTAAGGCATTACCAGAAAGTGCTATTATAAAAGAGGGCGATAGGTTTTATGTTTTTTCAGTAGAAAGAGAAAATGAAGATTGGAGTTTTAAACCTATTGAAGTGCTTTTAGGGGCAAAAGATGGCGATTGGATTGCTGTTCAATTTACTGAAGAGCAAGATAAAACCATGAAATTTGCTTATAATAATGCATATTATTTAATTGCTGAAATGAAAAAGGGCGAAGCAGAACACGAACATTAATTATGGAAACAATAGAACAAGTATTAGAGTCGAGAGGCATTCGTGTTACAGCAATGCGTATGTTAATTTATAAGTTTCTTGCAGAAAAAGAGGTAGCTGTTACTTTAAGTGACATAGAAAATGCGTTTGTAAAAGCAGATAGAACTACATTATACAGAACTATAAAAACTTTTGAGGAAAAAGCGATTGTGCATCAAATAGATGATGGTACTGGGATTACAAAATATGCGTTATGTGAACAAGGTTGTAATTGCGATATAAAAACTGATTTGCATTTACACTTTCATTGTAATAATTGTAATGAAACCATTTGCTTAACAGACCATAAAATACCTCAAATAAAAGTACCTGATGGTTTTGTTTCAGAAAATGTAAACTTGGTTGTAAAAGGTATATGTGATAAGTGTAGTGGATAATAATTGCACTTCCATTGCATTGGTTTTTATAGCATTTTTGTATCACCATAATTAATATAGGAATCAATGCTTTTATTCATTTTCTTTATAATTTACTTTCTATTTGTATTTGTAATCAGGTTAATTTTATTAAAAAATAAAACAGGCATTAATCCATTGACCTTTAATAAAACTGATGATGCTCACGGTTTTAATGGAAAGGTATTTACCGTAATAACTTTTATGGAATTAGTTGTTGTTGGAATCTACGCTTTTAAGATTGAATGGTATAAATATTTACTTCCTTTTTGGTATATAGAAAATGAAATTTTATCCATAATTGGTTGGGGATTTTTAATTATTTCTCTAATCATAGTTTGGATTGCTCAATCACATATGGCTAATTCGTGGAGAATTGGAATTGATGAAAAGAATAAGACGAAACTTGTAACTAAAGGATTATTTTCATTTTCCCGTAACCCAATCTTTCTCGGAATTATGATTGCGAATACGGGATTGTTTTTGGTCATTCCAAATGCTTTTACACTATTGATAATTTCATTATCAACTATAAGTATAAATACGCAAATTAGATTAGAAGAAGCATTTTTAGAACGAGAGTTTGGTAATGATTATTTAGCGTATGTAAATAAAGTAAGGCGTTGGATATAAATATTAAATAATTAAAGTAATTATGAAAAACAAATTAGTCATCACTAGTTTACTAACGGCAATTACGGCTTCATTGTGTTGTATCACACCTGTTTTGGCTTTAATTGCAGGAACAAGTGGTGTAGCTTCAACTTTTTCTTGGATAGAACCATTTAGACCTTATTTAATAGGACTTACAATATTAGTACTTGTCTTTGCTTGGTATCAAAAACTGAAACCAGAAAACGAAATCGATTGTGAATGTGAAACAGATGAAAAACCAAAATTTATTCAATCAAAAACCTTTCTAGGGATTATTACAGTATTCGCAATTATAATGTTGGCGTTTCCATATTACTCAAGTATTTTTTATCCAAACACAGAAAAGCAAGTCATAGTAGTTGATAAATCAAACATCAAAATAACAGAATATAAAATAGATGGAATGACCTGTGCGAGTTGCGAAGAACACGTAAATCATGAAGTAAATAAACTCAACGGAATTATTAACTCAAATACTTCATACAAAAAGGGTAATGCAATTATTGAATTTGACAAAACTAAAACCAATAAGAGGGAAATTGAGAAAGCAATAATTTCAACTGGTTACAAAATAACTGACAAAATAGAAAACTAATGAAAATTATATTAAAATCAGTAATCACTTGCCCAAACTGTGGTCATAAAAAAGAAGAAGATATGCCAACAAATGCTTGCCAATTCTTCTATGAATGTGATAACTGCAAAACGGTAATGAAACCAAAAGAAGGAGATTGTTGTGTGTATTGCTCTTATGGTACAGTTCCTTGTCCACCAATTCAACAAAACAAAAGTTGTTGCTAAAACAAAACTTGATGAAAAAAAAGAAAGTTAATCTAAGAGATTTAAAGCCAGGTTCTGATGGACAACATAGTCACGATGATGGTCATAACCATAGCAGTCCTAAAAAAGTTTCAAATATTGAAACCTATTTACCAGCTATTTTCAGTTTCGTAATGTTGATAGTTGGAATTACTGTTGATTATTTTGAAGTATTTCCACATTTTTCTGGTTGGATTCGTATTCTTTGGTATGTTATAGCTTATATTCCAGTTGGATTTCCTGTTATAAAGGAAGGCTGGAAAAGCATTAAAAGTGGCGATTTTTTTACCGAGTTCCTTTTAATGTCTATTGCTACCATAGGAGCATTCATTATTGGCGAATATCCCGAAGGTGTGGCAGTAATGCTTTTTTATGCGGTTGGAGAATTATTTCAGAGTGCAGCAGTCAATCGAGCAAAAAGTAATATTAAAGCATTGCTCGATGTACGCCCTAATGAAGCTTTAGTATATCGGAATAATGATTACATTTCTGTAAGTCCAGAGACGGTTGAAATTGGAGAAAAAGTTCAAGTCCGTGTGGGAGAAAAAATTCCTTTAGACGGTATTCTACTTTCCGAAAAGGGTTCATTTAATACAGCGGCATTGACAGGCGAAAGCAAACCTGATACGATTGCAAAAGGCGAAAAAGTATTTGCAGGGAGTATTAATATGGATGATGTTATAGAAATCGAAACCACAAAAGAGTTTAAGGATAGTTCAATTGCTCGAATTCTCGATATGGTACAGAATGCCACAGCGCGAAAATCAAAAACAGAATTATTCATCAGACAATTTGCTCGAATTTACACACCCATTGTTGTTTTCTTGGCTATAGGTGTTACTTTCATTCCTTACCTTTTTGTAGATGATTATGTGTTTAGAGATTGGTTGTATCGTGCCTTAATATTTTTGGTTATATCCTGTCCTTGTGCTCTGGTTATATCCATTCCATTGGGTTATTTCGGTGGTTTGGGAGCAGCTTCTAAAAATGGAATTTTGTTTAAAGGAGCTTCGTTTTTAGATGCCATGACCAAGATAAACACATTGGTAATGGATAAAACAGGAACGGTAACAAAAGGTGTCTTTAAAATCAAGGAGATTAAAGCCATAAATTGGGATGAAAAAGAGTTTATGAAATACCTTATGGCTATGGAAGAACAATCCACACACCCAATCGCGAAAGCCATTTTAGAATATAAAGATGAAGGTGCAGATTATGAGGCTTCCAAAGTATCTGAAATAGCAGGAAAAGGTTTAAAAGGTATCGTAAATGGTAAGACTGTTTTAGTTGGTAATAAAGCCCTAATGACAGCGAATGAAATTAATGTTTTAGAGGAAACCGAAACCATTGTAGAATCGATTGTTTTGGTTGCTATTGATGACAAATTTGCAGGTTATGTGGTTATTGCAGATGAATTAAAAGAAGATGCAAAAGAAACGATTACAGCATTGCATAAAGTAGGTGTCAAAAATATAATGATGCTTTCTGGAGATAAGGATTCCATTACCCAAAAAGTAGCTTCCGAATTAAATATAGAAATTGCTAAAGGCGGTTTGTTACCAGAAGATAAATTAAATGAAGTTGAAATTTTAAAACAAGACCCTAAAAATAAGATTGCTTTTATAGGCGATGGTATTAATGATGCACCAGTTTTAGCAGCAAGTGATGTTGGTATTGCAATGGGTGGTTTAGGAAGCGATGTCGCCATTGAAACAGCAGATGTTATTATTCAAACCGACCAACCTTCAAAAGTGGTAAAAGCCATTAAAATTAGTCGTTCAACCCGAAAGATTGTGTGGCAAAATATCATACTCGCATTCGGTGTTAAAGTGATTGTTCTAATTTTAGGCGCAGGTGGTTTAGCAACAATGTGGGAGGCAGTATTTGCAGATGTTGGTGTTGCATTGTTAGCAATATTGAATGCGGTTAGATTACAGCGCATGAAATGGGTTGATTAAAAGAATTGAAGCTATAAATAGTATAAGATTAATTTTTATAAATTAATCTTATACTATTGTTTAACTTGTAGAGCTAATATCTTTTTTAAATGAATTCCGAAAATATAGCTTCAATAGTTGTAGAGTATATAGAAACGCAAAACACCCAATATGCCTTACTTCTTAACGGTGGTTGGGGAACAGGAAAAACATTTTTCTGGAAAGACACATTATTACCATTAATTCAACAAAAGAATCTTGATACCATCTACATATCTCTTAATGGAATAAAAACCATAGATGCGTTACAAAAACAACTTTTCTTTAAGCTTATACCGTATTTTGATAAAGCTCAAAACAAAACATTAAAAGCATTAGCAACAATTAGTGGTAATCTTATAAAATCGGCTAGTAAAGCTTTTATAAAGGTTGACCCATCTGATTTGTTTCAAGGTATTGGTGTAGATAATTTTGATTTCTCAAAGAAATTTATCTGTTTCGATGATTTAGAACGCTGTAGAATACCAATGAAAGAATTGCTAGGTTTTATAAATGGTTTTGTAGAACACAAAAATCTTAAGTGCTTAATTCTAGCTGATGAGGACAAGATTTTTGAGACAGATGAAAATCAAAAAACAAATTACTACAGCATTAAAGAAAAAGTTATAGGACGAGTCTTAAATTATAAGCCAGAACTTAAAAGTGTAATTCCACAACTTTTTAATAAGTATGAAAACGATAAAGCTTTTTTATTGTTTTTGAAAAAGAACGAAAACTACATATTCCGAATATTTGATGAGCAGAAAGAAGATAACATAAGGATTATTTCATTTTTCCTAGATAGCCTTCAAAATGTTTTAAAACGTATTATTGATATTGAAGATGAATTAAAAAAAGAATTACTGTTCTTAACTGCTATTCTTTCTATTGAATTTAAAAGAGGCTTTTTAAAATCCAATGAATCCCATGACTACAAAGGATTAGGTAACACTACTTATTTCTGGTATCAAGAAGTAGAATCAGATAGACTAAGAGTTAATATTCTAGGCAAGAAAGAAGAGCCTGAAAAGGAAAAAACTTATGCCGAAACATTTTATCTAAAGTATGTAAGTAACAGATTAGAAGATTATCATTTCTATGAGAGTGCTTACACTTACGTGCTATCAGGTTATTTAAATGTTGATAAGCTTTCTAAAGAATTAGAAAAAAGAAAACCAGAACAACCGACAAAGGAACAAGAGGCTTTTAGTAATCTTATGAGTTATAATTTTAGGAAATTTACAGACGATGAGTTTGCAACCTATACCGCAGATGTATTAAAGTATTTAGAAGAAGGTGCTTATAGTATGTATTCTTATGAGCAATTATCTGGCTTCTATCATTTCTTTGCAGAAAAAGGTCTAATAGACTATACAAATGATGAAATAGAAAAAAAGCTATTCACAGGTATTCAAATTGCTTCAAAAAAAAATGAAATAGACCGTAGGTTTTACGATAATATGATTCATTTTGAAGTAAGCAATCCAATTGTACAGCCTATAAGGGATAAGATTATAGAACTTCATACTGCACTTGATAAAGAGTTAGTAAAAGAGGAAAGTAATCAACTTATTGAAGTACTTACAAAGGAGGAATACGAAAAACTAGACGAGCTTTTTAAAGATAAAAAATTCAACAAAGATTTCATAGCATATCTAGACGGTCAGGTGCTATTTCAAGCTTTAAATAAAAATACAAATCAGTTTTTAACATTATTTAGAAACGAAATTAAAGAAAGGTATAAGCATACTAATGTTAAGATGTTCTATCCTAATGATTATGAATGTTTATACCAATTGCATCTAGCAATTCAAAAGCATTTAAATGAAAATGAAATTCCAACTCTACGGAAGTTTTTATGGGAGGAGTTAGAAACTTTGCTAGATAATACATGTGAAGCATTAAAAAAAGATGATGCCGAGTTAGGTACTGAATTTAAAAGTTAACAAGCCATTCAGCACATTTCCCTACATTTTGTTGCTCTACATTCCAAGAAAAGAGCTTCACTAACAGAGATCTTGGACACAATTCCAAAGTTTTAGATTTCCACTTCGCTTAATCCTGCCTAATCCCAAAACTTTGGGAGCAGGAACACTACATTCCCAATATAAAATTTTGAAATAGCGTCCGCTTAAAAGAGGGAGAGATATCTATATCAATATCGGTACAAAGATAAACTCGCAAAATATTATCATCAAAAGACTACGGCATAAAGCCAACGCCTCGTCCACAACTCATTTATTCCGTTTCCTTTTGAGCAGAAATTTTGTCTTCCGTTTGGGTTCTGCAAAAATATTGTTTAATCTAAAATTTAAGTATTATGACAACAAAAGCAAGTACTGTAAGCAAAAACGGAGAGGCAACAGCCACCGTTAAAAATGAAGTCAAGAAGAAATTGACACAAAGCGCCAATGGACTTCAAGTTCAAGAGCTAAGTATCGGCAGGATTATTCCAGACTCGATGCAACCAAGAAAAACCTTTAACGAGGAAGCTCTTAAGCAACTGTCTGAAAGCATCGAAGAACACGGTGTTCTGCAACCTATTACAGTCCGAAAATCTGGAAAAGATTACATCATCGTAATGGGAGAGCGTAGGTTTCGCGCAAGTAAATTGGCAAAAAAGAAAACAATTCCGAGTATCGTAAGGGAATATTCTAATAATAATGTTCTGGAAATTCAAATTATCGAAAACCTACAAAGACAGGATGTTGAACCTACCGAAGAAGCAGAAGCAGTAGCATTCCTAAGCGAAAAATATTCGCCAACGGAGATTTCAAAACGGTTTGGAAGAACAGAAAACTTTGTAAGGCAACGTTTAAAATTAGCAGGTCTAATTGAAGGTTTTAAAGTATTTGTTCGTAATGGCGAAATGACTATTTCGTTAGGAGTAGGTGTTGCGCTTTTCGAGCCAGAGGAACAGCAAATGATGCTGGAAACAATGGGAGAAGAATTTAATGCACATCAAATTAATCAGATGATTAAAAACCAGACCTATGATTTAGAGAAAGCACCTTTTGATGTAGTCGATGAAAAACTGATTACTAAAGTTGGTGCTTGTACAACATGTCCGTTCAACGCAGCAAATCAAGGTAATTTGTTTGGCGATGGTAAAATGGTTTGTACAAAATCAGCTTGTTATGAAACAAAGAAGAGCAAGTCGTTTTTGAACTTGATTGAGAAATCGAAGAAAAAGAATGTACTATTGATTCCTGAAATTCGCAAGTATTGGGCTGATGACGACAATAATCAGCTCATTATATCGCAATTGGAAAAAAATGGAATGAAAGTCTATCTTCTGGATGATGTTGAAATAATTGAAGAACCAATTGAACCAACAATAGAAGCAATTAAGACAGAATACCAACATTATGACTATTCTGAAGATGAGCTAAAAACTGAACTTGAAGAAGCGATTGAGAATTACAAGGAAGAGTTGGAAACATACAATTCTGCAAAGGAAAATGGATTTGTAAATGGCATTATGTTTCATCCAAAAACGTATGTACACAAAGTAGTTTTTGTGAAGATAAAAGAAGATTCAAAAACTGAAAATTTTACATATTCTGAACCAATGGCCAATAGAAAAATGGCGGATTGTACACCTGAAGAACAAATTGTAAAAATCAATGAAAGAGAAATTCGTAAAAGACACATTGAGCATAACAAGCAGTTTGAGGATATGGTTCAGATGATTCGCCAAACCGATTATATTGAAAAGAAGAAAGCACTTTCAACAGATGAAATGGTGGCTTTCTCATTAACGGTATTTGAAAACAATGTGGATTATGTAGGTCGACAAAAACACTTTTCGAAATTATTGGGCAACACATCTAAGAAGACTGATGTGGAAACTGTCGAGAACTTCAAAAAGAATTTCAAAAAGGAAACCTTTTATAAGTTGATTCGGTACATTCTTACCAAGCAAGTACATTTTGGCGAAAGCAATCACGTTAATAACCTGACAAACATTTCATTCTACAATGCGATGCAAGGGTATTATAAAACCAAAATTGCCAATATTGAAAAGGAATATGTAGAAGAGAGAAACAAGCGTGAAACACGTTTGAAAGAGCGAATAGGAAATCTTGAAAAGAAAATTCAGAAATTAAACGATTAGCTTTTGTTGTTGGAAGTAAGGGTCAGCATTCGTGCTGGCTCTTATTTTTTTTATATAGTCGTTCATGAAAATGGGTAAGTAGAAAGTATTCAATCAATATCAGCGCAAAGGTAAACTCGTAAAATACACCCATCAAAAGACTACGGCATAAAGCCTACCCATCATCCAACGCTTATTTATTCCGTTTCCTTTTGAGCTGTGATTTTAGCTTCCGTTTAGTTACTGCTCAAATATTGTTTAATCAAAAAATCTTAGAATTATGAAACACGTATCCGAAAAACCCAACATGTCATTACAAGAAGTAGAAGAACATTATCGAGTAAGTAGTGAAAATTACGATGTCGATAGTGGAGAAAGTCATTTAGCTTATTACAGAGAAAAGCATCCTGCGAATTATCAAGTACTATTAGATAGTGTTTAACCTGCCTGTCGGCAGACAGGTTTAAAATCTCACATCATGGAAAATTTAAAAGTAGTTCAGTTTGATTTCGGTTTTGAATGTAAGCCGATATTAGCAAAAGAAAAAGTAGTAAAACCAACTAAGGAGGATAAGAGCGATTTCGTTTTCGATTTTATGGATTGCCTTGCTAGTCCAATTATTGTTTTTAAATCCGCATGGCAAGACACCATACCAAAAGACATACTTGGAAGGATAAAATTATCAAGAATCATTTGCTCAATGACACATGAAAAAATGGCATCACTTACAGAGGCTTTAGCTTACATAATGCCCAGAACATATGAAGCACCTATGCAAAGAGAATGGGCAAATATTTACACATGGTTAGGACTTCAATATGCAATGCAGAACAAAAGTAAAGACCAACTAGAAGCTATGATTGAAATAGCACCAAAAGAGCTTTCGGATTATGAAATGGGTATGCTGAATAATCTTAGAAAATGGATTTATGATAAACGACGAAAAGCTCTAAAAGACATTTTGAAAAAGAACAAAGTTTCCAAAAACGATGGTATTCTAGATATTCAAGAGAAGCTGTTTTAAAATAAAAATTCAAATAATAGGAAGATTATCTTACCATCCCATTCAGCACATTTCCTTCCATTCCGTAAAAACTACATTTCAGAAAAAGAGCTTCATTATCAAAGGTCTTGGACATAATCCACACTTTTGACTTTTCATTCCGTTAACCCTTTCCGATTCTCTGGAAAGGAACACTTCATTACAAGTAAAAAGCGCGAATCAAGTCCGCCAAATAAGGAAAAATGTATTTGCATTTTGTTCCACTTCCTATGATTTTGTATTTCACAAAGAATTTAGAATCACTTCCGTAATCCAACGCCGTCATACCTTTTTTTGACAGCAAAATAACAACATTCAGCTTTGAACGACAGCATAATCAGGCTCGTGCCTCGCACTTTTTATATGTCTAAACAAAGCTGAATATCGAAAGCACTAAGCAACAAAAAGAAGGTAACAGCGTCGGCTCTATGGGAAGTAAATCTAAAATGAATCTTATGAAATCTTACAAAATCAATAAAAAGGAAGCGGAACAAAAGTTAAAAAAACAAAAAAAGGAAAACGCTTTGGATATAATAAGTAAATCAATAACAAAGCCTTTCTGAATAGTTCAGATAGGTCAATATTAATCTTTAAATTTTTTAATTATGAGTACTCTGAGAAACAAAGTACAGTTAATTGGCAACGTAGGAAACGAGCCAGAAATCACAAACCTTGAAAGTGGAAAGAAAGTTGCAAAATTTTCAATCGCTACAAATGAATCTTATAAGGATTCTAAAGGCGAAAAAGTGACAAACACCCAATGGCACAATATTGTAGCATGGGGAAAGATTGCCGAAATCGTAGAGAAATATGTTGGCAAAGGAAAAGAAGTAGCACTTGAAGGCAAATTAACCTCACGCTCTTATGAAACTAAAGAGGGAGAAAAAAGATACGTTACCGAAGTGGTCGTAGATGAAATTCTTCTTTTAGGAATTAAAGGCGATAACGCTACGGAATAATTGAAAATTAAAAGAGAGCGTTCCTATGGAAAGATGCGCTCTCTTTTTCATTATTAATCTTATTAAATAGAATTACAATGAATGATAAAGTTAACAAAATAAAAGCCGATTTGCAACATTTTTGTGGTACAGAAATGTTCTTTAAAATTCCATTAATTGGAACTCGTTTTACAGATGGATTAAAATATTTAGCCAACGAAGCGGAATGCTTTTGGTTGATTACAGATGCATCCGTAATTGCAAAAAGTTTATCGAACAGAAGTGAATTTATTACCATCGATTTTAAACGACTTTCTGAAAAGGAACAGTTTGAAAAGCAATGTGAAGCCATCATTAATTATAGTGATGGAAATGATAAAATTTTTGAAACGCACCGATATAATGTAACCGATTTTCCTTTGGATGAATTGCGATTATTTTTTGTAGATAATACGCTGATGCTTCCAAGTGAATATTAAATTTTTGAGATATGATTTATATTAAATTTCAAGATTTGAGTTCGGAAAAGCAAGAGGAACTTTTACAAGTTTCAAGAGAACACGTTACATATCTTTATGGAGATTCCATTAAAAAGTATGTTGACGAAACTGGCGCAGATTATGATAGCCTGATAGACGAAGAAATGATTAAAAATTTATACACTTACAGTTATGTTTTTAACATTTAAAAGATTTATAATTGAATTATTAACCCAGGACCTCTAATTATTTAGAGGTCTTTTTTGTCATGTTATTTTATATTCTGCAACAAAAAGAGCCATTCCTTAAAGATACTTTTAAACTTCAAGAATAACACTCTTAAAAAATCGAATTACAATTAGCAATCGTTAAAAAGCCATTACATTTTTGGATGAAATGGTATTTTTTTTGTCCAGCGAGCTGGACGAAAAGGAATAGCAAGAGGGTAACACGCTAGCGCGATGTTATATATATTGATTTGATATTCAATTCATTGAATATCAGTTGTTTATTTGGTTTTTGAACACTTATTTGGATAGCTATATTCCAAAAGTTTATTGAAAACCATGCGAAATGCACCAGAAACATTGAAAAAGTTTATTGAAAAATGAAAGTTAAGAACAAATATGAATACGACTATTTAGCAATCAATTTAAAGCGCCATGTGGTAAAGCGTTTTCGTAAACTATCAAAAAAATTTGCTAAACCACAATCGGAAACTTTGGATGCAATGGTCGATTTTTTTGAATGGCACGGGTTCTCGCCATTTGATAAAAAAGAGCCAAGTCTTTTGATTGAACTATTAAAGAATCGTAAACGTACTGAAGCAGTAATTGCGATTATAAAAGACATCGAAAAGAACCATGACAAACCAACAACTGCAATGTTGCAATCTTTATTTATGGAGTTTGAACCAAAGAAAGAAAAATTGATTTTAGAGAAAGAGATCAAAGAGAAGGAAGTACTATTTGTAGAAAAAAATGATTCAAATAATCAATTATAATATTATGTATATCACAATCACAGCTCAAAAATTAGGAGGAGATTATTCACAAAGTTCTGCGGATTTTGCTGAGTATCTGGAGAAGGAAAATCAAGGTTTGGAGCAAGAAGATGTGGAACATTTTTTCAATCAATATGGAGATGAAATTGACGCCAAAGAAGTGGTAAAAGAAATCGATGGCAATACTGCAAAACTCAAAAAGAAAGAACCTAAATTTTATTCAATTACAGTTAGTCCTAGTAAATATGAATTGAGAAAATTACAGAATAATTCTGAAGATTTAAAGAAATATACCAGAGCCATAATGAACGATTATGCAAGGTCCTTTAATCGAGAAATTAATGGTAAGCCAATAACCGTTGACGACATAAAGTATTATGCGAAAATTGAGCATCAACGAAAATTTAAAGGCACAGATAAACAGGTAAAAGAAAACCAACCTTTTGCCACTAAAATACTTCAGCTAAAAACTGACATTCGGAAAATAGAGAATCATCAATTAGATGGAAATATTAAAAAAATGAAATCCCAAATAATTAAACTTGAAGCCGAAGCACCACACCAACAAAATGGAAAACGAATTGTTCAAGGGATGAAAAAAGCGGGTAATCAAAGTCATATTCATATTATCGTGAGTCGAAAGGATGCATCAAATTCTGTGAGTTTATCGCCAGGATCTAAATACAAAGCTTCAGAAGTTACGATGAATGGAAAATTAGTAAAACGTGGATTCGACAGAGATGCATTTTTTACAAAAGCAGAAAGCACGTTTGATAAAACTTTTGGCTATAAACGCAACTATGCAGAATCCTATAAATCGAAGAAAGATTTTATTAAAAATCCAAAGCTGTACTTCACAACATTGTTAGGATTGCCTGCAAGCGAAAAAGCAGTTGCTTTTAAAATGCTTGCTAAATCTGGAGTACCCATTGCAAGTATTCCAACAAATCAAGTCCAAATAGCGCTTAAAACCATAAGGTATTTAAAACGTGGTGTGGACATAGCAATTAAATCAGGTTCAATAGGTATATAAAATGGAAATACAAGGAATCACATTTACGATTGGGTTATTATTTGGAATGAGCTTAGTGTTCTCTAGTCTTTTCAAAATGACCCGATATGCTTTTTTTATAAATCTTATTTTAACTGTAATTTGCTTAGGACTACTTTTTAAATTAAGTCCTTATTTAATGCATTGGGTTATCCAGCTTCTATATATTGGTTGTCCGCTTTTACTGATTAATACAGTTTTATATGTATTTCTTCACAAGGAAAATGAAATTTTGGATTCCAATGATAAACACCAAGTTCATTTTAAAGTAAAGCGTGGAAATTTCAAAATAAACAACATCAAACGAGGCGCTTCAATTATTGGTTCTGCAGGAAGCGGAAAAACAGAAAGCGTCGTTTTTAATTTTCTTCAGCATTTCAGCAAGCATAAATTTTCTGGTGTGATTCACGATTACAAGAATTTTGAAATCACAGAAATGGCATTTCCCTTATTTGAAAAAAACGAGATTGATTTCAAAGTGATTTCATTCGATAATATTCATGATCGAGTGAATCCAATTGCACCAAGATATATGACCAATGAAGAAAGCGTAAATGAGGTTGCAAGAGTACTTATAGAAAACTTATTAGAACAAAGAGAGTCCGGAAGTATAGGAACAACAAAATTTTTCAATGATGCAGCAGAAGGCTTAATTGGAGGATTGATTTGGAAGTTAAGAACCTCACATCCGCAATATTGTACATTGCCACACTTAATAGCTGTTTACCAATATCTCAATACTTCAAGTCTAATTGCATTTTTGAGTAAGAATACAACATCGAGAGCGATGGCTGATGCTTTTATTAGTGGTAAGGATTCGGACAGACAAACGGCTGGTGTAAAAAGCACTTTGGCCAATGCGCTCAAAAAAATAAGTACCCAACGTATTTTTATGACCTTATCCGCAGATGATGTTCCATTAGATATAAATAGTCAGGAACAACCTTTAGTAATTTCAGTAGTCAATAATCCGAAATACGAGACTGCCTATTCGCCAATTATAGCAACTATTATTCACACGATTACAAAGCAAATGAGTGTGAGAAATTCTAATGCTTCGTTTTTATTGATGGAAGAAGCACCAACGATTAGATTGTTGAATATGCATAGAATTCCTGCCACATTACGTAGTTATGATATTGCTACGATTTACGTGATGCAAGATAAAATTCAAAACGATATGATGTATGGCGATAAGGCAAGTAAAGCGATTTTAAGTAATTTATCCTATCAATTCTTCGGAAAGGTAAACGATCCAGACACAGCGAAATATTACGAACGCTTTTTTGAAATTGTAAAGAAAGAAACTACAAGCGTAAACAGAGGTCATAATCTTAATTTTGATACTAGAATTACAACAGGAGAGCGTGAAGTAGCTAAAATTAGAGCTGATGTGTTTTTCAGACTGAAAGAAGGCGAATTTATTACGTTCGCTGATGGAAAGGACAGGAAAGTACAATTTAAACTTCAAAAAATTGAAAAGCGATTACCAACAAAACAACAAGACTATTCTGAAGCTGACTTACAAGCTAATTTTGATAGGGTTTATGAAGAGGCTAGGTCGATATTTAAATAGACCTGTTACCTTTATCTAAAAAATACATTTATTATCTTTAAAGTTTTATTTGAAGAAAAAAGAAATTAAATATATGGCAGAAAAACCTTTAAAGATAATGTTGTCTTCAACGGTATACCACTTCAAAACTGAAATTGAACAAATTTTCGGGATATTAAAAGGTTATGGATATGATGTTATTTGTTCTCATATGGGAACTGTTTACAACATTCCTGGAAAATCGCCAACCGAATCTTGTTTAAAAGCAGTTGAAGAATGTGATTTTTTCTTTGGAATAATTTTACCGCATTATGGGTCTGGAATAACACATTTAGAATTTCAGAGAGCAATAGAATTGGATAAGCCTAGAGGTTTTTTGGCTCACAGTTCTGTTACATTTGCTCGTACTTTATTAAAGCAATTTATGTATGATGAAGATGGTAAAAGAAATGACTTTAAATTGTTAAAGAAGACACCATTAATGGACGATTTAAGGGTTATTGATATGTATAATGAGGCTATTGGAGACGGAGAGCCAATGGAAAAACGATTGTGGGCGCATGAGTTTTATAAGTTTGCAAAGGATGGCGCACCGTTTGTTGCAAGTCAATTTGAGAACAAAACCAGACTTACTAACGATTTAAATGCTTTAAAGGATGACAAGAAATAAAGAAATAAAGGACATTCTTAAAGAAGGCGAGACTAACGCCATAGAATTTAAGATAAATGCTAATAAAAAACCGATTGGTAATTCTGTAAGCGCGCTCTTAAATTCTGAAGGTGGACGAGTTTTAATAGGTATTTCAGATAAAGGAGAAATAAAAGGAATAGATAATGTTGAACAAGTTAGTGAGGATTTAAGAAAACACCTAATTGAAGAAATAGTTCCGGACACACCCATAGATTTATCGATTGAACACATTAATGATAAAGCCATTATTATTCTTAAAGTTTCCGAAGGAAGCAAGCAGCCTTATATTTATGATGGTAATATCTACTATCGTAGAGGTTCTAATACGGTTAAAGCTACTTCAAAAGAAATATCAAGATTAATACATCAAAGAGAAGTTGATGAACAACATTGGGAGCGACAAGTTTTTTTAGGATTTGCTTGGGATGATTTAGACCATAAGCTTATTAAGAATACATTAATAGAATCTAAAGAAAATTATAGAAGCAGTTATCAAGGTAATGATTTACAAGAATTTTTAAACCATTATGGTTTAATGACTAATGGTGCGTATACTAATGCTTGTGTAATTTTATTCTCAAAAAATACATCTAAGTTTCTTCCACAATCTAGAGTTAGAATAACGGAATATGCTAATAGCAAAACTGATAATAGTCTAATTCGTGATGAAGCTTTAGAAGGAAATCTATTTGTTTTAAGAGATAAGCTTGAAAGTTATATTTACAATTTAGGAACAAAGAGTCATTTTGATGATAAAAATTGGAAACGAATAGACTTTAGATATCCAGTAAAAGCATTACAGGAAGGAATTATTAATGCTTTAATGCATAGAGACTACAGTAGTTATAATAGTCAATTAACCATAAGCATATATCCTGATAAACTTGTTATAGCTAATAGTGGTAAATTACCTGAAGAAATTGCTATACGAGATTTAAAAAAGAATCATCGCTCTTTTCCTGTTAATCCAGATATCGCTCATATTGTTTTTCTCAGAGGTTTAATTGATAAACTAGGAAGAGGAACAGTTAAGATAAATGAAGAATGTAAAATTGCAGGACTTAAATCCCCAACTTGGAAACAAAGTAAAGGAGAAGTTATTTTAACTTTTAATGGACCTCTAGCTTCTGTAGCTAAAAGACATTCTGATTTAAAAAATAAAAACATTGATGCGACAAATGATGCAATAAGTGATGCAGTAAATACTGCAATAAGTGATGCGATAAATGATGCAATAAGTGATGCAACAAATGATGCGGTAAAAAGTAGACTTAAACAAGAACTTGTTTTACTTTATATAGAGGAAAGCCTAAGTTTAAGAAGTCTTCAAGATACTTTTGATGTTGGTAGAGCAACTATGCAAAGAGATATGACTTTAATGAATGAACATAAACTTATAGACTTCATAGGAGCAAACAAGACTAGAAAGTATGTTATTAATAAAGAGTTATTAGAGAAATTGAAATCTATTTAAACTGTTAGCGAATTAATAAATAGTAATGAGGTAAAAAAACTTATTAAAAAGAAATTTAATTTTCTGAAAACTTTTTAAAAATGGCTTTTACGATTCAAGAAGTTGATTTAAGTTTAGGTGGTCTAATAGGTGGTCTAATAGGTGGTCTAATAGGTGGTCTAATAGGTGGTAAATAAATGGTAATTCTAAATTTATTAAAAGGTAAAATGACGTATTTAAACTAATTGCTAAAATAAAGCATTAATAAAAAAGCCATAAATGAGATTAACTTTTGATGAAATAGAGGATGATAAAGTATTTGAACAATTAACAGCCTCATATTTCCGCGAACTTAAAGAAATACCAGATAACAGTATTACTAATGTTCTTGTTCATGAAACTGGAGAAGGAACTGATGGTGGGAGAGACATATTAATTGAGTTTGATCTCTCGGATGATATAAAAGTTTTTAAGAGGAGATGGGTAATACAATGTAAATTTAGAGAAGATTCTGTATCGCCTTCACATCTCAAATCTATTAATATACCCACTTTAATTCACTCATATAATGCACAGGGTTATTTACTTGTCTGCAAAAAGACTGCAACTTCAGGAGTTACGGAATTATTTGAAAGGCTAAATAATCAATGTAAAGATAAATACCATTACGAATGTTGGAATGGAAGTCAGTTTTTAAGTAAACTGATTTTACAGGAAAAAATTCAAAAGCTTTTTTTTCCAGAATACTATGAGTACATACAAACCTTTAAAAATAAAGTAAAATGAGAACATTTATATCATATTCAATTAATGATACAGACCAGTACCTTTTAACTTTGCTTTCGAGTGAACTTTACAAAAAAGGTGTTACAATTACGCAGAGCAATGATTTTCATTTAGAAATGAGTTCATTAACTAAAGTTAATATCAATAAGTCAAATTTATTTATTGGAATAATCACAGGTCAAGGTCAGGAAAGAGACAGGGTTTTAAAAGAATGGCAATTGGCAAATGTATCTAATGTTCCATCCATATTAATGATTGAGAATACTGTTCAGATAGATCCAAATTTCAAAAGTCCATATATAATTTTTGATAGAAACTATCCTCAAAAAGCAATTAACCAGTTAGACCAAAATATAACAAAATTAAAAAAAGAGATAGATAAAAACCCAAATGCTTTAGCTTGGATTTTAGGTGGTGCAGCGTTGTTATCGATTTTTGGACTATTATCATCCGATGATTAATTAAGTCACTACAAAAGGATAACTTAAAATTTTCTGGTTTCTCTCATGTGGTAATAACTTGAAACTATTTAAAATGGACCTCGTTCCCGTGGCTTCTTGCTAGTTACTTTCCATTGTCCATTCTCTTTGACCAGTTTAAAAACACCAGGACTTTTATCATAGGATGAATTGTATTTTACCCAAGCCAAATCGCCTTCTAATGCTTCATCTAATATTTCTACATTGGCATCTTTATCTTCATCTGGTATCATGTCTTGAATCATAATTAAGCCAGTATAACCGTCAGAAGTGGTGTGCTTTTTTAATGTAGAATTGTCCTTTTTATAGAAACTTTCCACAACGATTTTAGCTGTTTCGGTATGAGTCAGATTTTGTTTTTCTGCACAAGAGAAAATTAGTAATGCGAGAACGGAAGTGATTAATGTTTTCATAATATTATTAATTTGGGTTATTGATATATTTATGTGATACTTTCATTTCTATATTTCGTTCGCCATCTTTCTCGTTTAATTCTAAAATTACCCTTCTGTCATTAGATAATGAAAATTTGGGCATAACATATATAAGTCTTACCGTTTCATTTACCACAATTTTCGAAGGCAGATGATGTTTAAAAATAGGCTCTATGTACAAACGTTGTAAAGATTTCTTTTTTCCTTTTTGTCGAGTCTCGATAGAAAGGTTCAAGAAATTTAAATCGTAATCCAAAGTAGAATTATTCCTAATTTGAATAACGAAGTAGAGCTCTTCTTTATCAAAAACAATATTTTCAAGCCTCATTATAACACCGTTATTTCGTCTTGTGTGTCTTCCTAGATATTGTCTTCTATCAAGAAGATAAGAGCAGAATTTTTGATAATAATACGTATCATTATCAATACTTTTTTCAGAAGTTTCAGTCTGAATAGAGTCTGCCAATTTTGGCTTTTCATTCCCAATACTGTTAGATAATGGGACAAAATAATTGAGTTTTGAAAGCTGCGCTTTATACCTTACAATATACGAAAAAATTGAGCCATTTCTATTGATTACCAGCAGATTACTTTCTTTTCCTGGTTGGGCTTGCAGTAAGCCGAAATATTGCTCTTTTTCACGATTGTAAGTGAATACAAAATTTTCTGAGCCAGTAATGCCTTGTCGTATAGGCTCTGGAAAAAAGAGTGCGACATTTTTGCTGTCGTTTGCATAAATAGTATCAAGGATTTCTGTTGTTTGTGCTTCCACTAAAGTGGCAAACAATACGGATAATATAAATAGTATCGGTCTCATAATTTAGGTTTTAAAATAAGTTTATAATTGTTCAGTACAGTAACCTTTACGTTTCGGTTACTACGTCTTAATACTTTTGTAATGCCACCAACTTGCGGAACAGTCGGGATATTGATATCGCCTATAACATCGTCCAGAACTTCACTGGTCGCTTCAGCTCTAAAGTTGTTTTCTACATAAATGCCTTCACTACCATCCTGTAAATCGAAAGCTTTAAGCTTTGTGGGATGATGCTTAATGTTTTCTATCTCAATTAATGCACGATTAGGTTGAAAACTGATAAAGCCAAAAACAGGCGTGTTCTTTTTCATTAGTTTGCCATTTATTGTTGCAGCTTTTGTAAGTCGCATTCTTAATCTGGTATTCGCCTTTACAACTTGGTCGCCATCAACAACCACATAAATGGTAGCATCTGTGTTACCAATAATTGCAAGCTCATTGGGTTTGGGTGCAGTAGCAAAAAACAATTGATGTTCTAGGCTCAATTCTTTGGCTTTGATTTTAAGTTCTCTTAGTATTTCTGAAGAATCAATTTCTACAGTTTGCTTCTTCTCAACTTTCTTTTGTCCGAAATTTTGATATCTTTTTTCGGAATATTGAATTTTACCTGCATTGTAAATACTATCTACAATACGTTTCTTTTCACGCTCTGGAAGATCTGGATCGTAATAGCCTAATGAATCAATTAGTTTTTCATCATATATACTCGGTGCATTGTTTTCACGCACTTCTTTTAAATCATTAAGAGCGTCCAATTTAGAATCGTACTCTTTTTGGTTTTCTTCCAAATCTGGTATTAAGGTCTGTTCAAGGTTGTCATTTTCATTGTCATCATCGCCCATTACCATCACGGAATAGGAAATCAGGAATATGAAAACAATAGCCAATACTGCAATAAATACTATTTTATTCTTTTCTATTTTCATCGCTTAGTTTTTTTAAAGTGTTTTCGAAGTAATTTGTAATTAAAAGTCCATGTGGATTGTTGGGAAAGTTTCGGTCAACCATAATTAGGTTTCCGGTGGAAACTAATTCATAAGTATCTACTATAGAACCTCTATTGATTTCAAAAATGGTCGTTGTAGTAAAACCATACGAGCCATTATTTTCTGTTATCTGAGAATCGATACTCAGTACTTTTTGCACTAAGGAATATTGCAATAATCGATTATAGACACCATCAGCTTTTTTCTGGCGATATAGATTGTCGACTGAACTATTACCAAGCCAAAGCGCTTTTTTCAGATTCTTTTCATAGTTACTTGCATCAATGTTGTAGAAGTAATTGTGAAACAATTCTAAATGTGCCAAAGCTTCAACTTTAAAATTTTCTTTTTGGTTAACGAGCTTCAGCGGAATGATACTGCCATCTGTATTAATGGCAAATGCGCTATTCATCGCATTTTTGTTTGTGGTAAATGCCATCCAAACTGAAAAACTACTGGATAGCAAAGCACAAACCACTACTGCTAAAACGATAAATCGATTCAGTTTTAAGACGTTGTAAATGTTTTTATAAGGTGTTTTCATTGTGAGTTGAATTAGCTGGTAAACAATCTAAGCGTAAAAGATGTAGCGCGTTTGTATAACTTGAATTTCAGGAATACGATAAAGCCTACCGATCCTAATTGTACAACAGGCGCAAAGAAGCCCTGGCCAAAATCGGTACCAAACAAGTTGGTCCAGAAATTGGTGTTAATTTCAGTATAGATGGCGTTGACAAATACATTGACTAGAAAAAATGCTGGCACTAACATATAGACAGCTGCATAAAGTTTAAAAAACGTGTAGGCAAGTGATCGGAATTTTTCAAATACTGCCAGACTTATAATCAATGGAAAAAATGCCTGCATAATGCCTAAAAGAAAGAAGCGTTCTGCTAAAAAAAGCGGGTAGATAAACAAGTCTAGAATCCATAAAAATAGACTCACTATGAAAGCAAGTATTTTGAATCCGTATAGAGGTGTTATCAAAGCTTCGTAAAGTAATGCCATAGCAGCTTGCGCTGCTTCGATAAAATTTACATCTTCTTCAATAGGAATATCCTGCATCTGTAAAGGCAACAAAGCAGGTGCAGTACCTCGATATTGTCCTTCAACTGCAACAAGAATACTGTCAAAAAACCCTAAAATCTGAGTTGAAAATATAACCAAGAGTACCACAGCAAAATTCTTTGCTAGTTCGCCAGGACTCAATCCCCAAGAATAACCATCTTTATCCGCAATCCCTTCATTGTACTTTTTAAGAATGTTGACTAGAAAAAACAAAACAGCAAGCGTTTTCATTCCTGCAATGGTATATTGCGAAAAACTACTGTTCTGTATGGTTTGAAACACCGTGTCGATATATTCTAGCCCAATTCCTAAGATGATGGTTGCGGTCATTTCTAATAGTTTGTTTCGCGATTATTGACTTTATCCTGCATTTTTCTGAAGGATATAATATCCCTATAACGTTTCGTTTTTGTCTTGATATTTGAAACCATTTCCTTCGATTCCAGTTCTTTTTCTTTTAGTACTTCTGCACGTTCGGCGTCTGTCATTTTAAGATTATCGCTGGATAAAATTTCACCTATAAATTCGACGGTGTCCAATGAGTTTTGAACTATGGCATCGAATGATTCTACAACCTTAGTAACTTCATCTGGTTTTATATAAGGCGAGTTCAAGATGTCTTGTAAATCATTTTGCATAATCTGAATAAGGCGTTGATTGTTTTGTGCAATTTCCTCAACCGCTCTAAGCTGTTGCACTACACTCGAAACTTTTTCTATTGCTTCTTTTGCATCCTTTAAAAATTTCACAGACTTAATCATTTGAGCTGTCTGTTTACCAGATTCCACAAGTTGTTTTACCAAACTAATAAAATTGGTGTTGTCATAAGTTGGCATTCCTTGGCTTGTTGCCTTTGATGGAATTAATAGCATTAATGCTACTACCATTACTAAAATTCTGATTTTGTTTTTCATAATATTACGTTTTAGATGTGAATTGAATTATTGCTTTTTGCATGTCATGATGCTCTTCATAGAACTTCATTATGTCTTCGTTTTCTTGTCCATCGGTTAAATAGGCTGCGTACACTTCTTTAGGCACTTCAAGCCTAAAAATGTTGCTTTCCTTTCCGATTTTGATAAACATTTCGGTATACTTCCGTGGACCAGAAAGATTGTTTTTAATGGATTTTAATTGGTTTAAGTCGTGGCTAGATAGATTGAGTCTTTTAACCAGTTCTTCATAGCCTTTTTCATTATTGAGACTGTAAATGACTTGGGTATTCTCTAGAATGCTGGCAGATGTTGAATTATTCGGAAGTTGATTAATGGATTGCAGTATAATTCCAATAGCGCCATTTTGTTTACGAATAGCTTGATAATAGAATTCTACACTTTCCAGTACATTTTCAAACTTCAGTTGTTTAGCAAACTCATCGAAAAGGATGATGCCCTTTTCTGCTCTGTTTTTCCAAATAGTTCGTTGGATGGCAGACTTAATGAGCTTCAACATTACGGACAAAATTTCCTTATTGTCTTTTACTTCGTCTAGTTCAAAAACAATCAATCGTTTGTCTTCTATTTTATAGGTCTGGTCTTCGCTAACCTCAAATAGAAAACTATATAGACCATCGCCAACGTACTCAGACATCACATGCAAGAAGCTGGTAACATTAAAGTAGTCGGGATGGATTTTAAGGGTAGTCAGAAGATCTTTCTGATGCTTTTCTATAAAGTTGTAATAACCTTCCAAAGAATGATTTTCTGAAGTGCTATTGTAATAATGACGTAATATTTTCTTAACGGAAACCGATTGCGCTTTTGTTACTTTTAAATCTGAAGCAAACAATTCAAAAAGAAATACTGATAAATCCTCTAACCGTTCAGGTGTCAAATCTTTTACGTCACTAATGTAAAAAGGATTGATACCTAGGTTCTTTCCGCTTTCATATCGTAATACGGTATATTTTTCAGGATAGAGTTTGGCGAATTTGGTATAAGAACCACCTAAATCTATGATGACCAATCTTACACCACTTTCAAAATATTGGCGCAGAATGTTATTTGCTAAAAACGATTTGCCTTCGCCTGTAGGTGCGAAAATGGCAAAGTTACGTGCCTTTATTCGTTTCTTTTTTTCATCCCAAACATCTTTTAATACCGGAATGTTATGTTCCCTGTCATTAAAGATGATACCTGTTTTATCCGATTTGTAATTGGTATTATTAATAAATAAGCAAAGTGCATGCTTTAAATCGGTAACATATAAATCATTATTCGAGAAATTGGAAGAAAAGCAACAGTAACTATTCAGGATATAATTTTTGCGTTCTTCGCCTCTTGGATAATAAGGAATGATATCTAATTCCTTGAATTCCGTTTTAATTTTGGAAGTTATCTTGTCCAGCTCTTTAGCATCCTTAGACCAATAAATAATATTGAGATGACCACGAATAATACGTGAATTATCATCTGCATTAATTTGGTCTAAAATGTGCTGAATTTTACCAAGAACCACCTTATTCTGTGAACCAAAATTGGAACTTTTATTAAGTTCTTCTATTTTCTTATCCAATAGCTTGCGCCACTTTTGTTTGTCATCCAAATAAAGAATCTGGTTAACAATATGGTTTTCATTAAGTGTAAGTCCTAGACCATCAATAAACCCTTGATGAAACACAAAATCGTCCGAAGTGAATTTCTCATTGGTTTTGCTACTTTGTACGTTTTCGCCAAAGCATAATTCGCTGTTGATGGCAAGCGCATCAAAATGGTTTTCGCCAACATTGACGCTTTTCTTTTCTAGTAAAATATCGGTATCAAATCCTTCATTGAAACCATTGAAATAACCATTTGTGAGTTTCTGAATATCTTCCGATTTAAGTGGAAGAAAGGCCATTTTTCGGCTATTGTTTATAAAAGAAACAGAATCGCTTACAGAATTGGCAAAGCTCTTAATGTTATCATCTAGTTCCTGTACAATTCCCTTTGAAATTTTTCTGAACGGATTGACATATTTCGGATTGTTAAGTGCTTTATTCTTGGTTAAGATGAAGAATAGATAACACTTATGCTCTATATGTCCACGACCTTTAAAATGTTCGTGTGTGGCTTTTTCTAAAAAGGTAGTGTTTGGAAGTTGTTCTGAAGAATAAGATTTCTTAAGGTAAATGTCTTGTTTGTGAACTACAGTACCAATTGGTAATGATTTCAAAGCTTGAAACCATGCACTATGCATATCCTCAAAATCCTTTTCGGACAAAGAATAGATTTCTGGTAGATTCCCTTCATAGCATAAAACCACATTGCCATTGTTGGCAAATATGATGTGGTCTTGAATATCTACAATAGGTTGATATGCTGAAATATTAATCTTGTTCATAATCGAAGCCTGAATTTCTTTTATTACTTATAATTCTTGGAAAGGCTTTTGCTATCTGAAAAAGTTGTGGATCGTTGGTTATGCGTGTCAAGGCAACATATAAAGCTGCATTGAAAATGAGTATGCCAATTATCATCACAAAACTGAAAGAGAAAATGATGATTAATAATGATGCAAGAATTGAAACCATCATCAAGGCAAACAGGGAAATGGGCAGTCCAAAAATTACTGCCCGTTTCCTAATGTTTTTATAAACCTCGTATCGTTTCATTACACTACGATAGTTATTAAGTAAGTGAAGATGCCTACCACAGCACCAGCAATGAGAACAAATACTAAAACACGAGTAATACCTTTTTTAAGGTCTGCGTTCTCGCCAAAGAAATGACCAGCATTAAATAGGAATCCAACAAGAAAGATGACACCTAGAATGATTGGGAAAATGGTTCTAATGGTATCTGAAACATCGTTTACAGAATCTTCAATACCACCAATTTGTGCAAAGCTTGACGCAGATGTCATCAAGAATGTGAGTAAGATAAAAATTGATTTTTTCATAATTATTTGGTTTAGCCTTTCGAGGCAGTTTCTAATTTTATTTTGTGAAATCTATTATGAAATGAAGATGAAGGAAGAAAATCTCTAAATTTTAACGCTAATTGGTGTTAAACTTTTGAAAATTATTAAGGAAGTGATTGATTTCTTGAATATTGTGTAATCTAAAACGATTATTATGAGCACATTAAATCAAATTACATTCTTACTATTCTGCGTAGTTTTTCTAAATCTTTCTTATTCACAGAATGGTAAAGACCAACCCAAGAAATCTATTGTAGTAATAGATCCTGGGCATGGTGGAAAAGATGTTGGCGCAACGACCAAAACTGGTATAAAGGAAAAAGATATTGCTTTGGGTATTGCTTCAAAAATGTTGGTACTTAATAATGCCTTATTTGAAAACCCTTTAATGTTATTTCTAACTAGATATACAGACACATTAATATCTCTTAGCGATAGAACAAAACTATCCAAAAAACTAAAAGCTGATATATTTATTTCAATTCATTGCAATCAAGCCATAAACAGAACAGCCTCAGGAACAGAAGTTTTTATTCATCCTAAAAGCGAAGTGCAAGCTGAGGAATCTGCCTATTTAGGATTTACCATACAAAAAGGATTGGCAGATATACTTGGTATTAAAATCAGAGGTATAAAATATGGTAATTTTCAGGTGTTGCGGGATAATGGCGATATTGGAGCAACTGTTCTTTTAGAACTTGGGTTTTTGTCTCAAACTAATGAGGCGGTATATCTATCAAAAGAAGAGTCTCAAAGTGCTGTTGCTTTGGTTATACTTCAATCGATTATTAAATTTTTAGGGTTATGAGTGAGTTGTATTTAGAGGTTATTATTGTAATTAGAAAAATATTATTATCTATTATTAGATTATTTAAAGTAAGATCATTGTTCTAAATATATAATGTAGTTAAGAGAAGAAATGAATTTAACTTTACGCGATAGTGTTAATACCATAATTTTCGCATTTTCAATGAAGTATAAATGAAGTGATATGAGCTACTTTTAAAACATTGGTTGCCTGTTCAATAAATTTACAATAACAAATTAATTAATATTTATGAAGAACAAAATTTAGAAAAAGTATCTTTACATCGAAAATGGACAATAGACAAACTTACATATCAATAATTACAAAAAGACTAACATATCTTCAGAAAGAAGTAGAAAATTTTAATTCATTAAATTTAACTGATATAAATGTTTTTGCTGAAAACTTTTATAGAGACCTATTCAACTTAATTGGATTTAAATTTAACAATACAAATTTTGAAAGTAACAACTTTGCCCATATAGACTTAATTGATAGTGTTAATAAACAAGCAATTCAGGTTACTTCCCAAAATGATAATATCAAAATTAAAGAGGCGATAGATGGCTTTTTTTCAAAACCAGAAAATCAATACTATAAATTACAAATATTGCTCATTTCAAAAGACGCAAAAAATTACAGAACGAAGTTCGGAAAAAACTTTAATCATACAGAAGATGTTTTGGATATTAAAAGACTTCTTGCAATCATCAATGACCTTCAAGAAATAGATAAGATTAAAGATTTAGCAGACTTTTTGAACAATAATATATTGACAGAAAGGCAAAAAACAGAATGTTCAGAAGTTGAAACCATAATGGAGCTGATTAATTACCTTAGTTTAAATAAAAACAGAATAATTATTGACAAAACAGTAAATGTTGATCCAAAAAATAAAATTGAAAACAGGTTTAGTGAACATTCAGATTATCTCAAACAACAATACGCAGGTTTATATGGTAAATATAATGGTCCTTTAATCGAAGCGACATCAGAGATTGATAGCGTGGAAGCTGAAATAATTTCAGATTTTTTAAAAGATGAAAGTGACATTATTTTAACTAAAGAAAATAACAACCCTAAACTAGCTTTGCATTCACTTGTTGAATTATTTTATGGAAAACTTTCTTCTAATGGAGTTAAGTTTGACAAACAAGCTATTAAGTTTTATTTACTTGATGAATTAATTAATTGCAATGTATTTCCAAACAAATAATTTATGTTATTATCTAAAGACGAAAATATAAAGACTTCATCAATATATGTTGCAACTCTTATTTTGAAACAAATTCAGAAAAAGAAGGTGGATAAAATTTCTATTTTCGATGTTTCTAAAGAACTGAAAAAACATAATATAACTCGTTATCGACACTTGTTTTTTGGTCTTGCATTTTTGTATTCTTCAGGAATAGTAGATTTTCAAGAACCTTTTATTTATATCAAAAATAAAAATGATTAAAATCAATAAATTATATAGTGAGCCTGAAATATTCACACCAATATCTTTTGATTTTGGGGTCAATATAATAATGGGAGAGAAATCAGAAAAGACAAATAAGAAAATTGGTGTTGGAAAATCAATATGTATAGAATTTATTAACTTTTGTCTATTAAAAAGGATATCAGATAGTCGGCTAAATTTAATACCTAAAAAAAATACTGATATTGTTGAAAGTCAAATTAAATTAGACTTCGATTTCAATAATAAAAGGGTTGTAATTTCTCGCTCGATTAGTAATCCTGAGCAGGTTTTAATTGAAATTGATGATAAACAAATTTATTTTGAGAAGCTAGATGACGCTTCTGAATATCTCGGAAATCTTTATTTTGAGAATTATTCCGCAAAGACTACACGTCTGAGTTTTAGAAATCTATTACAACCGATTATAAGAGACGAACGATCAGAATTTAAGGATTTAATAAAATGTTTTGACACAAACAAGTCGATTCCACCTGATTATAGTCCTCATCTTTTCTTTTTGAATGTGGGTCTTGAAAAATACAAAGAGATAAAAAAAGTTAATGATGCATTAAAAAAGAAAAGAGCTTTTTTCTCTGAAACTAAAAAACTCATAACAAATAACAACGAAATAAAAATCCAAGATGCTAAAGCTCATCTCAATGAATTAGAAAGTGAAGTTGACAAAGTTAATAAGGCAATTGAAAACTTGAAAACCAATGAATCATTTGAACTAGTCCAGGAAGATTTAGTTAAGCTAGAAGCGAAACTGACACAATTAAGGACTAAACAACAAGCGATAAAATACGAGATTAAACAAATAGATTCGTTCCCTAAACCTGAAAGTATTAATGAAAACGAAATTCAAATAATTTTTAATCAGTTCAAGAAAGGTCTAGGAAATTTAGTTGAAAAGTCTTTGGAAGATTTGAAAGAATTTAAAAATAAGATTGATGGTTTTAGAAATTCAATTGTAAATGATCGCTTGACAAGCTTAAGAACTGAGCTTTCTGAACTTAATTCAATCGTTAGAAAAATTGATGAAGAGTATTCGGAAAAAATATCATTATTAGACAATGGAGAAGTCTTAAAAGATTTAAAAACATCGATTAATGTTTTCAATGAAAAGAATCGAGAGTTAAATAATTTACGTTCATTAATTCAAAAATACGATGAATCAGAGAGAGACAAGAAAAAAATAGAAGCAGATAAGGCTGTTTTGATTTCCGACTTCGAAGAAGAATTATATAAAAACGAAAAAACATTAAAGAGTTTTAAAGAGTCAATACTAAACATTCACGAAAGAATTATGGGAAATCGTGAGGCACATTTTGAGATTAAAACAACAAAAAATCAAAGTGTGGTTGATTTTATAATGAGAACTGATGATGATGGTAGTCATTCAACTGAAAGAATGAAGGTGTTTATCTATGATATTGCATTAATGTTGAATGAATACACTCGACCAAATCACCCAGGATTCTTAATCCACGACAACATATTTGAAGATGATGATTCTATTGAAAAAAGTTTAAATTATTTATTTGAATACAATAACAAAACACCAAATGAATTTCAATATATAGTTACGCTTAATAGTGATTTAATTGAATCGGCTTTAAGAAATGGGAAACTATTATTTAAAGTAGATGATTTAAAACGTGAAGCATTTACAAAGGACAATAGATTTTTAGGAATGAAATATAACGAAACAAAATAGAAGACACATGATTGATCAGCATCCAAAGCGCTAATAATTCAAATAAATAATTGATTTAATATATTAGGTCTGCTCTATTATCTAATTAATGTGTGCTTTTAGTTCAATTGAATGATTACATGTTTCTAATTCTTCCCCAAACCAAAGGATGTTCACTAGCAGCAACATTTCTATTAGAAACAGATTTATAGATAGACCATTGCGGATGCTTTTCTGGCCACATCGCTTTGCGATTTAAGCCACTATCTTCCATTTTATTGAATAAAGCTGGAGAGAACAACATGTAATCTTTCTGCTTAATATTTACACCCATTCTGTAAGCGCCTAATCTAAAATAAGTGCCATCATTTCCCTTATCAATATCCACTTCAAACGAGAGATGTTTAGTAATGTCTTTCAAGTCTGTATCTTGTATTAAAGGCGATAGAGAATTACAATAAGATGGCGCGTTGAATGTACCTGCAATTATGATATTATTTTTGCCTTCAGCAATCAACTTTTTGTAAACTTCAGCAATCTTATAAACTTGTTTTTTTCTAATTTTATCAGACTGTTTTCTATCTTTTGTAGGCTTTCTTAAATAAGCATTTAGTAACCAAATAGTTTCTTTTGATGGTGTACTAATTTCATATTCAATCAAATTTTTGTCATCATCATTAGTTGCTGCATTGATATTGTGAATTCTAACAGCATCTAGATTATAGCCTTGCCGCAATGCTATTCCCATTTCTAAACTATTCATATCGTTACCTTGAATCACAAAAGAGTGGTTAAAAGGTTTGCAGTCAAATTCTGGTAGAATGAGCTGGTTAAAGTCTTCAAATGATGCTCTATCCTCGATTTCTTGTAGAAGTAAAATATCTGGATTTACGTTGGCGATAACTTGTGCTTTATGTTGTGTTGATTTAGGATGAATAGGAACGGTTTGTAGTTTTATCCATCCGTTCCAATCTGTGAGATTACCAGCTCTGTTATCAATAGAATGGCTAAGACCTTTCATAAAGAGAAAACCTGCTTTTCGTCTCAAAACAGCATAAGGACGAGGACTTGATTTTTCAAAACCAATTAAAAATGATAGTTCTCTAATACGATCTTGCTGGATCAATGATTTAGAGGGTTCAAGCATGAGTTCGTCAAGCTCAATTGTCCAATCGGCGGTTAGATTTTTGGTTAGTTTTTCTAGTAGACTTCTGTCTCTGTGAAATAAGTTCTGAACATTAAAAGTTGCTATTTTCATAATTTCTAAATTTTTACTTTCGTTTATCGTTAGTATCTTGATCGAATGCTATGAGATTGAATAATTCTCGCATCCTACTTCGGACTCTATTGCCATATAAATCTTCCAATTCTTCTGCATTTAGGTTTGTAGTTCCGTGTGTTTTTATGTGATGATTTATAAAAAGTTCGTGACGTGAGAGTAAGATTTCGCCCATCACGTTACAGTCCTTTCCGTAGTGTCTTCCAATAGGTTCTACACCTAAATCATCAAAACAGAAAAACTGCCTACAACCATAATCTTCAATCGTTTTGTAGCCAATGTGATTGAAACCAAATACAATATTTCTGGAAGGAATCAGGATGTATGGTTTTTGTAACGGAACGATATTTTTAAGCAAAATCATTAAGCTTGTTTTGCCACAGCCTACAGGTCCGGAAAGTAAAATACCTTTATCTGGATCTATCTCGTTTTTCTTGCAGTTTGCTTTGTCTTTTATGAAATAATGACAGAGTTTTAAAATGATTGGATGGTCTTCTTCGTAGATTTTAAAACCGTTACCAAAGAGCATTTTTCCTTTGACATCGAGGTAAATTAAGATTTTTTCAAAATCGTACGTCACTTCTTTGCCATCAAACGTGCCAATGTCATACGTTTTGTGTTCTTCGACTATTTTACAAGGGTTGACCATAATCTTTGTTTTTACTGGTTCTCAGGTTGTCCTTTTTTTGAGGAACTGCATCTGCAGTTTCAAATTCATTGGCTTTAAGCATCCAATTACTTGCAGTAGCATGCCAATCTTCTATTTTTATTTTGCCACCAATTTTCCAACCAATGCCTTGATAGTGGTTGTAGAATTTCTTGGCTTCATTATCTGGCCATTTTTTCTTTTTAAAAAAATCAATGACTTCAAATTCATTTTTTGGTAGCTTAGTTTTATTTATGTTTTCTATTTGTTTATTAATGTTTGTATTACGTATCAATGCTTGTTCAGTACTAGTTTCAAACTCATTCACAACTTGTTCAGAGGTTGTACCGAAATTGAACAACTTGATTTTACTTCCTTTATAAGGATTATGTGAAGGGAAATATTTTAGATAATCCCATGAATCCATCTGTTTTAAACAACGATGATAAGTTGCTGTCGAACCAATTTTTGAGAGTTCCATAACTTCTTGTCTGTCTATGTAAAATTCTTCTCGAAATCGGTTTAAATTCCAAAACTGAAACAAAGCCATATATAAGCTTACATGAGTTGTATTTAACCTTTTGTCTGCATAGAATTTTTGAAATACAGCATTGAGATGTTTTATATAATTCATACATATTTATTCCGTTTTATGATGAACTCGATTATTATCCATAACCTTCTGAATTTCTTCGGAATCATAAAAAATGATACCACCTACCTTTGTATAAGGAAGTGTTCCTTTAATTCGAAGATTCTGTAAAGTGCCAGGACTAATTTGCAGTAAGTCCATAAGTTCTGAGGATTTTAGATATTTCTTCAGTTTACCTTGCGCTTGTTTACTTAAAAGTTTTTTGATATCGTCGAGCAGTTCAAGTTTGAAATCTCTAAGATCATCTGTAGTAATAATTGTTGCTGGCATAGTAGAACTATTTTTAGAAAAGAACTACCATTTTGCTTTCAATTAAAATGATAGCCCTTGACCTGATTTGACTTTCGTTCTACAAATTTGAATAGTATTGATGGATTTTAATCACAAGTAAGACCAGAGTACGGTCAAATTTTAACATTATTAAATTTGATGCTATTTGGTGTGTTTTGATGTTGTTATGAGTGAATTATTGATTAGAAAAAGTAGATAATTGGAATAAAAACATGTAAGCAGGAGGTCAACCGTATGTGGTTAAAAAAATGAATATTTTTATTCGTCAGCGCTATCCATTTTAAGAAGTAAACCATTGGATAAATCATCCAGAAACTTGGTTCTGCTTATTTTTCGAGATTTGATTTCAGAGAATATTTTATAGAAATCCCCAAGGTCAAATTGTAATACTTTTTGCAGAGCTGTTGCTATTTCTTTTATATCGACGTTGCCATTATTGATTACACGATTATAATAAAGTGCATAGATTAGTTCTGTCAATGCAGATTTAGAAGATGTCCATTTTAGGTTTGTTTTATTAACTTCATCAGTAGATTTTCCATTCTTTATTTTATCAAGTCTAAATTTTAAGTAATTTATAAAAAGCTTGTAGGCTCTAATCTTACCTAAGAGCATATCACGAGGCGTACTAAAATCTGGATCTTGAAAATAAAATTTTGATGATGAGATTAAGAAGCTGTCTAAATGACCTCTTGTGTAATATTCCTTATCAAAGTGATGGAGTTTAGCTTCAACATATTGGTTGAAATCAATATTGTATAAATAGAACCGATTAAGCTTTCGAAGTTTTTTCCTTAAAGCTTTTTCTTGGTCTTGAACATTTGATTTTGGAAACTGTAGTTCAAAAGAACGTATTTCGGTGTAATAGATTAGTTGAATTAAAGAGGTTTGTTTTTGATGTTTGAAGAATTCTACTTCCTTTGGAACTGAAACAAACCCCGTTTTAATAATAGCTTTTTTAAAATCATTTAATGTATTGCGCGATAGGATGATGATTTGACTAGACGTGTCAAGGATGGATAAGGAACTTTGTTCAATTTTTTCAAGTTCATTTGTGTAAATAGTATTGCGTAAGTTAAAATCCATCACAAAAGTTTAGTTATACACGCGGTATTCAATAGATTATCTATTGACTTTTAATAGTATTTGGTAGATTTTAGGTTAGTTTAATAAAGATGGTTAGAAATTCATGAATGAAGAACAATAAACTGTGTAAATTTTGCGTATTTGCTATGTGAACTTTATACACAATTCATAAATGCTATTGAGATTAGTTTATTAATTCACTTTATCAATAAGTTCTTGTCTGCTCGAACAGTTTGATTTGTTAAAGATGTTGGAGGCGTGTTTTCTAACTGTACCGTAGGATATAAACATGTTTTCGGCTATTTTTTTATAACTGTAGCCTTTTATTATCTGTAATACAATTTCATTTTCTCTGTTTGTAAGACCATATAGGTCTGCAATATCTTGATCCAATTTATAGGTGTTCTTTAATCGATATAAATAACTATTTACTTCCATAATGGTTACAAAAAGGAAAGAGGATGTCATTATTGAATGGGTTATAGGTTGAAAATCACCAAAATAAGTTAATGCGGGAAGCATAACTAAAGAGAATATTGAACTTAAGCCTAAATTGGTTTGGATTTTGAAATATCGCTCTCTTTTAGTTTTCTTTTTAATCACTAGAAAGAAATACACAATAAAAACTAAGGAAAGTATAGTTGGAAATATCAGGAATAGGCTTCTTGCAAAATTCAAGGAGTTTGTGAAATAGTATGGTACAATGAAAAGTAGTATAAAACATGAAGAAAGAATAATAGTTAAATTCTTTATTTTGAAAAAAGGATTTGGTGTTTTTATGTCAAATTCTTTATATAAATACCAAACCAGATATAAACACATTATAATAGAAATTGTGTATGTAATTACATATTGAATTATTCTTGGACCAGGAAAATCATCATAAGGAAGCAAACCATTTAAAACATTATACAATAGGAAAATAACAGCTAAAATTAGATAGCGATACTTGGATTGAATGTTTTGACGCTTACCTAATCCAATATTTAAGAGTTGGAAAACAATAATGATTCCAATTGTTATGCACAAGAAAAGCACCACCCAATGCATAGAAGAAGCGTAGGTGTATTCTGGAACAAATCGATATTTTTGAATTAAGTAAAACATACAGGGGCATGTACAACAATACTTTAGCTTAAAATTACGAGAGTACTAAATATAGCTTATCTTAGTGTGAATTAAAAATTATAAAGCGTAAAATGCTGAATAACAAGTATAAACTAGGTTTTTTTTCTACGCCCTTGGAGAAAATGGATAACTTATCTAAAGTCTATCCAAACTATAATTTGTATATAAAAAGAGATGATAACTCAGGTTTGGCATCTGGCGGAAACAAAGTAAGAAAGCTTCAGTTTTTTATTTATGACGCTTTAAGCAAAGGTTGTGATACGGTTGTTACTGCTGGAGCACAACAATCTAATCATTGCCGACAAACGGCAGCAGCTTGTGCTAAAGCTGGATTGGAATGTCATTTGTTGTTAGGAGGTAACAAGCCTAAAAATTACAATGGTAATTTGTTGCTTTCCCATTTATTAGGAGCTAAAATTCATTTTACTGGAGATAATAGAAAAGGAGAGGATATAATCAAATTAAAACAAGATTTAGAAGCACAGACAAAGAATGTTTATGAAATTCCTTATGGTGGATCAAATTTGTTAGGAGCTTATGGTTTTGTCGATGCAGTTAAAGAATTAAAGAAACAACTTTTAAAAGAGAACTTAAAAATAGACTACATTTTTTTCGCATCAAGCTCTGGAGGTACACAAGCAGGATTAAGACTTGGTATTGATTTGTACGGATTAGATATTAAACTTATGGCAATTAGTATTGACAAAATTGGGTTAGTGAATGGAACTCTTGATGAAGCAGTTTTAAAAATATTACATCAAGGTCAAAAAGAATTGAATATCCAAAAAACGTACTCAATTAAAGATGCAACACTTATTAGAGATTACGATAAACCTGGTTATGGAGTAATTACTCAAAATGAAAAGTTAGCCATAAAGCAATTGGCTCAAAGTGAAGGTATATTGTTAGACCCTGTTTATTCTGGGAGAGCTTTTTACGGGATGATAGATCATCTTAAAAATAATAAGATAGAAAAAAACTCTAATGTTCTTTTTTGGCATACAGGTGGCTTACCGGCAAATTTTTATTATTCTGAAGAACTTTTAAAATAACTTAAAAGTTAATTACTTCCTCTAAAGCATCATCAGCTTCTTCATGGATAAAGTTAGCTTGATAGATTAAAGTCGTTTTTAAATCGCTATGTCTGTATAGTTTTTGAAGCATTCTAGGATGAATCTTATTACCAGCGATATTTCCAAAACTATGTCGGGCAATATGGTTAGAAAGGTTTTTGTCTATTTCACAGATTCCACCAATTCGCTTTAAATATTTATTAAGCAGTTTAGTCGCGTTTCTAGTTTTTCTAAACACATCTTCAGTATCAGATTGATTCACATCTTTTAGAAATGGGAAGATAAATCCATTGTTATCTTCTTTCTCTTTTTTATAATATTCTAATATAGCCTCTGCCTTTTCGGACACTTTAAGGCTTAGTGGTTTTTCATTCTTATTCATTACGTAGAACAAACGACCATCTTTAAAGTCTGACCATTTCAATTTTATCGCATCCGAAATTCTTATTCCAGCAAAGTAAAAAGCAAATAGCCATACGTTTTGAGTGTGCCATATTGAGGTGTCAGGTTCTAATTCTAAAAGTTCAATCTGCTCTACCTCATTTACAATCAGACCTATCTTATGACTGGATCCAATCCGAATCTTTTCTTTTTCACCACCAAACGGATAGAATTTGGAATCAACTATTCCATTTTTAATAGCCTTGTTAAAAAGAGTCCGTATAAATATGAGTTGATTAGTGATGGTGCGTGTTTTTTGTTCAAGGTAGACCGCACAAAAATCTTTATACCTATCTAAGAAAGATTCATCAATATCTTGAAACTTTAAGGACTTATTCTTTTTAAAGTGTTCAACAGAATCCATAAAAGTATGCTCACCTTTCCTTCCTTTACTAACTCGTGACTTTCTACGTCCTTTAATTCCATTAATAACTACATTTTTTTCTTGTGAGTTATTATGGTTTAAAAATTCTTCTAAGTTGTATAAAATTGATAATTCAGATTTTGCAACTGAAAATACATCACGTTCATATTTGCTTTTAATTCTGCCTGAGGCAACATTGAAAAATGATTTAGAACCACCAGCACCTTTCAATTTTAACTTGACCTGCTTTGGTGTGATTTTGTCTTTAGAATCATAGTAAACGTCATTTGCTTCAGTAAGTTTTTTTAGAAGATAGTTATTAAGTTTCTTGGCGTTTGGATGCGTTTTTTTTACTCTTCCTGCATCTTTATCCCAATCTTTTTCTAGCACATACTGTCCAAGCCATTTATAATTTGTCTTGTAATTTTCACTAATACGAATCGCAAGAGGGATAGTTTTATCTTTACGAATCATGTTTTTCCGAAGTACTATTTTAATAATCGCCATAATCACTTAACTTAGAATGTAAAGATAATCATTTTTAAAATAGTTAGTACAGAATAAGTACAGAATAATTTGATTTTAATTGTATTTAAATGCTATCGTTAGAAATGTAAATTGCTGAATAACATAGGTTTTGCTAGATAATGAGGTGTTTAGTGTCTTACTACCTTTAAGCTCATAACCCGAAGGTCACTGGTTCGAGTCCAGTTCCCGCTACTAGAAATAAAGCCTTTCAAGAAATTGAAAGGCTTTATTTATTTTAAGCATTACAGAATTTAGCTGTTTATCTAACGCCTAACAGCATTTGATTCAGTTTTATTTCATTTGGTATATGAAATAAAATTTAAAAAATTAAGGATGTAGTATGCTATAACGACATGCTAGACTTAGAATTTAGTGTAGTTAGGTGTTGGAGTTCGAGTTTCTTTCCCGCACTTTAAATGAAAAGCTTCTCATGTCTCGAGAAGCTTTTTTAGTTTAGGTACAATATTTTGTTTTTTCTTTACTTCATTTATAATAACTAGATTTTCGGCTAATGCCAGCAGTTGTTTGTCGAAATAATGAGCTATTAATGATTTACAGATGTTAATTTTATGTCGTAATAAAAATTAATATCACATTTATGATTTTAGATACAATAAAATTTAAGGAGCCAGGAACTTTTGAAGACACAAGATTCGAAAAAGTACATACTATCATTTTTCAAGAATCTAAAGAACCATCTGTATTGGTAGCTAATGAAATTGCAAGCTTAATAAGAGCAAAAGAGGCTAAAAACGAAGTGTGTGTGTTAGGACTTGCAACGGGTTCTTCTCCTATTGGTGTGTATCAAGAACTTGTAAGACAGCATAAGGAAGAAGGGTTAAGTTTCTTAAATGTTGTTACTTTTAATTTAGATGAATATTACCCAATGGAGCGTAGCAATTTGCAGAGTTACCATTATTTTATGCACGATCATCTTTTTAATCATGTAGATATATTACCAGAAAACATCAATATTCCAGATGGTACAATTAGTACTGAAAACTTGAAAGTATATTGTATAGATTATGAGAATAAAATTAAGGCATTAGGAGGTTTGGATTTTCAACTGCTTGGTATTGGTAGAACAGGGCACATTGGTTTTAATGAACCAGGTTCGCATTTAAATTCAAGAACTAGAAGTATTACTTTAGATCACATTACTAGAGTTGATGCAGCACCAGATTTTTTAGGTATTGATAATGTGCCAAGAAAGGCGATTACCATGGGTATCGGAACAGTAATGGATGCCAAGCGTATTGTGCTTTTAGGATGGGGTAACAATAAGGCTGGAATATTACAGGAAACTATTGAAGGTTCAATAAGTTCAGAAGTACCAGCAACATATTTACAAGAGCATACTAATACGACATTTATTTTAGATGAAGGAGCATCTTCAGAACTTACAAGAGTAAAAACACCATGGATAGTCTCAACTTGCGGTTGGGATGATAAATTGAAATTAAAAGCTGTAGTTTGGTTATCTGGTTTATTAGGGAAATCAATTTTGAAACTAACTGATTCTGATTATAACAACAATGGAATGGCTGAGTTGTTGAATCAGGAAGGTTCTGCGTACGATTTAAATATTAAAATGTTTAATAAACTTCAGCATACCATTACAGGCTGGCCAGGAGGTAAACCAAATTCTGATGATTCTAGAAGACCAGAAAGAGCTATTCCAGAGAAAAAGCGTGTTATTATTTTTAGCCCACACCCAGATGATGATGTAATATCTATGGGCGGAACTTTTGATAGGTTGATAGCGCAAGGGCATGATGTACATGTAGCCTACCAAACCTCAGGAAATATAGCAGTTTCAGATGAAGAAGCGCTTAAGTTTTCTGAAATTACTTTGTCCCTTTGTAAAGATTGCGAAGTGTCTGACCAAATTATCAATTTTATAAATTCAAAAAATGATGATGAGATTGATTTAGACATACTCAGAAAACTTAAAGGAGATATTCGTAGAAGTGAATCTAAAGCAGCTACAAGGTATTTGGGGTTAAGTGACGAAAATGTTCATTTTTTAGATTTACCATTTTATGAAACAGGCACTGTAAAAAAGAATAGTCTTAATCAAAAGGATATTGATATTATGGTTGCATTAATTAATGAGGTAAAACCTCACCAAATATATGCTGCCGGAGATTTATCAGATCCACATGGTACCCATAAAACTTGTTTAGACGCACTATTTGGAGCTATTGATGAGTTGAAAAAAGAGGATTATATGAATGATTGCTGGGTTTGGTTGTATCGTGGTGCATGGCACGAATGGGAAACTTATCAAATAGATATGGCGGTTCCTATGAGTCCAGATCAGGTGCTTAGAAAAAGGCGAGCTATTTTTTATCATCAATCTCAAAAAGATGGGGTTATGTTTCAAGGTAACGATTCTCGAGAATTTTGGGTTAGGGCAGAAGACAGAAATAGGTTAACTGCAGATAGGTATAGTGATTTAGGGTTAGCAGATTATGCTGCAATTGAAGCTTTTAAAAGGTATGTTTTTTAGTGAATAATATTTAAAGTCTGTTTTTTTAATATTAATAAAAGGCTATTTATAGTTAAAATCATTTATTTTCTTAATAAATATATCAATTAAAACGTTAAGTTTTATTAGCAATAGATGGTGTTTAGCTTCAATTATACGTTGTCCGTCTAAATTTGTTTGTCGTTCAGATTTATTTGTGAAATTTTGATTATATACGGAGAGATAAATTATGTTGAGATATTCATTTGTGTTTTTATTTGTATTTGTTTATGGTTGTATAAATAATGAAAAGAGCCAAAAACAAAATATAAGTACAAATTTAAAATTTAAAAGTTATGTAGCCCCTTTTATAGGCACAGGAGGTCATGGCCATACTTATCCGGGAGCAACAGTACCCTTTGGAATGTTACAAGTAAGTCCCGTGAATGGTATAAGTGCTTGGGATTGGTGTTCAGGGTATCACTATTCAGATTCTTTAGCAATCGGGTTTAGCCATTTAAGCTTAAGCGGTACTGGTATTGGCGATTTAGCAGATATTATTTTTATGCCTGTAAACAAAGAGGTAGATGTGTCTGTTACGCCAAAGAAAAACCGAGACAGTGTAAATTACAAATCAAAATACTCTCATAACAACGAGACTGCTACTCCAGGATATTACCAATTATATTTAGAAGACCATAACATTAATGTTGAGCTTACAACATCTAAGAGAACAGCATATCACAAATATACTTTTCAAAAAGACGATATTCAATCTGTTGTAATAGATTTAGGATTTGAAATTAATTGGGATGCCGTTACTGAGAGTTCTTTAAATTTTGAAGACGAATACACAATAAGCGGTTATCGTTTCAGTAAAGGTTGGGCAAAAAATCAGAAAGTATTTTTCGTTGCCAAGTTTTCAAAACCTATATCAAATTCAAAGCTTTATGCAGATGGCATTCTAAGTAATAGTAACATTTCAGAGGGAATAAAAACTGCATCGCAACTATTTTTTAATACCAAAGGTAATGATGAATTGCGAGTTAAAGTAGCCTTGTCATCAGTTAGTATTGAAAATGCAAAAGATAATTTAAATAATGATGGTTTTGAATTTGAAAAGGTTAAAACTGAAGCAGGTATTACCTGGGGAAATGCTTTAAATATCATAGAAGTTGAAACTGATGTAGATTCACTTAAAACTATGTTTTATACAGCGATGTATCATGCGCAATTAGCACCTGTTACTTACAGCGATAAAAATGGGCAATTTAGAAAAGAGAATGATAGTATAGTTACTGCAAAAAATTATACAGCCTATTCTACACTATCACTTTGGGATACTTTTAGAGCAGAAAATCCATTATTGACTTTTATTGCACCTGATAAAGTTTCAGATATCATAAACTCAATGTTGGCCTATTATGAAACCAAAAAAATATTACCAGTTTGGACACTTTATGCTAATGAAACGAATACCATGACAGGATATCATTCTATACCTGTTATTGTTGATGCCTATAAAAAAGGAATTACAGGTTTTGATGCTGAAAAGGCTTATGAAGCTATGAAACAAACCATGATGCAAGACGAGCGTGGATTAAATTTATATAAAAAATATGGTTACATTCCTTATAATTTATTAGATGAATCTGTAACGATTACCCTAGAATATGCGTTTAACGATTGGTGTGTTGCACAAATGGCAAAAGCTTTAGGTAAAGATAATGATTATAAGTATTTCTTAAATCGTTCTAAAGCTTACACCTATTTATTTGATAATGAAAGTGGGTTTATGCGGGGAAAATCCGATAATGGAAAAACTTGGAATTCGCCTTTTGACCCTAAACACTCTAACCACAGAGAACAAACAGATTATACAGAAGGCAATGCGTGGCAACATAGCTGGTTTGTGCCTCATGATGTTAAAAATTTCATAGCACTTCATGGTGGAGGAAATATTTTTTCTAAACGATTAAATCAATTATTTACTGAGAGTTCTGAGATTACAGGAGATAATATCTCCGCAGATATTTCAGGGTTAATTGGGCAATATGCACATGGTAATGAGCCAAGTCATCATATCGCCTACATGTTTAATCATGCAAACCAACCTTGGCGAACACAATATTGGGTACGTCATATTTTAAACACACAGTATAACACTACACCAAACGGATTGAGCGGAAATGAAGATTGCGGACAAATGTCTGCTTGGTATGTATTTAGTTCTATTGGGCTATACCCTATGAACCCAGCTTCAGGAGACTACGATATTGGGAGTCCTATATTCAAAAAAACAACGATTAATCTTTCTGATGGTAAAATATTTGAAATTGAAGTAGAAAATCCTTCTAGCGATAATATTTATATTAAATCTGCATCACTTAATGGTAAAGAATTTAATCAAACATCTATCTCTCACAAACAAATTTTAAAAGGAGGTAAACTCTATTTTGTTATGGCTTCTAAGCCTAACAAATCATGGGGAATCCATAAAAATAACAAAGAATAATGGATATAGTAGATGTTTTAATTATTGCCCTGTATATTATTCTAACATTAGGTGTTGGTATTTGGATTTCCAAAAAGGCATCAAAAGGGTTAAGTTCTTATTTCCTTGGCGGAAAAAGCATTAAATGGTATTACTTAGGCTTAAGTAATGGTTCGGGTATGTTTGATGTTTCAGGAACTGCTTGGATGGTTGGTATTCTTTTCTTGTATGGCGTAAAGAGTTTTATGTTTATGTGGGTGTGGCCAATTTTTAACCAGATATTCGTAATGATATTTTTAGCTGCATGGATAAGGCGCTCCAATATAATGACTGGTTCTGAATGGATTTTAACACGTTTTGGCGATGGTAAATCTGGAAGAGCCTCTCACTTAATTGTAGCTATTTTTGCTATAATAGCATCTGTTGGTTTTATAGCCTATTTTTTTGAAGGTGTTGGTAAGTTTATGACAATCATTTTACCATGGGATTTAACACTTATGATGGGAGATGCTGTGTTATTAAGCTCAGACCAAAACTATGCTTTAATCATCATATTTTTAACTACTATTTATACTATTAAAGGTGGTATGTTTTCTGTAGTTGCTACAGAAGTGTTGCAATATTTTATTATGGTACTCGCAGGAGTCTTGGTGGCAGGTTATGCGTTTATTAATGTAACAGATGTAGAAATTACCAGCGTATTGTCTGAACAATGGAGTAATTTGTTTTTTGGAGCTGAACTAGAAGGTTCGTGGACTGGAAAGTTCGAAGCGTTTAATGAACTTATAGACACACATGGTTATAAAATGTTTGGTGCGTTTATTGGTATGTCTCTTTTTAAAGGGTTTTTTGCAAGTATTGCAGGTCCTACACCAAGTTATGATATGCAACGTATTTTGTCTACAAGGTCTGTAAAAGAAGCTGCATATATGAGTGGATTTACAAACCTTGTACTTTTTATACCAAGATATTTACTTATTGGGGGTATCGTTGTTTTAGGATTAGTGTATTTGGCTCCCGAAATGGCAAGTTCCAGTTCACTAAGTCTTGGGGATTTAGAGGTTATTTTACCCAAAGTAATCAACAATCATGTACCTGTAGGTATAAAAGGGTTGTTGTTAGCAGGACTTTTAGCGGCTTTTATGTCAACCTTTTCGGCTTATGTAAATTCGGGGCCTGCATACATAGTTAATGATATTTATAAAAAGTATTTTAAACCTTTGGCTACACCAAAGCACTATATAAAAGCAAGTCATTTAGCATCTTTTGCTATTGTAGCTTTAGGTGTGTTTATGGGCTTTTTTGCAGAGTCTATCAATTCATTAACATTATGGATAACAAGTGCACTTTTTGGCGGTTACGTAGCAGCAAATTTCTTAAAATGGATTTGGTGGCGTTTTAATGGTTGGGGTTATTTCTGGGGTATGACATCAGGTTTATTTATTGCAACTATTCAATTTTTACTAGATCAAAATAAAGACAATTTTGAAGTAGGAACCTGGATGTGCGATGCTGCACATATGCCAGCTATTTATGTGTTTCCCGTAATATTTATAGTGTCTATATTGGGTTCTTTTTTAGGAACTTGTCTTACGCCTCCAACAAGTATGGAGACTCTAAAAAGTTTTTATTCTAATGTGCGCCCTTGGGGTTGGTGGAATCCTGTTTATAGAGTTCTTAAAGATGAAGATGAGAATTTTGAAAAAAACAAGGACTTTGTAAGTGATATGCTAAACTGTATTGTTGGAATTGTTTGGCAATCTAGTATGATATTATTACCCATATACCTCATGATAAGAGATTATCCAAAAATGTGGTTAGCTCTTGTAGTGTTTATTATAACTACCGTTATTTTAAAATTCACGTGGTTAGATAAAGTAAGAAAATATAAAAATTAAATAGATTAAATGAGTTCAATTCCATGGCAAGATAAACCAGAAGGAAGTCAAGATGTTGTTTGGCGCTATTCTGAAAATCCAATAATTAAAAGAGATGCTATTCCAACATCTAATAGCATATTTAATAGTGCTGTAGTTCCTTTTAAAGAAGGTTTCGCAGGCGTATATAGGTGTGATAATAAAGCGGTGCAAATGAATATTTTTGCAGGTTTTAGTAATGATGGAATTAATTGGAATATCAACGAAAATCCAATAGATTTTAAAGCAGCAGACGAAGCACAAGTTTTAGGTGATTATAAATACGACCCTAGGGTTATTTTTATAGAAGATCGCTATTGGATTACATGGTGCGAAGGACATAATGGTCCAACTATTGGAATTGGTTATACCTATGACTTTGTAGAATTTTTTCAATGTGAAAGCGCTTTTTTACCCTTTAATAGAAATGGTGTGTTATTTCCTAAAAAAATAAATGGAAAATATGCTATGATGAGTCGCCCTAGCGATAACGGTCATACTCCTTTTGGCGATATTTATATGAGCTATAGTCCAGATATGAAATATTGGGGAGAACACAGGCACATGATGTCTCCAACAGCATTTAAGGATAGTGCTTGGCAATGTACAAAAGTAGGTGCAGGATCCGTACCTTTTTTAACCAATGAAGGTTGGCTTATGTTTTATCATGGCGTTATTAATACCTGTAATGGGTTTAGATATGCCATGGGTTCTGCAATATTGGATGAAAATAATCCACACATTGTTAAGTTCAGAACACAACCTTATCTACTAACGCCGTCGGAACCTTATGAGCAAATTGGAGATGTTCCTAATGTAATTTTTCCATGTGCCTCTTTACAGGATGTTGAAGCCGATAAAGTCACTATTTTTTATGGCGCCGCAGATACGGTTGTAGCCATAGCCTTTGGTTATATAAGTGAAATATTAGAATTTACTAAAAGTAATAGTATTGTTTAAAATATGTATAAAATAGTGTTATTATGTTCCATTTTTAAAAAAGGCTTATGTTTTACATGCCTTTTATTTCTATGTCTTCCGCTAGCTAGTTGCGCTCAAGATGCAACAAACCGTATTATCCCTAAAACATATATTGCAAATCATATAAAAGAACCTATTAAAATAGATGGTTTAGGATTAGAGAACTCTTGGAAAAATGCCGAGTTTTCTGATTTGTTTATAGATATAGAAGGAGTAAAAAAACCAAAATATAATACCCGTGTAAAAATGCTCTGGGATAATGAGTATATTTATTTTTTAGCAACTATGGAAGAGCCTCATGTGTGGGGGACTTTAAAACAAAAAGATACGATTGTTTATTATAACAATGATTTTGAAATTTTCATAGACCCAGATGGCGATGCACATAATTACTATGAATTTGAATTTAATACTTTAAATACACTTTGGGATTTATTCATTACAAAACCATATAGAGACGGTGCATTGGTATTAAATGATTGGGATGCTAACGGTATAAAATCTGCTGTGCATATTGATGGGACATTAAATAATCCTAACGATATAGATAAAAGTTGGAGCGTAGAAATTGCTATTCCTTTAAAGGTGTTTAATACGTCGTATCATCAAATTGTAGAATTGAAAGATAAGTTTTGGAGAGTAAATTTTTCTAGGGTTCATTGGGATTTTCAATTAGAAAACAATAGGTACTCTCGCAAAAAAAATAATTCTGGAGCATTTGAGTCAGAATACAATTGGGTATGGTCTCCGCAAGGCGTTATTGCAATGCATCAACCAGAAACTTGGGGCTATGTGTATTTTGCAAGAGGAGCTTCACAAGAAGCTAAAAACTTTGTAATTCCTAAAGATGAACATATCAAGTGGTTTTTATTTGATTTGCATAAAGGTTTAATGGATAAAACAATAACACCTAAAGATGTTGGTGCTGCAAAATTAGTTTTAAAACAAGAAGTAATACCTACATATCAATCTCATGAAACGGGATATAATATTTGGGTTAAAAGTCCATTTACGGGAAATAAAATTATTATAAACAAAAACGGTCAAATCATTATAAAATAATTCAAAATGAAACATAATTTATATATTATAATCATCACTTTGTTTTTAGTGGTTTCATGCACTCAGCAAAAAAAAGAAACAGTTGCTAAAACAGATGAGCCTGTAGAACTAGCTTTTAAATATTGGGCATGGTACGGTGCAGGTGCTGGAGTAGCCGATAGTATTCATAAAAAACAATTTAAAAAATATGCAGATAACGGCATAGATGCTGTATTAATTGATACCAGAGCAGATGCCAATTATTTATCTAAAATAACACCTCTCGCTATAGAAGAAGGTTTGGAAGTGCATGCGTGGATGTTTACCATGAACAGACCAGGCGACACAACTGCCCTAAAACACCCAGATTGGTATATGGTAAGCCGTAGTGGTAAATCGTGTTTTGACAACCGCCCTTATGTAGATTATTATCAATGGTTATCGCCAAGTCATCCAGATGCGCGTCAACATGTATGGAATTTAGTTGAAGGTTTAGCTAAAGTTGATGGGGTTACAAGTGTGCATCTAGATTATATAAGATATCCTGATGTGTATTTGCCAGTAGGTTTATTACCGAAGTATAATTTGGTTCAAAATGAAGAATTACCAGATTTTGATTTTGATTATTCTGATGCTGCCGTAGAAAAATTTGAAAAATTATATGGACGAAACATAAAAGAAGTAGAAGTGCCAGCTATAGATATTGAATGGAAACAGTTTAGATTAAACGAAATTAAAACAGTAGTAGACGGCGCTTATGACATAGCACATAAACACGGTAAAAAATTAACAGCTGCTGTATTTCCATATCCAGAAATGGCAGACCATATGGTGCGCCAACGTTGGGATAAATGGAATATTGATGAAGTATTACCTATGATTTACAATAATTTTTATAATGAAGGTTTAGATTGGGTAAAATTTGCTTCAGAACAGGGGATAAAAGATTTACAAGGACGAAATACACAATTACACACGGGTTTATACCTTCCTGAAATGGATGATGAAACCGTAGCTAATGCCATTAAAGCAGCCAAGGAAAGTGGTGCAAGTGGTGTTGCATTTTTCGATATTCAAGATTCACATTTCGAAGTGATTAAAGTATCAAAAACAGAAAAATAATCTATGAAAAAAAGCTTCATTTATATAACTTTTGTATTGGTATTTGGAGCATGTAGTCAATCTAAAACTACAAAGGCAGACACTAATAACATGTTGGTGGATTATGTTAATCCTTTTATAGGAACAGATGGTCCTGGTAATACCTACCCTGGTGCAACAGTACCTTTTGGAATGGTGCAATTAAGTCCAGATATTGGTATTCCTGGCTGGGATAGAATTGCAGGGTATTATTATCAAGATTCTATAATTACGGGCTTTTCGCATACCCATTTATCGGGAACTGGTGCTGGAGATTTATATGATATTTTAATCATGCCAGTAAACAGTAGGTCAAAAAAAAGGATTGAGGCTAATAATTTTAAACCCTTTTCGTCTTTTAGTCATGACCAAGAAAAAGCATTTCCCGGCTACTATTCTGTAGATTTATTAGACTATGGTATTAAAGTAGAATTAACCGCTACAAAACGTGTTGGGATACACCGTTATACATTTCCAAAAGATGGTAGTAGTGAAATTCATATCGATTTAGGCTATGCTTTAAATTGGGATAAGCCTACAGAGACTTATCTAGAAAAAGTAAACGATACCACTATTCAAGGTTATCGTATGTCTACAGGTTGGGCAAGAAACCAAAAAGTGTATTTTCAAATGCAGTTTTCAAAACCTTTTGATACGCATAGCTACTTTAAAGGTGACACACTGAAGATTTACCCCATGAAAGGGAACACTAAAATGGTGCTCAAATATCAAACGATGGAAGATGAGCAGGTTATTATCAAAACAGGATTATCTTCAACAAGTTGTGAGGCTGCTTCCTATGCCATAAAAATGGAAACTACAGGTTTCGATTTTGATTATCAACAGGAAAAAACAACGCTTATTTGGGAAAATCAACTTAAAAAAGTAAAAATAAAATCCCAAGACGACAATAAGAAAAGTGTGTTTTATACAATGATGTATCAATCCATGTTAGCACCAACATTATTTAGCGATTATGGTGGCACTTACAAAGCGGCTAATGATGAAAATGGAAATTACAAAACAGGCGTAAAACCTATTGCTAGAGCACGAGGGTTTCATCGATACGATACTTTTTCGTTGTGGGATACCTACAGGGCGGCGCATCCGCTTTACACCATTTTACAGCCAAAATTAGTGCCAGATATGATAAAATCACTCTTGGCACATTATGATGAAACAGGTGAGCTTCCCGTTTGGTCTATGCAAGGGAGTGAAACTAATATGATGATTGGTTATCATGCGGTGCCAGTTATTGTAGATGCTTATTTTAAAGGCTTTAAATTTAATGCAGAAGTAGCCTATAAAGCGTGTAAAGAAAGCGCTATGGTTAATGATAGACAAATAGATATTTATAGAGCCAAAGGATATATTCCTGTTGATAAACATCATGAAAATTGGTCGGTTTCAAAAACTATGGAATATGCTTATGATGATTGGTGCGTTGCCATGTTCGCAAAAGGTTTAGGAAAGCTTGACGATTACAAAATTTTTATAGAACACTCTCAAAATTGGAAAAACCTTCACAACAAAAATAACTCGTGGTTTCAGCCTAAAGATGAAAAAGGGAATTTTATAACCCCTTTTATTCCAAAAGAGTATAGTCCATATTTTTGCGAAAGCAACGCATGGCAATATTACTGGTACGTGCCGCATGATGTTGGTACACTAATTGAAAAAACAGGAGGTGCAGAACGTTTTGAGCAAAAGCTAGATTCTATGTTTTCGTATTATCCCGAGCCAACGGACAAACTACCTGTTTTTAGCACAGGGATGATTGGGCAATATGCGCACGGTAACGAACCAAGTCATCATGTAGCGTATCTATATAATTACTTAAAAACACCATCTAAAACTCAGAAATTAGTTCGAAATATTTTAGAAAACCAATATAAAAATGAACCAAATGGGCATTGTGGAAATGAAGATTGCGGACAAATGTCGTCTTGGTATATTTTTAATGCATTAGGGTTTTACCCTGTAAATCCTGCACAAGGAGTTTATAATTTGGGAGCGCCATTGTTTGAAGAAGCAACAATCCAACTGCAAAATGATAAAACCTTTAAGGTTATTGCAACCAATCATGCTTCAGAAAATATTTATGTTGAAAGCATGACCCTAAATGGAAAAGTATTAGATAGACTATATATCACACATAAAGAAATTATTAATGGTGGTGTTTTAGAATTTAAAATGACAAATACTCCCAATGATGCTTTGTTTGATAAAACACGCTTACCACAACAAAATAACATCTATTGAATATGAGATTTTTAAAAGCCATATTAATTTTTAGTGTAATATTTAGTTTTAATGCTTGCGAAAATTCAACTTCAAAAAAAGAAAAAAAGCAAATTATAAAATCAGTAGTCATTTCAACATGGAATCACGGGTTAGTAGCGAACGAATCGGCTTGGGAACTTTTAATAAACGGAGGAAGTGCTCTCGATGCCGTTGAGGTTGGTGTAAAAACCGCAGAAGCAAACCCAAATGTACAAACTGTAGGTTTAGGTGGCTTTCCCGATAGAGAAGGAAAAGTAACTTTAGATGCTTGTATTATGGACCAAAATAATAATTGTGGTTCGGTAGCATTTTTGCAACATATAAAACACCCTATTTCTGTAGCGCGAAAGGTTATGGAAGAAACACCTCATGTCATGTTAGTTGGAGAAGGCGCATTACAATTTGCATTAGAACAAGGGTTTGAAAAAGAAGACTTGTTAACCGAAAAATCTAAAAAAGCTTATGAAGCGTGGTTAGTTAATTCTAATTACAAACCTATAATTAATATAGAAAACCACGACACGATTAGCATGTTGGCGTTAGATGAAAACGGTAACCTTTCTGGGGCGTGTACCACAAGTGGGGCATCATGGAAAATGTATGGACGCGTAGGAGATTCGCCAATAATTGGAGCAGGCTTATTTTTAGATAACGAAGTTGGTGCAGCAGCAGCTACAGGCATGGGAGAAGCCATGATAAAAACAGCAGGAAGCGCTATGGTAGTAGAATTAATGCGCCATGGAAAATCGCCAGAAGCAGCCTGCAAAGAAGTGGTAGAGCGCATTTATAAAATCTATCAAAACGCGCCAGATTTAGAGTGGTTGCAAGTAGGTTTTATTGCTTTAAACAAAAATGGCGAATATGGTTCTTATTGCTTAAGGCCAGGGTTTAATTATGCTGTACAAACGAAGTCTATAGAGAATCAATTAATAGATGCTAAATATAAAATCAAATGATACATGCTTTTCGTCACTTTTTGATTGAAATATTGAGTTAGGTACACTAAAAGAAGGAGTTTTTAGAGTTAGCAGCATTTAAAATTAAATCTGTTATCTGAAAAAATATAATGTCAAGATATCTCCATGATTTTGATTAAATATTCCAGATGTAATTATCGCTATAAATGTAATTTTATATATGAAAAAAAACTTAGCATTATTTCTATGTTTTATAATACCGTTTTTAGCTGTATTATCTGTTAAGTATGTTTTAAAAAAAAATGATGCATCCTCATATAATGCATCAAATCAGTATGGTTTAGATTCAAATCAAGGGAAAGTTAAAACACAAACGAAGTTACCCGATACTGTAGATTTTAATTTTCATATAAAACCTATCCTTTCAGACCGCTGTTTTTTATGTCATGGTCCTGATGAAGGTACCAGAGAAGCAGGACTACGATTTGATATTGAAGAAGGCGCTTTTAAAGCTTTAGGAGAAGGATTAAATAGATATGCTATTGTACCAGGCGATGTTAATAAAAGCCAGTTAGTAAAACGAATTACAGCTTTGGAAGATGAAAAACGAATGCCCCCATTAGCCTCTAATCTTAGTCTATCTGAGTACGAAAAGCAACTACTAATAAAATGGATTAAGCAAGGAGCTGTTTGGAAAACGCATTGGTCTTTTGTGCCACCAGTTAAAAAAGTATTACCTAAAGTTTCAAATGCAGAATGGATATCAAACGATATTGATTATTTCATATTAAAACGATTAGACCAAGAAGGTTTAAAACCTTCAGAAAAAGCTTCAAAAGAAAAACTACTGCGTAAAGTATATTTCGATTTAACAGGTTTGCCTCCTTCAATTTCTGATATAGACGATTTTTTAAATGATACCGATGCAAATGCTTATGAGACGGTTGTAGATAAATTATTAGCGTCTAAAGCTTATGGAGAACGTATGGCTTCCGATTGGTTAGATGTTGCTAGATATGCCGATACACATGGTTATCAGGACGATGTACTGCGATTTATGTGGCCTTGGCGCGATTGGGTAATTAATGCGTATAACAAAAATTTAAGCTATGATAAATTTATAGAGTGGCAAATAGCGGGCGATTTATTGCCAAATGCAACTATGGAACAAGTTTTGGCTACTGGATTCAATAGAAATCATAAAATTACTCAAGAAGTTGGAATAATAGAAGAAGAGTATCGTGTAGAATATGTTTTAGATAGAACCAACACAACATCTAAAGCTATTTTAGGACTCACTATGGAATGTGCCCAATGTCACGACCATAAATACGACCCTATTTCACAAAAAGAATATTTTAGTTTTTTCAGCTTTTTTAATAAAGTAAATGAAAAAGGGCAAGTAGGTTATGATGAACTACCAGAACCGAATTTAAAAATCACAAAAAATGAAATTAAAGATGTTTTAGCATTTGTAAATCTACCAGATTCTATTGAAGAAGTACGCCCAATGATTATGAAAGACGGCGCTCGCAAAAGAAAAACATTTGTTTTAAAACGAGGCGCTTATGATGCACCAGCTGACGAAGTACAGGCAAGTACACCAAAAGTTGTTTTAAACTACGCAGATTCCTTACCTAAAAACAGATTAGGCCTAACTAAATGGTTTTTTGATGATGAGAACGCTTTAGTATCTCGGGTTGCTGTAAATAGAATGTGGCAACAAATTTTTGGCGTTGGTATTGTGTCTACTTCGGCAGATTTTGGAAATCAAGGCGCATTGCCTTCACACCCAGATTTATTAGATTATTTGGCAGTTACTTTTAGAGAAGAAGGATGGGATATGAAACAGATGTATAAAAAAATGGTAATGTCTAGTACCTACCAACAAACCTCAAAAATATCGCCGCAATTATTAGAAATAGACCCAAATAATGTATTGCTAGCCAGAAGTTCTAGAAGCAAACTTTCTGCAGAAATGGTTAGAGATAATGTGCTAGCTGTAAGTGGTTTGTTGGTTAATAAAGTGGGTGGGCCAAGTGTAAAACCATATCAGCCACCTGGGCTTTGGGCAGAAACAACCTCTGGAGTTGGCCTAACAAATTATATTCCTGATACTGGAGATAATTTATATAGACGAAGTTTATATACGTTTTGGAAAAGAACAGTTCCACCGCCATCTATGGTTACGTTTGATGCGCCTACAAGAGATTTATGCGAAGTAAAGCGTCAAAAAACAAGTACGCCATTGCAAGCGCTAGCAATGCTTAACGAACCACAGTTTATAAATGCAGCGAAACATTTAGCAGAAAACATAGTAACAAAAACGGCAGTTGATGATTCTAAAAAAGTGGAACTCATTTTTAGAAAAATAACCACACGTTACCCAAACGAAGACGAACTCGCAGAATTGATGGCGTATTTACAAACTGTAAAAAACGATTATAAATCAGAAAACTCTAAAGAGAGTACAGAACAGGCAAAATCGATATATGCATATAGAGCTTTAACAAGTTTGATATTAAATTTAGACGAAGCAATCATAAAAGGCTAGAGGTATGGAAGAACTATCAAAACACTTTTTGAATAATAATCGCCGACAGTTTTTAAAGAAAATGGGACTCGGTATTGGCGGGTTAGCCGCCGCATCTATGTTAGACCCTTTTTCAGGAATGGCCGCTAACGCTTCTACAAACCCAACGGGTTTAAATTTGCCGCATTTTGCACCAAAGGCGAAACGTGTTATTTATTTGTTTCAGAGTGGAGGGCCTTCACAATTAGAACTTTTTGACCATAAACCATTGCTTAATAAATTGCGTGGTCAAGATTTACCAGATTCTGTGAGACAAGGGCAACGATTAACAGGAATGACTTCGGGGCAAGATAGCTTTCCGCTAGTAGGTAGTCAATTTAAATTTAATCAATATGGGCAATCTAGAGCATGGGTAAGTAGCCTTATGCCATATACAGCAAAGATTGTAGACGAGTTGTGCTTTATAAAATCTATGCATACCGAGGCTATAAATCACGACCCTGCAATTACATTTTTTCAAACAGGTTCGCAACAACCAGGGAGACCAAGTATGGGCTCATGGATGAGTTACGGTTTAGGAAGTTTAAATAATAATTTGCCAACGTTTACGGTGTTGCTATCACGAGGAACGGGCAGACCATTAACACAACCTTTATATTCCAGACTTTGGGGTAATGGCTTTTTAAGTTCCTTGCATCAAGGCGTACAATTTAGGGCAGGAAAAGACCCTGTGTTATTTTTAAAAAATCCTGATGGTATTTCTAGAAACGAGCGCCGACAAATGCTAGACTATATTGCCGCAATAAATGAAAAGCAAGAACGCGAATTTGGCGACCCTGAAATTAATAGTAGAATAGCACAATATGAAATGGCATACCGCATGCAAACCTCTGTTCCAGAAACAATGAATGTGGATGATGAACCAGAACATATCATAAAAATGTATGGTATGGATGCAACAGTTCCCGGAACGTATGCCGCTAACTGTTTATTAGCACGCAGATTGGTAGAAAAAGATGTGCGTTTTGTACAATTATATCATATGGGTTGGGACCAACATGCTAATTTACCTGGGCAAATAGAAAAACAAGCCAAAGATATAGACCAAGCAACAGCAGCATTAATTTTAGATTTAAAACAACGCGGATTGTTGGATGATACTCTAGTGGTTTGGGGAGGAGAATTTGGAAGAACAAATTATAGCCAAGGCACATTAACAGATACTAATTATGGTAGAGATCACCACCCAAAATGTTTTACCATGTTTATGGCTGGCGGTGGCGTAAAATCAGGGTTTACGTATGGTGAAACAGACGATTTTGGATATAATATTGCCAAAGACCCTGTACATGTACATGATTTACAAGCCACCATGATGCACCTTATGGGTATAGACCACACTAAGTTTACACATAAGCATCAAGGGCGACGTTTTAGATTAACCGATGTTTCAGGACATGTCATAAACGATTTAATAACCTAATAATTTACTATGCAGCGTAGAAAGTTTTTAAAGCATACATCTTTAGCATCCTTGGGTATTTTAGCGTGCCCGAGCTACAGTAGCGCGTTTTCGTATAATAATTATAAGGATGTGATTATTGGGCATAATTCGCACCAATATAAAGTAGATTTAAACTGGGGGAATTTAAACCCGTTGCAAACACCTGTAAAAGATTGTCACGAGATTGTTCAAGATTCAAAAGGAAGAATCGTTTTACTCACAAATCACACTAAAAATAATATCATAATTTATGATAAATCGGGTAAATTCATTACATCATGGGGTACAACATATCCTGGTGGTCATGGGTTAACTTTGGTTAAAGAAAATGGTGAAGATTTTCTGCTAATTACAGATTACGAAAGGCATCAAGTCATAAAAACAACCATAGACGGGAAAGTAGTTTTTGAATTAGATTACCCTGCGGAAACGGGGCATTACGAAAATAAAGAAGCGTATAAACCTACGGAAACCACAGTTTTAGAAAATGGCGATTTTTATGTGGCAGATGGTTATGGCAATCAGTTTATAACGCATTACAATCATAAAGGCGAATTGCTAAATAGTTTTGGAGGCAAAGGAACGGAAGACCATCAATTTTTAAACGCTCATGGTATTTGTTATGATAATAGAGACAAAAATAATCCGACGCTTTTAATCTCTGCTCGCGAAATGAACGTGTTGAAACGCTTTAGTTTAGACGGCAAATATGTATCATCTATAAAAGTACCAGGAGCATTAATTTGTAGACCAGTTATTCATAAAAACGATATTTATTTTGCAGTATTAAAATCTAAAAACGCGAGTAACGACGATTCTGGTTTTTTATTAATTATGAACGAAAAAAACGAGGTGGTTTCCTGCCCTGGAGCAACATCACCTAATTATACAAATGCGGGTTTAGAGGAGTTATATCAAACGGTACGTCTTTTTCAGTATCCGCATGATGTTTGTATAGATGATGATGAAAATTTATATGTAGCACAATGGAACTCTGGACAAACCTATCCTATAAAATTAACGCGGGTATGAAAGCAATAATCACCATATTGGGACTTTTTTTAGTGGGTTGCGGACAAAAAGAGAATACAGCATATTTACAAACGAATGTGATAAGTGTATCGCCACCAAAAATCACAACAAATAGTTCGTTAATAGATTCCTTTGTAACAGTAAAAGCTTCATTAAAATTAGAGGATGCATCTATATATTACACAAAAGATGGCAGTATGCCTAACGAAAAAAGTACGTTATATACTAAACCTTTAAAAATTGAAAAATCAGGAACGTATAGCTTTAAAGCGTATCATCCAGATTGGAAAAGTAGTGCAATCTCCATGATAACGTTACATAAAAAAGGCATCGATGTTTCTGCTGGTTTTTCAGTTTCAGAACCCCACCCAAAATACGTAGGAGTTGGCAATTTAACCTTAGTAAATCAACAAAAAGCATCCTTAAATTTTTCAGATAAACAATGGGTAGGTTATGATACCCTAGTAAAAGGAAATATTAATTTGAAAGAAGAAGCATTTATCAAATCGGTTACTATTGGATATTTAAGCGATATGAGTTCTTGGATATTTCCACCAAGTAAAGTTTCTGTTTTGATAAATAATAACCCTAGTTTAAAAAAGGAAATAAGGTTGAACACACCCGATAGTGTATCAGCTAGAAAAATGGACGCACTCATTATTCCTATAAATGCTAAAGTGAATACCTTATATCTTGAAATAGAAAATAGAACGTCTATTCCTAATTGGCACGAAGGTTCTGGTGGTAAAGCATGGTTATTTATGGACGAATGGATTATTAACCAATAGATGTTTAAAACACAAAAAAACATATTTGCAATTCTCATTAGTTTACTATCTGTAAGCATGGCTTATGCTGATAATACAGAAGAAACGTCTCGGTTTATTTTAGCTTTAGGACGATTTCATCCAGTGTTATTGCACATTCCCATTGGTACGTTGGTGTTTTTATTTATTTTGGATATTGTGGGGCGCGTAAGAAAAAAATATCCTAAAGATAGTATCAAACTTGGTTTAGGCTTTTCGTCTGGCTTTGCAATTATTACTTGTATTTTAGGCTATTGCTTGTCTTTAGAAGGTGGGTATTCAGAAGAACCATTATCTTTTCATTTATACACAGGCATAGGAGCAGCAGTACTTATTACTATTTTATTCGTTTTAATTAGATATGAAACTGCCAAAACAAAACGGGTCTTTTTTCCAGTTTTTGTGTTAGCGATATTAAGCATAACTGTGGCTGGGCACTACGGCAGCGTTTTAACCCACGGCGATAAATTTTTAACGGAATATATAGCGCCTTCATCCAAACGAGTAGCTATTACAAATATTGATAGCTTAAAAATGTATGACCATGTGATGCTTAAAATATTTGAAGATAAATGCATTCAGTGTCATAACGAAACCAAAACTAAAGGCGAATTGTCTTTAACATCAGTAGAAAGTTTACTAAAAGGTGGTGTAACAGGACAGGTTTTAAATTTAGGGAATGCACATAAAAGTTCATTGTATGAGCGTATGCTTTTGCCATTGTCTGATGAAGAACATATGCCGCCAGAAGGAAAACCTCAAATGACTAAAGATGAGTTGTGGCTTATTGAATATTGGTTAAATAACGGTTTAAATATAAACGATAAAGTAGCCGCAATTCCTAAAAATGATACATTGGTTAAGTTGCTAAAAAACTATTTAATTTTCGATAAAAAGAAGATTAAAGAAGCATCTCAAAAGGATATTGCTAATGTAGAGGATTATGGATTTTTAATTAGAAAATTAGTGCCTAATCAACCCGAGCTTTGGGTTAAATTTAATGTAGGCGAAATTTCTAAAAAAGCAATAAAAGCATTATCTAATTTAGAAGAACAGATTACTGAATTAGACTTAAGTAACACGGCGCTTACGGATGATATGTTATCTGGTTTAGATGCACTACCTAATCTAAAAAAATTAAAACTAACCAATACAAAAATAACAGATAATAGTATTGCGTATTTAAAGGATTTAAAAGCGCTTAAAATTATTAATTTTGTGAAAACTAAAATTACAGATAAAGGTTTAAAGCAGTTACTAACTACTATTGATTTAGAAAACGTTTATGTCTGGGAAACACCTATAAGTAATACAGAAACAACCAATTTACAGCAAAAGTTTAAGGTAGAAATTAATAACGGTATTATAGAAGGATTTACGGGCGATGCTCAATTAAAACCACCATTTCTAAAAACTAAAAAAACATTATTTTTAGATACTATAAGTGTAGCTTTAGAATCTCATTTTGTAAACACTAAAGTTTATTATACATTAAACGGAAAAGTACCAGATACTACAGCAAGTCTATATACAAAACCGTTTGTGATTAATGATGCTTCTCAAGTTAAAGCAAAAGTGTTTAAAAAAGGCTGGGAACCTAGTGACATATTGAAAGTAGATTTTTTAAAAACGAGACATAAAGTTAAGAAGTATACTTTAACTAATAGACCAGATATTAAGTATGACGGACCAGAAAAACTTTTCGATTTAACTTTTGGAACAGAGAATTTTGCCGATAAAAAGTGGACAGGATTTTTAGGAAAAGACGTAAATACGACTATAGATTTTGGAGAGGAAAAAGGAATTAATAATATTACGGTCAGTTGTTTGGGAAAAGCCCAAGACTGGATTTTATTTCCAACCCATATCACGGTGTATTCCAGTTCGAACAACAAAGATTTTAAAAAAGCAGGTCGTTTAAAATTAAACGAGAATAACATAAATACTAGTGCTGTAATAAAACGATACAATGTTGTTTTTCCTGAAGTAAAAAAGCGATATTTAAAGATTATAGTGCATAACCCAAAAGTACTACCTAAATGGCATGAAGGAGCGGGAAATGCTTCTTGGATATTTGTAGATGAAATATTTTTTTAATAACATAAATAGTAACTTTAATTATAAACATAAAATGAATTTATACCCTTTAAAATTTACGCCCCTTTATAAATATAGAATTTGGGGAGGCGAAAAATTAAAAACAGTTTTAAATAAAGATTATACAGAAGAAAGCATAGGAGAATCTTGGGAGATTTCAGGAGTTGAAAACGATGAAACCTTGGTTGCAGAAGGGCCTCTTAAAGGTAAAAGTTTAAAAGCATTAATAAATGAGTTTAAAGGCGATTTTGCAGGTAATAATGTCTACGAAACCTTTGGCGATAAATTTCCGTTACTCATTAAATTTATTGATGCTAAAACACCATTATCCATTCAAGTGCATCCAAGTAACGAGATAGCAAAAGAGCGTCATAATTCGTTTGGTAAAAATGAAATGTGGTATGTTATGGGCGCCGATAAAGATGCAGAATTAATTGTTGGTTTTGATGAAAAAATAAATCAAGAAGACTATAAAACGCATTTAGAAAATAATACGATTTTAAATGTAATGCATCATGAAATTGTAGAAAAAGGGGATACATTTTATATTCCAACGGGTAGAGTCCATGCTATTGGTGCAGGTGTTTTATTGGCAGAAATTCAGCAAACATCAGACATTACCTATAGAATTTATGATTACGATAGAGTAGATGCTAAAACGGGGGAAAAGCGCGAGTTGCATAACGATTTAGCGATTGATGTTATAGACTACGAAGTGCACGATGCTTATAAAACAGATTACAAACTAGAGACAAATAAATCAAATACACTAGTGCATTCGCCATATTTTAAAACCAATATTATTGCGTTAGATGGTACGATGAAAAAAGATTATTCAAATCTAGATTCTTTTGTTATTTATGTGTGTGTTGAAGGTGCAGCTAATTTAAGTTGTAATGGTGAACGCTACGATATTAAAAAAGGGGAAACACTTTTAATCCCCGCAAGTTTAAGCGAAATACAATTAGAATCAACAGGAGTTAAAATTTTAGAAGCGTATTATTAATGAAAAGATGTATGAAGACAGTTAAATATTTATTTTGTGTATTATTTTTAAGTATGCTTTCTTGTAATCAAGAAGCGGAAAAAGAAAATACTTCGAATATAATTTCGAAAGGAAAAAGTTTAGTAGATTTTGTAAACCCTTTAATGGGAACAGATTCTTCTTTCGATTTATCAAACGGAAATACATATCCTGCAATTGCAACACCTTGGGGAATGAATTTCTGGACACCAATGACTTCCAAAATGGGAGATGGTTGGACATACAAGTACGACGAAAATAAAATACGAGGTATTAAACAAACCCACCAACCAAGTCCGTGGATAAACGATTATGCCGCATTTTCATTAATGGCGGTAACGGGCGATTTAAAATATCAAGAAGACGAACGTCAATCTTGGTTTTCTCATAAAGCAGAAACTGTAAAACCACACCATTATAGTGTGTATTTAGCAGATTATGATGTTACTGCTGAGGTTACACCAACAGAGCGAGCAGCTCATTTTAAATTTACCTTTCCAGATAATCAATCGTATATTTTATTAGATGCCTTTTTTAAAGGATCTATGGTTAAAATTATACCCGAAGAACGAAAAATTATAGGCTACTGTAGAAATAATAAAGGGGGTGTTCCAGAAAATTTTCATAACTATTTTGTGGCAGAATTTGATAAAGATTTTGAAGTAACGCACACTTGGGACGATAATTGGAAACTATTAGAAAACTCTAAAGAAAGCGAGGGAGAACATGTTGGAGCCATTGTGGGTTTTAAAACAAAACGAGGCGAGGAAGTCCATGTAAAAGTAGCATCGTCATTTATAAGTTTAGAGCAAGCAGAACTCAATTTAAACCGAGAAATAGGAGCCGATACTTTTGATGATACGTTAGAAAAAGCAAAGGCATCATGGGAAACAGAGTTAAACAAAATTACAGTTGAAGATGATAATATAGATAACATCAGAACCTTTTATTCCTGTTTATATCGTGTGTTATTATTCCCAAGAAAATTACACGAATTAGATAAAGACAATAACATAGTGCATTACAGCCCATATAACGGCGAAGTTTTACCAGGTTATATGTTTACCGATAACGGATTTTGGGATACGTTTAGAGCTGTTTTTCCTTTTTTCAATATGGTCTACCCAGAGCTAAATAGCCAAATTATGGAAGGATTGGCAAATACCTACAAAGAATCTGGTTGGTTACCAGAATGGGCTAGTCCTGGACATCGCGATTGTATGATAGGTTCTAATTCGTCACCAATTATTTCAGATGCATTTTTAAAAGGTGTTACTGTAGATAATGTTGATTTGCTTTTAGAAGCCATGATTAAAAATGCAACTACAGCAGAAAACAGACCGCTTTCTAGAGGCGGAAAAGTGATTAAGTCAGTAGGACGAGAAGGGATTGATTATTATAACAAATTAGGTTATGTGCCATACAATGTTGGAATAAAAGAAAACGCTGCCCGAACGCTTGAATATGCTTATGCCGATTTTACAATTGCGCAAATGGCAAAAAAACTTGGTAAAGAAGATATGGCAAATACATTTTACAAACGTTCTTTAAATTACAAGAATTTATTTGATTCTGAAACAGGTTGGATGCGTGGTAAAAATGAAGACGGTTCGTTTCAATCGCCTTTTAATCCTTTAAAATGGGGCGATGCGTTTACCGAAGGTAACAGTCTACACTACACATGGTCCGTTTTTCATGATGTCAATGGTTTAATTGATTTAATGGGAGGGAAAGAAGCTTTTGTAAACCAATTAGATGCTGTGTTTAACATGCCGCCAGATTTTGATAATTCGTATTACGGCTTTACCATTCACGAAATAAGAGAAATGCAAATTATGAATATGGGGAACTATGCACATGGAAATCAGCCCATTCAACACATGATTTATCTGTATAATTATGCAAATACAAGTTATAAAACGCAAGAAAAAATTAGAGAGGTATTAACAAAATTATACACGCCAACACCAGATGGGTATTGTGGTGATGAGGATAACGGACAAACATCAGCTTGGTACGTATTTAGTGCTTTAGGTTTTTATCCTGTTACGCCAGCCGTAAATCAATATGTTATTGGCAGTCCTTTATTTAAAAAAGCAACCATACATTTAGAAAATGGAAAAACGTTTCAAATTTCGGCACCTAATAACTCGAAAGAGAACTTTTATATTCAATCAGCTACTTTAAATTCTGAAGCTCATAACAAATCATTTATTACGTTTGATGCTATTCAAAATGGTGGTGAATTGTATTTTGAAATGGATAACACACCAAATAAGAATTGGTCTAGTGATGCTGATGCTGTGCCGTATTCGTTGAGTTTAAGTGAAAAAAATAATTAATATGGATTTAGGATATGACTAAAAGAATTGAATTAGTAGATGCTATTAGAGGTTTTGCACTTTTTGGAATATTATTAGTTCATGCTCTTGAGCAATTCGATTTAGCAAATTATCCTGAAGCAACGGGTGTTTTAGCAGAATTAAATATCATTATTAGAAAAGTTGTCTTTTTCATATTCGCAAGTAAAGCCTATTCAATTTTTTCAATAATGTTTGGTTTTAGTTTTTTTATTCAACTAAATAATAGAGAAGTTAAGGGAGAGGATTTTAGATTAAGATTCGTTTGGCGCCTTGTAATTTTATTTATCATAGGGTATATTTTTTCGTTGTTTTATATAGGGGAAATACTTACCATTTTTGCTTTGTTAGGGTTAATTCTTGTTCCTATGTACAAATTAAAAACACCCTTTTTAATTATTTTGGGAGTGTTATTTACTATACAGATACCTACACTCTATAACTTGTTTATTTCCTTTACGGATAATGCATTTGTGCATAAAAACAGTTGGCATCATTGGGCTTTAGTATCCAAAACTTTTATGGAAGGTTCGTTTTTTGATGTCGTTAACTTTAACTCTATAAATGGTCATCTTGCCAAATGGCAATTTATGATTAACACAAACCGATATATACAAATGATAGGCTTATTCATTGTAGGTTTATTATTAGGAAGATTTAAATATTTTAAAAATATTGATAAACACAAAAAAATAACCCTTAAGGTTTTAATGGTTTGTGGGCTATTGGCTTTAGTGTTTCATTATGTGCCTTTAAGTTTCCAAGAAAGTACCTTTTCTAAGGTACAAATAGATTTATTAAATCAATTGTTTTCATCCTATTTTAATTTTGTATTCACATTTTTTATTATAGCACTTTTTATAGTCATATACACGTCTATTTTTCAAAAAGCAAAGAGTTCTATTTTAATAAACTATGGTAGAATGAGTTTAACAAATTATGTTGTTCAAGCTCTTTTTGGAACTATATTCTTTTACGGATATGGTTTTGCCATGTATAAATATTTTGGCGCTACTATGTGCTTTTTATACGGGATTACATTTTTTGTTTTACAAGGGTTCTTTTGTAAGTTTTGGTTAAAACATTTTTATTATGGTCCGCTAGAGTGGGTATGGAGAGCTTTTACATTAATGGATTTTAAATTAAAATTTAGAAAAATAAATTAACATAACACATTACTAAAAAATGAGAAATATTTTTAATAAAGAATTATTACTTTTTATAAGTGTTGTTTTGATGCTGTTTTCTTGTAAAGAAGAAGTAAATAAAGTTGAAGTTTTAAAAGATTTCACGCAATATGTAAATCCGTTTATAGGAACTTCCAATTTTGGAACCACCAATCCTGGTCCTATTGCGGTTCGTGGTATGGCTAATGTATCGCCGTTTAATGTAGCAGGCTTTCAAAACTTACCTTTAGAAAAAGATAGCCGTTGGTTATCAACACCGTATATCAATGAAAACCCTTTTTTAACGGGCTTTAGTCATGTTAATTTAAGTGGTGTGGGTTGCCCAGAGCTTGGCGTAATTTTAGCAATGCCAACAATAGGGAGTTTAGAAACAAATCATTTAAAATATGGTTCAACTTATTCAGAAGAAAACGCAACTATAGGTTATTACAGCAATAAAATTGATAAATACAATGTGAAAGTTGAAGCTACGGCTACAACACGAGTAGGTGTAAGTAAATATCATTTTCCTGCTGGAGATGCTAATATTCTTTTAAATCTAGGTTTAGGATTAACGAATGAAGAAGGTGCCATGGTAAAAGTGGTATCGTCTACTGAAATTGAAGGAATGCGTAGCGTAGGGTCATTTTGTTATTACAAACCAGAAGAAGCTTATCCTGTTTATTTTGTAGCGCGCTTTTCAAAACCTGCTGATGAATTTGGTATTTGGAAAAAACCAAGAAACTACACAGGTGTGGAAGCAGACTGGATGACGTATAATGCCGAAACACGAATTAAAGAAAACTATACAAAAGAAGTGGTTGGCGATAGTATTGGTGCGTTTATGCGTTATAAATTTGATAAACCATCAACGGTTGAAATGAAAATAGGCGTCTCCTACGTGAGCATAGAAAATGCACGTGAAAATTTAGAAAAAGAAACAGCAGATAAAAGTTTTGACGATATTCTTGCTGATGCTAAAAAAGAATGGAACACGTATTTATCGCGAATAGAAGTTGAAGGCGGTACAGCCGATGATAAAACTATTTTTTACACTGCTTTGTATCACACGCTAATTCATCCAAATACCTTAAACGATTTTAACGGCGAGTATCCAAAAATGAAAACTAGGGAAACTTTAAAAACCGATGGTACGCGTTACACTGTGTTTTCGTTATGGGATACTTACAGGAATTTGCACCAATTGATGAGTTTGGTATATCCAGAACAACAATCGAATATGGTAAAAAGTATGTTGCAGATTTATGATGAATCAGGTTGGTTACCAAAATGGGAGCTAAATGCAACTGAAACCACAACCATGGTAGGAGACCCAGCAGGTATTATTATAGCAGATACTTATTTAAAAGGTATTCAAGATTTTGATGTTGAAAAAGCTTATGAGGCCATGAAAAAGAGTGCAACACAATTAGAAAATAACCCGTTGCGCCCAGGTATTAAAGATTATATTGAAAAAGGCTATTTAACCACAAAGACTGTTCATAGTGGTTCTGTGTCAACCACTCAAGAGTATAATATTTCAGATTTTGCCATTGCACAATTAGCAAAAGCATTAGATAAAAAAGATGATTATAACACCTTTTCAGAACGTGCTATTTCATATAGAAAACTCTTTGATAAAGAATTAAATTTGTTACGACCTAAAAATGACGATAGCAGTTGGGTGGCACCATACAATCCTGAAGCAGGGGCCAATTTTGAGAAAAACTTAGGTTTTATAGAAGGTAATGCATGGCAGTACACTTTTATGGTTTCTCATGATACCAAAGGGCTTATAGAATTAATGGGAGGCGATACACCTTTTGTAAATAGACTGGAAGATGTTTTTAAGAAAAACCAGTTTGATATGGCTAATGAGCCAGATATAAATTATCCATTTTTGTTTAATCATATAAAAGGGCAAGAATATAAAACGGGGCAAAAAGTAAATGAATTATTAAAAAAACATTTTAAAAATACACCCGACGGACTTCCAGGAAATGACGATACAGGAACTATGAGTGCTTGGGCAGTTTTCTCAATGATGGGCATTTATCCTGTAACCCCAGCAGAACCTAAATATGCTATTACTACTCCTGTTTTTGATAAGATTACAATAAAGTTGAATAGTAAGTATTATGAAAATAAGGAGTTAGTTATACAACGAATAAATAATAAAAATCAACATATTAAATTAGGAAATAAAGATGTTGATGGGTATTTCGTAAATCATACTGATTTAATAAAATCAGGAACTTTAATTATCAGTCAATGATAACCTTAATTTCCATTAAATAACTTCTAATATATTGACAGATTAATAGTTATTTGTGATACCTAATAATATGTAGGATTAATAGAGGTTTGTGTATACTATAGTCACAAACTCCTTTTCAAAACCGTTGTTTGTCGAAAAACTAATTCTTTACTAACAACTTTTTTGTTTTTTTATAATTAACAATGAATTAACTAAACATTAAACTAATCAAATTATGACAAAAAATGTACTAAAACTTCTGTTTGCTGTAAGTATGCTGTTTTGTTACAGTATGCAGGCACAGACTGCAGTAAGTGGTTCTGTGGTTGATCCTAGCGGTATTCCTCTACCTGGGGTAAATATTACAGAAAAAGGAACAACTAACAATGGTGCTTCTACAGATTTTGATGGGAATTATTCCATCAACACAAGTTCTTCTTCTATACTTGTATTTTCTTATGTGGGTTTTGTAACACAAGAAATTGCAGTAGGAAGCCAGACAACAATTAATGTTACCTTAAATGAAAGCCTTGAGGCTCTTGGTGAGGTGGTAGTTACCGCTTTAGGTATTAAAAAGGAAAAGAAAGCGCTGTCTTATTCAATTCAAGAAGTGGATTCTGAAACTATTAACGCAGGAGCTAACCCGAGTGTTACATCTGCACTTCAAGGAAAATCGGCAGGTGTAAATATTACATCTTCTGGAGGTATTGGTGGTAAACCCAGAATTGAACTTAGAGGCGCGAGTTCGCTAAGTGGAAATGACGATTTGCTTTGGGTAATAGATGGTGTGCCGTTTTCTACGGAAGATACAGCTACAGATGCTCAAGGATTATTTGGAGGTACTTCAAACGGTGGAGGCTATTTAGATATTAACCCTAATGACATAGAAACTATGTCTATTTTAAAAGGAGGTCCTGCTGCCGCATTATATGGTTCGCGTGGTGCTAACGGTGTTGTTCTTGTTACAACAAAAAGCGGAAAAAACTCTAAAGGATTAGGTGTGTCTTATACGGGGGCAACTACATTTTCAGAGGCTGCTTATTTTCTTGATTTGCAAAAAGAATATGGGCAAGGAACTAACGGAGTTTATGATCCTCAATCTAGAGTTTCTTGGGGTCCACGTTTTGACGGCGAAGATCGAGTTGCTTGGACTGGAGAGACTTTGCCTTATCAATCAGAATCAAATTTATTGGAGGATTTTACCAGAACAGGTGTTAGTACTTCACATAACTTGATATTTACTAACTCAGGAGAAGATGGTCATTTTAAAGTGTCTATTGGTAAAGATAAGTCAGAGGGTATTTATGATGGTTTTAATATAGATAGATTGAATTTTGATTTAAAAGCAAGTTATGATATCAACCCTTGGATGAATATAGATGCTAAAATGTCTTATATTAATACTACAGGGGAAGGCAGACCTACTATAGGTGTTTATAGTAGTGTGTCTTACTGGAATGGTATGCCAGCAAATATTAGAACCCAAGATCTGGCTCCTGGTTTTGTGTTTGAAGATAATCAGACTAGGGAATATTTATTTGGACCTAGTACAGTTTTAACTGAAAATCCGAATGCTGATAACAGAAATCCTTATTTCTTAAGAGCTTCTAGTTTTAATAGTGATGAACGTAACAGAGTATTTGGGTATTTGGGTACCACATTCAAGTTTACTGATAACCTTCAGTTAAAATTAAAATACGGACTAGATGTTTATCGTTATGAAGCGATAAATGGAAATCGTTATGAAGACCTTATATTTACAAATAATACACCGTCAATTAACACATCAGAATCTTTCTTTAAGGAAGAAAATGCTGAGTTCCTATTGAGTTATAATAAAGAATTGAATGATGATTTTACTATTAGTGTTAGTGGTGGAGGTAACCTAATGAGTCGTGGTATTCAAAATTTAAATGCGGCATCAGGTAAGTTATCTTCTGAAAATAACCTGTTTTTAAATGCAGCTACAAATTTTGGAGTAAACGAAACTTTTAATGATCGAGAAATTCATTCTTTATATGCGTTTGCAGATGTTTCATACAAAAATTATCTATACTTAAACGCCACTGCAAGAAATGACTGGTCTTCAGCATTACCAATAGATGCAAATTCATTTTTCTATTCTTCGGTAGGATTAAGTGCTCTTATTTCAGAAATGACAGATATGCCAGATTGGTTAAATTATTTAAAAGTTAGAGCGTCTTGGGCAGAGGTAGGAAAGGATACAGACCCTTACCAAACAAACCCTGTATTTACATTAGCTCCAAGTAATTTTCTGCTTTTAGCAACTACTACGCCTGATGCTACGGTAAGTCCAGATTTACAACCAGAGATTTCAACTACAACGGAACTTGGACTTGAATTTAGACTACTTAATAATCGCGTAGGATTTGATATCTCATTATATCGAGAAGATACTCGAAACCAAATTATTCCAGTTGTTGTGCCTCGATCTGGTGGTTTTACTACTAGAATTGATAATTTAGGTTTAGTAAGAAATGAAGGTATTGAAATATATGCCAATGTAGTTCCTGTTAAGACAGAAGATTTTAATTTAGGCTTAACGTTTAATTTTGCTAAAAATATAGGGACAATTGAAGAGTTTATAAAAGAAGAACCAGAAAGTTTTCATCGTTTTTTCGGGGCAACAGTTCGTGGTATTCCAGGAGAGCGATATGGTGATATTTATGGAACATCTTACCAAAAAGATGATAACGGAAATATTATAGTTGGAGCAGATGGTTTACCTACTACTAGTCCATTAGATGTCAAACTAGGTAATGTGCAAGCAGATTTTACAGGTTCTATAGGTCTAAATGCATCTTACAAAAACTTTTCTTTAAATGCCCTTTTAATAATGCAAGAAGGTGGTGATATTTTATCATTAACAGAGCGCTCAGCAACAGGAAGTGGAAATACGCCTAAAACGTTAAGTTTAGGTAGAGATCCTTTCTTTGTGCCTACTGGTGTTTTAGCAGACGGTAGTACTAATACAACTATTGTTAGCCCTCAAGCTTATTGGCAAGCTGTTACTAATATTGATGAGGAATTTATATATGATGCTTCGTTTATGAAGTTAGGAGAAATTTCTCTTGGATATTCACTACCTAAAACGGTTTTAAAATCTATAGGAAATGGATTTTTAAATGAGGTTAGATTCTCTGTAGTTGGTAGAAATTTATTCTATCTTTATAGAAATACGCCTGGTACAGTACCAGATAATGTTTATAACTCAGATTTTGGATCAAAGGCTGTTGATTTCTCACCAGTACCTGGTGAAAGAACCTATGGTTTTTCTCTTAACGTTAAATTATAAAAAAAATGAATATGAAAAAAGCAATAACCCTAATGTTAAGTGTATTCATTACACTAGTTAGTTGTACAGATGACTTTGAGGAGATAAATACGCGTAAAGATGCTATTGTTACTCCAGAAGCAGGACAGTTATTTACTACAATAGTAACAGTTCCTGTATATAACTACCAAAGAAATGTGAATTTGTTTGCAGATTTTTATTCGCAATACTGGGCAAATACAGTATCTGGTTTCGAATCTGGTCGTTATGAATATGTTGATGGTTGGATAGGTAATATGTGGCGTGAATGGTATACAATAGGCCTTTCAGACATCCGATCATTACAGAGAATATATAGAGAAGACCCTACTTATAATAACCTAATGCAAGTTCTGGAAATTTGGGAAGCCTCTGAATGGACAAGAATGACAGACCAATATGGAGACATTCCGTACTTTGGAGCTGGAGTTGGTGAAGTAGTACCCTATAATTCACAACAAGAAATATATTATGATTTGTTTGATAGAATTACAGCAGCAGTTAATGCTATTGATTCAAATGATTCAAGCCAGATTGGATTAGAAAAAAACGAGAGTCAATCCATAAGTCCAGATTTAATTTTCCGTTGGGATTTAGAGAAATGGAAACGTTTTGGAAATTCTTTAAGATTGCGTATGGCAATGAGAATTTCTAATATAGATCCTGGAAAGGCTCAAACAGAAGCTATAGCAGCTATTAATGCCGGTGTCATGCAGAGTAATGCAGATGTGGCACAGATACCAGCTTGGAATAGAGGGTTTTATGACTATTTAAGAAATATGGCGGTAGCTTGGGATAATATAAGATGTTCAAAAACATTTTTGGATTTTATGTATTCTGAAACTTCAATGGAAGATCCAAGAGCCAAAATATGGTTTGCTTATAAAGAAAGCTCTTCTATGTTTGGTGCTGATCGTTTAGAAGGTGTTGCCAATGGTTATAATATTTTACCTGTAGATGCTAATGACCACGCTACCATGAATGCAGATACGAATTACGTAGGCTTTTCAGGAGATGGTGGGGAGATTGATCACTATCAACCAATTATGCTTTATACAGAGGTGTTATTCTTACAGGCTGAAGCTGCTTTACGAGGTTGGGGAGCTGGAGATGCCAATGCTTTAATGTTAGAGGGTGTAAGGGCTTCTATGGAGTTTGTTGGTGTAGATCCTGCAGATGCTACGGCATACATAAACGAGTTGCCAGCTCTGTCTGGTTCTAATGAAGCAAAATTAAAACAGTTAATTACTCAAAAATATATTTCTAATTTCCCTAATGGAAAAGAAGCATGGGCAGATTTTAGAAGAACAGATTATCCAGATCTTACTCTGCCTCTTGATGGTGTAAGTAGTGCAGCTTCTGTAGCTTCTGGAACATGGGTAAAAAGAATTAGATATCCAGATAATGCTCATGAATTGGAGCAACAAAATATGCCAGCTGGACAAAACACAATTGATTCTGATAGAATGGATATAAGATTATGGTGGGATACTGCAGATACTAAGACAAAGTCTGATGGTTTAATGAATAGTAATTTTTAAAAAAAAATATGATGAAGATATTTAATAATTTAAAGAAAGTAGCACTAGTGTTACCCATGATATTGGTATTATTTACCATATCATGTGCTGACGACGATGAAGTAAAGGCACAGAATTTTGATATTGCTCAATTAGAATCTAGGCTTGCTGAAGCTGAAAATTTAATAGCTACGGGAATTGAGGGTACTAATGCTGGAGATTATCAACCAGGATCTAAAGATGCTCTTCAAGATGTTATAAATTGGATTTATAAACGTATTGAAAGTTCTCAAGAGCAGGCAGATATTGATGATGCAGTAATTAAGCTAAACGCTGCAATAGAAAAGTTTTCAACAAGTTTAGTTTCTGAAGCTTTCCCATGGGTACAACATGGTATTGGTTCTGGAATAGAACTTTCAGACAATATTAAACAAGCAATGTATAAGCCTTCTACTATTGAAATGGAAATATATATAGTAGACCTAAACCAATTAGGGTATGCTAATAATCTATTTAGTACTGAAGATGAACCATCTAGAGGATTGGGGTCTAGATACCAAGGTAGTGGTCGCATACAGGTTCAAGCTGGTACTGCTGAAGGTTGGCCTGAGTCTCCTTGGGCTCCAGATGGAACTATGAAATCTGGTGAGTGGATGAATGTTGCTTATACTAATACTGGTAACGAACAAAAACTTTATGTAAACGGACAACTGGTAACAACTCTTAGTTCAGTTCCAGAAATGACAGACGTTGCAATGTATTTAGGAAACAGCCCTTCTTTTAATGATCGTTCATGTAATACTTTATTTAAAGAATTTAAGGTATGGGATTCTGTATTTGACCAAGGAACAATACAAGCAAATATTGGAGTAACAGTTGATGGAACTGAATCTGGTTTAGTGGCCTATTTCCCATTTAGTTCTAATTTAGGTGATAGTTTTTCTGATGTCATTGGTAACTCTACAGCCACTTTAAAAGGAAATTTTGAGTGGGTAACAGAGCCGCCAGTTATAGTTTTAGACTATACAAATTTAAATGCTGCTATTCAGCAAATGACAGATTTTAAAGCTACTGTAGTAGAAGGCGATATGGATGGTGATTATCCAATAGGTACAATTGACTATATAGATGCTTTATTAGCTAATGCTAATGATGTATTAGCTAATGATGGAAGACAAATAGCCTTAGATGATACTGCGAGTGCATTAATTGATTCAATAGCGCTGATAAATGCTAATTTAGTAGGGCCTGCAGACGGAGTTTATATTGATAGCGAAGACCCAAGTGCTGTAGGTTTAAGAATTACACCAAATTATACACCACAGGGTGATTATACTTATGAATTTGAAGTAAAGTTAAAAACTTTAAACTTTACAACTAACCCTCCAATAGGGGATATCATGGGTAATGGTAATATTGGTTTCCGTGTAAATGGTTACGCTGAATTAACAGAAGAAAATGTACTTAATTCTGGTGGAGGATGGAACTGGACTAACGTTGCAGGGTTTGGTTACATTGGTCCAATGTATCCTGCGGGAACATTAAAATCTGGAACTTGGCACCATGTAGCTATAGTACATGATAACACAGCAAAAACAACAGCTATTTATGTTGATAATATTATTGTAGGAGAATCTATAGATATAGATGTTCCAGCGGTATCTACATGGGGTGAAATTTGGTTAGGAAACTCTTTTGGTTTCAAAATGAATGGAGATATCAAAGACTTTAGGATTTGGGACGAAGTACGTTCAGTAGGACAATTTGATGCTGATATAGATGGTACTGAAGCAAATCTTCAAATCTATTTCCCTCTTGATAGAGTTAAAGGTATTCAGTTTGCAGACGAAACAGGAAATTATGCTGGAGAAATGAGAGGAATTGTTTGGAATTAGTAGTATAAAATTAAATTTATTAAAAGCGCTAGATATTAAATATGTTAGCGCTTTTTTTTATATTACTGGTTAGTAATACTATAATAATATCTGTTTTACAAAAAAATAAATCTTTATGCCTTACATTACTAAACTAAAGTCCGCTAGGATATACAAGATAACTTTAAGGCATCATGTTATGTTTTGGCTAATTTATTTCTCATTTAATACGTTTCGTTGGGGCAGCTATTTTAATGATTATTGGTATTCACTACAAACCAATTTAATTGGTTTCCCGATACACATGGCACTGTGCTATCTTAACTTGTATGTTTTAATGCCAGTGCTTCTTTTTAAACGCCGTATACCAATCTATATTCTTTCTGTTCTACTAGCTATTTTCCTTATGGTATTGCTAAAATTCAATTTAACCTATTTTTTAGTAAGTACAGATGTTTGGCCAGAAGGCCCCGAAGTTATTAATCATCTTACAATGAATTATGTGATTGATATGATGATTGGGGAATTATATGTTATAGCATTTGTTGCTGCTATAAAAATAACTTTTGATTGGTTAGAAGAGAATAAACGTTCAACCGATTTAGAAAAGATTCAGTTAGAAACAGAACTTCAGTTTTTAAGGGCTCAAGTATCTCCACATTTTTTTCTAAATACGCTCAATAATATTTATGCGCTTTCCATTACTAATTCAAATAAAACATCAAAAGTAATCATTAAACTTGCCGAGTTACTCAAGTATTTGCTCTACGAAGTCAAGAAAAAGCGACAAACATTAGAAAAGGAATTACATTTTATAGAGAACTATTTAGAGATTGAGAGAATACGGCATGGAGACAAGTTAGAAATTGATATGAATATTATGGGAGATATACATAATAAAACCATCGCACCTATGCTATTAATATCATTTATTGAAAATGCATTTAAACATGGAGTTAATAAAAATATAGATAAGGTTAAGATAAGTCTTAACTTTAAGATTATTAAAAAAGATCTTTACTTCTTTATTTCTAATCCAAAACCTCAACAGTTGCAAGAGACGGAATATACAAACACTGTAGAGTACGAAGGAGGTATTGGTTTGAAAAACGTTAAAAAAAGATTAACTTTGGGATATAAGCAAGATGATTACGTTCTCAAAATTGACGATGCTGGTAAAAATTTTAATGTTAAATTGAAAATTAAGGTAGAATGAAAATACGAAGTATTATAATTGAAGACGAACCTTTGGCAATTGAAGTTATAAAAAGTTACTTAAAAGAGTTTCCAACTTTTGAATTATGCGCTACTTTTAGTAATGCTATAGATGGATTAGCTTATTTAAAAGATAACTCTGTAGATGTTATTTTTTTGGATATTAATATGCCTTTACTAGATGGGTTAAGTTTTATTAAAAACTTATCTAAAAAGCCTCTTATTGTCATTACTAGCGCCTACAAAGAATATGCAGTGGAATCTTATGACTTGGAAGTTTTTGATTATTTGATGAAACCAATAGAGTTTTCTAGGTTTGTAAAAACTGTAAATAAAATAACAAATGTATTTGAGTCAAAATCTAACACAGACCTCAATTTAACCAAACGACCATACATTTTTATAAAAATAGATAAAAAGAAACTTCAGAAAATTTACATTGACGAAATATTGGTTGTTGAGAGCCTTAAAGATTACCTGAAAATAAAAACAGAATCTGGGCGTTTTATAATACACCAAACTCTTAGTGCTTTTACTGATTTACTACCTGATAACTTTATTAGAATACATAGGTCTTTCACAATAGCAATAAATAAAATAGACTCCTTGGAGGCCAATAGTTTGGAAATTGATGGTATAAGGTACACTATTGGAAGGACTTATGTAGAAAAAGTTAAAGACAAAATTCTCAGGTCTGGTATGGTAATGTAAGATGTTTTTTACTAAATAATTACTTACTAAGTCTTACTCTTTTATACTCGAATTGTTTTCTCAAATGTCTCATGTGAACTTAAATTCTTAATATATTAAACTAATATATTTTATTTATCACACCAGAGCTGTTGTTGGTCGAAATAAATCTACATTATATTCTAGAAATTTTAAGTTTATATAGTAGTTTTTTTATTGGTTAAAATGAACTTATTATTAGTCTGTTTGATGAATACGATAGAAATTACAAAAGTTTTCAGTTAGTTATATTTTAGTTTTAAGAGAAGAACTGTTAAAGGTTCTTCTTTTTTTTCGAAAATTAAAATTGAGATAAATCAAAAGTTAATTTTAAAAGGGGTAGCTCCACTTTATTTTAGTTATTTAGATTATGAAGTTTTTTAATGCTTTAACTAATACAAGGTATAGGCTTTTGAAAAAGTTCTAGAACTATCTAACTTTCAAAATACTTATCTGTAAATAGTATTTTATGGTTATTATTTTTATAAGAAAAAGCTCTTGAAAAGGTAGAACTATAAGTGTGTTTATAAGTAGCTGGTGCTTTAATGCCTAAATTGTAAGGATAAATTATAGATATTGTTGGTAACGGGGTTGCCGATGTGAGTATTTTATCAGTGCCAGAAGTAAATATATCATTTGCACTACCGCTATTATGTTTTACCTACATTGCTTGGTCTGGCAAAAAGGTGTTTTCTAATTATGAAAATTATATTGACAATTAATAAACCGAGTTTCTTAAAAAGAAAGCTATGAAAAATAATTTTTTAAAAACAACCGTAAAGTTATCATTTTGTTTAATATTTATTTTAGGATTTAGTTTTTGCAGTAGTAGTAATGATACTGGAAATGAAGAAACTAAATCTGGAGACAAAACCCCGCCAGAAAATTTTGAAATCTTAAATTATAAAACATTTAGTCAAACAAGAATTGCGTTTGGAGCAGGCTTAAGCCAAAGTAAAATTAGTACATTCACCTTAAATGAGGATAATACCAACGTTAAATCCGTTAAAATGTTTATCAATTTGGATTGCCCATCTGTTGGTTGTAATATATGGGACGTATATGCTAACATAAGTGTTAAGGACAAAAAAACGAAAAAGTGGTTTGAACTAGGTCGTTATATTACACCCTATGGCGTTGATACATCACAGCTTACTAGAGGTATAGAAATAGATGTTACCGATTTTAAGTCTTTGCTCGAAGGTCAAGTTGAGCTAAGAGCATTTATTGAAACTTGGGGCGACGATGGCTGGAATTTATCTGTTGAATTTGATTTTGAAGAAGGTATTCCTGATTATCCTTATTATGCCGTTTCAGAAGTTATAGCATATAACGCTTTATCTTTAGCTGGTGTACCTTACGGAAGTAGTACTGCAGGATTTGATTTAACCAAAACCATAGCAATACCAAGTAATGCCTTTAGTACACATTTACGAACAGTTATATCTGGTTGGGGGCATGCCACTCCTGCAGATAGCGATGGCAGAGGTTGTGCAGAATGGTGCTTTAGAACACACCAAATTTTAATTAATAATGACCCCAAATTTACACACGAATTAAAACCTATTGGATGTGGAAGTAATAAAATAAACCCACAACGCGGTAATTGGGCACCCGATAGAGCAGGTTGGTGTCCTGGTATGGCTGTACCACCAAGAGTTGATATGTTTGATAAATCTAACTCAAATGTAACTTTCGATTTTGAGTATGATTTTGAAGATTGGGTGTCAGATGGAGGAACACAATCAAGCCAAACTGGAGCTTATTATGCTATTTCAACTTATGTTGTAGTTAAAAGCAAAACGCCAATAGAAGCTCCTGTAGTGAACGATTAAAGTACAATTTTGATGTTTTTTGGAAGTTATGTTGATTCCAATAAATAAAAATGGCTATCTAGATTCGGATAGCCATTTTTATTAAAAAAAGGATGGTTGCTATTAATCAGTTTCTAAGCTAAAAGTCTCTATTGAGTATTTACCCACTTTTAATGCAGGAGCAACAGGTACTGGATTTTCTTCAATAATATTAGTATGGTTGTGAGACTTAATATCAAAGTAAGAAGATATGTTTACCGTTTCGTTGGTATCTTTTACATTATACATTCTTGCAATAAAATCTTCAGAATCTTCTGCCTTTTTAACCGTAGTTACAATCACATTTTCAGAATCTATAGAAAAGAAACTTAATTGTTCTGGTAAATACGATTTAGCTGATGTTACAGTGTTTAAAACCACTTGTATAGGCTCATTTTCTTGTTTAGCAACTTTTTGTCCTACAATACTTCCTGCTTTAGTAGACGTAAATACATTATGAAAGTTGTGGTTGCCACCTTGCGAATATTCATTGCCTTCCCAATGGCAAGAGGTTCTACTTGCTAATAAAAGGTTTTGTAATATTGGTGTGCCAGCTTTAGTTTTACCAGTTGGATCTATCCAATCTGCTGCAGCTACAGATGAGCTTAAGGTTACTGATATATCATCATCAGTAGCCGAAATCCAATCTATAATAGCTCTTGGGTGTACATCTTTGCAAAGTGGCGTATAACGTTCTCCTGCTGTTTCAATTTCGTCTTTTCCAACACGTACACTTCCAAAAGGTACTTCATGCGCTATTTCTGGATTATCCATATTTAATGGAAATGCGGTTCTAAATTCTCTGTATAATTCTCCAGACCAATTACGTAAGCTTGTATTAAAATAAACACGTTTTAAATCGTGATATAAGGTTACATCCTGTCTTACAATAGCATGATTAATTTGTTGTTCTAATCTGTATTTGGTGTAAACCACACCATTTTCTAAGATTTTCCATTCGGTATTGTGAGCACTTACTTGATCGTAATCTTTCATGGTAGGTTGTTGTACATCTCCAAATTCTCCTGCACCATTTCCAACCGATTCCATAGTAAATACATCGCCAGCTTTAAATATACTACTATCAAATAACTCTTTCTTTAATTCTTTATCATATACGCTAGTAATACCACCTTTTTCAAAGTTTATAGCGTAAAATGAATTCTCATACGTACTAGTTGTAGCTGAATTGTTTTTACCTTTTGAAGTTGAATTTTTATCTTGTAAGTAGTAAGTAGCGTAACCTATGGAAGGAATATCTTTTGCGATAAAAGTAACATCAATATTTTTAATGCTACCATCATCATAATATTTTGCATTAGACGTTTGAGATGGTACTTCCTTTTTATCAGAAGAAACAATAGTGATATACTTTGTATCTCCTTTGGAGAAATTTAAAGTTGTAGTTATTGGGTCTGTTCTTTTCCATGATAAACTATTAAAAAGCATGATAGGTTTTCCTAATTTTTCGTTCTTTTTAATTTTAGATGAAATAAGTTCTATACCATCATTTAAAAGGTTTTGCCCCATGGTTCTAGATTTTACAAAATTCTCTTTAAAAAGGTTGTCTGTAACATCGCCATCATGACCACCCCAACCATGGTCTGGGTAAATTTTGGCCTGCCACGCTTCATCTAAGGCTTCAAAGGGATATGGCGATAAATCTGGTTCAATTTTATTTGCTATAGATAAAAACTTTTCAGCGGCTGGTAATAATTTAGAAGCTTCTCTACTTGCTGTAAGTGCATCGTGATGCCCAGGACCATGAATGTAAACCCATACATTAGGGCGTTCTCCCATTATGGTATCTACTTTAGTGGCATTCTTTTCTGCTAAAGGAAAAAATTCATCAACTGTCATTAATTCCATTTTTGGTAAATTAACGTCTATAGCTTTACCTTCAGCATCTTTTACTTTATCAAAGGCATTCCAGGTATCAATATAATCTGAATAATCAATAGCAGGTAACATGTCTTGACTAGATAGTAAAGGGGTTTGTATCTTACCTTCGGCAAAACTATTTTCCCAATACAATACTTGTTCTGCACCATATTTCATTTTGTTATTCATATCTCTAGAAAGATACAGTAAATCGTTACCGTAATGCCCAGGTGAATAGGTAAATACAGAGCTTCCGTCAGGGCTAGCCCAATGGAACATGCCTTTTGCATGCCTACTAATTACCATATAATCAACACCAGCTTTTTTTAATATTTGTGGCAGTTGCATTGTTTTTCCTGGTACATCAACATTCCAGTAAACTTTAGAGTCGTAACCACCAAAGGTTTTTTTAACCCATTTTTTTCCTAAGTACAACTGTCTCACTTGGTCTTCAGCATCATACATATCCTCATAAGGGCAATTGTAAGTAGCGCCAACAGACATTAATTTTCTTTGCAGCAATGTTGTAATTTGCTCTTCAGAACCTGGGTGTCTTTCAATATACTCGCGAAGCATTAATCCATCTTCAATATCAAAACCATAATCATCTCTTATAAAAGCATCTTTAAGTACTGGTGCAAGGAGTAAGGTGTCTCTTAAAATAATGCATACTTCTGGTCTGTCTACCCAAGCAATATCTTGGTGGCTAGAATTCATTATAGATACCAGACCCGTTTCGTATTTTTTATCAAAAAAATCATCATAGGTATCAAAAAACTCTGGCTTGTATAATTTTGCTAATGAAGCTGTCCAATTTGGATTAAAATTGGCAACATGATGATATAGAAAACTACCTTCAATATCTGACTTCATTATTTTCCCATTGCCTTTGTCAAAAGTTACAGTAATCTCTTGGTTACTGTGAACAATTTTGAAAGTGTTTTTTGGAGCATTTATATTAAATGATGCTTTAGCAAGTTCGCCCTGACCAGTAAACGTTTTGGTTTTACTTTTTTTGCTATCAGATATAACGTAAACCGATTTGCCAGCAAAATGTGCAGGTGCATCAACATAAAGTTTGCCATCTTTTTGTTTAATGCTAAAAGCAGCTTCATCGGTAACAGATTTATTGATGCGTTCTACAACATCGGTACCTTTAAAAATCATGAACCAACAGTTGGAACTTTTTTTACGCCCAACAACTTTAATTTTTGCACTTTCTCCTTTTTTTAGAGATGATGTAGGTACGGTTAAACGAAAAGCTCCAAGACCGTCGCCGTTTAAATCTCTTCTTACTAAAATATATTCAGCATGACCATTTCCTGGGTTTTCTGTTATAGAAAGTGAGCCATCTTTGTTAGAATTAAAGGTTAATAGCGGTTTGTCGTTAATAAAAATGTCAAAGGATTCTCTTAAGTTAAAATCAATATCACTCAAAAAAAAGAAATTTACTTTATCCTTAGCATAGTTTTTAGGAACCTCTCCAGTTAAAAACTCAAATCCTTTTTCTCCTGTGGTAGCTCTTGAAATCATCGCCACATTCATATCTTCTCTTAATGATGGATACAAGAAATATTCAGACCCAGAAAGCATTTCTTTATACCCTTCTATGTCATTTTTACAAATTTGATGTAAACGATAATTGACGTTAAGACTTTCTATATGTCCAACACTTCCGGTACCGCCATGAAAAGCGGAACTTTTAGGGGTTTTTAAAACACCATCGTTTGCATAAGCTGCGCTAATAGTAACTAAGGCTAAACCGAAACTACAAATTAGATTAAAGATTGATTTTTGATTTTTGATTTTCATTTTTTAATGTATTAATTTTTATTTAGTACCAAGGCTAAAAGTTTCAATGGCATATTTACCAAGTTCTAGTTTTGGTGCTACAGGTTTAGGATTTTCTTCTATAATATTAGTGTGCTTGTAAGAGTTTATACTGAAATAGGAAGACATATTTACGCTTTCATTTCCATCTTTAAGATTGTACATTCTCGCAATAAACTCTTCTGAATCTTCCGCTTTTTTAATTGTTGTGATGATGACATTTTCCGCATCAATTTTAAAGAAGCTCAAATTTTCTGGTAAGTATGGTTTTGAAGTGGTTACAGGGTTAACAACAACTTGTATAGGTTCGTTTTCTTGTTTTGCTATTTTTTGTCCCTTTACACTTCCTGATTTGTTGGATGTAAATACATTATGGTAGTGATGGTCTCCACCTTGTAAATATTCATTACCCTCCCAATGGCAAGATCTTCTACTGGCTAGTAATAAATTTTGTAACATAGTTGTATTGGTTTTTCCTGTTGGGTCAATCCAATCGGCAGCAGCTACAGATGAGCTTAAAGTTATGGCTACATCATCATCTGTTGCAGAAATCCAATCTATAATACCTCTTGGACGTACATCTTTACAAAGCGGTGTATACCATTCGCCACCAGTTTCAATTTCATCTTTACCAACGCGTACGTTTCCGAAAGGTACTTCGTGAGCTACCTCAGGGCTATTCATGTTTATAGGAAATGCTGTTCTAAATTCACGATACAATTTACCAGACCAATTGCGTAAACTGGTATTAAAGTAAACGCGTTTTAAGTTATGATACAGCGTTACATCTTGTCTTACTATACTATGTAAAATTTGTTGCTCTAGTCTATATTTGGTATAAACTGGGCCATTTTCTATAATCTTCCATTTAGGATTATGAATGCTTACTTGGTCAAAATCTTTCATAGAAGGTTGCTGTATATCTCCAAACTCACCAGCACCTGTTCCAACAGATTCCATAGTAAATATTTCTCCTATTTTAAACACATCTGTTTTAAATAAGTTTTTCTTAAATGCTTTATCATATACTTGTGAAATACCACCATCTTCAAACGTGATATTGTAAAACGGATTCTCGTAAGTATCTAGCGTTGCGTTTTCATATTTGTTTTGTTTAGAGCTGATTTTGTTTTGAATGTAATAGGTACTATAACCAATAGAAGGAACCTCAGCAATAAACGTAATAGCTATACTTTTAATACTGCCATCATCATGTAATTGTTTGTTGTTAGTTTGTGATGCTATTTCTTTTTTATTTGCAGATACAATAGCTATATTTTGAATTTTTCCTTTAGGAAAATGAACCGTAGTGGTTACAGGGTCATTCCGTTTCCAGGATAAACTATTATATAATACGATGGGTACACCTAATTTTTTATTAGATTTTATATAGCTTGATAAAAAGTTAACCCCTTTATCTAAAAGGTTTTGCCCTAAAGTTCTTGACTTTACAAGATTTGCTTGAAATAGATTATCGGTAACATCGCCATCATGACCACCCCAACCGTGGTCTGGATAAATTTTAGCTTGCCAAGCTTCATCAAATTCCTCAAATGGATAAGGCATTTTAGCAGGTTCTATTTTATTAGCTATTGATAAGAATTTTTCGGCAGCTGGTAGTAACTTAGAGCCTTCTCTACTTGCCGTAAGCGCATCATGATGCCCAGGCCCATGAATGTAAAGCCATACGTTTGGGCGTTCTCCTAAAATAGTATCTACCTTAGTAGCATGTTTTTCGGCAAGTGGCATATACTCATCTACAGTCATTAATTCCATAGGTGGTAAATTCACGTCTTTAGGTTGTCCTTTTTCATCTTTTAAAGTATCAAATGTATTCCATGATGCTATATAATCAGAATAGTCAATAGCGGGCAACATATCTTGGCTAGATAGTAGTGGTGTTTGTACTTTACCATCTTCAAAGTTCTTCTCCCAAAACTTTATTTGTTCAGCACCATATTTTATTTTAGAGTTCATGTCGCCTCGCCTTAGCATAGTTTCATCAACACCATAATGCCCAGGGGAATATGTGAAAACAGAGCTTCCATCTGGACTTTCCCAATGAAACATCCCTCTAGAATGTCTACTAATTACCATATAATCTACACCTGCTTTTTTTAGTATTTGTGGTAATTGTAACGTTTTTCCAGGTACATCTACGTTCCAGTATACTTTAGAATCGTACCCCCCAAAGGTCTTTTTCACCCATTTTTTACCAAGATATAATTGACGTACTTGGTCTTCGGCATCATACATATCTTCGTAAGGGCAATTGTATGTAGCGCCAACAGAGATTAATTTCTTATTTAAAAGTGTTGTAATTTTTTCTTGAGATTCTGGGTGTCTGTTAAGATATTCTCTTAGCATTAAACCATCTTCAATATCAAACCCGTAATCGTCTCTAATAAAAGCATCTTTAATTACAGGGGTTAAAAGCATCGTATCTCTTAATATAATGCAAACCTCTGGTCTGTCTACCCATGCAATGTCTTGATGACTTGAGTTCATGATGGAAATACCTCCATCTGCATATTTTTTATCAAAGAAATCGTCATACGTATCAAAATATTCTGGACGATATATTTTTGTTAAAGAAGCTCGCCAACCATCTTTATAGTTGGTTTTATTATGATATAAATAATGTCCTTTAATATCGGTTTTTGATGTTGTGCCATTTTTGTTTTCAAAAAGTAAAGACAGAGCGTCGTCTCCATAAACAATTTTGAAGTTGTTTTTAGGAGGTGGGATAGTGAATGAAGCTTTTGATTGTTCTCCTAAAACCTCAAATGTTTTTACTTTACTTTTTAGACCGTCGCTTATAACGTATACTTTTTTACCAGAAAAATGTGCTGGAGCATCTACATAGAGTTTTCCGTTTTTTTCTTTAATATCAAAAGCAGCTTCAGTGGTTGCCGACTTTTTAATACGCTCTACAGCATCAGTTGCTGTAAATATCATTAACCACGAGTTAGAGTTTTTCTTTTGACCAACAATTCTAATTTTAGCTTCTTCTCCAGCATCTAATAATGACGTAGGAACGGTTAAACGAAACGCACCATAACCATCGCCACCATTTCGTTTTACTAGTATAAATTCGGCATGTCCTTTATTAGGGTTGTTTGAGATGCGTAATGAGCCATCTTCATTGGCTGTATAAGTAAGTAAGTGTTTGTCGTTAACAAGAATATCAAAAGGCTGTCTTAAGTTTAAGTCAATATCACTTATCATAAAAAACGTAACAGCATTATATGTGAACGTTTCAGGCGTTTTTCCTGTTAAAAACTCAATAGCCATTTCGCCAGTTGTAGCTCTTGCTATTAAAGAATTATACAAGCCCTCTCTAATAGAACCATAAGCTCCAAATTCTCGTCCGCTTAGTGATTTACTATAACCTTCAATATCATTTTTACAAATATTGTATAACTTATAATTCATGTTCAGCTCTTGGATATGGCTGTTACTATTCCCGTCATGAAACAAAGGGGCTACTTTGTTTACATTAAATTTGTTTCCAAATGCATAAATATTACTTAAGGTAAGTATTGCAAAACAAAAACGAATTTTAATAAAAAAGGAAAGTTTTTTAGTATTCAAGATTATATTAATTAAATTTGAAAATAAGTTTTTACACAAAAAACTAAATCGGTTTAGTTATCAAATATATTAAATAATTTTAGTTTTTTATAATATTGAAACAATAAGTAGTTGCTTAATATACAGCTGTTTTGGTCTTGTTTTTAAGTTTGTCGCTTTTTGGGGTTTTAAAAACGTTATTTAGCTAGTTCTGTGAGTTGTTCGTCGAAATGATAATTTTACTATAAAGTTGAAAATTATCTTTAGATAATAAACTAAAATTCTAAAAAACTAGTATTAAATGAAATTTTAGAAGTATTTATTTCATTCTGTTTTAGTTAGAAAAGAAGTTGAAATGCTAATGAAATATCTCAAAAATGAAAAATTTAGAATGAGCTTAAAAAGTTTTAAAAATTTAGATTTTACACTAATATAAAATTATAAAAATGCAAGAAGCATTAGAAGGCGTTAAGGTTTTAGATTTTTCACAATTATTACAAGGGCCTTATGCAACCCAAATGATGGGAGATTTAGGTGCAGATATTATAAAAATAGAGAGAAACGGCTCAGGAGATATTTATAGAGGTATGACATTTTTAAACAAATGGATTGCCAAAGACGAATCGCCTTGTTTTATGGCTTGGAATAGAAACAAACGCTCATTATCTATAGATATTAAATCTGAAGAAGGGAAAGAAATTATCTATAAACTTGTTAAAGATACAGATGTAGTAGTTGAGAATTTTCGTCCTGGAGTGATGGCGCGTTTGGGTTTTGGATATGAAGATTTAAAAAAGATTAACCCTAGTGTTATTTATTGTTCAGCAAGTGGTTGGGGTGCAGATGGCCCTTATGTAACTAGACCAGGGCAAGACTTGTTAGTGCAGAGTGTTAGTGGTGCTGCGATGACTAGCGGAAAAAAATCTGATGGACCTGTGGTATTAGGAACATCGCTTTGCGACCAAGTAAACGGATTGAATTCTGTTTATGCTATTCTTGCAGCACTATATTTTAGAGAGAAAACGGGTAAAGGGCAAGAAATAAAAACAAATTTATTGTCGTCTGCTATAGCTTTTCAAATGCAGGATTTCTTTGCAATTCAGAACTTAAATACCCCTTTTGAACGACCAGAATCAAATATAGGACACCCAGGAAGTGGAGCACCATTTGGAACATATAAAACAAGCGATGGCTATTTAACAATAGCTATGAATCCATGGGTTAAGTTAGTTGATGCATTAGGAGAACCTGAGCTAATGCAATATGATGATGCACAAGTACTTTATGATAAACGTGATGAAGTTCATGCTGCAATAGAAGCTGTAACAATAACCAAAACAGCAGATGAGTGGTTAGATATTATGCTGGAAATGGATTTGTGGGTGGCCAAAGTACACGACCAGTCTGAAGTAGAACAGAATCCGCAGGTCATTCACAATAAAACATTTGTAGAGGTAGAGCACCCTAAAGCAGGAAAAGTAAAGGTTACTAATATACCCTTTTCTATGAGTGAAACTCCTGGGCAAATAAAACGACCATCGCCAATGTTGGGCGAACACGGCGAAGAAATTTTGGCAGAATTAGGACTGAGTAAACAAGAAATTCAAGAGTTAATTAATGAGAATGTTATAACAATAGAGAGGCTTTAAAAGCAGTTTATTAAACCTTTAGAAATATATGAAAAGCGTAACCTTAACAGTATCCTCAAAATTAGTATATACATTAGTAATAGGTACGCTTTTAACAGTAAGTTGTAATCCTAATAAAACTCAAGATTCACTTACCGAAGTAAATTCTCCAATAGATTACATTGATACACGAATAGGAACAAAACCATGGTCTGGTAAATCTACCTTAAGTCAAGCCGAATTACCGCAAGGACATGTTTATCCTGGTGTTGGAGCACCTTTTGCAATGACACAGATTAGCCCACAAACCACAAAAAAAGATATTCCGTATTGGTGGGAGCATGAAAAAACTCAAGGATTTAGAAGTACGCATTATCCAAACGGAGCCTCTATGTCTGAATATGGTTCGCTAACTATAATGCCTATGGTTGGAGATTTAAAAATTACACCAGAAGAACGCGCATCCACATTTAACCATGCTAATGAAATAGCAAAACCACATTATTATTCTGTTACTTTAGAGGATTACAATATTAAAGCAGAATTAACTGCTGTTACTAAAGCTAAGTTTTTACAGTTTACGTATCCAGAATCAAAAGAATCCCATATTATTATAGATAACCCTGTTGCCCATGGTTATTTTCGTGTAAATCCAAAAAAAAATGAGATAGAAGGTTATACAGACAATACGGGTAGAACTGGAAATATGGGCTATACCGGCAGAGAATTTGCATCGTATTTTGTGGCAAAATTTAGTAAGCCTTTTGATAGTTTTACGATAGTACCAAAACCTGATATAACTAAGACATCTCTACTATTTCCTGAAGGATTTACAGGTGAATTTTATAACAATCTAAACTTATCTGGAAAACCAAGTGTTACAAGAAATGATGCTATTATAGATTTCGAGTGGAGCGGATCTCCTTTTGCAGGCATAAAACCAGATCTATTTTCAGCAAAATACATTGGTGAACTCGTAACAAAACAATCAGGAATTCATAAATTCTATGTTACTAGTGATGATGGCGTACGCTTATTTATAGATGAAAAATTAGTTATAGATTCTTGGTATAATCGAGGTGCAACTACTGATACGTATAGCATTTCTTTAGAAGCCACTAAAACATATAGCATTAAAATTGAATATTTTGATAGTGGTGGCGGTGCTACATTAAAGTTTGGTTGCGCACCTCCAGTAACACATACGCCAGAACAAATTAGTCTAATGGCAACTAAAGGCGCTGAGGCTAATGCAGTTCATGTATCTTTTAAAACTAACGAAGGCGAAAAAGTACAAGTTAAAATTGGGACTTCTTTTATAAGTATAGACCATGCAAGAAAAAATCTAAATAGTGAAATTAATCATTGGGATTTTGAAACAACAGCAGAAGAAACCAAAAATAAATGGAATCAAGCATTAAGTAAAATCAAGATTGAAGCCTCAGAAACAGATAAGAAAATTTTCTACACCGCTTTACAACGTTGTATGCTTTTACCAAGAAATATAACAGAAGATGGTTATCATTATAGTGCGTTTAATGGCAAAGTAATGCCAGGAGTTATGTATACTGATTTTTCTTTATGGGATACATTCCGTTCGGAACATCCATTGCTTATACTTCTTGAACCTGAGAAGGTTTCAGTAATGATTGAAGCGTTGCTTAACTCTTATGATGAAGGCGGTTGGATTCCAAAATGGCCAAGTCCAGGCTATTCAAACATTATGCATGGTACACATGGCGATGCTGTAATTTCGGATGCCTATGTAAAAGGAATCAGAGGCTATAATGTTGATAAAGCGTTTGAAGCCATGATGAAAAATGCAACTACTAAAAGTACTGGTCGTTATGTGGCGCGTGCAGGAATTTTAGAGTATCAAAAATTAGGGTATGTACCTACTGATAAATATGGAGAGTCTGCCATAAGAACCATGGAGTTTGCTTATGATGATTATTGTATCGCACAAATGGCGAAAGCTATGGGTAAAACAGATATCTATGATGAATTCATGAAACGTGCTCTATATTATAAAAATATGCTAGACCCCGAAACAAAATTGGTTAGAGGAAGAAATGCCGATGGTTCTTGGCGAGATGCTAACGACCCATCAATTAGTGGGTGGGCGTATGGAAGCGACAAGGACAGAGAAAATTATTTTAGGAACATTACACTTTTTGCCCCGCATGATGTGCAAGGATTAGCCAATTTTATGGGAGGCAATCATAAACTAGAGGAATACTTAGACCATTTCTTTAAAAACGACTTCTATTACGTAGGCGATGAATATTCCATGCATTCCCCATATTTATACAATTACGTTGGAGCACCATGGAAAACTCAAAAGCTTATCCGAGAATTAATTAATGATAATTTTGAAGATACTCCTGGTGGTTTGCCTGGTAATGAAGACTGCGGACAAATGTCGTCTTGGTATATTTTTGGAGCCATGGGATTTTATCCTACCTGCCCCGGAAGTCCAACCTATCAAATAGGAAGCCCCGCATTTAAAAAGGTAAGTATAGATCTTGCAAATGGTAAAGTCTTTACTATAATAGCGAATAACAATTCAAAAGAAAATGTGTACATACAATCTGCTACATTAAATGGAAAGCCTTACACTAAGTCATGGATACATCACGATGCTGTTATGAACGGTAGTACTTTAGAATTTGAAATGGGACCAAACCCTAATAAAGATTGGGGAGCCTTGAAAGGAGATAGACATGCTTCAATTAGTGAATAATTGAAGCGAAAAAATAGTATTGTTTATAATTAAAAAAACTTTTATGAAGACTAGAATAATAAATATAAAGCTTATTTTATTGATGGTTTTTTTCGTGTCGAGTTGCACAAAAAAATCAAAACAAAAAGCACCAATTCACGCAGTGGATTATACCTCCTACGTAAACCCATTTATAGGAACCCAAAACGAAGGACATACATTTCCAGGAGCAACAACGCCCTTAGGAATGGTGCAACCAAGTCCAGAATCTTATAATATTCATTACAAAGGATATGAAATGGATCATATTGCTGGTTATCAGTACAACGATCCTTGGTTAATAGGCTTTACTCAAACACATTTAAATGGAGTTGGGTGTCCTTCTATGTCCGATATTTTATTACAACCTTTAAACACAGATACTATTAATAGTGAATCTAGATTTAACTATAAATCTACATACACTAAAGACTCTGAAATAGCCAAACCCGGTTATTACAAGGTGTATTTAGATGATTTTAAAGTACAGGTAGAGTTAACGGCTACAGAAAGAGTGGCATATCATAGGTACACTTATGACAATGAAAAAAATGCAAAACTATTGATTGATTTACAATACGGTGTCTCTTGGGATATCAATGAAATTCCTTTAAATATTTTAGAAGCTAATCAACAATTTGAAGACGACTATACGTTAACTGGCTATAGAAAAGCTAGGGTGTGGGCGCCCAGAGATTTGTATTATGTAATTAAATTCAATAAGAAAATTGTAAAAAAGCAAGAGCTAACACCACCAGAAAACAAGGATGAAAAGGCACCACGCTATATTCTAGATTTTGAAATGGAAGGCACTAAAGTTCTTGAAGTAAAAATAGGAGTATCTACAGTAGGAATAGCAGAGGCTAAAAAGAACCTAGATGCTGAAATTAATACATGGAATAGTTTTGATTCCATTAGAGCAGCAACCAACAAAAAATGGAATGACATATTAGCAAAGTTTCACTTAAAAGGAAACGAAGATAAAAAAGTAGCGTTTTATACTAGCTTGTACCATCTTTATATTCAACCTAATAATATTGCAGATGTAGATGGAAGATTTAGAAGTGCCGATTCGGGTGTACAAAAAGCAACTAGCGGTAAATACTATTCAACATTGTCTCTCTGGGATACGTATCGTGCGGCAAACCCAATGTACACAATTCTTAGTCCAGATTTAGTAAGCGATATTAATACCTCTATGCTTGATAGTTATAAATTTATGACTGTTGATTCATTAAATCTCAAAGAAGCTAATAAATACTTGCCAAGATGGCAACTTTGGGGGCAAGAAACGCATACTATGGTTGGTAACCATGCTGTACCTGTAATTGTTGATGCTTATTTAAAAGGCATAAAACCAAAAGGTTATAGTGATGAGGAAATTTTTGATGCTGTTTGGACATCTTTAACCAAACCACATTACCGCAATCATGTAGAATTGATAGATTCCTTTGGATATATTCCTTACGATGTTAAACTGTCTAGTATTGATGATGGTAGAGAAACGGTATCACGTCTTTTGGAGAATATATACGACGATTATGCAGGGGCTTTACTTGCTGAAAAACTAGGAAAACAAAAAGAGGCTGACTTCCTTAAAAAAAGAGCTGCTTATTATAAAAATGTATATGACAAAGAAAGTGGTTTTATGCGAGGTAAAAATGCTAAAGGAAAATTTAAAAAAGAGGTAGATTTATCTGAAGTGGTTGGCGAATGGCTTAAAGGTTCAGATTTTACAGAAGGTAATGCATACCATTATCAATTTCATGTCTTACACGATATCTCAGGTTTGGTTGCTATTATGGGAGGTAAAACAGAATTTGGAGAAAAACTAGACAATCTATTTTATTCAGAATCTAAACCAGAGGTAAAAACTTTGGTTTGGAATATTCATGGTACGTACGGACAATATTGGCATGGAAATGAACCTTGTCACCATTTGCCTTATTTGTACAAATATTCAGATAAACCCTATAAAACAGATAAAATCATAAAAACACTAATTGATGAATATTATTACACAAAACCAGATGGTTTGATGGGGAATGACGATTGTGGGCAAATGTCTGCATGGTATATGTTTGGTGTACTTGGTTTTTATCCAGTAAATCCAACAGGAGGACACTATGTTTTAGGAGCACCACAGGTAGAAGAAGTGGTTATAAAGCTTCCAAATGGTAATAAGTTCAATATAAAAGCTAAAAATATTAGTGATGATAATTTTATTGTTGAATCTGTTACTCTTAATGGAGAAGTATTAAATAGAAATTATATCACTCACGAAGAAATTATAAATGGGGGAGAATTAATTTTTAAAATGACAGCGGAAAACCCTTTAATTAAACAATAACTTTCCTGTAAAGTATTATATTACTCAAAAATATATAGGTTAATTTTAAATTGAAATGACAAAAACCAACAAACCTCTACTACATAGAAAAAATATAGGATTAACGGAACATCCACCTGTAAAAATCATACAATTTGGAGAAGGTAATTTTTTAAGGGCTTTTGTTGGATATGCTTTTCAGGAGTTAAACAAAAAGGCAACTTTTAATGGAGGAATAGCTGTAGTTCAGCCAATTGATAAGGGTTTGGTAGAAATGCTAAATAACCAAGATGGTTTATACACGCTTTTCATGAAAGGGGTTAAGAAAGGAGAAGAAATTCAAGAGGTTGAACTCATAGAAAATATTGTAAAAGGTGTTAACCCGTATCTTAATTTTGAAGAGTATTTAAGTTTAGCAAAAGAAGAATCGTTAGAATTTATCATTTCTAACACAACCGAGGCAGGTATTGCTTATGTAAGTACTGATTCTCCAAACATGAAACCACCAAGTTCATTTCCGGCAAAACTAACGGTTCTATTGTACGAAAGATTTAAACATTTTAAAGGTGCTACTAATAAAGGGGTAACCATTATTCCTTGCGAACTTATTAATTACAATGCCAAAACATTAAAAGAAATCATTTTAAAATATGTTTCCGATTGGAAGTTGGAAAACGGTTTTAAAACATGGTTATTAGAAAGTAATACATTTCATAATACTTTGGTAGATAGAATTGTACCCGGTTATCCAAAAGATGAAATAGAACTATATAACGCTAAGCTAGATTATAAAGATAATTTAATCGTAGCCGCAGAAGTTTTTTTATTATGGGTTATAGAAGGCGGAAATACATTAAAAGAGAAACTACCATTTGATAAAACAAAATTAGATGTTAAGATTGTAAATGATATGCAACCTTACCGTACCAGAAAGGTTCGTATATTAAATGGTGCACACACCGCAATGGTGCCTTTTTCTTTGCTTTATGGGAACAAAACAGTAAAACAATCTGTAGATAATTCATTTACTGGTGCGTTTATCAATACCGCTGTATTTAATGAAATTATAGATACATTAGATATGGATAAAAGTGAATTGAATAGTTTTGCTGATGAAGTTTTTGACCGTTTTAGAAATCCTTTTATTAGTCATAATTTATCGAGTATTGCTTTAAATTCAATATCAAAATTTAAAGTAAGAGTACTACCTAGTTTATTAGAATATGTAAATATTCACAATAAAGTACCAACAAACTTAACCTTTGCTTTTGCTTGCTTAATACGTTTTTATAAAGGAATGTGGCAAGGGAATACTTTACCTGTTCAAGATAGTGAGGCTATTGTTTTAAAATTTTCTGAAATATGGAAATCTAATGATTATTTTCTGGTGGCCGAAAGTGTTTTAAGTATTGAAGATTATTGGGGGGAAGATTTAACGCATGTTGAAAATTTAACAGAAGCCATTGCGTTTGCATTAAAAGAAATAGAGACCAATGGTATTGAAAAAGGCTTTGCGAATTATAGTCAACAGTTTTAAATTTAAACAACACGAATTACAGTTTACAAGATGTTAAAAAAGCTTATAAAAATAAACACCTCAGACAATGTTGCAGTTACTCTGGTAAATTTAAAAGCAGGAGAGATTATTTCCTTTGAAGAAGAGGATATTAAAATTATATCAAATACAAAGTCTAAACATAAAATTGCCTTAGAGCATTTTAACTTGGGCGATAGTATTATTATGTATGGTGTTCTAGTGGGAAAAGCTAATGGCGTGATTAACAAAGGAGATGTATTAACGACGAAGAATGTAAAACATGAAACCGAAAAGGTATTTGGTAGAACAGCTCAATTTACTTGGAAAGCCCCTAATGTTGATAAATGGAAAGAAAGGACTTTTTTAGGTTATCATAGAGCAGATGGTCAAGTAGGTACAGAAAATGTTTGGTTATTTTTCCCGCTAGTATTTTGCGAAAATAGAAATGTTGAAATTTTAAAAGATATTTTTGAAAAAGAGCTTTTACATCAGCAAGTAAGCACTCATCAACTCATGTTAAGAGCTTTAGTAAGAGGAGAAGAATCATCAACAGAGATAACTGAAAATACTACAAAAGTTTTTGATAATATTGATGTTAAATTTATAACGCATCCTGGTGGTTGTGGAGGCATTCGTCAAGATTCAGAAAGTTTAGCAAAATTATTGGCAGGTTATGTTAACAATCCAAATGTTGCTGGTGCCACTGTGTTAAGTTTAGGGTGTCAAAATCTTCAAATAGATATATTTAAAGACGCTTTAAAAAGTATAAATCCTAATCTAAATAAGCCAGTTTTAATATACGAACAGCAACAGATGGGAACAGTGGACAATATGTTGTCTACGATTATAAAAGAATCTTTCGAAGCCATAAAAAAGGCAAATAATATAGTACGGAAACCAGCTTCTTTATCTAAACTTAAAGTGGGTTTAGAATGTGGAGGCTCGGACGGATTTTCGGGAATATCTGCAAATCCTACTTTAGGAGCTGTTTCAGACATTTTAACTGCGTTGCATGGTACCGCTATTTTGGCCGAATTCCCGGAGTTGTGTGGGGTAGAGCAGGAGTTGGTTAATAGATGTATAGATGATGAAAAAGGCGAAAAGTTTTTAAAACTAATGAAAGCTTACGAGAAATCTGTAGTAGAATCAGGTTCTGGTTTTGATATGAATCCGTCTCCCGGAAATATAAAAGATGGTTTAATTACAGATGCCATGAAATCTGCAGGAGCTGCCAAAAAGGGAGGAACGTCTCCAATACAAGATGTTTTAGATTATGGAGAGTATGTTGGTAAATCTGGACTCAATTTATTGTGTACTCCCGGTAATGATGTAGAAAGTACAACAGCTATAGTTGGTGCAGGTGCCAATCTTGTTTTATTTACAACAGGTTTAGGAACACCAACAGGAAACCCAATAGCTCCGGTAATTAAAGTGTCTTCTAATACAGATTTGGCCAATAGAATGCCAGATATTATTGATATTGAAACGGGTGGTGTTATTCGTGGTGAAAAAACAATAGAGGAAATGGCAGATGAAATGCTAGAATTTATCATTAAAGTAGCAAGCGGAGAAATACAAACCAAAGCCAAAATATTGAATCAAAACGACTTTATTCCTTGGAGGCGAGGGGTTTCTTTATAAGTTGATTTTTTAAAGCTATTATATCATTCTTTTACCTACGATAGCAAAATATAGATGAGCACAGTTAAAGCAACAAGTATACTGCCGTAAAGTTTAACCTTAGGCCAAGACTTTTCTACAACTTCTTGTTTCATACTATAATAATCCGTTTTAATTTCTGAAGGATACATTTTTGAAACTAAAAACATGATTGCAAAATTTAGAAGAAATTCAATACCCCACAAATGCACAAAATGGATATTTACTTTAAGTATAAAAGTGGTTAGAATGTAAAATGTAAATCCAAAGAAAAGTCCTGCTTTTGCGCCCTTAGTATTTATTTGTTTAAAGAATATTCCAGCAATTATAATAGAAGAAATAGGAATAAAGAAAATGCCGTTTAGTTCTTGTAATAACTGGTACAAACCATCAGGGGCATAAGCAACCATTGGTGCTACAGCAATAGCTATTAAGGCTAGAATAACAGATGATATTTTGCCGTATTTCACCAATTTAGCATCAGAAGCATTTTTATTAAAAATCTTTTTGTAAATATCTAAACAAAAAATGGTGCTTGCTGAGTTTAGTACACTATTAAATGTGCTTAAAACAGCGCCCAGAATAACAGCAGCAAAAAAACCAAAAAGATAAGAAGGTAATACCTTTTTTACCAACATAGGATATATCAAATCTGGTGTTGCATAATAGGTGTCTTGAAAATAGTAATAAGCAATTAGACCTGGTAAAACGATTATGGCAGGAACAAAGAGCTTCAATACACCAGTGTAAATAAGTCCTTTTTGAGCTTCGACTAAATTTTTAGCTCCAAATGCTCGCTGAATAATAGCCTGGTTCATTCCCCAGAAATACAACTGATTAATCATTAACCCGGTAAACAAAACAGAAAAAGGAAGCACCGAATCTGGCTTACCAATAATATCAAATTTATCTGGTGCAAAATGGTACACTGTGCTTAAGCCATCAAACATATTACCATTACCAATTTGATATAAGGCAATTGTGGGTATAAGAAGTCCTCCTAGCATTAAGCCAATACCGTTTAAAGAATCTGAGTATGCTACAGCTTTTAAACCGCCAAAAATGGCATACATAGAACCAATAATACCTATGGCTAAAACAGTATAAATAAGCGATTCACTTTTTGATACATTGAATATTGCAGAAAAATCAAAAACACTTTCAATATTAATAGCTCCAGAATATAAAACAATTGGTAAAAGCGTTATAATAAATGATGACATTAGCAAAAAGGCCACAACAGAGCGTATTACACCATCAAAACGCCTTTCTAGAAATTCGGGGATGGTAGTTATCCCCAATTTTATAAACTTCGGAATAAAATAAATGGCAGCTATAACTAAAGCAATAGCAGAAGTAACCTCCCAAGCTATTATAATAATACCGTTTTTATAGGAACTTCCATTCATTCCTATTAAGTGTTCCGTAGAAATGTTGGTAAGTATCATAGACCCTGCGATGATTGGGCCTGTTAAACTTTTTCCAGCTAAAAAATAACCTTTTGAAGTTGTGAATTTATCTTTTCGGAGTTTATATGTTGTATAAAGTATTACGAATAAGGTAAATCCAAAAAATCCTAAATAGGTATAAAACATTATTGTTTGGCTGGTTAGTTAGTTTCTTAGTTCTTAAAATTTTAGCGTGTCGGGTAGGTATTTTTTAACAAGTTCTTGGTAATAAGGTTTTAGAGATTTAACATCTGGTTTAACAGGTGCTTTTGTATATAAATCGTAAGGATTGAATTTCTTTACCCATTCAAACATTTCAACATCTTTTTCATTCATCAAGTGGCTATATTCGTTTTCTCGATGTTGTGCATAGAAAGAATGATATCTAATAATATATAATGCTGGTTCCGGTAAATAATCTTTCATGATTTGATATAGGTACTCATCATGTCCCCAACTCATTTTAACATTATCTAACCCACAATTTGGTGAATAGATACCATATTTTGTATTGTATTTTGGGTTTGTTGAATCAGGATTGTCAGCAAAATAATTGGCATGTACAATTTTGTCAGAGAATTTACAACCTACAGGAAAAGTATCTCCAACTACAGCCCATTGAGGTTCTCCAAATAAGCAAAGCACTTTGCCAACATCATGTAAAAATCCAGTTAAGACAAACCAGTCTGGATGTCCGTCAGCTCTTATAGCTTCAGACGTTTGTAATAAATGTTGTAGTTGATCTAAGTCAATATCAGGATCGCTATCATCAACAAGGGTGTTTAAGAAATCAACAGCTTCCCAAATAGACATTTCTTTTCTATTAAACTCTAAAAAACCAGCTTCTTTTTTTGAAACAAAATCGTAGGTTTGAAACGTATGGTTAAGTCTATAGAACTCCCTCACGGTTTCAGCTCTATCCGAATCTTCGTAGTTTCTAAAGTCTTCCTTTTCTTTACCATTAGTATCTGGGTCTGGGTAACGTTTAATTAAATCTTCTTCCCAATGTTCTATATTTTCTAGAGGTTGATTTATGGATGATTTTTTCATACTACTAACTTATTTTAAGTTTTATTCCCTAATTTCTCATTCTAAAACAAATTTAATTACAACAATATTTGATAAGATGGATTAATAGTTTATTTATATGGATTATTTAATCATTAATACTCCTTATTTTTTCTATTTAAGAAATGTATAGAATGTGTTAACTTAAATAATAGTTGAAACTTTAACGTATTTTTATGTGAGATAAACCTTAATAATTTAATCTGTTTTAAATGATATTTCCATGTTTTTGATATAAAATTCCATATCAAGTCTTAAGCCTTAACTTAATTTTAACCAAAATAATTTTGACTAATCTAAATTTATTAAAATGAAAAAACTAAAACTATTATTGATTGCCTTTTTTATAGGTGCTTTATCGGTTTTCGCACAAGATAATGTGTCTGGTGTTGTTACTGATGAACAGAGTGTACCTATCCCAGGGGTTAATATCCTTGTTAAAAACACATCGATTGGTGCTGCTACAGATTTTGATGGTAATTATCAAATCAAAGCAAATAATGGAGACGTTATAGTGTTTTCCTACCTAGGTTTCCAAACTTTTGAGGTTACTTATACTGGACAATCTCCTTTGAACATTCAGCTTTCTGAAGACACTGCTCAACTTGATGAGGTAGTAGTGATTGGGTATGGAAGTGTTAAACGAAAAGATTTAACAGGAGCAGTAGGATCTATTGGAAGTGACAATATTATTGAACAACGCAAAACAGATGTAGCACAAGCATTACAAGGGCGTTTAGCCGGTGTAGATGTTAGAACGCTTAATAATAAGCCAGGTGCTCCTCTATCGATAAATATTAGAGGTAATAGTGTTCTGAGAAATAATAATCAGGGGAATGATGGAGTTAATGATAGTCCATTTGCGGATTTAGGACAGCCATTGTATGTAGTTGATGGTATTTTTGTTGATAATATTAATGCTTTGAATCCAGCTGATATTAAGCAAATTGATGTTTTAAAAGATGCATCTTCAACTGCTATTTATGGAGCAAGAGGTGTTAATGGGGTTGTAATTATAACAACAAAAAGTGGAATAGAAGGAAGGACACGATTTAATTATGATGCCACATTTGGTATACGTAGTGTTGTAAATTCACCTGATTTTTATAATGGAGATGAGTATGTGTCTTTTGTTGATGATGTAGTAAGAGCCAGAGAATTTGGTAACTTACTAAATGCAGGTCCTGCAACTGTAGCTGATTACAATAGCATTGTTTTAGATACTTCGGTTGAATATATAGGGGCTGAAGAACAGAGTAATGTTGCAAACAGAAGTTACACGGATTGGATTGGTAAGTTTCAAGAAACAGGAGTTCAAACCAGTCATACTGTTTCGGCTTCTGGTGGAAATGATGGTCTTCTATATAATGCATCTGTAGGGTATTTAAAAGATGAAGGAGTTGTTGGGATTGAAAGTTTTGAAAGGTATAATTTATCAGGTTCTTTATCGAAAAAAGTTAATGATAAATTAACTTTTGGAGTAAAAACTTATCTAGCATTTTCTGAAAGAGAAGAAGGGAGTCGCGAGCTATTTAGAAGTTCATTTCGTTTAGCTCCAACTGTAAATCCATTTGAGGAAAATGGAAGTTTAGATTTATTACCAGATGAGCAAGATCAACGTTTTATAAATCCAATTTATGAACAAGATGGCGCATGGCGTGTTAATACAAAACGTTTTGATATTATTGCTAATGCCTTTTTAGAATATAAACCATTAAAATGGTTAAACTTGAAAACACAATTTTCACCTAGTCTAGTTTATGATAGATTTGGAGAATACAGAGGATTGCTAACTAAAGCTGCAAGAAATGATCCAAGTAGAACTAGAGCGATTTATAATTCATCATCTATAGTTACTTATACTTGGGATAATATAGCAAATATAAACTTTGATTTAGATGAAAATAATGATTTAGGCGCAACTATTATAACATCTCTTTTTCATAAAGAATTTGAAGGAGGTAATATTCAGACCCGTAATTTAAGTGCAGATGAATTTTTGTTTTTTAATACAGGAGATGGAACAGATGTACGTACGTACAGTAGTAATTTCATAAAAGAAAATATAGCTTCTTTTGCCGCTAGGTTAAACTATTCTTATAAAGATAAGTATTTGTTAACTTTAACAGGACGTTATGATGGGGCATCTAGATTAGCAGTTAATAATAAATGGGATTTCTTTCCATCAGCGGCATTAGCTTGGAAAGTAACTGAAGAAAACTTTATGCAAGACATTAACTGGCTTAATAATATGAAATTACGTTTAAGTTATGGTCAAACAGGAAATATAGATACAGTAAGTCCTTACCAATCTCAATCTTTTTTGGAAAGTGATACTTATTTGTTTGGAGATGAGTTTGTGAATAGTAAATTCGTAAATGGTTTGTCAAATGACGAATTAACATGGGAAGTTTCTACAGAAACTAACATTGGTTTAGATTTAGGGCTTTTTAGCAATAGAGTTAATTTGACTTTGGATTATTATAATAAAGAGATAGAAGGAGCTATCTTTCAAAGAGACTTAGTAAGTATATCTGGTTTTGCAAATGCTACTGGTAATTTTGGTAAATTAAGAAACAGAGGTTTTGAGGTAGCTTTGAATACTACAAATATCCAAACGAATAATTTTAGATGGCGTACTAATTTTAATTTTTCAAGAAATACATCAGAAATTTTAAGGCTTGATGGGGATGTAGAAGAAATAGTTCTGGGTCGTCATGGTGTTTTGAAAGTGGGAGAAGACCCTACAGCTATTTTTTCTTTTGAAAATGAAGGTATTTGGCAATTAGATGAGTATGCTGAAGCTGCTGTTTTTGGAGCTCGCCCTGGTCAATATAAATTTGTAGATCAAAATGGTGATGACGTTATTAATAATGATGATAAGGTTGTAATTGGTTCTGTTAACCCAGACTGGATTGCTGGTATGACTAATACGTTTAGTTATAAAAACTTTGAAGCAAGAATACAAATTAATACACGCCAAGGTTCGGTAGGGCATTCAGAATTTTATCAAAATTTTGCCCCTTATCAAAATGACCAAGCTAAATTCAATAAAATTGACTTAGATTATTGGACACCTAATAATCCTGATGCAAAAAGGCCTGCATTGTCTTATGCACATCCTGGAGAGTATTATTATGAGGAGTTTGATTTTGTGAAAATTGGTAATATAGGTTTAACTTATACCATACCTTCTAATGTGTTAGATAAGTTGAAATTAGATGCTATGAGGTTATCTATTGATATACAAAACCCATTCATTTTTACTGATTATGAAGGTCCAGATCCTGAAACTGGATTACAAAACTCGTACAGTGCTGCTTATCTCACAAAAACAGTACTGTTTGGATTAAATGTATCATTATAAATTTAAAATTGTAAAGAAAATGAAATCAATTTTTAAAATAAAAAACCTGTTATTATTGCTGCTTTTAGTTTTTATAGCTTGCGACGATTTTATAGAAGAAGAGTATTATGGTGCAGTAACTGCAGAAAACTTTTTAGATGAAAATAACGCTGATCAATTAGTGATTTCAGTGTATGAAAAATTAAGATCAGTTTATAAAAATTATGCTATTATGTTTTCTGGAACGGATATGTTTACGTCTCAGGATGATGTAAGAAGTAATTTAGCATTAAATGATTACTTTGGCTTAACGCCAACAAGTGATGGTGGTGCTGGAGAGTTTTGGGCTCATAATTATGCTTTAACCTCTGAAGCAAACACTGTTATAAATCGCTATCAAAATCAAATTAATTGGAGTGATGAAAGGATAGTAGATAGAGATTATGGTATTGCTCAGGCAAAAGCTTTAAGAGCACTAGGCTTCTTTAATTTGGTAAAGCATTTTGGAGGAATTGTGTTAGAGCTAGAGGAAACAAATTCTATTCGTACAGATTATGTGCGTTCTAGCGAAGAAGAAACATTTACTCAAATTATTAAAGATTTAGAAGCGGCCATTCCTGATTTACTAGATGATTCACAAACTGGTAGAATTTCTAAACGTGCAGCTCAACATTTACTAGCCGATGTTTATCTAACTAGAGCTTATAAGTCTTTTGGTACTAGTGATGATTTTACAACAGCTGCTAATTTAGCAGAACTAGCTATTGGTAGTTATGATTTAATGAGTCAGTCTTATGCTCAGGTTTTTGATTATGGAAATCAAGTAAATCCTGAAGTTCTTTTTGCTGTTCAATATGGATCAAATGGTGAATTTGATGATAGAAACAATTCAAAACATTCGATAATTATGAATCCAGTTGATAATTATGTTGGTGTTGGAAGAGGTAATCCTTATGGAGCTAATAATACAAACTTAATGCCAACGCCTCGTTTTTATGAGTTGTTAGCAGATAATGATGCTAGAGATGAAGTTACTTTGCATAGAGTGCTATTTGCTGATGAAGCAGGTGAATTTTCATCTCCTGAAGGAATAGAAAATGTTGCTGTAGGTGATACGATTGTGTATTATCCTAAAACAGCTATAGACGCTGTAGAGTTAGCAGATAAATTAGAAAGATATTGGGTGTATCAACCAGATCAGTATTTATTTGGTCTACCAGATAATATTCCAGGTGTTCTTTATCAATATTCATCTAATGTTTTAAGAACAAATTTTCCAATATTTAAAAAGTTTGATGACGTAAATTTCGATGCTGAAAATGGAGGTTCTAGAGATACTTTTGTTTTTAGAGTTGCAGAAACACATTTAATAGCTGCTGAAGCTTATTTAGGTGCGGGTAATACAACTTCTGCTTTAGCTAATTTAAATATTGTTAGAGAGCGTGCAACTGGTGTAGCAAATCACTATTTATCAATTGACTTAGATACTATACTTGATGAACGCGCTGTTGAACTTGCAGGGGAAGAAGACAGATGGGCGGTTTTAAAACGTACAGGTAAATTAGAAGAGCGTGTCAATATATATAATCCACATAATGTAGATCATGGTGTTTTTAATTCAAGTACACATTTAGTAAGGCCAATTCCAGGTAATGAAGTAGCATTGTCTGAGGGGGCAATTAAACAAAATCCAAATTATTAAATGCGTAATTCATTCTCTTTTCTTAGAGAGAGAAAAGAGAGTGGTTTCACATCAAAACTTTAATTTTTGAGTAGTAATTATTTTGAGTTAGTTTAGTTTTTATAAGGGCAGATGAATGTTTTTTGTCTGCCTTTATAATTTGATTTTTTTTTTTTATGATTAAACCTCATCTTGCAGTTATATTATTCTTAGCGTTTTTAGGATGTAAAAAGCATACTGATGTTGACGTAGTTTCATCAAAACAAAATGTTGACTACGTAATTCCATTTATCTGTACAGAAAACGACCATGGGCAAACAGATGTTGCTGCCAGTGTTCCTTTCGGAATGGTAAAACCATGTCCAGATACAAACCCAATAGCACATTCTGGGTACGACTATAGTGCTAAAGAAATCATTGGTTTTTCAAATACCAGATTTTCTGGTGTTGGATGTAGAGGCGTAGGAGGAAATTTAAGAATATTACCTTTTGTTATTTCAAAAGGAGATTCAATTCCTAAAGGTTTAACATATTCAAAAGAAAGTGAAAAAGCTAAAGCTGGATATTATTCAGTGAACTTAAACAACGGTGTAAAAACGCAGCTTACTGCAACTAGGCAAGTCGCATTTCATCAATATACATTTCCAGAATCTAAAAATGCTGGATTTACCATAGATTTAGCAAGTAGTTATGCAGGTCCCGTATCTCATAGTTATCATGTAGAAAATGGTATCATTAGTGGCAAAATAACAAGCGTTAATGTTTGTAGAAAAGGTAAATACACATTTTACTACGCTATTAGGTTTAATCATGAAGTATCAGAAGTAACTGAAGATAAGTCTAAATTAATTTTTAAGTTTTCAACTAAAAATAATCAAGATATTTTATTACGATGTGCTTTGTCGGTTGTTGATGAAAACAGTGCCATTCAAAATTTAAAATTATCAGAAAAATTAAGCTTTTCTGAAGTTAAAGAGCAAGCATTTACATTATGGAACAATCTTATGGATGTTGTTCATGTAGAGACAGAAAATGATACACTAAAGGAATTATTCTATACACATTTGTACCACGCAACACAATCGCCATTTATTATAAATGATGAAAATGGAGTGTTTAGAGGTAGTGATGGTAATCCATACAAATCTAATTCATCGCATTATCACGGTTGGTCTGTATGGGATACGTTTAGAACAAAACTTCCTTTATTTTCATTTTTATATCCAAATAGATATAAAGACATGTTAACGTCTTTAAAAGCATTGTACAAACAAGGGAAACCTGATTGGGCAACAGAAACAGAACCTTTCTTAACCATTAGAACAGAGCATACCATAGCTATTGTGTTAGATGCATATCAAAAAGGAATTTTGCCATTTCCATTATCTGATATTTATGAAGAAATGAAAGCAGAAGCTGAACATTTACCGTTTAAATCGCCAGATAATGTACTAGAATCGAGTTATGATTTATGGGCGCTTTCAGAAATTTCTAAAGCTTTAGGAGAAAATGCAGATGCTAAATTTTATAGAGATAAAGCTTTTGAATATAAAACTCTTTGGAAAGACAAGTTTTTAACTATGGATGAAAATTCAGATATCATGCATGGAGACGGATTGTACGAAGGCACGTTGTGGCAATACCGATGGTTTGTACCTTTTGATATAAAGGGAATTCAAACCATGATAGGAGGTAAAGATGAGTTTGAAAATCAATTAGATTATTTCTTTGAAAACGAATTATTTAACATAGGTAACCAACCCGATATTCAAGTGCCGTATTTGTATAATTACACAAATTCGCCATGGAAAACGCAAAGGTTAGTCGACCAATTGTTAAACAAGGAAACGAATAATTGGTACGGAACACACCATAAATTAGAACAACCCATTACGCGTAAAATTTTTACCAATACGCCCAATGGTTATATCAAAGAAATGGATGACGATGCAGGCACCATGTCTTCATGGTACGTATGGTCTACAATGGGTTTATATCCTATTTTTCCAGGAAGTACTCAGTTGGCATTAAGTACACCACAATTTGATGAAATTACTATAAAAACAAATGATAAACCGTTGCAAATAATTACAAACGGTAGAACATCAAAAAAGATATACATTCAAAAAGTAACATGGAATGGAGAAGAAATTAACTCAAGTATTATAGACTTTAATTTAATTTCTAAAGGCGGCATTTTGCAATTTGAATTAACAGATACACCCAATAAAGACTGGGGTAAACAAAATTAAACATGGCATACAAGACAAAATGTAGTATTTCTGTTTTATATGTTTTTTTACTGATTTTATTTTTTTGGTCATGTAAAGAAGCACCTGAAACACCTGTAAATGTCTCTCAAAGTGAAGTTAAAAAAGAGTATCTAAAAAAGACTAATAATAAAGAATATTTGGTTACAGATTATGGTATAGTTGGTAACAGTAAAATATTAAATACAGTTGCTTTACAAGAATTAATAGATAGAGTTCATCAAGCCCATGGTGGCACTTTAGTATTTCCTAAAGGAGAATACCTTTCTGGTAGTCTTGTAATGAAATCTAATGTAAGCTTGTATTTAAAAGCAGGTGCTGTTTTATTAGGGAGTACAAATCCTTACGATTATAAAGATGTGCCAATGCCAGAACGACCAGAATCTCCAAAGAGAGACGATTACTCGAATATGGCATTTTTAGTAGCCTATAAAGCTAATAATTTTAAAATCTACGGCAAAGGTAAAATAGATGGACAAGGGAGAGCTTTGGCACTAAGTATAGATAGTTTACACCATTCAGGAGAACGTATAGACCCAAAGTATAATTACAGGCGCATGCGTCCCAATGAAACGGCAAGACCTAAATTATTTAGATTTTCAATGTGCAAAAATGTAGATGTCTTGGATTTAAACCTGCAAAATGGAGCATGTTGGGGACTTTCTTTTGAGTTATGTGAAAAATTAAAATTAGATAACCTTAAAATAGTTAATAGAGCCTTTTGGAATAATGATGGTATAGATATTACCGATTGTAAAAATGTACAAATAACTAATTGCGATGTAGATTCTGCTGACGATGGCATTTGTTTAAAATCGTACTTTCCAAAGTATTATAACGATAGTATATATATTGCAAATTGTACAATTAAAAGTAGTGCAAGTGCATTAAAGTTTGGAACAGCTTCTTACGGTGGATTTAAAAATGTGACTATCGAAAATATTAATGTTTTTGATACATTTCGTTCTGCAATAGCTATTGAAAGTGTTGATGGAGGTGCTATAGAAAACATTAGTGTGTCTAATATTGTTGCTAAAAATACAGGGAATGGTATTTTTATTCGCTTAGGTCACAGAGGTGGCGAGCAACCGGGAATTATAAAAAATGTACATATAAAAGATATAAAGGTTGAAATACCTTTTGGAAGACCAGATATAAATTACGATTTAAGAGGACCAGAGGTCGATTTTTTCCACAACCCTTTTCCTTCTTCAATTGTAGGTATTCCTGGGCATAATATAGAAAATGTAATTATAGAAAATATAGATATTACATATCCTGGTAGAGCATCAAAAGGAATGGCTTATGTGCCTTTAAGTAGATTAGAACAAGTGCCTCATAAAATAAAAGATTATCCAGAGTTTTCAATGTTTGGAGAGCTGCCTGCTTGGGGGTTTTACGTTCGCTATGCAAATGATATTACTTTTAAAAATGTAAATTTAAAACTGGAAAACAAAGATTTTAGACCAGCATTTGTATTTGATGAAGTAAAAGTTTTAAATTTAGAAAACGTGGTTTTACCAGAAACTAATCATAAACAATTTGTATTAAAAGGAACGCATGAGGTAACAAAAGATGATGAATTGAAAACGGCTACTGCCATTATTAAATAGGCCCAATGAGATATTGTAAATTTTTTATATTATTTATACTATTATCAGTTTTTGCTTGTAAAAATGATAGTAAACAAATAATCACAGATGAGGTTTATAAAGAGGTCGATTTTTCAAATATGGTCTATCCTCAACTAGATACAGAAAATTCTAGATGGTTTTTCTTTTCGTCGGCATGTCGTCCTTTTGGAATGGTAAATTTAAGTCCAGATAATCAAATAGATGGAGCTTGGGGTAGTGGTTATCGTTATAAAACAGATACAATAAAAGGATTTAGCCATATTCATGGTTGGCAAATATCTGGTGTTTCTGTAATGCCAGTTACCTTTTCCGAAGAAAATAAAAATAGCATTTTTACCGATTTCTATTCAAAATTTAGTCATGATAATGAAGTGGTAAAACCAGGTTATCATAGCTTAGAACTTCAACGTTTTAATATTAAAACAGAATTAACAAGCACCAAACGTGTCGGTTTTCATAAATATACATTTCCTGAAAAATCTGAAGCAGGAATCCTATTAAATTTAAATACCGTTTTAGGACCTAGCGATAATGCAAATGGCATATTAAAACAAATTAACGATAAAGAATTTGTTGGCTCTGTAGTAGCTACGCCAACGCATAGGAGACCAAAAGATTTAAAAGTATTTTTTAAAATAGCTTTAAATCAGTCTGTAAATCATCTTCAAAAAGATGAAGAAACAGGGAATTACATGTTACATTTTAAGGATTTGAATACGCCGCTTTTAATGAAAGTTGCTATTTCATATACGTCAGAAGAAAATGCCAGTTTGAATATGAAAACAGAATTACCACATTGGGATTTTAATGCTGTAGTTTCAGACTCAAAAACCGAATGGAATAGTCTTTTAGGAAGAATAAAAGTTGAAGGGAATACTGAAAAGCAACAAAAGAGATTTTATACAGACTTGTGGCATGCGCTTCAAGGAAGACGAACCATAAGTGATGTAAATGGTGCATATCCAGATAATACAGGAAAAAGCTTTAGAATAGGGCAATTGCCTTTAAAAGAAGATGGTACGCCTAAGTTTAATCATTATAACTCAGATGCTTTTTGGGGCGCGCAATGGACAATAAATACTTTATGGGGCTTAGTATATCCAGAAATTTATGAAGAGTTTACATGGTCTTTACTGCAATATTATAAAGATGGAGGTTTAGTTGCTAGAGGGCCATCAGGAGGGAATTATACTTATGTTATGACGGGAAGTTCTTCCACACCATTTTTTGTGAGTGCCATTCAAAAAGGTATTCTTAAAAATAATTTAGAATATGTATACGAAGCTTTAAAGAAAAACCATATGCCAAATGGTATTATGGAAAAGGCGGGCTATGAGCATAAAACACAAAAAGGAGGTGGTCTTAAATATTATTTAAAAAATGGTTTTGTGCCACATCCAAATCCAGAAGGTAAATTTGGAGGGCATCAAGATGGTGCAGGTTTAACTTTAGAATATGCGTATCAAGATTGGACGTTAGCCCAATTGGCATTAAAGTTAGGAAAGAAAGCAGATTACGATTATTTTATGAAGCGTTCTAAAAACTATCAGAACCTATTCAATAAAAAAATAGGGTGGATGCAACCCAAAAATATAAAGGGACAATGGCAAGCTGACTATAGTCCTTACAATTACGAGGAAGGTTTTATAGAAGCCAATGGGGCACAATCCACATGGTTTGTACCTCATAATATTCCAGAATTAGGAGAATTAATGGGAGGAAAAGATGTGGCTGCCGATAAATTGAAGACTCAATTTGAAGAAGCAGAGACTTTAAACTTTACCTCTGGTACATCACATGCATCAGAATTACATCCAGAATACAGAAAGATTCCAATAAACTATGGTAATCAACCCTCTATACAAACAGCTTTTGCTTTTCATAAACTGGGCAGACCAGACTTAACACAGTATTGGTCTCGAAAAGTAACATCTACCGTTTTTGGAGGTTTAGCACCATCAACAGGTTATAATGGAGACGAAGACCAAGGTTTAATGGGAAGTCTTGCTGTGTTAATGAAAATTGGTTTATTCCAAATAAATGGCGGAACAGATGCAGATGCAGAATATCAAATTGGAAGCCCTATTTTCGATAAAATTTCCATTCAATTGCATCCCGATTATCATTCAGGAAAAACCTTAGAAATTCTAGCTACTGATAATAATGAAGCCAACGTTTTTGTAAAAGAAGCGACCTTTAATGGTAAGTCATTAAAAGAATTTACCTTGTTTCATAAAGACATAACAAGTGGTGGTGTGCTTAACATGGAAATGGAAGCCAGAGATAATTAAAGTGTATTATCTTTAGTGTATTAGGATGATATCTATTTTCTTAGAGGCACTAATCCTTATTTTATTCGTACCATTTTCAGATGCTAATTCTTAAATAAATGACAACAAGAAGAAAATTTATAAAACAAAGTGCTTTGGGTGTTGCTGGACTTACGGCATTAAACTGTTCTGCTTTAGGAGTAGCTCAGGATTTTCAAGCGTATACTTCCAACAGACCTATTCCTTCTAAAAGAACATTTGTTAGTGATGCTGTTGAAAAAACTATAAAAAATGTAAAAAAAGGTATCAATAATAAAGAATTGGCGTGGATGTTTGAAAACTGTTTTCCAAACACTTTAGATACCACAGTAGATTATGAAATTATTGATGATAAACCAGATACATTTGTTATAACAGGCGATATTGATGCCATGTGGTTGCGAGATTCTACAGCTCAAGTTTGGCCATATTTACCTTTGGTTCATAAAGATAAAAAACTAAAAAAATTATTTAAAGGCTTAATAAATAGGCAAACCAAATGCGTGCTGTTAGACCCTTATGCCAATGCATTTTACAAAGATGTTACAAGACCAACAAAATGGAAAGACGATAAACCAACGCCACAGTCAGGTATTCACGAACGTAAATGGGAAATAGACTCTTTATGTTATGCCGTTCGTTTGGTTTACGGGTATTATAAAGAAACCGGAGATACTTCTGTTTTTGATGCAGATTGGGATAAGGCCATGCGATTAGCAGTAGAAACCCTAAGAACAGAACAACGCAAAAGCGGAACAACACCCTATTATTTTGAACGCGTAAGAAGAAATAAAAACGTTACAGCACCTTTTAGTGGAAAAGGCAGACCAATAAAACCAGCAGGACTCATTTGTTCTGCATTTAGACCATCTGATGACGGCACAATGTACCCCTTTTTAATTCCATCAAACCTGTTTGCAGTAGAGTCTTTAGCACAATTAAGTGAGGTTTATAAAACGGTTTTTAAAGACGATTTGTTTTCTAAAGAATGTGCTTCATTTTCTAGCGAAGTATTACAAGCAGTAAATAAATATGCCATTTCAGAACATTTACACTATGGCAAAATATATGCCTACGAAATAGATGGTTTTGGGAATAAAGTATGTATAGACGACCCTAATATTCCGTCATTAATCGCCATGAAATATTTGATGAATGAAGCGTTTTACGATTCCGAAGTCTATAAAAATACAAGAGCGTATTTGTTGAGTGATGATAACCCTTATTATTTTAAAGGGAAAGCAGGCGAGGGGCAAGGTGGTCCACATGCAGGTTTAGATACCATTTGGCCTATGGGCATTATTTTAAGAGCCATGACGAGCGATAGCGATGAGGAAATTGTTTGGTGTATCAAACAATTGATGAATACGCATAATGGTTCAGGATTTATGCATGAAACCTTTCATAAAGATGATGCTTCTAAATTCTCTAGGTCTTGGTTTGCTTGGGCGAATACCTTATTTGGGGAGTTGATTTTAAAGCTATACAACGAAAAACCAAAACTTTTAAAATCTATTTAAATGAAACAACGGGCTCTTTTATGTCTGATTATTGTTGTCTGTTTTGGGTGTGCAGATCAAACACATTTAAAACTGAATGATATTCAGGTTATTGGAAGTCATAATTCATATAAAATAGGTATAGAAAAACCATTGTTAAATTATATTGGAACTATTGATTCTAGCAAAGCAAAATCTTTAGAATATGAGCATGTTAGTATTAAAGAACAACTAAATCTAGGTTTACGACATTTAGAATTAGATGTGTTTTACGACCCAAAAGGTGGTCATTTTTCCAATCCGAAAGGTTTAGAAATTGTAAAACAATCTGGAGCTATTCCAATGCCTTATGATGAAGATAATACTTTAGAAGCATCTGGATTTAAATTGTTTCATATTCAAGATATCGACTTTAGAAGTCATCATTTGCTATTCAAAGATTGTTTAAGCGTGATGAAGCAATGGTCGGATGAAAACCCAAAACATACACCAATTATCATCTTAATGAATACGAAAGATAAAGCACTACAACAGTTAACAAAACCACTGCCGTTTTCAGCCAAAGCCTATCAAGAATTAGATGCTGAAATACGTTCGGTTTTTTCAAAAGACGATTTGATAGTGCCAGATGACGTGCGGAAAGATTTTAATAATTTAGAAGAAGCAGTCCTAAAAAACGGCTGGCCAAAATTAGAAGACTGTAAAGGGAAATTCCTTTTCGTTTTAGATGAAAAAGAACAAAAAAACAAACTTTACATCGACGGCGATAACACACTAAAAAACCGCGTGTTTTTTGTGAATAGTAAAGAAGGAAATCCTGAAGCTGCGTTTAGAATTGTGAATAATCCCATTACCGATTTTGAATATATAAAGCAGTTAGTTGCAAAAGGGTATATGGTGCGCACGCGCGCCGACGCAGGAACTAAAGAAGCTAGAACAAACGATTACACCAAATTTGAAAAAGCAAAAGCATCGGGAGCGCAAGTAATATCTACCGATTATTATAAGCCATCAACATTATTTAAATCTGATTTTAAAGTGAAGTTTGATGATGGCACTTATGAAAGGATTAAAAAAGCAGCAGAATACAATGACTAAACTATATAAACTCTTATTTTTAATGTTTTGTCTTTCCGCATGGGGGCAAAATACGATTCAATTCCCATTGGTTAAAAATGGAGAAATAGCTTCAATACACATTGATGAAAAAGACGCAGAAGTGGTTAGAATTGCTTCTGAAATTTTAGCAAACGATGTAAAAAAAGTTTCAGGGAAAACAGTTGCAATCCATCAAAATAAGGCATCCTATCAAATTATTGCAGGTACATTAGGAAAAAGTAAACACATCAATCAATTGGTTACAAAACATAACATTGATGTTTCTCAAATTAAAGGCAAATGGGAAACATATAACATTCAAGTTATAAATAATCCTTCAAAAGGAATAAAAAAAGCATTAGTAATTATCGGTTCAGACCGAAGAGGAACTGCCTACGGACTGTTAGAAATATCTCGAAAGATTGGTGTATCTCCTTGGGAATGGTGGGCAGATGTTACACCAGAAAAGCAACAAGAATTAGTCTTAAACATAAAAAACAAGACTTATGGTGCGCCATCAGTAAAATATCGAGGCATTTTTTTAAATGATGAAGATTGGGGCTTACAACGTTGGGCTGCATTAAATTACGAACCTGAAACGGGAGATATTGGCCCCAAAACGTATGCAAAAGTGTTTGAACTTTTATTACGTTTAAGAGCTAATACCATTTGGCCTGCAATGCATAAATGCACAAAGGCATTTTATCATTATCCAGAAAATAAAATAGTTGCCGATAATTATGCCATAGTTATTGGAAGTTCGCATGCAGAACCCATGCTGTGTAATATAAACGCAGAATGGCATCATGAAACTATGGGCGATTATAGATACGATACGAATTCAGAATCCATAAAATCATTATTTAAAAAACGAGCAAAAGAAACGGCAAATTTTGAAGGTATTTATACCGTTGGAATGCGTGGAGAACACGATTCACCTATGATAGTTGGCGAAGACGATACCGATTCTCAAGTAAAACTTCTAGAAAAAGTGATAGCCGACCAACGTCAGATTCTTAAAGCCAATACAAAGCGAGGAGTTGCAAAACCACAGGCATTTGTGCCTTATAAAGAGGTGCTACGTTATTACCAAAGTGGTTTAGACTTGCCCGAAGATATTAGCTTGGTTTGGACCGATGATAATTACGGATACATGCGCCAATTAAGTAATGAAGATGAACAAAAAAGAAGTGGAGGGGCAGGAGTTTATTACCATACCTCGTATTGGGGAAGACCCCACGATTACCTATGGTTAAATTCTACAAACCCTGTTTTAATGTGGGAGGAAATGACGAAAGCTTATGATTTTGGGTCTCAAAACATTTGGATTTTAAATTGTGGGGATATCAAACCACACGAGTACAATATCGAGTTATTTTTAGATATGGCTTGGAATATTGATGCTTTTAAAAATGACGATTCAGTTAGAAAACACCATCTAAATTGGAGTGCTAATGCATTTGGAAAAGAAAACGCAAAGGCTATTACCAATTTGATGTTTCAATATAACCAATTGGCCTTTCAACGCAGACCAGAATTTATGGCTTGGAGTAGCGTAGAACCGGTTACCAAATCAGGAGAAACGGAGTTGACACAATATCATTATGGTGATGAAGTTGGTAAGCGCATTCAAGCACATCAAAATTTAATTAGTGATGTAAATGAAATTCAAAAAAACATTCCAGCATACCGAAAAGATGCCTTTTACCAACTAATTCATTATCCCATTACAGGCGCATCAAATTTAAATCTTAAATGGCTTTACAGTTATAAAAATAAATTTGTTGCAGCTCAAGGAAGAGAAAGTGCTAGCGACTTTGCTACAAAATCTTTTGATGCATTTAAAGCAATTCAAAAAGAAACGGACTATTTTAACAATACGCTCCAAAACGGAAAGTGGAAGCATATTATGACTATGGCGCCAAGGCATTTGCCTGTGTTTGCTGAACCAACGGCAACAATCCCCCTAAAAGAAAAAACGAGTACTTTGGGTATGGCTTTAGAAAGCTATCAAATGGAAGTAAATGATGCGGTTATAAATTCCTATGCCGATGTTTTACCCGTTTTTAATGCTTACACCAAAAACAAGTATTACATCGATTTATTTTTAAAAGGAAAAGAAGAATTGGAATGGGAAGCAGTGTCTAAAGCAGATTGGATTATAGTATCGAAAACATCAGGAATACTAAATAAAAACCATTTAGAAGAGCGTATTTGGGTAGCTATAGATTGGGATAAAGTCCCGAAAGGAGAAAACAGAAAAGAAGCACCTTTGGGGCACGATTATCAACTGATTCCACCAAGTTTTAAAGTAAATTCTGGAATAGATTTTATTTCAAAAGGAAAAACGACTCATATTGGAGTATCTGTTTTTAATCCAAAATTAAAGGAGTTAGAAGATTATGAAGGATTTGTTGAAGACAAAGGATTTGTTTCTATAAATGCAGAAAATTTTTCTCGTAAAGTTGATGGGAAAGAAGCAAAATGGACTACTTTTAATGGTGTTGGTTACACAGGAAATGTAAGTGTGGCTTTACCACGAAAAGCAAATTCTGAAACAGAATTGGAAGATATAAAACAAAATAGCCCTATTTTAGAATACGATTTTTATGCGTTTAATTTTGGAGAGGTTGATGTGTTTTTACAAGCCATTCCAACACATGCACCCAACAATAAAACAGGTGTGCGTTGTGCCATAGCTATTGATGATGCAGAACCTGTTGTAGTCGATTTTCAAACTTTTGGAAGAAGTGATGCTTGGAAACAAAATGTATTAAAAAATGCATCCGTACAATCTGTAAAGCAAATTGTAAATACAGCAGGAAAACACAAATTAAAAATTTGGATGGTAGATGCTGGCGTAATGATAGACCAAATTTTAATCGACTTTGGAGGATGGAAAAAATCGTATGCATTTCCTCCAGAAACTAAAATGTAGTATCTAAATGTTCAAAAGACTTAGTGTCATTTTTATTGGTTTGCTATTGTTTTCTTGTAATGAGAAGCAAGGAAAAACAGATAAGAGTTTTAAAGTGGCTTTTATGGCAGATGTGCATTTGCAAGATATTTACGGAACGTTTTCAGATAATGAGTATAAAGGTGTTTTAAATCCAGCAACAGGCAAATATACCTTGGCAAGAACCATGCAATCACAATTGCAATCTACGCGATTATTCAACGAAAATTATTTTGCTTTTTTAGCTGCTTTAGATGATGTAGCGTCTCGTAACATAAAATATGTGGTTTTACCAGGCGATTTTAGTGACGATGGACAAATGCTGAACATAAAAGGGCTAAAAGGAATATTAAAAAAGTATTCAGAAGCGCATGATATTGAGTTTATACTTACAACAGGTAATCATGACCCTGTGCGCCCGTTTTACCAAGAGTCGGGTAAATACGATTTTCTTGGAGAAGGTGGCAATCAACAACCTATTTTTAGTTCCGAAAAAGCATTTGAAGCTCAAGAAAATCAAGAATTGAACCCCATTTTCACCAAAGATATTGCTAAGTTAGGGTATGAAGAAATTCTTTCCGAATTAAAGGATTTTGGCTTTTTTCCAAAGGAAAAAGATGTGTATTGGGAAACACCGTTTTCAGATTATACGTATTCAAATTATCAATTTAATGAGGCAATACAACAAGCCGATTTATCAAATAGAAATTATGAAATTCCGCCTTTTGGAAACAAAATTCCAGATGTAAGTTATTTAGTAGAACCCACGGATGGACTTTGGTTTTTAGCTATTGATGCGAATGTTTATGTGCCAAAGAATTCAAAAAATTACAGTAGTGCAAGTATTGGTTATAATAATGTTTTAACGCATAAAAAACACTTGCTAAATTGGATAAAGACTGTTACGCAACGTGCAGAAAAGTTAAATAAAAAACTAATCGTTTTTAGTCATTATCCAACTGTAGATTTTAACGATGGTGCCTCAGAACATATTCAAAATTTATTAGGAGAAACTAAAATGCAATTGCACAGAGTACCTAAAGAAGCTGTAGCAAAAGCTTTTGTAAATGCTGGTGTAAAAGTCCATTTTGGCGGTCATATGCATATTAATGATACGGGCATAGCAACCTTTATAAATGGTAGTTTGGTAAACGTTCAAATTCCATCATTAGCAGCATATATTCCCGCCTATAAAATAGCAACTGTATCAGCCAAAGAATTTAAAATAGAAACTATTGTAGTGGATAGTGTTCCTAGGTTTAGGGAGTTATTTTTCCTTTACAAACAAGAACATCAAAATTTGAAAAAGAATAACTCAAAAATAGTATGGGATTCTACTATTTTAAAAGCTAAGAGTTATAAAGATTTCACCCAATTTCATTTAAAGGAATTGGTACGATTACGATTTTTAGAAGAAGATTGGAATATTTCTTTTACCGATTTTCTAGTGGAAGCAACAGGAGAGGATTTACTGAAATTTGCTTCAGGGGATACTAAAAATAATACTGAATTTAAAACTTGGACAGGTTTTGATATGCTTTTTGATTTATATCGACTGCGTTCTGCAGATGCTCTTGCTTTTAGTGATATTGGAGAAAAAAGATTAGATAATTACAAACAAATCATTGAACTGTTTCAGGGTAAATTCCAGCTTTTAAAAACACCTTCTAATAGACAAAAAGACTTCAATCAGTTTTGTTTCATCTTTAAAAAGTTTTTAAATGGTGAGCCATCTGAAAATTTTGTGATAAATTTAGAAGAGCACAAAATTATAATTAACTAAATATCGAGCACCAATTTGAAAACGAATAGACTGTTTATATTTTTCATTTTTATCAGTACTTGCATAACAAGTGCTCAAGAGCTCGTTTTTGAACATTATAATGAAGTAAATGGACTATCTCACAACTCAGTAAGGTCTATTGTACAAGATAGTAAAGGCTTTTTGTGGATTGGTACATTTGGAGGAGTAAACAGGTTTGACGGTTACGATTTTAAAACCTTTGAAGTTAAAGTTGATGATCCTAATTTTCTGAATAGTGATGATATTTTAGAGATTGTTGCAGACAAGCACGATAATCTTTGGATTGCAACAGACTTTGGTCTAACTAAATACAATATTCCAACACACACATTTAAAACGTATCATAGCAATAAAAATAAGAAGAATGCAATTGTAGGAGATAAAATCAGGTCTATTTTTATTGATAACTCAGATAGACTTTGGGTGGGTACCATGCAAAATGGAATATGTTATTTTAATAAAAAAGAAGAACGTTTTTATAAAGTCAATGCAGATGGAGCTAAGAATATAAGGTCAATATATCAAACTAGCGATGGTAAAATATGGTTTACAACTTTTAATAAAGGTGTTTTTAGTCTTACTATAGATGAAAAAAATAATATTTCTAATTTCAAAAATTATAAGTTGTCTCCTAAAAAAGGTGAACTAATTAATGATTCGGACGCTTATTTTATTTTAGAAGATAAGTTGCATGAGTTATATGTAGGAACAAAAGATGGATTATATCAATTTAATAATATTGATAACGAGTTTAGCCTGATTCATAAAGATAATTCTACTGATTATTTTAGATGCTATACCATTGCTCCTGATGGAAAATACTGGTTTGGTACATTAAACGGTATTATAGAATGTGAAAGTATTGAGGATATAAAAAACAACACATTTAATAGGTATATTCCAGATATTAGAAACACGAGTTCTTTAGTAAATAATTATATTTTATCTCTTTATTTTGATCAATCTGGCATACTATGGATAGGTACAGAGAATGGCTTAGATAAATTAGATCCTTACGAAAATCAATTTAAATCTATAAAGGCAAATTTTACTTCAAGTGGCAATATTCCAGTTATAAGCTCCTTTGCAAAAACCTATGATAATAAAGTGTTAGTAGGAACAAATTCTAACGGATTGTATATAAAATATGGTAATGCATTTAAGCAAATACTAAAATCTTACAAGAGAATAAGTAGTATTTATACCATTGATAATATTGAGTTTTTTATAGGATTGTGGAGCGGAAAAGTTCTAAACTATAACTTAAAAACTAACAGCGTAACAGAGCTAAATGTTGGTGTAAAATCATCTCCAATATCAACATTTTATAAAATTTCTGATACCAAGTTATTAATAGGGTCTGTTGGAGAAGGGTTAATTGAGTTTGATTTAAAAAAGAGAACGTCTTTAAAAATTAATCCTGAGCTTGATGCTATGCAAGATATTAATAAAATTGTACCTGATAAAGAAGATGTTTTATGGTTGGCTACAGAAGAAGGTGTAGTTAAGTATAACATAGAAAATAAAGAAACAAGGCATTACAAATTTGAGGAAAATAAAAGACGATTATCTAATAATAAAATAAAAGACATTATTATTGATGGTAAGGGTACAGTTTGGGCAGGTACACGAAAAGGGCTTAATTATTATGATTCATTAAGAGATGACTTTTTTCTTAAAGAGAATCCTGTAGAATTGAAGAATAGTTGGATAACAGATATGACAACTGACATTCATGGCTGTTTATGGTTAAATATGAATTATAATAAGATTGTAAAGTATATCCCAGAAAAAAACGAGTACAGATCGTTTCACATAAACAATGGTGTGCGTTCAAATCTTATTAATAAACGTGGGTTTTTGCAATATGATAACACAAGAATTTATATAGGTGGAGACAAGGATATTATATATTTTTCACCTATTGATATAAAGGAAAATACCAACGCGCCTAAGCCTTTAATAACGGATTTTAAAATACAAAACAAGGAAGTATTGCCAGGAATTGAAATTGATAATCAAATAGTTCTTAATAAAGATTTAAACTATAATAATTCAGTTGAATTAAAATATCGCAATCGTAATTTTTCAATAAAGTTTGCAATACCATCTTATGCCAATGAGCGGTTAAATACCTATGAATATAAGCTAGAAGGTTTTGATGATACCTGGAATACAACTACAAGTAATTCAAGAACAGTTCAATACACTAACTTATATCCTGATGATTATATTTTGAGGGTAAAAGCGTCTAATAATAACGGATATTGGAGTGATGTATCAACTTATAATATAAGTATATCGTCTCCTTTTTGGTTAACATACCAATTCTTTATTTTGGTTTTGGTGTTACTTTCAGTTTTTATTTATTTTTTAAGAAAACAGATTAAATACCGTATTCAACTAAAGCAAGAACTTTTACTTGAAAAAGTAAAAAGAGAACGAGATGAAAAATTAAATAACGAAAAGCTGCGGTTTTTTACAAATATCTCTCATGAATTGCGTACCCCTTTAACGTTAATTTTAGGTCCAGCAAAACAATTACTAAATGCACAAGTTGGAGGAAGTCAATCAAAACATAAAATTGGTTTAATTCATCAAAATGCCAACAGACTTTTAAGACTAGTAAATCAAATATTAGATTTTAGAAGAGCTGAAACTGGAGAACTAAAACTAAAAGTTTCAGAAGTTGATGTAATACAAAGCACAAAAAGTGTTTTCTATTCTTTTATAGAGTTAGCGCAGTCAAAAAACATCAATTTTAATTTCAATACCGAAGACGATGCAATTATGTGTTGGGTAGATATTGATAAGTTGAATAAGATGCTTTATAATCTGTTGTCAAATGCAATGAAATTTACTGATAATCATGGTAATGTTGATTTATTTATAGGTATCGGAGATAAAAAAAATAAAACCTTAATCATTGAAGTTAGTGATGATGGTATTGGTATACCCTCAGAAAGTCAGGAAAAAATATTTTCAAGATTTTATCAAGCTAAAAATAGTATGAAGAATACAACGGGAACTGGTATAGGACTTTCCTTAGTAAAAGCCTTGGTAGAAATTCATAAAGGCTTAATAAAGGTTGAAAGTGAAACTAAAAAAGGAAGTGTATTTACTATTGAATTGCCAGTTTATAAAAATGCTTTTACAACTGAAGAAATACAAGAAGTAGATACTGAGAATTCTCAAAAGAATACTGAGGAAATTATTAAAGATGCTCCTTTAGTGTTGAATCAAACTGAATCTAAAACCAAAAATTTAAATATTGATGTTAAGCATAAAATATTAGTTATAGAAGATAATTCTGAACTTAGAAAATATGCTGTAGACTATTTGTCTGACTTTTTTACAGTTTATGAAGCTGAAAATGGAAAAGAAGGCTTAGAAATTTGTAAAAAGATAAAACCAGTATTGTGCGTAGTAGATGTTATGATGCCAGTAATGGATGGTTTTAAGTTTGTAGAAGCCTTAAAAAATGATGAAAATATTAGTCATATAGCAGTTATTTTGTTAACAGCTTTGGCAGAAAACGAAAATAGAATTAAGGGCTATAAAATTGGAGTAGATGGCTACTTAGTTAAACCTTTTGACCCCGCCTTATTAAAATCGAGAATAGATAACGTTATAAAAATTCATTTTGATTTAAAACAACGTTTTTCAGGGGTTGCAGAAAGCGATGTAATGACCTTGGCACATTCTCAAATTGATATTGATTTAGTATCTAGAATCAAAGAAGTTATTGAAACCAACTTAAACGAACCTAATTTATCGCCAAGTTTCGTTTCAGATGAAATGGCTATGAGTTCTTCTAAATTATACAGAAAAATAAAGCAGTTAACAGATTTGTCTCCTAACGAGTTCATTCGAACCATTCGTTTAAAAAAGTCAGCTCAACTTTTAAAAACTAAAAACTACAATGTCTCTGAAGTATCGGATATGGTTGGATTTAATGACCCCTTATATTTCAGTAGGGTTTTTAAAAAGCAATTTGGTTACGCTCCTAGTAAATTATTAAAGTAAAGTGTTTTTTATGTCTTTTAAGGCGTTCTAAAATTTTTCATTTTGAAAACATCCATGTTTTTGAATAAAATGTCTGTATGCTATTATAGCTTAAATGCGACATTTGATGTTTATAAATTAAACTCTATAATTTAAATTCAATACATGAATTCAAAACAAAAAATTGAAGTTGTCCCTAAAAAGATGCTATTGCCTTTTATTTTGGTAACATCACTTTTTGCGCTTTGGGGTTTTGCAAATGCAGTTACAGACCCCATGGTTCAAGCATTTAAAAAGGTGTTAGAGCTTTCAAATTCACAAGCAGCATGGGTGCAAATGGCATTCTATGGCGGGTATTTTTGTATGGCTTTACCAGCTGCTATGTTTATGAGGAAGTATTCTTATAAAACTGGTATTCTCATAGGTTTAGGTTTATATGCCGTTGGCGCTTTATTATTTTATCCAGCCGCAACAACAGAGCAATTTTGGTTTTTTTGCTTGGGGCTATATGTCTTAACTTTTGGATTAGCTTTTTTAGAAACTGCCGCCAACCCTTATGCACTTGCTATGGGGCCAAAAGAAACAGCAACTCAACGTTTAAATTTGGCACAAGCATTTAATCCAATAGGATTAATTGTAGGATTATTTGTTGCGCAACAGTTTGTTTTAAAAAATTTAAAATCTGATGATATAGAAAATTTCAGTGCTTTAGATGAAGCTTCAAAACTTTTAATAAAAACATCAGATTTATTAGTAATTAGAAATCCTTATGTTATTCTTGGGCTCGTTCTTCTAGGCATCTTTGTTTTGTTTTTGGTTGCTAAAATGCCACAATCTAAAGAGGAAGGCGCAATGCCTAGTATTAGTGATACGTTTGGTAACCTGTTTAAAGATAGTAAGTACACTTTAGGTGTTTTAGCTCAAATATTATATGTTGGTGCCCAAATAATGTGTTGGACTTACATTTATCAGTATGCAGAGGCTATTGGTATGGATAGTGTTACAGCAGGCTATTATCAAATGGCTGCGTTTATATTATTCACAATTGGTAGAGCTATTGGCACTTATATGTTAAGATTTATGAGTTCTGGTAACTTGTTAATGGTTTTTGCTGTATTGGCAATGTGTTTTGTTTTAGGTACTATTTTTATTAACGGTATTGTTGGTTTGTATGCGCTAGTGGGTGTGTCATTTTGTATGTCTTTAATGTTTCCAACAATATATGGAATTGCACTTGGAGATTTAACTGAAGAGCAATCAAAAGTTGGGTCAGCAGGATTAGTAATGGCTATTGTTGGCGGAGCATTAATGCCAAAATTGCAAGGCATGATTATAGATTTGGGAGGTAATGGCGTATCTGATACTAAAGTATTAGGTGTTTCAGAGGTTAACTTTTCATTTATATTACCATTGTTGTGTTTCTTATATATTTCATGGTACGGTTATTTTGTGAATTGCAAACGGGTAGTAGTTTAACTTTTTCAATTTATAAGAAGGTTAATAAACAATAATTTTGTTCAGTTGATTTATGTATATTAAATTTTAAAAGCAAAAATTTAGGAAATTTAAATCTAATTAACTTTATTTGTATAGCTAAGACTAAACCGTTTTAGTTTTACTAAATGAAAAAGGTATATCTGAAAGATATTGCAAATGATTTAAATGTTTCCAAGACGGCAGTTTCGCTGGTTTTGAATGATAAAGGAGACGAAAATAAAATAAGTCAAGATACCCAGCAAAGAATAATAGAATATGCTAAAAAGCATAACTATATTCCAAATCAATTAGCACGTGGGTTAAGTAGAGGTAAGAGTGAAACTATTGGTTTAATTATTCCTAATATTTCAGATACATTTTATTCTAAAGTATCGGGTGTAATTGAAAGGAAAGCAAAAGAACAAGGGTACACAGTACTTTTTAGTAGTTCTTATGAAGATCCTGAAAAGGAGGGAGAGCTAATACAGTCAATGTTAAATAGGCAAGTGGATGGACTAATTATAGCATCTACGCAGAAGAATCAAAAAGAAATTGATTTTTTAAAAAAAGAGAAGTTTCCTTTTGTTTTGTTTGATAGACATTACCCTAATAAGGATACCGATTATGTGGTAGTTGATAATTATTTAGGCACTAAAAAAATTACTGAGCACCTTTTAAATTTAGGCAGAGAACAAATAGGGTTGATAACATTGAAACCAGCTTTAGAACCTATTGCGCAAAGACTTTTGGGATATAATGATGCATTGAAAAGTTTTAATATTGAACCAAGAAAAGAGTATATAATTGAAATTGAGCGCGAAGCATATTTAGAGGAAATTGAAAAGGCTGTATCAAAATTAATATTAAGTTCAACACCTGTTGATGCTATTGTATTTGCAACGCATTATTTGGCTTCACAAGGATTAAGAGTACTTAAAAAACTAAATATAAATGTCCCGCAAGATGTAGCAATTGTTAGTTTTGATGAGTTAAGTGCTTTTGATATTGTTGAGCCACCAATTACAGCGGTAATTCAGCCTATTAAAGAAATAGGTTGTTCAGTCATAGAAATATTATTAAATAAAATTGAAAGCACAGTTCAGCAAGACATAAAGCCAACTGTCTTAAAAACAAAACTTGAAATAAGAGAATCTTGTGGTCAATTATTATGAGTAAAATAATTTTTTAATCAATAACTAAACCGATTTAGTGAAAATATAATTAAAATTAATAGTAATGAAAAAACACTCAATTTTAATCCTAATGCTAGTTTTTAGTTTTGCATTTGGACAAAAAACAATCAACATTAATTACGTAGAACCTTATGAATATACAGAGGTTACCGGAAATTTATTAGCTAAAGCAAGTTTAGATGTTGAGAAGCATCAACATTATAAAAAAGTAGTTTTAGAAAGTGGTAAAACAATAGAGGTTAAATATGAAGATGGTAAAGCGTGGCTTTGGTTGCCAGTTTTTGGAACTCCAGAAAGCATGACATTCGTTGGTACTTCTAGAAAGTATACTACAAAGCAATTATTCACACCTTTAGTGACAACAGACTGGGGGTATTTTGAAGAAGGTACATTTCATGTTATTTCTTCATCACACCAAGATATAGCGTGGATGGATACACCTGGCCATTGTAGACATGAACGTATACATGATATTATTGCGCCAGCCTTAGACATCATGCATGACGATAAAGGGTTTCATTTTGGAATGGAACAAACGCTAAACCTTAAAGAATTTATTGAAGAGTTTCCAGATAGAAAGCAAGAGGTTATGACACGCTCTAACGAAGGAAGATTTACGTGGGGAGCAACCTACAATCAACCTTATGAAGGGATGCAAACCGATGAACAATTGATTCGAGAAATGTATTTTGGAAGACGTTGGCTTAAAAAGAATTTTGAAGGTAACGATGTGGTTACCGCTTTTAATACAGACGTACCAGGAAGAACGTTACAGTTTCCTCAAATACTAGCAAAATCTGGTGTAGAAAACTTATTTGTTTCGAGGATGAAAGAAGGTTTCTATAATTGGTACTCCCCCGACGGTTCATCAATACCAACATATAGCCCAGGGAATTATGGCTGGGCTGTTATGTTTTATAAACTTTTTGAACAAGATGCCATTGAGGCAATGCACAAATTACAATCAAGAGTAAAAATGTGGGGAGATTATTATAAAGAACGAAATCTGCCACCTCATTTTGCTATATTAATTAGTAACGACGCTGCTGGACCTGCAAATTATGGGAATATTGTGTCTGAATGGAATGCTATTATAAAGAAAACAGGTGTAAAAATGCCAATACTAAGGCATTCTACGGTAACCGCATTAATGAATGAAGTAAAAACACCAGATGCCGTTTTTGAAACAATTTCTGGGGAAAGACCAAATATATGGTCTTACATTCATGGACCTGGACATGCAAAAGCAATTACTGCTTCAAGAAAAGCAGGACGTTTATTGCCTTCAGCAGAAATTTTTGCTTCAATAGATGCCGTTTTAAATGATTCGTTTAATAATTATCCAACAGAAGCAATTTCTAATGCCTTTGAAGAATCCATTTATCCAGATCATGGTTGGGGAGGAAAGAACGGACATATAACCGATAGTATTTTTCGTTCTAAATTAGAATTTGCAGCTTCTGAAGCAGATAGATTAATTGAAAAATCACTTCAATCAATCACTAAAAAAGTAAAAACCAACCGCAACAATGCCATTGTTGTTTATAACGACCTTTCTTGGGCAAGAACCACTACCGCAGCTGTAGAATTAAAGGATAATTCAAATTATTACGTTGTTGATGCCAACGGAACAGCTGTTGCTTCACAAATAACGAAACGAGACGGAAAAAGAACACTGGAATTTGTGGCTCCAAACATTCCTTCTTTAGGATATGCTACATTTTACTTAAAAAAAGGAAAAAAATCAGTTAAGATTAAAAAAACGGTATCCCCTAACGCACTAAGTAACGAATTTTACACATTACGATTAGGAGATGGTGGTTTAACTTATTTGTTTGATAAGAAGTTAAATAAAGAAGTAGTAAAAACAACAAGATTTGCAGGTGGAGATATTATTACCATGAAATATGATGGTAATGGTGCAGGGGAGTTTACCCAAATGACAGAACCTAAAATGGACGGTTTTAATAAAACAAGTCAACATACATCAAATTGGGAAATAGTAAGTGATGGGGCAGTTTATACCGAGTATAAAAACAAGGTTAAGTTTAAACATGCAGATATTGTTCAATATGTAAAAGTGCATCACCATATTAAAAAAATCGATTTTTCAGTTGATATTTTAAACTGGGATGGTACTCACAATCGTGAGTTTAGATTCATGCTACCTTTAGATATGGAGGATTCCACAATTAAATATGAAGTACCTCTTGCAATTGCAGAAGTAGGAAAGTCAGAAATGAAAGAAGCACCACGCGGGTGGGCGTGGGGTGGAACTTACGATCAAAAACCTGTAGAGATTCATCCAAGAGAAGTAATGAATTTTATTTCTTCAGAAAAAGATGGTTTTCAAGTAACCTTAGCTACGGATGTTTCATTAGCAGACTGGATAGATCCAACGAGAGAATCGGTAGAATATACAGTGCTTCAAGGTATTCTTATGGCATCACATAAAAGTTGCCACGGCGAAGGGAATTGGTACCATCAAACAGGAGATCATCATTTTGAGTTTTCAATAACATCAAATAAAGCCAATGATGAAACGTCTTATCAATTTGGAAATGGTTCAAACCACCCATTACAAGTTGTAAAACAAGACAAGAAAAACTATTCAGGAACTTTACCTACAAGTCATAGCTTCTTTAACGTTTCAGACCCTATGGTACGCGTTAGTACTATTAAAAAAGCGGAAGATGAAAATGCACTTATTTTAAGACTTGTTGAGCTTGATGGGAAAAATAGTCAACCAACAATTACTTTACCTAAAGCAGCTTCAGAAGTGATTAAAACAAATTTAATTGAAGAGGAAGTTAAAACACTTGATGTAAATGGTAAGAATATAAAAATTGATTTAGGTAACAACGCTATTGAAACCTATAAAATTCTACTAAACAACTAATTAATATTTTGTAATTAAATTATATGAGCAGTACAAAGAAAATATGGAAAAATGATAAAGAGCTATTCAGTATAGCTAAATCAGAATTATTCGTTGCCTTAGTAGGCGATATTTTAGATACACTTGGTTATCAACATCAATTTCTTCCACCAAATATAAAACCTTTAAACACAGATTTTGTTTTAATAGGAAGAGCTATGCCTGTGTTAGAAGCGGATGTTTTTGAAGAGTCTGCTGAAAATACCAATAACCCAATGATGAAAAAACCTTTTGGGATTATGTTCGAAGCTTTAGACGATTTAAAGGAAGATGAAGTTTACATCTGTTCAGGCTCGTCTCCAAGATATGCACTTTGGGGTGGATTAATGAGTACAAGAGCTATGAAACTCAAGGCAGCTGGGGCTGTACTTCATGGCTATTCCAGAGATACAAACGAAGTTTTATCACTTAATTTTCCAACATTTTCTTATGGTGGTTATGCACAAGACCAAGGTCCACGAGGAAAAGTGATAGATTATAGAGTGCCAATTGAAATTGAAGGTACGCGCATCAATCCAGGAGATATTATTTATGGAGATAGAGATGGTGTAATTATAGTACCTAAAGCTGTTGAAGAAGAAGCATTTATGGGTGCCATAGGAAAAGCTAGAGGCGAACAGTTAGTTAAAAAAGCTTTAGAAGAAGGTATGAGTACTGTTGACGCTTATAATAAATTCGGAATTATGTAAAAGTAAAATGCAAACTAACTAAACTAAAACCACATATTATGAGTACTAAAAAATCTAACTATTTATTGGGAATCAGTTTTGTGTCTACCATCGGAGGATTTCTGTTTGGATACGATACAGCTATTATCTCTGGCTGTAATTCGTTTTTAGAACAGCACTTTCAATTGTCTGCAGCCATGTTAGGTTGGGTAGTATCATCAGCATTACTGGGTACAATTTTAGGCTGCGTAGTGGCAGGGTCTATAACAGATAAATTTGGAAGAAAAAAGGCACTTATTTTAGCGGCACTTTGTTTAACCGTATCGGCCTTAGGTTCTATGTTACCGCCACAATTTTTAGGTAATTTGGATAACAACTTTTGGATAACATCAGATGTTACTACATCTTTTAATTTCTTAATAGTAGTCAGATTAATAGGCGGTATTGGTGTTGGTATAACATCTGTAGTAGCACCAATTTATATTTCAGAACTTTCTAAACCAGAGAGTAGAGGCAAAATGGTGTCTTTATATCAGTTGTCCATTACTTTAGGTATTTTATTAGCCTTTTTAATAGATTGGATTGTATTAAGTAATGCAGGCGATGCGGCAGGAGTCATTACTAAAGAGCCGTCTTCATTTTGGAATTGGCTATTTGTAGATGAGTTATGGCGTGGTATGTTTGGTACAGAAGTTCCTATTGCATTACTATTCTTAGGCTTACTTTTTATAGTGCCAGAAACCCCTAGATGGTTAATTACTAAAGGGAGAAAAGTTGAAGCGTTAGCGATAATGGAAAAGATACTTGGAAAAGAAGAAGCACAACTGGAGATGAAAGAAATAGAGGCTCTAGAAAAAGAAGAGACAGGAGGCTTTAAAGAATTGTTTCAACCGTTTTTAAGAATTCCACTTTTAATAGGTATTCTACTTCCAATGTTTGCGCATTTAAGCGGTATTGCAGCAATAATGTACTATGCACCAAATATTATTAACGAATCTGTAAAAAGTGTAGAAAGTGCTTTTTTAGGTGCGGTTTTAGTGGGGGTTGTAAATAGTGCATTTACGTTTGTAGCCATTTCTCAGATTGAAAAGTTTGGTAGAAAAAAACTACTACTTATAGGAGTTGTAGGCGCTTTTATTTCACTATCTGGTGTTGGTATATTGTTCGCTATTGGTTCACAATATGTTATCATACCGTTACTAATGTACGTAGCAAGTTTCGCATTCTCATTTGGTCCAATTGTTTGGGTTATTATTAGTGAGATTTTCCCCACTAGAATACGAGGTTTAGCGGTGTCTATCGGAAGTTTCTCATTAATGGTTACTGGTTTTGTAGTCACGCTTACCAATCCTGTTTTAATAGAAACTATTAATGCTTCTGGAACCTTCTTTTTATATGCCTTTTTAACCATGCCAGCCATTTGGTTTATATGGAAATTTGTTCCAGAAACAAAAGGAAAAACTTTAGAAGACATAGAAAAACACTGGCATTCATTAATTAAGACTAGAAACAAATCATAAAATGATAGAAACATATAAAATAGAGGGCGATGGGTACCATCCTTTTTTAATACGAGAAGGATGGCAAGTAGCTCAACTTAACTATCAAGAAGAGCAGCATATTGATAATATAAAAAAACTAGATGTTCATCTAGAAACAGATGAGGTTTTTGTTTTAACAAAAGGAAACTCAGTATTAATTGCAGCCAAAATAGAAGATGGAGAGCCCGTTTTTGAATTGCAACTCATGGAACAACAAAAAGTTTATAATATCCCACAAGATATGTGGCATAATATAGCCATGGAAGAAGGTAGTGAAGTTATAATTATAGAAAAATCGAACACACACATTTCTGATTTTGAATTCTTTGAATTAAGTAAAGAGAAACAAATTGAATTAAAGGAAAAGGTTAAAACTCTTTTTAATACAGTAAAGTAAACATAAGCAACATGAAACATATTGATTTAACTGGAAAAACAGCTTTAGTTACTGGGGGAAGCCAAGGCATAGGAGCCGAAATTTGTAAGCAACTAGCAGCTTGTGGTGCAAATGTTTTTATAAATTATTACAGTAATAAAGAAAAGGCAGAAGTTGTTGCCGAAGAGATAAGAAAGTCTTTTGATGTAAAAGTAGCTATTGGTAGAGCAAACGTATCTAAATTTAAAGAGGTTAAAGCTATGTTTAATAAACTAGATGAAGAACTCGGCAGTTTAGATATTTTAGTAAATAATGCTGGTAGTGAAAGCGTAGAGCATGTTTTAGATTTAGAAGAAGATGAATGGGATAGAGTATTAGACATCAATCTAAAAGGTCCTTTTTTGTGTGCTCAAGAAGCGGGGCGAAGAATGGAATTAAAGAAATCTGGGGTTATCATAAACATTTCATCCATTCATGATGTTGTACCAAGAAAAGGCTTAATTCATTACTGTTCTGCAAAAGCGGGTTTAAAAATGTTCTCAAAATGCTTGTCTCTAGAATTAGCAGAAAGTAATATAAGAGTGGTTTCGGTAGCACCAGGTGCCATAGAAACCAATATGAATAGAGAAGAAATTAACAAATTTGGTCGAGAAAAATTCAACAATTGGATTCCATCTGGTCGCGTAGGTAATGTTACCGAAGTTGCAAATACTGTAGCCTTTCTTGCTAGTGATATGGCAGCCTATATTAATGGTTCAGACCTTTATATAGATGGTGCGTATATGAATCATACCATACAGTATGACCCACGGCCACCACGTAAAAAATAATAAATCATAATTTATTTATGAAATTGATTTTCTTAACATTAACGCTACAAAGTATGGCAATATTCTATACAGGAAGTTACACGCAAGCGGGTGCACCTGCCGAAAACCCAACAGGTAATGGTATAGGGTGCTTTCAGCTAAATTTAGAAACTGGAGAAATTAAAAACCTGTACTATACAAAACAACGTAGCCCTAGTTATCTTACAATTTCTGAAGACAAAAAATATCTCTATGCTCTTGAGGAAATGTTTGAAAACTTAAACCCTAAAGTGTATGCGTATAAAATTGAAAAAGATGGGGCATTAACACTTTTAAACTCACAAAAAATAAATGGAGATTATGCATGTCATTTAGATATAATTGAGGATAAACTGGTGTTAGCTAATTATGTTTCAGGAAATTTATTGTCTTTTCCAATTCTAAACGATGGGAGTTTAGCACCTTGTTCGCAAGAGATGAAACACAAAGGTACAGGGCCTAATGCAGAACGACAAGAAGCTGCACATGCCCATATGGTATATCCTTTTGGAGAAGATAAAATGTATGGAGTAGACTTAACTTTAGATACGGCCAAGGCATATCAACTAAATCCTATTTCTAAAAAATGGGAGGCTAAACCAAATCTTGATATTATAATTGAGAAGGGTAGCGGTTCAAGGCACATGGTTATGGATAACGCCGAAGATTTTGCTTATATATTGGGAGAGTTAACAGGTGAAATTTCTGTGGCTGACTTACAAGGAAGTAAACCTGAAATCGTACAAAAACTAAGTTTTATTCCAGAAAATCATACGGGAGCTATTGGTGGTGCAGCTATAAGAATTCATCCAAACGGGAAGTTTTTGTATGCTTCAAACCGAGGATCAGAAACTATTACAATATTTAGAATAGATAGTGAAACTAAACAATTGAATCTTGTGGGGCATCAATCTACTAATGGTAAAACACCTAGAGATTTCAATATTGATAACACAGGTAAATGGTTGATTGCAGCAAATCAAGATTCAAATACATTAGTTGTTTTTCAAATTAATCCAAAAAATGGAACGCTGCGAGAACAATCAAAATTAGAAGTACAAACACCAGTAAATATTTGCTGGTTGTAAATTGAAAAAATAAATAATCATAATCTAAAATGATTGAACTTAAAGGTATAGCGTGGGACCACCCACGAGGGTATGAACCTCTGATTGCAGCATCAAAGGCATTCAAAAAAACAAATCCGAAAGTAAATATTCAATGGGATGTACGCTCTTTAAAAGAATTTGGAGACATGCCAATAGAGGATTTAATTGGTAAGTACGATTTTATAACTATTGACCATCCTTACATGGGGCAAGCCGATAAAAATGGATTGTTACTTAAATTAGAAACATGTGTTTCTTCGGGAGCATTAGAACTATTAAAATCTGACGCTTTAGGTAAATGTTATGATATATATAATTACAACAGCCATTTCTATGCAACGCCTATAGATGCAGCGGCTTTAGTGGCTTCATATAGAAAAGACCTTCTTGGAAATACAGGTTTAAGCTTCCCAAAAAACCGTGAAGAACTTAAAGGGTTTTATAAAAAACTACCATCAGAGTTTTCAGTAGCATGGGCACTATGTCCAACCGATATTTGGTGTACGTTTCTAAGCCTTTGTGCTCAGAATTATGGTAAAGGCTTTATTCAAAATCAACATATAAATTCGCAAGTTGGAGTGGAGGCATTAGACGATATAAAGTTTCATGCAACGCATAGTCATCCAGAGTCTTTAAACTGGAACCCTATTCAAATATTAGACAGCATGGGTAATGAAGATGAAATCATTTATTCACCCTATTTATTTGGATATACCAATTATTCCCGAAAAAGTTACACCAAAAATATCGTGCATTTCACCAATAGTCCAGTTGGCCAGCAGCAAAACGTGTCAACGATAATGGGAGGTGTAGGACTAGCAGTATCAGCTTTATGTAAGCACCCTTCAATAGCTGCAAATTTTGTAATGTATGCCGCAAGTGCAGCTATTCAAAAAGGTGTTTTTACTTTAAATGGGGGGCAACCCGCAAGTAAAACTGCTTGGGAAAATGCAGAGAACAATGAGCTATGTAATAACTTTTTTAAAGACACTAAGTTAACTATTGAAAACGCTTACATACGTCCACAACATCCAGGATGGAATCAATTTCAGGAGCATGGTGCAGATATTATTCATGAAGGGATATTGAAAAATATAAGCTCTGAAATTATCATGAAAAATTTAAACGAACTTTATAAATCAGTTGGTAATGAAAACATTTAAAACGATACAGATTGAAGTTACAGATAAAATAGCGGTGTTAAAATTTAACCGCTCCTTACAATTAAATGCCATGAATAGGCTGATGATGGATGAAATTGTTGAAGGTATTCGATGGATTAATTCAAATAATAAAGTAAACGTCGCTGTCATAACCGGAGAAGGAAGAGCATTTATGGCTGGAGCCGATATTAAAGAATATGGCAGTCAAACTGCTGAAGAGTTTGATGCATTTCAAGAAAAAGGAATGCAATTGTATGATGCTATAGAACATGCATCAAAACCATGGATTGCCGCCGTAAACGGTTTTGCGCTAGGGGGTGGCTTTGAAATTGCTTTGTCTTGTGACATGATTGTAGCTTCAGAAGATGCCAAAATGGGATTACCAGAAGTATTTTTAAGTTTAATTCCTGGAGGTGGTGGTACACAGCGATTGATTCAAAAGATAGGTGTAAACCGTGTTAAAGAAATGTTGTTTTTAGGAGGGCAATATGATGCTAAAACCTTAAACAATTGGGGTGTTGTTAACGCCATATTTCCAAGTGATAATTTTCTTTCTCAGGCTATGAATTACGCGGGTAAATTATCAAGGCGACCACAACAATCTATTGCGCAGTTGAAACGCTTGGTAAACTTAAGTATGACGGCTACCCCCTTTGAAGAACGCATAAACAATGAAGCACGCACCGTTAAAAAATTGTTTTTGCATGAGGAAGCACAACAGGCCATTCAAAGTTTTATAAAAAAATCAGAAAAATAACTATGGAACAAAACGGACCATTAAAAGGATTGGTTGTTGCCGATTTTTCACAATTAGCACAAGGCCCTTGGGCAACACAGATGTTAGGAGACATGGGTGCGGAAATCATAAAAATAGAGCCCCCCAAAGGCGATTGGATGCGTCATTATGCTTATGGCAATCTATATCCAAAAGGTGAAAGTATTTCGTTTATTAGTTTCAACAGAAATAAAAAAAGTATTGCGCTCGATATGAAAACCGATGAGGGCAAACAAATAGCAAAAGATATTATTGCCAAAGCCGATATACTCTTAGAGAATTTTCGCCCAGGAGTTATGGAGCGTTTGGGATTAGGTTATGAAGATATGAAAATGCTAAACCCCAAATTAGTGTATTGCTCTAGTTCAGGTTATGGTGCATCTGGACCTTATTTAAAACGACCAGGGCAAGATTTACTGGCACAATCTATTAGTGGTGGGCCATTCCTAAATGGAAAAAAAGGAGATTTACCGGTAGTGACTGCGGTTGGACAAGCAGATTTATTAACGAGTTTGTTTATTGTACAATCGGTTTTGGCAGCGATTTATTCACGCAGCGTTACAGGAAAAGGACAGAAAATAGAAGCTAATTTATTGAGTTCGGCAGTAGGGTTTCATACTCAGGAAATTACGGCGTTTTTACACAAAGGCGAAAATCCTGAACGTAGTGAAAGTGGTATTCCAAATCCGTGGCTTGGAGCGCCATATGGATTGTATGATACAAGTGATGGCTATATTGCTATAGGCATGAATGCTGTTCGAAAATTAGCCCAGGTCATCGGTTTGGATAAGTACGATAATGAAACATTCGATTCAAATAATATTATAGAAAGAAGGGATGAGATTCGCAATGATTTCAACGCGGTTTTTCAAACAAAAACTACTACCGAATGGTTAGATATATTGTTAGCTGAAGATATTTGGTGCTCACAGGTTAATAGTTTTAAAGAGATGGTAGAAGACCCTCAGATAAAACACAACAACATGATTTTAGAATATGAGCACCCTACAATAGGTAAAGTGAAAACTACAGGTTTCCCTGTTCAATTTAGTGATACACCGCAAAAAATTGATAAACCAGCGCCTTTATTAAATCAACATGCTGAAGAGATATTGAAACACTTTAGTAGCTATACAGATGAAGAGGTTAAAGCATTTTTAAAACAAAAATAGTATAAGATGAAATTAGGATTTGGATTATACCGCCACATGCTCAATGAGCAGCATTATAAATTTGCAAAGCAATGTGGAGCTACACATTTAGTAGTGCACATGGTAGATTATTTTGGTAATGCAGACAACAGTAAATCTAACGCCAACCAGCCTATTGGTGGCGATAGAGGTTGGGGTAAAGCAGGTAATGGCGAGCTATGGACTTTAGATGAACTTCTTAAAATTAAAAAAGAGATAAATAGTCACGGTTTGGAATGGTATGCCATTGAAAATTTCGACCCTTCTATTTGGCATGATATTCTTTTGGATGGCCCAAAAAAAGAAGCACAAATAGAATTGGTTAAAGAGCAGATTCGTATTGTTGGAAAAGCAGGAATACCTGTTTTTGGATACAATTTTTCTTTGGCGGGTGTATCCAGTAGAGTTGAAAAACCATTTGCTAGGGGAGGCGCTGTTTCTGTAGGGATGGAAGGTTCAGTAGATGAAACCCCTATTCCTAACGGCATGGTTTGGAACATGATTTACGATGAAAATGCACCAGAAGGAACCGTAGAACGCGTATCTCATGATACACTATGGGAACGCTTGCAGTATTTTCTAGATGAAATTATTCCTGTTGCAGAAGAAGCGGGTGTGAAAATGGCTGCTCACCCAGACGACCCACCAATGCCCTATGTTAGAAACACACCGCGATTGGTTTATCAACCAGATATGTATCAGCGTCTTATAGACATGCAACCCAGTGAAAGTAATAATCTTGAATTTTGCTTAGGCACCATTGCAGAAATGACAGATGGCAACGTTTACGAAGCAACAAACAAATATAGTAAACAAAATAAAATTGCTTATATCCATTTTAGAAATGTAGTAGGTAAAGTGCCTAATTATAAAGAGGTATTTGTGGATGAAGGAGATATTGATATGTTTAAAATTTTAGAAATTTTAAAACAGAATAATTTTGAAGGCATTTTAATTCCCGACCATACACCGCAAATGAGTTGCGATGGTTCTTGGTACGCAGGTATGGCTTATGCTATGGGCTTTATGAAAGCAGCTTTAAGGGCTGTGAATGAGTAATAAAATTGAATAATCATTATTAAATAGTATTAAAAGTCAAGACGTGGAAAGAAGAAAATTTATTCGAAATACGAGTTTATTTGGAGTGTCTTTAATGAGTTTTTCTTCATTTACTTCTTTTGCTCATTTTAATTCAAATGTACCAGAAAAGATATTAAAAAATCAAGCTTTATTAGCATTTAAGCGCTTTTCGGAAGTTTGGAATTTTAACGATTTTTGGAAAAGAGGAAATACCTTCGATGCTTGTCTTGTTTTTGCTGATGCGCTACAAAAACGTTGGCCTGATGATAATCAAGTTAATGATATTCAAAAACAAATTGAAGTAATGCTAGAGGAAAATTTAACCTTTTTCAATAGTTATGATCCTGGCGAACTTTGGGCGGATGATTTTGGTTGGTTGGGGTTAATGGCACTAAATGCAAGAAAACATCTTTTAAAAATTGATAATAAAGAGTTGGCTGATACTTATTTAAAGCTATCTACCGATTTATGCTGGGAGTATAAAAAGAAAACAGCTTACGATTATACAGAGGATGCAAAACCTGTCCTTCACGGATGTAGAAATGGAGATGCCAACGGACATAGTAAAGGGGTTAAAAATACAGTAACTAACGTATTACTTTTTTTATTATCATCACGTATTTATAGACTTTTATTGGATGAAAGTATTAAAGAAGATAAGAATAAATATCTAGATATGGCCTATAGTCAATGGGTTTGGTTTGATAACTGGTTCGGTCTACAGGAATTCGAGTACCTAAAGAAACTAGACGCTAATGGGGCATTAGTTCAAGAGCGACCAATGGCTTTTGTTGAAGGTTCTACTTATCAGGAAAAAGTCCACCCGCCATGGGCAGAAGGATGGGTTTGGACTGGGGATCAAGGAATGTTAATTGCTGCTTTAGTAGATATGTTAGCTATTAAGAATGAATTATCTGATTATTTAATTGAAAACAATATTGACCCCGATTTTAAAATAGATGATTACGAATCAAAACTAAAAAAATATATAAAATTACTGGGAAAAGGTGTAAAAAATGCATTTGTATCTAACACTGATGGTATTATTAGAGAAGCACCATGCTTATCCAGTTTTGGGCCCAAACATGGTAGAGATTATTTAGCTGGTAGAGGTATTATGATGCGTTACTTAGGTCAAAAAGAAATAGATAACTTAATAGATATAGATTTAGCCCAAAACGTATCAAAAACTTTAAATGCTATTTGGGAAACAAGAGATAAATCTAATAATCAGTTTCAACCAGAGTTTACAACTTTGGAAAATGATAAATTATATGTTAAACAATTTAAACAACTTTGGGGTTTAGCTGATGAGGTTTATGAGTGGAATCTGGATATGATGAAAGAAAAGAATAAAAATGGGGTTTGCCAGTCTATAGGTTTAGATGTTTTAGGAGCTGTAATTCGCAATCAAAATAAATAATCACACTATTAAGAATGTAGTATTAATATGAAGCAATTTAAAATACCATTTCAGATACTTGTACTCGTTGTTTTTTTTAATTTTTCTAATGCTCAAAGAAAACTTAGCAAGCATCAGCCATTTTCATCATATTGGTTTATAGATGAGCTTTTAAAATGGAATCCAGAAACGGACATTAATACCAAATTTAATATAAGTCATTTGCCTTTAAAACAGCGTTTTATAGATAGTGCAACACAAATTTCTCCTGCATTAACTACTAAGCCTTCTATTGTGTCTTTAATAGCGCCTCATACTACTAATAATCATCCTTCACAAGGATTTCAAACAGTAGAGCAATATGTATTTCCATATTGGCAATATATAGATTATTTAGTGCAATGGGGTGGGTCTGCAGGCGAAGGTATTATTATAAGCCCAACAGTATTTTGGATAGAATCTGCTCACCAGAATGGTGTTAAAATTTTAGGAACTGTGTTTTTTCCACCAAATGTTTATGGAGGTAAGGAGGAGTGGGTTCGCGAATTTTTGCAGCAAGATGCAAATGGCAATTTTCCCGTCGCCGATAAACTTATTGAAGTTGCTAAACTTTACAAATTTGAAGGTTGGTTCATCAATCAAGAAACCAATGGTATGGAGAAAAAAGAAGCAGATTTGATGCAAGCTTTTTTAAAATACTATCAAAAAAAATCAAACGCATCACTAAAAATTATGTGGTATGATGCGATGATAGAAGACGGTCGTGTTATTTGGCAAGATGAGTTAAATCATCATAATAGTATGTATTTTCAAAATGGAGATGAAAAACTATCAGATATTATGTTCATAGATTTTGGTTGGAGCGAAACCCAATTGGAAGATTCTCATAAACGTGCAAAAGAACTTAATAGAAGTCCGTGGGAGTTATTCTCAGGCATAGATGTACAAGGTAAAAGTTATAAAACACCAACAAACTGGAAAGGGCTATATAAAAACGAAAAGCCTTATACAACATCTATTGGTTTGTACTGGCCAAATTCTACGTTTGATATTGCAAAAGACAAACAACCAGAATCAGTTTATGTTGAGGAACAAAAATTTTGGAATGGTACTATTTTAGAAGAAGATGTTCCTGCATGGCAATCTAAAGAATGGAAAGGGTTTTCAAAATATCTTCCTGCACGTTCCGTTATTAGTGAGCTTCCTTTTGTTACAAATTTTAATTATGGGTTAGGTCGGTTTTATAATGAAGGAGGTAAGTTGTTATCAAATAAAGAATGGCATAATTTAAGTATTCAAGATATTTTGCCTACATGGCAATGGCAGGTGGATACAACTATGGTTAAAGCAGGTTTTGATTTTACCGAAAGTTATACAGGAGGCTCTTCTGTTAAGTTTCAGGCAGTAAAACGTGTTAAAAACATTAAAATACCTTTATATAAAACAGCACTAGAATTATCTGGCAGCGAAATATTGTCTTTTGCAATTAAAGGTTCAGGAACATTGAGTCTTGTAATTTATACCAATAACGGTTCTCAACAGTCTTTTTTAGCAGAAATACATCAAGATTGGACTAAAAGTCAATTTAGTTTATCAGAATTAAAAGGCCTTAGAGTTATTAAGGTTGAAGCTTTGTTTACTGGGAATAAAAATGAGTTTGTAAATCTGGGATCACTTTCAATAACAGAAGCTAAGGCATCATCTATAAAAAAGCCAAAGGTAAAAGTAACGCCCTTTTTTAATAAAAATAAAATAGAGCTTTATGTACATATAGACGGAGATAAACGAGCCAAATTTCACAATATTTATTACCTAAATAGCAGCCAAAAAATATGGCTTGGTAAAACAAGAGGTACAGATTATTACGTGGTACCTTTCAAAATAAAAGAAAGTGATAATTTTATAAAAATTCTTGTGGAATCCATAGCTAAAGATGGAACACGAAGTAAGGTTTCAAGAAGTATAGTTCACTTAAAATAGATGAATCAAATAAATCATTCATACATTAAAGAAGCTTGTGTAGAAGGCATACAACAAGCCATAAATGCTGAAAAACAAGGTGCAGATAGAATTGAATTATGCGCCCGTTTAGATTTGGATGGATTAACCCCAAAGATGAGCACGGTAATAGCTGTGAAAGAAGCATGTAGTATTCCAATTAGAGTAATTATAAGGCCTCGTGAAGGCAATTTTATATACTCGAAAACGGAGTTCCGCATAATGAAATCAGAAATAAAGGAATGTAAATCTATAGGAGTTGAAGGCGTAGTGTTTGGAATAACTACTATTGGTGGTCAATTAGATATATCTAAAATTGAATTATTGACGAAACTAGCCTTTCCTATGAAAGTTACCATTCATAAAGCTATAGATACAGTTAAAGACCCAATAGAAGCTACAAAACAACTTATGAAAATAAATGACATTGAAACAGTTTTAACTTCAGGCAAGGGAAACACATGGCAAGAAGGGGGGGGATTAATAAAACAAATGATTAAAGTAGCTGGTGATAAATTAGAGATTATGCCCTGCGGAAAAATAACAAACTTAAATATAGTATTGGCTCACAAAATTTTGAATGCTAAAGCGTATCATGGTAAGTTAATTGTTGGAGAATTATAAAAGGCTAACGGTATAAAATAATGTTGAATTAGTTAATAATATTTAAATTTTTATAAATACTATTAATAACAAAAATGAAGATAAAAACGAAATACGTTTTAGGACATGATTTTCAAAAAATACAGATGTGAAGTTCGGTGCTTGTGTTAAAAAAAATACCAACACAGAATTCATAAGACCAATTTCACAGGTTGGAGCCCAGTTCCAATTACTAGAGAAAAGCCTTTCAATGTCTTGAATTTTTTTCTGTTTTAAAAATATAGTTAAATTATGTTTGTGTTTGAAGATTCCCGAATCACTAGTTTAGCCTCTAAAATAATTTTATTCAAAGTTTGTTTTACTGATTTTACTTTAGTGTAAGATAAAAACACTTGTGCCGCTTGTTTTCCAATTTCCGCGCTATGTTGATTTATGCTTGAAATAGAAGGTGTTACCAAAGCGGTAAAAGGTTCATCTCCAAAACCTACTAAAGCAATGTCTTGAGGAACTTTTATGTTTTTGTCTTTTAGAGCTTGTAATGCTCCTAAGGCAGCATAATCACTAGCAACGTATACAGCATCTGGTCTTTTCTTTAGCTTCAGTAATTCAAGCATTTTTTCTTTTCCATCTGCAATTGTGAGATTGCTTTCAATAAGAAGTTCATTATCTAAAGGCAGATTATGTTTTTTTAAGGCATCCATGTAACCCCTAATACGGTTATTGTATATTCTAGTACGCTTAAAACCACCAATGTGAGCAATTCTTTTGCATCCCTGGTTTACCAAGTGCTCCACAATCTTGTGGCTACTATCATAATCATTAATACCAATATAATCCACATTCAAATCATTTTCACCACGATCAAATAAGATTAATGGAATTCCTTTGGCTTTAATTTTTTCGAAATATTCTAAATCAATAGTTTCATTGGCCATCGAAGCAATAATACCGTCTACTTGAGTGAATAATAAAGTGTTTATATTGTCACACTCTTTTTTAAACGATTCATTAGACTGAGTTATAATGATGTTATAACCTTCTTTATTTAATACTTCTTCAATATTTTCGATGACTGAAGAAAAAAAATTGCTGTTAGTTCTAGGAACAATTACACCAACTAATTTACTTTTTCCTTTTCTTAAGGCACTAGCCAAATGATTTGGTTGATAATTTAAGTTTTTTGCAACCTGCTTTACGGCTTTTTTAGTTTTTTTACTAATCCTAGAGTCGTCATGAAGTGCTTTAGAAACTGCAGCTATAGAGATATTTAAAACGTTTGCTATATCTTTTATTGTAGTTTTCTTTTTGGTATTCAATTTTTTTATATATTTGCTTAAACGTTTAAGCAAATATATAGTATTATATGATTAAATCAAAATCTAATATAAATTCAAAGGATTTTATTTAATTTTAAAATATAGGTTAAACGTTTAACTAAAAAAACTAACTTTTTTAAATAAGATTAATTAAAATGAGTAAAGTAGTAACATTCGGAGAAATCATGTTAAGATTAGCTCCTCAAGGATTTTTAAGATTTTCGCAAGCAAATAATTTTGACGCTATTTATGGTGGAGGAGAATCTAACGTAGCTGTTTCTTTAGCTAATTATGGTGTGTCATGTGATTTTGTAACACGTTTACCAAAGAATGATATTGGTGAGTGTGCTATGATGGAAATGCGTAAAAGAGGTGTTGGAGTTGATAAAATTGTTTGGGGTGGAGATCGTTTAGGTATTTATTTCTTGGAAACTGGAGCGGTATCTAGAGGTTCTAAAGTAGTATATGATAGAGCACATTCTGCAATTTCTGAAATTGAATCAGGAATGATTGATTGGGATGCTGTTTTTGAAGGTGTTGAATGGTTTCACTGGACAGGGATTACTCCTGCTATTTCTCAAGGTGCTGCAGATGTTTGTTTAGAAGCTGTTAAAGTTGCTAGCTCAAAAGGAATTACCATTTCAACAGATTTAAATTACCGAGCTAAACTTTGGAAATATTGTAGCGATGCTCATAGAGAAAAAGTAATGACTGAAATAACTTCTTATTGTGATATTGTTTTAGGAAATGAAGAAGATGCGGAAATGCATTTTGGAATTAAGCCAGAAGGTATTACAGTTCAAACACAAGGTCATGATGTTAAAGCTGAAGCTTTCTTATCTGTTTGTCAGCAAATGATGGAAAAGTTCCCAAGAGCTAAAAAGGTAATTACTACATTAAGAGGGTCTATTTCGGCATCTCATAATACTTGGGCTGGTGTTTTATATGATGGAAAGAAAATGTACGAAACTCGTCAATACCAAATTACTGATATTGTAGATAGAGTTGGTGGTGGAGATTCTTTCATGGGCGGATTAATCTACGGATTATTAAAATACCCAGAGAATGATCAAAATGCACTAGATTTTGCAGTTGCAGCATCTTGTTTAAAACATACAATTAAGGGTGATGCTAACTTAGCTACTGTAGCAGAAGTTGAAAAATTAATGGGAGGTGATGCTTCTGGGCGTGTTGCTAGATAGATAATATAAGTGTTTAATTGTTGAACTGTTGAATCGTTTAATCGGTTTTCAGTTCAACAACTACACAAATTAACAATTAAACATTTAAATAAAATGGCACAATTTTCAAGATTAGAAGTTGCACAAACAATGAAAGATACAGGGATGATTCCTTTGTTTTTTCATAATGATATTGAGTTAAGTAAAAAAGTACTAAAAGCATGTTACGATGGTGGGGCTCGTTTAATGGAGTTTACAGCACGTGGAGATTTCGCTCATGAAGTTTTTGGCGAATTAACAAAATATGCAATCACAGAATTACCTGGTATGATAATGGGTGTGGGTTCTGTTACAGATGCAGGACAAGCTTCATTGTACATGGCTTTAGGTGCTAATTTTATAGTAACACCAGTATTACGAGAAGATATTGCAATAGTTTGTAATAGAAGAAAGGTACTTTGGTCTCCTGGCTGTGGTACATTAACTGAAATTACTAGAGCTGAAGAGTTAGGGTGTGAAATCGTAAAACTATTCCCTGGTGATATTTATGGACCTCAATTTGTAAAAGGTATTAAAGGGCCACAACAGTGGACTTCTATTATGCCAACAGGAGGTGTTTCTCCAACTGAAGAAAACCTAAAAGGATGGTTTGATGCAGGGGTAACCTGTGTTGGAATGGGGTCTAAACTAATTTCAAAAGAGATAGTAGCAAATAAAGATTATGCTAAATTAGAGAACGATGTTAGAGCTGCTTTGGCAATTGTAAAATCTGTTAGAAAATAATTGTAGAATTATATTAAATATTTAAAGGGCCGCAATTTTTGCGGCTCTTTACTTTTGTATAGTGTCCTTTTTGTATCATATTTAAATGACTATTGGTATTTATCAAGTGCAATTATTTTTCTTTTATACTCCCTATAAATTTGTTACATTTGGCGTCATAATAAAAAAATAATAAAAATGAAAATAATGAAATTTTTAAGTTTTGTAACTATGGTAATGCTTGTTGTATCATGTAACCAAACTGGAGCAACTAAAAAACCAATAAAAACGGAATTAGATTCTGTAAGCTATGCAATAGGAATGGATGTTGCTAAAAATGTCAAAGCTAGTTTTGACGATTTTGATAATGATTTGTTTATACAAGGGTTTAATAATGTTACCGATTCTACAGATATCTTGCTTGAAGAAAATGTAGCACAACAAATAGTTAGAACTTATTTTCAGAAGAAACAAAAAGCAGATGCTATTAAGCGTCAGGAAGCAGCAGCAGAGAATAAGGAGGCAGGTGAGAAATTCTTAGCTGAAAACAAATCTAAAGATGGTGTTCAAACAACAGAGAGTGGTTTACAATACATTGTTTTAAAAGAAGGAACAGGCGAAAAGCCAACTACTGCATCTAAAGTAAAAGTGCACTATCATGGTACTTTAATTGATGGAACTGTGTTTGATAGTTCAGTTGATAAAGGACAGCCAGCAGAATTTGGTGTAACTCAAGTTATAAAAGGTTGGACCGAAGGTTTACAGTTAATGAAAGAAGGTGCTAAATACAAGTTTTTTGTGCCAAGCGATATCGCTTACGGTGCAAACCCAAGACCAGGTGGAGTAATTCAACCTAATTCAACATTAATTTTTGATGTAGAATTATTGGAGGTAAAGTAATTTATAATTACTTATTTAGATATTAAAAGCAGGAAGTTATACTTCCTGCTTTTTTTGTTTTATATATTTCTAGTAGAATAAAATATTCAAGTTGTAACTTTGCAATTATAAATAAAGGCATCTATGAATCATAAAGCAGGTTTTGTAAATATAATAGGAAACCCTAATGTTGGAAAGTCAACATTAATGAATGCCTTTGTTGGCGAAAAGCTTTCCATTATTACTTCAAAAGCACAAACTACAAGACATAGGATTTTAGGCATTGTAAATGGAGATGATTTTCAAGTGGTTTTAAGCGATACACCAGGCATAATAAAACCAGCTTACGAGCTTCAAGAATCTATGATGGGTTTTGTGAAGTCGGCTTTTGAAGATGCCGATGTTCTTATTTATATGGTTGAAATTGGTGAAAAGGAGTTGAAAGATGAAGCCTTTTTTAATAAAATAACAGATTCGAAAATACCTATTTTGTTATTACTTAACAAAATAGATAAATCAGATCAAGAACAATTGGAAAATCAAGTTCAATCTTGGACTGAAAAAGTGCCTAATGCTGAAATTTATCCTGTATCTGCTCTTCAAGGGTTTAATGTAAAAGAAGTTTTTAATCGTATTATTGATTTACTTCCTAAATCACCACCATTTTATCCAAAAGACCAATTAACAGATAAACCAGAACGTTTTTTTATTAACGAAACCATTCGTGAAAAAATTCTAATGCATTACAAAAAGGAAATTCCTTATGCTGTCGAAGTTGATACCGAAGAATTCTTTGAAGAAGAAAATATAATAAGAGTGCGATCTGTAATTATGGTAGAGCGCGAGACTCAAAAAGGCATCATTATAGGCCATAAAGGAAGCGCATTAAAACGAGTAGGTATAGAGGCTAGAAAAGATTTAGAGAAGTTCTTCGGAAAACAAATTCATATAGAATTATATGTAAAAGTGAATAAAAATTGGCGTAGTAACCAAAATCAGCTGAAACGTTTTGGTTACAATAACTAGTAAATCCTAATAGTAGTTTCTTGATAAATTAACGTTATCATAAAGTTGCTGTTTCATATTTGTGAATTAATTAATAAATTCAAAATTATGAAACGTAACAAATTATTTAAATTACTTAGTGTAACCCTTGTGGGAACTTTTATAGTATTCACTTCATGTGTTGAAGACGGCATGGACGGGCAAGACGGAACAAATGGTCTTGATGGACAAGATGGGGGCAATGGGCAAGACGGCATGGATGTTGCCTATTTTACTACTGAAGCTAAAATTAGCTTAGGCGACGGTGTTCCGGAAATTTCTGCTTATGATGCTGCAACTAAAACTGTGTTTTCAACAAATTCTGAAGCTAAAGAAGTTGATGTTATAAATATATCTGATTTAAACAACCCAGAGATTAAAAATCCAATTGATGTTACTTTGTATGGAGGTAATGTAAACTCTGTAGCTTGTAGAAGTGGTCTTTTGGCAATCGCAATAGAAGCAAACGAATCTACTGACAATGGTAAAGTGATTGTTTTTGAAACAAATAATTTAACCACTCCTTATGCTGAAATTACTGCTGGAGCATTACCAGATATGGTAACTTTTACACCAGATGCAAAATATATTATAGCTGCAAATGAAGGTGAGCCTAATGATGCTTATGATATAGATCCTAAAGGGTCTATAACATTAATTGAAGTAGAAACTAAAACTGCAACTCAAATTTTCTTTGATAATTTTAATTCAGATGAAGCCACTTTAGAGGATAATGGATTTAGAGTATTTGGTCCAGGAGCAGATTTAAGTACAGATGTTGAGCCCGAGTATATAACAGTATCATCAGACTCAAAAATAGCTTTTATAGCACTACAAGAGAATAATGGTATTGCTAAATTGGATATTGATACTAAAATAATAACAAATATTTATCCTTTAGGTACAAAAGATTATTCTGAAATAGCTTTTGATTTAAGTGATAGAGATGATGATATTGGAAATTTAAAACATTGGCCAGTACTGAGTTTTTATCAACCTGATGCTATTGATTATTTTGAAATAGGAGGTATTGGTTATATTATTACTGCTAATGAAGGAGATGCAAGAGATTATGATGGTTATTCTGAAGAAGAAAGAGGTGATGATTTAATTTTGGATCCGGTAGCTTACCCAAATGCAGCAATACTTCAAGAGGAAGAAAATTTAGGACGTTTAAAAGTTACCACAGCTAATGGAGATACAGATGGAGACGGTGATATAGATCAAATATATGGCTATGGAGCACGTTCCTTTTCTATATGGGATACTACAGGTAAATTGATTTTTGACTCTGGGAATGAGTTTACACTAGCGAGTTTGTTTGATTTTGGAAACTATCCTGAAAACAGATCAGATGATAAAGGAACTGAGCCAGAGGCTGTAACTACTTATTCTGATGGAATAAATACATTCGCAATAATTGGACTAGAAAGAAGTGGGGATGTACTTATTTATAATATAACAGATGTATATAATCCATTTTTCGTTCAAAGATTAAGGAATACTTCACCTGAAGGTTTATTAGTAGTAAACCCAGAAGAAAGTCCTAATGGAAAAAGATTATTAATTGTTTCAAATGAGTTTCCAAGTGACGCTACTTTAAATATTTATTCAAAATAGAATTTTACGATATTTATAAAGAGTAAATAAGAGAACCAGAGTGTAACTTACACTCTGGTTTTAACTTTCAGCGTTTAATATACTGTTCATAAAATTATTAAGTAATCGCATGTCACTTGTACCTGAAGCCTTTCCTATACTTCCTGCAAAATATAACGTTATCCAAACCAAAACCATCAGAAATGTAACACTAGCTTGAACAGCATAACTTTCTTTTATAGTCATGTTGGTATAAGTCCAAATGGCAAATGCTATAAATAATCCAGCTACTATAAAATGAAGAAACATAAAAAGTGTCCAAACTGTTGGGTTTGGTCCAAATAATCCGTGAAGTTTACTTGAATTATCGTCAATTTTATTAATTTCAAGATGAAGTTGTGGCGTCCAAAATGTTTGTTTGTCTCTAGGGAATTTTATGAATACATGGTCATCTACTCGAGTTATAACAAAATCCTTTTGAGTAGTTTTTGCATTCTCGAAATCACTTAAAATGGCTTCATTATACCTTGGTATTTCCATTTTAAACCTCGGTCTTAAAACAATGTCATTACTTAGTGGCATTTGTAGTTAAGTTTAGAACAGTAAAGTACTATTTTTTCTTTAAACTTTAAATACATTCAATCTTTATTAAAAAAGAACTTTGCGTCGTCTATATTTCCTATTTTTGCAAAATATTTCGGATAGAAATAATAGAGGCATCGGATAGATGTAAAACGTAATACAAAGGATATGAGTAATATTGTTGCTATAGTAGGAAGGCCAAATGTTGGGAAATCAACGTTTTTTAATCGTTTAATACAACGACGCGAAGCTATTGTTGACGCTGTTAGTGGCGTTACTAGAGACCGTCATTATGGTAAAAGTGATTGGAACGGAAAAGAATTTTCTTTAATAGATACAGGCGGTTATGTTTTGGGGAGTGATGATGTTTTTGAAGCTGAAATTGATAAGCAAGTTGAATTAGCTATAGATGAAGCTGATGCTATAATCTTTATGGTGGATGTAGAATCTGGAGTAACAGGGATGGATGAAGATGTGGCTAGATTACTCAGAAAAGTGACTAAACCTGTATTTCTTGTTGTAAATAAGGTAGATAATGGAAAACGAGCTGAAGATGCTGTTGAGTTTTATTCTTTAGGATTAGGCGAATATTACACCGTTGCTAGTATTAACGGAAGTGGTACAGGAGAACTTTTAGATGCTTTAATTGAAGCTTTACCCGAAAAGGAAGAGGTTATAGAAGAGGAGTTGCCAAGATTTGCTGTAGTAGGAAGGCCTAATGCTGGAAAGTCGTCATTTATAAACGCATTGATTGGTGAAGACAGATATATCGTTACTGATATTGCTGGAACAACACGAGATTCTATTGATACAAAATACAATCGTTTTGGATTCGAATTTAATTTGGTAGACACTGCTGGAATTAGAAGAAAATCTAAAGTAAAAGAAGATTTAGAGTTTTATTCTGTAATGCGAAGCGTAAGAGCTATTGAACATGCCGATGTATGTTTATTGGTTTTAGATGCTAATAGAGGTTTTGACGGACAAGTGCAAAATATATTTTGGTTAGCAGAGCGTAACAGAAAAGGGATTGTGGTTTTAGTAAATAAGTGGGATTTAGTTGAAAAAGACCATAAGTCTATGAAGGAATACGAAAAGGCTATAAAAAAACAAATGGAGCCATTTACAGACGTTCCAGTAGTTTTTATATCTGCCTTAACTAAACAACGTATTTTTAAAGCCATCGAAACTGCTGTTGAGGTTTACAAAAACCGTTCTAAAAAGATAAAAACAAGTCAGTTAAATGATATTATGTTGCCAATTATAGAGCGTTATCCTCCTCCTGCTTATAAAGGTAAATTTGTAAAGATTAAATACATCATGCAATTACCAACAGCACAACCACAATTCGCATTTTTCTGTAATCTACCTCAGTACGTTAAAGACGCTTACAAACGTTATCTAGAAAACAAACTTCGAGAGAATTTTGGGTTTAATGGCGTACCTATTAGTGTATATATGCGTAAAAAGTAAACCTGTTCCAGTACAGTAGTTTTAATAATAATTAATTTGGGCGTTACCCTAAGGGGTCGTGCTTTCCGTTACAAGTCCTCGCACCTCCTACGTCGGGCTGTGGGCTATACACTTCAATCCCTAACGCGGGCAAATCCATCAAAGTCTGTTTTGAAACTAATATTATATGCTGTCTAGTTTAGTGATATAAGTTCGATATAAGATTGTGTTATGTGCTGTAGATTAAACTACTACCACCCTCCTGAAGCACCGCCACCGCCGAAGCCACCGCCGCCAAATCCGCCACCGAACCCACCACCACCAGAAAATCCTCCACCGCCAGAGCTTCCGCCCCAGCCGCTTGAACCTCTACGGTAACTACCACGTCCCATATTACTTAAAATTATGGCTTCTAATAAGTCACTTCCTGAAGATCGGTTTCCGCGATTTCCATCGCCGCCTCCACGTCTATTTTTAGAAATTGAGATAAGGATAATTATAAATATGAAAATCAAAATAAAAATCAATCCTATAGGGAATTCACTTTGATTGGACTGACGTGTACCTTTGTATTCGCCATTCAAGACTTCAAAAATGGCATCAGTGCCTCTATTTAAGCCTCCAGGGTAATCATTTTGTTTAAAATAAGGGATAATGTCACGTTCTATAATACGTTTAGACATGGCATCTGTTAATAGATGTTCAACACCATATCCTGTATTTATAGCAATTCTTCTATCTCCTTTTGCTAATAGTATTAAAACACCATTATCTTCTTTGTCTTGACCAATACCCCATTTTTGCCCCCATTTAGCACCTAAATAATTAATATTTTCGCCATTAGTGGAGTTAATTATAGCAACAACAATTTGAGTTGAGGTTGTATCAGAATACTTAATTAATTTTCTTTCTAAACTACTTTTTTGAGAGGTAGAAAGTAAGCTTATATAGTCATATACAGCATCTGGATTTGCTTTTGTTGGTTTTTCAGGGATATCATATTGAGCAGAAGAAAAACTAATAGATAATACAGCGAATAGTAAACTAAGTATAGCTTTGTTTTTAAAGCTATACTGCAACTGCAAACTGAATACTGAATACTGCATACTGAAAAATTATCCTTTAGAAATTTCGTTTGTTAATTCGTTTGAATCAGAATCAGTGTAAGGGAAATATTTTTTAAGTTGTTCCCCAGATTTTAAAACACCTTCAATTAAACCTTGTTTAAAATCTCCTTTTTTGAAATATAATTGCATAATCTCTTTAGTACTGTCCCAAAACTCGTTTTCAACAACGTCATTTATACCTTTGTCACCATAAATCACAAAGGTTTTATCTTCAATAGCTAAATAAATTAATACCGCATTTTGAAGTTTGGTATTGTCCATTTTAAGCGTATGAAAAAGATCTAAAGCACGATTTGTAGCATTGCCTTCACATGTTTTTTCAATATGAACACGGATTTCTCCAGAAGTATTTAACTCTGCTACCCGAATAGCTTCAATAACGTCCTGTTCTTCATCAGGTGTTAAAAAGTCTTCAACTTTATTTGACATTTTAAAACTCTACTTTAGGAGCGTTTTCACTTCCTGGAGCGCTTTTAAAACGAGCCATTTCTTCAAAACCAAATAGGCTAGCTAATAACTTTCCTGGAAATTTTGTTGTGAATTTATCATAAATATTCACCTTTTCATTAAAACGATCTCTAGAGACTTTAATTCTATTTTCGGTACCTTCTAACTGAGATTGTAGTTCAAGAAAGCTTCTGTCAGCTTTCAATTCAGGATATTTTTCTACAGTTACTAATAATCTAGATAAAGCACCACTTAAGCCTTGTTGCGCTTTTTGGAATTGAGCCATTTTTTCTGGGGTTAAATCTCCAACATCAATAGTAGTTTTTGTAGCTTCAGATCGTGCTTTAATAACGCCTTCTAAAGTTTCTTTTTCATGAGCTGCGTAACCTTTTACTGTAGCAACTAGGTTTGGAATTAAATCTGCGCGACGCTGGTAGTCACTTTCAACATTAGACCAGGCTGTTTTAGCATCAGCTTCATACTCAACTGCAGTATTGTTAAATCCCTTTGCCCAAGAATAGATTCCTAATACAAGAATTGCTATAATAATTAATGGTAAAAATTTTTTCATGATAAAAATGGTTTAGTGAATTAATTTTGTTGTTGTTAGATAAGACACATGTTTTCTATAAAAGTTACTTATTTACTATAACAAATTTTTACAGATGTTGCTTTATTTTAATAAGCTGATTTTTTACATCCTCAAGCTTATTAATAATTTCAAAATTATTAAGAGCCTGTTTTTTTTCTTCTTTTAGATGTGTCTTGGCACCTTCAAGAGTAAAACCGCGTTCCTTAACTAGGTGGTAAATGAATTTAAGGTTTTTAACATCCTCAGGTGTAAACTTGCGATTGCCTTTAGCATTCTTCTTAGGTTTGAGTACATCAAACTCTTTTTCCCAGAAACGTATAAGAGAAGTGTTAACGCCAAAAGCCTTAGCTACTTCGCCTATACCATAATATCGTTTTTCAGGTAATTCTATATGCATTAATCGAGGGATTGGTTTTCTAAAGAAGCATGTTCTAGTAGTTTATTAAATTCTTCGGCAGTTAAACTTCCATAGTAAAAGTTTATAGGGTTTATACGATCTCCATCTTTAAATATTTCATAATGTAAATGTGGTGCTTCAGAGCGTCCTGTACTGCCTACAAAAGCAATTAAATCGCCTCGTTTTACTTTTTGATTTTTTCTAACGTTGTACTTGTATAAGTGGGCATATAAACTGGTGTACCCATAGCCGTGTTTAATTCGTATATGTTTTCCATAGCCAGAAGAGTTACTGTCTGCACGTTCTACAACACCATCTCCGCTTGCGTAAACTGGCGTTCCTCTCGGCGCTGTAAAATCCATACCCCAATGCATTTTTCTTACCTTAGTAAATGGGTCTGAACGCATACCATACCCAGAAGCCATTCGCGTTAAATTTTCATTACTAACAGGTTGTATTGCAGGAATTGCTTCTAAAAGTTTTTCTTTTTCTTCAGCAAGTATTTTAATTTCGTCTAGCGATTTAGATTGAACTACAATTTGCTTTTGTAAAATATCTAATCGTTTGTTACTTTCAATAATTAATTTAGAATTATCAAAACCTTCCAGATTTTTATACCTGTTAATTCCTCCAAATCCAGCCCTACGTTGTTCATCAGGAATGGGGTTTGCCTCAAAATAAACACGGTAAATATTATTATCTCTATCTGCAATGTTTTCTAAAACAGCTTCCGCATGTTCCATCTTTTTATTAAGCAACTCAAATTGTAATTGTGCATTTTGAAGTTCTCTTTTTAAAGCACGTTCTTTTGGAGATTCTATGTATTGACTGGCAATAAAAACAAAAATAAAAGCAAAAAAAGCAGCTGCTAAAATAAATATAGTAGCATATTTAAATGTAGTACGTTTTTTGCGCTCAATTTTTCGGTAAGAAAGCGATTCTTTATCGTAGTAATATTTTACCTTACTCATTCCTTAAATTATACTATTTTTGCAACTAATTTTAAACAGTATTACTACTGTTTCTAGTGTGTAAACGAACAAACCTACGAAATTATTTTTATAGTAATTAAACTAAAAACTTAATTCGAGGTTAATGAACTCCTTTATTTTAAATAATTTTGGAGAGTAAATATAAAAATTGTTTCCTATTAAAAAGAATTTAATAGAGACAAAGATGCTCAATAACAATAGATGAAATCACAAGACGTAAGATCAAAATTTTTAAGTTTTTTTCAAGAAAAGAAACATAGCATAGTGCCCTCTGCACCTATGGTTTTAAAAGACGACCCAACTTTAATGTTTGTTAATTCTGGGATGGCACCTTTTAAAGAGTATTTTTTAGGAAATGCGCAGCCAAAAAACAACCGTATTGCAGATTCTCAAAAATGCTTACGCGTGTCTGGGAAGCATAATGATTTGGAAGAGGTTGGTTATGATACATATCATCATACACTTTTTGAAATGCTTGGTAACTGGAGTTTTGGTGATTATTTTAAGAAAGAAGCTATTGCTTGGGCTTGGGAACTTCTAACTGAAGTTTACGGTATTGATAAAGATATTTTATACGTTACTGTTTTTGAAGGTGATGAAAAGGATGGTATTGGAATGGATAATGAGGCTTATGATATTTGGAAGCAATACATTTCTGAAGACCGTATTTTAAAAGGGAATAAAAAGGATAATTTTTGGGAAATGGGAGATCAAGGACCATGTGGACCTTGTAGCGAAATACATGTAGATATTCGTTCTGTGGAAGAAAAAGCAAAAATTTCTGGAAAAAATTTAGTAAACGAAGACCACCCACAAGTAGTGGAAATATGGAATTTAGTTTTCATGCAATACAACCGAAAAGCTAATGGTTCTCTTGAAAATTTACCAAATAAGCATATTGATACAGGAATGGGTTTTGAGCGTTTGTGTATGGTACTTCAAGGGGTGCAGTCAAATTATGATACCGATGTTTTTACACCGCTTATTAGAGAGATTGAAACGATTACGAATAAAAATTACGGTAAAAACGAAAAGGAAGATGTAGCTATTCGTGTTATTTCAGACCATGTTCGTGCTGTAGCCTTCTCAATAGCAGATGGACAGCTTCCAAGTAATACAGGAGCTGGTTATGTTATTAGAAGAATTTTGCGTCGTGCTGTACGATACGGATTTACATTTCTTGATAAAAAAGAACCTTTTATTTATAGGTTGGTTGATGTATTGAGTAATCGAATGGGAAAGGCGTTTCCAGAACTTAAAGCTCAAAAACAACTTATTGAAAATGTAATTAAAGAAGAAGAACAGTCGTTTTTAAGAACCTTAGATCAAGGTTTAGTATTACTAAATAAAATTGTTGACGAAACTCAAGGAACAACTGTTTCAGGCGAAAAAGCGTTTGAATTATATGATACTTATGGATTTCCAATAGATTTAACTGCGTTGATTCTATCTGAAAAAGGATTGAAGCTTGATGAAGAAGGCTTTAATATTGAGTTACAAAAACAAAAAAGTAGATCTCGTGCAGCAAGTGAAATGTCTACAGATGATTGGACAATTTTAGTTAATGATGCTGAAGAAGAATTTGTTGGTTATGACACCTTAGAGGCTAATGTAAAATTAACACGATACAGAAAAGTAACTTCAAAAAAAGAAGGCGACATGTATCAGTTAGTATTTAATTTAACACCGTTTTATCCAGAAGGAGGCGGACAAGTAGGCGATAAAGGCTACTTGGAAGATACGCATGGTGATGTGGTTTATATTTTAGATACTAAAAAGGAAAATAACGTTATTATCCATTTTGCTAAAAACTTACCTAAGCATATTAATGAATCTTTTAAAGCAGTCGTGGACTCTAAACAGCGACATAGAACAGAGTGTAATCATACAGCAACACATTTACTACACCAAGCTTTACGAGAAATTTTAGGAACGCATGTAGAGCAAAAAGGAAGTGCAGTACATTCAAAATATTTACGTTTCGATTTTTCACACTTTTCAAAATTAACTGTTGAAGAAATAAGAGACGTTGAGAATTTTGTAAACAGACGTATTGAAGGTAAATTGCCTTTAGAAGAAATGCGTAATGTTCCAAAAGAACAAGCAATTGCTGAAGGTGCGATGAGTTTATTTGGTGAAAAATATGGAGATACTGTTCGAGCAATTAGATTTGGAAAATCTATAGAACTTTGTGGAGGTACACACGTACAAAATACTTCTGATATATGGCATTTTAAAATAGTTTCTGAAGGAGCTGTTGCTGCTGGAATTAGAAGAATTGAAGCGATTACTAATGATGCTGTAAAAGATTTTTATTTTGAAAATAACCGCGCTTATTTTGAAATGAGAGATTTATTAAACAATGCCAAAGAACCAGTAAAAGCACTCCAGAATCTTCAAGAAGAAAATATAAATCTTAAAAAACAAATAGAAGGATTACTTAAGGATAAAGCTAAAAATATTAAAAGCGAACTTAAAAGTGAGTTGGAAAATATTAATGGTGTTCAATTTTTAGCTAAAAAGTTAGACTTGGATGCTGGAGGTTTAAAAGATGTTGCTTTTGAATTAGGAAGTCAATTTGATAACTTGTTTTTACTTTTAGCTTCAGAGCAAAAAGGTAAAGCATTATTATCATGTTATATTTCAAAAGAATTAGTTGCAACTAAAGATTTAAATGCAGGACAAGTAGTTAGAGAATTGGGGAAATACATCGAAGGAGGTGGTGGTGGACAACCATTTTTTGCTACTGCAGGCGGTAAGAACCTTGCAGGTATTGATGAGGCTTTAAATAACGCTAAGAACTATGTTTCTTAAGTTTTGAATCTTCAAACTAAAATATCACTTGGAAAACAATCTAATAACCTAATAGATTACGAGTCTAATATTCTATTGATAGGTTCTTGCTTTTCAGAAAACATTGGAGATAAATTAGAGTATTTCAAATTTCAAAGTGTTCAAAATCCTTTTGGGATATTATTTCATCCAAAAGCTATTCAGACTTTAATTGAAAATACAGTAAATCAAAAAGTATTTTCTGAAGATGATGTCTTTTTTCATAACGAGCAATGGCATTGTTTTGATGCACATTCAAAGTTAAGCAACACTTCAAAAGAAGAATTAATAAGACAACTTAACAATAGCATCAACGTCATAGCTTCGCAACTTAGTAAAACAACGCATATAATCATTACTTTAGGAACGGCTTGGGTTTATCATTTTAATAAGGCAAATAAAACAGTTGCAAACTGCCATAAAGTATCTCAAAAGGAATTTACCAAAAAACTACTTTCAGTTGAAGAAGTAACAGCATCTTTGGATAGCATTGTAGATTTAATTAGAAAAGTAAACTCTAAAGTTTCAATAATTTTCACAGTTTCTCCAATTCGCCATTTAAATGATGGATTTGTAGAAAACACGCAAAGTAAAGCACATTTAATTTCTGCTATTCATCAAGTTGTAAAGAATCAATCATTCTATTTTCCGTCTTATGAAATAATGATGGACGAACTTCGTGATTATCGTTTTTATAGCGAAGATATGATTCACCCAAATCAATTAGCCATCAATTATATCTGGAATACCTTTAAAAACGTTTGGGTTTCTGATGAATCTTCCAAAGTTATGGATGACGTTGATGCAATTCAAAAAGGGCTTCAGCATAAACCATTCAATCCGCAATCTCAATCTTACAAAGCATTTCTTCAAAATATAGAAGCAAAGACAAAAACGCTTCAATCACAATTTCCTTTCATTAAATTTTAGCGAAAAATTTTTTCATAAATCAAAAATTTTCCATCGTAAATTAAAATATACGTAATTCATCGTATTGATTTCCCTTGCTCATTGTTGCAGTTTTGTAATACTATTAATCAATAAAATAATTCAACAATGAGAAATTTAAAACAAATCATGCTGTTAGTAATGATAGGATCATTACTAACATTTACATCATGTTCATCAAGTGACGATGGCGGTAGTGACGGAAATGCTGCTTCAGGAACTCTAACGGCAAATATTGGAGGGGTATCTTTTCAATCCATGGAAATTTCGTCAAAAGCAACACTTGCCAGTGCAGGTGGTATTAACAATTTAATCATCATTGCGTCAAACAGCGACGGAAATGCCTTTGCAATTACTATTTCTGGGTATGCAGGTGAAGGAACTTACGATATTACTGGTGCTAGTTTAGGAAATGTTGTAGCTACTTATACTGAAACAGATGTTAATTTAAGTAATCCAACAGCATCTACAACAGAAATATGGCAAGCACCATATGACAATACAAAAGTGGGGTCTGTATCCATTTCTGAAGAAACAAATTCCAATGTAAAAGGCACTTTTAGTTTTATGTGCAAGAATGTAAATGGAGACAATTCTATAAAGGATGTAACTAGTGGTTCATTCAATCTGTCAAAACAAACCATTTAGGTTTTAAAAATTAGAGTTGTGTGACTTTCGCACGACTCTTTTGCTATTATTAACAAAACAAATTCAACAATGAAAAAATTAAAACAAATTAGTTTCCTATTAGTATGTATACTAATGGTTAGCGTAACACAGGCTCAAAAGGCAGAGACGCCTAATTTTACATATAATTTAGGTGGAAAAATAGATCAAATGACTCTAACGACTTCGGGCGTGATGTTAATTACACATGGTAAAGGGTTAGCAGGAATAAAACCTGGGCAAGATGGCTTAGTATTTAACTTTGACGATTATGGAAAAGTAAAGCAAGAAGAGATTTTTATTGTGCCTAACACGCCTTATGTTATGGTGGGTCAAGCTGGTTTTGGCGGAATTGCTGCCAAACAAAGCGTAATAGACGTAGTGTCTGGTAAGCGTTTGTTCGATACTAAAGCTAATGGCTGGAAAGCCGCTGGAAGGCCAACTTTAATTATGCCAGAGAACAAATTAATTGTGTCAGGGCAACGTACTGCAAAAGAAAAGTACACGCAAGCAGTAGGTATTTACGATATGGGAACTGGCAATGAAATAAAACTGTTTAAACTAAAAGGTTCTAATTCGCTTACCGGAAGGCCTAGTATAATAGATGGGGGTGTAATATTGCCAACTTATAAGGGTATTTATAGAATAGACATGAATACTGGAGCAGAAAATTGGGTAGTGGATTTGAAAAATGTGGCTTACATTATTCCTGACAATGATGGTAAATCTATGTATGCTGTTCAAGGTAAAGGTAAAAACCATATGATTCATAAAATAAGTGCTTCTGGGTCGCAAATGTGGGGTGAAGGCAAAAAATTGAAAGGTGTTGTTTCAAATTTTGAAGTAACTCCTAAAGGCTTGGCTATTGTAAGCGATGTTGCAGATTCTGGTAAAAAAGGTTTAGGAAAATTGGCTTCTGCCAAAGCGCAAAGTAATATTTCATTTTTGTCGTCGAGTACTGGTGAGGACTTATGGGAAAAAGCGCCAAAAACAAAAGGTTATGTTCAGCATTTTTATATAATGGATGATGGTATTTTATTTGGACTTGGTGAAGGTGGTATTAATAAGATTTCTTTTGATGGGAAGCCATTATTCAATAAGCCATTAAAAACGGGTGAAAACATTCATACCATGGCGCTAACTAAACAAGGTATGATTTATATAACAGATAGTGATGCCAATATTATAAATTTAAATACAGGTGAATCTATTTGGAGCAAACCAATAAAATACAAAAGAGCTAAGGCTGTTACAAGTGTTTATGATCAGAATAGGGGCAGATATTTAATAAGTACGGGTGAAGAGATGATTGCCATTAATGAAGAATCTGGAGATATTAGTACGTTAGCTACTTATGATTTTGAAGCTAAAGAAAATCCCAAAAGTTTTGAGATAAGGGATGAAGGACTTTTGCTGTCCTCAGATCAAAATGTTATGATGCTCGATTTTGATGGTTCAGAGAAATTTCATGAATATTATAGGGCGCCAGGCAAAAGTGCTTTTGCTATAGTAGCTTTAAGTGCGGTAGCATTGGCATCAACTGCAGCAATGGCGGATGCGAGCTTTCAAGCTGGGGCAAATAAAAACTATCTTGGGCAATACAATCAATACGGTGCTCAAAAACAAAGAGAAGCGGATGCGTATGCTGCCATAGCAACAGCATCTTTTAATGAAATGGCAAAACGGTTTAGAGCGACTTCCGCTACTGAAAATGCACAATTCACTTTAACTAAATTGGATGAAGGTGTGAGCTTAGTAAAAATAAACAAGGATTCAGGGAAAGTTGAAAAGGAAATTTTATTAAAAGATAAAAAGCCAATCTACGAAGTGGATGACTTTGGAGGTTACCTGTACTACTTAGCTAGCAATAATAGCATATATGCTTACGACCTTAAAAAATAAATCTTGTTGTTGAGATTTGTTTGATTGGGCGTGATAATCAGATTATTACGCTTAATCTTTTTTTATCACATTTGGTCGAAAATTTTAATGATGTATTACTTTTAATTGTAGATTTAAAATGCTATTAATCAGTTCATATCAAAAAGCACCAATGCTATTAATCAAAAAAATGATTGGTAATTGGTGTTTTTTTTGTAGACCATTTTATCATTTAAATAACACTAAAAATTATTTGTGATTATGGTTTTTGATTGGTTTGGTGTTATAATCTTTTTAATTGTATTTCTATTGCTTTTTTGTGTAGTAAAAGTATATTCAGATTCTCGTCTTATTAGAAAAAATACAGATAATAATTATATTTTCCTTATGGAAAAGTATAAATTAGAGCGAAAAATAAATCATTTAAATTCTCAAAAAAGTAAAATTGCCAATGGCTTTAATGATTCAATTTTAGATCGTTTATTTTTTATTACTAAAGAATTAATTTTATTTCAAAAGCTTATATTTGGTAAGTAACCATGCTTTTATGAAAAAAATAGTTCTCTCATTTTTATTTATTTCAATAAGTTATCATTGTATTTCTCAAAAAAACTTAAAAATAATTGATAGTTTAAAATTAGTAATTGAATCAAAACCTAACGACTCAATTAAAATTAAAACGTATAGTGATTTATGTTGGTATTACGGGAGAGTTTCAAATGATTCAGCTTTTCATTATGGGAATTTAGCACTCAAATTATCTCAAAAAACTAATAATTTGGTTGGAGAAGCTCAAGCCTATAATGATATAGGTATTATACATACTTATGAATCTAATTTTGATGAGTCAATAAAGCATTATCATAAGTCATTAAAAATTAGAAAAATTCTTAACGATTCTGTTGGTTTAGCTAGTTTGTATAATAAATTAGGAGTTTCATACTATAAGAAGTTCCAAATGGATTCTTGTTTAAAATATACTATAAAGGCGCTTAATATTTATAATGGTCTAAAAAGCCCTAGACATGTTTTTTTAATTAAAGGAAATATTGCTGCTTTATATGAAGAAATGAAGCAATATGATAAGGCCTTAAAAATACATTTTGAAACATTAGATTTATCCAAAGAGATTAATGATTCATTAGGTTTAGCAAATGTGTATTCTAATATCGGAAACACATATTTGTCTTTAAATGATACAATTAAAGGGTTTAGTTATTTTGAAAAGGCTATAAAAATTTCCAAATCTAACAACTACTATAGAACATTGTCAAATTTATACGCAAACTATGGATTGATGAAAGAGAGGCAAAAAAAGTATTCTGAAGCCTTAATTTTTTATAAAGAAGCCTATTTGTTAAGTGAAAAAATTGATGATGATTTTGGATTAACTAATGCTTTGCTAAATATTGGTAATATAAATACTATTAATAAAAATTATTTAGAAGCAAAAAGTAAATTGTATAAAGGGCTGGCTATTTCAAAAAAAATAAAAGATAAAAAACATGAACTTGAAGCATACAATTTATTACTCTATTATTATTCTAATAAATTAAATTCAGATAGTATTGTTCATTATCATAATCAATATATCAAGCTTAATGATTCAATATATGGTAACAGAGTTACAAAAGAAATAGCTGAGGTACAAGAACGATACAATACTGCAGAACGTGAAAAAGAAATTCTTACTCAACGTGCAGATATAGCAGAAAAAGAACTTAGTCTAAACAAGAAAAACACCCAGCTTATTGGTTTAGGCGTTTTAGCAATTGTTTTATCTGTATTAGGGTATTTGTTATACAATCAGCAAAAGCTTAAAAACCGTCAGCTTCAAAAAGAAAAGGAGCTTAGTGAAGCATTAATTAAAATTGAAACCCAAAACAGATTACAAGAACAACGCTTAAGAATTTCCAGAGATTTACATGATAATATTGGCGCGCAACTTACCTTTATTATTTCTTCTTTAGAGAATTTGCAATATGGTTTTAAAATTAAAAATGAAAAGCTTACTAATAAATTGTTAAGCATAAGTGGTTTTACAAAAGAAACTATTTATGAATTAAGGGATACTATTTGGGCTATGAATAAAAATGCTATTTCTTTGGAAGATTTGGAAACACGTATTTCAAATTTTATTGATAAAGCTGATATTTCTTCTTGTTCAATTCGGTTTGATTTAAATATTGATGAATCATTTTCTAAAGACATTGAATTTGCATCGGTAAAAGGTATGAATATATATAGAATAATTCAGGAGGCTATAAATAATGCCATTAAATATTCGGAAGCAAAAGCTGTGTCTGTTAATATGTCTGAGAATAATCAAGGCGTTAAAATTGAAATAAAAGACAATGGAAAAGGATTTAATCCTGAAAAAGTTAGCTCAGGAAACGGGCTAAACAATATAAAAAAAAGAGCGCATGATATTGATGGTGTGATTAGCATTACCTCTGTTGAAAATGAAGGAACATCGGTTGTTCTTCAACTGTAATCATTTTTTTGTTAAATTAACTCTGCTATAAATAAACAAAACTAATGCGATTGGTAATTATGATTATTAAGATTTTTTTTACGTTAGCACTTTTCTGTTCTACAACTACAATTGTTTTTTCTCAAAACCTCGATAGCTTATTGGTTGTGGCAAGACATACGAAAAATGATTCTGTTAAGGTTAGCTTGTATAACAAAGTTGGGTTTTACTCTATTTTTAACGATTTAAAAAACGCAAATCAGGTTTTAAAACAAGGAATCCAAATTGCTAAAAAAAAAAATGAATATATAGGATTGTCAGAACTTATAAATACATATGGTATTTATATGGATGTGTCTGGTAAATCTGATTCAGCTAAATATTATTTTAATAGAGCTTTACAATTAAGTAAAGAGCATCAAATTCCAACAACAGAGGTTAGGTGTCTAAATAATCTAGGTATGTTTAATTGGAATAGAGGGGAATTTAAAGAGGCTCAAGATTTCTTTTTTAAAGCTTTAAAAATGTATGAAGTTTTAAAGGATGAAAAATCAAGGGCGATTCCACTAAGTAATATTGGGTTAATCTATCAAGAATTGAATATGGTAGAAGAGGCTTTAGAATATCATTTACAGAGTCTTAAAATCCGAAAAACTTACAGCTTAAAAAAGGAACAAACAAATTCATATAATAATATAGGAATTTGTTTAAAAGAATTAAAGCGTTTTGATGAAGCTTTTGATGCCTATACTAAAGGCCTTGAAATAGGTTTGGAGTCTGGTAATTTATTACATTACTACAAAATATTAGAAAATATAGGAACATTGTATGATGAGTTAGGACAATATAATAAAGCCTTAGAATATTATAATAAATCATATGACGGTAGTGTTGAGTTAAAGTCTAATAGGAAAGGACAACTGATTGTACTTGCGAAAATTACGGGGGTTTATAATAAATTGAATAAACCAATTCAAGCACTTAAATATTCTAAAAAAGCAGAGAGTATTCTAATAGAAAACCCGCACTACAATAATTATTCTGATGATTTTTATGTTAATTCAGCTGAAAGCTATTTTAGGATTGGTAATGCATCCAAAGCTAGAGAACTCATTAATAGCTTTGTAAAAATGAAAGATTCTATGTTTTCGGATTCTAATGCTAATGGTTTGGCTAGCTTAGAAGTTAAGTATCAAACAGAAAAAAAAGAAAAGCAAATCCTTTCCCAGCGTGCAGATTTAGCCGAAAAAGAACTTAATTTAAACAAAAAAAACACGCAGCTTATAGGGTTGATTATTTTAGCGGTAGTTATTTCTCTTTTAGGCTATTTACTTTTTAAACAACAAAAATTAAAAAACAATCAACTTCAAAGAGAAAGTGAACTTAAGGAAGCATTAGTTAAAATAGAAACACAAAATAGGTTACAAGACCAGCGTTTAAGGATATCAAGAGATTTACATGATAATATTGGTGCGCAGCTTACTTTTATAATTTCTTCAATTGAAAATTTACAATACGGTTTAAAAATTAAAAATGAGAAGCTAATTAATAAGTTGTCTAGTATAAGTGATTTTTCTAGAGATACGATATATGAACTCAGGGATACTATTTGGGCAATGAATAAAAATGCTATTTCTTTAAAAGATTTGCAAACACGTATTTCAAATTTTATTGATAAAGCTGATATTTCTTCAAGTTCAATTCAGTTTGATTTTAATATTAATCAATCACTTTCTAAGGATATAGAATTTACATCAGTTATAGGTATGAATGTGTATAGAATTATCCAGGAAGCTTTAAATAACGCTATAAAATATTCAGATGCTAAAAATATTTCGGTTAATATTTTAAAAGAAAACAAAAGCGTTAAAATTGAAATAAAAGACAATGGTAAAGGATTTAAGGAAAGCGAAACTGAAGAAGGAAATGGGCTAAACAATATACGGAAAAGAGCCCAAGATATGAGTGCTAATCTCAATATAGAGAGTGATATAAATACAGGGACTAATGTGGCTTTAATTTTGCCAATATAAAGTGAAATATACGACCAATTGCGTATATGATTGTTTCTAATTAAAGAGTGCCTTTTTCGTCCATAAATAAAATTATATGATTGTTAAAATTGCCATTGCAGATGATAATTCTTTTCTAATTAAAACTGTTAAAGAAAAACTATCCTTTTTTGAAAATTTAAAAGTGAAATTTACAACCTTGAATGGCTCAGATTTATTAAAAAAGCTTCAAGACAATCATAATATCGATATTATTTTAATGGATATAGAAATGCCAGTTCTAAACGGCATAGAAACCACCGAAATAGTAAAACAAAAGTATCCACACATAAAAATTATAATGCTTACTGTTTTTGATAATGATGAAAATATTTTTAATGCTATAAAAGCTGGAGCAGATGGTTATTTGTTGAAAGAAGTAAATGCAAAAAACTTGCATGATGGTATTGTTGATACTTTAAATGGTGGTGCTGCAATGAATCCATCCATTGCGCTAAAAACCTTAAAATTGCTTAGAAACCCATTAGAAATAGATAACACTCAAGAGCAAGAAAAGATTAAACTTACCCCAAGAGAGGTTGAGGTTTTAGAACACCTTAGCAAAGGCTTAAGTTATAATGCTATAGCAGACAACCTTATTTTATCTTTAGGAACTATAAGAAAACATATTGAAAATATTTATAAAAAACTTCAAGTACATAATAAACTAGAAGCAGTGCAAAAAGCAAAAAAGAATAACTTAATTTAAACTAGGTTTAACTTTGAGGTAACATAATAAATTATAAAGCTTATATATTTGTAGTGTTAGTTTAGTTGATTAATTACATTGGTTTGGACTTCTTATGTCGAAGGAAACTGATGTTTTTTTTGCTCTAAATTTAAGTTGTAAATGCACAGATTTCTCAAATTATGTCTAAATTAGTGCATGCGAAAAATTCTATTCGGAGTTATAATTACTCTAATTGTACTCTTTACTTTTAAATATTGTGGTGATAAACGCGAAGACAAAATTGTACTTCAAGAAAATTCAGCCCTAATACAGCAACAAATTAATAATGTTGGAAAGCTTATAGTTACCGAAGGGCATTTTAGCGAAGTTTTTAATTATAAAAACTCAAAAGATATTTTTGGCGATTTACTGTCTGTTGAAAAGAAAGCTCTGGTAGTTGTAAATGCAGAAGTTACTATTGCTTATGATTTAAGTAAAATTGAATTTGAAGTTGATGAAGCAAATAAAACACTTACTATTTTAAGTATTCCTGAGGAAGAAATAAAAATTAATCCAGATTTAGAGTATTATGATGTTCAAGCAGATTATTTAAATCCGTTTGAGGCTAAAGATTATAATGATATTAAAAATACAATCAACAAATCTCTATCAAATAAAATTGATAAATCAGATTTAAAAGCAAATGCCAAAAACAGATTAATTAGTGAACTTTCAAAGTTTTATATTCTAACAAACTCTTTAGGTTGGACCTTAAAATATAACGAAAATTCAGTTCAATCCTTTAAAGATTTTCAAAACCTTAAATTATAGTTTACTTTTTAAACTCATCCAACCGCCCCCATTAATAGCTTCAATGCCATTGTTTTTTAAAATAACACTAGCGCTTCCAGAGCGCATTCCGCTTGCGCAACAGGTAATTACAGGTTTGTTGTATTTTTTTATCTCTTCAATTTTTGATTTGATTGTTTGCAAAGGAATGTTTTTTGAACCAGAGATAGCACCTTGATTATATTCTTTAATTGTTCTTACATCTATAATAATTGCGCCTTTAGAATGTAAATCTTTTATTTTGTTTTTTTTATTGCCGAATAGAAAATCGAATAAACCCATAATTTAAATTTTATGACAAATTACTTTAATTTTTTTTAATGTATTGGTAACAAATGTTGCATTAAAGCACATTAAAATTTTATGTATATTCAACTTTTAAAAATAGAGTATTATGGAAGCCTATGTTGCACTTACAATTGAAAATGAAGTTGGTTTTATCGAGTTTTATCATCCCAATAGAAATTCAATGCCTAGTGATGTTTTATCAAAACTAGAAGGCACAATTATTAAAGCTGGTAAAAATGACGAGATAAAAGTTATTGTGCTAAAAAGTGGAGGCGATAGAACGTTTTGTGCAGGAGCTAGTTTTAATGAAGTTATTGCAATTAATAATGAAGCATCTGGAAAAAAATTCTTTTTGGGTTTCGCGAATGTAATTAACGCCATGCGTAAATGCCCTAAATTGATTATAGGAAGAATACAAGGAAAAACAGTAGGTGGTGGTGTTGGTTTGGCTGCTGCTACAGATTATTGTTTGGCTACTCAATACGCCTCTATTCGATTAAGTGAATTAAGTATTGGTATTGGACCTTTTGTTATTGAGCCTGCAGTATCTAGAAAAATAGGCGTAACAGCTATGTCTCAAATGACAATTGATGCAGAAACTTTTTTCTCGCCAAAATTTGCATTAGATAAAGGTTTATATGCTGATGTTTTTGAAACCACTGAAGTATTAGATGATGCAGTTAAAACTTTAGCAGAAAAGTTAGCTGCATATAACCCAGAAGCATTAAGCGAAATGAAAAAAGTATTTTGGAAAGGCACTGAGCATTGGGATGATTTATTATCTGAACGTGCTGAAATGAGTGGAAGACTTGTTTTAAGTGAGTTTACAAAACACACATTAAAGCGGTTTAGGTAAGGTTTTATTTGTTATTTTAAGCTTGTTTTAAAATTTAATGATTATTAATTTTATCATTCCTCGCAATCCTCAACCCATCATCAATCAAATGTCCAACTTGAGGTTTGTTTTGTTTGATTGACTCTAGGTGGTTCATGATTTTTTCGCATAATTCTCTTTCATTTCCAATTTGGGCTAGTTCATAAAGTTCAACAGGTAACAACCAATCATTAGGATGCTCATCTATAAGTTGCTCTAAAACTTTCGTTCTTGATATGGTTTTGTTTGTGCCTTCTCGATAATCTCTAACTTGTTGGTATAATACTTCAAGAGCTAATTGTTCTTTAGGTTTTTCAATATGAATGGTATTTGAAGAAGTTTTGTGTGTTATTAAATCAAAACTACTCAAATCAGCAGGTCCAGAAAAGGCAGAAACAATATCTTTTCCAACAGCCATATCATAATTACCCCATTCAGGTTTAAATAATATAGTTTCGTTGTGTGTAACGACACAGTTTTTAAAACTGATAAGTATAATTTTACCTTGAAGGTTTCGTTTTCCAGTAATAATTTCTCCAGAAACCTTAATGCCACCTTCAAATTCTAAGTTTACAATGCGTTCTTCGTAAATATTATAAGCAGCTAAATCTCGCGGACTCATATCTTCAATAGCAAGGTTAATCCCTTTTAATTTTCCGATAGGAGAACCAAAACCCTCTAGATGTGAATGTGTACCATGGCCAACAAGTTCTTTTTCGCGATAAGCTAAAGCAGTTTTTCCAATAGTTTGAATATAAATGGGTTTGCCTTCGTGTTCAATAGTATGATTAAAAACTCCTGAAATTTGAAGTCCTGTACTCAGTTCGATTGTTCCTAATGCGTTTGATTTTATTAGCTTATTAACTCCAGAAAGACCGCCTCTACGGAGTGCCATAGTGTTTGCATATTCCTCCAATATCAAACTTAAATTTGCAAAATCTGGTGTTACGTATAGTTGTGGTTGAGGTTTGGTGATATCAAAATCTTTATACGTAGCATTAATATTATAAGGTAGTTTTATAACTTCGTTGGTCATGCACCAAGCACTTTCACCTATTGATGAAAGCAGACCTGCTCCATATATTTTTGGGTTTTCAAGGCTTCCAATTAAGCCATACTCTACGGTCCACCAATGTAAGTTTCTAATGAGTGCCATTTCACTGGGTTCCCCCATATTTTTTTGTAAAGCGTCTACTTTAGCTTCCGCGGAAGCGATATCATCTTCTTTGGAAGTTGGAGCTTCTTTTATTATGGATAAATGCCTTACGGCTTCATATAATTCATAATCTTTTGCTGATGAAATCGCTTTGCTTCCAATTTCTCCAAAACGCCTTAAGTACTCAGCATACTCAGGGTTTGCGATAATAGGAGCATGTCCTGCACCCTCATGAATAATATCTGGTGCAGGGGTGTATTCAATATGTTCTAATTGTCGGATATCGCTAGCTATAACTAAAACATTGTAAGCTTGAAATTCCATAAAGGCATTTGGAGGAATAAATCCATCAACAGCAACAGCAGCCCAACCTATATCTTTTAAAATACGGTTCATGCCATACATATTTGGAATACTATCAATTGAAATACCTGTTTGTTTTAAGCCTTTTAAGTAAGAATGATGAGCAACAGTGCTTAGGAAATCTACATTTTTTCGCATAACATATCGCCATACCGCTTGATTAATAGCAGAATAATCCTCATAATTTTGAGGTTTTATAAACTGTTTCAAATGCTTTGGTAGCTTTTGAAGAATTTCGTTAGATTCAAATAATTTCGACATCGTTAATTTTTACATGTAAATCCTTTATAAAAATACGAATTATTCACTATATATCGTTAAATTTAGGTTTTCTTTCAATATTAGAATCTATTAGTTTATTCTGTTTAAGAAAACCTTAAAGATTTCCATATATTTAGAACACCTAATTTTTTAATCAAACTTCATGTATACTAGACGAATATTTCCTGTAAGAGGTGTTTTAAAATGGACGCGCAGACATATTTTTTTGTTTTTATTAATTGCGCTAATTCCAGTTGTATTATTTGATGTTGTTGGCCTAAAGTGGTTGCATGTGCCATGGTTACCATTAGGTGTTTTAGGTACCGCTGTGGCATTTATTGTAAGTTTTAAAAATAATGCGTCTTATGATAGGTTATGGGAAGCTCGAAAAATTTGGGGCGGTATTGTTAACGCTTCTCGTTCTTGGACAATTATGGTTAAGGATTTTATTGATAATACACATGCAAAGAAGAAAAGAACAGACACGGAATTACAAGCTATAAAACGTAAATTGGTGCATAGGCATGTAGCTTGGTTAACAGCTCTAAGGTATCAATTAAGGCAAGATAAGCCATGGGAGATGCATTTAAAGCAAGGAAAACAAAATGCAGAATTTAGAAGCAATCATTTTAGAGTATGTGAAGATGAAATTATAGTGGAAGATGCCATTAAAGACTATCTTTCTGAAGATGAATTCAAAGAAATATTTGCAAAAGGAAATCAAGCCTCTCAAATTTTAGGAATTCAGTCAAGACATCTAAAAACACTTATGAATGAAGGTTTAATTGAAGATTTTAGGCACATGGAAATGGCAAATATGCTTGTTGAATTTTATACCTTACAAGGAAAGAGTGAGCGCATTAAAAATTTTCCATACCCAAGGCAGTTTGCTACTTTAAATTATCTTTTTGTATGGATATTTATTATTCTATTGCCGTTTGGAATTATGGAGGGTTTTGAATCTATTGGCGACCATATTCTAGAAGATTTAGCAAACCATCAATCTCATACTTCTCTAGGGCATTTAATACAAGAGTTTATAGCAAAGCATTTTGTGTGGTTTTCTATACCCTTTAGTGCATTAATTTCTTGGGTGTTTCATACCATGGAAGCTATTGGAGAAAATACAGAGAACCCTTTTGAAGGCGGACCAAATGATATTCCTATTACAGATATGAGTAGAGGTATAGAAATTGATATCAGACAACTTATAGATGATACCGATATCCCTGAACCTTATAAATGGGAGAATGATATTGTGATGTAATAAAAAAGCAACTCATTGAGTTGCCTTTTTTTTATTGTTCAGATCCTGGAGGATATTTCTCCATGATTTTGGTAACAAATTCTTTTATTCGGGCTTCTTTCTTATCCATATTTCTGCTTAAATAGCCTGTGCCCATACCTTGCCACACTAATTCTTTTTTATCTGCATCGATAAGGTCTATGTATAGGTGCCCCTGAGTACTCGTTGAAACGCTAGGCTGATTCCAACCCCAGCCCCAACCAGGACCAAAGCCTCCCCAACCCCAGCCATTCATGCCCCAGGAATTGTTGTAAACATCAACGCGTTGTTGAGATTTGGTAAACAGGCTTACTAATAAATCTGGTTTTTCAGATTTTGTAAAACCTTTAGCTAAAAGTTCGGCTTCAATGGCTCTTAAAATTCTGCGCTTATCTAAATCGCTAATTTCAGCTTTATCTATTCCTGTTTTAAAAAAAGCAAAGGTTTTGTAATCGTTAAAAGTTGCCTCTCTGTCGTAGTCTGCAGCTACTCTAATGGAGCTACAAGACGATACCACTATAAACAATGCTAAAAGTGGTAATGTTTTAATAATTTTTTTCATAATACAATTTTTTAGGTTGCTATAGCTGTATAAAAAGTATATTCTTAGCAGCTTTTTTTTAATAACTTAGTGTGTAAATATTATCAATAATCATACCAAGATACTTGTGTTTTTACAGGGTATAGTTACTTTTTTATAGAGTTAGTCGCTTTGTCATAACCATAAGGGCAATGCCTACAACCACTTTGGCAGCAATAGCCACGCTTTAAATGGTATTGTTTGGTAAAACAACGATAACCTTCAGGGGTTAGGTAGTAATCGCCTTCTTCAATGAGGATTATTTTTTTCATTAATAACAAATATAATGTAAATTGGGTTGATTTTTGAAATACTATAAATATGATTTTTATTTCGAAATATTTAGTACCTAAAGGCTATACCGGAATGACTATATTCCCCTTTGTGTTTTTGAAAACCAAGCAATTAAAAGAGAATAAAGTTTTAATTAATCATGAAAAAATTCATTTAAAACAGCAGTTAGAACTTTTGGTTATTCCTTTTTATGTGTTCTATGTGATAGAGTTTTTAATACGATTAGTAAAATACAGAAATTGGCAAAAGGCTTATAGAAATATTTCATTTGAAAGAGAAGCCTATTGCAATCAGGCAAATTTAGAATACCTTCAAAACCGTTTAATTTGGAGTTTTTTGAAGTATCTTAGCGCTAATGAAATTTGAGTTTGAAAATACAGTAAATGAGCGAGTAAACCTTCCTAATGCAAAGGGTGTTGAACTGTATTTAAAGCGTGAAGATAAACTTCATTCCTTTGTTTCAGGAAATAAATACAGAAAACTTAAATATAATCTTTTAAAAGCCGAAAAAACAAGTTTTAAAACCCTGTTGACTTTTGGAGGTGCATTTTCAAATCATATTGCTGCGGTAGCTTCTGCTGGGAATATAATCGGATTTAATACTATTGGAATTATTAGAGGTGATGAACTGCAAAATAAAATAGAAAATAATCCAACCTTAAGCTTTGCAAAAGAAAATGGTATGCAATTTAAATTTGTGTCTCGTGAAGTTTATAGAAATAAAACTTCTGAAATTTTTTTAAAATCTTTAGAAGATGAGTTTGGTGAATTTTACCTAATTCCAGAAGGTGGAACAAACGCATTAGCTGTTAAAGGTTGCGAAGAAATTTTAAATAAAGATGATGAAGCCTTTGATTATATCTGTTGTTCGGTAGGTACGGGAGGTACAATTTCTGGACTTATAAATTGTTCAAAACCCAGTCAACAAGTTTTAGGTTTTCCTGCCCTAAAAGGAGATTTTTTAAAGGAAGATATTAGTAAATTTGTAACGCAAACCAATTGGAAATTAATTACCGACTACCATTTTGGTGGTTACGCTAAAATAAATGAAGAATTAGTGGCGTTTATCAATCGGTTTAAGATAAATCAAGGAGTGCCGTTAGATCCTGTTTATACAGGTAAAACGCTGTTTGGAATTTTTGATTTAATTAAAAATGGTTATTTTCCTGAAGGTTCAAAACTATTAACCATTCATACTGGTGGTTTACAAGGCATTGATGGGATGAATGTGGTTTTAAAAAAGAAAAATTTACCAGTAATTATTTAGATTGATGAATAGAATAATTGTAATCTTATGTTTTAGTTGTGTCCTTTTTAGCTGTAAATCTAAAAAAGGCATTGTCACGAGAAAGGCTGGTAATACTACGAAGCAAGTAGATAAACAAAAAGAAACTGCCGATTCCGCAACTAAAGTTTATGCTAATAATACAGAGCGTTATATTGATGTTCATAAAACTACGGCACAACAAGAAATGAGTCTATACGATATACCTGCAAGTATCACTTTGGCTCAAGGTATTTTAGAATCTGGTTCAGGAAAGGGTAGATTATCTGTTGAGGCTAATAATCATTTTGGAATAAAATGTCATGGTTGGACGGGTAAAAAAATCTATCATGATGATGATAAAAAACAAGAATGTTTCAGAAAATATAAAGATGCTAAGTATTCATTTAGAGATCATTCTTTATTTTTAAGTGAAAGAAAGCGTTACTCAAAACTTTTCAAGTTAAAAAAAGAAGACTATAAAGGTTGGGCAAAAGGTTTGAAAGCAGCTGGATATGCTACCGATAAAAAATACCCACAAAAGCTTATTAGTTTAATTGAGCGTTATAAGTTGTATGAGTTTGATAAAGAAGTTATGGGTGATACTTATGTTAAATATAAAAGCCCCGTGGTTAATGAGGCAGAGACTTGTACAGTTGTTAAGGGTGATACTTTGTATTCTATTTCCAAACGCTATAATATTTCAGTAGAAAAACTTCAAAATATAAATGGTTTACGTGATTCAGCTTTAAGTATTGGGCAAGTATTAGTTGTAAAACCATCATCAAAAAATTAATAAGAATTCATGATTTATAAGAGAAGCAGTGCGTTGTTCGCAGAAGCAGAAAAAGTAATTCCAGGAGGTGTAAACTCTCCGGTTAGGGCGTTTAAAGGAGTTGGTGGAACACCTATTTTTGTAAAAGAGGCAAAAGGAGCGTATTTGTATGATGAAGATGGAAATCGATTAGTTGATTACATAAATTCTTGGGGGCCTATGATTTTAGGTCATGCTCACGAACCTGTTGTGAATGCGGTTGTTGAAAAAGCGAAAAAAGGAACCTCGTTTGGAATGCCAACCGAAATTGAAACGAAAATTGCAGAATTAGCAGTTTCTATGGTGCCTAATGTTGATAAAATTCGTTTTGTGAATTCTGGTACTGAAGCTTGTATGAGTGCGGTGCGTTTAGCAAGAGGTTTTACAGGGAAAGATAAAATTATCAAGTTTGCAGGGTGTTATCACGGGCATTCAGATTCGTTTTTAATTCAGGCAGGAAGTGGTGCAAGCACATTTGGAACACCTAATAGTCCGGGTGTTACACAAGGAACTGCTAAGGATACATTGCTGGCTAGATATAATGATATTGATAATGTATCTGAGCTTATAAATTCTAATAAGAATGAAATAGCCTGTATTATCATTGAGCCTGTTGCTGGAAATATGGGGTGTATTCCGCCTAAAGAAGGCTTTTTGCAAGCATTAAGAGATTTATGTGATGCCAATGATATATTATTAGTTTTTGATGAGGTGATGACGGGATTTCGTTTAGCTAAAGGTGGTGTACAAGAATTGTTTGGAATACAAGCTGATATTGTATGTTTTGGTAAAGTGATTGGTGGTGGGTTGCCAGTTGGTGCCTTTGCTGCTAGAAATGAGATTATGAATCATTTAGCGCCCTTAGGGCCTGTATACCAAGCAGGGACTTTAAGCGGAAATCCGTTAGCTATGGCTGCTGGACTAGCAATGCTTACCGAATTAAATACGGATACTCAAGTGTTTAATAGACTTGAGGAAAAAACAGCCTATTTGCACGAAGGTATCTCCAAGGTTTTGATTGATAATAATATTACGCATACTATTAATAGAGTAGGTTCTATGATTTCTGTGCATTTTGATGAAGCAGATGTTATTGACTTTGATACAGCTGCAAAAGGCAATAATGATACATTTAAAAAATTCTTTCACGGTATGCTAAATGAAGGGGTATATATTGCACCTAGCGCTTTTGAAACTTGGTTTTTAACAGATGCATTAAGTTATGAGGATTTAGATTTTACGATTACTGCTGTGAATACGGTTGCGAAAACACTATAAATAAAAAACGCATCCCAATTATTGGGATGCGTTTTTCATCAACTAAACTATAATCAAATTAACCAACAAAAATTTTTCTAATATTTTTTGTTAGCACCTTTTTTTTTGGCTTTAATTTTCTCTTTTCCTTTTTTTGCTTTTCGTATTTGTGCCTTTTCCCATTTAGCATATTGCTCATCATTTAAAATGGTTTTCATTTTAGCTTTCATAGCAATTTTGTAATCTAATCTGGCATTTTCCATTTTTAAACGTTGCTCTGGCGTTGGCCTTTTAGCATCGCCATTTTCTTTTTTGGCTTTACGTTTTGCCATCATTTCTTTTCTTTTTGTGGCATTTTCTAAATTTATTTTCTGAATCTTAGCTTGTTGAGATTCGTTTAAATCTAAAAACAAAGTCATTTTCTTTGTTTTTAGAGTGGCAATATCTTCAGCAGGAAGATTCATCATTTTTTCTGCTCTTTCAGGTTTGTTTTGTTTTTCTTTTTTCCCTTCTTGTGCTATAGCTTGTAAGCTTACAAGTGCTAATGCGATAATTATTAGTTTTTTCATTTTTATATTGTTTTTATATGTATTTGTCTTTTGGACTTTAAAAGTTTAAAAGGGTTTAATATGCCTGAGGATTTTAACGACATATTAACATATTTGTGTTTTTATTATGGAAACGGGTTTGCGTTAGGGATTGAACGGCATGTTTGAGCTCGCCGACGCAGGAGGAAGCGAGTAGTGAAAGCCCGACCTCCCGATAGCTATCGGGAGTGGTAACGCCCAACCACTATAATAATACAGAATTGCTGCGAATTATTTAGATAGAGGGAATTTTAAACTTATGCCTGTTTGAAAATCGGGGGCGTTGTTTACTCTTAAGTCTTCTTTTACAAAGAGTGTAAGTAGGTATTTGGGTGTGCCGTATGTGTAAATGAAATTCCAGCTGGAAAGCGGTTCGTAGAGTGTGAAAACGCCGTTTTGCCAACCGCCATTAATTTCGCGCCATTTGCCTAATAGCTTGTAATATTCGGCTTCAGATTTTTTGTTATACCGGGTTTGAATATGATAATTAATACCAAAAGCGTTGAAGTTACCTTTTTTTGTGTATTTGGTGATTTCTACTTCGGCCTCAAGAGTTCCTAGATATGGATTGTTGCCTAGGTCAATAACTTCTTTAAAGTTAATGATGTTTTTGCGTAACAAATTAGCGCCAAGGGCAAAATTAAGCTCATGATTGTTTTTGAGTACAAGTTTTTTAATGGCGTTTGCGGAAATACCAACATCTATTGATGCATTGAATTTTGAAGTATTCCATCCTAAATGTGTGCCAAAATTAAGAAATATATTTCGGGTTTTATTTATGGATAGCTTTGGGTAATAGTGGTGATTTATTTCAAGTCCGCCAATAAAAAAATCGTTGTTTTTTAGCTCTAGAGTGTTGCCGTTTCTATCAAGATATTTGAAATTAACTTGATTGAGCCCATAGTATCTCCTCCCGAAAGGGTCTTCGCCACCAGCTACGTTGCTATGAAACCATTCAATACTTTCATCACTGGTGAAAAGTGAAAACGGGTATTTTCCTTTGGTTATTAAATAGGAGCGAAGGGTAATGCCTAATTCGTGTTGTTTGTTTATTGGGATGTTTGTGGTAACTCTAAACTCTTTAATAACGGCATCGATAACAATGTTTAAATAATCGGCAGGTGTTATGTCTTGATTAATAAAACTAAAAGGGCGGTCATGCCACTTAAATTGACTAAGATGCTCTCTAATTGCTGGGTCTTTTGGGTAATATGCCTCAACAAAAGGATGAAAATTATTTCCGCTAGTATAATGGACTGCTAATATGGTTTTTTTTGGAGGAGTATACTTAAAATTGGTGTTTATCCTTGAACTAAATATACCAAAATGATGAGTGGATAATATACTCGGGTTATCTATTCCATTTTTAAATGATAGGCTATCTTGTTTTTGCGCGGTTATAATTAAACTACATAAATAGAGTAAAACAAATAGTCTTTTTTTTAGCATTGTGTAAAAATAGGTAAAGTTTGAATAAGTATTAATTATGTGTTTAATAATTCTATCTGGGCTTGTTTTATTAGTTGCAAGTCTAAACTAGTCTTTTCTTAAAAAAATTAACATAACAAATAATCAAATCTTAAATAAAAATTAAAATACCAATAACTATTGTTAAACATTTCTAAAAGACAACACCAAGCCTGTATAATTAACTGATATTTGTATTGAGTTTAGTTAATATATTTAGTTAGTTTTAAAAAAAGCCAGTAATTTTAAATTACTGGCTTTTTTAATGCTTTATATCTTGGTAAGAAATTAAACAGCACTAACAAATAATCCTTCATCTGTCTTTTCAACTTTTGCAAGATTATTTTTAGTCAATTCTTTAATGGATTTATCCCATTTTTTATTTGATAAACCAGATTGAGATTTCAAGTCAATAAGCTCTAGTTTTTCAGCTTTCTTTAAAACCTCAAAAACAGCTTTTGCATCATCGCTAATAGCAATAGCTTTTTTCTCTGGGCGCATTTGTGGAAAGAATAAAACCTCTTGTATAGACTGATTATTTGTTAAAAACATAATTAGCCTATCCATACCTATACCCATACCAGATGTAGGAGGCATGCCGTATTCTAAGGCGCGTAAAAAATCGTAATCTATAAACTCGGTGGCTTCATCGTCACCTTTTGCAGCTAATTTAAGTTGGTGTTCAAAACGCTCACGTTGGTCAATTGGGTCATTAAGCTCAGAATAGGCGTTTGCTATTTCTTTACCACAAACCATAAGCTCAAAACGTTCAGTTAATTCCGGATTATCACGATGCTCTTTACACAACGGGCTCATCTCTTTCGGGTAGTCTGTTATGTAAGTTGGCTGTATGTAGTTGCCTTCACATTTCTCACCAAAAATCTCATCAATAAGCTTTCCTTTTCCCATGGTGGCATCAACTTCAACACCTAAATCTTTAGCAGCATGTCTTATTTCATCCTCGCTTTTTCCAGTAATATCAAAACCGGTAAAATGCTTTATAGAATCTGCCATAGTTACTCTTGCGTATGGCGCTTTAAAATCAATTTCATGTTCGCCAAAAGTAGCTTTCGTACTTCCGTTTACAGCAATTGCACAGTATTCTAGCAATTGTTCACAGAAATCCATCATCCAATTATAGTCCTTATAGGCTACATAGATTTCCATGGCAGTAAACTCTGGGTTATGCGTTCTGTCCATACCCTCGTTTCTAAAGTTTTTAGAAAACTCATAAACCCCGTCAAAACCACCAACAATTAACCGTTTTAGGTATAACTCATTTGCAATTCGCATGTACAAAGGAATATCTAAAGCGTTATGATGCGTAATAAACGGACGCGCCGCTGCACCACCTGGTATAGGCTGTAATACAGGCGTTTCTACTTCAAAATATCCAGCATCATTAAAGAAAGAACGCATGGCATTAAACAATTTGGTACGCTTTACAAACACCTCTTTAACTTGCGGGTTTACCACTAGATCAGCATAACGTTGTCTATAACGTTGCTCAGGGTCAGTAAAAGCATCATGCACTTTGCCTTCAGCATCTGTTCTTGGTAATGGTAAAGGTTTTAAAGCTTTACTAAGCAAAGAAAAATGGTTAACTCTAACACTTTTTTCACCAACCTTAGTTGTGAATAATTCACCTTCAATACCAATAAAATCACCAATGTCTAGCAATTTTTTATATACATCATTGTACTTGCTTTTATCATCACCAGTACAAATTTCATCTCTATTAAAATACACCTGTATGCGTCCCTCAGCATCCTGTAATTCAGCAAAACTAGCGCTGCCTTGAATGCGTCTAGACATTAATCTACCTGCAATAACAACCTTGTTTCTTTCCTTAAAATCACGTTTTATAGATTTCGATGTGTCCTTTACAGGATATAAATCTGCCGGATATGGGTTTATGCCCAAATCACGTAATTTTGCTAACTTTTCTCTTCTTACAAGTTCTTGTTCTGATAATTGCGACATAGTCAATTTACTGTGTGAAAATTTTAAAGCCACAAAGATAAACATTTGATTCACGATTTACGATTATTGATTTATGATTTTTTTGGCGTTACCACTCCCGATAGCTATCGGGAGGTCGGGCTTTTCGTTACAAGTCCTCACTCCGTGCCTCCGCTGTGGGCTTTCCACTGCAATCCCTAGCGCACGGTGTAACAAACAATCAACTTTTACGTCAAACTATTAAAATCATCAACATGTGCTGAACTTGTTTCAGTATTAAATTAAATCAAACATGAGTTTCTTCAGAGTTTTACTCTCAATTATTTGTCCTCCTTTAGCCGTCATAGATAAGGGCTGTGGCTCCATTATTATTGTCTTCCTGTTATGGCTTTGTGACTGGGTACCGGGAGTTATAGCAGCACTAGTTATACTTAATAATCCTAAAAATTAAATTATCTTTGTCTGTATTATAACACTAATTTATTTAGAATGAACAGACTTAAATTTTTCTTATTAGTATTTATTACTATATTTTTTGTTGGTTGTCAATTTTCTGAAAGTATTTATTTTAATGAAGACGGTTCTGGTAAGATGGAATTTAGTTTTGATGCTTCTGAAATCATGCAAATGGCAGGAGATAAATTAGCTGAAGGTTCAGGCGATAAGGATATGGATTCCACATTTACATTCAAGGAGATTTTTGATAAAAAAAGAGATAGTATTGCTAAATTAACAACCGAACAACAAGAACAACTTAAAGCTTTAGAACAATTTTCAGTACACATGTTAATGAATGAAAATGAAAAGAAATTCAACATGGAAATTTTTACTGATTTTAAAAATGCTGATGAATTACAAGATATGTTTTCAGCTGTAAGTGCCGTTGGTAATTTAAAAGGAAAAGGTGTAGTAAAAGCAAATGACCCAACAAATCCATTTTCGTCTATGGCTTCAGGAGGAAATTCTAATTTAAGTTACTCGTTTAAAAATGGTGTTTTTAAAAGAACAGTAAAGGTTATAGATAAAGAAGTGCAACAACAAATTATTGACAGTTTAGGGCAAGCAGCAATGATGTTTGCAAATTCTAAATATAAACTTAATTATCACTTCCCAAAAAGAGTTAAATCTGTATCAAATGATAAAGCGCTGTTTAGTGCTGATGGTAAAACCGTTATAATTGAATACGGTTTAATGGATTACATGACAAATCCAGAAGTAATGAATTTAGAAATTGTACTAGAAAATTAAGTTTGAATAAAACCATTAAGTTACAAGATTTAGGGCTTAAAGACTACAAACAAACTTGGAATTACCAAGAGCAATTGTTTAGAAGTATTGTAGATACTAAAATTAAAAATAGGCGAGAAGATGCTGGTATAGAAACTAGCAATTATTTTTTATTTGTAGAGCACCCGCATGTTTATACTTTAGGTAAAAGTGGCGATATGTCAAATCTGTTAATTGACGAAGCCCAATTAAAAGAAAAAAATGCAAGCTTTTATAAAGTAAACCGTGGTGGCGATATTACCTATCATGGCCCCGGGCAAATTGTAGGTTACCCTATTTTAGATTTAGATAATTTTTTTACCGATATTCATAAATATCTGCGCTTTCTAGAAGAAATGATAATCCTAACCCTGGCAGAATATGGTTTAAAAGCCGAGCATAGCCCAGGCGAAACAGGAGTTTGGTTAGATGTAGGAACACCATTTGCACGTAAAATTTGTGCCATGGGCGTTCGTGCTAGCCGTTGGGTTACTATGCATGGTTTTGCGCTTAACGTCAATGCCAATTTGGGCTATTTTGATTTAATGATTCCTTGTGGTATTCGTGGTAAGGCAGTAACGTCTTTAAACGTTGAATTAGGAAAAAAGGAAGTTGATGAAGCTGAGGTTAAAGAGAAATTATTAAAGCACTTTTCTAAGCTTTTTGAGGCCGAGTTTTTTTAGGTTCGCTAACGTCCCCGCGAATAAGATTTGTTTCAATGAATTTTATTCGTTGTTGGTGTGAGTGCCTTTTGGCAGTCGCTCCAAATCTTATTCGCGGGGACGTTGGAGTGAATGACGCAGGAATTCACTCCAACTAGCATGATATGACGTCGTTTTAATGACTTATATCAGTCGTTAGCGAAGTTAGTTGAAAACTTTTACAAAGTCAAGTAGATTTAATACTTCTCGGGTACAAAAGTTTGGTAGTTCATAGGCGGTCTTACATAAGCTTTATAGTCTGGTAATTCAGGTAATTCAATAGGTTTTATATCCATGTGTTTATAAGGAATCTGGCTCAATACATGGCTAATACAATTTAAACGTGCTTTTTTCTTATTATCTGAGTTTACAACATACCAAGGTACTTGTTTGGTATCAGTATGCGCAAACATATTATCCTTAGCCTTAGAATATTCTAACCATCTAGAGCGCGATTCTAAATCCATAGGGCTAAATTTCCAGCGTTTTAATGGATTACTTATTCTATTCTTAAAACGACGTTCTTGTTCTTCATCGCTTACAGAAAACCAGTATTTCAAAACAATAATACCAGAACGAACTAGCATACGCTCAAATTCAGGACAGGACCTTAAAAATTCATCATACTCATCATTGGTACAAAACCCCATAACTTTTTCAACTCCAGCTCTATTGTACCAACTTCTATCAAAAAGAACAATTTCGCCAGCGGCGGGTAAATGGTAAGCATATCTTTGGAAATACCATTGGGTTTTCTCTCTTTCGGTAGGTACTCCTAAAGCAACTACTTTGCATACGCGCGGATTTAAAGGCTCGGTAAATCGTTTTATTGTGCCACCTTTTCCTGAAGCATCTCTGCCTTCAAAAACGATAACTACTTTTAAACCTTGGTTTTTTACCCATTCTTGTAGATGCACCAGTTCTTCATGTAATATGGCTAGTTCTTCGTCGTAGTTAAATTTTTTGTCTTTTGACATGCTTGTGCTTTGGATAAGCACAAGTTAATAAAAAACACAAAAAGACCAAGTGCTACTTAGTCTTTTTGTGGGTAATACATGTAATTTATATAGATTCTTATTTGTTTTTTAATGCTTCCCATTCTTTAAGTGTGGCTTGATTTTTTTGGTATTCCATAACGCCTAACCATTTGTCATTTTTTTTAACCAATAGCATTTCAAAATGTATCATAATCTCTACATTGTTTTTATTGTTACTGTCTGAAGTATAATATTTAAAAATGCCTGTTTCGTGCGCAGTAGTGGCATCTCCAATGCGTTGTGAAAACCGGAACGTTACACCGCTTTTGTTCTTTCCAGCTTTCGTGTCGTTAAATCCTTGTTTCCAACTTGCTAATGCTTTAGCCAGCGGAACTGAAACTTTATTTTTTCCAGTTGCAAAAATAACTACAGCATCTTCATGATATGCAGCGGCATATCCTTCAAAATCTCCTTCTTTTACTGTTTTGGAGAGTGCTTTCCAATACTGATTCAGTTCAGCTATACGAAGTGAATCTTTATTGATTTCTGTATTTGATTTTTTTGGAATAAAAGCGTAGGTAGTTTTAATGTTTGTAATAAGCATAATAGCTAAAAAGACAAGTGTTTTTTTCATAATTACAAAATTAATTATTAGTTGAATTTATCACAACAAGTTCGGCTATTTAAAGCAGATATTCAAAAAATTAATCTTCGGCATTAAAGAACACTTTATAGTAGTGCATTTTCTTTTCATCATCATAACCACGTTCTAAATATTCGCTCGAGGCATCAGGAGCGTCAATGTCTAATTTAATTTGAATGTTTGTGTCTAATTTAATATCTGTTTTAATTTTTCGTTTTTCCTTAGTAACTACAGATTCAGCAACATCAAATTGGTTTCTGATGACCAGATTTTGTTCGCCTTCAAATTCTTTTTTGTAATTTTCAAATTCTCGAATGTGCTTTTCTTCTTCAAAAAGTTCTTCTTTAAAACGTTCAATATTGACAACTTCATTTTCTTTAAAGAAATCTATGGTTTGTGCTAAAAATGTGTTTCGCTCTTGCGCGCCATAATTGGTTTTTAAAACCTCGGTTGAGAATTCTTTGCAAAGCTCTATGTATTGTTGAGTATGATTATTAGCATCATCAGCATATTTTATGTTTAAAAAATGATTAATCCAATATTGCGCATCATAACTATTATTGTCTACACTTAAAATAATATTGCCTTCAGTGTCGCTCTGATTTAAAATTAAACAGCCTTTATCTACTTTTTTTGAGTTAATTCCTTTTTGCACTAAAACATCATAACTTTTATTTTCTAAATAAGTTTGAAAGAAATTAACTTTACTTTCTATTTTAAAAATTCCAATGGCATTGGTAATCATATCTCTGAACTCGATACCTTCAAACATAACCACTAATACATCACCTGTTTTTATTTGAGCAGAGCTAGATTGTTCATATAAATGAGTTACTATATGTTTTGAAATTTCTATAAATCCATCTTCATCATTAAACAGTTGCGTGCAATAACTATTTATTTCGTTTAAAGAAATATTTGCATGATGATTAAAGCGGTAACTTTGCACCACACTACCAAATGGTCTTAATAAAAATGGTAGCATTAAATCATAACTAGCTTCGTCAAAATCGACTAGTTTTTCTGAAAAAGCATTTTTAGTATCGTTAAATTTATTACCAACTTTATGAATAATAAATTTTGAAATAGCTGCATTTTTTCTTGAAATCATAAGTGTTTTTATTAAGACTACAATACTATAAAATAAACCTTGAATTAGTACAAAAAATGAGCGCCAAAACATTACATTTTGACGCTCAAGATTTGAGGACTTACTTTTGGTGGTTAAAAACCGTTATTTATTAAGACTTGTAAGTTCAGAATATCCCATGAGTTTACCATTTTTATTGTATGATTCATTTCTTACTACGCCAACACCTTCTGCTATCCATTCTTTGATGGAAAATTTCATTTTCATTCCCATCTTCATTTCTGAGTTATAGCTTAAAGCAAAACAATCAAAAGTGCCTGCTGGTGTAGTTATAGATTCTTTTTTGTCTACTGTTCTGTTAACCATATTTATGCTCATATTCATTTTCATGCCGCCCATATTTATAGCCATATTCATATTGGCATCTTTTAAAGACTGCCCTAATTGTAAGTTGTTGGGTAACTCAACATTGGTTCCTGTAAAATCCACATCCATGTCTTTATATTGTTTAAACATATCTGGGTTCATTAAAGATTTAAAATCAATTGAAATACTATTGCCTACGCAAGTTATTTTATAGTCAGTAGTAGTTATTTCTTTTCCTTTAGCATCAAATATTATTGTTTTTACAGTTGCTACATTGTTTTGAACGTTAGTAACTTCATAGTTTATAGAGCCTTCTTTTTTGCCTTTTTTGTTGTAATTTGTGATTTCAAATTTTGAGCCTTCTTCAAAAGGGTAATAGGTTTTACAAGCGTTTTGGCTAAATGCCATAAAGCTTATAAGAAATGAGCAAATTGAAATTAAAACTTTTGTTTTCATAACATTTATATTTTCACAAATTCTACGCGTCTGTTTTTAGCTTTTTCAGCAGAATTACTATTATCTACAACAGGTATACTTTCGCCTTTTCCATCAGTTTGAAGTCTGTCGCCAGAAATCTTGTAAACTTTAATTAGTGCTTCTTTTACTGCATCAGCTCTGTTTTTTGATAATTTTAAATTAGTATCGTCATTTCCGTCAGAATCAGTATGACCTATTATGTTCAATTTTAAATTTTCATCTTGCATTAAAACTTGAGAAATTTGACGAATAATACCATAAGATTGAGGTTGTATAGATGCTGAACCAGAATCAAATAAAATACCATTAGTAGAAACTTTTCCTTTACTTAGTAATTCTCTACGCAAATCTACACCACCTTTAGCAACTTTTAGATTTCTTATAAAAAGTTGCTCTTTATCATCTTTAAAGTTGTTTATGTGAAATTTGATGAAGTTTAATACATTCAATTCTTGAACGAATCTTGGTATATCAACATATTTTACTTGATTTATCCACAAACGATATCTTTTTTTTGTTACCGAGATTGATATGTGTGGCTGATTTAAAACTTGGTCTCTTATGTCTGCTTTAATGTTTGAGTTAATATCTCCTGTGTTTTTATTGAAAAAATTACTCAACCTAAAATCGAAGGCACCATACTGCCCAAAAGGAATTGAGGCTTCAACGTAATGCGCATTCCCTTTATTAAATTTGGGGTTATCACTTATAATAATATGTAATCTAGCAGTGGAAGATGTATTTTTATCTACGCCATTAACTAATACATCAAACTCAATAGTGTAATCTTCTGGTAGGTTATTTAAATCGGGAATAAAATGAATGTTATAGCCAGATTTTAATTGAAACCAATTGCCCTTTACCTTGTTCGTTTTAACGACTTCGCCCGAGCCGTTTGTGTTCCATTTACTCGGAAAATCTCCAATGAAATCTTGAGAGAAATCATCAAAAAAGAGTAATTCATCTCCAGGTACAAAATCAAATTTGCTATAAACCTCAATGTTATCTGAAATATTTGATGTTTCTTCTTTATTGGTTGATGAATCGGAAGGGTTTTTAGAAGACTCATTATTAGTATTTGATTCTTCCTCCTCAGAATCCTCCTCTTTTTTATCACGTTCTCTTTGCCCCAGTAAGAGTTCTTTTGCAGTTTTTATGCTATATTTAAGTGCTTTTTTTGCCTTATTCATTTGCAGGGTAGCTTTCCCTTGTTTTAAAATACTTAAACCGTCAATATCTCCTAATATATTAGGAGCACTGTCGCCTAAGCCTGTTAAGTCATCAAGAGCATCTTCTAAAACATCAATATCTTCATCGTCTAAAGGCGTGCCTGCTTTGGCATAAGCATCATATTTGTAAACTTTATCATAAATATCAAAAGATTCTGAAACAAAAGTGTCGACACTAGATACACCAACTTTGCTTTTTGGGCGTTTTAATGGTTTGGTTTGTGCCTCAGTATTGGGAATAATAAATACAATAGCTAGCCAAAAGACTAGGATGCCTATTGCATTTTTTGGTAATTTCATTTGTAATTATTTGATTAATAGCTGTGTTAAAGATAAAGATTAGTTTTTTATCGACAAAAATGTATTGTTAAATTTCTTAATATTTATAATCAATTCAGTTTTGCTATTAAATATAGATGGCTTATTAATTTATTTGATACAAAATTATAGCATTAGATTCTCCTTTGGTTACAAACTCTAAATTCCTGTCTTTATCAATATTATCAAGTGCAATTAATGAGTTTCCGTAAACAGGGAAATTTGGGAGCAGTTTTGATTGGCTATCGTATAAATAGATTTTATGTGACTGTAAATCTGTAGTGGAAACATAAATTTTATTATCTATATAAAAAAGTTTTGGGTTTGAATATTCTCCAAAATCTAAGGTTGTGGTTCTGTTTTTTATTGAAAGTTTGTTTTCGTTTTGAGTAACTAAAGTTTTGCTGGTGGTTTCAATATTATGATTTTCAGAAAGGTTTAAGTTTTTTGAAGAAACGTTTCCTTTTGTGTCAACAGAAATTAAATCGCCAGAAGCAGTAGTGGTTGTAAATGTGTTATTGTATAAAAACATGGGTTGGTTAGAATAAGTAAAAGATTGTTTAGGTTTAACTCTTGTTTTTCCTAACCTGTCTAAAATGTATAGTTTGTTTTTAGTTTTTAAAACAAGGTAATCTTTACTGCCAATTCTAAAGTGTTTTGGTTGACAGATTATGGTGTTATTGGCTGATTTAAAAGTAAATCCATTAACTCTTTTTCCTTTAACATCATACATTAAAACGTTTTTACCTTGAGTTACTAATAATCGGTATTTTTTGTGATTATCATAATCAAAAACAGCTAATGGTTGTGTGATGGCATCATTAAACTTTAATGAAAAAGGCTTAACTTCATTTCCGTTTCTATCTAAAACATATATGCGGTTAGGCGTTGCAAAAGCTAATTGTAGTCGTCCGTTTTTATAAATGTCAATTTGTTCTATTTCTCCTAAAATAGGTCCTTGTAGTTGTTTTTTCCAAAGAATTTTTCCTTTGTTTGAAATTAAATACAAATTATTATTTACATCTTGTACTGCAATTTCTTTTTGTTTGGTAATATGATTTTTAACTAATTGAGGATTTGTTAAAATAGCTTTGTCAAGTTTAATGTTTAATTCTTCCGAAATTGAATTTATAGATGCTCTTGTCTTATTCTTTTGGATGATGCCATTAACATGTGCAAAATTGTTGTCATATATAAACTGAATAGCTGAAGCATTATAGTTTTTTAGTTTATAGTTGTTATTCGCATAAATGTTTTTATTTAAAATAGTTTTTAGAGTAGATGCGTCTGTAACCTGTAATAATGACGAGGCGTCACTAAGCTTTTCTTTTACGTTTTTAAAATAAAATGTGTTACTTAAAGTTGTTTTGTTTTGATAGTTTGCAATAATGTTTTGAAGCATTTCTGCGTCATTTGTAAATACAAAAAAGTCGTCTAAAATACAATACAAATTAATGCTTGTTTCACTTATTAAAGGTTTAAATGTTTTAGCAAGCAAGTTCGGTCTGCTAAAATTATAAATATCAATTTCTCTGTAAGTGCTGTTAATGGTTTGTTCACTTAAAAGGGCATCATTAGTGGCTATAATATCAAGAGAGTTTAAAACGATGGCTCGATTATCATCTTCATAAATAACACCAACTTCAATAATATCGTTAAAGAGCTTTGTGTTAGCATCCAGAGAGTCCACCTTATTATACTTAAGTAAATTAGTTTTTATAATATCAAAATTGTTAAATGTAAAACTCATAAAACCATCACTGTTAGATGGTGTAATATTTTGTATTTGATTTATTTGAGGAATTGTGTTCTTGAAAATATTAATTAAACTTTCAGTAGAATCTGTGGCTTTTGCAATGCCATTAAAATAGGTTTCATTTTGGTTTAATTCAATATCAACAGAAAGATATTTTGTAAAATTGTCAATTGATAATGAGTCTTTTACAAAAATGAATGGTTTAAAGCTTTCATTTGGCATTAAAACTAATGAAAACGTTTTGTGATTGCTTGATGCTTTGAGTATTTTTTTAAGTTCCGCATCTTCATTAATATTATGAAAAGCCGCATCAACAATTGCTTTTGATGATGATGCAAAAAAAGTACTGTCAATGATGGTGCTATAAAGTACATCATCATTAAAGGTGGATTTTGTTATAGATTTATTTTTATATGAAAGCTTTTCTTCTGTGTAGTTTGGTAGCGAGTCGGTTAAAAATAAATTTTTAGTAAGCCTGGTTGCGATTGAATAATGCAAACTATCATTTATATCTTTAGTAAAACAAATTAATACATCTTTTGATGTATTTAAGTTTGTTAAAAGAGATAGTTTCTGCTCTAAATATTGATAGGTTTCCGTTTTTGAAATGCGTTGTAATAAATCACTGTTACTAATACTACTATTTAAATTTTCTAGATTAGAAGTTTTAATAATTACTGAGGTGTTTTTGGGTACAAAATCTAAAAGATTAGAACTTTCTGTTTTAGATTTAGAGCAACCAATTAATAATATAAGAAGGAGGAGGGAGCAAAGGAATCTCATGGATTGAATTAATTTCTGTAAATATATAAACTTAGTGCCTGTTTTAAAATAGATTTTACAAATCTAATTTTAATTGCTCAGGTAATAATTTAAACGATTTTCTATGATACTTTGTTATGCCGTATTTTTTAATAGCAGCTCTGTGTTCTTTTGTTGGATAGCCTTTGTTTTGTTTCCAATTATACATCGGAAATTCTTTATGAATCTTGTCCATATATAAATCTCTATACGTTTTAGCTAAAACGGAAGCTGCAGCAATACTTAAATATTTACCATCACCTTTAATAATAGTTGCATGCGGAATATTTTTATACGGTTTAAATTTATTTCCATCTACAATAATGAATTCTGGAGTTTTATTTAATTTATCAATAGAAAGGTGCATGGCCAGAATAGATGCATTCAATATATTAATACTGTCAATTTTTTCTTGAAATACATGAGCAATTCCATAACATAGGGCTTGATTTTCAATAATAGGTTTTAAAATGGTTTTTTTCTTTTCGCTTAATTGTTTTGAATCATTTAAAATTGAATTTTTAAAAGTGTTAGGAAGTATTACTGCGGCGGCAGTAACTGGCCCAGCTAAACAGCCACGTCCAGCTTCATCAGTTCCGCATTCTAACTTGTGTTTTGAATGGTTTAGTAGTAGCATAAATAAAATATAAACAAATATATAATATGTAGCACTTAGTATAATTGAAAATAGTTAAATAGCTGCGTTTTTTTAGAAATAATATTGGTTTTTAAAAATAACATTCAGTCATTTGTTAATGACTAACTCAAATAAAATTTGAATTTTCATCTTAAGAACTATTGGATGATATGTCTAGTCCTAAATAGTCGATACAGATTATTAAAGGATTAAATTTATTAATTAAAACTGAACAATCATATGATTG
>NZ_CANKXG010000005.1 GCF_947487575.1 uncultured Algibacter sp. | reverse complement strand
ACGCTTTACGTACCCAGTGTTTTCCGATGTTTTCATTACACTAATGTTTTAGTGTATCGCTATTTCAGGACGGGACACATTGTTAAATAAAAAACCCCAAACTTAACGTTTGAGGCTTTTTATAATATGAGTGTAACAATAGATTACTTTAAAGTAAACTCTGAGCTAGACACTAAATCTTTTACATTAAAAACGTTTACAATATAACGTCCTTTTTCAAAATCATTTTTAGAAGTTACAAACTCACAAACATTAAGGCTTGCATTTTCATAATTAAACTTACTAATAATACTGTAGTTTAATGTTTTCTCATCAAAAGTCACTTGTTCGTTTAATCCTAACGTATTATTTTTTGGATCAATTACTTGAACATATAATTCTTCATCACCAGCTTGTACTAAAGCATTTTTTGCAACTGTAAAACAAACTCTAATTTTATCTGCTCTGCTCGCTCTTTCAGTTGGAATTAATTTACCTGATGTTCTTTCAATAACTCCAAATCCTTTTAGACCAACAGTGTTTAAAATAGCGGCATTAGATACAACTTCTGCTAAAGCATTATTTTGTACTAATAAAGAATCTGTGAACACAGTACGCTCTTCTAAACGAACACGAGTACTATCTAAAGAGGTTGCTAAATATGAGTTTTCAACTTTTAACGAATCATTTTGAGCCATCAACACATCCATTTCTTTTTGAAGTGAAGCATATTTTCTTTTATACCTCCATAAGCTTTTCACGTTAGTTTCAGAAATTTTTAAAGAATCAATTAAACCTTGAATACGTCCTCTAGCTTCAACTAAATCAGCATTAGCAACTTCGTTCTCACCAATAGCATCATCATATTGCTTCGCCATAGCGTTTAAATCATTCATTACTAATTGCTTTTCTTCAGTCAATTCAGTCTGTACTTTTTTACTACTATTATACAAATTCATTGTATAAAAACCTGTTGCTAAAAATAAAACTAGCGCTATACCCAATCCTACTTTAAGTCCTGTGTTGCTTTTGTTATCTTCCATAATTACTTGTTTTAATGTTTGTTAAGGTTAATCTAAATTTTGTTTTTAATTATAATTCTTTGTTTTAATGCTATAAATAAATAATGATGTATTTTTAATATTCAAAATTCATTTTATCAATATGGATAAACTAGTTTTATTTAACAAAAATAAATATAATAAAATATTAAACAAACGTTCTGGTGAATCCAAATTTGGCCAACATGTTCAAATATTAACCAGCATTTCTAACATATACGAACAACTTGAAAGTTTGGATGTTACCCATGTTATTTTAGGTTTACCAGAAGATGTTGGTGTATTTGCTAATCATGGAAAAACGGGAACATCAAAGGCTTGGGATGCTACACTTAAAGTTTTGTTAAACATTCAAAGTAATGAATTTACAAAGGCTAGCAAAGTTTTAATATTGGGGCATTTAGATTTTGAAGATGAACAATTAGCTATTTCAAAATTAAACCCATCAAGAAAAAAAGATGTTTTAAAAGCTAGAGAAATAGTTGCAGCTATTGATGCACATGTAACTCATATTGTACATCAAATAGTTTTAACTGGTAAAAAGCCAATCCTAGTTGGTGGCGGACATAATAACGCCTACGGAAATATTAAAGGCGCATCATTAGCCTTAGGTAAACCAATTAATGTTGTCAATTTAGATGCACATTCCGATTTTAGAGATGAAGAAGGGCGTCACAGCGGAAATGGATTTAGTTACGCGTTCGCTGAAGGGTTTTTAGGAAATTACTTTATTTTTGGGTTACACGAAAATTATACTTCTGATAAGGTTTTCAAATTACTTGGTAAATCAAAATCTATCGAACACAACACCTTTGATGCTTTAGAAATCAGAAAAGAACTGAAGTTTAAAAAAGAACTAGAACGAGCATCTGCTTATATTTCTGGTAGCAATTTCGGAATTGAAATAGATTGTGATGCTATTGAAAACATACCTAGCAGTGCAATGACACCAAGTGGCTTTGGCGTTAACAAAACACGGCAATTTCTAAGCTATTTTGCAAAACATAAAAATGTAACATATTTACACATTTGCGAAGCTGCTCCAACTAAAAAAACAGCTATTAAGATTGGAAAACTTATGTCCTATTTAATTACAGATTTCATAAAAGTGTCATAAATAATTTGAATTCATTAGATAAATAATTAATTTTACATAAGCACTTATATAAATACATATATTATGGATGCATTACAAGGTTATGGTGAATTAGGTTTAGGTTCTCGATTAAAAAGAGTAAGTAAATATTTAATGAAAGAGTCTCAATTGGTATACAACCATTTCAATATAGATTTTGACCCATACCTATTCCCTATATTTAAAATAATTTCAAATAAAAAAGGAGTAACAAACTCTGAATTACAAAGCTCACTTAAATTCAGTCAACCTGCTATAACACAATCCATTAACAAGCTTAATGATAAAGGATTGATTGTTTACAAAAATGATAAACTTGACAAAAGAAAAAAAATTATTATTCTATCGAGCAAAGGAAAAGAAACTTTAGAAAAGCTAAAGCCTATATGGAAAAGTATTGATGAAGTTATAAAGGATTATACCTTAGAGAGGTCTTCATCTTTAATTGAGCATCTAAATATTTTAGAAGCTAAACTAAACACTAAAAGCTTCAGTGAAACTATAATTAATAATACTAAAACAGAAGCTATTCAAGACGTTGATATTGTTTTATTTAAAGCTGATTATGCAAAATATTTCTATGAATTAAATGTAGAGTGGCTCAAAACTTATTTCTATGTCGAGCCTTATGACGAAGAGGTTTTAAGTCATCCAGAAAAATATATTATCAACAAAGGAGGTCATATATTTTTTACACGATTAAATAAACAAATTGTTGGTACTGTAGCTTTGATGCCTATTGGAGATAATGGTGAATTTGAATTAACTAAAATGGGAGTTTCTCCAAAATATCGTGGAGAAAAAATTGGGCAAAAACTTATGCGATTTTGCATTGATTTTGCTAAAAAAGAAAACATGCCTAAACTCATTATTTATTCTAATAGAAAACTTGAAAACGCTATTTATATCTACAGAAAATATGGTTTTATTGAAATACCCGTAGAACCAAATTGTCCTTACAAACGTTGTGATATTAAGATGGAATTGGTATTTAAATAAATAAAATTAATTCATAAAAAAATGGTTTATGGAAATAAAAGTTAGTAAGAAGATGCAAAATCCTATGACAAGAGAAATGAGGTTTAAACCCATTAACTTATTTTTTTTAATCCTATAATAATCAAAGCTAACTCTTTTAAGGTTCATTATTACAATTAATACTATAATGAACGAAAAGATTAAAACAAAAAGCAATATGTCATTAAAATCACCTATACCATCTTCAAAAAAAACAAAGAATAAAGACCAAATTAAATAATAAAAATAAGAAGATGTTAATACCCAACCTTTAATGTTTTTCATAAAAACACCAATAGTTGGTAGAATCAAAATAATTAATGGGCGAAAGACTTTATGGGTAATTGTTATATCCAAAAGGTTATAATAATTTAAATCTTGTGAATACATTATTTTATTGAGTTCTATTAATTTATTATATCCGTATAATGCAGATAAAATAAAAAGTGATAAAATTAATCCATGAATAATATATACAAACTTAAATTTCATGGTTAGTTCCCTACTGCCTTCAAAGAATCAATCTTCCTTTGCAATCTAACAATTTCTTCAGCTTTTTCATCAACTTGCGGAATCACTTTTAAAGAATCAATAGATTCCTGAACCATGTCTATAGTTTTAGTTTCTTCAACAAAATAATAACCAATTTTTTCGCTAGAACGCCATGCTTCATTGAGTTGGTCGTAAACAGTTTTATCCCATTGACTTGGGTGTTTTACATCAATCCAAACCACATCTCGGTATTCACTATCAACCAGCACTAAATCGGGTGTTGCAGAACCATCAAATTGTTTTGAATCGGTATCACTTATTGAAGATACGGTTCCCATAAAAAACATACGCTTTTTGCCTGCAATATCCTTTATGTATGGTCTAAATTCAACTGGTGTATTGGCTGTCCAATCGTATTCTTTTCTCGATTCTTTTACTTTTAAAGGCATTGCCGAAACACCAGCATAACCTTGTTTTTTAGCAGCATGATTATAATAATATAACTTATCAGTACCATCAGCAGGAACAAAAACACTAAAGCTTAAACTAGTACGCTCATCTCCTACCGGCTCTAGACCAAACCAATGGTATAAGCCACTAAAAGCACCTGTTTCTGTACCTGAAAAATCAAAATCTGTAACATAAGGTTGTTGATTCTGGTCTTTTGGCATTTCAGGGATTTTTACAGCAGTTTCCATGTTCCAAGGTAATGGGTCACTAAACCCACCTAAGAATTTTAAGGACTCTGCTTGTAATCTTGATACTTTTTCAGCTAAAGTATTTTGTCTTGTTAAATACTCATGGTTTTTCATATTCTCAGGACTAACATAAGTTCCTTTTCCTATTAAGATACGCTCTATATAATCATTAAAATCATGTTCACCATTATCAATAATCATAACACCTCCAAAGGTTGGGTATGGAAATAAAAAACCTTTCCATTTTATTAAACTCACTACTTGAACCCATTGTCCTGAATCGTTTTTCATATAATACGTGTCACTTGGTTCCATTGTGAATAGTTGGAAAAAATTGAAACGCTGTACTACAGCATTATAAGTGTTTCTACTAAATTTTAAGGATTCACCAATTGAAAACGTCACAGGAATTCTATTTTCGCTTGAAAACCTTGGAAAAGGCGTTGTGCTTGATACAGCAAAAACTTCTTCTGTATTATCAGTCATACCTTGCCACATATACTTTTCTGTTGGTTGAATGGCCATGGTCCATTTATTTTCATCACCTATTCTCACTAAATGTGGAAGGGAAACATCTTTAGTCTCTCCTACACTTTCATTAGCCATAGAAAACACATTTCTTAAAGGCTGAATACGTTCGTTTTGTGTTAGCGGTAATTCATTTATTTCTACTCGGTTTAAGTGGTTGAATACATTATACGTTTTCATGTAATCATACATTTTAAAGTGCCAACCAACCACGTAGAGTAATCCGAAGAAAACTACTAATAAAGCCAACATGCTTAATCTACCGCCAGTGGTTGCAGATTTTCTAAATTTCCTTAAACCTAAAAACAACACAATTCCACTAAGTAGAATGACAAAAATAAATTTTCTAACAAATAATAATGCTGGTTGATAATCATCTCGCAAAACGAATAATGCTATAAGCAGAATCAAAACAGTAATTATTATTATTGCTTTTTGCTTCTTTCCTTTATTCCAGTATGTTTTTATCATAATTTTTGTCATTCCTGCGTAGGCAGGAATCTTTTTAATTTAACTTATTCTTTTAAATGGATTCCTGCCTTCGCAGGAATGACAGTTTCTACATTAAGCCTTTGTCCTTTAATCGCTCTCTTGCACTCTTTTCCTCTACTTTTGGTTTTTCATTAATTTCTTCAACAACTTCTTCTGCATCTTTCGTTTTTAAGTCTTCTATAAAGTCTTTTCCCTTTTCAATAGTATCTTGAACCATATCTTCAATGGAGTCGCTTTTTTCTTCGATGACTTCACTAGATTTAAAAATAAAATTTGCTAAATAAGTTCCAGCTATGGTTCCAACAATCATAGAAGCAAAAATGGATATAGTCGCAATATCAATAGGAATTAAAAAACGTGTTACTACTATTCCGATTAAAAACAGAAACCCAATAAAAACCAATCGTAATAAAAATGTTTGCTGATATACAAAACCTGTTTTGTCTTCAGGTTTCATTTGAAGTTCTTTCGAATTTATAATTTTATTAAAAAACCTATAAAGTCCGTTTCCTTTGGATTCTCTCCAATATAAAAAGATTCCAAAAAGTATAGCGCCAATAAATACAATGAGTTCTAGTGTCATAGTCTTAAGTTTGAAGTATGAAGTTGGAAGCTTGAAGTTGCTTACTCATTTACATAATTATTTTTTTAATGTTTTATTTTGTTTCTAAATGCTATTGTCATATTCATAATATCAAAACAATCTTTATAGTATTTCAGAAAATCTTCTTGCTCTAAATAATTTCTTCTTTTAGCTTTATGCAAGCAAGTAACCACTTCTGCAATAGAACGGATTGAATAACCCAAGAATTTTCTATACTCCAAGCCTGTTTGCAAAATGGAACCTTCTGATATATTTAAAGCTATTGAATCTGCTGCTCTTTTTAACTGAGAAGATAAATTATAAAGTTCATCCTTAGGAAACGAACGAGATAGTGTGTGCATATCTTCTCCTAAATCCATACCTTTTTGCCAAATAATTAAATCTTCAAACTTAAATTTCATATTCTATTTTTCTTTCTAAAGATAGAAGACTTCTAACTTATTCATTCTAATGCTTCAAACTACAAACTTCCCACTTCAAACTCTTTAAATATTGTTACTAATCGTTTCTATTGCCCATTCCTTAAACGAATCATCCCAAGTTTTAAAACTGTTATAAAACGCTTCTTTATCATACCAATACCAATATAAAACGTCTTTTTCTGAAATATTAACAAGTAACTTCCAGATTAGATCTTGATGTTTAGCATCTAATGAAGAATGCGGTTGATGTAAGGCCTCAAAAAGTTTTTCATCAACAATATCAGCTATTTTAAATTGATTGCTCGTTTCTAATTTTTCTAGATAGCGCTCAACACTCATAACTTTTTTTCTAGCTTTAATATCTAGTTTATTTAAATAACTTTTAAACAAAATTGGGTCATTCAAAATATCTTTTATTGGATGTTGAGACTTTTTAAGATGCTGAGCCATTTCAAATTTCTTGATACGCTGATAGCGTTTGGTTTCAACTACTTTTTCTAAATCATACTCAATAATAACATGGTCTCTGAGTTTATCCATAAGCTCAGGCTGCTCAATATGATATATCAACACATCATGGTTTGTATCTTTTATAGCTTCTTTATGCCAAGTTTCATCTTCAAAAACGATTATGGGTTTTATAAAATCTCGTAATACATAAACACCTCCAAAAGCTCTTGTATAAAATGAATCTGTTGCAAATTGTAATTGGTGCAAGTCCAAATCACGTTCACGTAAATCTCCATAAGCCTTTGCTGAAGCTAAAAGCTCTTGATGCAAATTTTCATCTATAAAATTATTACCAGTATTGAATCTTTCTACAAGCTGTAATTGCTCTTTTTGAATATACCATAATCTATCAATCAAGTGAAAGTTGATGGTTATCTTATCATATTTCAAAACATCCAGCGGCTCATAAAACGCATCAACGCCTTGATTGAAATCCAAACAAATTGCACAATCTCTTGTGATATCTTTAATTTTTTCACCATGAATTTTAAAGACAAATTTCATGATATCCCTATCAAACGTATGAAACGGCAAATACACAGGTTTCCCTTTTTGAAGTGGCGAAATTATAATGCCATGTGGATTTGCTTCTCCGTTATTTAGATAACTATTATCGTCTTTTTCTTCAGCTATTTCAGGACTCCACCCCATACCATCAATATGAAAAGTCTTGAGTTTAGTTTCTGTAAAACCAAGTTTAACCAAGCATTTGTTATAACGCTCTACAAGTTTCCCGCTAACGGGAATAAGTTCACTTCTATATAATTTGGCTTGTTTTAATTTGTCCATTTAATCTAATAACTTATGAATTATAGCATACTGCAACAATACAATGGTTCTTGTATCTACAATTTCTCCATTATTCAACATTTTAATAGCTTCTTTAAAAGGAATTTCCAATACCTCAATATCTTCACCTTCATTATCTAAACCACCACCTTCATTCACTTTCATACCATCTGTATATTCACCAATAAAAAAATGCATTTTCTCAGTCATCACTCCAGGAGAAGAATAGGCTTCATAAATCTTTTTTACTGATTTTAAACGATATCCAACTTCTTCTTCAGTTTCTCTAATTATACAAGCTTCAGGGTTATCTTTATCCAACATGCCTGCGGCAACTTCAACCAACATACCATCTTTATTATCATTCAAATAGGTTGGCATTCTAAATTGCTTTGTTAAAATTACAGTTTGTTTTTCCTTATTATAAAGAAGAATTCCTGCACCATCTCCTCTATCATAAACCTCACGCATTTGGTTTACCCATTTTCCATTAGGCATCAAATAATCAAAATTGACTCTATTGAGAATATAATAGTTGTCTGAAAGCAGCTTCTTATTTATATTTTTAATCTGCTTATTTTTCATTACCAAACGTTTTTCTTGCTTCAGTTTCAATATGCAACTGATTTACTCTAGCATCTACTTTTCGTTTAAAATCAGTATCAGCAATAGTTGCTACATTATCTAAATAACGCACGACTTCTTGTCTTCTAATCTCAGAAAAATCTAAGCCTTTCATATTGCCTCGCATCAATTCTTGAAGCATATTAAACTTAGTATCATAATCTTGTTTAAAATAGATTTCTGGATTTTCGAACCAATCTTCTTCCAAATCAAAATCGGTTAATCGCAATGAAATAGCTGATTGAATATTACGCACATCACGAGATGAAAAGAACGGAAATACTGCTTGCATTTCTTTATACAAGTTTGCATAAAATAAATGTTGATTGGTTTTAAAATGTTTTTCTACACTATCATAAACCTTATGAACACGAGCTTCAGTAGGTTTATCAACATTACTCAAAATATCTCCCATATTTTTTGCTAACCCTTGATCTTGCAGATAACTATAATTTTCTGGTCCTTGCATATTTACAAAATCTGGCATGGTGTCATCTAATTTTCGCCACCATAAATGATCTTGATCTAGGAAATCATGTTCTGTTCTTGCTCCATCAATTTTAAAACGCCCTTGTACACGAGAAATAACTGCTTTATCTAGCATTTCTGGCAAGTTTGTAAATAAACCTATAGAACTATTACCATAGTTAACCGCGTAAGCGCCTTCAGTATATCTTAAAAACACACCAATAACTTCTTTCACGCCAGCCGAAACACCTTGAGCAGTTCGTTCTTGTAAATTATTTTCGGCATCATCAATAGGTGCGAAAATTAATTTTGAAGGGTCTTGCATAGGTTTCATCCACGCTACCATTTTTTCAGCTGAACCACCTTGGAAAGTGGAAATCAAGGTATCTGGCATTGGGTGGAATAAAAACGGAATATCCAACGTATCACAATGCTCCTTTAACCGTGTAGCAATGGCTGCAATTAACATACTTTTTCCTGTTCCCGGAATGCCATAGCCCATAAACACAGGCATAAAACCACCTAACTCTTGAAACGGGTTTTTCTTAGCCGTAAAATCGTAGCTTAACATACGCTCTGTTAAACGTCGTGCAAAATGCTTTGCATCTCGGTTACCCACAATTTGTTCAAACTGTATTTTATTAAATTCTACACTTTTTGCGGTACCTTGAAATACATTATTCCAACCCGAAACTGCAAACTCCGATTTTTCTAACTTATACGTTCTATCTTCAATAGTTTCAGTGTATTCTAAACTACTTTTTCGTAACTGAATTTCATCAATTAAAGCCTCGAAATACACTACCGTGAAATCGATAACATCTTTATCAGACTTTATGATTTCTGGATGATCTAAATACTTGTCATAATAAAATAAACTACAGGAAATACCTTTTATAGGCGACATTAAAGACACTTCAGGAATACCAGCAAATTTCTGTTTCATCACACTTAAATCGTCTGACGCATGCGGTTTTAAATCGTGTAATATTTTATAGGCTTGAGCAAATAACATAAACGCCGTGGCGGTTAGCATTTTGCTTTCAAATTCTCGTTTTCCGTTACTATCTAAAGCCGATTTATTTTCATTTAAACTAGATAATCCTGACGCATCGTAATAACTATCTTTTATCCATATACCTAGTGTAATACCCTCCTGAACCGCGTATAAAGTTTGATTCAAATAAATAGGAAGCGCTACAGAATCTGGCAATAACCTCTTTTTTAAACCTAAAATGGTTTTTGAAACCGAAGTTACACTAACAGAACTGCCATTATTTGCTCTTGACAAGTACAGTAATATCGATTCATCTTTGGCATCTTTATCTCTGTTTTTTGCACGAGATCCTTGCTCCCATTGTATACTTTTAAGGTATGAGGAAGCTTCATCGCGAAGCATATCAAGTTCAGTTAATTTTATAGGAAAAGTTGAGTTGTGTTCCATATTACTTGTTTTTCAGACTTATTTTGTGTGCAGAATTCAATTATTTTAGTTCCAGAAGTTTATCAATGTATCTATATCCTTATCATTACCAACATATATATTTGTCCAAAATATTTCATCATTAATTCTTGCAAAAACTTTGTAATAACCAGAACTTAAATTTTCTAAATTAATAGATAAATTTGTACCTGCGATATCTAAAAAACTTAGTTCTGCTTGTGATGAAATTTCAGAAAAACTATATAAACTAGTATTAAAAATTTTTGAAAAATCTTCGTCTTGAAACTTTTTTAGAGGGTTAGCTTTTACCAGCCATACATCAGAAAAAGCTTCTGCATTACTTCTTACAACAACACTTCCTATAGCTGGATTTGGGTAAACAAAAATTTTATCATCCAATATATTTGGGTTTCCTAATACAATTGAAGGACCAAATTCTGAAGCTCTAGCATACATTCCCGTAACTAAATCAATACGTGTTGACTCGTTATTACTTGTTGTAGAAGTTGCATCATCATCACTTTTACAAGAAACAACTAGAACTAATACAAAAAGAATCTTAATTTTAAATTTCATTTTTTTCTATTTTCAAACCTGCAATTTCAATAGGTGATTTTGCCAGCTCATTCATCATTTCAGGTGTTTTGTTATATAATAATTGAATAATACGATGCGGCGCTAAAACGTATTTTTGTTTAAAAACATCATCCCATTTTTGTAAAACTTGCTTATTAAAAAAGCCCCCATCTTTAAATTCACTTTTCGATTGTACTTCATCTAAGCTAAGAGAAAGCGCATAAGACTCTATAGGGATTTGCTTTTTACTAATACTCTCTAAAATAGTGTGTGTTACTAGGTGCTCATCTTTGGCGAAAACATTATGCAATGGACCTAAATCTATACGTTTTAAAAGTTTTGGAGATATTTTAGGAAGTTTCCTGTCTATAGTGTATGCCAAAGTATCCAAAGACATATCTCTGTCTGCAACCGTTTTTAAAACATTATAAATCTCTTCTCTATAATCAAGTATTTTGTTGCCATCATAATTAAAATACATGAAGCAAATAAATGGACGGTTATGAGACACATCGTAAAAACTCCAACTTGTAACTAAATCTGCTTCCGCATGTTCTGGAGCACTAAGAATTTTACCTTGTACAAAACGATTAAAAATATATTGTTTATTTACAGATGTATAATATACAATCGAAGAAGCTTGAAACAGTTTGCTTTTTTTTACAGGTTCTTTTTTACGTAAAAGCGTATCTAAAAACTCCTCTTTAAGTGTTGCTATAGGCGTTAATCTTTCTAGATATTCATCACGCAATTCTAAATCGTTAAACAGGTAACGGAATTCTAAATAATTTGGAAATCCAGAATCTGTCAAATCCACCTTCATATTATCCTCATCATCATACATGTACTTAACACGCATGGCTTCAACGGAATACAATAACAAATCGCAATATTGCTTAAACAATTGCACCTCAATGTCATTACATATTTTTTCTCTTTGAACGGCTACAATCAATTCTTTAAAAGCAAAATCTACCATTTTATGATAAAAAACGTATTGCGCTTTGGAATCGAGTATAGCTGAATCTAAAGGTGTTACGATGTGGTTTATTGACATTAATTTTCTTTTAACACGAATTTTTATGAATACTTAAAAAGTTTATTCGGGCGTTACCACAAGGGTCGGGCTTTCACTACTCGCTCCCGCCTAAGGTCGGGGAGCTCAAACATGCCGTTCAATCCCTAACGCAGATAGAACCTAGATTAAACTTAAAGTTTTATTTGAAAAAGATTCCCGCCATAGTTTATCTTGAGCGTAGTCGTAAAGCGGGAATAACATATTCTTTAAGACAGTAAATCGTCGTCGTTAGCTTCTGGTTTTGGTTTTCCTTCTGGCTCACCATCATCTCCTGAAGGTTGGTTGGCATCAGCATTGTAATAGTCTTCAAAAATCTCTTTCATATCGATACCATAACGCTCAGCAAAATTCTTTTGGATTTCGCCATCCTTAGCACGAATTTCTTGTAAAGCCTCAGCATAACTACTATAAACGCCTTGCATTACTTTCTCGTGTACTGGAATATTATCCATCATATCTTGACGCGCTTTAGCACTTGCGGTATGCATGGAAGCTAATGTTTCGCCTATATGCTCATCGGTTTTTACGCCTAAGTGCTCTAAAATAGCAGCGAATTCTTGGTCTGTTCTGGCTTTTAATGCTACTACATAACCATCATAATATTTAAGACGCTCTTCTGTATCAGACTTTAACTTAGCACGGTGTGTTTGAAGATTGCTACGTAAAGACGTTAATACTTTAATAGTTAAATTGTGCTTGTGCACGAAGCTATCTTTACTTGCCGCCAATGTCGTGTATGCGTTTTTAAGGCCTTCAAGCTCTTCTACTTTTTGCTCTAAAGCCGTCATTTTACCAATAGCTTCAGAATATTCTGTAGATTGTTTATCGGCAATATCTTCTAATGCTTGACGCGCTTGTTTTAATAACGCATAGTTTTCTTCAAGTTTAGCCTCAACTTCTTTCTTTTTTGCTAATGCTTTGGTGTGATTTTTTGAAGCTTCTACAATAGCATCTTTTAGCTTTTCTTCTACTTCTTTAATCTCAACCTCACGGTTTTTTAAACGGGTAACCGCTGCTTGAGATTTATATGATAATTCGCTTAAAAGTGTTTGTACATCGGCACTTTCTATACGCTCTTGAAACATGGCTTTCGCCTTGTTATCGGCTCCTGTTCTAACTTTTTCAGCTGTTTTTAAAGCATCTTCAGCTTTTTTAATTTTACTTTTACGTCCCCAAAGGTTATTCCACCAAGTATCTGGTTTAGCCTGTGCATCTTCTAATTCAATTTTTGCACGCTCTAATGCTTTTTGTGCATCGTCTATTACCTTTTGCTCGGTAGGATTTAATGCCGAAAATTTTTCGAACATGATACCAACCTCATCTTGATAATCGGTTAAATCTTTAATAGCGTCTAAAAGGGTTGTTCTATCTTTCTCAGCCATGTGTACCACATCATCCAAAGTGGCATTCAATATTTTTTGACGCGATTCTGGATCATCCTCTTGAGATAATTTAGATTTCATAGTGTCAATGGCTTTACCCCAATTAACATCTACTTTCTCTGTTTTTTCATTGGAATTAGTTTCTAATAAATCAAAATCATCAGACATGTATATTTTGTGTTTTAAAGTTGAACAATTTTATGGATAAGCAATTTCGTTAAAAAATCTCAATTTTAAAACGTAAATGAGTATTTACTTTCAAAATTTAATTTCTATTGCTTAATCCTCAAATTATATGTATCTGAAATTAAAGAATTGTTACAGTTAATAAAAAAATTCAGACGTTTTGAAAGAATACATTATATTTGTTTAATACCAAACCTCAAACATGCTATTAAATTACTCTCTTTCTAATTTTAACACCATTGTTTTAATAAATCAATCAGATATAGTAACGATACTTATTATTGTTACCATATTTTTTGGTTTTTTACTATTACTAGGAATTAGAAAATCTTATAAGCTTAAAAAAGAAAATGAACGCATAGAAGCCATGAATAAAAAGATTGCTGAAGATGATGAAGATAAGCCTTATAAAGATTTTACCGATGGGCATATGTATGGAGGAAATTAATTACTTAGTATAATTTAGTGCAAACAGTACAACTTATTTATAATTAAAAAACGCCCACTTTTCAGTGAGCGTCTTAGAAAAATTATCTTACTAATTTTTTATACTTAATTCGTTTAGGCATCAAATCGCCACCTAAACGTTTCTTCTTATTTTCTTCATAATCAGAAAAACTTCCTTCAAAGAAATACACTTGCGAGTCGCCTTCAAAAGCTAAAATATGTGTACAAATTCTATCTAAAAACCAACGATCGTGACTAATTACCACCGCACATCCTGCAAAGTTTTCCAAACCTTCTTCTAATGCTCGTAATGTATTAACATCAAGATCGTTAGTAGGCTCATCTAAAAGCAATACATTACCTTCTTCTTTAAGGGTCATGGCTAAATGCAAACGGTTACGCTCACCACCAGAAAGTAGTTTCACCTTTTTATTTTGTTCTCCTCCTGAAAAATTAAATCGACTTAAATATGCTCTAGAATTTACTTCTTTTCCACCCATCATGACCAATTCTTGCTCATCACTAAAGTTTTGCCAAATGGTTTTCTCTGGGTCTATATTAGAATGTTTTTGATCTACATAAGCTAATTTTGCAGTGTCACCAACAACAAACTCGCCTTTGTCTGGAGTTTCTTCTCCCATTATCATTCTAAAAATAGTAGTTTTACCAGCACCATTTGGGCCAATAATACCAACAATACCCGCTTGTGGCAGGTTAAAGTTTAAATCATCATATAATAATTTATCATCATATCCTTTAGCAACTCCTTTAGCCTCTATCACATTAGTTCCTAAACGCGGTCCGTTAGGAATGTATATTTCAAGTTTTTCATCAAGCTGTTTTTGGTCTTGACTCATTAACTTATCATAATTCTTTAAACGTGCCTTTTGCTTAGTTTGTCGTCCTTTAGCTCCTTGACGCACCCACTCTAACTCACGTTCTAATGTTTTCTGACGTTTAGAAGCTGCCTTACCTTCTTGTGCCATTCGTTTTGATTTTTGGTCTAACCAAGACGAGTAGTTTCCTTTCCATGGAATACCTTCTCCTCTATCCAACTCTAAAATCCAACCCGCTACGTTATCTAAAAAGTATCTATCGTGCGTTACAGCTATTACAGTTCCTTTATATTGCGCTAAATGGTGCTCTAACCAATGTACCGATTCTGCATCTAAATGGTTGGTTGGCTCATCCAATAATAAAACATCTGGCTCTTTTAAAAGCAAACGACACAAAGCTACACGACGTTTTTCACCACCAGAAAGCACACCTATTTTCTTATCGCCATCTGGAGTACGTAACGCATCCATAGCAATTTCTAATTTGGTATCAAGCTCCCAAGCATTTGCAGCATCAATCTGATCTTGCAATTCAGCTTGTCTAGCCATAAGCTTCTCCATCTTATCAGCATCAGAATACACTTCTTCCAAACCAAATTGGTCATTAATTTTGTTGTACTCATCAAGAATAGCTACAGTTTCGGCAGCTCCTTCTCGAACAACCTCCATAACCGTTTTATTATCATCAAGCTGTGGTTCTTGCTCTAAATATCCAACCGAATAATCTTGTAAAAACGTTACATCGCCTTGAAAATTCTTATCTACACCAGCAATAATTTTAAGTAAAGTAGATTTACCAGAACCATTAAGACCTAAAATTCCAATTTTAGCACCATAAAAGAAACTTAAATATATGTTTTTTAAAACTGGTGTATTAGCTCCTTGAAATGTCTTGGTTAACCCAGACATTGAAAATATTACCTTTTTATCGTCGCTCATTTGTTGTTAGTTGTAATTCGTTAAGTTATCAACTTAATTAAACTCTGCCTTTTAAAGCATTGAAAACCCATGCAATAGCAAAAAATCCAATACCTACAGCTGCAAAACCCCAGCCAGCAACATCATCATATCTAAAAGCACCAAGAGCTATTAGTCCTAGCCCCACAAAAATCATAATCCATGTAGCCCACGCTAATACTGTATTTTTATTCATTGCCATAATCTTTTCTTTTATTTTGGTTAGTTGAAAAGCAAATATCGTAGTTTTAAACAAAAAAGCACCCATTTTCGGGTGCTTTTTACTGTTAATTAACTTAAAACTATTTGGGCGTTACCACAATCCCGATAGCTATCGGGAGAGCTTTACGCTCCAAGTCCTCAATCGTACCTCGTTGTGGGCTTTCCACTGCAATCCCTAACGCTCCACTGTTATGTATTTACTCCTATGGTTTACTAAACGGGTAAAAAACCCATTTTACCCATTTGATAATCTCGCATTGCTTCCATTATTTCCGTTTGCGTATTCATCACATAAGGCCCATAAGTAGTAACAGGTTCGTTAATAGGTTCTCCTGAAAGAAACAACAACTTACTGTCCTCATTTCCTATAATAGAAAACCCATCACCATCTTGATTAAATTCAATTAATTGATTCTCATTTATTTTCAAAGATTCTGAATCATTTATTAAAACATCACCTTTCAATAAATAAATAGTAGATTGGTGCAAACTAGGAACTTTAATATCATATTTTGATTCCTTTGTTATGTCAATCATAAAAGCATTTACAGCGGTCTGGGTTTGAATTCTCCCATTAATACTATCCAATTCTCCTGCAATAATTTGAATTTTAACTTTGTCATCTTCTGATGAAACAACATTAAAATCATCGTTAGCAATATGCTGATAATTCGCTTCCATCATTTTCTTTTCCGCTGGTAAATTCAACCATAATTGAATCCCTTCCAAAGTCCCGCCTTTTTGCACAAAGCTTTTAGTTGGGGCTTCAGCATGAATAATGCCTCTACCCGCTGTTGTCCATTGTACATCACCAGCTTTCACTACACTTTCGTTCCCTAGCGAGTCTCTATGCAATTGTTCGCCTTGAATTAAAAAGGTAATTGGTTCGAACCCGCGATGCGGATGTGGCCCTAAATCAAACGGATTATTTTGTTCTGAAATCTCATAAGGCCCATAATGATGCAATAGTATAAATGGATCGATATTATCAATAGTTCGTGTGGGTATGGGTTGCCTTAGTTGAATTGGACCCATATTTACAAAATCACTTCGTCCTACTCTTTTTATTGTATTTAGTTTCATAATATTTACGTTTTTAATATGTTCCATGGAATATATTAATTTAAATTTTTTTATCTAATCTTATCTAATAAGTTACTTAAAGTAGCAGCTTCTTCTTCTGATAAATTATCTAATAAATCATCTTTTAAATCTGCCTCTATTTCTTTTAATAAAGCTAATCCAATTTCTGTAATTTCAATATGCACAACGCGTCTGTCTCCAGGACATGGCAAGCGTTGTATTAAATGTTTATCACAAAGTTTATCCATAAGCCTTGTGGCATTAGGTGCTCGTTCTAGCATACGTGCTTTAATTTCTTGAACCTTAAGCGGTACTCCAGCACCACGAAGAATTCTTAAAATATTAAACTGTTGCGGAGACACACCAAAAGGTTTAAAAAATTCGTTATGAACACTATTTATCCAATTAGCGGTGTAAATAATGTTTAACATTGCTTTTACTTTGTTATTTACAAACTTCGATTTTATATCTTTTGAAATATCCCCCATAACTTGTTCTAGAATTATAGTGCTTCTGTAAAGGTTTTTACTTTACTTTTTAAATCAGTATTCAAATCCTCATTAGTTATTTTTTCTTCTGAAAAATTATCAAAAAATGATGGAAAACTAAACTCTGCAACTATATTTCCACCCATAAAAGGAAAACGTCCTTTTGCTATGTCTAAAACTGTGGCTCCTCCTCTAGCTCCTGATGAGGTTGCCATTAAAAGCATTGGTTTTTCGCTCCAAAGTTTGCCATCTATTCTAGACATCCAATCAAAAATATTTTTAAATACTGTGGCATAAGCGCCATTATGCTCTGCAAGCGATAGTATAATACCATCAGACGATTTAATGTGCGCTAAAAACGTTTTGGCATTATCTGGAATACCTTTTTCGTTTTCTAAATCGATACCGTAAATAGGCAATTCAAAATCGTTTAAATCTAATATGTTTACCGCTACATCTTCTACTAAGCTAGATGCATAAATTGCTAATTCTTTATTTATTGAGGTTTTACTATTACTACCTGAAAATGCTATTATATTTTTCATTGAATTATTTTTTAATCATTTCCTTAAAAGAGAAAATCTAATAATGTTATTTATTTATTTTTTTATAAAATACATAAGATACTGCTAAAGCTATTAAAGCTAAAACTGCTGTTCCTTGCTGCCCATCTCCAATCATATAATGTGCAAAAAATGCTAACACAAAAGCATAAAAGAAACCTGCATACGCCCATTCTTTTAATATTTTATACCCAGGTAACCACAAAGCTACTAAACCTAATAGTTTTATTATAGCATATGGATATATTATATATGTTGGATATCCAAAACTCTCAAATGCACCTTTAATCATTTCGTGCTGAAAAAAGTACATATTTACCGAAAATAGCATTACAGCTGTTAATACTACTGTTGCTACATAATAGATTATTTTATTTGTTTTCATTTTTGATTATTATTTTTAATTAGATGACAAAACTATGCAAAATAAATTTATATTCCAAGGAATATAATTCCATGTAATATTATTTAACAAAATATTCACTTTTTATACAGGAATTGGTTTTGTAAATTCGTGACAAATAATCAATGTATGGATATCAACTTCAATAAAAACGAAGATCACAATAAACTCTTAGTATCTGAATTACAAAAACGCCTTGCCAAAGTATGCCTAGGTGGTGGTAAATCTCGTATTGAAAAGCACAAAAGCAAAGGTAAAATGACTGCTAGAGAGCGAATTGATTATTTATTGGATAATAACGCTAAATCTATTGAAATTGGTGCTTTTGCTGGAGAAGACATGTACAAAGAACATGGTGGATGCCCTTCTGGTGGCGTAGTTATAAAAATTGGTTATGTAAAAGGCAAGCAATGTATTGTTGTGGCTAATGATGCTACCGTTAAAGCGGGTGCATGGTTTCCTATAACAGGGAAAAAAAACCTTCGCGCACAAGAAATAGCTATAGAAAACAAGTTACCTATTATATATTTAGTGGATTCTGCGGGTGTGTATTTACCAATGCAAGATGAAATTTTTCCAGACAAAGAACATTTTGGACGTATTTTTAGAAACAATGCCATTATGAGCAGTATGGGGATTACCCAAATTGCAGCAGTTATGGGAAGTTGTGTTGCTGGTGGCGCCTACCTCCCTATTATGAGTGATGAGGCTTTAATAGTTGATAAAACAGGAAGTATCTTTCTAGCAGGAAGTTATTTGGTAAAAGCTGCCATTGGAGAAAGTATTGATAATGAAACTTTAGGTGGTGCAACAACACACTGTGAGATTTCTGGTGTTACGGACTATAAAGCGAAAGACGACAAGGATGCGCTAGATAAAATTAAAACTATTGTTGATAAAATTGGAGATTACGACAAAGCTGGTTTTAATAGAATTGACGCTAAAAAACCTACTAATAACCCAGAGGATGTTTTTGGCATTTTACCAAAAAGTCGTGCAGACCAATACGATATGTATGAGATTATTAAACGCTTAGTTGATAACTCTGAATATGAAGAATATAAAGCGGGTTATGGTCAAACTATAATTACTTGCTATGCCCGTATTGATGGCTGGGCAGTTGGTATAATTGCCAACCAACGTAAATTGGTAAAAACTACAGGTTCTAAAACCAAACCTACTGAAATGCAGTTTGGTGGTGTGATTTATAATGATTCTGCTGATAAAGCTACTCGTTTTATTGCCAATTGTAACCAAAAGAAAATCCCTTTAGTTTTTTTACAAGATGTTACAGGGTTTATGGTGGGTAGTAAAAGTGAACATTCTGGTATTATAAAAGATGGTGCTAAAATGGTAAATGCTGTTAGTAATTCGGTAGTACCAAAATTCACTGTTATTATCGGGAATAGTTACGGTGCTGGTAATTATGCCATGTGTGGTAAAGCTTACGACCCACGATTGATTTTTGCATGGCCAAGTGCAGAATTGGCTGTAATGAGCGGTAACTCTGCAGCTAAAGTTTTACTTCAAATTGAAAAGGCTTCTCTTGAAAAACAAGGTGAAACATTTACAAAAGAAAAAGAAAACGAACTTTATAAAAAAATTAAAGACAGGTACGACAACCAAGCATCTCCGTATTATGCCGCTGCTAGAATATGGACGGATGCTATTATAAACCCGTTAGACACTAGAACCTGGATTAGTATGGGTATTGAAGCTGCTAATCATGCGCCCATAGAAAAACCTTTTAATTTAGGTGTTTTACAAGTTTAATTATACTTTGAAAAGTATTTAGTGCTTTAATCATTAGGGTGAAACTACAAAGTTAAACCAAAAATGAATCAACCACTCTTACAATAAGTAAAGACAAATTAAAGCGAACCTTAGTTCGCTTTAATTTTTTTATATAAAATTCTTATTTAATCTGAGTACTAAAAGGAAACAACAACTGCACACCTTTTTTCTCAGACATAGATTTTATCTCTTTTAAAATCTTGTAATTTTCTTCACCCAGCTCCTCTTTCAATATAGTTTCTTTGGCTTTAATTAAACCAAAATCTTGAAGCATTTTATCAAGGTCTTTTTCAAAAACAGGAAATTCTCGCAGAGAATAATCTTCAATTTCTGCTGCTTCGGCTGCATATTGTAAAGCTAAGTCTAAACCTCCTAACTCATCAACTAAACCATTATTTAACGCATCAACACCTGTCCATACACGGCCCTGAGCAATAGCTTCTACTTGTTCTCGAGTTAAATTTCTGCCTTGAGCTACTCGACTTGTAAACAATTCATAAACATCTAAAATACCTTCTTTTATAAAGCCACGCTGAGTATCATTTAAAGGCTCAAAAAAACTATAAGTAATTGCATTTTGATTTGTTACTACTTGCTCAGCATTAATACCCATTTTATCTGCTAACTCTTTTCCATTTGGCAACATTCCAAATACACCTATACTACCCGTAATTGTTGTAGGTTCAGCAATAATCTTATCAGCATTACAAGCTATATAATAACCACCTGAAGCAGCTAAATCTCCCATAGACACAATAACAGGTTTTACTTTTTTAGTCAATCCAATTTCACGCCAAATCAACTCACTTGCTAAGGCACTTCCGCCAGGTGAATTAATACGCAACACTATGGCCTTAATCTTATCATCTTTTCTAGCTTTCTCCAACGATTTACTCATGATACCTTGCCCTACATTATCTTCATCGCCTTCACCATAAATAATATCTCCTTCTGCATAAATAACTGCAATTCTATCTTTTCTATAATTGTTTATTTTTTTTGCAGCATATTGAGCATAATCCAAAATTGAAATTGTATTCAAATCATTTTTCATATCAATACCTACAGCATACTTGATTCCATTAACATATTCATCATGATAAACAACTTTATCAATTAAATTAGAAATTACAGCAAGATTTGGATTTCTAGCTAATAAACTATCAGCTATTATATTCAATCTTTCAACAGGAATATTTCTACTTTTAGAAATATCTTGTTTCATTTCATTCCAAAGTGAATTTAAATACGTCGAAATTTGCTCTCTGTTATTATCACTCATTTCGCTTTCTAGAAAAGGTTCTACAGCACTTTTATATTTTCCTAGCCTTACTACTTCCATTTTAAAACCAGACTTTTCTTGAAAATCTTTGAAGTACAATCGCTCTGATGACAAACCTTTAAATTCCATAATTCCCACAGGATTTATATATACCGTGTCTGCTACCGAACTTAAATAATAATCTTTTTGAGTATAAATATCCCCATACGAAACAACGAATTTTCCTGATTTTTTAAATTTCAATAACGCCTCTCTTAACGCTTTAGTTTGAGAAATTCCGGCGTTTATAAAGTTGTTATCCAGTGATATTCCTTTTATTTTGTTATCTACCGCCGCATAATTAATAGCATCGATGATATTAAAAAGACCATTTTTTTCATCTTCATTTAGAAAAGGGTATTCTGCAAACTCTGTTTTACCTGCATAGTCTTTAATTGGAAAGTCTAAAGTTAATTCTAAAACCGAATTTGTTTTCACTTTAACCACATCATCATCTCCAGAACCAAATAAAACTCCTAAAAGAATTAACCCAAAAAAACATATAACTAGAAATACAAAAATGCCAGTTACTGTTGATAATACACGTTTAATAAAACTCATGATTTTATTTTTGTATTAATTTTAAAATTCAAACGCTAAAGCTATTTAATGTTTAAATATTCTAAAGTTTTGTTTCTATGTATTTTACCTGAAGCTGTTAGCTTAAATTTTTCTAAGAAGTGAATTTCTTTTGGCACCTCATATTTATCTAAACCTTCAAGAATCGAATTATCAAAGTCTTTTTCTTTACCTTGAACAATAAGAATAAGTTTATCTCCTAAAACATCATCAAGTCTTGAAGCTACAAAAAACTCTCCAGCAATTTTCTCCTGAAGCTTACTTTCAATTTGTTCTGGATATAATTTAATTCCTCCAGAGTTTATTACATTATCATAACGCCCAAGCCACTCAAAACATGTATTAGAATATACTTTAACAATATCGTTCGTTACAATTTTATCACTTGAAAGTCTTGGTGCATCTACTACTAAACAGCCTCTAGAATCAGTAGATACGGAAATGCCTGTTAATGTATTAAAATAAGGTTCAAATTCAGAATCAACAAAATTATTTAATTTTTTTACAGCAATATGAGATAATGTTTCTGTCATTCCATAGGTTTCATAAACAACTGGTTTTTTATCTTTAATAGACTCTATTATAGAATTAGCAACTCGACCTCCACCAACAATAACAGTTTTAATACTTTTTAAATATTTGGCAAAATATTTAAGTTGCATGGGCGTAAATGCAGAAAAGCTATAATCCTTCTCATAATCAATAAGCGGGATAGCAGCAGGCTCAACCATATCCAATTCCAATCCCAAAACAATAGCACGCACAATCATCATTTTACCTGCTATAAAATTAGATGGCAAACAATGTAAAACTTTATCTCCTGGTTTGAGATTAAAGAAATCTCCTGTTACAATAGCTGATTCAACCATTGCTTGTTTTTTTATCTTTATCTTTTTTGGTTTTCCTGTAGAACCCGATGTCTTTACAGTTACATAATCTTTTGCATCTAACCAGTCTAACAAGAAATTACCCAGTTCTTGTTGAAAAGGTAACCCCTCCTTAACATAGCTGTAAGCTACTTCCATAAGGTCACCATACTTGTAATTTAAATTATCTAATCTAAATTTTAAGTGTACGTTTTTATAATTTGGTGTCATAATATTTTATCTAAAATTTTATAGTCTTCTTTTGGTGGTTCAATAACTGCGCCTAAGAGTTTATCTTTCCAATTAGACCAATTATATTTTTTAGCAAGTATAAAAAGTAATATTGGAAAAACTACAAATACAGGAACAAATATTTCTGCTAAAGCCATTTCAGAAGGGTCTGATAAATCTTTTAAGACAGAATGAGTTTGAAATGCTGTCCAGTCTGCTGTAACTAATAGAGCTGTAAATAAATTATTGGCTGCATGAAAGCCCAGAGCCAATTCTAAACCGTCATCCATTAATGTTATAATTCCTAAAAACAATCCAGTTCCTATATAATACACCATAATAACTGGCCCTAATTTACCTACTTCTGGATTTGCAATATGCATCAAACCAAAAATTAAAGATGTGATTAATAGAGGAACCCATTTGTTTTTAGCAATAACACCAATTCCCTGCATTAAATAACCTCTAAACAAATACTCCTCAAAACTTGTTTGCAACGGTATTAAAAGTATCGCTATTATTACTAATATTAAAAAAGGTTGCAAATTGAAATTGAATTGATACTCTTCTGGACTCATATAATAATCAAGTAATACAAAACTACTAGAGACTATTCCCCATAAAAAGAAAATAAACCAAAAACGCTTCCAATCTACTTTTTTTCGGGCAGTAGTTAGCGAAAGTAAAGATTGTTTATGAATAAACTTAACCCATAAAAAAAGGAGGGCTAAACCCACAGCAAATGGTAAAAGCATTTCTACTAAAAACCTATTCTCCCCTTTTGAATCTATTTCACTTTGAATAATCTTATCTACATCAAGATTAAAGGCTTTTATTGCCACAAAATTTAATACCATTAAACCTAAAAACCCAAGAGGAATTAAAAGATACTTCCAAAATTGATAATCCCCTTTATAAGCTTGTTGTATAAAATTCATAATTATAAATTAAATTTCCATTTTACTAAATTATTGTATTGCAATGTACCTTTTTTTACTTGTAATGGGCTTTCAAAATTATTAGTAAACAAACTGCCTGTTCCTAAACCTTGAGGTAATACACTATGCTTTATATAGGTGTATTGAGCTATGGCATTTAAACCAATATTACTCTCTAAAGCACTTGTTACCCACCAGCCTATATTTTGTTTTTCAGCTAATCTAATCCAGTCGTTACTTCCTGTAAACCCACCAACTAAACTTGGCTTTAAAATGATGTACTGCGGATTTATCATTTGTAGCAATTCCTGCTTCTTTGTTACAGAAAAAACACCTATTAATTCCTCATCCAAAGCAATTGGTAATGGGGTTTTTTCACAAAGCGAAGCCATATCTTCTATTTGTCCTTGCTTAATGGGTTGTTCTATAGAATGTAAATCTAAATCTGATAGTATTTTTAATTTCTCTAATGCATTTGATACTATAAATGCACCGTTAGCATCAACACGTAACTCAATATCTTTTGAAGAAAATTGATTTCTAATAGTTTTTATGAGATTGATTTCCGTCTTAAAATCAATAGCCCCAATTTTCATTTTAATACAACTGAAGCCAGCTTCTATTTTATCAGTAATTTGTTGCTTCATAAAAGCTTCACTTCCCATCCAAATCAAGCCATTTATAGCTATTGAATCTTGTCTCTGAGTAAATTTGGAAGGAAACAATTCAAATAAATTATTATTTTCTAAGGATTTAAAAGCGGTTTCTATTCCAAATTGAATACTTGGAAATTCGATTAATTCTTGCAGTAAAACGTCTAAGCCTAAATCAATATTGCTACAAACCCATTTTAACTGATCCTCGTAATCAGGTCTGTCATCTATAGACAAACCTCTAAATAGTCCACATTCACCAATACCTCGTTTATTATCAGATTCTATTATAATGAACCAAGTTTCTTTGGTTTTTAAAATACCACGAGAAGTTCCACTAGCTTGTTTGAAGTTTAATATATGCTTGTGATAAGTAGCTTTCATTGAATTTGTTTAAAGGCTTAAAAACTGTGATGAAAGCTTAATTGTATTTGCCCCTTTCCCCAACTTACAGTTTTTTGATTCATCCAACCTAATTGAAATTTCATTGTAGGCTTTAAAACATAGCCTAAACCTAGGTAAGTTCTATTTCTATCAAATAACTCAACCATTCTATTGTCTCCAATATCAGTCTGACCATTAATAAAAAGCTCATTATAAAAAGCCAAATAATAAGAGTTTTTAATTAGCTCAGTACTATTTAAAGGTATATTAAGGAAAAGATTATAACGGTATCTGGTTCTAAAATCTTGATTCTCTACAAAACGTTGTTCATACCTAAACCTATGCGTTAAATACAGTCTTTTTGCTAGCTTTTGAGGAATAAGTGCTTCTTGATAAATTCTACTTTCAAGACTAGTATCATTACTATTTCCAAACTTTCCTGTAGTTATATTTCCGTAACCTAATGTTAATAATACATTAGTATTTTTAGGCTTATAGGTTATACCAGAACGAAGTAAAAGCTGCTCTAAATCACCACCAAGGTTCCAGTTTCTATATTGTATATCTCCTTGAATACCAAATTGACTATTTTTAAATTGATGTTTAAAAAAATACATGTACCACGCACCTGTTTTGGATTGCTCTACCTGTTGAGCATGTGTAGTATTAGAAATCAAAAATACAATTAGAACAAAAAAAAGTTTTCTCATAAAAATAAGTGTTTTAATTTACAATTCTATGAAATCACCAATTCTCAGTAGCATCAAATCTTTATCTTTTTCGAAGAATTTTCGCTTTGCGACTTCATGATCTATTTCGATATAACCGAATGTATCAAAATGACAACCAAGTACTTTATCACATTCAACTAAATCACTTGCTAAAATTGCATCATCAATACCCATTGTAAAATTATCGCCAATAGGTAAAATGGCTAAATCTAATTTTGTTTGAAGTGGAATTAACTTCATGTCATATGTTAAAGCCGTATCACCAGCAATGTAAATATTTTTATGCTCGCCTTCAATCACAAAACCTCCTGGTTGTCCGCCATAACTTCCATCAGGAAATGAAGAGCTATGAATGGCATTTACATATTTAACGGTACCAAACTCAAAATCCCAAGTTCCACCATGATTCATTGGGTGCCCCTCTAAACCTAATTTTCCATAGTGTGTTACAATTTCATAATTAGAAATTATTACTGCATCGGTTCGCTTTGCAATAGCTTCTACATCTAGAATATGGTCTTGATGAGCATGTGTAACTAAAATATAATCTGCCTTTAGAGTACTAATATCAATATTTGAAACCTTAGGGTTACCTGTAATAAAAGGATCTACTAAAATATATGTGTCTTCAATTTGAATTCCTAAACAGGCATGACCGTAAAATGTGATTTTCATTTTAAATAAATTTAAATTTTTGTTGTATTAAATATACTAAAATGGCAGTAAATGACCTATTCCCATTAATACAGCTAACAGCACAGTTGTTAATGCTAATTTTTTAAGTTCTGAATCAAGTAACTTAGGGTCTTGGTTGTTATTTATTCTTTTTAAATGTAGTAATAAAGGAACATACGCAATCATAAAAATTAAATTATAAGGTGAAGTATAATATAGTATCCCAAATAATCCGGAAAGTATAATTGCTCCAAAAATCAGAAAATTATGATATAACTTAACTTTATTTTCTCCTAATTTAACTGCTAAAGTGATTTTATTTGATTTTTCGTCGGTCAATCTATCACGCATATTATTAAGATTTAATACTGCTGTACTTAATAATCCAATGGTAAAGGCAGGTAAAAAAGTAACATGATCTATCTGTTTTGCAAATAAAACATAACAGCCAATAACGCTTGCTAAACCAAAAAAAGTAAATACAAAAATATCTCCTAAACCTTTATACCCATAAGCATTATAACCCATAGTGTAACGAATTGCTGCAACTATAGAACCAATTGCTAGCAAAAAGAAGAAAAGAGTAAGAAAAAAATGTTTTACACCAAAGGCACAAAATATAAGAGCAAAAGCAAAAACTATTGAAATAATTATATTTAACTTAATAGCATTTATTAGTTCTTCTGGAGAAATCTCGCCAGATTGTATGGCTCTTACTGGTCCAATACGCTCTTCATTATCTGTTCCCTTAACACCATCTCCATAATCATTTGCAAGATTTGAAAGAATTTGAAAACTAAGGGTTGTAAGTATCGCAAGAATAAAAATATCCCATCTAAATACGCCATTATAATGTGCTAAACATCCAGCTATAATAATACCTGCAATTGATAAGGGTAGTGTTCTTAAACGCATGGCGGAAACCCAAGTGGAAATATTCTGCATTATGGAATCCATTTTTTATCAAAATTAGGCTTACGCTTCTCTAAAAAAGCATTTCTGCCTTCTTTTGCTTCATCAGTCATATATGCTAAACGTGTTGCTTCTCCTGCAAAAACTTGTTGCCCTACCATACCATCATCAGTTAAATTCATAGCAAATTTAAGCATTTTAATAGATGTTGGAGATTTTGCTAATATTTCTTGAGCCCAACTATAAGCCGTACCTTCTAAATCATTATGAGGAATTACTGCATTAACCATTCCCATATCATAGGCTTCTTGTGCAGAATAATTTCTTCCTAAAAAGAATATCTCTCTTGCTTTCTTTTGACCTACCATTTTTGCTAAATAAGCTGAACCATAGCCACCGTCAAAACTTGTAACATCGGCGTCTGTTTGTTTAAAAATAGCATGCTCTTTACTAGCAAGGGTTAAATCGCAAACCACATGCAAACTATGTCCGCCACCAACAGCCCAGCCAGGAACTACAGCTATCACAGCTTTTGGCATAAAACGAATTAAACGTTGTACCTCCAATATATTTAAACGATGGTAACCATCTTCACCTACATAACCTTGTTTCCCTCTTGCTTTTTGATCACCACCACTACAAAACGAATAAACACCATCTTTTGTAGATGGGCCTTCAGCAGATAACAATACTACTCCTATATTTACATCTTCATTTGCATCATAGAAAGCATCATATAATTCACTTGTTGTTTTTGGCCTAAAAGCATTTCGTACATCCGGTCTATTAAATGCTATTCTAGCAACGCCATTACACTTTTTATAAGTGATATCTTGATACTTTTTGACAACTACCCAATCCGGTTTATTCATGTTTATTTTTATTTTATCCAAAAATAAATTTATTTCATTAAATGAGCGATTTCATTTAAAAAAACTTTTTTACATCATTGAAATAATGCAAATTATAATTTATCAATGCCTTTTATATAAAATTACATTTTACTTAAAAGAACATATTAATAATTAATAAGACAACAAATATTTACATATTAAATTAAGCAAATAACAAAACCGTAAAAATAAGCATAAGTACGTATTGTTTGTAGCTATTTATTTGTTAATTTTGACTTATAATACTTCATATATTAACATTTTATTGATAAAAAATTGCATTTAATCGAAAAAAAAAGTATTTTGCCGAGTATTTAACCCAAAACGCCTATGTTATTAACAATTACTCTAATTATTTCCGGACTAGTAGCTTTAAATTTATTATTACTCAAGTTTAGTTGTAACAAAACAATTAAACCAAAGAAAGTTGATAGAAAACCAGTTATTTTAAATACACGTATATCTATACCAACTTCTCAGCAAATACTTGCTCCTACTGGAAGTTAAACTTATTTATCCTTATTAAAATTGTGACTAAATATATTTTTTAGTGTCTAAAAATTACAATTTAAAGACGCTAAACCATGTTACCTATAATATACTCTGTTTTTCTATTTGCTTCCATTTTTTTGGGACTTTTTTTACTTTTACATGTTTATGTAAGAAATAAAAATAGTTAATAGAATTATTCTACCACTCTATTATACCTAACTCTTTATCTTTTAAGTATTTATTTGCATCTAAAAAATTATTATTCCCAAACCAATAGCCTCTATTAGCACTTAGTGGAGATGGGTGACCAGCCGTTAATATTTTATGTTTGCTACCGTCAATTAATTTTATCTTCTTCTTTGCATACCCTCCCCAAAGCAAAAACACAATATTCTCTTTTTCATTACTAATCATTTTAATTATTGAATCTGTAAAAACCTCCCATCCCTTTTTTTGGTGACTGCCAGCCTCATGCGCTCTTACAGTTAAAGTTGCATTCAACAATAAAACACCTTGTTTAGCCCATCGTATTAAGTTTCCACTTTCTGGATAGGACACCCCTATATCGGACTCAATTTCTTTAAAAATATTTTTAAGTGAAGGTGGATAACTCAAGCCATCATTAACAGAAAAACATAAACCATTAGCTTGACCAGATCCGTGGTAAGGATCTTGACCAATTATAACCACTTTTAAATCTTCAAAAGGACAATAGTTAAACGCATTAAAAATTTGATTTTCGGGAGGAAAACAAGTCTTATTTCTATATTCAGACTTAATAAAACACAAAAGATCTAAAAAGTATAGCTTCTTAAATTCTTCTTCCAAATAAGGTTTCCAACTTTGATGAATATCAATGTTCATTTTTAACTAAATTTATTAAAACTAAAATAACATTATCTTTCGTCTAAATAAAAATTTACCGCATTGAAAACATTAAAATTTCCAACCGCCCAAACCATTTTAATACTAATTGCTGGATTAGTAGCCATTTTAACTTGGTTTGTTCCTTCAGGAAAATACGATTCTTTAGCTTATAACAAAGCTGAAAACACTTTTACGAAAACAAGCTTAAACAAAACCACTATACTTACTGCATCACAAGAAACTTTAAATCTTCTTGAAATTAAAATCCCTATAGATAAATTTACTAATGGAGATATTTGGAAGCCCATTAGCATACCTAATACTTATAAGAAAGTTGAAGCAAAACCACAAGGTGTTATTGCTTTTATAAAATCTCCCATTAAGGGCATAATAGAAGGCGCAGATATTATTTTTCTTGTTTTAATTATAGGAGGTTTAATTGGTATTATTAATTATACAAATGCTTTTGATGCAGGTATTTCATGGCTAGCCAAAACATTAAAAGGATATGAGTACATACTCATTATATTAGTTACTACTTTAATTGCAATTGGAGGTACAACATTTGGCTTAGCTGAAGAAACCATAGCTTTCTATCCTATTCTTATACCCATATTTTTAGCAGCGAAATACGATGCCATGGCACCATTAGCATGTATTTATATAGGCTCGTCGATAGGCACAATGTGTTCAACAACAAACCCTTTTAGCTCCATTATAGCATCTGACGCAGCTGGAATAAATTGGACAACTGGAATTATAGGAAGATTTATTATGCTAGGTTTAGGAACTCTAATTTGCATCTTATATATTATTAGGTATGCTCAACGTGTAAAAAAAGACCCTACAAAATCTATTATATATGATCAAAAAGAAGCTATAGAAAAACATTTTGGTAGCACTACAAATTCTACATTAAAACTAACTTTCCGTTTACGCCTTATACTTATTGTATTTATTTTGTGCTTTATAATTATGATTTATGGCGTTTCTCAATTAGAATGGTGGCTTATAGAAATGACTGTTGTGTTTCTAATTGGTGCCATAGCCATAGGCATTATAGGTAAAATAAAAGAACACGCTTTTGTAGATGTTTTTGTAAAAGGTGCTGGAGATTTATTAGGCGTTGCCATAATTATAGGAATAGCTAGAGGCGTAACTATTTTAATGAATGATGGACAAATTAGCGATACCCTTTTATATTATGCAAGCAATACAACTAATGGTATGAATAAAGGCATATTTATAAATACTATGTTATACATTTATGGTGGGTTATCCTTCTTTATACCTTCATCTTCTGGTATGGCGGTATTAACCATGCCAATAATGTCTCCCTTAGCTGATGGTGTTGGTATAGGGCGAGAAATGATTGTAAACGCTTATCAATACGGGATGGGCTTATTTGCATTTATAAACCCTACAGGATTAATTTTAGCCACTCTAGCTATAGTAAAAGTTGGATTCAATAAATGGTTGAAATTTGTGATGCCACTTGTTATTATCCTATTATTATTTACAATGCTAGTATTAACTATCTCGGTTTATATATAAAAATTAAGACAATATTTTAACCATTAATTCTCTAAGCAAATCCCCTTGAGGCACAGCGTTAGAACCAACGCCCTTACTTTTTACATCAAACTCTCTTAAGGTTGAAACAACAGCACTCACTTTTCGCATGGGGAAGTTTTTAGCTGCTGTAATATAATCGTTAACAAAATAAGGATTCACCCGTAATGCAGACGCTACACTTCTTGGTGACTTATCTTTTAATCCATGAAAATGAAGTAGTTGAGAGAAAAAACCAAATAGCAATGATACCGTAACCACCATGGGGTTATCTTTAGGGTTATCAGCAAAATAATTAACTATTTTATATGCTTTGAGTGTATTTCGTTCTCCAATAGCCTTACGCAATTCAAAATTATTATAATCCTTACTTATTCCTATATTTTCTTCAATATGATCTGGAGAAATTTGAGTGCCTTCTGGTAAAATAATTTGAAGCTTTTCTAACTCATTATTGATTTTACTCAAATCTGTTCCTAAAAACTCAACAAGCATTTGAGCCGCCTTAGGCGAAATAGTATATTTTTTGGGAGATAACACACGACGTATCCAATCGGCAACTTGATTTTCATAAAGCTTTTTACTTTCATAAACCACACCTGTTTTCTTGAGTGTTTTATATAAAGCCTTACGCTTATCAATCTTTTTGTATTTATAATTAACCACAAGAACCGTTGTAGGTTGTGGGTTTTCAGCATATTTAGCTAGTTTTTCAATAGAGCGCGATAAGTCTTGAGCTTCTTTTACAATAACCACTTGATATTCTGCCATCATTGGGTAACGCTTTGCATTCCCTACAATATCATCAACTGTTACATCTCTACCATACAATACCATTTGGTTAAAACCACGCTCTTCTTCAGCTAAAACTGTAGCTTCAATATAGTCTGAGATTTTATCAATATAATAAGCCTCCTCACCCATTAAAAAATAAATAGGTTTTAGTTTTTTGTTTTTTATGTCAGTAACTAATTGTTTGACTTCGTCCAAATCGTAATAAAAATTTCTATGAAAATCACTTGAAGTGACATTATAATGATAAATTTGTGAGGTGCAAAATTTAAATTTCCACACATATAAATTCAGATTCAAAAATAGCGAAAATAAAGTTTCTATTTTTGATCCAGTACGCAAAAAATTTATCATTTTACAACCTGAAGAATGGGTACGTCAGCATTGTATTCAGTTTTTAATACAAGAAAAAGGGTATCCTAAATCTTTAATTAATGTTGAGAAAGAAATAATTATAAACACATTAAAAAAGCGCTATGACATTGTAGTATATAATCCAGATGGCAGCATTCACCTTATAGTAGAATGCAAAGCACCAAAAATAAATGTTAATCAAAAGACCTTCGATCAGATAGCACGATATAATTTAGAGTTAAATGCCACTTTCTTAATGGTAACCAATGGATTAAATCATTATTATTGTCAAATGGATTTTGAAAATGAGTGCTATCAATTTTTAAAAGAAATCCCAGAATATAAAAAATGAGATTAGCAGTTGTCATATTAAACTGGAACGGAAAAAAGCTTTTAGAGCAATTTTTACCATCAGTAATTAAATATTCAAAAGGTGCAGATATTTATGTTGCAGACAATGCCTCAACAGATGATTCTATTTCATTTATAAAAACTACGTACCCTGCTATCAAAATTATTCAAAACAAAGGAAATGAAGGCTATGCCAAAGGTTATAACGATGCTTTAAAAATGGTAGAAGCTGATGTTTTCTGCTTATTAAATAGTGATATTGAAGTTACTTCAAACTGGCTAACCCCAATTATTAACACATTCTCAAAGGAAGAAAACACAGCCATTATTCAACCAAAAATATTAGATTACAACAAAAAAGACTATTTTGAATATGCAGGAGCTGGCGGTGGGTTTATAGATAAATATGGGTACCCATATTGCAGAGGAAGAATTTTTGATACTCTTGAAAAAGACCAAGGACAATATAATGATACAACCGAAATATTTTGGGCGTCAGGAGCATGTCTATTTATCAAAAGTAATGTGTTTAAAAAATTAAAAGGTTTTGATGAGCACTTTTTTGCACACATGGAAGAAATAGATCTATGTTGGCGTGCAAAAAACTTAGGCTATTTAATAAAATATGTTGGTGAAGCAGAGGTTTATCATGTCGGCGGAGCTACACTTAAAAATACCAACCCAAAAAAAACCTTCTTAAATTTTAGAAATAGTCTTATAACATTAACTAAAAACGCTAACGGTTCTATTCTTGGAAAAATATTTATGCGCCTCATCTTAGATGGTATTGCTGGAATAAAATTCTTAATTGAATTAAAACCCAAACACACTTATGCAATCCTTAAAGCACATTTTAGTTATTACTACCATCTAAATCATATCTTAACTCAAAGAAAATCAATAAAAACCAAAACAAAATACTACTCCAGAACATCCATAGTGTTCGATTATTTCGTAAATAAAAAAACCGACTACAAAAGTTTATAACTCGTTAGTAAAAGTTTTGTTAAAATGTTAAAACAGACTGATTTTTGCATATTTTTGTGTCAATATTTAGAATATTAATCCTTAATAATAATCATGAAAAAAATTTTATTACTTAGTGTATCTGCAATGCTTTTACTAAGTTCATGTGTATCAAAAAAATTGTTCACAGATCTTGAAGCAAAACAAAAAGAAACTCAAGACTTACTTAATTCTGCAACTGTAAAGTTAAACGCGTGTTTAGAAGACAGAGCTTCTGCAACAGCACGTGTTGAGGCTATGAAAGATCAGTTAGAAGATTTAAAAAAGAACAACAATGCCCTTATTAAAAGTTCTCAGGATTTAACAGAATTAACAACAAAAGGTGCAACTAATCTTGAAAAATCTTTAGAAACTCTAAAAGAAAGAGATTTAAAAATAACACGTTTACAAGATGCAATCACTAGAAAAGACAGCGTTACTTTAGCATTAGTAACAAGCTTAAAGCGTGAGGTTGGCATAAATGACCCTGATATTGAAGTAAATGTTGAAAAAGGTGTGGTATTTATATCTATTGCTGATAAATTATTATTTCAAAGTGGTAGTTACAACGTAACATCAAAAGCTAAAGATGTATTAGCAAAAGTAGCTAAAGTAATAAATAGCAAACCAGATTTCGAAGCTATGATAGAAGGTCATACAGACAGTCAATCATACAGCAAAGGTGTGCTAATTGATAACTGGGATTTAAGTGTAAAACGTTCAACATCTATTATTAGAGTGCTTCAAACTCTCGATGTTAATCCAGGACAATTAATTGCCGCAGGACGTAGTTCTTATGTGCCTTTAGCAGATAATGATACCGCTGCAAACAGAGCAAAAAACAGACGTACGCGTGTTGTTATCTTACCAAAAATCGATCAGTTTTACGACATGATTGAAAAAGAAATGAAAAATCTAGAAGCCGGTAACTAATACCACTTCAATACATATTTAAAAAGCTCAACTTTTAAGTTGGGCTTTTTTGTTTTTAATACTTTGGGCGTTACCCTGAAAAAGGGTCAGGCTTTCCGTTACAATCTTTTTAAAACATCATTGCGAGGAGTGAGCGACGTGGTAATCTGTTCATCATTTGTTTAAAAGCTAATTCAGTTCTGGTAATTTTAAAAAGGATTTCCTCTGCAATCCTTAACGCGGGCTTAGCAACTTCTTTACAAATTTGTTATATCATTTTAGTGTATTATTTAAATTTATCATAAAAATTGGCTAAATTTATTTAACGGCAGATATAAAACATTAGGATTCACAAGCTAAATAATAAAATTAAGCTTAACTGCCAGTTCTGAATTGATTTCAAATTGTATTTTTACGTGAGGATTCACAAGAAGAATGATTCGATATTATTTGAAGGTTTTGTTGTGAATTGATTTCAAATTGTATTTTTACGTGAGGATTCACAAGCTTCATGTGAGGGTAATAAGGTTAAAAGCCATTGTGAATTGATTTCAAATTGTATTTTTACGTGAGGATTCACAAGAAGCACAACTTTTAGCCCATAACGAAACCTGTTGTGAATTGATTTCAAATTGTATTTTTACGTGAGGATTCACAAGTATGCCATTTGATATTAAGTGCGTTTTTGGGTTGTGAATTGATTTCAAATTGTATTTTTACGTGAGGATTCACAAGCTTTTTCACAACCACATCCGCTAGAGTCATGTTGTGAATTGATTTCAAATTGTATTTTTACGTGAGGATTCACAAGATAGTTCCCATTTTTCCATAAATAAAATTCGTTGTGAATTGATTTCAAATTGTATTTTTACGTGAGGATTCACAAGCCGCCGCCAGCAGAATTATCGCCGCTTATGGTTGTGAATTGATTTCAAATTGTATTTTTACGTGAGGATTCACAAGAACTACATAAGGCGCACTAACTCCATCTACGTTGTGAATTGATTTCAAATTGTATTTTTACGTGAGGATTCACAAGTAACTATAACCCAATTATCACGCTCAACCCGTTGTGAATTGATTTCAAATTGTATTTTTACGTGAGGATTCACAAGATATTGTTTGGGATATAAATTCTAAGCAACGTTGTGAATTGATTTCAAATTGTATTTTTACGTGAGGATTCACAAGCTTCAATGTTTTCAAACAAAACGCTGCCGTGTTGTGAATTGATTTCAAATTGTATTTTTACGTGAGGATTCACAAGATGCTTGTAAAATTTATATTAATAATTTTAGTTGTGAATTGATTTCAAATTGTATTTTTACGTGAGGATTCACAAGACCTTTACATAAACAGGTAGAAGAAGTCCTGTTGTGAATTGATTTCAAATTGTATTTTTACGTGAGGATTCACAAGCAGGAATTACTGTTGCTCGTAGGTTAGCCGGTTGTGAATTGATTTCAAATTGTATTTTTACGTGAGGATTCACAAGCGTTGGTATTACCATAATGCTCTAACTCATGTTGTGAATTGATTTCAAATTGTATTTTTACGTGAGGATTCACAAGGTCAATCCCGATTTGTTGAGTAAAATCAATACATCGGGATTCCTTTTTAAAATAAAAAAATATTACCAAATTCAATTTAGAATAACAGAATTAGTTGATTTTCTATTTCTAATAAACTTAAAACAATTGTAATTGCTGTGTTGGCTGTGGCATATCTACTTCTTTAATACCATGAAATAATTCCATGTTTCCAAACTGTTTATCGGTTATTTCTAATATACAAATTTTACCATATTTAGGGAGACTTCGTTTAACACGTTTGGTATGAACTTTTGCATTTTCTCTACTTGGACAATGTCGTAAATAGATTGAAAACTGAAACATCGTAAACCCGTCATCGATTAATTTTTTTCGGAATTTATTAGCTATACTTCGCTCTCTTTTAGTTTCCGTTGGTAAATCAAAAAACACAAGTACCCACATAATTCTATAAGCATTATAACGCGTTTCGGTTAACATAATTAATCAATCTAATACAGGATATTTTATTTGTCTTAGTTCTCCTGTGTAACATTTATAAAGACTTGAAGTAGTGGTTGTAACCGCTATTAATAATGGTCTAACAGCACCGTCTATTTTTACATCCTGAGTTGCTATAGTCAATATATGTGCCTTTACCTCTTTTGTTAATTCCTCTTGAACACCATGCATAGAAACATAATTAAAAACTAACTTATCAATAAAAGGTCTGTATGGCTCCATAATATCATCTGCTAAACAATAGGGATTGTATTTGTTTCGATGATAAATTCCTAAAACAGGTAACAAACCACTACTAACCAATGCTCTTGCAACTATACTTCTTAAAATGGCATATCCAAAATTCAATAGATTATTAGGTTCTTCTCCAAATCGAGCTCTCGAAAAATCGTCAAACAAATGTTTCCAGTAAAATTGAGCAGCCATCCCTTCTCGATTTGTAGTATCACCACTTTTAACTTCTAAACCATAAGCCATCATAGGCTCACTTGCTTTATTATTCAATTCTAAAAGTAATTGTTGATTCTTTATTTTTTGTTCAACGGTTTGCTTCCATAATTGCTTTTTTAAAGGTTCTGAAGCTTGTAATTGGTATTTAATTCTTTCAGAATATTCCGTATGCCCATATAATGGCAACATTAATCCTAATGGCAAATGGTGCGTGTCACAATTAACAACGGCTACATTATTTCCTTGTAAACGAATTAATAATTGATTGCTAATGGTTATTTGAAAATGATCTAAAACCAATAACGCCACATCTTCAATTGGCACACTCCCCTTTAGTGTTTTAGTTTCAGCATCTTCAACTAGCATTTGGTTTTGCTTTAATTTTAAATAGGATGCATTACCGATATAAATGGTTTTTTTAATCATCTTTATATAAAATTATTCTCACTTTTTATATTTCCTAATCTATCCGATTTCAGCTTTAAACATATTTCTTTTATTCTTAACCCATCAATTGATAATTCAGATTTATTTAAACTACCAAACTCTCCTATTTTACTTTTAGAATCATAAGTCTTGATAAGTTTAGCAATGTGATTATTAATAAAATGACATTCACCGCCAGTTGAACTTACCATTTTATATATCCTTGCTATTTGTTGCTTAGACAAATTATTAAAATCTATCGAAGCAGTGTTTTTTAACTCTTCATCGGTTGGCACATAAACTAAATCATTAGGAGAAAGTGAAAATAAAAAGTTTCCTTTTGTATGATTAGGTTGAATTGGCAAGCGTTCATCTTTAGGGAATTTCGCTGTTTGTTTTTGATGCTCTATAACTTCATTTAAAGGTACAGTTTCAAAAACTCTTTTTTGTTTACTTTCATCATAATAAATTGCAAAAAATAAATTTGTACCTTTTGCCGCTTCAACAAACTTTTTGCTTTTAACTCCTGTTTGCCCTATACTAAATTTACTTCCTTCTTCATACAAACGTACTTTATAAATAGGATTGTGATTTTTACCATTATTCAATATTTGGATATTTTTATTCAATGCTTCTATTCCATCAGTATTAAATGCTAAATCAAATCTTTCTACATTCTTATCATCTATGTAATTCTTTAAATGATTTTCCAGAATAAACTTTATACCGCTATCTGTTATAGATTCCAATTGTTTTCTAGTGAATTTTTCTGATAATGCTACCCTAGTTGCTGTTGCACTTGTTGTCCATTCAAAAACCTTAACCTTAGTTACTTCTTCTTCGTCAACTAATAATGGAGTTTCTTTCAAGTGTTTTTTAATACGTTTTAAATCCCCATCAAAAACAATAGATAAACTTTTTACTTTTCCTCTAATACCTTTATCTACTATGAGTTCTGGCTTATCTAAATAGCTTAAAAGATTACTTTCTCCTTTCTTTTTCTTTTTAATTTTAACGGAACCTGATACGGTTTCTTTGTGCATTGGTTTTCTAATAGCCCAATTATTGCCTTTTATTTGTTTAACCAATTCCTTTTTAAAAGTGCCGTTTTCTTGAGGTATCCATTGCCAAGTTTTATTATTAGTTTTATTAATAACTCTTAAATTCTGCTTAAAACTTATAATCGTCCTTTCTAAATGTTCTTTAGCTTCTTTAGTGAAATTGGACCAAGGTATTTGAAAATGTTTTGTGTAATGTCCTTGTCCATTTTTAACTAACAAACTATCACGAAGCCCAAAATTTTCTTTTTCAGCATGTAATGCATTTAAATATTGTGTGTGTTTTTGGGTACAACAAGCAACAACTAATGCATCTAAGGCATGATGTCGATGGTCAATTCTTTTTTTATTAAATCCTCTGGAAATTGCATCAGGAACCTGTGTTCTAAATGCATTTATTTTCTCATCCCAATACCCAAAGTCTTGGGTATTGGTTAATTCATTAAGTCGTTTAAATCTTGGTGCAACTAATTCATTCCATTTATCATTTAAACCCCAATCGTGTTTTAATTTTGAGGTAATTGAACCTGTAACAGGAATTAATCGTTTTGTTGTTGCTTCTTTCTCACCGTCATTACGAACAATATTACTCAACAAACTTTTTATAAGTTTACTAATATATCTGCTATCGTTTAGTTGACGGTTGATAAAGCCTTCAGGTATATCTTCTGATAATAGATTTTTAAGTTTAGTTCTATTCTTTTTAAAGTATTGGGTACAATGGTCTTCATAATGTTCAATACTCAATAGTTTTACAGAATTACCATTACTCAAAGTAACTATTCTTCCTTTTTCGTCTTTTAAAAATTCATAAGCGGTACGATTATCTTTAAGTTGGTTTACTTCACTTTCACAAATTATTTTATTTGATAAAGAATTATCAAAGTATCGCGATTGCGGAATAATATGTTCAATTTGATAATCTATTGAAAACAATTTACTCAATGGAATAATTTCTTTTGTGTAGGGAGAAATGTAACCTTGCTCTAACCATAATTTATACTTAATAATTTCGGATTTTGATGGTGAACTATTTTTTCTGATTTTAATAATATCATCTTCCGCTAACTTTTGATAGCTAACTTCTGGATTTTGAGAAACACCTTCTTCATAAATTTTTAAAATTTCTTGATGACTTGGAGAATATGGCCTTATGTCATCATTAGATTCTGATTTCAGTTCTTCTAAAAGTGATTTTATTCTAGTATTAGTATTTTCATTTTCTGTATTTCTTGCTGACATTTTTTTACGCTTGTCATTAGAATTTTTCATTTCTCTACCAAGTTCTACATGTATTTCATTAAAAAAATCTTTTTCTCCATTACCATACTGTTGCCAAATATCTCTAACAACACGCAAAGTTTCAGTTACTACCTGCTCAACTATTGGATTTCGTAAACTATGTTGTTTAAACTCATTTAAATAAGTGCTTATATCACTTGGATAGTTCCAATTTTTAACAATTCCAACTTCAGAATGTCTTTCGTAAACAGCATAACAAGCTTGATATGTATTTAAACCCTTTAATGGATTTTTATCTTTAAACGAAAGAAAACTTTTTATAAATTGTTTCGGGATTTCATCATCAACAATAGTTTTTAACCTGTCTTTTTTATCTTTTTCAAAAACTTCTTTATCATAATTTATACTTTCTAGTCGGTCTTGTATTTTTCTAATTCTATTTCTAACATTCAGAGAAATTTCACTTTCTTGCCAATACTTACCCATTCGCATTAAAGTCAATATTTTTTTAATTGCTTTTTCTGAATAAGCTCCATATTCATTTTTAAAAGGCGGGTATTTTATAAAGTTTTCAACAAGTGAAGTTTCATCAAGATTATTTTTTACAGCAAATGTTTTTAAAGCTGTTTTATATTGTTCTTTGTCCTTCACAGAATAAATAATTTGCCATAAAGAAAACTCTACTTCTTTAGTTAAGAATTCATTAACATCAAGGTTTTTTACTTTTTTTAATCGTGATAAAAATGATGCTTTGGTTTCGTTAGCAGGATATTTTTTATCTTCAACATAATTCCATCTGTAATTTATCTTGTCTTTTTTATTAATCTTTTTTAGACCTACCAAATATTCAATAATATGATTCTGCTCTACTTCTTTTTTTGTATTTAAAAACTCAAATAGATTTACCCAATCTATTTCATCTTCAAAAAAAGTAGTAGTAACATCTTCATCCAGTTTTCCACTTTCGTTATTTTCTTTTTGATAAATTTTTAAATTTCTTAAAAATTGCCACAATCTAAACTCTTGAAATAAAGGATGTGATTTAGAAATACATTTTATAGGTTGTGGGGGTTGTTTTATACCGTCTTTAAAAAAAACTCTTGATTCATAAGTGCAATTTGCAATAGTTGACTTTTTACTTTTTAAAGGGCGTTGATAAAAAATAATATCGTCTAAAAACAAGTATTCAAAATTTTTATCTTTTATGTTATTTTGATGCGCTTCATTTCTAGGGTATAATTCATTTACACAGGCTTGATATAGTTTTCTGTCTTCTAGCTCTGGATGAAACGTTATTTGAGTCTTTAAAATTTTCTGCAACTCGTCTTTATAAAATTGCCTTTCAATAGTTTTAACAAGCTTACCACGTATTTTTTGATTTGGGTTAGACAACAATGTTTCATAAATATATTCTCCTACTGTTTTAGAACTCTCCTTTATATCTTGTTCTGTTTTCTTTTTTATCGCAATCCAATCTTTTTCAGAATCAACAATTTTATAACTTCTTTTTATGTCTCCATTTTTAAGTAAAGAAGTGGTAACTATAAACTCTTTTGTTTTATGAAGCCAATTTTCAGGTTTTGTAATTTGCTTTTCATATTTCCAACCATTATCAAAATAAACATCATACAATACATCCCCCGTTTTTTTGATTATCTCGCCAGAATTTTTTATTTCAGATACAAATAGAGTTTCGAAAGTTTTATTTTTTTCTTTATCACTATCAGTATCTTCCATACCTCTTAATTGATAATAACCTCTCTTTTGATTGAAATTTAAAAGTACCCAAGCCAATTCTTGCTTACTAATTTTTTTGGCAAGTGCCTTTTTACGTAAATAATACAGAGTCCAATCCAACGGTATTTTAGTGTCTTGTTCATTTTTTTTAAACTCATTTACCATTTCTTGAAATGAATCCATGAAAATGAACTCGTGTTTTCTGGAACTATTTTTTCTGTAATTTAATTTTACTTCTTTGTCATTTTTAAATTGACCAAAATGTTTATCAAAATCTATAGCATTACCATAATGTTCTGGTAAAAAGCCCAAAATATTTAAAACACGATGTAATCGCTCTCGCCGCAGTAAATTTCTTTGAATTAATCTTCTAACACCTCTATAGCCAGTTCTTTCAGCCGTTTGTGAATGAGATTGACCAGAATCAAATTTCCCTAATATTTCTTGAGACATAGGGATTATTCTGCTCCCTAATCCATTTATTTCTCCTTTTTTGTTTTTAAAATCTTGAGATATTAAAGCCCAACCAATTGAATTTGTTCCTAAATCCAGTCCTAATATTTTCTTCATATAAAATTTAATTTTTATTCAATTCTCTAAAATTGCTACTTTCTTAAATATTCCTTTTACTGAAACCCGTTATTTCAATTAAAAATAGTTTGTTATATTGCAGTACAATTTGAAATCAATTCACAATAAGGATTATTCCGTTGTGAAAACATTCAAAGCGGTTCTTACGAATCGCTTTTTTTTACAATAAATTATTTGCTAAAAATTCTTGAAAGAGAATTTTAAATATATTAAAATATAAGTTATTTCTTGTATTTACGAAGAAAAATCTTTATTAATCAACTCACCCACTTCATCATTAAAGCACATGCAAATGCCGCATACGTGCCTAAAGCATAGCCTAAAACGGCTAGCAACACACCAACAGGCGCCAACGACGGATGAAAAGCACCAGCAACCACAGGCGCAGAAGCAGCACCGCCAATATTAGCTTTAGAGCCTACTGCCAAAAAGAAATATGGTGCTTTAATAATTTTAGCGACTATAAACAATAGGCCTACATGAATAATCATCCAAACAAAGCCAATGGCAAACAAACTTATATTATCTACAATAGCATTTAAATTCATTTTCATACCTATGGAAGCTACTAAAATGTAAATAAAAACAGTACCAATTTTACTTGCTCCTGCCCCTTCGTAACTCTTTATTTTGGTAAACGACAGGATAATACCAACTGTTGTAGCGGTAATGATTAACCAGAAAAAGGAGCTTCCTAGTCCGAAATCAACCAGTAAAGGGGCATTTTCTTTTATCCAAACGCTTAAGTTGTCTCCTACTAAATGCCCAATAGATGTAACACCGAAACCAATACCTAAAAGGATTATTAAATCGTTAAAGGATGGTACTCTTGCGGTTTCTAAACTAAATTGCTCCATCTTATTTTTTAACTTGGTAATGGATGAGTTATCTGCTTTAAAATATTTATCTATTTTATCTGATTTAGCAACGCCCAGTAATAAAAAAGCCATCCAAACTTCGGCAACCAAAACATCTACAACGGCCATAATACTAAACAAGCTATCGCTAACTTCCCATTGCTCTTTCATGGCTAATTGATTTGCGCCACCTCCTATCCAACTTCCTGCAACGGTTGACAAACCTTTCCATAACTCGGTGCCTTCCACCTCAATTAATATTTCTGGTGCTACGTAATTAAAAAACACAATAGCCAAAGGCCCTCCAATCATAACACCAACGGTAGCCGTTAAAAACATGATTAGGGCTTTTGAACCTAATTTAAAAACGCCTTTTAAATCGATGCTCATGGTTAAAAGCACCAATGAGGCCGGCAATAAAAACCGAGAAGACACATAGTATAATTTACTACCGCCTATAAACTGTGAATATGCTGATGCGTCTATGTTATTTACAGCAACATAGTCCTTTAACGTATTTAGGTTTGTTACACCATCTAAATTCCCATAAACGGATTGCAAATGTTTTATAGTTGCAGAAATATCCACCCATTTATCTGCAATTAAACCCACAGAACTCAATACCGATGGGATGAAATAGCATAATAAAAGCGCTGGAATAATTCTATAAAATTTTGAAAATCGAGGTAAACTGGATGTGTAAAATATGAGTGCTAACGTGATGCATAATACACCGAAAATTATAGTGTCATTAGCAAATAAAGGAATATCACTGTTAATTTCAGATATGTTCATACACTATACTGTTTCAAAATCTAATTTCTAATTTTAGATTCCCGTTTTCACGGGAATAACAATTTCGATAGAAACACCAAGACAGAGTCTCAAGGAATTCTATTCGATTAAAATATCTCCAAACTGCCTTTCCCTTCTCTAACAACTATAGGTTCACCATCAGATAAATCAATTACTGTAGAAGGTTCGTTATCGCCATAACCACCGTCAATTACCAAATCAACCAAATTATCCCATTTTTCAAGAATTAATTCTGGGTCTGTAGTGTACTCTAAAACCTCATCTTCGTCATGAATGGATGTAGATATAATAGGATTCCCAAGAGCTTTTACAACCTCCAAAGCAATGCTATTATTAGGCACACGAATACCAACGGTTTTTCTTTTTTTAAAAGGATTTGGCAACGATTTTGAACCAGGAAGAATAAAAGTATAAGGCCCAGGAAGCGCACGCTTTAATATTTTAAAAACCGAAGTATCTATTTGTTTTACGTAATCACTTAAATTACTTAAATCATGACAGATAAAAGAAAAATTAGCTTTCTCTAGTTTAACCTCTTTAATTCTAGCTACTTTTTCTAAAGCTTTTAAGTTAGTAATATCACAGCCCAACCCATAAACCGTATCAGTCGGGTAAATAATTAAACCCCCTCGCTTTAACACATCAACAACTTTGTTGATTTCTCTGGGGTTAGGGTTTTCTTCATATATTTTAATAAATTCGGCCATTATCCTATAACTTCTAATTTTGCAAAACGTAGCAATAATTTTTTCACACCACCATGTTGAAAATTGATTTCAGCCTTGGTGTCTGCTCCAGTTCCCTCAATTTTCTTAACTTCTCCAGTTCCAAAACGAATGTGTTTCACAATATTACCAACAGCCAATTTACTATCGAATAAATTGGTATTACCATTAGTACTTCCATTGGTATTAGCAACAGGTTTTAAGTTTTTAGGTGTAGTAACTTGAAATTTTTCTGATTCTTTACTTGCAGTTTTGCCTTTTTTAAATACAGGTTTTTTAGCTGGTTTATATCTTATTTTATTAGGCTCAACATCACCAAAAATATTGGCATCAAGCATAGGGTTAAAACGGCGTTCTTCAATTGGTGTTACTATATCTAAATACTGTTCGTCTATTTCTTCAATAAAACGACTAGGTTCAGAATCTACTAATTTCCCCCAGCGGTAACGCGATAATGCATACGTTAAATAAGCTTGTTTCTCGGCACGTGTTAAGGCAACATAAAATAAGCGTCGCTCCTCCTCTAGCTCACTACGCGTATTCATACTCATGGCACTTGGAAATAAATCCTCTTCAAGCCCAACTACAAACACAGTAGGAAACTCAAGGCCTTTAGCTAAATGTATAGTCATTAGCGCAACGTGGTCTGCATCACCTTTATCTGCATCCAAATCGGTTGACAAAGCCACATCTTCTAAAAATTCAGCCAAATTACCAGTAGTATCAGCTATTTCTTTTTGACCTTCAACAAAGTCTTTCATACCATTTAAAAGCTCTTCAATATTTTCCATTTTAGCAACTCCCTCTGGCGTGCCATCTTTATTGAATTCTTTTATCAAACCTGTAGTTCTGGTAACGTGTTCTGCTAATTCAAAAACATCGGCTGTTTGATTTAATACTTGAAAACTTTCAACCAGCGTTACAAAATTTTGAAGTTTCGTTCTAGTTCCAGAGTTAATCTTAACATCAGTTTTATCAATGTTTTTCATAACCTCAAAAATGGTACGTCCATAACCATTTGCAGACACTATCAATTTATCAACTGTAGTTTGCCCAATACCTCGTGGTGGAAAATTAATGATACGCTTTAAAGCTTCCTCATCAGCAGGATTTATAATCAAACGTAAATACGACAAGACATCTTTAATTTCCTTACGTTGATAAAACGACAAACCACCATAAATTCTATATGGAATATCACGCTTTCGCAAAGCATCTTCAATAGAACGCGATTGTGCATTGGTTCTGTACAGAATAGCAAAATCACTATTCATTAGCTGGTCGTTCATTTTGTTTTCCCAAATGGTACTAGCTACATAACGCCCTTCATCACCATCTGTTAACGACCTATTTACTATTATTTTTCCGCCTTCATCATTAGCAGTCCAAACTATTTTATCAAGCTTCGTCTGGTTCTTATCAATAATTGAATTTGCAGCATTTACAATGTTTTTTGTGGAACGATAATTTTGCTCCAATCGAAATACTTTTACATCATCATAATCTTTCTGAAAATTCAAAATATTATTAATATTTGCGCCACGGAATGCATAGATACTTTGCGCATCATCTCCAACAACACATATATTCTGAAACTTATCAGACAAAGCTCTAACAATTAAATATTGTGAGTGATTTGTATCCTGATACTCATCAACCAAAATATATTTAAAACGATTTTGGTATTTAGCCAAAACCTCAGGGAAACGCGTCAGTAACTCATTGGTTTTCAATAACAAATCATCAAAATCCATAGCGCCTGCTTTAAAACAACGCTCAACATATTCCTTATAAATCTCTCCCATTCTAGGGCGTCGTGCCATAGCATCAGCTTCCTTAAGTTCTGGGTTTTGAAAATATGCACGCACCGTTATCAAGCTATTCTTGTAAGATGATATTCTTGAACGCACTTGCTTGTACTTATAAATATCCTTATCAAGATTCATTTCTTTAATGATTGAAGCAATCAATCTGTCTGAATCCTGAGTGTCATAAATGGTAAAATTACTTGGGTACCCTAATCTATCGGCTTCAATTCTCAATATTTTAGCAAATACAGAGTGGAATGTTCCCATCCATAAATTCTTAGCTTCACTAGCGCCAACAATACTAGCAATACGCTCTTTCATTTCACGAGCTGCTTTATTTGTAAACGTAAGCGATAAGATATTAAAAGGGTCAATACCTTTACTCATCATGTAAGCTATACGAAATGTAAGCACACGTGTTTTACCAGAACCTGCACCAGCAATAACAATCATAGGGCCATCAACTTGAATTGTAGGCTCTAATTGCGCTTCGTTTAACTGGCTTAAATACTTTTCCAAATCATCATCAATTTTATTACGTGAAAATAACCAATGTTATGCTTTTTCTGCCTCTGAATTATTAATAATTATAAACAATTAAAAGATATAACTGTATTCATGAATTTTGAATATATTTAAACTTTATAAAAATTTAAGATGGATATAATATTAGACTTTTTTTCAAACATAGCGTGGTGGGGCTGGATTTTAATTGTATTAGCAATAATTGCTATACGCGATATCTTCTTTCAAAAAGCACACACTATTAGCCACAACTTCCCCATTGTTGGTCATTTGCGTTATTGGCTAGAAAGCATTGGTCCAGAAATGCGTCAATATTTTGTAGCTAACAATAGAGAAGAATTACCTTTTAACCGTATTGAACGAGGTTGGATTTACGCCTCTGCAAAAAAACAAAACAATTACGAAGGTTTCGGGACCGATAGAGATATTCATGCCCATCAGCATATTTTTATAAACAATGCAATGATGCCTTATAAACTACCCGAAAGTCATCCTAATAAAATAGATAAAACATTTTTACCGTGTGCCAAAGTAATGGGTGAATTCAATAAACGTAAAAGACCTTTTCGACCAGCTTCAGTAATAAATGTATCTGCAATGAGTTTTGGCTCACTTTCAGCCAAAGCAATAGAATCATTAAACAAAGGTGTAAAAATTGCTGGTGCATATCATAATACTGGCGAAGGCGGTTTATCTCCCTACCATAGCTATGGTGGCGATGTAGTATTTCATTTCGGAACGGGATATTTTGGCGTTCGTGCTGAGGATGGCGGATTCTCCATGGAAAAAATGGTAGAGCTAGTAAATAAAAATCCATTTATTCGTGCTATAGAAGTAAAATTATCACAAGGTGCAAAACCAGGCAAAGGCGGTGTTTTGCCAGGAGCCAAAATCACCAAAGAAATAGCAGGTATTAGAGGTGTTGAAATTGGTAAAGATGTATTATCACCTCCTACGCACAAGGCATTTTCCAATGTGCCAGAAATGCTCGATTTTATTGAAAAAATTGCCGAAGCCACAGGTTTACCTGTTGGTATAAAAGCCGCAATTGGCAAGCTAGAACAATGGGAAGAATTAGCAGACATTATGAAAAAAACAGGAAAAGGTCCAGATTTCATAACCGTTGATGGTGGCGAAGGCGGTACAGGTGCTGCACCTCCTAGTTTCGCAGACCATGTCTCCTTACCTTGGGTTTATGGTTTTAGCGATTTATATAAACTATTTAAAAACAAAGGGTTATCAGAACGTATTGTATTTGTAGCAAGTGGAAAATTGGGTTTCCCTGCAAAAGCAGCTATGGCCTTTGCTATGGGCGCAGATTGTGTTAATGTAGCCAGAGAAGCCATGATGAGTATCGGTTGCATTCAAGCACAAGTATGCCATAACAACAAGTGCCCTACAGGTATTGCCACACAGAGTAAATGGCTACAAAATGGCATAGACCCTACTTTAAAATCTGAGCGTTTAGCGCAATATTTTAAAACCTTTAGAAAAGAATTTATTGAAATTACACATGCAGCTGGTTATGAGCATCCGTGCGAATTCAAAATGAGTGATATTGAAATAAATGTTGATGACCACAACCTTTCTAAAGAGCTAAACAGAACATACATGTACGAAAAAACACCAGTGCCTTTTAAGAGCATGCAGCATTTAAAAGAGTGTATGCATTTAGGCGGGGCAGAATAAGTTTTCAGCCTCAACTTACAGACTTACTCAAATCATTTTTTTTGGGCGTAACCCAACGGGTCGGGCTATTCGCTATATCTTTTTAAAACGTCATTGCGATTAGTGAGCGATGTGTCAATCTGTAAAAGCCTATCTCTATACTTAATTTATTACTTCCAAAGTTTTAAAAAGGATGCCGCTTCTATCCCTTACGCAATTCATTGCAACCTCAGTTCATAAATAATTATGTTTACAACAATATATCAAATTTACTCAATAAATAATTTTTGTACAATAAGAACAAACCGCTTATGTTTGTAATTAAATATTTTTTTTATGGAAATTAGCCGAATTATAGACCTGTTTTTATTTGCAATACCTTCGTTAATTGTGGGGATTATAGCTTATCACTTTTTTAAAGAACACACCAAAAATGAAGATGGTCGAAGACGCTTTTTATTAAAGAAAGACATGCAAGTAAATGCGATGCCATTACGCCTCCAAGCCTATGAGCGCATGGCGCTTTTTCTAGAACGTATATCGCCTTCAAAATTACTTATTAGAATTACTCCAACATCCTCAATTAAAGAAGATTATGAATCTTTACTTATACAAAGTATAGAACAAGAATTTGAACATAATTTATCACAACAAATATACATTAGCGACAAATGCTGGAGCATTGTTACTACAGCAAAAAATGCCACAATTCAACTCATTAGAAAAGCCAGTATGCTGGAAAAAACAGATACAGCAAACAAACTAAGAGAAGTTGTTTTAACCGAGATGATGGACCGCCTTTCACCAAGTGACGCAGCCTTATCATTTATAAAAGAAGAAGTTTCAGACTTGTGGTAAATCAGTTTCACGCAACTCATTAGAACGTGCTTGTTCACACTTCTTTTTTGCATAATAATACCCCTGCTGCCACCAAGATGTCATTAATTTTTTATTAAACACTAAAGAGTTCTCTGTTAGTTTTGCAGGCGTATAATACAAGTTAAGCTTTACATCTTTATTTTTCGCCGCTAATTTACCAATCAAAATATCACTTCGTTCAACTTGATCCAGTAAATGCCCAAACAAATTTAGCATTAAAGAAAACGGGTTTTTACCAAGCACTTTATTATAAGCCATACTTTCAGACTCTAGTATAATCGCATCAATTTCTGTGGCGCCTCGCAAAATAGCTTCTCGAATAGGAACCACACAACCAAAGGCTCCATCTGCATATTCAAAGCCATTCTTTTTAACCAAAGACATAAAAGGTATATAGTTACAAGATATCCAAATCCAATCACAAAATTCGTCATAACTAAAATCTTTTATAGACTTATACTCTACAATATTTTTAGACAAATTAGAAACCGTTACAACAACATCATCTTTAGTTTCTTTTATAGCCATAAACTCTTCGTAAGTGAAATTCTTTTTCAGATAACGACGTAAAGCTTTACTCTCTCCAAAGGTTCGTTTCATTTTAATAAACTGCCATAAAGAGTTTAAAAAATCAATAGACACAAACTCTCTATTTCCTTTTTTACGCACAACAAAAGGATTAACACTAAATATATTACCTTGATTTACATTAGTAAATACTTTATGGATTTTTTCAATCTTACCAGCAGCTAAGTGAGGAATTAACAAACTCCCTGTGGATGTTCCAAAAAACATATCATAGTTTCTACCTTCTTCTGTAATCAAATACTCTGCTACACCTCCTGCATAGGCACCTTTACTTCCTCCTCCTGATATTACTAATGCTTTCATAATTAAAATTGTATGTAAATATAAAAACTTAACATTTAACTAATTGGCTTTTATGAGTTCTTTTGCAAACTTTGAAAATCGCCAGTTATGATGCTTAGTAGCTTGTTTTAAGTTTTCTTTACAACCATCATTACAAGCCTGTATTTGATTTAAATATTGAAATGCATTTTGGCGTATTTCAAAACCATATTTTGGACTTGTATAATCTGTTAGTTCCTTGTAAATGTTTCGTATGTTTTTATCCTCAAAATCAGGTGAAACCAAGTTTAATGCCAACCATAAAGTTCTAACATTTTTATCGCTAAACCCTTGAATATTTTTGGTTTTATCTAAATATTTTTGTCGGTCTTGCGGGAAGTTTTTCCATAAATTAAATAAGGCAGCTTCAATAGTTATGTATGATTTATCATTTAAAAGAGACTCGTATTCTGATTTTAATTCTGAGGGTATTTTAGTCAGGTTTTGAGCAATCGCTTGACGGACTTTTAAATCATTTGAATTTAGTCCTTTTCTAATAATACTATCATGTACAATATTGATTTCATCTCTCGAAAACAAATGTGCCTTTACTTTAGAGCCAATAGCTTTACCCCAGTATCTGTCCACACTATATTCTAATGAATGAGACGAAAACATTAATTCTTGATCTAAGGCAAACATTCTTGAAATTTCTTTTGAATTCTGCTTTAATGAACTGATACAATCTTCGTAAAGATATTTTTCATCCTCTAGCCAAGTTTTTACAAACTCACTTAAATCCACACCACTAGCCTTTTCAACTTCTATTATAAAGTTTTCAGTCTCAACATTTTTAAATTGATGTTTCAATAAATAATTCTTAACACCCTTTTTAAAAGCCCCATCCCCTACTTTTTCTCGCAATATATGCAACACCCAAGTTCCTTTTTTATAAAAAGTCGTGCTACTCGATTTTGGGTTTAATAACGAGGTGCTTCCTCCTGCTTTATCCTGTTCTAACAATTCTTGAGCGTATTCATATAATCGCCAATAGTAATAGTCATCTCCAAAAATATCGCGTTCTGCTAACAAAGCATAATACGTTGCAAAACCTTCTTGAAGCCAATGGTGTGTTCCTGAAGTTTCTGTAACCAAATCACCAAACCATTGGTGTGCTAATTCATGAGCGTTAACATTTACATAGTTTTTATCTACAAACGCAATAGAATCGGTTACAAAACTATCTGCAAAAATAGTTGTGCTTGTGTTTTCCATACCAGCATACAAAAAATCTTTTACAGGAACTTGCTTATAGTTTTGCCAAGGATAAGGAACACCTATTTCTTCTTCAAGAAAATCGAACATGCGTTTAGAGTAGCGATAAGTTGGTTCAAATTTCAACGAATCTTCAGGATAATAATACATTTCTAAAGGAATTCCCCTTTTTGAAAAGGTTACTTTTTTATCATAGTTACCTACAACCAATGCTACTAAATAGCTTGACATGGGGTTTTCCATATCAAATTCCCATAAATTATGTATCGATGTTTCTCTTTTAGAAACCATCTTTCCGTTAGAAATTACCTGATAACCTTTTGGAGCTACACAACTTATATCAAACTCTATTTTATCATTCATATCATCAATAGATGGTAACCAATGACTTGTATTTTTTCCTTGACCTTGAGTCCAAATTTGATTTCTAGAATCATTATCCCAACCTATAAAATACATCGCTTTTTTAGGTGAAGCAAAAAACAGAAAGTTTAAGGTATGCGATGCAGAAGCTTTAAAATCGTTATATATGACAAGCTTTTTGCCATCATTCTTATATTTAACAGATACCTCGTTTAAAGCCACATTTAAGAACTTCATACCTATCGCATCCAAGTAAATAGAATCTGTCTGCTTTAAAATATCAAACTTTATTTCATAAGAATTAAAAACCGTACTATCTACTTTCATTTGATTGAAAGCCAATACTGTTTCAATTTTTTTAAAATCAACAAATTTGGTTTGCTGCGCTATTAGAAGATTCACGCAAAAACATAAAATTAAAAAGATTCGATTCATGTTTTTAAATTTAATACCAAATTAAACATATAATGTAGTATCTAAATTGGTATATCAAAGATTAATCCAAAAACGGGATATAAATCTTAAAAACTATGAAACTCAATCAAATTAGCTTCATAATATTGGGCACCTAATTTTGATAATAAATTTTTTACCAAATAACTATCACCATCAATAGCCAAGGCAGAATATCCTACATCATTCAACTTTCCTAAACGCAAATCTTTAATGTTTATCTGATTTGAAGCCAATGCAGACAACAATATAAGCAATACCCCTGGAGCATTATGATGCTTTGTTATAATAACCTTATCACTTAAAGCCAAATTTAATTTTACACCATCTAACTCAAGCAGATACACACCTTCATTATAATAATTTGGCATAGCTGCATTTTCTTGATAGGTTAAATCTTTAAAAAGTTCCGTATCGGTACCCATTGCAAAATCAATAGCATTTTGAACTTTACCATTTTTATTATCAATAGATAAAAATGCAACTGCAGTACCATCATTATTAGATTTTAAGCGAGCAGTTTCAACATTAATACCTTCTGAAGCCAGCGTATTAAATAATGATGAAATAACCCCTGGCGCATCCAAATGCTCAGAAAACAAACCATTAACAATAGTTTGAGTATCCTTAGGAATTTCGTTTGTTACGGTAATTGACTTGCCCCACTTACGAATTCTAATAGCATTATAATCTCCCATACCCGTGGCACTTCTGTATAAATCTACAAACTCAGAAAACGAACCACCAAAAGAAAAATCAGGAATAATACGTCTTTGATTATCGTCTAGTCTTTGATTTAACAGCTCAATTCCCTTATTTAAAACCGTATATTTTACTTTTAAACCATGATCATCATAAACGGTACGTTTCTCAGGAATTAACTTTGAGTAACTCACATAGCTCTCATAACCCGCTTCATGAATATATTCTAAGCTTTCTTTATAGTTTAAGCCATAGTATCTTACATGATGTGTATCTGTACCCACACATACTGGTATTTGAAGCTCGTTTGCACGCCTTAATATACTCTGAATAGGATACACACCAACACCTTTAAACTTACCAGCCATATTCACATCTAAAGACAAGTTTCTATCAGCTATAAGCTCTAAAAGTGTTCTGAATTTATTAGCTAATGGATGTGCACTTGATTCAAAATTTACTAACGACTCCGGCATCTCAACATTCAATTTTGGTAAATCAATATGCCCAATAATTTGAATCATATCTCCAAAACTCTCAATCATTTGGGTCATTTCATCAAAATAGCCACCCCAATACGCTTCAAGACTACCGCGCATTTTTAATAATTCTTGAGCCTCTTCTTTTGACCCATCATAAGGTAAGCCTTCAGGTGCAAAATGCACAGAACCAATAACATAATCAGCATCTTCAGCCTGAAATATTTTAGACCGACTCCATTGCAAGCCAACATCTGGCCCCATCCACTCTAACTCAACGCCATACTTAATATTTATACGTTCGTCATATTTTTCACGAAGATCAGCAATGCGTTTTGGATAGTTTAAATACGATTTATTACCACGAATAAACTTCACATTAGTATCTCTTTCAGCAGTATAACGAAAGTTAGTTAATCGGGGTGAGTGAATTATAAACGTTATACTTGGGTTACCAGCCTCAATAGCTTTATCCACTATATCTTCTAATTTATCAATACCATGCTTAACATGATCTTGCTCTGTTCCTGCATGAATACCGTGCGTTTCCCAAATAAATTCGTTGAGTTTTCTCATCAATCAATATGCGTTAAATTATCTTTTAAGAATACCAAATTTAACCATTGAAATACAATTATGTTATATTATTTAATTTTTTAAACATATTTCAGAAAGAAAACAGTTATACAAATAAAAATATCTCAAATAGAACTAATTTTTAAGAATTTAATAAGCCATATTTTTTAATTGATTTGCTTAAATTCGCTTCTATGTCTGTAAACCTGCAAACTCCTATAGATTATTTAAAAGGCGTTGGTCCAAATCGTGCTGATTTGCTACGCAAGGAATTAGGTATTCATACTTATCAAGATTTAATTAACTTATTCCCAAATAGATACATTGACAGAACACAGTATTATAAAATCAATCAATTACAGCGCAACAATGCAGATGTTCAAATTATTGGAAAAATAACAGGATTTAAGGAAGTAGCTCAAAAACGCGGGAAACGTCTAGTTGGTACATTTCAAGATGAGACCGGAACTATGGAGCTGGTATGGTTTCGTGGGCAAAAATGGATAAGAGAAAGCTTAAAGCTGAATAAAACCTATGTAGCGTTTGGAAAGACCAATTGGTTTAGTGGCAAGTTTAATATGGCACATCCAGAGTTAGAGCTTCAAGAAGAACATGATAAAAATTTACGTTCTGCGATGCAACCTGTTTACCCTTCAACCGAAAAATTAAACAATAAAGGCATAACAAATCGTGTGATTAACAAAATCATGCAACAACTTTTTATTGAAACCAACGGGAAATTTAACGAAACACTATCTAATAATTTACGCTCAGAATTAAAATTAATCAACAAACAATCGGCACTTTTTAATGTGCATTTTCCGAAGACTCAAGAGCTACTTTCCAGAGCACAATTTCGGTTAAAATTTGAAGAATTATTTTATATTCAATTGCAATTAATCATCAAGAATTTAATTCATAAATCAAAAATAAAAGGCTTTCCATTTAATCAAGTTGGAACACATTTTAATTCATTTTTCAAAAACCATTTACCCTTCGAATTAACCAACGCACAAAAACGTGTTTTAAAAGAAATTCGAGCAGATTTAGGAAGCAATGCACAAATGAATCGGCTTTTACAAGGTGATGTGGGCTCTGGGAAGACCATTGTAGCGTTTATGTCAATGCTCATGGCGATTGACAATGGCTTTCAAGCGTGTTTAATGGCACCAACTGAAATTTTGTCAGTACAACACTATAACGGATTACTTGAATGGTCTAACAAATTGAATATCAGGGTAAAATTACTAACAGGTTCAACTAAAACTTTAGAACGAAGAATTATTCATGAATCTTTGAAAAATGGCGAGTTACAAGTCCTAATTGGCACTCATGCCCTACTTGAAGACAAGGTGAAATTTAAGAATTTAGGCCTCGCAATTATTGATGAGCAACATCGATTTGGGGTTAAACAGAGAAGTAAATTGTGGACGAAAAATTCGCTTCCCCCTCATGTTTTAGTAATGACGGCAACACCAATTCCAAGAACTTTAGCCATGTCTGTTTACGGCGATTTGGATGCCTCAATAATTGACGAATTACCACCGGGGAGAAAGTCTATAAAAACGGTTCATCGTTATGATAAAAATCGTTTAAATGTTTTCAAATTTATTCGTGATGAAATTGAAAAAGGAAGGCAAATCTATATTGTCTACCCATTAATTCAAGAAAACGAAAAAATGGATTATAAAGATTTGATGGATGGTTACGAAAGTATTTCTAGAGATTTCCCCATGCCTAAATACCAAACATCAATAGTGCATGGTAAAATGAAACCTGCCGATAAAGATTACGAAATGCAACGTTTCATTAAAGGCGAAACTCAAATTATGGTAGCCACCACCGTTATCGAGGTTGGAGTTAACGTTCCTAATGCCTCTGTTATGATTGTTGAAAGTGCAGAACGGTTTGGGTTATCACAATTGCACCAATTACGCGGGCGTGTAGGTCGTGGCGCCGAACAGAGTTATTGTATTTTAATGACAAGTCATAAACTCAGCACAAACAGTAAAACCCGCTTAGAAACCATGGTTAGAACTAATGATGGTTTCGAAATTGCAGAAGTAGACCTCCGTTTACGAGGTCCAGGAGATATTATGGGCACCCAACAAAGCGGTGTTTTAAACCTAAAAATTGCAGATATTATTAAGGATAACGATATTTTACAACTGGCCAGGTATCATGCAAAATCTGTTTTAAAAATTGACCCTTCACTTGCACTTCCTGAAAATCAAATCTTTTTAAATACATACAAACAACTCGGTAAGTATAAAAATATTTGGAACTATATTTCTTGATTTTTTTATTCTTGCTTAAATAAAAATTACTCTAAATTAAATATTTACGTTATAAAACCCACCTCCCAAGAGGGGAAGGTTTTTAGGTGTTTTTATGTTTATCGTTTATTAGAATAAGTATTACGAGAATTAAATCTACCTTTTTTAGTCTTTCGTATTTTTCATCATTATAAATTTCTTTATAAAATAATTCACTCAGTCTCCCTCTTGGGAGGGGATTAAGGGGTGGGTTTTTTATTATTGAAATCAAAAAACACCTTTTGAATTTAGAAATTTTATTGATACACGTTACCCGCATTAGGGATTGAGGTATTGTTGAAGCTCTTTTTGTGTTGTTGCACCTATGCAACACAAAAAAGCGACTACCGAAAGCCCGCCCCTTGTGGTAATGCCCAAATAATTTAATCCCATATTTTAATGTTTATACTTATTTTTACAAAAAACAAAAAAATATGCTTGGTTTAAAATTAGCAACAGACCCACGTTGGGTAAATATTGTAGAGTCAAATATTGAAGAAATATTAACAGACCACGCATGGTGTGAGCAAAAAGCAGCCACCAATGCCATTACTATAATTACGCATAATTCTGAGCATGAAGAACTAGTTACAGATTTACTAGAATTAGCCAAAGAAGAATTAGAACACTTCCAAATGGTACACAATATCATTAAAGAACGTGGTTACAAACTAGGTAGAGAACGCAAAGATAGCTACGTAAACGAGCTTTATAAGTTTATGAATAAAGGCGGTAGCAGACAACAAAGCATGGTAGATAGGTTGTTGTTTTCAGCTATGATTGAAGCTAGAAGTTGCGAACGTTTTAAATTATTATCAAAAAAAATAAAAGACCCAGAACTTTCAAAATTTTACCACGAGTTAATGATTAGTGAAGCTGGACATTATACCACATTTATTGGGTTTGCCCGCCAATACGGGAAAGGTATAGATGTAGACAAACGCTGGCAAGAACTTATTGTCTTTGAAGCAGAAGTCATTCAGAATTACGGAAAGTCTGAAACCATTCATGGTTAAAAAAAAGCTTAACTAAAATATAGTTAAGCTTTAATTACTGATTGAGTTTGATTGATGTTTGTCGATTTGTTTTTCAAGTTAGAAAGAAAACACATTCACATATGTTAGTTTTTTGTTAAATACTAGTAAAATACTGTTAATTAACATTTTAACACTTACAACTTCTTTATCAAAAAACATCGTTAGATTGTTTAACTTTGTACTTCGTTTTATTTATAGCGTACGTACTTAAGCATGATTCATATTCACGAAAAAACATTACAAGATTTAGAGTTTCAAACGGTTTTGCAACACATTAGTGAACTCTGTGTGACGCCTCTTGGTCATGAAAAAGCATTACTAATTGCACCGTATAAAACTCACGAAGAATTACAAATTGCACTTAACTTAACAAATGAGTATGTATCGTCATTTTATAATGATAACCGTATACCAAATCATGGTTTCGATACGATTACTAAAGAAATAAAGCTGCTCAATATTGAAAATACATATTTAGAAGTGCATGGCTTAAAGAAAATAGTAGCCATATCTATAGCTGTAAATGCTATTGTAACTTTTTTAAATAAATTTGAGGAGTATTACCCTAATTTGAGCCATTTTGCATCGCATATTGAAGTCACTAAAATTATTATTGAAAAAGTGGATGGTATTGTTGATAGATTTGGAGACATAAAAGATAATGCTTCAAATTTATTATTTGATTTACGCCAATCTATAAACAAGATAAGAGGAAAAATAAATTCGAGTTTTAGTTCTGCCTTAAACACCTATCACAATCTTGAATATTTAGATGATATTCGAGAATCTGTAGTAGACAACAAACGCGTATTAGCTGTAAAAGCCATGTACAGGCGTAAAGTTAAAGGGTCTATCATGGGCGGTAGTAAAACTGGAAGTATTGTTTATATTGAACCCGAAACTACTTTACAATATAGTAGAGAACTTAATAATTTAGAATACGAAGAACAGGAAGAAGTGATTCGGATTTTAAAAGAACTTACTAATTTTTTACGCCCATTTTTACCATTATTAAAAGATTATCAAAACTTCTTAATTGATATTGATGTTATTTCCGCGAAAGCGAAATATGCAAAATCTATGAATGGCATTCTTCCAAAATTTTCGGAAGACAAGAGTATGTATTTACGCGACGCTTACCACCCACTACTCTATTTAAATAATTTAGAGAAAAAAGAAAAAACATTCCCGCAGACTATAGAATTAAAAAAAGACAGTAGGATTATTGTTATTTCTGGGCCTAATGCAGGAGGAAAAAGTATCACATTAAAAACCGTGGGGCTATTACAAGTTATGCTTCAAAGCGGCATGCTAATTCCGGTACACGAACGTAGTAAAGTTTGTTTATTTGATCGTGTGTTAAGTGATATTGGCGACAATCAATCCATTGAAAATCATTTAAGCACGTATAGCTATCGTTTAAAACAGATGAATTATTTTTTGAAGAAGTGTAACAAAAACACACTTTTTTTAATTGATGAATTTGGTACTGGAAGCGACCCCGAACTTGGTGGTGCTTTGGCTGAAACTTTTCTTGAAGAATTTTATCACAGAGAAGCTTATGGCATAATTACAACCCATTATTCAAACTTAAAAATACTAGCCAACGAGTTGCCTTTTATGCTAAATGCTAACATGTTGTTTGACGAACGTAGCTTAGAACCCTTATTCAAACTCGTTATCGGTCAAGCCGGAAGTAGTTTCACGTTTGAGGTTGCTCAAAAGAATGGTATTCCATACAGTTTGATAAATCGTGCAAAAAAGAAGATTGAGCGTAGCAAAGTACGTTTTGATGCCACGATAGCTAAGCTACAAAAAGAACGTTCTCGGTTAGAAAAAACAGGACAGTCTTTAAAACAAAACGAAAAGAAAAAACTAGAAGAAGCAGATAAGCTTGAAGAAATTAATGCTAAAATTCAAAAGAAGTTAGAAAGCTATCAAGAATTATACGATAGTAACCAGCGTTTAATTTACTTAGGACAAAAAGTAAATGACATAGCCGAAAAATACTTTGAAAATAAGCAGAAACGCGAATTGATGGCGGAATTGTTTAAAGTGGTTCAGATTGAAAACTCTAAACGTAAAAAGGTAACGGCTAAGCAAAAGAAAGCAATAAAACATAAAGAAAACCAAGTAAAACAAGAGGCCGAAAAGAAAGTAAACGTAATCCGAAAAAAGAAAAAAATAGCAAAACAAAAAGCTATTGAATCGCCTAAACCAAAAGCAATAATACGAATTGGAGATCGCGTAAGAATGGAAGATGGACGGGCAATTGGGACTATTGATAAAATTGAAAAAAACAAAGCTGTTGTAAATTATGGTGTTTTTACAACCAATGTGAGTTTAGATCAATTGGAATTAGTGGAAGCAAAAAAATGATAAATATCCCAAAACATAAAAAATTAATCCTCTTTGATGGTGTTTGCAACCTTTGCAACAGCTCTGTTTTGTATGTTATAAAGCGAGACCAAAAAAACCAGTTTATGTTTGCGCCCTTACAAAGTGAAGCTGGTAAACACATTATTGAGAAATTTAATATAAACACCAATACGGTAGACTCTATTATTCTTTACAATCCAGAGGAAGATAAAATTAACTACAAAAGTAGAGCCGCTTTAAAAGTAGCGTCACAATTGAGAGTTCCTACTAATTTGTTATCTATTTTTCTTATTATACCTAGTTTTATAAGCAATTGGGTTTACGATTTTATTGCCAAAAACAGATACAAATGGTATGGTAAAAAAGAGACTTGTATGATTCCTACACCAGAACTACAGAGTAAGTTTTTGGGATAATTTCAAACTCACTCAAATCACCTGTTAACTCATTTATAGTTACCAATTACTCATTCCTTATTTTTTTGTGCATGCTTTGGTTATAGTTTTATTGGAAACTTAAAATAACTAATCATGAAACAGCTTTGCATCTTATTTCTATTATGTACTTCAATTTTATTTGCTAATAATACTAATCCAACAACATCATCGGTAAAAGCAGTAACCGTTTTTGTAGATGGTGCGCAAGTAACACGCTTAGCCACAATTAATTTACCTGTTGGAACAACGGAGTTTTCGTTTATTAAATTATCGCCACATATTCAGGAAAATAGTATTCAAATTTCTGGGTTGGATGATGCTTCAATTCTATCAATTAATTATGCTATAAATCATTTGTCAAAATTGGATAAATCAGAAACTATTGAAAAACTTCAAAATGATATTGAAAAACTAAATGACGCTATTAGATTAGAAGAAGATGTAATGTCTGGTTATGAGGAAGAACTGAATATTATAAAAGAAAATAGAAAACTAGGAAATGAAAATCAAGTTGTAAGTCTTGAAAAATTAAAACAATTTGCTGAGTATTACAGAATACGTATAACAGAAGTAAATAAACTGATTCATACATCATTAAAAAAGAAACGAGCCTACAACGAACAAATTGATGATATTAAAAAGCAACTTACCGAATTAAATGTAGATGATAAAATTCAAACAGGTGAAATAAAAGTAAAGCTTAACACCGCTTCTAGCAAACAACTCAAGCTTATTTTAAAATATAACGTTAAAAACGCAGGTTGGTTCCCTATTTACGATTTAAAAGCGAAAGATATTAGCAAACCTCTGGATTTACATTACAAAGCGCATGTTTATCAAAACACAGGAATTAGCTGGAATGATGTAAAATTAACGCTATCTACAAACGACCCAAACATAAACAATATTAAACCCGATGTAAGCCCAAAATATTTGAATTTTATAAGCAGATATAGCAATTATAAAAGTGAAAACGCCACTAAAAACTACAATCTTAAGTTCAACCCTTTTATAAAACAGATTAGTGGTATTGTTACAGATGCTTCTGGAACACCATTACCTGGAGCCACAGTTTTAGTAAAAGGAACAACTAATGGAACTACTACTGATTTTGATGGCAACTTTAGTTTAAAAGCTGATGGTGGCAAAGAGCTTGAAGTATCTTATGTGGGGTTTAATAGTGAAGTTATTCCGATTCATTCTAGTGTAATTAATTTGAGTTTACAAGAAGATGTTAGTGCTTTAGATGAAGTTGTAGTGGTTGGATATGGAACTAACTCTAATTCAGTACTTTCAGGGAGCGTTGCAAGCGTTTCAGGTGTTTCTAGTACATCAAACATAAAAATAAGAGGAATCGGCTCATTTAAAACGAAAGGAACTCCTTTATACGTTATAGATGGAGTGACAAGTAACGCTAATGATTTTAAAAGAATTAACCCAGATATGATAGCTAGTGCAGATATATTAAAAGGCGCTTCTGCAAGAAATATCTATGGAAGTAGAGCATCAAACGGAGTTATAGTAATAACAACCAAAAAAGGAAATTACACATCTTCAGGAGATATAATTACTGAAGGCATCACAAATACTAATTTTGAAATTCAAAAACTATCTACCGTAGCATCTGATGGAAACATTACCGTTATTGAAATTGACAAATATTCCGTTCCTGCAAAATTCTCATATTTTTCAGCACCTGTTATTAATGAAAACGTGTTTTTAACTGCAAAAATTGGAGATTGGCAACAGTACAATTTATTACCAGGAGAAGTTAATGTGTATTTTGAAGACAGTTATTCTGGAATCACTAATATAAACCCATACGCTACAACGGATAGCTTAACAGTTTCATTAGGTGTAGACCCAAATGTTGCTATTAAAAGAAACCCGATAAACAGTTTTAAGAAAAACACATTTATTGGAAATAATAGAGTTTTAGAGAAAGCTTACGAAATAGAATTAAAAAACAATAAGCCTACAGCCATAGATATAGTTATTGTTGACAGAATTCCTGTAAGTCAAAATAGAGATATAAAAGTGGATGATATTGAAACTGGAACTTCAGATTACGATTCTAAAAAAGGTATTATGACATGGAAAACTTCTATTTCACCTAATCAATCTAATAAATATCAGTTTTCTTATACTCTTAAATATCCAAGGTATAGAAAAGTTAATTTGTAAAAACAACTTATTTTGTCAGGGGTTAATTTCAAATTTAATCCCTGATATTTTACGTCAAACTCCTCAAAATAAAATACACATTCTTATTCGTATTCTTATTTTAAGCATAAAAATTATGTTTAGAAGATGCAGCTAATTTTTTTCCACAAACTACCTCCAAAAGCATTAAACATATCAGTCCTTAAGAATTTTTTTTAAGTGCGTATATATCATTTGCTCCATAGAATTATACTCACCATCAGCAAAAGCCATCAATTTAATATCAGCAAATAAATCTACTAAATCATTACGGAAATAATCATGTGCTTTTACACCCTCAATAATATTGTGCAGCGCTTGATAGTCATTATCTATTTCAAATTGCCCACTTACACGCTTGTAAACATGCTTATCAACTCTACTCAAAATATACTTTTGTTCTCTTCTAGATTCATATAAATCAGAATTTGAAACATATAATAAAATGTACGCTAACAATTCATCTTTGGTCCATGTTTTTGGGTTTTCCATATCACCAGTTGTTAAAGCACCATACTCAGTCCAAGAACCATCATAAACTGAAATGTTTTTATATCCAGAAATTTCAGCACCTAGAGCCAATACACAAGCTGTAAGTCCAGATCCACAAGAAAAAATAATAGGTTCATCCTGCTCAGCAACCATATAAAAGGCTTTAGCTAGGTCTTTTTTAGATTTCAAAACACCATCATCCAATAAATCTGTAAACGGTAAGTTAACCGAATTAGGAATCGTCCCCATACGCAAACCTGCTCTAGGTTCTGGCACTTCACAATTAAACCTACCAGTAGAACGGGCATCAATTATTTTGTGCGTTTTATGTTGTGATGCATAGTGTGTATCCTGAAAAAACTGCATGTAACCAGATTGTAAATTCGCCACAAAATCACCTTTTTCGCCATCATAATTTTGCATAAGTTCAGTGTCAAAACCAACCTTTTTCCAAGCAGGAAATCCGCCATTTAAAACCGCAACATTATCAAAACCAAAAGCTTTAAACAACCACCAAACACGAGCACTAGAATAAATTCCTTTATCATCATAAACCACAAGTATACTATCTTGGTTTATACCTAAATTTCTAGCTTCTCTCTGAAACTGTTCAGCAGAAGGAAATGCACTAGGAAACGGATTAGACACATCACTAAACTTCTTTTTAATATCAAAAAGTCTAGCATTTGGAATTTGCTCCAAAGTAATATCAAAAACCTTATTTATAGTTCCATCTAATACAATAAGATTATCGGCGTTCCTATTTTCATGAAGCCATTCTACTGAAACAATTGATGAATTTAAATTTATATTAAAACTCATTTTTTATTTTAAATATTGAAGATTATTATAAATGTAAAACTTTTTAGTACCACAAAAAAATCTAACAAAAATTATTTGGGCGTTACCCAAAAGGGTCGGGCTTTCCGTTACAAGTCCTCGCTTCTGCGCTAAGGCGCAAAAGCTGTGGGCTATCCACTACAATCCCTAACGCGGGCAAATTCGCCAAAGTAAGCGCTACTTCACAGCATCATAATTATCATCCCATTCTTTAGGTTTTGGGTCATGAAGTTTATCTAAAGATTTAGCCACAATCATAGAAACGGTAGCATCACCAGTTACATTAACAACCGTTCTACACATATCTAAAGGCCTATCTACAGCAAAAATAAGTGCCAAACCAATAGGTAGTAATTCCGCAGGAAACCCAATAGATTCTAAAACAATAACCAGCATTACCATACCCGCACTTGGTACAGCAGCACTACCAATAGATGCTAAAAGTGCCGTTAACACAATAACTAATTGATTTGTAAAGGTTAAACCTTCTGGCCAAATAACCTGCATAATAAATACCGCAGCAATACCTTGATACAAACTTGTACCATCCATATTTACCGTAGCCCCAACAGGGAGTACAAAACCAGAAACCTCTTTATCTACACCTAAATGTTCCTCAACACGTTCCATAGTTACAGGAAGTGTAGCTGCACTACTACTGGTAGAAAATGCTAACAATTGTGCAGGACTTATTTGTTTTAAAAACCACATTGGCGATTTTTTAGTGTACACGCTAACTAGTAATAAGTAGAAACCAATCATTAAAATCAGTCCGCCTACAACACAAAAGGCGTAGTATAATAATTTAATTAGTATTTCAATATCATCAAAAGCAATAATCACATTTGCTAAAAGTGCAAACACTGCATAAGGTGCAAATAGCATAATTAAATCTACCATTTTCATCACCACTTCGTTTAGCGAATCAAAGAAATTCACTAAAGGTTTTGCTTTCTTATCACCAATTAACAGTAAACAAATACCAACAAATATGGCAAAGAATATCACTTGAAGCATAGACGCTTCAGCAAAGGATTGAAAAATATTACTCGGAAAAATATCTACCAAAGATTGTAATGGTCCTGCTTCTTTTTGAGCTGATGCTTTCATCAACTTATCCGTTACACCTGCATCATTTTCATATTTAAGCTTTATTTTTTCTATGGTTTCTTGAGGCATCCCGTTTCCTGGCTTCACCACATTTACTATTGTTAAACCAATAATTATAGCTACTAAAGTGGTAGCTATATAAATTCCTATGGTACGTAAGCCCATAGATTTAATTTTAGAAATATCCTTTAAGTCTGAAATTCCTTTAATAAGTGATGCTAAAATTAAGGGTACAGCTATTAATTTTAAAAGATTTATAAATATGGTTCCAAACGGTGCAATCCAATCGGTAACAAAGTTTTTACCGCCATCTACACCATTCATAATAAAACCAAAAATGATTCCGAGAATCATTCCTATAATAATCTTCCAATGTAATGCTAGTTTTTTCATAAAAGGATCTGCTTACCTCTCCATAAGAGAGAATTAATTAGTTCTTAAATTTGATAACAATATAGGTGTTTTTTTGCGGGTTAAAAACACCTTTGATAAAAGTTCCTGTATACGCAGAGCGTCATTAATATTACAGTTATTTATTCACAAATTGTATCAAAATTCCTATTATTCCAACTGCTAAGCACAAAGGGGCAAACATTTTTGAATCTGCTATCGCAAATTTAGTATTCTTAATTTTTTTGAAAAAACCAACATATTTAAAATCACCAATTGCTCTTAAAATAAAAATTGAGGGAATTATCCAGTATCCATAAGTTTTTATCCAATTTGGAACTTCAATATTTGTAAGTCCAGATTTCACAAGATAAATTAGTCCAAATAAAACCAAAATAAGAGCTACTATTAAAGTTGCAAATTTAGGAATTGAAAGTGAACTTGTTTGATTGTCTTTTGTTGGAATTACTTTTTCCAACCCCCATTTACCACCAAAGAGCCAATAAAAATGTATAAAACCTAATGAAGTAAAAATGATTAATAAAATTATTGATAATATTGTTGTTGTCATATTTCTGCCAATTGAAAAATTTGTTCATTCTGTTTTCTATTAACTGAGGAAGGCACTAATCTTAACATTTGATTGCGAAAACCAATTAACAGTGGATTTTTAAAATGTGCCATTTTCCCAACAAGCCAACTTGCTTTAACTACTTGATGAGCTTTAGGTAATCTTAACTTTTGATATTCCGAAAATGCTTTTGTAATCTCATATTTGTTTAAACATTCTGAGAGCACAAAAGCATCTTCAATAGCTTGACATGCACCTTGTCCCATATTTGGGGTTGTTGCGTGTGCAGAATCTCCTATTAAACCTACATTCTCTTTGTACCAAATGCTTGTTGGTTTTAAATCTGAGATTTCGGCAGTATTTATTTGTTCTTTTTTGGTTGATTTTATAATGTCTTTTATTACTGAATTATAATCCGCAAAATATTGCTCTAAATTGTTGAGGGAGAATTCATTCTTATTTTTTTTGAATGACTTTAAAGCATACCAATACACTTTGTTTTCTGCAATTTGAACAAAACCAAAACGTTCAGATTTCCCCCAAGCTTCGTTCAATTCGTTTCTAAACTTTATGGGTAATTCGCACTCTGTAACTCCTCTCCAACATATTTGGTTTGCATTGCGTATGCTATTATTTGGTAATATATTTTGTCTAACAATAGAGTTTAGTCCATCAGCTCCCAAAATGATTGAGGATTGGATTTGATTTCCATTTTCAAATTTCAAAGAATAATCATTCGTGTTTTTCTCTATTGAAGTAAGTTTATGGTTTAGTTCAATTTTAGTAGGTTTTAACCTGTTAATTAAAATTTGTTGCAATTTACCTCTATGAATTGCAATGTTCTTAATATTATGTCTTCGCTCAAAATAGGACAAGTCAATTCTAGAAAGTGGTTTTAGATTAGATTTGGTAATATTCATTGAAGAAATTGGATTTCCATTTTCCTCAATTATTTTTCGTAAACCTAACTTTTCATAAACTTGCATTGCATTATTGGCTAGAATTATTCCCGCTCCCACTGGTTTTATTTGTTCTGCTTGTTCAAAAACTCTTGTTTTAATTCCTTTTTTTTCAAGTGCTATTGCAGTAGTTAATCCTCCTATTCCTGCTCCAATAATATCTATGTTCATAATCAATATTAGTTTAGTACAAATGTACTAAAAATAAATATAATTAGTACAATCGTACTATACATTGTATTTTTGTACTTATGAATGCTACAAAACAAAAAATTTTAATAAAATCTTTAGCACTTTTTAATAGTAATGGGATTTCAAAAATTTCTTTAAGAACTATAGCGGACGAAGCTGAGATTAGTGTGGGGAACCTACAATATCATTTTAAAAAAAGAGAAGATATAATTGAAGCACTCTATTTTCAGTTAGTTGAAAAAATGGATGCTATTTTTTTTGTACCCAGTGATGATTTATTAAAATCATTCTTAAATATTTCTAAAGAAATTATTACAACACTTTATGAGTATAATTTCTTTCTATTGGACTTTGTAGCAATTACAAGAAAAAATCAGAAGATAAAAAATCATTATTCAGAACTTTCCAAGCGAAGAGAGATTGAGGCCTTAAAAATGGTAGTTATTTTAATTGACAACAATCTATTTAGAGAAGAATTACTCAAAAACGAATATCAAAATTTATTTAAGAGGATTGAGATTATCAGTAATTTTTGGTTTTCATCTGTATTTATTCAAGCCAATCATTTATCCAAAGATTCTATTCAAGAATACACATTGCTAATAAATCAAAGTATTTATCCATACTTAACTGATAAGGCAAAAAATCAGTATGCTAATTTTTTATCGCCTAAGTTGGTTTAATTGGTAGTAAAGTTTTTGTATATGGTTAGTTGCCTGTTTAAGTAACTAATTTTACAATAAATCACAGATAGAAAGTCTGCGAAGACTTTCGTAAGTAGGCTAGAACCTAGCAACTAATTTAGTACGGTGTTGGTAACTGTATTTTATTCCGATTTTGCTTTTCGCTTTTCAGCTCTTCGTTTTCGTTTTTCTTCTTTTTTCTTTTTTTTTAAATATTTATGATGAGCAATAATTGTTTTGTTGTCAGCAATTCCAGTTATATCAATTTCATATCCAAGAGTTTTTAACTTTTCCTGATATTTCACCATTCTTATTTTCTGTTGCTTAAACTTTATCAGTTGCTCTTGAGTTTTTTCTCTATTTTTTTCAGCTTTGAATTTTGCGCAATCAACTTCTTTCCATTCAAATCTCTTTTCATAATCAAAACACCTTTCGTAACATTTTCCAGCTTTCGAATTTGGTGGTAAATCATAATTTTGAGCTTTCAGTTGTGATGTAAAAGTCAATAATAAAATAAGAAGTATTATATTTTTCATTAGTTTTAAGCTTCGTTCAGGACATAGTTGCAACATTTTTGTGTATGGTTAGTTGCGTGTTTGAACAACTAATTTAGTAAATAAAAACGAATGCAAGAAAATTCCGAAGTAATTTCCCAAATAAACAACCACCAAAGCAATTAATTATACACGCAGAAGCAAAGACTTCTTTAGCATTGAAAACCTCCCTCTCTTTTCTACACAGATTTCGTACAGTTCTATGAGGACTTTAGGACCTCGGTTTTAAGTCGTTGAAACTCGCGTAGATTGTTCTTTCAAAACTCATTTTCTTATGAATAAAGATATTAAATATTTTGGAATCGACATTAGTCATTTAGTGTTTGATGTTACAGATTCTGCTGGTAATTATTATCAGTTTAAAAACAATTTATCAGGCTTTAAAAAGTTTACAAAGCTTTTAGATTTAACGAGTCATTGTGTTATGGAAGCTACAGGCTATTATCATTATCAGTTGGCTTATTATTTATTAGAGTCTGGTATAAAAGTATCAGTAGAGAATCCATTATCTGTAAAACGTTTTATTCAGATGAAGCTCTCTAAATTAAAGACAGACAAGAGTGATTCAAAACTAATTTGCGAGTATGCTATGCAGGTTGATTTGCGTCTATGGAAAGGCAACTCTAAACACCGAACGGAATGTCTTCAAATGACCAGACTCCTTTCTATATATACAAAACAGAGTACTATGTTAAAAATAAGATACATGGCGAATCTGTTTTAGGCACCCCAATGTTATGTGTTGTTATTTTAGAATAGAGAATATCCAAATATTATTGATAATGTTTTATATTCTGCAAAAAAATTAAAATTAGATAATAATTGTCTTGGTGTTTGATACCTTAACTCTATACTGAATTTATCATTATGCTTATAACCTAAACCAAAAGCCATATTAAATGGTGTTTCAATTTCTAATAAATCAATTTGTGGATCATTTAAACCAAAATCATAAATTACAGAAGCATTTATAAAAATTTTAGAATTATCATTTAAAAAGAAGTAGTGTCTTACACCAGTATGGAGTTCAATTGAACTATAATTAATAATTACATTTCTAGTTGATTCTTCTATAAAACTTTGATAAGTAGGCTCAATTATAAGTGACCATTTATTTTTATTAAAAGGAAGAATAAATTCTGCTTCTATCCCAAAACCAAAACCTAGTTCGTTTTTAATATTAATATTTCTATAATTAGATACTAATGAAGAGCTATTTAATCGAGGCCTGATAGTCAAATTAAATAAATCTTTTTTTTGCTTTTCTTCAAAGTTGATATATTCTTGATTATTACAGCTGTTATATGCTACAAAAAAAATGACCAAATCTGATTTTTTGTAATTTAATTTTTCTACTCTGTTCTTTTTAATGTCAGCGCATTTCAAATCATCCCATAGCTGATTTCTAAATTTATTATTTACGATAATTTTATATTCAGGAGTTATATAACTTTTAAATACTAATTGCTCAATATTAGATTTTTCGATGCTATAAAAATATCTTGTTAAACTACCGTCAACGTAACTATACAAAGTAGATTTTCCTTCTACTAATACTTTTAAAAAGAGTTCTTCTTCTTGAAATTTAGCTTTTCTTTCATTATCTAATTCATCAGATTTGTTACTAGATCTATCAATTTTCACAGAACTTCTCACATATTTTAAAGCGTTATGAATCCCAAATTCTTTAACTGATTTTATTGTTTTATTATTTAATTCGCTATTTTCTGTTAGTTTATATTTGAATTCAGTTGGATTATTTTGCCAATCAATATTTTTAATTAAACAATTAATTTTTTGATTATTATTATCAATGTAATATCCATTTTCAAAAGAAATTTGAGAGTAACAATTAAAACTTAAAATCGTGGTTAAAAGAAATATTAGTTTTATTTTCATAATTATTTTAATTTATAATATTAAAATTGTTGAGTTTTATTAATACACAAATAGTTATATAATAACTTTTATGACTCATATCCTGCAAATAAAACAGTTTAAAGTAACTTCTATATTGCTATTATTCTGTAAATATAAAACCATTTTGAAATAAATATCATACGACCAAGCAAAAATAAATTGCTAAAATCACAGACATTTTAAGGTAATTTACCTCTCAATTGAGTGGTATCCTTTTTTGTGCTTAAACCAAATTTAAAGTCAGGTTTAAGCACTAAACATAATGAGATATAGCAATAAGTTTAGCACAAGAAAGCTATAACCCTTTTAAGGATAAACTCCAAATAGAAATAGCTACTAATAAAAATATTAGATTCCAGCAATTTCGCCAATTTCGGCAATAAATTTATCGCCTAAAGCATCGGCTTCTTCTTGCGATTTTGCTTCGGTATAAATTCTAATAATGGGTTCTGTATTACTTTTACGTAGGTGTACCCAACTTTCGGAGAAATCAATTTTAACACCATCAATAGTAGTTAGTTGCTCGTTTTGGTAACGGTTTTCCATTGCTTTTAAAATACCATCAACATCTAGACCAGGTGTTAATTGTATTTTCTTTTTACTCATAAAATAACTTGGGTAGGTTTTACGAAGTGCACTTACACTCATGTTTTTATTGGCAAGTAAGCTTAAAAACAAGGCTACACCAACTAGCGCATCACGCCCATAGTGAGCATCAGGGTAAATAATACCGCCATTGCCTTCGCCCCCTATAACTACTTTATTTTTTTTCATGAGTTTAACAACATTTACCTCACCTACGGCACTTGCTTCATACATACCGCCATGTTTTTCGGTTACGTCGCGCAGCGCTCTGGTAGAACTCATGTTACTTACCGTATTTCCAGGTGTTCTGCTTAATACATAGTCTGCACAGGCTACAAGCGTGTACTCTTCTCCAAACATCTCGCCGTTTTCATCCATAAAGGCTAAACGATCTACATCTGGATCTACAACTATACCAAAATCTGCTTTATGCTTTTTAACGGCTTCAGACAAATCTGTTAAATGCTCTTTTAAAGGTTCTGGATTATGCGGAAATTGCCCGTTAGGTTCACAGTGAATTTTTATTACATCTACACCTAATCGCTCTAAAAGTAATGGAATAGCAATGCCTCCTGTAGAATTCACACCATCTACAACCACTCTAAATCGAGCTTCTTCTATTGGTTTTACAGTTACAAGATCTAAATCTAAAACTTCAATAATATGTAAATCTATATAGGCCTTATTTTTTGTGATTTTACCTAGACTATCAACATCTGCAAAATTCATATTATCACTTTCTGCAATGTCTAATATTTTTGCACCTTCAACGGCATCTAAAAACTCTCCTTTTTCGTTAAGTAACTTTAAAGCATTCCATTGTTTTGGATTATGACTAGCAGTTAGAATTATTCCGCCATCTGCATGCTCCAGAGGTACAGCAACTTCAACAGTTGGTGTTGTTGATAAACCAACATCAACAACATCAATACCTAACCCAATTAAGGTATTCATAACTAGATTTTGAATCATTTTTCCAGAAATACGAGCATCTCTACCTACTACAACTTTGTAGTTTTCTTTATTACGTTGTTGCTTTAACCAAACTCCGTAAGCTGATGCAAATTTTACTGCATCTATTGGTGTTAAATTCTCGCCTACTTGTCCGCCAATGGTTCCTCTTATTCCTGAAATTGATTTTATAAGTGTCATATTTTCTTTTTATTGAAAGGCAAATATAGTATTTCAAAATCGGATTTCTTAAATCAGAATTCGTAAATTTCACAAATGAACTACTTAGCACATATTTACCTATCGGGTGAAAACGATTTAGTTACTATTGGAAATTTTATTGCAGATGGTATTAAGGGAAAACAGTATAAAAAATACTCAAAAAACATACAAATAGGCATATTGCTACATCGCCATATTGATACTTATACCGATGCACACAAAACTGTTAGGCTAAGCACAAAGAGACTTCATGAAAAGTATAGTCATTATTCTGGTATTATAGTAGATATTCTTTATGATCATTTTTTAGCCAAAAACTGGAGCAAATATTGCGATATTCCTTTAGATGAATACGTTGAAAGTTTTTATGACTCTCTTGAGGCTAATTATAATATACTACCTATACGAATTCAAAAAATGATGCCTTATATGCTAGCAGATAATTGGCTATTAAATTATGCTTCAATTGAAGGTATTTCTAGAGTCTTAGATGGCATGAACAGGCGCACTAAAAACCGCTCAAGTATGAATGAAGCCATTGTTGAACTTGAAGCCTTTTATACAGAATTTGAAAATGAGTTTTCAGAATTTTTTGATGAACTTATAACCTCTTCTAAGCAAAAATTAGACGCTTTAAAACAAGAATTTCATGATTAAACATTTTTTATCAGTTATTGCATTGTTATGTCTTTTTGTTTCATGTGAAAAAACCATTAAAGATTCTTCACCAATAAAAGGTCTTATTACAAAAAATGCTATGGTAGTTTCTGCACGTGCTGAAGCTTCTAAAATTGGAAGTAACATTCTTAAAAAAGGTGGAAACGTTTTTGATGCTATGTGCGCTACACAATTAGCCTTAGCAGTTGCATACCCTTTTGCAGGAAACATTGGTGGTGGCGGATTTATGGTTTACAGAAAAGCAAATGGAGAAATTGGTTCTATAGATTTTAGAGAAAAAGCACCTTTGGCAGCAACAAAAGATATGTATCTAGACGAAAATGGAGAAGTTATTCCAGAAAAAAGCACTTTAGGCGCAATGGCTGTTGGCGTTCCTGGTTCTATTGCAGGAATTTTTGATATACATGAAAAGCTCGGATCCATGCCAATAGAAGACATTATACAACCTGTAATAGATTTAGCCAACAAAGGCGTTATTGTTACTAAAAAGCAAGCTAGAGCAATTAGAGAATATCAGCCTCTTTTTCCTAAAGTAAATAAATACCCCATTATTTTTGATAAACGCTGGAAGGAAAACGACACTATTAAATACCCTGCATTAGCCAAAACTTTAGAACGTATTTTAAAATTTGGTAAGCATGAATTTTACAAAGGAGAAACTGCCAAAATACTTGCTAAGTTTATTCAAGAAAATGGTGGCATAGTTACCGAAGAAGATTTAGCAAAATACGAGGCTATATGGCGAACACCTATAACATTTACTTATGATGATTTGAAAATAATTTCCATGGCGCCTCCGTCTAGTGGCGGTATATGTTTAGCACAAATTATGAAAATGCTTGAACCTTTTCCTTTGGACGAATTTGGACACAACACACTAAAATCCATTCAAGCCATTACAGAAGCAGAAAGGCGCTCTTATGCAGACAGAAGCTTTTATTTAGGGGATTCCGATTTTATAAAAATCCCTGTTGAAACCTTAATAAAAGAAAATTATTTAAGCGGGCGCATGGCTGGTTTTTCATTTGACCAAGCAACTCCATCCAGCTCAGTATCTCATGGTAACATTCAAATTATAGAAAGTAATGAAACTACCCACTACTCTATTATAGACCCTTTCGGAAATGCAATTGCAGTTACTACAACGTTAAATGGTGCTTATGGCTCAAAGTTATATTGTTCAGAACTTGGCTTTTTTCTTAATAATGAAATGGACGATTTTAGTAGTAAACCTGGCGAGCCAAATATGTTTGGTCTTATTGGTGCCGAGGCTAATAGTATTACCCCAGAAAAGCGTATGTTAAGTTCTATGACACCTACCATAGTTGAAAAAAACAACAAACTATACATGACACTTGGCACTCCCGGAGGTTCAACCATCATTACATCAGTATTACAAACTATATTAAATGTGCATGAGTTTAACATGGGCATGCAAGAAGCTGTAAACGCGCCTCGTTTTCATCATCAATGGTTACCAGACGAAATTAGAATAGAGCCCAACGCATTCAACAAAAATTTAATAAAAAAACTAAAAACTTTAGGCTATTCAATTAACGAAAAAGATTCTCCCATACTTGGCAAAGTCGATGGAATACTTGTTTTAGAAGATAACTCGTATGAGGGTGGTGCAGATTATCGAGGAGATGATACGGCTATCGGTTTTTAAGGGTTTCCTTTTTATAAACCATTCTTGTTTAATAATTTAGCCGTTAATAAAACTTTACCAAACTCCATTTTATGCCGGGCAAACCTAAAAAAATATTAAAAATAATAGCAGGAATTGTCATTTTTTTGACACTTCCAAGCCTCTTATTTTTTGGCTTCTTATACTTTAAATACAACGAAGCATTACCAACAGGAGTTCAAGGAGAGCAAGCAGATGCTTTAGCTCACAAAATACTTAATGCTTTAGATTACGAAGCCTACAAATCCACAAATTATATAGAATGGACATTCAAAAAAAGACACCATTACGAATGGAATAAGGCTAACAACACTTGCAATGTCTATTGGAAACAAAATAAAGTAGTTCTTGATTTAAACGACACATCAAAAAGCAAGGTTTACATTCATAGTTTTAAAAATGAAAGCGACATGGCCAAAGAGCTTATCGAAAAAGCTATTTCTTATTTTAACAACGATTCTTTTTGGTTAGTTGCTCCCTATAAAGTATTCGATGAAGGCGTGGAACGCAGACTTGTAAAAACTGATGATAATAAAAACGCACTATTGGTAACTTACACCTCTGGTGGATCAACCCCTGGCGACTCCTATTTGTGGCTACTTAATGACTCAAACAAACCAAAAGCCTTTAAAATGTGGACTTCTATTCTACCAATAAATGGTTTAGAAGCATCATGGAACGATTGGACAACTACCGAAAGTGGTGCACAATTACCAACATTTCATAAGCTTTTATTTATAGGTTTAGAGATTGATGATGTTAAAGTAACAAAGTAAACATCTGGTTTTTTAAGTTTTTTATGGAGCAACCCTATCGGGTCGGGCTATTAGTTTATCCGCTTTTAACTTCACATCATACAGTCTTTAAACGAATTAAAACTTCATAAGATTTTAACAAAACAACAAGACAAACCCATTTCATTTGTAAGCCCAAAAAACGTAACTTCGCAACTTTGCCAATTTATGAGCCAATTCACAGATTTTATTGAAGTAAAAGGAGCCAGAGTACACAATCTAAAAAATATAGATGTGTCCATTCCTCGTGAAAAACTTGTTGTTATTACAGGTTTATCAGGCAGCGGAAAATCCTCATTAGCTTTCGATACTATTTATGCTGAAGGACAACGTCGATACATTGAAACATTTTCTGCTTATGCCAGACAATTTCTTGGAGGTTTAGAACGACCAGATGTTGATAAAATTGATGGCCTTTCTCCTGTAATTGCAATTGAACAAAAAACAACCAGCAAATCTCCACGTTCCACAGTTGGTACTATTACAGAGATTTACGATTTTATGCGTTTGCTTTTTGCACGTGCTAGTGATGCGTATAGTTACAACACAGGCGATAAAATGGTTAGTTATAGTGACGAGCAAATTAAAGCACTCATTATTAAAGATTTCAACGGAAAACGCATAAACGTTTTATCTCCTGTTGTACGTTCAAGAAAAGGGCATTACCGCGAGTTATTTGAGCAAATAGCTAAACAAGGTTTTGTAAAAGTAAGAACCGATGGTGAAATTCGTGACATTGTAAAAGGGATGAAATTAGACCGTTATAAAAATCATGATATCGAAATTGTTATCGATAGATTGGTTATTAATGACACCGCTGACAATGATAAGCGTCTTACAGAAACCATCAACACGGCCATGTATCATGGTGACGACGTACTATTGGTTATTGACCAAGACACCAATACAGCGCGCTATTTTAGCAGAAGTTTAATGTGCCCAAGTTCTGGAATCTCTTACCCAAATCCAGAACCAAATAATTTTTCGTTCAATTCACCAAAAGGAGCCTGTTCAAATTGCAACGGTATTGGCACACTTTATCAAATAAATAAAGATAAAATTATACCTGATGATTCTCTTTCAATAAAAGCTGGAGCACTAGCACCACATGGGCCACAAAAAAATAGCTGGATTTTTAAGCAATTTGAAACCATAGCACAGCGCTTCAATTTTAAATTAACTGATGCATATAAAGACATTCCTGAAGAAGCCAAACAAATTATTCTTTATGGCGGAAATGATAAATTTTCAGTTGAAAGTAAAACATTAGGAGTTACTAGAGATTATAATATAGACTTTGAAGGCGTTGCTAATTTTATTGAAAATCAATACAAAACTGCAGAATCTAGGTCTTTAAAACGTTGGGCTAAAGATTATATGGACAAAGTACAATGTCCTGTTTGTGAAGGTTCACGTTTAAAAAAAGAATCCCTTTACTTTAAAGTAAACGGTAAAAACATAGCAGAACTGGCTAATACCGATATTGTTGAGCTAGCCGATTGGTTTAACGCTTTAAATAATTATCTATCTGAAAAACAATTAAAAATAGGGGAAGAAGTTGTAAAGGAAATAAAATCCAGAATCCAGTTTTTATTAGATGTTGGTCTAGATTATTTATCCTTAAATAGAAGTTCAAAATCGTTATCTGGTGGCGAAGCACAACGTATTCGGTTAGCAACACAAATTGGCTCGCAGTTAGTTGGTGTACTTTATATTTTAGACGAACCAAGTATAGGCTTGCATCAGCGCGATAACGAAAAACTTATCAATTCCTTAGTATCACTTCGAGATATTGGTAACTCCGTAATTGTTGTTGAACATGACAAAGACATGATTGAACGTGCTGATTACGTGATTGATATTGGTCCAAAAGCAGGTAAATATGGTGGCGATATAATTAGCATAGGTAATCCAGATGAACTCAAAACACACAATACGCTTACCGCAGATTATTTAAATGGCACTAAAGAAATTAAAGTTCCTAAAAAACGAAGAAAAGGAAATGGCAAATTTCTAGAACTTAAAGGCTGTACAGGTAACAATTTAAAAAATGTTTCCGTAAAATTTCCTCTAGGAAAAATGATTGGTGTTACTGGTGTTTCAGGAAGCGGAAAGTCAACATTAATTAACGAGACACTTTACCCGATTTTAAACGCGCATTATTTTAATGGTGTTAAAAAGCCAATGCCTTATAAAAGTATTAAAGGTTTAGAGCATATTGATAAAGTGATTGACATTAACCAATCCCCAATAGGAAGAACACCAAGAAGTAACCCTGCAACTTACACAGGAACATTTAGTGAAGTAAGAGCTTTATTTGCAAAAATACCAGAAGCCATGATTCGTGGTTACAAAGCTGGGCGTTTTAGTTTTAATGTTAAAGGTGGACGTTGTGAAACATGTCAAGGTGGTGGTTTACGTGTTATCGAAATGAACTTCCTTCCAGATGTTTATGTGGAATGCGAAACTTGTCAAGGTAAACGTTTTAACCGCGAAACTTTAGAGATTCGCTATAAAGGTAAAAATATTAGTGATGTTTTGAATATGACTATGAATGAAGCTGTAGAGTTCTTCGAGCATATTCCTAAAATACATAAAAAGCTAAAAACAATAAAAGATGTTGGTTTGGGTTATATTACTTTAGGCCAACAAAGCACAACGCTTTCTGGTGGTGAAGCACAACGTATTAAACTGGCCACAGAGCTTTCCAAAAGAGATACAGGAAATACGTTTTATATTCTTGATGAGCCAACAACTGGTCTTCATTTTGAAGATATTCGTGTTCTAATGATAGTACTTAATAAATTGGCCGACAAAGGGAACACGGTACTTATTATTGAACACAACCTTGATGTTATTAAAACTGTAGATTACATTATTGATATTGGCTACGAAGGCGGAAAAGGTGGCGGACAAATAATTGTTGAAGGTTCGCCCGAAAAAGTCGTTAAACACAAGAAAAGTTACACCGCTAAGTTTCTTAAAAAAGAACTAAATTTGAAATAATTGGATATTGAAAAATTCAACATATAAACGCATAAACTTTTATATATGAGAAAGGAAAAACACCACAAAGGCTGGAACGAAATAAAAACAAACGATTCTTGGGCTATTTTTAAAATCATGGGCGAATTTGTAAATGGCTATGAAAAGTTAAGTAAAATAGGACCTTGCGTATCTATTTTTGGTTCAGCTAGAACAAAACCAGATCACAAATATTATAAACTTGCTGAAAATGTAGCAAAAAAAATTGTTGAAGCTGGTTATGGTGTTATTACAGGTGGTGGGCCAGGTATAATGGAGGCAGGAAATAAAGGTGCCCATTTAGCTGGAGGAACTTCTGTTGGTCTTAATATCGACTTACCTTTTGAACAACACGACAATCCTTATATAGATCAAGATAAAAGTTTAGATTTTGATTACTTTTTTGTTAGAAAAGTTATGTTTGTTAAATACTCTCAAGGGTTTGTGGTTATGCCTGGTGGTTTTGGTACTTTAGACGAACTTTTTGAAGCCATAACACTTATTCAAACTCATAAAATTGGTGAATTCCCTATTATTCTTGTTGGAAGAGATTTCTGGGAAGGCCTTATGGATTGGATAAAAAAGACACTTTTAGACAGCTTTGGAAATATTAGTGCTAAAGATTTAGACCTTATACATTTAGTAGACAACGAAGATGAAGTTATTACTATTCTTGATGATTTCTACAAGAAATCTGGTTTAAGTCCAAACTTTTAATTTAATAAACTATAAACCTCAGTTAAACATATATATACGCATAATAACTATATGTAAGCTATAAACCATTGTATTTTATTATATTGTGACGCCTTGCATGAATCTATTAACCTTTAATGCTATTGAAATTGAAAATTCACTTTTTTAGTTGTATTGTTTTATTATTTGTTAGCCTTACAAGTTTTGGTCAAAACAAAATTGATGTTAAGGCAATTTTTGATATTGAAAATAAACAAATAAAAATATCACAATCTATTCAATATCAAAACTCTACAGATGATGAATTGCAGTCTATTTATCTTAACGATTGGAATAATAGTTACGCAACTAAAAAAACACCATTAGCCATTCGTATTGCTGATGAATATAATAACAATTTTCATCTTGCTAAAAATGAAGAACGAGGCTATTCTGTAATTACCTCAATAAAACAAAATGGTAAAAACCTTGATTACGTTCAATTAAAAAATCAAATAGACGTTTTAAAAGTAACATTAAAAAACCCCTTAAAACCAAAAGGCTCGTATACCATAGAACTAGAATATTTAGTAAAAATTCCAAATTCAAAATTTACAGATTACGGAATTACTGAAAATGGAGATATCAACTTAAGATACTGGTACATTACACCTGCAATATATAATGGTGAATGGCAATATTATAGCAACAAAAATTTAGACGATTTATTTATTCCTAAATCTGATATTACTTTAGAAATTGAGCATTCTAATGACTATGCTTTAACTTCAGAATTAGACATAAGTAGCACAGAGCAAATTGCTGAAAAACAAGTAGTTAAACTTAAAGGACTTGATAGAGTTAACAATAAGTTATTTTTAAGTAAAGCATCAAACTTTAAAACTTTACAGGATGGTGATTTTTCAATCATTTCAAACATTGGTGATGAAGGCATAGATGTTATTGATAAAGTATTAATTAACGAAAAAATCACTGATTATATTTTTGAAAATTTTGGAAAATACCCTCATAAAAAATTGCTTCTTACTCAAATTGATTATGATAAAGACCCAATATATGGCTTAAATTTTCTACCTAGTTTTATAAAACCATATCCTAAAACGTTTCAATACGAGTTGAAATTTTTAAAGATTGCTTTGCGCAATTATATAGAAAACACACTCTTATTGAACCCTAGAAAAGAACAATGGCTAATAGATGGCATTCAAATTTATTATTTAATGAATTATGTAGATGTGCATTATCCAGACATGAAATTCTTTGGAACTATTGCTGATTTCTGGGGTGTAAGATCATTTCATGCTGCAGATCTGAAATATAATGATAGATATGTATTGGCTACAATGTTAATGGCAAGAACAAACAGAGATCAACCATTAGCTATGGCCAAAGATTCTTTACTGAAGTTTAATAATCGTATATCCAATAAATATAAAGCTGGCGTTGGGCTTAGGTATCTAGATGATTTCGTAAATAAAGATGTGGTCGAGAATAGTATTGAATCATTTATTAAAGATAATAAGCTTAAACAAACTTCGGTTAAAGACTTTGAAAGTTTCATAAAAAGTAAAACAGATAAAAACATAGACTGGTTTTTTAACGAGTATGTAAAAACTAGAAAAAAAATAGATTTTAAAATAAGAAAGGTAAGAAAAACCAAAGACTCTATTACGCTAACTATAAAGAATAAGAACATAAATAAAATGCCTATTTCTTTATATGCGCTTAAAAATGATAGTGTCATATCAAAAACATGGGTAGAAAATATAAATGATAGCAAAACTATTACAATACCTAGATTAGACGCAAACAAACTGGTTCTTAACTATGGCAACACCATTCCAGAGTTTAATTTAAGAGATAACTGGAAATCATTAAAAGGATTCTTTTTTAATAATAAACCACTGCAATTTAGACTGTTTCAAGATTTTGAAGACCCGAATTACAATCAAGTCTTTTTTATGCCTATTGCTGAGTTTAACAATATATATGATGGCTTTACACTAGGTGCCAAAATATACAATAAAACGGTTTTAAGAAAACTATTTAATTACAAAATCACGCCACGATACTCTTTTAAATCAAAATCTTTAACTGGGGCCGCATCAATATTTCAAAGTCATTATATAAAAAATAAAAATTTGTATACCATTCATTACGGTGTTTCAGGAAGTTATAGTTCATTTGCTGATGGTTTATTTGTCAAAAGGATAACGCCATCAGTCCAGTTCCTTTTTAGAGAGAATAAAGATCTTAGATCCAATAAAAGACAATGGCTAAGCATTAGGCATGTAAATATCAACAGAGACAAAGACGTAAGTGGAATTTTAACTTCAAATGAACCAAACTATAGCGTTTTTAATATTAGATATATCAATTCTAATGATAATTTAATCAATTTCAATAAGTGGTATACAGATTTTCAAATCGGTGCAGATTTTAGTAAAATATCCTTAAATTATGAGTTTAGAAAGTTATTTGAAAGTAATAGGCAAATAAACATTCGAGCATTTGCAGGAGCGTTTCTTAGTAATAAAACAGATTTAGATTCTGATTTTTTTAGTTTTGCTTTAGATAGACCGACAGATTATTTATTTGATTACAATTATTTAGGGCGCTCTGAAAAAACAGGGATATTTAGCCAACAGTATATTGAGGCTGAGGGTGGTTTTAAATCAAAATTAGATACCCCATTTGCTAATCAATGGATAACTACATTAAATGTAAGTACAACACTTTGGAAATACATACTCGCTTATGGCGATATTGGTTTAGTAAAAAACAAATTTACTTCACCCAATTTTGTTTATGACTCAGGAATTCGTATCAATTTAGTGACCGATTACTTTGAGGTTTATTTTCCAATATATTCTAATTTAGGCTGGGAAATTGGTCAACCTAATTACGACCAAAAAATACGTTTTAAATTTACTGCAGATCCTAAATCTTTGTTAGGGTTATTTAGAAGACGCTGGTACTAATTTTTTTTGATTATATAATAATCATTAAAAACTATCAAGTCTTAAGTATTTCACAAAATACCTGATAAAAATCTACAAATTTTAAGAATTTGATAATTTTTATCACTCAAATTAATTGCAAAAAAGGCGCATAATGACTACTTTTGCATTCCAAAAGCATGAATCTATGCAACCCATAACTGACTTGAAAAACAATTTGTCATTCGAAGATTTTAAAGCTGAAGTAATAAATGACTACCGAACTGCTATGGTAAGTCGTGAGTGTAGTTTACTGGGTCGCAGAGAGGTTTTAACAGGGAAGGCAAAGTTTGGAATTTTTGGTGATGGTAAAGAGGTACCTCAATTAGCAATGGCAAAAGCTTTTATGAAAGGTGATTGGAGGTCTGGTTACTACAGAGACCAAACATTCATGATGGCTATTGGCGAACTGACACCCAATCAATTTTTTGCTGGTTTATATGCTAATACAGATATTAAGGAAGAACCTATGTCGGCTGGTCGCCAAATGGGAGGGCATTTTGTAACACATAGTCTAAATGATAATGGCAGCTGGAAAGACCTTACTAAACAATATAATTCTAGTGCAGATATCTCACCAACTGCTGGTCAAATGCCACGCTTACTTGGTTTGGCTCAAGCATCAAAAATTTTCAGAGAGGTTGATGGTATAAACACAACCAATTTTTCAATAAAAGGAAATGAAGTCGCATGGGGAACTATTGGTAACGCCAGTACTAGCGAAGGCTTATTTTTTGAAACCATAAATGCCGCTGGAGTTTTACAAGTACCAATGGTGATTAGTGTTTGGGATGATGAATATGGTATTTCTGTTCATGCCAAACATCAAACTACAAAAGAAAATATCTCAGAAATCTTAAAAGGATTCCAAAGAGACAAAGATAATAATGGCTACGAAATTTTGCTTGTTAAAGGCTGGGACTATGCTAATTTAATAGAAACCTATCAAGAAGCTGCAACTATTGCTAGAGAAGAACATGTACCTGTTTTGATACATGTAAAAGAACTTACGCAACCGCAAGGCCACTCAACATCTGGTTCGCATGAGCGTTATAAAACAGCCGAAAGACTTGAATGGGAGGCTAAGTATGATTGTAACACTAAATTACGTGAATGGATTATTGAAAGCGGTATAGCTACAAATGAAGCCCTAGTTGAAATTGAAAGAAATGCAAAAAAAAATGTAAGAGAGGCAAAAAAGAATGCTTGGAATACCTTTTTGAGGCCAATAAAAAAGGAACAACAAGAATTAATTTCAATTTTAAAACAAGTAGAATCTGCAAGCGTTAATGGCACTTTTATTTCAAAATTAAAAGATAGTATAGCAAATATTACAGAACCAACAAGAAAAGACATTCTATCGCATGCAAGAAAAGCCCTTAGGTTTATTGTTGGAGAATCTATTCCAGAGAAAAAAATATTAAGCAAATGGATAAATTCTATTTTTGAACATGCTCAACCTATGTTTAGTTCGCATTTATATAGTGAAACACAGCGTTCTAACATAAAAATTAATGAAATAAAACCAACTTATAACGATGATGCAACGCAGGTAGATGGCAGAATAATACTTCGTGATAACTTTGATACTATTTTTAACCAATACCCAGAAGCTTTAGTATTTGGTGAAGACACAGGTAATATAGGAGATGTTAATCAAGGTTTAGAAGGTTTACAAGAAAAATATGGAGAATTACGGGTTGCAGATGTAGGTATAAGAGAAGCTACAATTATAGGCCAAGGTATTGGTATGGCTTTACGCGGTTTAAGACCAATTGCAGAAATTCAATATTTAGATTACATTCTATATGCCCTACAAATAATTAGTGATGACTTAGCAACCTTACATTATAGAACCAAAGGAAAACAAAAAGCTCCATTAATTATTAGAACGCGCGGGCACAGATTAGAAGGAATATGGCATTCTGGTTCTCAAATGGGAGGTATTCTAAACTTAGTTAAAGGCGTTAATTTATTAGTACCAAGAAACATGACAAAAGCAGCCGGATTTTATAACACCCTTTTATATGGAGATGACCCAGCTATAGTTGTAGAATGTTTAAATGGATATAGGCTTAAAGAAAAAATGCCTAACAACTTAGGCACTCTTAAAACACCTATAGGCGTTGTTGAAACTATAAAAGAAGGTTCCGATATTACCCTAATTTCTTATGGTTCTACCTTACGCATTGTTGCTCAAACGGCTAAAGATTTATTGGCGGTCGGGATTGATGCTGAAGTTATTGATGTTCAATCATTAATGCCTTTTGATTTAAATCATGACATCGTAAAAAGCATAGCCAAAACAAATAGAGTCGTTATTATTGATGAGGATGTACCTGGTGGTGCTTCAGCATATATGCTTAATAAAATATTAAACGAACAAAACGCTTTTCAATATTTAGATAGCAATCCAAAAACATTAACGGCTAAATCTCACCGACCAGCTTACGGTAATGATGGCGATTATTTCTCAAAACCTTCTGCCGAAGATATTTTTGAAAGTGTTTATGGTGTTATGCACGAGGTAAACCCTAAAAACTTTCCAAAGTTAAGATAAAGTCATGTTTGGGCATTACCACAAGGGTCGAAATTTCCGTTCTAAGTCCTCGTACCTCTCCCGATAGCTATCGGGATTGGGCTGTGGGCTATCCACTACAATCCCTAACCTGGTAGGTCCGCCATTATAGGTGTCAACTTACAACATACACTTATTTTTTAACACCAATAAACCAGCTCACTTATAATGGATTTTTTATATTTAACAACAAATCATTTTTTTAGATGAAAGCTGTGCCATTACCAGAAATTAAGAAAGAATTGAAAACACTTTCAAGTCAAGAAATTGAAGTACTTTGCTTGCGTTTAGCGCGTTTCAAAAAAGAGAACAAAGAACTCCTCACCTATCTATTATTCGAATCACATAACGAAAGTGGATATATAGAAACCGTAAAAACATATATGGACGACGAGTTTAAACTCATTAATAAAGACAGTTACTTTTACATCAGAAAAAGCGTTCGTAAAATTCTCCGAAACGTAAAAAAATTCATCCGATACTCCCAAAAAAAAGAAACCGAAGTAGAACTATTAATCTATTTCTGTGAAAAACTAAAAGACTTTAAACCAAGCATAAAACGAAGCACACAACTTCTCAATATGTATAATAGGCAAATTGCTTTAGCAAAAAAAACAATTGATAAACTTCACGAAGATTTACAATATGATTATAATTTGATGTTAGAAGACCTTTAAAAAGCTATTATTAGACCAATTCATCTTCATAATAATCATTAATAACAACATCTTTATTAATAATTAAGCTTGAATCCTTAGTAATCGGGTAACCAATTTCTTGAAGATACAACCTCAAACCTTCCATAGCATTATGGCTTTTATAACTAAAACTTAAAATCTTTGTTTCTACATCAATTTCTATATTCGATATACCAGCAACTATAAGTAATTTTGATAAAACAAAATCCCTACAATTACTACATCCTATTGCATCTATGTTTACAGTGGCATACATCGTTTACATCTTAAAGTTGTAAACTTATAAAGTAAAAATGTTATAAAATGTGATATTTGTTAGGTTTTAAAAAAAAGCGAAATATAATACTACAAATCGTATATAAGCCGCTCAAGTTTTTTAACATCTAAAATCTTAGTTTTCTTGTTAGATATTAGAATATAACCCTCTTTCTTCATAGCAGAAACACTTCTTATACAAGATTCAGTTGCTGTACCTACAACACTACTTAAATCTTCTCTAGACAAGCTCATGCTTAGATAACCTTCATTATCTTCTCCATAATTATTTTTAAGATAAATAAGTGTTTGAGCTATTCTTTGTTTAACATTTTTTTGAGAAAGATTAATAATAGTGTCATTAGAATCTTTTAAATCACTAACAACCGTTTTTAAAACTTCCAAAGTAAATTTAGGATTTGCTTTTAAAGGGTTTACAATTTTTTCTTTAGGAATAAAACATACCTGCATATCATTCAAAGCTGTAGCACTCAAATTCACTTTCTCGTCGGCTATTACAGAACTTTGACCAATAACCTCTCCTTTTGTAGCCAATTTAACTATTTGGTCTTTACCATTAGAGCTTAATTTAGAAAGTTTAGAAACACCATCACGAATACAAAAAACACCATTTAATTTCTCGCCTTCTTCAAAAAGTATATCTCCCTTTTTTATAATTTTAGAAACTTTTGCTTTAGAGACTTCACTAAGTTCATCTCTATTCAATGCATGTAAATCATTAAACTGTCTAACTATACAGTTTTCACAACGGTTTGCATTTTTATCTTGCTCCATTAAAGTGTTAGTCTTTAGAAGCAATAAAGATACATGATGAAAAAAAATTGAAACCTATAAAATTATAGGTTCAACACGTTTTTATAAATTTTCTGAGTTCTTTTTCTGAAATGATTTTAATTTTATCACGTTTTAAACTCAAAAGGTTTTTTCCTTTAAAAGAAGCTAATAAAGAAATAATATATTCACTAGTAGTTCCTAAAATACCAGCTATGTCACGGCGTTTTAAAGACACATTAATCCAACCTTCCTTTTCAGTACCAAATTTATCATTCAAATACATTAGTAAACCAGCAAGCCTTACTTTAACCGTAGCATGATTTTGAAAATATGCAATTTTCTCAGTTTCATCTTCCATATCTCCAATAAACCCTTTTAAGATATCTTGACAAAAGGCATTATTTTCTCTAAGGCTTTTTATTATTGGCGTTTTATCTAGTAAACAAAGCGTAGTATCTTTTATAGCTGTAGCGGTAACTAAAGCTCCTTTATTAGTAATAATAGAGCGTCTTCCCATAAGGTCTCCTTTACCAAGTAATTTGGTAATATGCTCTTTTCCGCTATCATCTATTAAAGAAAATTTACAAGCACCTTCTTTAATACAATATAATTTCTGCAAAAGTTCATTTTCAAGAAACACAATATCGCCTTTAACTATTTTAAGAAACGAAGTTGTTTTCTCTATAAGCGCAAGCTCATTGCTTGATAAGCTTTTAAAAAAGTTGAACTGCTTTCCAACGTAAACATTATAATTAGACATAATCTCATACCTTTAATTTAAGCAAAAGTACGCTTGAATGGGTGCTTAAAAAATGACAAAAATCAGCTTATATTTAAAGGTTTTAAAAGATTAAATTTCTTTTAAATTAAAAAAATATAGAACGATTTACTAAACAAAACATAATGCTTTGTTTGAATGCTTGCTGCAATATTTTATCTTTGCTACCTTTAATAGCATAATGATTTATGAAGATTTCATATAACTGGTTAAAACAGTTTTTAAAAACAGATTGGGCACCAGAGCAAACCAGTGAATTACTTACCGATTTAGGACTTGAAGTTGAGGGTTTAGAAACCTACCAATCTGTTAAAGGCGGATTAGAAGGTGTTGTTGTTGGCGAAGTTTTAACGTGTGTAAAACACCCAAACGCAGACAAACTAAAAGTAACAACAGTTAACGTTGGTGGTGAAGCACCATTGCAAATTGTATGTGGAGCACCTAATGTAGCTGCCGGGCAGAAAGTACCTGTTGCTACTATAGGCACTACTTTATATACTGATGAAGGTGAATCTTGGACTATAAAAAAAGGTAAGATTAGAGGCGAAGAAAGCTTTGGTATGATTTGCGCTGAGGATGAATTAGGTCTTGGTAAATCTCATGATGGCATCCTAGTTTTAGATGATAAAATTAAAGTAGGAACACTAGCCACAGATGTTTTTAACATTGAAAACGACCAAGTTTTTGAAATTGGCTTAACTCCAAACCGTGCTGATGCAATGAGTCATTTAGGAACTGCTCGTGATTTAAAAGCTGGATTGGTTCAAAAAGATATTAATTTAGAATTAATAACACCTTCTGTAAGTGCTTTTAATGTTGAAAATAGAACTTTAAAAATAGATGTAGATGTTATTAATAAAGACTTAGCACCTCGATATTGTGGTGTTACAATTTCTGGTTTAAAAGTTGCTGAATCTCCTGCTTGGCTACAACACCGATTAAAAGCTATTGGCTTGAGTCCAATAAATAATATTGTAGATGCAACTAATTATGTTTTACATGATTTAGGGCAACCACTACATGCTTTTGACGCTGTAAAAATTTCTGGAAACAAAATTGAAGTTAAAACATTGAAAGCGGGAACCAAATTTATCACTTTAGATGGTGTTGAACGCGAATTACATGAAGATGATTTAATGATTTGTGATGGCGAAAAACCAATGTGCATTGCTGGAGTTTTTGGAGGCATTGATTCTGGAGTTACCGAGAATACAACTAGTATTTTCTTAGAGAGTGCATATTTTAACCCTGTGAGTATTAGAAAATCGGCTAAACGTCATGCTTTAAATACTGATGCTTCATTTAGGTTTGAGCGCGGTATAGACCCAAATATTTGTGAATATGCTTTAAAACGCGCTGCATTACTAATTCAGGAACTAGCAGGCGGTGAAATAACGAGTGACATTATTGATATTTATCCAAATAAAATTAAAGATTTTGAAGTCCGTTTAAGTTTTGAAAAAGCTAAGAAATTAATAGGAGAAGAAATTCCTAGAGAAACTATTAAAAGTATTTTAACCTCTTTAGATATAAAAGTAAACAATGTAACCGAAACTGGTTTAGGTTTAACTGTTCCTGCTTTTAGAAACGATGTTGAGAGAGAAGCAGATGTTATAGAAGAAATACTAAGAGTTTACGGGTATAATAATATTAAAACTACCGAAAAACTTAACGCATCCATATCCACAACAACACGTTTTGAAGATTATAAAATTCAAAACATTGTTGGGAATCAATTGGCTTCACAAGGTTATTATGAAATTCTTTCAAATTCGCTTACAACTCCAAATTATGTAGCTTTAAGTGAACAATTAAAGGATGAACATAACATTACTATGTTAAACCCTTTAAGTAATGATTTATCAGTTTTAAGGCAGTCTTTATTATTTTCAGGTTTAGAAGCCGTTTCATTTAATATAAACAGAAAGCGATCAGATTTAAAGTTGTTTGAATTTGGAAAAACCTATCATGGTTATGATGATAAACGTGAAGAATTTAAGCATTTATCTCTTATCATAACTGGCAATCAATCCTCTGAAAATTGGATTAGTAAAAGTAAAAAAAGTGATTTCTTTTTAATGAAAGGCTTAATTACTTCAATTCTTGAGCGTTTAGGCATTTCTAAGTTCCAGGAGTCGCCAATTAAAAACGATTTATTTGCTGAAGGCATTAGTTTAGGGTTAGGTAAAAACAAATTGGTAGAATTTGGTTTGGTAAAAAAGTCTATTTTAAAACATTTTGATATTGCTCAAGATGTGATTTATGCAGATTTTAAATGGGATACTATTTTAGATTTGGTTAGGCATAATAAAATTAAGTTTAAGGCTATCCCTAAATACCCTGAAGTACGGCGAGATTTCGCCTTACTTTTGGATGACAACGTTACTTTTGAATCTATTTATAAAATAGCCAAGCAAAGTGAAAAACAATTACTTAGAGATGTAAATCTATTTGATGTATATCAAGGTAAAAACTTACCAAAAGGTAAAAAGAGTTATGCGGTTAGTTTTACACTTCAAGATGAAAACAAAACGCTTACTGATAAACAAATTGATAAGATTATGAGTAAACTACAAACTAGTTTTGAAAAACAACTTGGAGCAGAGTTAAGATAATTATAAAAACTTTAACAACTTAAAGCCAGCTTATAGCTGGCTTTTTTGTTGGGCGCATTTGAAAATTTCGTATATTTAGAAAACAACTTTTAAACTTTATAAACTATGTCTAATTACATTAAAGTGTTTTCAGGAAATTTTATTGAAGTTCAACGCATATTTACTGAGCTTCAAAATTTAAATATTTGTGCAATTATTAAAGACGAATCTGAATCTGGAAGATTAGCAGGTTTTGGTGCATCTATTCAGGGGTTACAAGAAATTCATGTTCATAAAGAAGAACTTGAAAAAGTGACTCCAATTATTAAAAGTTTAACTTCTGAATTGGAGTTAGACTAAGCCGTTACCGCATACATTTTATCTCGTAACTCCTTAATTTTTTTGTCTTGCATATATTCATCAAAAGTTGTGTAACGGTCAATAACGCCATTTGGGGTTAATTCTACTACTCTGTTTGCAACAGTTTGAGCAAACTCATGATCGTGCGTTGTGAATAAAATGGTGCCTTTGAAGTTTTTCAGAGAGTTGTTAAATGCCGTGATACTCTCTAAATCTAGATGGTTTGTTGGTTCATCTAATTGCAAAACGTTTGCTCTCATCATCATCATTCTAGATAGCATACATCTTACTTTTTCACCTCCAGATAGTACCGATGATTTTTTAAAAGCTTCTTCGCCACTAAAAATCATTTTTCCTAGAAAACCACGAATATTAACTTCTTCGCGTTCTTCCTCAGTTGTTGCCCATTGGCGCAACCAATCTATTAAGGTTAATTCGTTATTAAAAAACTCGCTATTATCTAATGGTAAATAAGATTGTGTTGTGGTAACGCCCCACATAAACTTTCCTGAATCTGCCTTTTCTTTATTATTCAATATTTGATAAAACGCTGTTGTTGCTCTAGAATCTCTAGAAAACACAACTACTTTATCGCCTTTTGCAAGATTTAAATCTATATTTTTAAACAAGGTTTCACCTTCTAGTGAAGCTGTTAAACCATCAATATTTAATATTTGATCTCCCGCTTCTCTTTCGCGTTCAAAAATAATAGCTGGATAACGACGACTGGTTCTTCTAATATCTGCGATATTAAGCTTTTCAATCATTTTCTTTCTACTTGTTGCTTGCTTACTTTTTGCAACGTTGGCTGAAAAGCGACGAATAAATTCTTCTAACTCTTTCTTTTTCTCTTCAGCTTTTTTATTCTGTTGTGCATGTTGTCTTGCTGCTAATTGAGAAGACTCATACCAAAATGTATAGTTTCCTGAATAATGATTTATTTTACCAAAATCAATATCAGAAATATGTGTACAAACGGCATCTAGAAAGTGTCTATCATGAGATACAACGATTACGCAGTTATCGTAATTTGCTAAGAAGTTTTCTAACCAAGAAATGGTTTCGTAATCCAAATCATTGGTTGGCTCATCCATAATCAACACATCAGGATTTCCAAATAATGCTTGAGCTAGTAAAACACGTACTTTTTGTTTACCATCTAAATCGGCCATTAAAGTATAATGAAACTCTTCTTTTATACCTAAATTAGATAACATAGAGGCTGCATTACTATCTGCATTCCAGCCATCCATTTCTTCAAATTTTACTTGAAGCTCTCCTATTTTTTCAGCATTTTCATCTGAATAATCAGCATAAAGTGCATCAATTTCAGTTTTAATTTTAAATAGTGGCTTATTTCCCATCAAAATTGTTTCTAAAACAGTGTGTTCATCATATAAATTATGATTTTGCTCTAAAACAGACATACGTTTACCTGACTCTAAAGACACATGACCAGAAGTAGGTTCTTGTTTGCCAGAAATAATCTTTAAAAAAGTTGATTTCCCAGACCCATTGGCTCCAATAATACCATAGCAATTACCATTATTAAAAGTCGTATTAACTTCATCAAAAAGAACACGTTTACCGAATTGAACAGAAAGATTTGATACTGATAACATAAAGGACTATTTAATTTTTTGCAAAAGTAGAAAATTACATTGGTTAGACGAAACTTAGTTTCCCTAATTTTAAGTATTTATAAGCGATTTTGTTTAGTAAACATTTAACAACGCATTAACAGGACTTTATAGGAACAAGCTATATTTTTGTTGTTACAACTACTCAGAAGGGATTTATGAAGTTTAGCTTTACTATTGTATTTATTGTTTTAACAGTACTAGGTTGCAAAAAAGATAACAAAGAGTCTGCTTTGGATTATGCTTACCTAGGAGGTGAAATAATTAATCCGAATACCGACTTTATTGTTTTGTCTAAAAATGAAGCTATTATTGATACGGTTAATCTGGATGGTAAAAACAGGTTTTTATATAAAATTGATGATTTAACAGAAGGTTTATACACCTTTAGGCATGGTGGTGAGTACCAATTAATTCTTTTAGAACCAGAAGACAGTTTATTGTTTAGACTAAATACATTAGATTTTGATGAATCTCTTGTATTTAGTGGTAAAGGAGATAAAAAGAACAACTATTTTATTAATGAGTTTATAGAAAACGAAAAAGAAGAAAAATACATTATTGGGCTTTGCCAACTTAATGGTGCTACTTTCCAGAAACGAGTAGACTCTTTAAAAGCTACAAAAGTAAAAACTCTAAACCATATATCTGAAAAATATAATTTATCTCCCCTCTTTATAAAAATAGCAAATGCAAATATTGATTATTCTTATTATTCAAGCAAAGAGGTTTACCCTTTTGTGCATTACGGTAAGAATAAAGCAGCTATTTTAAAATCATTGCCTAATGACTTTTATGATTACAGAAAAGAAATTAATTACAATGATGAGTTTTTAAGCCATCATCATATTTACAATAAGTTCTTAAGATATAATTTAAGTAATTTAACTCTAAAAACACATGATATACATGAAAATAATGCGTGTTTTGACAGAAAATCTTTGTGCTACAATTTAGATAGATTAGCACTTATTGATAGCTTAATATTAAACCCAAGCATAAAAGATAATTTATTATATCATTTCACTATGGGTTATCTTTCTAAAAGTAAAAATAAAAAGAACAACAATACACTTTTAAAATCTTTTTTAAATAAAAGTAAAAGTGAAAAAGGTAAAAACATGATATTGCGTTATACAAGCTCTGTTAACAAGCTTAAAGAAGGCGATAAATTACCGAACCTTATAGTTATAAACTATAACAAAAAGATTTCAGAAATTAGTACTCAAATAGATTCTCCTACTGTTTTAAGCTTCTGGTCTAACAAATATTATGATCATTTTAAGGAGAGTCATTATAAACTTAAAGAATTAAAGTTGAAATATCCTGAAGTTAAATTCATTTCAATAAACATGGATATGGATAACTTTGAGAAATCAAAAAGACTTTTAGAAGGTCATGGGTTTAATAACAATAATGAATTCATATTTAAAAATCCTAAAGAATCATCTGAACAATTAGCTATTTATCCTATGACAAAAACCTTTCTTGTAGATAAAAACAAAAACATTGTTAATAGTAACACCAATATTTTCTCAATTAATTTTGAAGAACAACTACTTGGATTGATAAATAGATAACTTGATTTTTTCATTATTCTCTTTCCTGAGAAAAAAACAATAACTTTTCTTTAGTGGATTTAATTGTCAATACAAGCGTATCTTGTTTAAATAACCTATGAAACTTTCTATCATTTATTCTAACATCTTTTATGTAGAATTCTTGATTAAAGTGATTACCATATACCATTGAAACATCTTCAGATTCGAAAACATTTTTTGAGTAAACTTTTATATCCAAATCTTTTTCGTCAGAATAAATATACCTTTTGCTATGCGGTGTGCAAAACACATTAATATACTTAAACTCACTATTGGTATCTGATTGATAGCAATGTTTATGAGGTGCACCAAGTGGCATCAAAAAACATGAAGTAAAAAGAAATAACGAGCAAACGGATAAATACTTCATAACTTATAATGCTTCATCAACATTTTTTCATAAACCTTATCTGGTAAAATTCGTTTTAAAACGATAGAAAATTTCTGCATAAACTCACCAACCTTATAGTGTACTTTCGGGTTTTTCGTGTTTATAATTTTGTAGACTGCTTTAGCCATCATATCAGGGTCACTTCCATTATCTACATGCTCATTCATCAACTCTAAAGTATCTCCATAAGGGTTTTTATATGGCGATTTATCTAGTAATGGTACATGATACCTACCAGCTGCTATATTAGTTGCAAAATCTCCTGGGGCAACATTTGTCATTTTTATATTAAAGTCTTTTATCTCCATTCTAAATGCTTCAGTTAGAAGTTCTAAAGCACCTTTACTAGCACTGTAAATACCACGATAAGGCAATCCCATATAACCAGCAATTGAGGTTACATTAATAATTAACCCAGAATGTTGCTTACGCATTTGAGGCAATACCGCTTTAATAACATGTATTGGTCCAAAAAAATTAGTTTCAAAATTATTTTTTATTTCTTCATTAGGAGTTTCCTCAATTGGACCAGTTATTCCTGCACCTGCATTATTAATAACCACATCTAACTTGCCTTCATTTTCAATAATAGTATTAACAGTTATTAAAATAGTAGCTTCATCCTTTACATCTAAAAGTAAAATTGGAAACTTACTTGCTTTATACTTTTCAGGACTTCTACTTGTACCATAAACTATATAGCCCTTATCAATTAAAAACTCACCAATAGATTTACCAATTCCTGATGAACCACCAGTTATTAAAACAACTTTAGACATGCTATTTATTTAATTCTTTAAAAATACGATAATATTAATGAGATGAAAATGTCTAAAAAAAATAATGTCATTTTGAGCGCAGTCGAAAAACTTATAAAGACTTAATATCAATGCATTTCGACTGCGCTCAATGTGACAAAAAGTTAGAAATATACTTTTGTAGACAATCTATCTAAAATAAACTAAAAAATCTTGATTCGCCAAAGCTTTCAAGATTTAAGTTTATTGTACAAAAAAAGGCAAGCTACCTACATCACACCGCTACGACCATTTACCTTTGCTTCGTTCCCGACCTGGAGGATTCAACAGGAGCTGGTTGTGTAGGACTTGCCAGCTACAAAGATACAACCTTTTAAAATTTTCACAATGATTTTTTAAACCGATTTTAAATAAATATCTTGCTATAAATTATAAATTCAAAATGAATACATTCAAATATCTCACAATCATATTTTTAGGTGGAATACTTATTTCTTGTGGCTCTAATTCTGGTCAAAAAAAAAGTGATTTTACAATTAAAACGAATGCTATAAAAGGTAATATTGTTAATAGTGAAACTTTAAAACTGTCTATAGAAAACAAAAAAAATCATACTATAGATTCTGTTTCATACCGCTTAAATGGAGAAAAAATCACTAATGATTCTGCATTGAATGATTTTAAGCTAGGAAAGCATACTATTGAAGCCACCGTATATTTTGATGGTGAGAAACAAACAACAACATCAACAGTAACCATTTTAAATAGTGAATTACCAAAAGTATATACTTATAAAATTATAAATGAATACCCGCACGATATAACTTCTTATACACAAGGTTTAGAGTTTCATAATGATACCCTTTATGAAAGTACAGGGCAACTTAAAGAATCAAAACTTAGAAAGTTAGATTACAAAACAGGTACTATTCTTAAAAACATTGATTTAGCCGATGAGTATTTTGGTGAAGGATTAACCATTTTAAACAATAAAGTTTATCAACTTACATGGCAGAATGGAACTGGTTTTGTATACGACGTTAATACGTTTGAAAAACTAAGTAGCTTTAGGTATGGAAACAGTAAAGAAGGTTGGGGTTTATGTAATTATAACAACACTATTTATAAAAGTGATGGCACTGAAAAAATATGGTTATTAAATTCCGAAACTTTAGCTGAGCAAGAATACATTCAAGTGTATACCAATAAAGGCAAAATTATAGGTATTAATGAAATGGAATGGATAGACGGAAAAATATATGCCAATCGTTATCAAAAAGATGGCGTTGCCATAATTAACCCTGAAAATGGAGCTGTAATTGGAGTTGTAGACTTCAAACCACTAAAGAAACTTGTTACACAACATAAGGGATTAGATGTTCTAAATGGTATTGCATACAACCCAAAAACGAAAACTATTTTTGTTACTGGTAAGCGTTGGGATAAGCTATTTGAGGTCGAGATTGTAGAGAAATAAAAGCTTTAAAAAGATATATTTAAACTGGTTTAAACTTTAAAGTTTAAACCAGTTTTTAGTTATAATCTTTTCTATATTATGGTTTCCCATATGTACATACTCATTTTTTAAGGCATTATATTCATAATCTTTACCCCATACTTGATAATGCTCTGAAACTTCTGCAATAGCTTCACAAATGAATTCTATTTCATTATTACTCATTGTAGGATGAATAGACATACGAATCCAACCTGGGCGTTCCATTAAACAACCTTCAAGTATTTTTTCCTCAATAGCTTTAGAAGTTAATTGATCCACATGCAGTAAATAATGTCCATAAGTTCCAGCGCAAGAACATCCACCGCGTGTTTGTACTCCAAATTTATCATTTAAGAGTTTTACAATTAAATTATAATGAACATTTTCAATAAAAAAAGAAAACACACCTAACCTATCTTTATGTTCAGATGCTAAAATTTTAAGGTTTTCAATTTTAGAAAGTTTATCAAAAACAATAACATTCAATTCATGTTCTCGGTCTAAGATGTTTTTAACACCCATTTCTTCTTTCAATTGAATAGATAATGCAACCCGAATAGCTTGTAAGAAACCCGGAGTTCCACCATCTTCTCTGGTTTCAATATCATCTATATAATCATGATTCCCCCAAGGGTTGGTATAACTTACTGTTCCGCCACCTGGATTATCTGGTACTAAATTTTTATATAATTTTTTATTGAAAATCAATACTCCTGATGCTCCTGGACCTCCTAAAAATTTGTGAGGAGAAAAGGTAATAGCATCCAGATATTCATCTTCATCTTTTGGATGCATATTAATATTTACGTAAGGTGCAGAACAAGCAAAATCCACAAAGCATAATCCATTGTTTTGATGCATTATTTTTGCAACTTCATGGTAATTTGTTCTAATCCCTGTAACGTTAGAACACCCTGTGATTGCTGCTATTTTTATTGGACACTCTTTGTGTTTTTCAATAAGTGATTTTAATTTTATTGCACATGGCAAGCCACCTTTATTAGAAGGAATTACTTCTACCCTAGCAATAGTTTCTAACCAAGAGGTTTGGTTAGAATGATGTTCCATATGCGACACAAAAATAATTGGTCGCTTTTCCTCTGGAACTTCAGTATTCTCTTTTAAGTTTTCGCAAAGTTTAAGCCCTAGTATACGTTGAAATTTATTTATGGCACCTGTCATACCCGTTCCAACTGTTATCAGGACATCATCTTTTGAAGCATTTACATGTCTTTTAATAATGTTTCTGGCTTCATGATAAGCCAAAGTCATAGTAGACCCTGTTATAGATGTTTCGGTATGTGTGTTAGCCACATAAGGTCCTATTTCATTTAATAGTTTTTCTTCAATTGGCCTATACAATCTTCCACTAGCTGTCCAATCGGCATAAATAATTTTTTTCCTTCCGTATGGAGAATCAAAATATTTATCAACACCAATAATGTTATTCCGAAACTGCTCAAAATATTGTCCAAGTTTTGAAGACTCCATTTTAGAACTCATACTGTTAGATTATTATTGAATTATCTAATCAAAGATAATAATTGAAGACCATGCTCTTACTCAAAAACTATTACTTATATAAGATTATATATTTAATTCTTCAAATAGTTCAATTAGCTTTTTATTTGAAGGCCTTGGAGCATTCTCATCAACAACATTTCCTTTTGGATCAATTAAAATAAACCTTGGAATAGCAGAAACATTATAATCTCTAGCAAATTTTTCATCGCCTTTAGCGTATAATTGTATACCTGACATTTTTTTATCATCAACCATATCTCGCCAAGTTTGGTATGCATTTGCTCTATCTAAAGATATACTAACAAACACAATGTTTTTATCATGATATGCCTTTTCTATTCTTTTTAAAGATGGGATTTCTGCTTTACAGGGGCCACACCATGTAGCCCATAAATCTATATAAACATACTTACCTTTTAAATCGTCTAATGACGTACTTCCTCCAGCATAATTTTCGTAATTATTAAACTTAGGGGATGCTTTGCCTTTAAAGATACCAGCCGCTTTATTTTTTTTATTAAAGGCTACGGCCAACCGTTCCGCCATTGCTTTAAAGCTCTTTTCTTCATTAGCTATAAATGTAGCATCAAGATTAGGTACATTATTTAATAAATCCTGTAATTCTTTTATGCTCGAACTTACTTTTTTATCAAAATCAACTTTATTAGCATCCATTAATTCATGATTATCCAAAAGTAATTCTCTCAATAACACTTTTTCTGCTAAGTAATTATTAGCGTCTTCCCCTATTCCTGAATAACTAATAGATTCATCAAACGCTTTTGTATCTAAAGTAATTTTTAAGTCAAATCCATTTTTTAAATATAGATAAGCCTGTTCTGTTCCATCAAATAAAATATATTTTCCGGGTGTTACTTTTAAGGTGTCAGAAAACGTACCGTCAGTATTTACTTTCATCTCTTTAATGATATTATTCTGCGAAATAACTAAAGCCTCTGAACTCGGGTTTTCAATTTTACCAGAAAGCGTCACATAATCTTTAGCTTCATCTTTTTTACAAGACACAAAAACTATTGCAAGTGTTAATATGCAAATTAGTCTTTTCATAATTTTTATTATTTAATATTTTGAAATGCTTTTAAACCTTGCTCTAAAAACTTAACATACTCAGCTTCGTCTGGTGTATAACCAACAGGTTCATTTAAAACTTGAGTCCCATCAGAATTTAATAATACATAGTATGGCTGCGAATTCGATTTAAAAAATTGTGTCTGGAAATTAGCCCATTTATGTCCGTAGTTTTTCAGTAATCGCTTCCCGCCATTAACCCTATTCACCTCAACTTTTTCATAGGACGGTAAATCCTCCTTATCATCAACATAAAGTGAAATTAAAACATACTCATTTCGCAAGTAATTATCTATTTTTTCTAGTGGCCATATATGTTCTTCCATTTTTCTACAGTTTACACACGCGTAACCTGTAAAATCAATCATAATAGGTTTATTCACTTGTTTAGCATAATTGATTCCTGCCTTTAAATCTTTAAAGGTATTTAAATTGTTTGTTGAAGTACTTGGATAAAACCAAGAATAACCAACAGGAGGCGCTAATCCACTCAATAACGTTAAAGGTGTAAATGTATTTGTTTCTTTATTTACTCTAAATCCTGACGCTAAATAAATAGCAAATGCTGCCACTAAAATTCCTCCAGAAATCCTTGCAAAGGATAATTTTTTTATGGGTGAATCATGTGGGAATTTAATTTTTCCAAATAAATAAAGTGCTAAAGCAGCAAAAATGATAATCCAAAGTATTAAAAAGGGTTCAATTTTTAATACCCCCCAATGTTTTACTAAATCGGCATTCGATAAAAATTTGAAGGCTAAGGCTAATTCTAAAAACCCTAAAATGACTTTTGTTGTGTTTAACCAACCACCAGATTTTGGTAAGGCATTCATCATATTAGGAAACATAGCGAATAAGGCAAATGGAAGTCCGAGAGAAACCCCAAAACCAGCCATACCTGCGGTTAGCTGCCAAGCACCACCATCAGCTGTAAGAGAACCTGCTAACAACGACCCTAAAATAGGTCCTGTACATGAAAAGGAAACAATAGCTAAGGTTAGAGCCATAAAGAACACACCTATTATACCTCCAGCATTTTCGCCTTTAGTAGTTTTATTTGTCCAACTTGCCGGCAATGTTAATTCATAATAGCCAAAGAATGAAAATGCAAAAAACAGAAACACTAAAAAGAAGATTACATTTAGCCAAACATTTGTGGATATTTCATTTAAAATATCAGGATTAACGGAATCTAAAAGATGAAAAGGAATACTTAATATTAAATATACTAACAATATAAAGAAGCCATATAGCAATGCTTTTCCAACACCTGAACCTTTACTTTGACTCCCTTTTTTTGTAAAAAAACTAACTGTTAATGGAATCATTGGAAACACACAAGGCGTTAAAAGCGCTAATAAACCACCCAAGAATCCTAACCCAAAAATAGTCCAAAGTGATTTTTTTACTTCTATTTTACCAGAACGTAATGTTACATCACTAGGATTCATGCCATAAAGCATATTATTCACTGATTCATTATCTATTAACTCCTCTCCTACAGCACTCAAACTATCCGTATTACTAATCCCATCAATATTGAACACCAAATCTACTTCAGTTGGAGGCAAACAACGCGTATCATCACAAACCATAAATTCAACAATTCCTTTAATTGTTGACTTGTTTCCAATTAATTCTACCTTTTGCTTAAACTCAGTAGATTTCTCAAAGAATTTTATTTTCATTTGAAAAACAGGGTCGTCTATTATGTGCCCTTCTTCTTCACTTGTATTACCAATAAACTTGAAAGACCCATCTGCATCATCAAAAGAAAATGTTGTTGGTATTGGTCCATCTTCCGGAACATCTTGAGAGTACAAATGCCACCCAGATTCAATTGATGCGGTACTAACAAGATTATACTCTGTATCAGAAATTTTCTCAACAGATGTTTTCCATTTTACTGGCTCTAAAATCTGTGTATGACCTGAAGTAATCGTTACTAATGCTAATAAAAAAAGAAATCTTTTCATTCTGAAAATAATTGTAAACTAAAACACTATTGGATATTAAAAGTAAGGTTTTCTGGTTCAGGCATTATACATTTGGCATCATCGCAGACCATATATTGAACTTCTGAAGCTATGCTGAACGGCGGTTTCTTTTTCACCTTAATACGTTGCTTAAAAGTTGTTTTATTCTCAAAATATGTAACACGCATATTAAATGTAAGATCATCTACTGTTATCCCTATTTCTTCCTTTGTGTTTCCTTTTTTTAAATAATTGGGATTTCCAACAAAAGTAAATACTGTTGGTATAGGGCCACCTTCTGGTACATTTTGTGAATATAAATGCCATTTTTCATCAATTGTTGCTATGGCGATAAGTTCGTATTCTGTGCTAGATATTTTTTTCACATCAGTAGACCATTTAACCGGTTCTAGAATTTGAGAAAACGCATGCGCAGAAATGAATATGAATATACTTAAGAATATGTTTTTCATAAATGTTTTTACTTAGTAGATTGAGTCTTGAAATTATTAAAACAAAAATAGCAAGAAAGATTTTCTCCTGTTACATAAACAGTCGATAAAACCTTATAATCCATACTAATAATATGTTAAAGTTAAAAAATACAAACAAAAAGCGCACCATAAAAGTGCGCTTCAATATAAAAACGAATTAATTTTAAAACCTAACAGACACTTTACCTCTTAAAAAGAAAGGTGTACCTGGTGTGAAATGTATTTCTTCGGCAGACTCTGGTTCATCAATTAATCTACTCTCTGTTGCGAACTGTGTTTCGTTCCATTCTGTATCTAGTAAATTTTCAACTATTAACCCAAAGGTCCAGTTTTTATGGGTATAGTTCAAATTTAAATCTGTAACGAAATAGCCTTCTGCAACTATTGAGTTATCCTCATTTGCAGGTCTGTCCTTAATATACCTATAGCTAAGACCTCCAGAAAAATTATTTAAATCTTTAAAGTTTAAGCCTCCAGCCGATGTTAAATCTGGCGCTAACGGAATATAATCTTGTCCGTCAGATTCTTCTGTACTTCTTGCAACAGTATAATTTATATCTGTATTGAAATATAACCAATCTGCAATCTCATAACGTAACCCAAAATCTACACCTAAACGTCTAGTTTTTCCACTTGGTTCAACAACTGCTGCATCACCAACATATACAAATTCTTGCTCTAAAAATAAGGCCCATAAAGCAGCATTAATTACAAGTTTCGATGTTGGCTTCCATATTGTACCTAAATCCATACTTAAAGCTGTAGGTAATCTTTCAATATCCCTTATTGTAATATCTGGATTTTGAGCTTGAATCTCTTCTCGTGTAGCTACTACAAAACGTGTATCATTGGAATGATAACCTAAACCCGTTTTTAAGAATAATTGAGTTTTGGGTGAAGCAGCATAAATAAAATTCATTTTTGGACTTAACAACACCTGATTCTCACTTCTGCTGTCATAAGTTTCAGTTAACAAGTTTTCATAATCAAACGTAAAATAGTCTAAACGTAATCCAGGATTAAATGTCCATTTATTTACCTTATATGTTAGGTCTGAAAAGGAAAAAGCATTGAGTTCATCTACATTTCCATAAGCCAATCGTTCTAACAACTCTTGTCTATTTTTAGTACGAGACAGTTGATTTTCATTAACGTCATCATACCTAAAACCTACTCCTGCTCTGAATTTTAGTTGCTTATCATGATCATCTAAATGAAAAGACTTTTCGTAAACACTCTTAGCCCCAATAATTGTTCTATCTTCATATTGACGAATTTGATCTGCATTTACAGGGTCATCTAAAAAGAAAGTAAAGTTTGAAAATAGCTCAAAATCATATTGAGTAACATAGGCTGATGATTTTAAACTGGTATGTTCATCAAAATGTTGAATATGATTCATCCAAATATTAGTTCTACTTGTATTACCGCCTTCAGTATCATCAATAGCTCCAAAACGCCCTATTTGTCCGCTTTCAACAGCACGTACAGGAATTTGCCCTGATGCATCCCACTTGCTCTGGAAATGCGAAAGCGATAAATTGAACTCTTGGTCTTTATAATTGTTATAATTATAACGCCCCATTATATTTAAACGGTTGAAGTTTTGGGGAGAATCAAATACACCATCTGTTAAATTCATCTCACTAGCTACGTAAGCATTACTGTTCTCTCCATCCCAAATTTTTAGCATACTTATAGCTCGAACCGTATTAAACTGTCCTGCTTCAACAGAAATTAAATTCTTATCTATGGTTTTTTTAGTTTGGATATCTACATAACCTGCTGTATTAAAGTTCCCTTTATCTGCGTAATATGATCCTTTACCAAAATCGATATTATCAATAGTTTCAGGAATTATAAAGTGCATATCGGCATAGCCTTGACCATGCGCATGAGACACCATATTTACAGGCATACCATCAACATCTATAGCAATATCTGTTCCGTGATCAATATCGAAACCTCGTAAGAAAATTTGTTCTGCCTTACCTCCACCGGCATGTTGACCAATTATTAAACCAGGTATTTTTCTTAATACTTCTTGTGAAGATTTTACTGGGCTCGTTTTTAAATCTAAATTTAAAATAGTACTTAATGTATTCACTTTTGAAACGATTAGAACTTGATCTAATGAAGCTGATGATATTACTAAATAAATATCGACCGTGCTATCTAAATGAGATTCATTAATAACAAGCTCTTCATTTTTATAACCTAATTGATAGAAATAAACGACATCTCCAACCGAAATATCATCCAGTTCAAAGTAGCCTGAAACATTTGTATAGGTATATGCCCCAGTGTTTTTATTGTAAACCCCAACACCTTGCAAGGGTTTACCATTCTCTTCTGAAATTACTGTTCCGCTTAGTTCGTGGGCATTAATTATCCCAATACCAAATAGAAAAATAAATAATGTTATTGTATTTTTTAACATAGCTATTGTATTTTACTCGTTAAGAAGTTAACACCTCTACGAGAGTTTTATAAATAAAATTTGTGTGAATTAGTTAATTCTAGACGGTTGCTGTTTTAAAATTTAAAGCAACAAAACATAATTTTAAACCATCTGTGGAGGTTCAATAGTTTTTTTAATAAATCCTTCTTGAATTTTTCGAGGATTGAATAGGAAGGTTTGTTCTATTTGTAAAGATAGAAACAAGACTTGTTTCTTAAGTCTCTTTTTAACTCTTATATGTTTATCTATTTTTTGATTTACTAGCTCTGAATTTTCAGAATCACTTTCACTATTTGAAGCTTCTAATATATTATCTAATATTTCTAAAACCTTATGATTATGAAGACCCTTTTGTTCGTTTTTAAAAAAATGGACGTCATCATGTTCTAAATCATTTAAGTTTGAATGAACTAAAACAGTATCAGGCATTTCTAACTGATGCGTAAGTATATGTAATAATTTATTAATTTCATTATGAGATGGCCCAAAGGCATAACAAATACTCAATGCCATAGCAACAATCTTAATAACAAACGGCTTCAAGCCTTTTTGAATATTATTATTCATCTAATAATTCAGTTATCACTTTTTCAATATTATTGGAATAAGCTTCGATAGTTGGATAATTAAAAACGTCAGTAATAGACACATCCAATTCTAAAATAGCTTTTAACCTAGAAGTAATAGAAATTGCGCTTAACGAGTTACCTCCTATTCTTAAAAAATTCACATTAACGCCTATTTGTTCTATATTTAAAACTTCTACCCAAACGTCATGAACAATTTCTTCTATTTCGTTTCTTGGAGATATGTACGAAGTTTTTACAACAGCGGTTTCATTTTTTGTCAAATCATTTCTTTTTGGGAGTTTTTTTCTATTTACTTTCCCGTTTGACAGCAATTCAAAACCTCCTAAATGGATATAACATTGTGGAATCATATACTCCGGAAGTCGTAATTCTAACAAACTAACCAACTCAAAATCTTCAACTTTATCTCCAGTATAATATGCTATTAGACTATCTTTTTCATCAACCGAAACAATAGCTTGAGTAATGGAAGCATGTTTTTCAATATTTTTTTCAATTTCACCAAGTTCAATTCTTAAGCCTCGCAATTTTATTTGATTATCAATTCTTCCATGATATTCAATTACACCATCTTCTCGATAGCGCGCCAAATCACCCGTTTTATACATTTTGGCGTTTGAATTATCAGAAAATATATCTTTTACAAACCGTTCTTTCGAAAGTTCTTCTCTATTTAAATAGCCTTTGGAAACTTGTTTTCCAGCTATGTATAATTCGCCTTTTAGACCTATTGGTAACTGGTTTAGTTTTTCGTCTAAAATATAAAGTTGCGTATTTGCAACAGGTTTACCGATTGGAATCCCGTTAGCTAAATCTTCTTTTTTGCAATGCCAACTCGTAACATCGACTGTGGCTTCTGTAGGCCCATACAAATTATATATTTCAACATCTAATTTATCATAAGTATCTTCAACAATAGGAACAGACAAAGCTTCACCACTGCAAAATATTCTTTTTAGGCTTTTACAATTTTCTACACCATTGGTTTGAGAAAACACATTTAGCATGGAAGGCACAAAATGAATATTAGTGACTTTATGTTTTTTAATGGTTTCTATTAATTTATCAGGATTTTTATGCCCTTCATGCGTTTCAATAATCAATCTTGCGCCCTCTTGAAGTGGCCAAAATAATTCCCAAAGTGACACATCAAAAGTAATTGGTGTTTTTTGAAGAAAGGTATCATTCGGCGTTATTGGATAATCCTTGTTCATCCAATTGAGTCGATTACAAATACCTTGATGATGGCATTTTACACCCTTTGGTTCTCCCGTACTTCCAGATGTATATATAATATAAGCCAAATCGTTGGGTAAAACTTCAATATGGTTAGATTTTACATCAAATAAAGCCAACTCTGGCTGAATGGTTTTGACATGGAAACTATCAACTGTATTTAAAATTTCTTCATCAATCTTATTATGATTGTACAACAGAATTTTAGACTTTGCATCTTTCAAAATGAAGGCTAATCGCTCTGAAGGAATGGATGTATCTATAGGTAAATAGGCAATTCCAGCTTTTATAATGCCATAGATATAAATCATCATTTCTAATGATCTTTCAAGGCTTACTCCAATTATATCCCCTTTTTTTATATCTTTTTTAATTAAAAAATGAGCCATTTGATTGGATTTTTCATGAAGCTCATTATAAGTAAGAGATTCATTTTCAAATAGAATTGCCACCTCATTTGGTGTTTTTAAAACTTGTGCTTCAAATTTAGAAAGCAATGTTTCATCCTTAGGATAATCAAACGCTGTGTTATTCCAAATTTTTATTCTTGAAATTTCAGTTTCAGTAATTAAATTTACTGTACTAATTTTCTGTTCATGGTTTTCAATAAAAGCATCAATTAGTTTTAAAAAATGCTGTGGAACTTCTTGTTGCTTTTCAGCATTAAAAACTTGGGTGTTTAAATCAAAATAAAACTGAATTTCACCAGAATTATCAAAATCATGAACGTGCAAACGTATATGATGTCTTGGGTCTGTGTGTCCGGGATGCACCCATGATGTTTTAACCGAAGCACCAGCAAAATCTGAATTTGACGTGTTTATATAATTAAAAAACACATTAAAACTTCTATTCAATTCTGCTGTTGAAGCTCCTACTTGTGCATGCTTAAGAAAGCTATTACTTTCCAACTGAACCTTTTGCAAAAGTGACAAAAATGTTTCTTTATCTTCAATTTCGGTAATTAACGGAAAGGTTTCAACAAAATAGCCAATCGTGTTTTTATGACTTTTTGTTGTTCTGTTGTGAGTTGGCGAACCGATTACCAATTTTTCTTGACCACTAACTCTGTACATATATGCAAAGAGTGATGTTAAAAATATATTATGGAGTGTTAAGTCTAAGCTCCACCCTCTAATGCCTTTTATATTGGCTAATAGGTTAAGTTTTTCAGTACGCTCTTTACCTAGTTTAATATGTAAACGCTTTGATGCTGTATCTAGCAACACCTCTTTCTTGTTGTATAATGAAGGAATTGAAGGAAATTGTTTAAACTTTTCTTCCCAATGTTTTGATGCAACCTCTATCTTACCATCCTCTTTAATATTCTCACAATAAGTAACAAAATCTTTGTAATGAGGAAGTGTTATAATATCATCTAATTCATTTTGCGATGCTTTAGTATAAAACTGAGACATCTTGGAAAACATAATGGTATTACTCCAACCATCTGTTATTAAATGATGTTGATTTATAAACCAAATAAAATTATTCTTCGAAATTTTAATAAGTACACAATCAAAAAGACACTTTTCTAAATCAAATTGTATTTGTACCCTTTCTTTCTCCCATTCAGAATATAAATTTTGTGGGTTAGTTTCATTTGAAAAATCAATAAAATCAATATCATAATCTATTTTAGAAAGAAATTTTTGTACAGGTTCATCATTCTCTAATTCAAAAACTGAACGTAATACACCACTTTTTTCTACTAACTTTTCAAACGCCTTTTTAAAATGAGGTACGGAAATAGCATCTTTAATTTCATAAGTCATCACCATATTATACATAGGAGAATTAGGATTTAATTCCTGCCCTATCCATAGTAGTTTTTGACTTTGAGTTAATAATGTATAATTGTTTTCCATACACAAAACGCTCACTTAAATTTACAATTTGGTATTAACGTATTCACAAATATTTTCTACAGTCATAAAATTTTCAATAACCATATCTTCTGGTGGTACAATAATTTCAAACGCTTCTTCAACAAAAGAAATTAGTTTTACCATCCCCAATGAATCTAAAATACCGCTACCTAAAAGATCGTCTGATGCTTCTAAGCCATCTTCAATATCATCACTAGCTAATTCAGTTTCTATATATTTTATAATGGTTTGTTCCATTCTATAATAATCTTATTATCTTTTCTATATCTTTTCTATTCACTTTTCCAGAACTGGTTCTAGGAAAATACTCTAATATTTCAATTCTTTCTGGGACTGCATAAGGCGGTAAATATTGTTTACAATGCGCTTTTAAATTCATTGTAGGTATTTCTGAATTTTCACTTAATAATACCGTAGCAAACAATTGTTGATCATCATCTATATTACTTAAAAACACAGCCGCTTCAATAACTACTTCATGTTTAAGTAGCGTATTTTCAATTTCATCAATTTCTATTCGGAAACCTCTAAATTTTATTTGTCTATCTTTTCTCCCTAAAAACAATAACTCCTTTTTATCATTAAGTCTTACCAAATCGCCAGTTCTGTAATAAACAGAATCAAAACCAGGAGCAATTTCATCTATATATAATGATTTTTCTGTTAAAGGTTTATTATTCCAATACCCTTTCATCATGGTGGCTGATCTTACTACCAGCAAACCTTCTTCACCTTCATTTACCTCATTATCATTAACATCTAAAATCTTATATTCAGTATTCCCCCAAGGCTTTCCAATAGGAATTGTATCACCACCTTCAGGAGGTACTGATAAATTGTAATTAGTGCATTGGTTTAATTCTGTTGGCCCGTAAATATTACTATATTCTGGATGAGGCCATAATTGCATTAAAGCTCTCAATTGTTTAGTTGCAAATACTTCCCCAGAGAACAACACCCACCTTAAGCTTGAAAAATCTTTTCTATCAATACCGCCATTTAACAGGAGTTGAACTAAAATTAGCGGAACAGAAAACCAAATGGTTAACTGTTCTTTTTCCATAAGTTCCGCAAGGCTCACCGGAAATTTAAGATGCGCATCAGAAATAATTATGGTTGTTGCTCCTGCTAATGGTGCCGAAAAATATCCTAAAATAGATGGATCAAAATGTAATGGCGCAACATTTGCCACTTTATCTGCTGAATTAAAACCATATAAGTTAACCACTAACTCAGTAAATGCAAGTGCGCTATTATGTGTATGCATAATACCCTTTGGGGTACCTGTACTACCCGATGTATATAAAATATATGATAAGTCTTCTCCTAAAATATTAACTGGCTTATAATTTTCCAGTGAACTATTAAAAATAGCTTCCCATGAAAAAGATTTTATAGTATCAATCTCTGAAACACCAATAATAGATTCTAAATTATTTTTTTCTGAAAGAAGTTTTTTTATTTTTTTAAATTGTTTCGGAATCGTTATTAAATATTTTATTCCACAATTTTCAATTAAAAAATTAGCGCGTTCAATTGGCACAAATGGATCAATAGGTACATAAGCTGCCCCAGATTTTAAAATGCCATAAACTGCAATAGCAGTTTCCAAACAGCGTGGCATTAATATACCAACCCTATCACCCTTTTTTACACCCAATTTAATTAAACGCGATGCAAGTTGAGAAGATTTCACATCTAAACCTTTGAATGTAATAGCTTCATTCAAAAATCTAAACGACTCTTTATCAGGGAAATCCCTAGCAGAATTCTCTATAATCTGTACTAAGTTATATATCAATTTTTCTTTTTTATTGAATCTTAAAGACCCAAAAGTTTAGCAATAATATTTCTTTGTATATCTGAGGTTCCAGCATATATTACACCTCCAACTGCATCTCTTAAATCTCGCTCTACTTCATTCTCTGATAAGTAACCATATCCGCCATGATTTCTTATAGTATCTAAACTAGATGCCACATAACTTTCACTTAACTGCAATTTTAGAAGCGCAGATTCTAACATAGCTACTTTTCCTTGATCTTTAATCCATGCTACATTATAAAGCAGTAATCTTGAAGTTTCTAGTCGTAATTTCATATCTGCAATTCTATTTGAAACCGATTGAAACTCTCCTACCGATTTACCAAATTGCTTTCTTTTTTTTACAAAAGCTATGGACTGTTCTAATTGATATTCCATGGCTCCTAATTGGCTCGCCAAAATACTACAACGATCATGTTCCAAAGAATGGTTTGTAATACTCCATCCTGCCCCTTCTTTTCCTAATCTATTTTCTTCAGGCACAAAACAGTCTTTAAAATATAAGCTTCCTATTGGTACAGTTCGTAATCCCATTTTCTCTTTGTTGGTACTTACGGAAAAACCTAGTGCACTGGTTTCAACAATGAATGCAGAAATACCCCACTTACCTAATTTTGAGTTAGTTATAGCAAAAATTAAAGCTAAATCTGCTACTGGAGCTAAAGTTATTAGACACTTTTCTCCATTTAAAATATACCCCCCTTCAACTTTAGTTGCAGTAGTTTGCATGCTAAAAACATCGGAACCCGCATTTGGTTCTGTTAAAGCATGACATGCGATTTTTTTTCCTGAAACTAAATCTGGTAAATACTTTTTTTTCTGCTCGTCAGTTCCAAATTGATTTATAGGTAATTGAACCGTCCACATTTGGGCACTCATTGCAAAAGGCAAACCATTGTCTCTGCAACTATAACCTAAGCCTTCCATAGCAATAGTGGCATCTAGCAAATCCAACTTATTTTTGCGACCACCATATTCAGCAGAAACAGCAATACTTAATACTCCAAAATCTGCACATTTTTGCCAATCTTCTCTAGAGAATAATAAAGTCTTATCTCTTTTAAAAATAGACGAGTTCAACTCTTTCTTTGCAAATTCACTAAAACTCTGCTTTAGCTGTAGTTGCTCTTTTGTTAATGAAAAATTCAATTTTTTTTAAACAATAAACTCGAATAATTATTATTAAGCAAAAACTATCGACATGGAACTTTTAATTACGATTAAACTTTTATTTTAAATATTTTATGCAAAAAAATAAGTTGTTTTCATGTTTTCATGCACTTTAACGACAAAATCATACAAATGAGTTATTTTATTTAAATTATTCTCAATATTCTCAATACTTTTAAAATAAAAATTGGTATTCTTAAAACCATAGCATTAAAAATTGCGTAAGGTTTTATGAATAAAAAAAACTGCTATGCTTAAAAAGAAACAAATTGAATTTTACCATTCAAATGGTTATTTAGTTTTGGAAACTATTTTTTCTGAAGAAGAAATAATAGAATTAAATTCCAAACTGAAAAACTTCAAAAACCATACCTTGCAACCAAATGTTATTTGCGAAGACAATGGAGATATTCGGTCTATTTTTGCTCCTGAGACTCAGGAACCCCTTTTTGGAAACTTAATAAGAGATAAAAGAGTTTTAACTGCAAGTGAAGAACTTCTGAATAATAGTCTCTATTTATATCAATATAAACTTAATTTAAAAGAAGCTTTTGCCGGTAAATTCTGGGAATGGCATCAGGATTATCCATATTGGCATTATGGAGATGGTGTTAAATCTCCAGATATGATTTCTGTAATGGTGCTTTTAGATGATGTAAAATCATACCAAGGACCGCTATTAGTTATACCAAAATCTCACAAAGCAGGTATTGTAGATTTTCAACATAAAGCCCATTTAGAAAATAAAAAAGATAATTTATTAAACTCCTTAAATTCTGATTTAAAATATACTATTAGCAATAAATTAGTAAAAGAATCTGCTCTTTTAAGTAGTATTGTTTCATTAGAAGGTAAACGAGGTACAGTTGTATTTTTTCATCCAAATATTTTTCACGCTTCTAACACAAATGTATCACCATTTACTAGAAGTACAGCAATATTAACTTATAACAGTATTAACAATGTTCCTGAAAAAAAATCATCGAGACCAGATTATATTTGTTACAGGGATTCAAATCCATTACAAGCAACCATCTAAAATACAATACGTTATTTAAAACTTAAAAAACCATCACCTAACTAACACTAACATGAAAAAACTATTACTAGTCTTATTTTTACTCTCTTCAATATTTTCGTATTCGCACGAGCCAAATCAAAGTTTTATCTTTTTAAAAATTTATGAAAAAGATGGAATAGAAGGTCGTTTTGAAATCAATGCTAACGAATTAAACAAAATTTTCAATTTTAATTTACCAAAAGATGCCTCTGTTGACGATATTAAGCCTTATAAAAATGTAATTCAAAAATATATACTTGACAATGCAAATTTTAAATCTGAATTAGGTGAATATGAAATTATTTTTGAAGACTTAGGGGTCTTAAGATTAAGTTATGGCAATTTTATGCAATTTAATTTTCATTTAGAGGGTATCGAAGTTTTACCAGAAAACTTAGATGTTTATTACAACGTTGGTTTTAAAGAAGACAAAACACACAAAGGATTTTTAACCGTTGAATATAACTGGAAAGCAGGTTTGATTAACAATGAATCTATAATTGCTTTAGATTTTTCGCCATCTGACCCAAATGACACTTTAAATCTTAGCGAAACTTCTATTTTTACTGGTTTTATTGCTATGATAAAACAAGGTGTTTGGCATATCTGGATTGGTTTAGATCATATCTTATTTTTATTAGCACTTATTTTACCATCAGTTGTAAGAAGAAAAAATAAAACCGTTTTTGGCTGGGAACCTGTAATGACTTTTAAATCTGCATTTTTTTACATTATTAAAGTGGTTACCTTTTTTACTATAGCGCATACCATAACCCTGACACTAGCTTCGTTAGAGATAATAAACCTACCCTCTCAACTTGTAGAATCAATTATTGCATTTTCAATTGGTTTAGCAGCATTTCATAATATAAAACCCATTTTCAATATGAAAGATTGGGTTATAGCATTTGTTTTTGGTTTGTTTCATGGATTTGGTTTTGCTAGCGTTTTAAGTGATTTAGGTTTAACTGGAGAGTTTTTAACCTTATCACTACTAGGGTTTAATATTGGAGTCGAAATTGGACAATTAGCAATTATAGCTGGTATATTTCCAATATTATACCTAATAAGGAAATATGCGTTTTATCCTAAACTCTTAGTTTACGCATCCATATTATTAATAATAATATCGCTCTATTGGTTTATTGAACGTGTCCTTGATACCAATTTATACATAGATGACTACTTATATACATCTGCTTACGAAATAGCAAAATGGCTAGGTTTAAAATAACATATAATTCAAAAAATTATAATTAAGTATTGTATTAAAAATTATGGAGGAAAAAGACACAAATAAAACATCACTACTTAATAGGTGGAAAAACCGAAAAAAAGAAGAAGGTGCCTCTACAAATATAATTACCAAAGTAGCAACTGGTATAAAAATACCGCTTTCGTATGGGCAAAAGCGACTTTGGTTTTTACAACAAATGTATCCCAGTAATCCGTTTTATAACTACTCTGAAACGTATACATTTGATGGCGAATTAAAAGAAACCCTTCTAATAGAATCTTTACAAAGTGTTTATAACGACCATGATATTTTAAGAACAACCTTTCATATTGAAGATGGTGAAATTTATCAAAAAGTTGATGCCAATGCCAAAATGGACATTGCTGTACATGATTTAAGTTCTTTAAATAAAATGGATTCTGAAAAAAAATCTTTAAAGGTCATGGAAGCAGATGCCTTTAAATATTTTAATTTAGAGAGGAGTCCATTAGTTAGAGCTTCTTTGATAAAGATAAACCCTGTAAAACACATTCTTCAAATAACATTACACCATATTGTTACAGATAAGTGGTCTATGCGCGTTTTTAGAGAACAATTATCAAATTATTATCAATCAAACGCAGTGATATCTGAGTTATCCGATAATAAAGCTAAAATGCAGTATGCAGATTATGCATATTGGTTAAATAAAAAAGCCATTAACTCTGAACATTTTGATTATTGGAAACAAAAATTATCAGGAGAAATACCAAACTTAAATTTACCAACAGATTATACAAAGCCCTTACAACCATCTTTTAAAGGCGCTGCATCTAGCACACAAAATTTTGGTAAAGAATTTTCAACTAAAATTTTAGATTTAGCAACACAATTAGAAACTACGCCCTTCAACTTAATGCTTTCTGTATATTACATTTTCTTGTACAGATATAGTGGACAGAAGGATATTTTAATAGGTACACCAGTAACCAATAGAGACTCAAAAGAACTTGAAAAGCTAATTGGCTTTTTTAATGACACTATGGTTTTAAGAACTGTCCTCAATGATGATATGTCTTTTACAGAGTTACTAAATCATGTTAAGAAAAACCACTTAGAAGCTTTTAAAAATAAAGATATTCATTTTGATTATTTGGTTCGAGAATTAAAGGTAGATCGTTCTTTAGCGATAAACCCATTTTTTCAAGTGATGTTCTTATACCATTCAGTTCCAGAAAACCCCTCTTTTGGGGAAAACCTAAATTTATCACATACATGGTTTGATTTAAAAGTCTCAAAATTTGATTTAACGATTTATGTAGCTGAAGAAAATGGAATACTTTCATCAACATTTGAGTATGCCAGCGATTTATTTCATGAATCTACAGTTGAACGTTTTCAAGGCTATTTCAAAACACTTTTAGAAGGTATAGTTGCTAATCCAAACGAAAATATTGTTGAGTTACCCATGCTTCCTTCCCATGAGAAAAAATTTCTATTAGGACAAAAAGAAAAGACTAAAAATCATTTTTCTGAATACTCTGGCATACATGAAATAATTGAAAATATTTCTAAATCTAATCCTGAAACTATAGCTGTAACATATAAGGATACTACAATAACGTACAAACAGCTAAATAAAAAAGCAAATGTAGTAGCACATAATTTAGCAGAATATATTAAAAGTGACAACGAAGTTATTGGCTTGTGTATTGATAGATCTGTTGATATGATTATTGGCATGTTAGCCATTTTAAAAACGGGTTGTGCCTATTTACCAATAGACCCTGATTATCCTAAAGAGCGCATTGATTTTATGCTTAAAGATGCACAGGTTAAAACCATTGTTAACAAACAAAATGTGGCTAGTTTATTTTTAGATAATGCTCTAAATCAAATACAGATTGATAGTTTAGATTATACACCAGGTTCTAATATTACAAATGTTTCAGTATCAAAACCCTCAAATCTAGCTTATATTATTTACACTTCTGGAAGTACAGGGCAACCAAAAGGAGTCCCAATTACTCATAAAAACATCATAAACTCTACTGGAGGGCGGTTAGATTTCTATAATGAAAAACCAACAGCCTTTCTGTTAATGTCTTCTATTTCATTTGACAGTTCGAAAGCTGGAATTTTCTGGACACTTTGTACTGGCGGAAATCTAGTAATTGCAGAGAAACGCATTGAACAAGATATTGAAAAAATAGGCAATCTCGTAAAAAAGCAGTCTATTAGTCATACACTAATGCTACCTTCATTATACAAGTTAATGCTTCAATATATTGATTGTAAAAAACTGAATAGTTTAAAAACGGTAATCGTAGCTGGTGAAGCATGTAACAATTCACTTTGTGAAAATCATTTTGAAAAACTACCAAATGCAAGTTTATATAATGAATACGGTCCTACGGAAGCAAGTGTATGGTGTATTGCACACAAAATTGTTAAAGAAAATAGTAACAACATTAACGTTCCTATAGGTAAACCTGTTGCAAATGCAGAAATTTATTTATTAGATGAAAAACTTAACTTAGTACCTATTGGAAGTGTAGGAGAAATTTACATAGGTGGCGTTGGGCTTACCAAAGGGTATATTAATAGGCCAGACTTAAATAAAAATGCATTTATAAACAACCCTTTCAATAACTCAAAAAAAATATATAAAACTGGTGATTTAGGAAAACTAAGACACGATAACACTATTGAATTTTTAGGAAGAGCGGATCAACAAATAAAAATTAGAGGTTACAGAGTAGAATTAAATGAAATAGAAAAAGTTATTAAAAATTATAATGAAAAGATCCTTGATGCTTATGTTCTTGTTGAAACTGATACATCTAACTTTATTTCTTATACAGATAAGGAAATATATAATTTAGAAACTTTAATAGAAATTTTAGGAAAAATGGAAGGGCAAGACGTAGATTCTATTATCTCTTCTATTCAAACGTTAAACAACAATCAAAAGAAATACCTTCTTAACCAACTAGAAGCATAAACCATGAGGAAAATAAAACGATCCAGTGCATTTGAAGTAGTTGTGACAATAAATGACGAAAATTTTATAAATCCACCAAAAGATGCTCAGAGAAATGCCATTGTAAACCGTGCACTCAAAGAATTTGCTGGTGATTTAAATATTTTAAATAAACAAGCAAAAGAATTTGTGCCTGGCGCTACTGTTCATGCATCAAAAGTAGATAGAGAGCAAAAAGTAATGGGCGACCAAGAAATTATGGAAGATTGGCAAATTCCATTAATGAAAGAAATGGCAAAAACTATTGCTGAAGATGGAGGTGATATTTTAGAAATAGGTTTTGGACGCGGTATTTCTGCTGAAATGATAATGCAATACCCAATAGCATCTTATACTGCAATTGAATGTAATGATGACGTTATAAAAACATATTACGAAGATTTTAAGAATAAGCACTCAGACAAAAACTTAAAACTGGTTCATGGCTTATGGCAAAACACAATTGAATCTGTTGATTTATTTGATGGTATATTATTTCATACTTACCCATTAAACGATGATGAGTATATGCAATATGTTAACGGCAGTATTACGTTTGCTGAACACTTTTTTGAACACGCATCAAAACATTTAAAACCAGGAGGATCATTTACTTATTTTTCAAATGAAATTGACTCTTTAAGTAGAGAACACCAGCATTTAATTTTAAAACACTTCTCATCGTTTAGTATAAAAGTAATTGACCTAGAAATGCCTGAGGACGTTTTAGATACTTGGTGGGCAAACTCTATTGTTGTAATTAAAGCAATAAAATGACAAAAGACAATTTAAGACATAAACTTGAGCAACTTTCTGATAATGAAAGGCAACTACTAGCTATTAAGGTTAAAGAGTTGCATACTAATATTCAAATATCTAACTCTACTACGCAAAAAAAGATTGTAGCTTATGTTAAGGGAGATTCTTATTTAGATAAGGACGATTTAAAAACCTATTTAAGGGCTAAACTTCCAGATTATATGATTCCTTCAACTATAAATGTTTTGAAAGACATACCATTGTTGCCTAATGGAAAGGTTGATAAAAAAGGATTGCTAAAAACTAAAGACCAAGCGTCTTTTTCTGAAGCAAACAAAAATGGTATTGTTAATCCTAAAAACGATATAGAAACTAAACTAGTTCAAATTTGGGAAGAGGTTTTAGGCTTCTCTCCAATTAGTACAAATGATAATTTTTTCGAAATTGGAGGAGACTCCATTTTAAGTATTCAAATTGTTGCAAAAGCAAGAAAAGAAGGTGTTCATTTAAAAGCAAATCAGCTATTCGAAAATCAAACCATTGGAGAACTTGCTTTGTTTGCAAGCACTTTGGCTGATGCAAATTTAAATAATACTAACAATAAAGTACTTGAAGGAGAAACACCTTTAACACCCGTTCAACATTGGTTCTTTGAAACTCATAAAAATGCACCTCATTTTTGGAATCAAGTTGTTGAATTGCAAAACATAAGTGATGTTGATAGTAAAACATTTGAAACAATCTCAAAACAAATAATTACTAATCATGAAGCATTAAGACTTAGTTTTAAGCAAGAAAATAATAATTGGCAAGCATTAATTAAATCTTCAGACGCCATTGAAAGCTTCTATCATTATAATTTAGATAATGTGGATACAATTGATGCACAAGACAAAAAAATAAAGGATATTTTATTAAAACTACAGGAAAGGGCAAAACTATCAGAAGGTAATTTATTTAAAATGATATTTTTTGATTGTAATCATATACAATCAAACAAAATAATATTAATTGGGCACCACTTAATTGTTGATTTAGTTTCTTGGAATATTATAACAAACGAAATTGCACAGATTATTAAAAACAAATCTGAGAATTTCATTATAGATACAGGAAATAACAAAACAGGAACGATAAAAGATTGGTCCGATTATTTAGAAAAACGTATTGATAAGAATCTTATATCAGATGAACTCAACTATTGGACATCTCAAATTAGTGATAATATAGAATTTCCAACAGATTTGGTTTCAAATGCAAAAACATTCTATGAAAACTCAATTATTTCGCACACTTCAAAGTTAGATAGTGAGTATACCAATAACCTAGTATTTAAAGCTAACGAGCCATATAACACAAAAGTTGAAGACTTATTAATTGCTACAATAATTTCAACATTGTGCGAATGGGGTAGTTTAGAAAAGGTATTGCTGGGCTTGGAAAGGCAGGGTAGAAATGTTGACAATCTAAGTTTAGATGTTTCAAGTACTGTAGGTTGGTTTACATCCTTTTTTCCTATTTTACTTGGATATAATAATTCTACAGATATTGGGAATCATATTAAGTTTATTAAAGAAAAACTCAGAGCAATACCTAATAACGGATTAGGATTTGGAATTTTAAAGTATCTTTCAGATGAAAATACTTCAATACTTAATCAATTGCAACCCAAAGTGGTATTTAACTATCTTGGTAAATCAAATACTGAAAGTAAAAATAAAGCATTTAGTTTTAATTTTTTAGAATCGCCAACAAGAGCTCCTCTTAGCGAACGTAATTATGCTATAGAAATTAACGCTCAAATTATAAATGATAATTTATTGGTGAATTGGAGTTTTACCAAAGACCTTTACAAGGAAGAAACAGCGAAAATAGTAGCAGACAAATTTATTCAAAATTTAAAAGCTACTATTGATTATTGTATAACTCAAAATGACGTTTCATATACGCCATCAGATTTTCCTGAAGCCAATCTTAATCAAGACGATTTAGATAACCTTTTGGGTCAATTTTAATTTTGCCGTTTTAACAATCTATGGAAAATAAATCAAAATCGACAGTTGAAGCTATATACCCTTTAAGTTATATGCAACAAGGGTTACTACTTCATCATCTTTCAAGTAAACTTGACCAAGGTTTTTTAAACACAGAATGTAATTTAAAAGGTGACTTTAGATTGGCAACATTTAAGGAAGCTTGTGCTTATATTATAAAACGGCATAGTGTTATACGCTCTACTGTACACTGGAAAAACTTAGAAAAATCACTTCATGTAATTCATAAAACTAAACACATAGAAGTAGAATATTTAGATTGGTCAAAGTTATCTGAAACTAAAAAAAACTCAGATTGGGAAGGTTTAAAACAATCAACTTTAAAAATTGGTGCCAAACTAGAACATGGAGCTTTATTAAGAATTATAGTTATTAAATTTTCAGATAATCAACATAAACTTTTATGGCCTATGCATCATATTTTACTTGATGGATGGTCTGGAGGTATTATATTAAAAGACTTATTTAAAACCTATAGTGCCATATACCATAATGAACCTCCTCAACTTGAAACGTTACCTAATTACAAAGCGTATTTAAATTGGAAGAACAACCTACCGCAAGAAAATGCAAAAATTTTTTGGAATAGTTATCTAAAAAATTATAAGAACGCAACACTTTTTAGTAATCAAAAAAAAGTCAATCTCCAAGAAGACGTTACTCTTGTGAATTCGTTTACTTTAAATGAGGACGCAACAATTCGAATAAAATCATATTGCAAAAAAAACAAAATTACTTTTAACACATTAATACAAAGTATTTGGTCACTAGTTATTGCAAAATATTTTAATACAAATGATGTTATACATGGAACTACAGTTTCAGGAAGATCTGGAGATTTTCCAAATATAGATTTGTTAACAGGTATGTTTATGAATGTACAACCTATTCGGGGAGAAATTGATGAAGATTTAAACTTTTCGGATTGGTTCCAAACCATGCAAAAATTTCATTTTGAAGCTAGGAAATATGAGTATTTAAGTTTAGACAAACTCTATTCATATATAAACTGGTCAGATAATTCTATACTTTTTGATAGTTTATTGGTTTTTGAAAATTATCCAACCCCAAACACTGAAGAATCTGTACTACAAGTATCAAACGTTAAAAGCGGTTTAACCTCGACATACCCTATTACTCTAGCTATTCTTCCTAGTAGTGAAACTAAATTCATACTCTCTACTCTAAGTAAACATATTAATCAAAAATCGGTAAATTGGATTATTGAAACTTTAAAATCCATCATTAAATTAATTACAACAGATCAGGTTATAAATTACTCTGAGTTAAATAAAAAAATATTACCACCCAAAGCGCAGACTAGTAATAATATTAATGATGCAAATACAATTGATGTAACAACTTATAAAGCTCCAAAAAACAAAACGGAACTTGCTATAACACAAATTTGGGAAAGTATACTAGACATTTCCCAAATAGGCGTTAATGATAATTTTTTTGAAATTGGTGGTAAATCACTTTTAGCAATAAAAATGTTTTCTATAATTAACAGTAAATTTAAAACTAAGTTACCTGCTACCATTCTTTTAGAATATCCAACTATTGCCAAACTTTCAAATTATTTATTAGCTGATGATGGCACAAAAACATGGAAATATATAGTCCCCATTAAATCAACAGGTAGTAGTACGCCTTTGTTTTGCATACATGGCGGTGGTGGTTATGTTCTATTTTTCAATCCATTAGTAAATACATTAAACAAGAACATTCCTGTTTATGCATTACAACCTGCTGGTTTGAATAGTAAAGAAAAAATGCATTCTAGTATTGAAAATATGGCAATAGATTATGCAAGTGAAATAAAAGCCGTACAGCCAGAAGGGCCATATAATTTATTAACCTACTGTTTTAGTCCTGCCGTGGGAATTGAAATAGCAAACATTTTTAAAGCCGAAGGAGAAGAAACAAATTTGATTGTAATTGATAGCATTATAAAACAAGAAGATTTCACAAGTCCTGATAGAATAAAAATGAGACTAAGTGGCTTTTTGAATCGTTTTATAAAAAACCCTATAAATGCTGTTAAATTAATGGTTTCAAATAATTACGAGCGCTATATTGAACCTACGGTAATTAAATTATTTGCAAATGAAGGTAAAAAGAACCTTGATAAAATTAAGCAAAACTTAATTAAAATTTATATAAAATATAGCTGGAATAAAAAGCATACAGATGATGTGTTATTAATTTTAACCGAAAAAGCCGACAAGAAATTAAATCCCATATATATTAAATCTTGGAAAAGTATAACAAATGGTGATGTTAAAGTAATTTATACCACTGGAAAACACCATGAACTTTTTGATTCTCCTTATATAGAAAATATAGCTAAACATGTTGAAAAAAACATATATAACACATAGAAAGTGCCGCACTTTTCAAAAAACAACAATTTCTTATTAGCCGTAAATCAAGTTCATGTTTGGTGTATTAGTTTTGATATTTCTGAAAATGAGATTAATTACTTAAAGAGTTTCTTAACTGATGATGAAATTATTAAAGCTTCAAAATTTAGATTTGAAAAAGACAAAAACTGTTCTATAATTACTAGAGGAGCATTGCGCCTGTTATCAGGTAAATATCTAAAAACAAATCCCAAAGACATCATATTTAAATATGGACAATTTGGAAAGCCAGATTACAGGATGAAAACTAATCTAAAATTTAATGTTTCTCATTCGGGTAATAAGGCAGTGATAGGGTTTGTATTAAATAACGACATTGGCGTCGATATAGAAGATATAAAAACCAATTTTGAAATTTTAGATATTGCTAAAAACTACTTTTCAAATATAGAAATTAAAGCCTTAAAAAAACTACCTAAAAATTTACACGCAAAAGGTTTTTATAGATGTTGGACCCGAAAAGAATCGTTTATTAAAGCTAAAGCGAAAGGTCTTTCATTTCCATTAGATTCATTTTCAGTAAGTATAGAATCAGATGACAAGGCAGAATTATTAGAAACAAAATGGGATGATAATGAAAAAGACCTTTGGAAGTTATTTTCCTTTTCCCAAATAGAAAATTATGTAGGAGCTGTTTCCATTAAGGGTAATATCCAATCTATAAAGTATTTTAACTTTAACAAGCTATAAATTACCTCAACTATTTACGAACCGCACTTTGGGTACAAGGACAATTGCTAATCCCTTGTAAAAAGTTTAATCCAATAGTAATTACATGAGTACCAGAATTAAATGCAGATAACTCATTAGTTGTTATTTGGTAGGCATAACCAAAGTAAAATATAGACTTTTGGAATCCTACCATTGGCCCTACATTTAAAGGTTTGAGTAACTGATCATTTAAGAATCGGTATGAAATACCTGCCCAAAAATAGTCGTAATCTCTATTGTATTTTCTAAACTTAAAATTAATATCGGTACTAGAGCGTTTGTCACTGGTAAACATTTGATAATATATAGAAGGCTCAAACTCCAAGCCACTCTTTTTAGGCCCTTTAAAAGTATAACCAGCATAAATTTGATAGTTTAAAAGCAAATTAGGCTCTGATACACGTATGGTTTCATCCAGCTTTTTATCTAAAATATTGTTTACATTAAAACTAAAAAAAGCACCTTTATACCTCAACAAAGCACCAACATCAAAATTATAATTAGTAGTACTTCTGTCGTCAGTAACAAAGGGGTCTATAATTGGATTTTCTTGAGTGGTATTAAAATTCTCTATATCAATTCTGAAATTATTCCAATTAAAAGAAACGCCAAAAGACAAATACAATTTTGAATAATAATCTAAAACAAGGTGGTGTGCAAAAGATACTTTACCACCCGATTGTAATGTATTTCCATTTTTATCTTTATAAAAAGACAAACCAACTCCAGAGCGGTCTGCAATTCTAACATCACCATATATAGATACGTTATCTGGCGCATTTTTTATACCAACCCATTGTGTTAATCCGTTTGCTCTAATTTTTAAATTATCACCAATACCTGCGTAAGTAGGAGAAACAACAAAATCGTTATCTGCTAAATATTGTGTAAATACTGGCAAATTCAACTCTTGGCTATAACCATTTGAGATAACCATGAGAAGTAAACCAATATATAATTTTTTTAATTGCATAATTTTTTAGTTTTGGGGCTAACTACCTATATAATGTAAAGTGTCCTACAAATTCGCGATCGTCTCGCGATTCATTCAATTTTACAACATACCAATAATCTCCAGAAGGCAATTCTATACCTTTATACTTTCCATCCCATTTATCCCCTATTCTTAAGGTTGCTATTTTTCGTCCATATCTATCAAAAATATCGAAGGTTAAGTTTTTATATTGATTGGCACAACCTGGGCCCCACCCATCCAAATTACCATCACCATTAGGTGTGAAATAGTTTGGTATACAAACATCTACATATTCAAAAAATCGTGTTGCAGAAACTTCGCAACCATTAGCATCAATAACTGTAACTGTATAATCTCCTGATTCAAAAATCAAGAAGGTATTTTCATCACCATAAGACTGTCCATTTAATCTAAATTCGTATGGTTCCGCTCCACCAGTTGCAACAGCAACAATTTCGTTTAACCCGCCATCATCGATTGCTAAAGCTAAAATTTGAAATGTATCTATTTCGAAAGGAATCCCATTATCCGTAATTTGAACACAACCATTTGGATGACGTACTGCAATACTATGCGGTCCTGGTGTTAAATTTTCATATATGCCAGTGCCAGTTGCAAAAGTGCCTCCGTCAAGTGAGTATTCTAAAACGGATGTATCTACTATACTTGAATCAATAGTTACTGTAACTCTATTAGTAACTGTATTTGTATTATTTGTTAAATCATTAATACACTCATAATCAACATTAGCTAATGGCTCAAGAATTACTGGGTCTTGTAATGGAACAGAAAACGGACTATCACCTCCACAGTTACCACTATCTAGAACGTAAACCATTTTTTCGCCACCTTCTAATCCAGAAAATGTATAGATTGTTGTACCAAGTGGAAGCGGTGTATATGTTACATCATCTAAACTCACACTATATGGAGCCTCTCCTCCAAATATTTCTATAGTAAACTCTCCTATTGAATCACCATCACAAGGTGCTTCACTAATAACAGTATAAGTAAAGCCTAATGGGTCTGGTTGTTCTATTTCGAAATTATACGTTACATAACAACCTAATTCATCTTGAACTACAATATCATAAATTCCAGGTGCTAGATTTTCAACAGTTTCTACATCAAAAAATTGATCTAATTGTGGAGAAATCGCATATTTTATAGTTCCAGAACCTCCAGAGGTGGTAATTTCTAACATCCCATCATTTTCTCCATTACAGGTTACATCAATAGGATTGAACGATACATCTAAAGGAGAAGCGGCATTTATAATTGGTGCAACAGCAGAAACTTCTAAGCAATCTCCACTATCTACTTGTACTTGATAATTTCCTACTGGAAGATTTGTAAATACTCCAGGACTGTCTTGAGTTACTGGTGTTATAGGATTTCCTGATGTATCCTGTAAAGTATACACATAACTACCAAGCCCCCCTTCCGCGGAAGCGATAATAACACCATTGTCATCTCCAGCACAATTTATTACTGCATTAGTAGTATCTAAACTAACGGTTAATGTAGGTAATGGGGCGTTAGTAATTTCGTTTGAAACTATTGAAGAACAACCATTAGCATCTCTAACATAATATGCATAATTTCCAATAGTTACTGAAAAAGTTGCTGATGTAGCAAACGTTCCTAATATAGTTGTAAAAGAAGCTGTATCACTATATTCGTAAGCTCCTGTTCCTCCAGTTGCACTTAATGTTAATGTAGTTTGCGTTGTACACGTTTGAGATGTTGCTTTTACTAAACTTGCTTCAACTTCTGTAGGTTGATTAATAACAACATTAGCAGTAGTGAATTCACAATTATATCCATCAGATACAACTACATTATAGGTTCCTGCTCCTAAATCATCAAAAGTTGGAGATGTTTGCGGACCAGAAGCACTCACAGTTGGAGTAAGCATATTAAGCGTGTAACTATAATTAGTGCCTTCACCGCCAGTTACTGCACTTACTGTAATACTTGCATTGGTATCTCCAAAGCATGATAGCAAAGTAGGAATGGCCGAAATTGAGGCATCTATAGGTGTTGGTAAATTAAGAGTTATGGTTTCTGAATCTATACAGCCACCAGCATCTCTAACATTAACAGTATATGTACCAGCTGATAAATTAGTAAATGTTCCGTTTGAAGAATAAGTTACCGTAGCTGTTCCAGTTAGTTCATATTCATAAGTTCCCCAACCTCCTGTTGCTGTAGCTGTTATTGTTCCTTTATCATCATCACACGTTACGTTAGATGTTTCTAAAGCAGTCAAATCAAGAGCTTCGGATGGTGATGGAATAATTACACTAGATGTTGATGAACAAAACGGACTAGCTATTTCTGTAATGACTACTGAATACGTTCCTGCTAAAAGCCCTGTAACTAATTCTGGATTTGTAGACGTATTTGCATTTACTACTCCAAATACTGAAACTGATAAACTATCAAAAACTTCATAAGTATAAGCTCCTGAATAGTCATTTACATTAAGTTCAAAACTACCATTATTGTCTCCAAAACATGTTACAGCCGTTGGTGTTGTAGTAAATGTTGGCGGAACTGCTTCTGGAATTACAACAGTAACATTTTCAAAACAAGTTGTTACAGTATCTGTTATTGTAACACTGTAAGTTCCAGGTGGCACTCCAGAAAATACATTTCCTGTTAAAGAAATTGATGCTGGATTTGGAGTTATAGTATAGGCGTATGTACCTGTACCTCCTGAACCAGTAATAGTTATTTCTCCATCGTCATTATTACAAGTTGATAACGCTGTTAGTGTTGGTACAATTTCTAATGGAGCTTCAATATCTACCGAAACTAAGTTGCCACAACCATTAGCATCTTGTACCTCAATGGTGTGGGTTCCTGATGATAAATTTGAAACCGTAAAAGGTGCTGTTCTAGTTTGAAAAGCGCCACCATCAATACTGTAAGTATATGGTGCTATACCAGCAGTTGTTAATGTAACATCTATTTCAAAATCACCTTCTGCAATTGTACATTGATTATTTAATAATGCATCAATTATAGGTTCTGGGTCTAAGTCAATAGTTTCATTAATTCTAATTTCACAACCATTAACATCTCTTACAACAATATCCCAATTCATTCTTATAGCATAATCTAAATTTAGAACATTATTAGTTCCAAAATCTGCTAATACTGGAACAAAACCAGGTGCACCTGATGCATATTGATAAGGTCCTGTACCTCCTGTTGCGGTTATAGTTACCTGTGCTCCGACGTTACAATTTGCATTAATTTCTGAAGTAACGGCTGATACAAGCGGTTGAATAGGTTGAATAATTTCAAATAATTCTGATGTTGTACACAACGTACCGTCTGCTTCTCTAACAAATAGTGTATAATTACCTGCTGGTAATCCTGAAATACTTCCACTAACAGAAGCTCCAGTTAACCCAGTAAATGTGCCATTTTGCGCCGGAATAATAGGTGTGTTTGTTAATTCATCTTGAACTTCATAATATATTGAAGTTACCGAAGCATCATAATTTAATACGGTAAAGTTAACCGTGCCATCATTATCACCATTGCAACTAACATCTGTTGTTGTAACGGCATCAATATCTATTGCAGATAAAATAGGTGTAGTAACTTCTATAATTGAAAAACAACCTCCAGAATCGATAACTTGAAATTGATATGTAACACCATGGTTTAATCCAGTAAAGGTGTGAGTTGTTGATACTGTAGGTCCAAAAATTGTTGCTGGTTGTCCAAATATAGAATATGTAAATGGCCCTGCACCAGAAACAACTGAAATATCTACTGTAGCACCTGTGGCACATGAGCCCGTAGTTACGTTACTAACTAGGCTAATACTTGGTGGAGTCTCTATTCTTTGTGCATCACTTCTATATTCACATCCATTAGAATCAACAATGGTAACATAATAATCGCCAAAAGATAAACCTGAAAAAGTATGCGTTGTTGATACTGTTGTAACACTTGCTCCTACTTGGGTATATGTATTATCATATAAAGAATAAACAAAAGGAGCAACACCGCCAGAATCAACAGTTATATCTAAGCTTCCTGGTGCGTTGGCATTTGCAATACATTGTACAGGGTTTCTATTAATTGTAACATCTATTGGTAAAGGATTAGCTAAACTAACTGTTCCTGCTACCTCACAACTTCTGCTATCTCTTATAACATAGTTGTAATTTCCAGCAATTAAACCACCAAATACATTTGACGATACAAAAGTTGTTCCTCCATCAAGACTATAAGTAAATGGTGCTTGACCTGTTAAGGCTGTTAATGTAATAGAACCATCGCTATAACCATTACAAGTAGGATTAGTTAATACTTCGGAAGCCGTTACTAAAACTGGAGCATTAATAGTTTGTAATGCAGATTCTGCAATACAACCATTAGCATCAGTTATTTGAAATTGATAAGTTCCATCTGTAGTTGCGGTATGTGTAAATGATGTTCCTGCAACAGCATTAGAACCACTATAGGCGCTTCCATTAAATGAAACAGCATATGTAAATGGTGCTATTCCTCCTAAAATTGTTCCAGTTATAATACCATCTGATGATGCTGTACAATCTAAATCTTTCGTAATTACTGTATTTACAGTTATTGGAGGTAATGGTGCAATTGTATATGTTTCACTATAAACACAACCATTAGCATCTCTAACTTGGAATGTATAAGTGTCTGGACTTAATCCAATAAAAATATTTGATGCTTGATATACTGTTGCTGCCCCGCTTGGTGCTATAATTTGATATTCTAAAGGTGCAGCTCCTCCAGTTGTTCCAGTAATAGTAACATCTGAAGTAATTGCAGGACAACTTAATGTTGTACTGCTAAAATCCATATCTGTTGGTGGATTAAGCGCATCTATTATAATTGGAGCTGCTATAAATGCACATCCACTAGAATCTCTTATAGTTACGGTATACGCTCCTTCTGTCAATCCTGTAAATGTTGTTCCAGATTGGAAATTTACACCATCAAGACTATATGTATAAGGAGCTGTTCCTCCTGTAACTCCTGAAACTGTAATAATCCCATCCGAAATACAACTATACGGTGTTGTTAATGTAGCTGTACCCGTAACGCTTGCTAAAGTTATTATACTAACGGATTGTGGGGCTGTGATACACACACTTGGCCCAGAACTATACTGAACCACAACATCATAAGTCCCATTTGCTAAACCAGTAAAAACATTTGAATTTGAGAATGTAGAACCGTTATCAATACTGTATTCTAAAGTATTTCCATTTGGGTTTGTAACATTAAAAGTTATAACACCTACATCTCCAGTATCAGAACATGCAATATCAGTTGCATTAACAGTGAATTCTGGAGCAGGAATAGCATCAACAGTAATAGATGTTTCCGCAGAACAATTATTGGAATCAACAACTACAATATTAAATATACCTGGGCTTGAAACTGGTATAGTTGGTATGGTTTGAAAAGCTGTTGCACCGTTTACAAAATAAAAATATGGAGGTGTTCCTCCTGTTGGATAAATAGTAATTTCACCATCAGTACATGTTAATGGTGTTGTTAATGCTGAAGTTGCTTCTAATAAATCAGGTTCTACAATATCAATATCTTCAGAGTGTACACAACCATCTTCGGTAGAAACATCAATGGTATATGTTCCAGGATTTAAGTTTGAGAATGTATAACTATTTGGATTTATTGGCCCTACATTATTTACTAAAGTTCCTCCTTGTGAGATTGAAAAGTAATATTGTGGACGTACATCATTAGCAGCTATCGAAACACTTCCTAAATCTCCATAACAAAGTGGTTGAGTAACTATAGTTGAAACTGTAAAATCTGTTTGTCGTATTTGTACATCTGGTACTGTGAATATACATGGATTAGGGTCTACTCCTATTTGTTTAATATATACAGAATAAATACCAGCTGTATTTACCGAAAACACATTGCTGTTTTGATAGTTTACACCATCAATACTAAACTCGTATCCACTAGGAACACTGCCAATAACAATTTCACCTGGCGTGGTACAATAAATATCTCTTGATGTTACTGTAGGTACTAATAAGTTTGTATAAACATTAAAATAAAACTGGTTGAAACATCCTCCATCGTAGTTTAAAGTTAGTCTGAATTGCCCAGCAGTATCTGCCATAAAATTAGGACCTGTTGTTACTTCATTCCAAGTACAAGCAGCATCTTCATTTGCACAGTCTAAGTTAGTAACAGCTGTACAACTCGTTTCATCTAACTGTTCCCAAATAATAGATGTCGTATCCGTAATATTAGTTTCAATAAGTCTTGGACCATTACCTCCACATAAAAATATATTTGGTAGTTCTTTACCATCATTAGGGCAAATAACAACCTGATCGGCAAACGGAATTACTGGATTAGTTACACCTGCTCCAAAAGTAATTACTTCAAAAACTTGACTTGTTGATTGACAAGGTGCAATGGCCGTATTTTCCACATAATATGTCCCTGTTGACGTAACTGTTATTGATTGCGTTGTTCCTATTACTGGTGTTCCTGTAGGGCTTGTAGACCATGAATAAGAGTCATATCCACTGCCTGATGTCAACACCGTACTTGCTCCACAAAGAATAACTTCTTCTTCAAAAACACAGTCTATATCCGCTAAAAAATTAGTCGCTCCAGGAGTTAATAAACAACCTGTATTAGTATTAAAACTTGGGTCATCTGAAATTGTAAATGTAGGATTCAATGTCCCGTTATATGTTGAAAATGCCTGATTACTGATTATATTAGAACAAGCATCAGTCAACAAACTACATGTTGAAACTACGGTAACCTTAAAACGAATTTCTTGAACAGGGTCATTTTCTTCAACCACAGAATTATCAACACTAAAAACAAGTTCTCTTGTTGTTGGATTGTAGCTTTGTACTGTTACTCCTGCTGGTAACAATCCAACATCCGCTGGGTAATTAAATACAATATTAGTTGGAAGAATATCCCTAATTATAAGATTTGTTGCATCATCATTTCCTGTATTTTGAAACCCTAATACATAATTTAGTTCGTCTCCAAGGTTTACAAGCATACCTCCAATATCATTTCCAGCAGCATCCTCTACAATTTTAGTTAATACAATATTAGGCTCAATAATATCTACAGCTAAAGAGAAAAAATATGGAAAATAAGTATCTCCACTTGTTTCTAAACGAACAGTAGCTGAAGTCGCATCATTTGCTATAACAGAATTTGCTGGATTTGGCACGACAATCACTCCAGTATCAAAACCTAAAGTATTAGTACTATTTGGGTTTCTATTAGTTACAGGTAAAGCGCTCAATTGTGTTACCGAACTATTAAAAAAGTTAGTTGCTGGTCTATCTGCAGTTGATAAATTTAAACCATTAAGCAATAATTGATCACCTAGAATTGGACTATCACCTTCTAAAGTAGCAAATGCAAAATTTGCTCTTACAGGTGCAGGAGCAGGAATGGTTCTAAATCCTGAAACAGGGATATCTAAGGCCGTGTTTCCTCCTGGAACACTAATGGCACTAAAACCATCAAAACTAGTTATTGATTTACCGGGTAATGTAGGGTCTTCATATACAATATAAAGTGACCAACCTGCAGAATTACCAGTACCATTATAAGGTGTAAAATTAGCTGTTTCCCCTTGTAAAGACGAAACATTTGCTACAGTATACGTTCCTAAATCTGAAGCTAAGCTTGTAACAATTGAAGTTACATCTGCATAACAGGCATAAGGAAAACTATCGCCACCATCAACCGATGTTCCTGCAGCGTCAAAAATAACGGTTCCCACAATATCATTATATCCACCCGTAGGACCTCTAAATTTAACATTAGTAAAAGGTTCTGCTCCTTCTGTTACCGCTCCCCAATATAATCCCGCATGTATTATTCTATAACATCCTGGATTTGGAATTGTTAAATCTGCACTTGAAGAATTAAATGTAGTAGCATCACCATCAATATCAATATATACCATTTCCACATTATGATTGTACACCGTACCATCATTAAATGCATTGTTATCAGGACCTAATATATTATTTCCTATTAATTGAATATCTCCTTTTAAATCTTGATTAAATCTAGGCGTAAAAGGAACATAATTTTGTGCAAATAATGGCAAACTCAATAAAAGGAGTAACAAAACAAGTCCTTTGCTTACATAAGTAGTTTTAGTCATGGTCGATTACATTTATTACTTCATATTACTTAGGGGGCACTAACATGAAGTATCAATCATTATCCAATATATAAAAACAGACTATTCTTACAATAATTACCGTTAGTCTATATTTAACGTTATTAAACCGCATAAATATCGTGAATAAATTTGTATTAATAATAAGGAGTGTGAATATTTTTGCACACTTTATCGAAATATAACAACTTTTATCGATGAATAACCAAAAAAATGTAGTGTTTGGATTACTTTTAAAGATTTATATGATAAAATTACTTCAATAATTTAGAGTAACACATTTAAACAGGAATAGCTTATCTGAAATAAATAACAAAAATATAAGACTGAAAATAGATTTTTATGCCAACATACATGTACTACTTATAAATAAACCTTAAAGAAGAAATTAATGTAAATTCTAGTTTTCAATTTTAACCAGAGACATTTTACTGTTGTATGCCTTATTGCCTTTATTAGCATCTAAAGAGTTTTTAGCTTGACCTATATTATTAAACCTCTCATAATAGATGTAGTATTTACTAGTATTTAAGTCAAAGAAGAAATTGATGTCTTTTTCTCCAGCAGCAACAGCTTTCTCTAAAAACTCATCCCTCTTACTTACATCGTTATGAACTGCAACTACTAAATAATACCCATCATCAACATTATTTACACCTTTTACAATTTGAATATTGCTAAGTTCTTCTCCATAATCAAAATCATCTTTGGTTAATGGAGTTGTAGCTGACTTAGTAAACTTCTTAATACGTTCTAAAGCTGCTCTATCTTTAATATACCTATCATCTTCATTATCATATTCCGCACGCTTAATTCTTCTTCTTCTTTCAAAATCCGTAGCCACTTTTATATCACTTAATGATAAGATTAATTTTTGTCTTCTATTTTGAATTTTTAATTGTTCAGATTTTAATTCAGCAATAGTATTAGCATATGCAATATTTACAGCGTCATTTTTATCTTTTACCTTCTTAAGTCTTTTTTTGTAGAGTGTCTCTATTTCGGTAATTTTTGCATTTCCTGTTACAAAAGCATTATCAATTTTAAGTTTCAAGCTTTCTATTTCGGCATTTTCTGCTGAAACACTTTTAAAAGCCTTTGGAGCACTGACAATACCTTGTTCACTCAAGTCATTCTCCTCTTTTAAATCATCTAAATCTTGTTGTTTAATTGCCACTTTTTCGTTCAATTGACTCAGTAACTCTTGTTGAGCGTTATTAGACGCTTCAGCAGATTTTTTAAATTCAATCAAAACTTCATCAAGAGCAATCTCTTCAATTTGGGTTTCCTTCGTTGCCTTAGTTCTTTCTTCTTCAACCAATTTAGCTTCAGCTTTTATTCTTGCAGCTTCTGCTATTTTAGCTTGTGCTTCCTGTTCGGCTTGAACACGTGCTACTTCTATCACTTTTGCTTTTGTAGCTTCTTCTGCTTTAATTCTTGCAGCTTCCACTATTTTAGCTTGTGCTTCTTGTTCAGCTTGAACACGTGCTACTTCTATAGCTTTTGCTTTTGTAGCTTCTTCTGCTTTAATTCTTGCCGCTTCCACTATTTTAGCTTGTACTTCCTGTTCGGCTTGAACACGTGCTACTTCTATCGCTTTTGCTTTTGTAGCTTTTTCTGCTTTAATTCTTGCAGCTTCTGCTATTTTAGCTTGTGCTTCCTGTTCGGCTTGAACACGTGCTGCTTCTATAGCTTTTGCTTTTGTAGCTTCTTCTGCTTTAATTCTTGCAGCTTCCACTATTTTAGCTTGTGCTTCTTGTTCAGCTTGAACACGTGCTGCTTCTATAGCTTTTGCTTTTGTAGCTTCTTCTGCTTTAATTCTTGCAGCTTCTGCTATTTTAGCTTGCGCTTCCTGTTCGGCTTGAACACGTGCTACTTCTATCGCTTTTGCTTTTGTAGCTTCTTCTGCTTTAATTCTTGCAGCTTCTGTTTTATTTGTATTTACTTCATCAGAATTAACAGACTTAGTATCTGCAACTACAGGTTTTACTTCCTTACGTATTACAGGTTTTGATGAATTTCTGCGTTTAGCAATCCTTTTATTTTTCTTCTTTGAAGCTATTAGCAATGCTTCCTCCTCATCATCACCACTATAATTATATCTGTTATTATTTATAAATTTATAGGCTAAGGTAATATCATGAGAATTTCCAAAAGTTGAAAATCCACCAACTCCTTTTTCAAAATTGTATTCAATAGCAATATTTGATGAAATGTTTAAACCAATACCAGCAGAAGCGGCGTACAAACTATTGTATCCTGCTTGCATCCAAATACCTTTTGGCACCATTAACATTATCATCCCCGAGATTATGGTTTGATCTTTTTTAAACTCAGAACTTATTAAACCTGAAAATTTACTTTCGTCAAAAAAGCCACGGCTATTTATATAACCTGTGTACATTATGTGTCCTTGTATACCTTGTTCAGGGTTATCCTCTATCATTTTAGAATTAGTGAAATTATAGGATACTAGGTTTTTTACAGAAATACCAAAATCAAAAAAATCAGTACCGTAATTTATTCCTGGGTTTATTGAAATTATTGAATTTGATGGGAAGTTGTCAAGTGTTGAATCTGGAAAATTGGTAACTACATTACCATCATTTAGTCCACTGTTATAAAACCCAAGGTTAATACCAAAAGTTAGATTATTATCTCTATTCAAAACCGCATTATAAGCGAAATTTACCACCCCTCCAAAAGTTGTTAGCACACCATAATCTTGTTGAAATAAGGTAACACCAGCACCTATGTTTTCTCGAAATCTGCCAGAATATCCAAATAAATAAGTTTGCGGCGCATTATCAAATTGCACCCATTCTCGTTTATTATTAAAACTTATATATTTATTTGACTCCCTAACAAAACTAAAAGTTGGATTGATAAACTGTCTATTAAATTTTAAAGAATTTCTAGCTGGTATATTAAGTGCAACAGCTCCACCCTCTTGAGAATGGAAATTTTGCGCAATGCAAAAAAATATAACTATATGTAATAGATAGTTTTTCACTTTATTTGATGATCATAATTGAGCCTTTTTTTGTTTTACCGTCCGATGTAGTTATAATGTAATAATACAAAGGGTTTATATCTTTAAAATCTAATTGATTTTCTGGCCAATTGTTTTGATAATTATTTGTTCGAAATACTGTTTTGCCTTGAGAGCTTATTATAAGTACCTGAGTATTTGTACCGTTAACATATTTTTTAGGAATGACCCACTTATTATTTATAGGTGTAATAATATTTGGTATTTTTTCAACATTTGGAAATGCAGATCTTACTATAAATAAAAATTCAGTTGAAGCATTACATCCTGTATTTTGTGTAATTACCACTTTATACGAACCCGATTGAGTAACGTCATAGCTATTGGCAGTTACTCCATTAATTATCGAGTCATTTAAATACCATTTAAATTCTGGGTTATTTGCCGTAGTAGTAACAGTAGCGAGTAACGTTTCTCCTCCATCTTCATCGATATCATTAACATCATCAACGTCAATACTACTTGAAAATCCTGTATTGTCAAGATCTATGAGAGCACTAGTCATACAATTACCCAAATCGATGCTAACCGAGTATTCTCCAGGCTCGTTAGTTTCATACATTTGATTTGTTGCTCCTGAAATTGCTTTACCATCCTTAAACCATTGATATCCATTAGCATTTATAGCACTTAAAGTAGTTGGACCATCTGTTATACAATACGGATTACCCAAACTAGAATTTATATTACTAGTTGTACTTGATGAAACTTCGCTTATTGTAACTCCATTTGAAATTGATTGGGTAGTACATGAACCATAATTTGTTCTTACAAAATAAGTCCCTGGTTCGTTTACAGATAATGTTTGTCCGTCTGATACAAAATCACCTGATGGCGGGTTTTCTCCCTTATACCATTTATAAGTTAAAAAAGGATGTTTTAATGGAGAATCGCCTGGGAATTTATTAATGTCGTCAATAGTTAATAAATAACTACCTCCTGAACAATACACTGCTGTTTCTATTAAATTATTGATTGAAAAATCTATATCATGGGCTTTATAATACGCTGGAAAAGACTTTGAGCTGGAACTAATTATAGAAGGAGCAGTACTTTTTATTCTTATTCTGAAAGCTTCACCTGCTGTTGTTTCTGGTAATGAAAAACTAAAATTAACTGGTGATGCCATTGCTGTACCAGAAGTATAAATTACTGTAGGACTAGAAAAACTTCCTGTACCATCTGATAGTTCTGCTATAAATTGATTAGTTGATTCAAACGCCGATTCTGGTGAAAAAGTAAAAGTTATATTATATGTATTAAATGAAGGGCTTGCGCATGCCTGCGTAAAAACAAAACTAGGTTTACCAATAAATTGAGCATTGGTAGTTTCATTTAAAAAGAAAATAAAAAAAACAATAACATAAAATCTCGTAAAGTTTCTCATACAATTTTATTTACTTAAATAAAACGTCTAGAAACTAAAACCTTCTAACGTCTTTGGTTAGAATTATTAAATAATTTCCAAGATATAATAGAGGGTAAATAGGAAAGTACAAAAGTCTAGCGTCTTATCTTTTAAATTTTAATCCGTTTTTAAGTCTGAATCTACTTCGTTTGATGCAATAATTTTATTAATTCGTAATCTGTAATCTGGTTTTTTAAGACTTCTAGTATCTATAAAAGTTTCAAAATTATCGCCTTTAGAGTAAACATTAAAAAAAGCGCTGTTACCATACCAGTTTTCTAAGTCTTCATTATTATAATTGCCATCTACAAAAATATTGCCGTTACAATTATTAAACAACATAGCATTAAAGTTAATCTTCTCTAAGCTTTCTTGATTTACAATTATATTCTCGTACAAAATCACTGCTGGATTAAACCCAGAAATAACACTTTTACTCATTGTTAGAGTAGCATTTTCTCCAATATAAACAGCTTCTTGAACCAAGTTCATTTTAATATCTGTTTCTAAATCTTTACTATCATTTAAAAAAGTTAAATTTTCAGCTACTAAAGAAGTTCCTTTTTTAGTAAAATCAACCTCTTCTTTTTTATTATATGATAAAATTTGCAAACTTCTTGAACCATCACTACTTGAAACGTATGGAGACCTTACTGCTAAAGAGTTAAATAAACTACATTGAGCACCATAATTAAATTTATAGTCATTTCTATTAGTTCTATAGGAAATCATGTTATTCATCCTAACTGTTCCTCCTAACACTTCAAAAGCATTTCCAGCAGAATAGCTTATCATAATATTTTCTATAACTGTAGTATTACCAACACCAGCTAACAATAAACCATTAAAATAACTTCCATTATCAACACGTTTACCTGCAAACTCAATTCTAACATATCTTAAAATTCCAGAATTATCATCAACATTTTCGCCTCCATAATTTGCTATTCCGCTAGCTATTTCATTAAACTGATTATGAAAAGATGCCACAGAACCATTACCAAATTTATTAGAGGGTGCATCACCAAGAATAGTAATTCCTCCCCAATCTCCAGCTCTTTTAACACTTCTGTTTGATGTAAAAACTATTGGATCGGTTTTTAATCCATCAGCAATTATAGTTGAATTCTTTGAAATAGTAAGAGACCCTTTTGATTTATAGTCGCCAATAATTACTGTACCAGGCTCTATTGTTAATGTTGCATCATTAGTTACAAAAACACTTCCTAGTAAAAGGTACACTTCTCTTTTATAAAGTGTTGTATTTTCAGTAATCTTACCTGTTAATATTTTTGTAGGCTCTCCATATTCCTCTTGGTTAGGCTTAAATTCTGTCCAATTATTAAGCCAGTTGCTTTCACCTACTATCCCTTTTTCTTGTTGGGCATAACTATTTGCCGATAAAAAAAGAAGTATGAAAATGATTTGGGTAAAGTTTTTCATAGTCAATTATTTTAGATAAAAACTAAAAGTATTTCTTAAAATCTAGTCCTCAAAAATACAAAAATATCTATGAAATACCAATTATTTCGTTGAAATACACTAAATGTACCTTTTATGAAAGATTAATAATCGATGAAATGCAACAAGAGTCAAAAAAAAGCAAAAATTTTATCTTAATCTTTCAAATTGCAGAGACTGTCTAAAAAAAAATGTTTAGTTTTTAAATATCTTCCATTTTAAACAGAACATATTTAAAAACTAAACATCATAAAAATACATGCTCAAGAAAAGAGCAAAGTCATTTATAAAATTTATCTGTACTTAGCGAAAATCATTATATTGATGAAGTGATTTCATTATCTCTTCATAAAATAATATTCCTGCAATTAAATTACCTGTATCAGAATATGGTAAATATTCTAAATGAAACTCTTTAGATTCCTCAATATAGTTATCGGTAGCCTCAAACTGACTATCTAAAGCTTTTTTATTATCGTTACTATTTTGAATCCCTAAAGAGGCCATAGTTATTCCAGGTTTTGTTGCAAAAGCAACATAAGGCAAAGTTCTTACAAGTACTTGTATCCTTTCAGAATATAAAGCAATTAATTGTCCTTTTTGTAAACGTTCCAATTCACCTTTATTATGATACTTGCTAATTGTTACTTTTTCACTAATAAAACTTTTTGGTCCTTTCTTTTTTTGAGCAAAACCAATGCTTGTAAACAGGAAAAGGCCTAAACTAAATAAAATAATCTTCACTTTCATGTCGTAGATTTAAGGGTTTAAAGTGCGAATTTATGTAATTTATCGTTAAAAACAATCTTTTTATCGATTTATTTTTAATACAATCAAATAATTATAAGCTTTTACTTACTTAAAATAAAAATAATGTTGTTAAATATTTAAGCAAAAAAGAGGTAGAAGTATTAATATATCTACTTCCCAATACAGAAATTAGCAAAGATATTACCCAACAAATCATCATTAGTAATTTCACCAGTAATTTCACCAAAGTGATACAAAGCCTGGCGAATATCAATAGCTAATAAGTCGCCTGATAATCCAGAATCTAAACCCTGTTGGACTTTATCAATCTCTTCAAAAGCTTTCAATAAAGAGTCATAATGTCGAGAATTTGTAACTATAGTATCATTATTTCTTAGCGCACCAGTATTTACAAAACTGAGTAACAGGTTTTTAAGCCCGTAAACTCCGCTCCCACTTTTTGCAGACAACAAAGTAAGATTTAGTATATCAGACTTAAGCGCAGTTTTTTCCTCCTCAGAAACCTTATCAACTTTATTAGCAATTATAACAAGTGGCTTTTGCGGATATTTATTTTTTATTTTCTCAATTTCAACTTTAAAGGTTGTACTTGTCGTTTTAAAATCCGAAGCATCAAACAAATAAATAACTACTTGGGCTTGGTCTATTTTCTCAAAGGTTTTCTTAATACCAATACTTTCTACAACATCTTTGGTTTCTCTTATACCTGCAGTATCAATAAACCGGAAACCAATCCCTCCTATTGAAATTTCATCTTCAATAGTATCTCTAGTCGTACCTGCAATATCAGAAACTATGGCACGTTCCTCGTTCAATAACGCATTTAAAAGTGTAGATTTTCCAACATTAGGCTCTCCAACAATGGCCACTGGAATTCCGTTTTTAATCACATTACCAACAGCAAAACTATCTATTAAACGTTTCAATACAAACCGAATGCGCTCTATTAAATCTTTAAACTGAGTTCTATCTGCAAATTCAACATCCTCTTCAGCAAAATCGAGTTCTAATTCAATTAAAGATGCAAAATTTAAAAGTTCTTCGCGCAGTTTAGCAATTTCTGATGAAAAACCACCACGCATTTGTTGCATAGCAATTTGATGAGACGCTTCATTATCACTAGAAATTAAATCGGCAACAGCTTCAGCTTGCGATAAATCTAATTTAGCGTTTAAAAAAGCACGAAGCGTAAATTCACCCGCAGTTGCCATTCTGCCCCCCTTCCTGACAAATAATTGTATTATTTCCTGTTGGATATAATTTGAACCATGACAAGACACCTCTACAACATCCTCTCCTGTATAAGAATTAGGATTTTTAAAAACGGAAACCAAAACTTCATCAATAGTTCTACCTTCGTCGATAATATGACCCAAATGAATGGTATGTGTTTTTTGAACGCTAAGCGTCTTTTGGCTTTTTATAGATTGAAAACACGAATCTACTATCGTTATAGCATCCGTCCCAGAGAGTCTAACCACAGCAATAGCACCTGCACCAGAGGGTGTTGCTAAAGCTACAATAGTGTCTTGATTTATCATGTGGCAAAAATACTAAATTTGGAATGCTATTCACTAAAACTTCAAACACAAAACCATTAAATTAATTTCTTAAAAAGACTTCTTTAAATTACGAAATTAGTAAATGTTAAAGTTAAAACACTGTTACCTGATAAACATTAAGCAATGAATAGATTTAAAACCTAACAATTCATTAATTAAACACACTAAAACCCCAATTTTTTTTGATTTTTTTTATCAATCAAAAAGAATATTACATAATAATTTAACTATCAAACATTTAACCTATTATGCTATACAGGCATTACATATTTGCAAGCGCTATTTCAAAACATCATTTTTTTTGAAATTTCTGTGACTTATTATTATTTTTTGTGTCATAATTTAGGTAACTCAAATTTGCCATTTAAATTTTAACTCACCTAGAGCAACGAGGAATAGATTTGCAACAAAATGAAAATAATAGAATCTGATTTTTCAAATCAAATTATTAAATTCGTAGAGAGTCAATTAGGGAACATCTTTTTTTTCAACCATGTAGCGGTTGTTGAGCTTAATGAAGGAGTTCATTTTGATATGAATAATGCTTCAATAATAATTGATGAATTAAACTCTTATTTCGGAAACTCGCAACCTTACGGCGTTATTGCTAATCGTGTTAATTCATATTCAGTAAATCTTATAGATACGCCTCAATATAAAGAAAAAGCAAAAAATTTATATGCCTATGGTGTTGTTGGACACGATTTAGCAGGAAAAATGAATGCCGAAATAGAAAATGACTTTTGCGTTTCAGAAAAAGTAGATTACGACAATATTTACGAAGCTATAAATAACGTTTACAACAAAATAAAAAGTAGTAGTTTATTTTCTTTAAACTAGATAAATACCATCTGGTTTAATTTCAATTAAACGCTTTTTATACAAAGTCCCCACGGCCTTTTTAAAGTTCTTTTTACTCATCTGTAAAAGGTCTTTTATAGCTTCTGGGCTAGATTTATCAGTTAAATTTAAGTAGCCACTATTATCTTGTAGTTCTTTCATTATAAGGTCTGCATTAGGTTCTATATTTCTATAACCTACTTGACCTAAAGCAATATCAAGCTTATTACCAAGCCTTACTTTTTTAACTATCCCTTTAAGTTTATCACCAATACTTAAATCTTTAAAAATACTGTCTTTGTAAATCAAACCCATATGGATTTTATTCACAATAACATTCATGCCAATATCAGATGGATGCGACACTATCAAATCTACTTCATCAAATTCACTAACCGTTAACTCACTATTATCTAAAAAACGGTTTGTTTTACTCGATGCCACTAACCTATCCGTCTTCTCATCCAAGTAACAATGTACCAAATACCAACCACCTTGCTTCATTTTAAAAGCTTGCTCACTAAAAGGGCAAAACAATTCCTTTACCAAACCCCAATCTAAAAAAGCACCATAATCAGTCACTTGGTTACAACGCAATAATGCAAATTCGCCACGCTTAACATAAGGCATATCTGTGGTAGCAACGGGGCGTTGTTCATTATCTAAATACACAAAAACATCAAGCTTTTCCCAAATTTTAAATGCTTCTGGCACGTAGCGATTTGGCAATAACACCTGGTTATCCTCATCATCAATCAAATAAGCACCGTGTTCGGTTTCGCGAAGTATTTCTAACGTATTTATTTCCCCTAATTTTATCATGCCGCAAAGGTAACAATTTTTCAATCTTAAGCTAAGTTTATAACCACTCAACTTACACTGTTTTTCTATATATTTATTTGGGCGCAACCCTTTAAGGTCGGGCTTTTACTACTCGCTTCCTCCTGCGTCGGCGAGCTCAAACATACCGTTCAATCCCTTGCGCGCTTAATTACAACATTAGTAAAAGAGTCAACACTTTAAATAATCTCAACATTTTAAACAAAAAAAAAGCGCTACAATTATGCAGCGCTTAAATATTATATATAAACAGATTTCTAGTAAACAGACTCTTTACCAAAATGCTTAGTTAGCATATAGTAAACTACAGCTCTATACTTATTACGGTTAGATTTACCATAAGTTTCCATTACAGATGCAATACCTGCATCCAATTTAGGGCCGTCACTCAATCCTAATTTTTTAATTAAGAAATTGTTTTTTACTGTAGCAAGCTCTGACTCATCCGAACCTGAAACCGTTGAAGCATCAGCATTGTAAATTGATGGTCCACAACCAATAGTAACTTTTGTTAATAAATCCATGTCTGCGTTAACTCCGCATTTGTCTTTTAAATCTGCAGCATATTTTACAATAAGCTCATCTCTTTTACTCATAATGATTTCTTTTAATGTGTTAGAAAATAATTTAAATTGATAACCGTTCTAAAGATAACTATTTTTTAGACACAATAATTACCTTCAAGTCACAATATTACTTTACAAAGTCAAAGTAATTTAAAAGCACCTCGTCATTAATCCGTTTAGGTGTAAAAATTTCTAATAATTTTGGTTGATTATCTTCAGAATAAAACGATTTTAAAGCCAACTTCAAAGTCTTTTCATCTTTAGCCAATTCATACTTAAAGCCATACATTTTACATAAATGCTCAGCAGTTAAATCATGATTTGTTTCAAAATAAGCATCAAAATTATCAGTATTTTTATGCCCTGGCAATATTCTAAAAATACCGCCACCTTTGTTGTTTACAATAATAATTCTGAAGTTTTTAGGAATGTAATTATTCCAAAGTGCGTTACTATCGTAAAAAAAGCTTAAATCGCCAGTTATAAGAACCGTAGGCTTATCATTTACCACAGCACAACCAATGGCTGTAGATGTACTTCCATCAATACCACTAGTACCTCTGTTACAAAACACGTCTATGGTTTTATTTATTTTAAATAACTGCATATACCGAATGGTTGAACTGTTACCAGATTGCAAAATATAGGTCTCAGGAATCGATTTTAAAACGGTATTAAACACTTTAAAGTCTGAAAACGGGATAGTTTCCATATAAGCCTTGTGTCTTTTTGTTCTGTGTTGCTTAACAGCTGTCCAAGTTTGTTTATAAGTACTTTTTACGTAATGCGTAACTCTTGGTAAAAACGCCTCAAAAAATTCACTAGGTGTATTTTTTATATGATTATCTAAACAGAAAAACGTATCGTTTGCCATTTTACTATCAATATGCCAATGGTGTTTAGGTTGGTATTTACGCAAAAATTGTTTGATCTTTTTAGAAACAATTAAGCCACCAAACGTCATTAAAATATCAGGTTGCAATTGTTGCTTTTCATCTTCGGTAAGTGGTGCAATCAACTTATCAATACTTGGAAAAAAATCGGGATGATGTAAATTAGATGTTGTTTCAGTAAGTACTATAACGCTTTCATCTTCTGCAAATTCATTTAACCATTTCTGTTTAATAGCGTTAGGCGTATTCACACCAACCAAAATCATTTTTTTTGAAGCCACATTCCAACCTTCTATACAAGATTTTAAAACATAGTCTTCAATTTCTTCAGGCTTTACCTTAACATCAACTACCTTAGGAGAAACACTTAATGCATCTACCATTTCATAAAGCGGTTCATCAAAAGGCACATTAATATGCACAGGTCCTTTTTTAATACGTGTTAAATTTATAGCAGTATTTATTTCCTCTTCATTATACGTTTGTATATCTTTTTGTAAACCCAATAAACGTTCAAATTTGTCTTCTAAATTTTTAAAAATTGGAAGTTCTTCGTTTTCAGATACTTGTTTTTCTTCTTTTAAATCCAACTTCAAATTAGCCGAATATAAAATATGGTTTTCAAAAACATTTTTCTGATTTATGGTTTGCCCGTCCCTTATGCCAACTAAATGTTTTGGTCTATCTGCCGATAAAACTATTAAAGGAATATCACTATAAAAAGCTTCAGCTACAGCAGGATAATAATTCAACAAAGCACTTCCAGAAGTACAAACTACTGCTGTTGACTCTTGAATTTGTTGCGCAATCCCTAAAGCAAAAAAAGCAGCACAACGCTCATCAACAATGCTGTAACATTTAAAAAATGAATCGTGCGTAAAACCAATTGTTAAAGGTGCATTTCTACTACCAGGGGAAATTACAATGTGCTTAACCCCTTTGGCTTTACAAAGTTCAATTACAGTTTGTGCAAGCGGAATTTTAGGATTTATCATGTAATTTTCTGTGTAGCTACAAAAATACGGAATAGCAAATAACTTAGTATTCTTAAAAAACTATATTTTCAAAATATTAACTAAATAATTTTCAATGAACTTAAAACCTACTCAAATTAAACATGCCGCTTTTTTTGTATGCGTATTAGTGTTTTTTAATTGCTCTAAAGACGATGATAATGAAAACAACTCTTCAAGTTGTGATGAATCTGAGATTTCCTTTTTAAAAAAAGGTAACTCTTGGACTTATAACATTGAAACTTTGGGTACAGATAATGGGGAAGTCTCTCTAACCATAAAAGGTTGTAATGGAGAAGGCTTTTCTATAGATAAAGAAGCAAAAAACTCAACCTTTAGTGAAGTACTAACTGGAACAGATTTATGGACAGAGACTGATGAATTTATTTTAGCCGACGCTGGAATAAATGTTGATGCAAAAATATACAAAAAGAACTCCCAATTAGGAGATGTATGGATGCATACACAAGCAGACGGAGGTGTTGCTACTCATGAAGTTATTAGTATCGATTCTTTAGTTACAGTTCCGGCAGGTACATTTTCTTGTGTAGTATATAAATATACGGCAACAGATATTATTAACGAATCGTTTGTTTTTTGGAATGATGAAATAGGACAAATTAAAGAAGACGCTGGTTTCTTTAGTTTAGAGTTGGCAGAGTATTCTACTAATTAAATCTAATAATAAATATAGATTAAAGTGTTGTAAATATTTTTTACAACACTTTTTTTATAATTTTTGTTTTACTTACCGTTTCCTCCCATTCCTTTTCAGCATCAGAGCTTTCGGTAATACCACCACCAACATAAATAAGTGCTTGCTTATTTTTTAGTTGCATACAACGCAAATTCACATAAAGCTGAGTGCTATTTCGTTTTACAGAATATGCCCTATTTTCAATATTACGTTTACTAGAACGTGGTGCAATAGTTGTTTCGCCATTTAATTCGCCTAAAAAACCTGTGTAGAATTCGCGATTATAATTTTCATGTTTTAAAATAAATTGTTTAGCTAACTGCTTTGGTAATCCGCAAACAGCAGGTGTTGGGTGTAAAGCTTCTATAATATTTTTTAAAGGCGTTTCTTTTTTTAGCTGTGCAGAAATCATGGTTTTTAAATGTACCAAATTACCCGCTTTTACGGTTTCAACATCCGAAACTTTAAAACTCTCCACCGAGGGTTTTAAATTATCAACTATAAAATCGGTTACAAATTGCTGTTCTTGTTGTTCTTTATTTTGCCAAACCACATCTAAGTTACCTTTGTAATCTTGTGTGCCCGCCAATGCCATAATTGAAAATCGATTACCTTCAATTTTTATTAAGGTTTCTGGTGTAGCACCTAACCACAGTCCTACTTTTGGATGATACCAGCAATATACAAATGCCGATTTATACGCTGCTAAAAGGCCTTTAAAAATTTCAATTGGGTTTTCCTCAGAAAGACTTATGGTTTCCTGTCTAGACAACACTACTTTCTTTAAGTCTGAGGTATTAATGGCTTCAACACCTTGTTTTACAAGGTTGATATGAAAATCTTTAGATGCAGTTAAAGCTGAGTCGTTTTCTAAGTGGGTTCCTGCCTGCGCGGGAATGACAGAAAACTGAGAACAACTAATAATTTCTGAAGTATTATCAGGAAGCAAAACCGTTTTTTCAATAGCATCAAACGGAGAAAACACAAATCCTTTTTCGGTAAAATTTTTAGTAAAAATTAAATCATTATGGCGCTGAAGCATTGCCGTAACCACTTCCCTGTTAGGTTTTCTATACGCTACAAATGGTAATTGATTAATGAAATGCGCTTCAATACGCTCAAAAAAATCGTTTGAAGTCATTATTTCTTTTTAGGTAACGAAATGGTGGTTAACTTACATAATGATATTAAGTTATCATTATCATCCGTTACACGAATTTCAAATAATTGTGTGGTGCGTCCTTTATGGATAAATACCGCTTTAGCATACACATTACCAGTACGTACACTCTTTAAATGATTGGCAGAAATTTCTATACCACGTACAAAAAACTCTTTGGTATCTAAAAACATTTCGGCTGCAAAACTTCCTGTAGTTTCGGCTAATGCCACTGTTGCTCCACCATGAAGTACGCCATCTGGTTGATGTACTTTTGATGTTACTGGCATTTTTAATGTTAAAAAATCATCACCAAAGTCAATCATTTCAATCTCTAAAGTCTCTATCAGAGTATTTTTAGTCATAGATTGAAAGCGTCCTATGAGAGTTTTTTTAGATAATTGCATAGAAATACTGTATTTTTAAATCGTGCTTGTAAAAGTACAAAATGCTTGAATAATCGGGACTAAATTTTAATTTCAATTTGTCATTCCGACGAAGGAGGAATCGCATAACATATTTTGAAAATTTATGATTGAATTTATTGACGGACATCACACCTATTATGTTTACATAATTACTAACAAGTTTTTCTTTTATTCCTTATTCTATTGTCAATTTTTCAGCTTGTGGTCAATGATAAGATATACGTCGTTTTAATAACTCAACTCAGGCGAAAAACAAAGTTAGAACTTTTCTTACTTAACTAAAAGTGAAGTTATAAGCAGTTGTAAACAAAAAAACTCCTTCCAAAATCTTGGAAGGTGCTTATATTCAAATCTCATTCGAATTTTCTATATCAAATAACAAAACAGTTTATAAATATGATGAAGGTTATTTAAAAAATCTAGTTATTAATTTATGACTTAAAAATACCGCATTGGCGCCTCCTAGAAAAGACATTAACGTGTTTATAACAAATAAGAACACATCAACACTTCCAGATGCCATAATTACTTGTGGGTTAAAACCTAAGCGCCCAAAAACTTTAATAAAAAGAATGCCGCCAAAAACACCAGCAATCGTATTACCAATAAAACCTAATGAATACTTTTTAAAAAGAAAGCCAAAACTATTCCCACCTATAATCCCAATAAAAATACTTATTAAAGAAATTAAAGTATCTGTCATAAACTTAAAACTATATTTGATAATACATTCATTAGAATGTCTGGTTGAACGCAGTCGAAACCTTTTAATTTTTATAACTTTAAGACCTTTCGACTGCGCTCAAGGTGACAACTAAAACTAATTTATAAATCAAAATCAAGTTCAAAACTTTAATGACCATAATCCATATGGTCAATCTTGCCGCCCATTAATCTTTTTTGCACAATCATATATACAAAAATTAGAATAATGCCAATAATTCCCCAACCTATGGCTACAGATAATCCATACTCTGAAGCTGCTGTGTTATAAATGGATAGTGATTCATTTACATCATTTATAGATGGCAACAATACCGGAAATAATGAGGCTAATGATGATGAAATACCGCCAATTATCAATAAGGTTGAACATATAAAACCATAGTTATCTTTCTTGAATTTTTTAATAAAAAATAGGCCAATTAAACCTGTTAGATATAGCATTGGAAATATTAATAAATATGGCTTTTCAGTAAAATTACTTAATGCTTTTGGGTTTACTATTTGCCAACACACTAAAGATACTATCGTCAATACCAATAAAGTAACGTTTAATTTAAAAATGACATTTTTTAGTTTAGAGTTTATACTTGCATTGGTTTTAATAATAATCCAATTGGCTCCATGAATGGTGAGCGTAACAACACTTATAAAACCAATAATTAGTGTAAACCAATCAATAACTCCAGGGTTTTCAGTTAAAGGACTAAAACTTGAATTCCACAACGGTAAGAAAAAGAAATGTGCTTCGTGTGTTGAAACGCCTTGCTCAACCACTCCTAAATTTACACCTCTTACAATATTACCCAAGGCAATACCAAAAAACAAAGCTAGTAACAGGCTTGATACACCAAAGGATTTATCCCAAATATCTTTCCACATTTGATAATTAAATTGACTTCTAAATTCTAAGCCAATTGCCCTAAAAATAATAAGCCATAGCACCAAAATTAATGGCAAATAAAACCCACTAAATACCGATGCATAAAAAGTTGGAAATGCCATAAATAACATACCACCAGCGGCGACTAGCCAAACTTCGTTTGAGTCCCAGAACAAACCAGCAGATTTTGCAACAACCTCTTTATCTTTTTCTGACTTTGCATAAAACAAATGAATGATTCCAGCACCAAAATCATAACCGTCTAACACAAAAAACATAGCCAAAACAACTGCTATAATTAAAAACCAAAATATTTCCATAAGTTAATGTGTTTGATGTTTTGGACCTTGATGAATAGTTTTTCCAACCAGTATTAAAAATAATAGTCCTAGAAGCATATATAAGGCTACAAAACCTAATAAAGTAAATAACGTATTTCCTGATGATACGGTAGGCGAAACGCCATCTGCAGTTCGCAATAAACCATAAACCAAAAAAGGTTGACGCCCTAATTCTGCAACATACCAACCCGTAATATTTGCAATGTATGGAAATGGTACTAAAAACATAATAGCCCAAAGTAATGGCTTGATAGTATATATTTTTTTTCGCCACAAGAAGAATGCAGAAAGACTCATCAATCCAATAAAAATAGTACCTAAACCAACCATTATGTGATATGAATAATACAGTGCTGGAATATTATCGGGCAACTCTTCTGCCTCAAAATGGTCCATACCAACAATTTGCTTATCCCAATCTTGATAGGTTAAAAAGCTAAGAATATTAGGAACTGCTAATTTATTGTCCAACTTTTTCTCAACCATATTAGGTTGGCCAACTAAGACTATTTCGGCACCTGCTTCTTCGGTTTCAAAAATACCTTCCATTGCAGCAAAAGATGCTGGTTGGTATTTTGCTACATTTTTAGCGTTCCAATCGCCTGTTGGAAAAGCGACAAGCAAACTTGAAACTAATCCAAAAATGACTCCCGTTTTTAAAAACAGTTTTCCATGTTCTATATTTTTATTTCTTAAAATGTAAAAAGCTCCAATACTCGCCACAACAAAAGATGATGTAACCACGGATGCCATTTGATTATGCAAAAAAGCAGGTAGCAACCAAGGGTTAGTAAATAATGCTGAAAAATTTTCCAAAACAAATTTACCATTATCCAGAATTTCATAACCTACGGGGTGTTGCATCCAAGCGTTTGTAGCCAATATAAAATAACCACTAGCCCAAGACCCTAAAAAGACTAAAAATCCAGTAAGAAAATGTAATTTTTGCCCCATTAACTTTTCACCAAAAATAAAGAGTGCCAAAAAAGAGGATTCTAAAAAGAATGAAAACATGCCTTCCATAGCCAAGGTTTGTCCAATTATACCACCTGTAAGTTCTGAGAATTTTGCCCAATTAGTACCAAATTGAAATTCCATGGGAATTCCTGTTATAACACCCATAGTAAAATTAACCGCAAAAATTTTCATAAAAAACTTTGCTGCATCATTATACTTCTCTAATTTCTTTCTTAAATACAAGCCTTTATAAAAAACTATAATCAAGGATAACCCCATAGTTAACTGAGGGAAAATGTAGTGGAACGTGATAGTAAATGCAAACTGCAGTCTATCATAAAATAGCATGTCTTCCATAGTTCAAATTTATGAAAAGATTTAATGAATTTTGACTAAAGAGCTTATTGATTTAACGTATTTTTTCATCACTTACAAACAAGAAATCAAAGTTAGCAAGATTGGAAAAGTTTCTATTTTAGTTTCTGAATATATTTGTGGTATTAATACAAAAAAATGAAACGGAAACAATCCAATAAAGCCTTTTACGAACAAAAACTAAATGTAATTATTGAATTTATAAACAATAATTTGGATAGTAAAATTGACGTAAAAACGCTTGCTGAGATGTCACATTTTTCACCGTTTCATTTTCATCGTATTACTAGAGCTCTTTTGGGAGAACCTATTGGCGCTTACATTTCTAGAACGCGACTAGAAACAGCGGCGAAAATAATTCGATATTCATCAGAGGATATTGAATCGATAGCTTATCGTGTAGGTTTTGAAACGCCTTCATCTTTATCAAAAGCTTTTAAAAATTATTTTGGGGTGTCACCAACTGAGTATCGAAAAAACAAATTATTCACATTCAAAAAAACGAATATTATGAAAACAACATTAAATATTAAGAAACCAAAAATTGAGGATATAGATGATAAACAATGCCTGTATTACCGTATGCAAGGTGCATATCAAACTCTTGATTATGCCAGTGCATGGGAAAAATTATGGGGGCAAGTAAAAGCACAAAAACTATTTACAAAAGGGATTCAAATGATTGGCTTGCCACACGATGACCCAAAAGTTACAGATGACAATAAAATTAGGTATGACGCTTGTTTAATTATTCATAAGGATGCCAAACCTACGGGAGATATTGGTATAAAAACGATAAAAGGTGGTCAATTTGCTGTGTTTTTATACCAAGGTTCTTATAAATACATCGCCGAAGTTTACGACTATATTTTTAACGATTGGTTATTAAATAATAATTATGAGCTACGCGACGCTCCTGTAAGAGAGCGTTATATTAGTCATCCTGATAGAGTTGTTGAGGAAAAACTTAAAACAGAGTTTTATATTCCTGTGAAGTAACATTTAAGCTACATAGTTATCTGATTTTCTAAAGCTAAAAGATGGGTTGTTTTATTTCTTTCATCTTTTAGCTGATAGATTTTTATTTCGCAATTATATGGAGTGCCATTTTTCTTGTAATTAATAATTTGTACTTTAAAGTGTTTACCAGATTTTAAATGTGTTCTAATGGCTTTTTTAGTGTTTTCGGAGGAATCTTTTCCTTGCAAAAAATTAGGCTTTTTTCCTTTTGTAGAATTGGCAGGATATCCTGTCATTTTAGTAAACCCTTTGTTTACCCATTTAATCTCTTGATTGAAATTAGTAAGAACTAATGCTTCATAATCATTTTCAGCTAATAGTTTTTCAATATCCAATGTCCAACCAAATTTTTCTTTAAAACCTTTTAAAAACTCAACTTCGATTTGTTTATTAAAATTAATAGCTTGTTCTGCTAAATGCATAGCATAAATATCCCAGCATAATAATGGCCCTCGTAATGGTTTTGATTTGCTCATAGCTTCTTTATTTTGTGCAGTGATATAAAGAAGCAAGAACCAACCATCAAGAAAAATGATAATCGTTTAAATGTATCTTAACTTGGCTCTAAATCGCGAAAGCACTATTTGTCTGTATATAAAGGAAGTATCTGGCTTGTAATTTACATTACTTACAGTTGCGCGACAGCTTGTGATTTTAACACAATTCCTTTTTAGCTAGCAAAAGCTAAACCTTTATAATAAATTCAAAGATATTATTTTATGAATTAATGAGCAAGATTTATAAATCGTTTTCATAACGCTTCTCCATAGCTTCACGAGTTTCTGGTGCCTCAGTAGAACCTAATTGATCTTTTAGCATTTGCCCTATTGTTGGAAATGAATCTCTTTCAATTTGCGCAGATGCATCCCATAGCTTTGAACGCATAAAGGCTTTAGCGCAATGCAAAAAGGATTCTTCAACTGAAACTACAATACATGCTTTTGGTGAGTTATTTTCAGAAGCAAATAAATCTAAATAATTTTTATCAGTGGAAAGATAGGCACTTCCATTAATGCGAAGTGTTTCATTTATCCCTGGAATTAAAAACAATAATCCGATATTTGAAGTCACTACAATATTACTAATACTATCTACCCTATTATTGCCTTTAGAGTCCGGAATAATCAATGTATTTGCATCAATTACTTTTACAAACCCCGAGGCTCCACCCCTTGGTGACGCATCTTGTTTTCCTTTTGCACTTGACGTCGACATCACTAAAAAAGGTGAAGTCTTTATAAAATTAATAGCATGCTTTTCTAAATGGTTCAGCACTTTATCTTTAGCCCTCCCTTTAGGGTAGCCATATAATTCGCGAAGCTGTGATTCATTTTCGATTTTCATAATTTAAAAGTCTTGAAGTGCAAATCAAATTTAATAATTTTAATGTGTAAATAGGCATTAAAACACTTTGAACCAATTAAATTGGGTATTCAACCAGTATTTATAAAACAACTGATAAATATTATCTAAAATTACGTTTTGCATAAATGTTTATATATGAAAATGCTTATCGTATTATTAGCTTTATCATTTACAAGTTTTTGTAGTGCGCAATTTATATCTGAAGATGACGCTTTACATTTTGGAGTGGGTGCTGTAATTTCTAGCACAACATATTCATTAGTTTATTCCAAAACAAAAAATAAGAAAAAAGCCTTTTGGTATAGTTTAGGAATGTCCACTTTAGCTGGATTATCTAAAGAAATTTACGATGGGTTTATTATAGATGGACGATTTGACACAGGAGAAATGATAGCAACCTCACTTGGAGGTTTAACAGCAAGTACGACTCTTCATTTATTTGTTGGTAAAAAAAATAACCAAAAGCTAGAAAATATAGCTTTAGTTAATTAACTAGTTTTTTTACAATATCCTTAGTAGGTAGTATTTTATTGGTGTGTTCAATGCTTGGCCCTGCAACCCAAACCGTTTTATAAGTGGCTTTTGTAGCGGCATTTTTAGTCGCATTCATACCTATTGAAAATCGAATCATTTTTACCCATTTTTTGAGTTTTTTGTTCTTATTTAAAACAGATTCTAACCAGGTTTGTTTAGTCCCAATTTTTTGCACATAAGGTGTGTTGATTACGGTACATGGTGTGCCTGAAATACGCTCTGTCATTACAATATCATCTGCTCCATAATCCACACAGGCTTGTTTATAATCGTGTGTTACATTTGCTTCTTCTGAAGCTATAAAAGGGCTTCCTACAGAAACACCTTCTGCTCCATAGCTTAACATCTCATCTATATCGGCTTTACACCCCACGCCACCAGCAGAAATAACTGGAATGTTACAATTTGTACTCAATTCCTTAATTAAAGCCTCAGGTGATAAGTTTCCTCGGTGGCCTCCAGCCTGGTTGTTAACCGCAATAATAGCATCGCCTCCTAGACCCTCTACTTTTTTGGCAAATTTTAAATCGGTGACATCACAAAACACTTTAATACCTGCTTTATGAGCTTGGTTTATAGTTTCTTCAGGACTTCCTAAAGAGGTAATTATAAAATCGCAACCTTCTTCACAAATTACAGCCAATTGTCCTTTATACTTAACGTTTGATTTATTGACAATTAAATTAAACCCAAAAGAACCACCTTTAGGTTTAGCGGCTTTTAGTTCCCTTAAGGCTATACGCAATTCATCAAGTGTTCTGTAATTTAAGGCAGGAATACAACCTGCAATGCCACCGTTCATAGCCTCCTTAACCATGGCCACATTAGAAACCAAAAACATTGGCGCTTGAATAATGGGGTATTTTATATTTAGAAGTGCTGTAAGTTTAGTTGCCATAATTATTTTTTTCAAATATAGTAAAATATTATGCACGCATAGTAACTGAGATTCAAATAGTTACACTTTTAGGAAGTAATATTACTGTTAAATATCTGGTTTTATGACAATTATCATTTATTTATTATGCATGCATAATTATTTTTGAACTTTGAAATCATTAATAATTTATCATGAAAAAAATAGTCCTAGGTTTATTAGTATTTGGATTAACCATCCAAGTCAGCGCGCAAACAGTCGAATTACCAGAAACTTTAATATCAGTAAATTACAAATATTTAGATGCTACAGATTTAGATGATGTTCCTGAACGCGTTAAAAAATTGGAAAAAGAAGTTCTTAATTATAATAATATAGAACAATCCAAACTTTACGATGATGTACACGATACTTATAGCGTATCCTTTTATGTTCCAGAAGGAAAAATAATAGCCGCGTATGATACCAATGGAAAAATATTAAGAACCATTGAAAAGTACAAAAATGTAAGACTACCTTTAATAGTCATGCAATCCGTTTCAAAACGTTTTCCTAATTGGGGAATCATTGAAGATGTTTACTATATTAATTACCACATTGAAAAAGATTCCTTAAAACAGGAATACAAAATTAAAATTAAAAATGAAGATGAAATTCTTACTGTTAGAACCAATGAAAAAGGGGAATTCATTTAAAAACTTAGAAAAAAATAGAACACTAATTTACAAATCTATAATACCCACATTTTAAGTATACACCTTCTAAAAACCCAATAGGATGATCTATATCATGTTGGGTTTTTAATATTACTTTAAATTGTCTCTTTTTTGATGCTAATATTTGGCTATTAATATCAAAAAATGCTTGGGCTAAAACTCGTGAAGAACAAGATGCTAAAACTAGCAATCCATTTTTAGCGGTTAACTTTTCGCCTAACTCTGCTAATTGTGCATATTTCTTTTTAGCCAATTCAATTTCTGAAGCTTGTTTTGCAAAGCTTGGAGGATCAATAACAACAACATCAAAAGTGATTTTATTTTTAATGAGTTTTTTAAGTTCTTGAAAAGCATCTCCTGCAATGGTTTTGTGCGTTCCAGAATATTTATTTAGTTTGCCATTTTCAATGGCTATTTCTAAAGCTTGTTTACTAATATCCAAACTTGTTACTTCTTTTGCACCGTTTGCTAATGCATGCACAGAAAAACCACCAGCATAAGAGAACACATCTAATACAGTTTGGCCCTTACTCCACTCTCCTACTTGTTTTCTATTGGCTCGATGATCTAAAAAATAACCTGTTTTATGGCCTTTAATGACATTAGCTGAAAAGTTAACACCATGTTCTACAAATTCCACAACTTCGTTTTTTAGTGTACCATAAACGACTTCTCCATTTTTAAGCTGATGCAATTTTGATTTCTCTAAACTTCTGCTTAACCTAATTACTACGGTTTTAGCTTTTGAAATTTGTTGCAAACTTAGAATTATAGACTCTAAATATGGTAACCAGGTTTCAGAATAAATCTTTACAACTAGAACAGATGCATAAACATCGGCGATTAAACCTGGAAAACCATCATTTTCACCAAATAATAATCTATAGCTATTGGTATTTGTTTTTAGTAAAGGTTGCCTTTTATGATAAGCATTGCTGATTTTATTATGGAAAAATGTGTCATTAATCTCAGCTTTTTCATGACTACTATGAAGCATTTTAATCCGAATTGGAGAATTAGCATCATACAAGCCCAAGCCGATAACTCGGTTTTTATTTTTACTAAAAATAATGGCTAAATCGCCTGATTTCGCATCCTTACTTATTTTGGTAATGTTATTTGAAAACACCCATGGATGCCCTTGTAAAACAAACTGTTCTCCTTTTGAGTTTAGTTTTACGGCTAAACGTTTAGGATTATAACTTGATATTATTTGTGATGATAATGACATACTTTATTGTATGCATCAAAAGTATTGGTTTTGTAGAGATTAAAAAATTATCAACGCTATCTTATTAAAATGCACCTTATATTTTTTAAAACAAGGTGCATCAATAAGAAATAAACAAAAGTTTCTAGTGTTTTACAATTTTCTTTATAACTTGATTTCCTTCCGTATATATTTTCAAAAGGTATAAACCGTCTGTTAAATTTGAAATGTCGACACCATGATTAACAACCTCTAATTGGTTTATCCTTAATCCCTTTGTGTCAAATAACTCGAACGTATAAGGAGAATTATGATTCGCTATATTAATGATATCTTTTGTTGGGTTAGGAAATACAGATATTTTATTATAACTTTTAGAGTCAATATGCAATACACTGTTTGCAAAAACCCTACTACTTCCATTGCCGTAGTTAAATGCTAGTAATTCATCCCAAATAAAATCTATTGTACTTTGAAAATTAGCTTGTACCAATCCGTTTACAGTGTTTGGAATGGTGTAGGTTGATGGCGCTTTTTCTTCATAAATTGCCATATAAGTTATGAGACTAGCTAGGAAATAAAGTGTTGGCTCTCCGTGTGGTGCATTATCTTCATATAATTCTAAAATTGGGATTTGATTTAGGGGTGTATCCATTAACAATTTACTCAATATAGGCCCAACAGGTATCATCCTAACATTTTCGTTTGGACGTGCTGCTTGAACAAAGTCTTGATAATCAATCCACCAATCGTGAAAACCTCCTAAAGTATAATTATTATAGTTTTCGAATTCAGGTTCTGATGGTGGAAAACTTTCCCCAGCAATAAAACCAGCCATATCAGGCCAATTCTCATAAATATAAGTTATTGCTTCTTCTTCTTGACTATCAATCCAATCTACAATTTCTAAAGTAGCAGATAAAGGAGATGTAGTTGGATTTCCATGATAGTTAACATTTGATGGTTGATCTTGTGCAAAATTTGCAGCTGTTAATAGAATGGTATTAAAATTTGCATCAGTAAAATCCTCAGTGTCAGATTCCCAGGCTGAAGCCACTTCACTAAACCCCCATTGAGCTGTAGGTGGTAGATTTGCGTGTTGTGGTAAGAATCCATATTGTCCTGAAACTGAAACACTATGTCCTGCTTCTTGAGATAATAAGTGTAACCAATGAGGCACTGTGGTTTCATCAGAATCTGTAGCATGAACAATAAGACTATGTCCAAAAATATACATAGTTTTATCCTGTTGAGCTATTGTTTTACTAGAAACAACAAGACATAATAATACTAAGGTAAATTGTAGTAGGTTTTTCATTGTGTAATAATTTTATGATTTGGTATTTATTATAAAACAATTAAATAGTAAAAAATCCTACCCTGTTTGTGCTAAAAAATTACACTTTTTTATAACTAATTAATAATTAAACACATACATCGTAAGTAGTTCAATAAATTTAAAATATAAAACCATGAATAAAAAGCTCTTTCATGAGTAACAACATAAAAAAAAGCAACCATTCAAGATTGCTTTTACTTAATACTAATTTATTTTTTTATTAATTTCTTTATAGTGGTGTTATAATTCTCATCTTCTAATTTAATAAAATAAAGTCCGTTAGACAATTCAGAAATATCTAAACTAGAATTACTAAACTTATTCTTTTTTATCACTTTTTCACCATTAGTATTATAAACTTCTATATTAATTAAACTTGTCAATACAGAAAAATTTACAACACCTTCACTTGGGTTTGGAAAAATATCTACTAAAACATTTTCATTACTATAGTCTACATTAAGTGGATTATTAGCAAAAACACGACTTTGCCCATTACTATAATTAAAGGCAAGTAGTTCGTTCCATATAAAATCAATAGTGCCTTGATAATTTGCTTGAACCACAGGGCTAACAGGATTAACGGTATCACTAGTAGGTATTATATAAGTTGCAGGCAACTTTTCCTCGTATATAGCCATATAAGTTATTAAAGCCGCTAAAAAATATATGGTAGGCCTACCATGAGGAGAATCATCTTCATATAAAGTTTCAGCGGTAATAGCATTTAATGGCGTTTCGGTTAATAGTTTACTAATAATTGGCCCAACAGGTATCATTTTTATATTATCGTTAGGCCTTGCCGATTGTATAAAGTCATGATAATCTATCCACCAATCATGAAAACTCCCTAAAGCTATTTCATGATAGTTTTCAAATTCTGCTTCACTAGGCGGAAACTCGCCATCCTCTGTTAATACTAAGCCATTCATATTTGGCCAGTTTTCATATATATATTGAACCGCGTTTGGCTCTTCCGCCTTTGCCCAATCTAATATGTTTAGAATAGAAGCTAATGGGCTTGTATGACTATTTGGACCATCATAATTCTGATTTGATGGTTTATATTGTATAAAATTTGCTGCTGTAATAAGAATAACATCAAAATCGACTTCAGAAAAATCCTCATTATCAGAATTCCATGCTTGAGCAACATGGTCAAAATTCCATTGGGCTCTAACAGTTTCGTTTGCCGTTCGATCTTCATGATTTGGTAAAAACCCGTATTGTCCACTAACTCCTATTGAACTCCCCGCATTTTCTGCTAAAAAATGTAGCCAATGCGGTACGCTAGTTTCATCGGATGGTGTTGGAATTGTTGGAGGATCATGAACAATTAAACTATGCCCAAAAATATACATGGTTTTGTCCTGTTGGGCTATAGTTTTATTAGTAACAACAAGGCATAATAATACTAAGGTTAATTGTAGTAGGTTTTTCATTGTGTAATAATTTTCGATTTGGTATTTATTATATAACAACTTCGATGCAAAAAATCCTACCTTGTTTGCTATAAAAATTTATGTTTTTTATAATCATCTAATAATCAAACACAAATAAAAAAATATCGTGAATAATTCAATAACTTTAAAATAGAAAACCATAAATAAAATGTTTTCCATTGGGGTAACTCCATAAAAAAAGCAACCATTTCTGATTGCGTTTTAGAATTTAATTTTAATTGCTAATTATATATCATCCGATTCTGGGTCAAAAGCTATTTCTCCTTTATACTCTAAAGAAAATGATACGCTGTTAAATGTTCCAGAGCCCGATATTGTGTATTCATCACCATTTTTCACAACATTAATTGTAGCATTACTGAAAGTATCTTCATATGTATATTCAACCGAATTATCAAAATCATCGTACCAATCTTGATTATTAAAAGTTTGATTAATCAAAGCATAAGGCTCATGTACATAAAAAGGCGCAAATTCAATAGAATTTTTAGTATGTAAGTAATCTCCATTTTCTATTGGAGCTGTTTCACTTATTAGAGAAAAAGCCAAAATAGAGCCTGTTCCATCTACATAAGTTTCACCTGAACTAAAACTAAAATCCATCCCTTTACTTAAAAAAGCTAAATCAAAATAATAGAAATCAGCAGGTTCGCCATTTGTTTCAAAATAAGATATAACTTTACTTATCTCGTATTCTTCGCCATTTAATACTAACTTGTTTTGAAGGATTACTTCTGATTTTGAATCATCACTAGAACACGAGGTTAATACTAATACTAATGCAATAAATAATAAATTAATTTTTTTCATGATATGAGGTTTGTTTATGGTTCATAAATAGTAGAAATTTTATATGAAAAAAGCGTTAACATTAAAATGTAAACGCTTTTATATTCAATCTAAATATTTTTACTTCACTTCTTCGAAGTCTACATCCTCAACATCATTACCTTCAGCTTGAGCTTGCTCTCCCGCACCAGCATCTGGTCCTGGTTGTGCGCCACCTTGAGCTTCGGCTTGTGCTTTATACATCTCTTCAGAAGCAACTTTCCAAGCTTCGTTAATTTTATCTAAAGCAGGTGTAATTACTTCTAAATCTTTAGACTCATAAGCCGTTTTTAATTCTGCTAAAGCATCAACGATTGGTTGCTTTTTATCTTCTGATAATTTATCACCAAACTCTTCTAATTGTTTTTCCGTTTGGAAAATCATGCCGTCAGCTTCATTTAATTTATCAGCAGTTTCCTTTGCTGCTTTATCCGCTTCAGCATTTGCTTCAGCATCCGCTTTCATTTTCTCAATTTCTTCTTCACTTAATCCAGAAGAGGCTTCAATACGAATATCTTGTTTCTTTCCAGTTGCTTTATCTTCAGCCGATACTTTAATGATACCATTGGCATCAATATCAAACGTTACTTCAATTTGTGGCGTTCCACGTCTTGCTGGTGGAATATCACTTAAATGAAAACGTCCAATAGTTTTATTATCTGCCGCCATAGCACGTTCACCTTGTAATACGTGAATTTCAACAGAAGGCTGATTATCTGCCGCTGTCGAGAATACTTGAGATTTCTTAGTAGGAATCGTAGTATTTGCTTCAATCAACTTCGTAAATACATTACCCATAGTTTCGATACCAAGAGATAAAGGTGTTACATCTAAAAGTAATACATCTTTAACATCTCCAGTTAATACACCACCTTGGATACCAGCACCTAGCGATACAACTTCATCAGGATTAACACCTTTACTTGGTGCTTTTCCAAAGAATTTCTCAACTGCCGCTTGTACAGCAGGAATACGTGTAGAACCACCTACTAAAATCACTTCATCAATATCATTAATTGATAAACCAGCTGCTTTTAATGCTGTTTGACAAGGCTCGATTGTACGTTTTACTAAATCGTCAATTAATTTTTCGAAAGCAGAACGTGTTAGCGTGCGTACCAAGTGCTTAGGTCCACTAGCAGTAGCCGTAATATAAGGTAAGTTAATTTCTGTTTGAGCAGAAGAAGATAATTCAATCTTTGCTTTTTCAGCAGCTTCTTTTAAACGTTGTAAAGACATTGGGTCTTTACGTAAATCCATATTCTCTTCAGCATTAAACTCGTCAGCTAACCAGTTGATGATTTTTTCATCAACATCATCACCACCTAAGTGTGTGTCTCCATCTGTAGACAAAACTTCAAATACACCATCACCTAATTCAAGGATAGATACGTCATGTGTTCCTCCACCAAAGTCAAAAACCACTATTTTCTGGTCCGTACCTTTTTTGTCCATACCGTATGCTAAAGCAGCAGCAGTAGGCTCATTAATAATACGCTCTACTTTTAAACCAGCAATTTCACCAGCTTCTTTAGTCGCTTGACGTTGTGAATCATTAAAATAAGCAGGCACCGTAATAACCGCTCTAGAAACATCAGTTCCTAAATAATCCTCAGCCGTTTTCTTCATTTTTTGAAGAATCATAGCACTTAATTCTTGTGGCGTGTATAAACGGCCATCAATATCAACTCTAGGTGTATCGTTATCACCTTTTACAACTTTATAAGGTACACGTTCTGCCTCTTTTTTAGACTCAGAATATTTATTCCCCATAAAACGTTTAATAGAATACACCGTTTTTGTTGGGTTTGTTACCGCTTGTCTTTTTGCTGGATCACCAACTTTAATTTCGCCGCCTTCTACAAAAGCGATTACCGATGGTGTAGTACGTTTACCTTCCGCGTTTGGGATAACAACAGGCTCGTTACCTTCCATCACAGAAACGCAAGAGTTTGTTGTTCCTAAATCGATTCCAATAATTTTACTCATAATATATTTTAATTTTGAATGTTCATTTTTAATTTCAAGTTGTATAAGTCAATCATTATGCCAACTCAAAATATATGACACAGTGGCAGATTCTTATCATTTATCAGTCACAGCAGGAGTTTTCAAAGTATTATCGTGTCATTTTTTTGGGCGCAACCACAAGGGTCGGGCTTTCACTACTCAATCCCTCCTACGTCGGGGATTTCAAACATGCCGTTCAATCCCTTGCGCGGGCATACCTAAAAGCAATAACACACAAATAAGTAGCTATTACAAATCCGTAAAATTTCTTTATAAAACAATAAAAAAAATCAGTTCCAGTTACAATTTTCAGATTTCATCAAACGTATTCAACTTTGCGTCTTAGCACCTTTGCGCGATAAAAAACCCCACATCAAAGAAAACTCCAAAAGTATCTTCTTAATTTAGTATTTTTACAAGCAAACTAAATAAAACATACATGTCTGTAGCCAAAAAAGAATACAAACGCATTACCGTAAAAACATTAGTAGATATGAAAGCCAATGGCGAAAAAATATCTATGCTTACGGCCTACGACTATACCATGGCAAAAATTGTTGATGGCGCGGGAATAGACGTTATTCTTGTTGGAGATTCTGCAAGTAATGTTATGGCAGGACATGAAACGACGTTGCCTATTACCCTAGACCAAATGATTTATCATGCATCTTCAGTAATTCGTGCAGCACATCGTAGCTTAGTAGTTGTAGATTTACCTTTTGGAAGCTACCAAAGTGACCCTAAAGAAGCTTTACGTTCTGCTATTAGAATTATGAAAGAAAGTGGTGGACACTCTGTAAAACTTGAAGGTGGTAAAGAAGTAAAAGAATCTATAAAACGTATTTTAAATGCAGGAATTCCTGTAATGGGGCATTTAGGTTTAACACCGCAATCTATTTATAAATTTGGAACGTATACTGTTCGTGCTAAAGAAGAACAAGAAGCAGAACAATTACTCGAAGACGCCAAAATGTTAGAGCGTATAGGTTGTTTTGCTATAGTTTTAGAAAAAATTCCAGCCGATTTAGCTAAACAAGTTGCAGAAAGTGTAAGTATTCCTATTATTGGTATTGGAGCTGGCCCGCACGTAGACGGTCAAGTTTTAGTTTTACATGATATGCTTGGAATGACTCACGAATTTAATCCTAGATTTTTACGAAGATACCTTCACATGTATGATGAAATGACGAAAGCTATTTCTAATTATGTTGATGATGTAAAATCGCAAGATTTCCCTAATGAAAGTGAACAGTATTAAATTCTCAGTCGTAGTCTCAGCAGGTAGTCCAACTCAACACCTCAAAAACTTTGCGTCTTAACGCCTTTGCGCGATAAAAATCACAAATCGTGGCACAAAAAATTATTTCCAATAAAAACAACCTTCAAATTTTATTTGAAGACAATCATATCATCATCGTAAATAAACGCGCAGGCGATATTGTACAAGGCGATAAAACTGGAGATAAACCCCTAAGTGATGTTGTAAAAGAATATATAAAGGACAAATACAACAAACCAGGAAACGTTTATTTAGGCACTGTACACCGTTTAGACAGACCAACAACAGGTCTTGTTATTTTTGCAAAAACGAGTAAAGCGCTTCCTAGATTAAATAAATTATTTCTTTCTAAAGACATTAAAAAAACCTATTGGGCTATTGTAAAAAACGAGCCACAAAAACAGGAAGACACGCTTATTCATTGGTTAAAAAAGAATCCAAAAAACAATAAATCAAGAGCACATTCAAAAGAAATTCCAGAAAGTAAAAAAGCCATTCTTCATTATAAAATCATAAAAAAATTAGATAATTATTTTTTACTAGAAGTTAATTTAGAAACCGGTAGACATCATCAAATTCGAGTACAACTATCAACTATTGGTTGTCCAATTAAAGGCGATTTAAAATATGGTTTTGATAGGAGTAACAAAGATGCAAGCATCAGTTTACACGCCAGACATATTGAATTTATTCATCCTGTAAAAAAAGAACCCGTTTCAATTGATGCGCCTTTACCCAATGATGCTATTTGGAATGCTTGTTTAGTATAATTTGAATATCTTTAAAAAAACACTTTACATTGAATAACATCTCAAACATACTTAATAAACAACAGCAGTTTTTTAAATCCCAAAAAACTAAAGATGTTGATTATAGACTTTCACTTTTAAAAGCATTAAAATCTAAAATTTTAGCTCATGAAAATGATATTTTAGATGCGCTTTACAAAGATTTTAAAAAATCAGAATTTGAAGCCTATTTAAGTGAATTTGGACTGGTTATTTCTGAATTAAATTTAGCCATAAAAAACCTTAAACGTTGGTCGAAACCAAAACGAATTAAAGCATCATTATTAACCTTTCCTTCTAGAGATTACGTATACAAAGAACCTTACGGAACTGTGCTAGTTATTGCCCCTTGGAATTATCCTTTCCTCTTGGCTATGGAACCGTTAATAATGGCTATAGCAGCGGGAAATACGATTGTTTTAAAACCAAGTGAGCTCACCCAAAATACATCACAAATAATAACAAAAATTATTCGCAATGTATTCCCTGAAACTACAGCTGTTTCTATTGAAGGCGGCGTGGAAACCTCAACTAAATTATTAGCCCAAAAATGGGATTATATATTCTTTACGGGTAGCACTAAAGTTGGCAAAATTGTTGCCAAAGCTGCAGCTAAACATTTAACACCTGTTACTTTAGAACTAGGAGGGAAATCACCTTGTATTATTGATGATTCTGTTAATTTAAAACTTGTAGCTAGAAGGCTGGTTTGGGGTAAATTATTAAATGGAGGCCAAACTTGTATTGCTCCTGATTATGTTATAGCAAAAAGCAACATAAAAAAAGAACTCATTGAAGCTTTAAAGTCAGAAATAATTCGACGATATAGGGAAAACCCAAAAACATCACCAGATTTTCCAAGAATTATAAATGAAGCCAACACCAAACGTATTGAAGCTTTAATAAATACTGAAAATATTGTATTTGGAGGAGAAATAAGTACAGAGAATTGCTACATCTCTCCTACCATAATTGATGAACCAAGTTTGGAAAGCAAAATAATGCAAGAAGAAATATTTGGTCCTGTTCTACCAATTTTAACCTTTGAAACCGAAGATGATATTGAAAACACAATATGGGGTTTAGACAAACCTCTATCGCTATATGTGTTTTCAAATGATAAATATTTTGTTGATGAAACCATAAAAAAATACAGTTTTGGAGGTGGGGTAATTAACGATTTATTAATTCATTTTGGAAACCACAGATTACCCCTTGGAGGTGTTGGCGCAAGTGGTATAGGCCAATACCATGGAAAACATGGATTTGATACGTTTTCCAATACAAAGCCTATTATAAAAAGAAGTAATTGGTTTGACCCTTCGTTTAGGTATCCACCTTACAAGGGTAAAATGAGCTTTTTGAAAACCGTATTTAAGTATTTTGGATAATCACCTTCGTTTTTTGTCATATCGAAATGAGACACGATTGAGACATCACATAGTAAAATTTACTTCACTTTTATGATTATGCAGTTTCTATTTAATGTCGAAATGGCAAGTCTACTCTTTAAGCTAATTTAAAGGATAATTTAATACTAGCTGAACACCTTTATTAGGTTTAGAATTCAACTCCAAACTCGAATTAATTAATGCAGCTCTACTCTTCATATTTATTAAACCAGAACCTTGTTCAATTTCATTAATATCAAATCCTTTACCATCATCGGTAGCTGTTATAGTTAATTTTTCAGGTTTATAATCTAGAGTAATACCAATATTTTTTGCTTCAGAATATTTTACCGAATTTGATAAAAATTCTTGAAGTATTCTAAAAATAATAATTTCATGTTTTCTGTCCTTAAAATCAACTTTATCACCAATAATTTTAAGTTCAGCTGATGTGAACTTCATCTTTTTCATTCTATCTAGCTCATTGGTAATAGATTTTTCAAAACCTATATTCAAAATAACGTCGTTATTAAGTGTTTTTGAAAGCGCTCGGACTTCCTTTAAACCATTGCTGAGAGCTTCAGTTGTATCTTTAAATTTGTCTTTTACATCATCCGTTACTTGCATTTTTAAAATACTTAATTGCATACTGGCAAAGGACAATAACTGCCCAACATTATCATGCAATTCCCAGCCAATATTCTTTAAAGTTTGTTCTTGAGCTTCGGTTTGTGCTTGAATAATTTCCGCTTCAAAAGCCTGTTGCTGTTTTATCCTATCTTGAAGTAATTTGTTTTTTCGTTTTTGAAATACAACAAAAAACACAATAACTAGTGATGTAATGATAATTAAAACTAATATCATATACACCAATAAATAACGCTCTGAAGCTGTACTTGTTAATCTTTCTGTGGTCTGCACCATATTAAAGCAAAGGTAAAAGTTGAATACATAACTATATTAGCTAATAAATAAATTTGCCATTTTAGGAATATAAAATTCCAGTCTTTATTTGAATTATAAACATCATAAAATACTAATGGTGTGATAATAAGCCACCATATAAAAATAGCAGCGCTAATATAAAAATTAATGGATTTGTAAAAGGTTAGTATCATATCGCTTTCCAATATTTCAATAAAATAAAAAACGGTGCAAAGAAATATTATTAAAGCTCCGAAAATACTAATTATTGGAAAAAAGCTAACAAAATAAGCGTCCCAATTAATAATTACGTAAACAATAGAAAATAATAAAAAACCGTATCCACTAAATTTCACTATAGTTTTAAAAGTCTTTTTACTTAGAATTTTGTAATAATAAAATGCAAAAAAAATAATGGCCAAAATATTCCAATAGAGTGTTGTCCACCAATAATTCCATATAAATACAGTATCCTTTAGAAAACTTAAAAAACCATCATTGTAAATATAGTGAACGTAAGAATTTAAAAAATCACAAACAGATAGATAAACCAAAAACCATATAAAATATTTAGCAGCTGTTAGTTTATACTTTTTATAAAGTACTAAACCAGTTACAGCTGCTAAAATTTCCACGCTATACGTGATATTATTATAATATTCTAATAAAAAATCATTCATTAAACTATTGTGGATACCCACCTTGCCCTCCAGTACCTGCATTCAAAGGTGGGATTTCCAAAACCGCTGAAGAAGAAAAGTTTGAAAAACTTGCTTTTGATGTGCCCGCTTTTAACTGCGGCGCCCAAAACAAAGTACTTAAATACCCCTTATCGTTAGGTGCTTTTTCGCCATAAACTCCAAAATAGATGCGAAATCCGGCTATTTCTTGTTGCTGTTTTTTTGCTTCTCTTTTTGCAAAATCTATATAGTTTTCTATATCCTCTAAAGACCAACCAGCCCATCGGTTATCATTTTTTCCGACTTGTCGTTGAGTAATGGAGTCTATCTCAGGTTTTCTGTATTTAGTCCAATTATCATTTAATACTGTAGCTTCTGCAACAGAAATAACACCTTTTGGTATTACCACTTCTTCACCTATAGTTGGCATATCAGCACATTGACGAGGGCAAAAATAATACGTTAATACTGCTCCAATAATAATTCCGAAAATAATTGGTCCTAATTTTTTCATATTTAAATTGTTTTTTGGTTAATAATAGCTCCTTAAAAATAGTGAAAAAAAAATTATCGTAAGATTATATTTCTCAAAATAAAATTCATCGATAAATCTATACAGGAAATCCTAACATACTGCCCATCCCAACTGTTAATAACCAGCACCCATAAATGCCATGCTCAATGGACACCAGAAGTGTAGATTGTGTTTTTTTGAAAGTATAAGCAAATAATAAGCCACCTAAAAAGGTTAAAACGATTACCAAAACGCTTCCAAAAAAAAGATGCGCAAGAGAAAATAGAATTGCATTAACAAAAATAAATAATACTTCATTTTTAAATAAGCTATGATATCTTTTAAAGAAAAAAGTTCTATAAATCAATTCTTGAGGATACACAGAAAAGAAACTATAAATAAATAATAATATAAACCATTTTATGGGCTCATTAAGCAAAACACTAAAAAGTGATTCGCTATCAGTTATCCAAACAAACAACGTAGTTATAATTGCGATAAAAATAAGCTTTATAATTGTTGCCTTCCAAAATGCCTTCCAACCCAAGTGTTTAGAAACTTTAAATTTCAGGTTTTCTACTTTTAATAAAATATAAATGACATAAAGAAATCCAACTAAACCAACACTTAATTTTACCCAAGGCGAATAGCTAATGGCATAACTTATTGGCACCAATATAAAAATGATAAAAAGTTCTAAACTTTTATATTTAATGGAATTCATTTTAAAGATTTAAAGTGGTACTATGTTTAACTTCATTAATTACAAACATACTATGTGTGCTTCCTATATGATTTATACCTGTTAACTTTTTAACCATAAACTCTCTAAAAGCAGCCATATCCTTTACTATTACTTTTAGAAGGTAGTCGTAATCACCACTTAAATGATAACACTCTAATACCTCATCTAAGCGTTTAACCTCCCTTTCAAAACTTGTAACAAACTCTTGACTATGTTGAATGAGTTTAATATGACAAAACACCACAAAATTCTTATTTACCTTTTCTTTATTAACAACAGCGATGTAACTATCAATATAACCCTCTTTTTCAAGCTTTTTAATACGTTCGTAAACTGCGGTAACTGATAAGCCCAATTTATTGGAAAGTTCCTTATTGGTTTGTTTACTGTCCTTTTGCAAGTATTCTAGTAATTTTTTATCAGTAGTATCAAATATCATAATCGAAAATATATCTGTAAAATGTTAAACGCATGAGCGAAATAATTATTATAATCTATAAATATAATAAATAATAGTTTTATTTTCTAAAATATAAACAAATGATTGTTTTTTAGTCTAAAATTAATGACTTTTGATTCAAATAATATAGGTTTCGACTACGCTCAACCTCACAAAATAAACCCCTATGGCATTTAAACCCGCAAACAGCATACAAGATTTACAATATTTTGGAGAATTTGGAGGCGTAAACCCTTCTATTTCAGACTCCTCAACTTACACCTTTCTGTCTGCAAAAACTATGTTCGACACCTTTGAAGGCAATGCTGATGGTTGCTACTTATATTCGCGTCATTCCACACCTTCAAATTTATATTTGGGCGAAGCATTAGCTGCTATGGAAGGTACAGAAACAGCCAACGTATCAGCATCAGGAATGGGCGCTATAACACCCGTTGTTTTACAACTTTGTGGAGCTGGAGACCATATTATTTCTAGTCGAACTATTTATGGTGGCACGTATGCTTTTCTGAAAAATTTCGCCCCTAAGTTTAATATTGAAACGTCCTTTGTTGATATTACAAAACTTGATATTGTTGAAGCTTCAATAACCGAAAATACAAAAATTATTTACTGCGAATCTGTGAGTAATCCGCTTTTAGAAGTTGCTGACATTAAAGGTTTAGCTAAAATTGCTAAAAGACACAACTTAAAATTGGTTGTTGATAATACGTTTTCACCTTTATCAATTTCGCCAGCTACTCTAGGTGCAGATATTGTGATTCATAGTTTAACCAAGTTTATTAATGGCTCTAGCGACACTGTTGGTGGTGTGGTTTGTGGCACCCAAGATTTTATAGATGAATTGCGAAACGTAAACGATGGTGCTTCGATGTTATTTGGTTCGACAATGGATAGCTTGAGAGCTGCTTCGGTTTTAAAAAACTTAAGAACACTACATATTAGAATGCAACAGCATAGCAAAAATGCCTTGTATCTAGCCAGAAAGTTTGAAGCCGATGGTTTAAAAACTGTTTATCCTGGTTTGAAATCTCACCCTTGTCATGAATTGTTTAAGAGTATGATGAATGAAGCATATGGTTTTGGCGGGATGCTTACCATAGACGTGGGCACATTAGAAAAAGCTAACGAACTCATGGAACTCATGCAAAACAAAAACTTAGGCTATTTAGCGGTAAGTCTTGGGTTTTACAAAACATTATTTAGTGCTCCTGGGAGTTCAACATCTTCTGAGATTCCTGAAGATGAACAAAAAAAAATGGGTTTGAGTGATGGTTTGATTCGTTTTTCTATTGGTTTAGATGCCGATATTGAACGTACTTATAAAGTGATGCGTGAGTGTATGGTGGAATTGAGTATTCTATAGGTTTTATTTATTTCTCGCAAAGGCGCTAAGTCACAAAGTGTTTCGGATAGTAATAATGCACGAACTAATTACTGAAGTAGCGGATAAGTGCGCAAGGGATAGAAGTGGATAGCCCACAGCCCGACGCAGGAGGTGCGAGGACTTGTAACGAATAGCCCGACCCTTTGGGTTGCGCCCAAATTTGTAAAAATGAAATTAAATTCCTTTTAAACGTTCCCAAAGCGCATTTAAAGCATCTGATATATTATCTTCATTTCGCTGAAAAGGTTTCATATTAATTTGATTGTTTTCTTTATATAGTACAAACTTAAAAACCGAGGAGTTAGAGTTTTCTTTACTTGTTAAAGGGTAACGCAAATCGTTATATTGATATTCATTATCGCCAATTTTATAAATACTATAATAATGGTTACTGAACCATGCTAAATCTTTGATTCTGCTAAATTTTTCTTCTGTTAAAGCCCTTTCTTTAGGTAGTGCTTTAAAATCTATAAATTGACTTTTCTTATCTAACAACGAGTAATAAGCCACATAATACGAGGAGTCTGATTCTCCCATACCATACCACAATATGTTATTGAAAATGGTTGGTTGAGTAAAATACCTATTAACATTTAAACCTTTTGCGATTAACGATTTTTTGAAAACGGAATCCATGTACAGTTTATTACCAAATGTAAATAGCATGTAAGCTGAACTAATTCCGATGCCTAATTTTAACCATAAGCGTCTATTTTTTGATGTTCTTTTAAAAAACATTAAAACAATAATACATATTAAAAACGGTATGGTATAAACTGGGTCGACCACCGCTATATTATTTAATGCTACTCTATAATTGCTAAAAGGCGCAAATAATTGCGTACCATACGGAGTAAAACAATCTAAAATAGGATGTGTGAATAAGGACCAGAAGAACAAACTAATCCAATCTTTTTGGGTTGTGGTGTCTAATCGCTTACCTGAGTTATAGAGTTTATATATTAACCACCCCAATAAAAAAGCGGCAATTACTGAAAACAAAATGGAGTGCATATACCCTCTATGAAAAAGCATAGCATCAATTTCATTACCATGTAGCCAGTTACCTATAAATACATCTAAATCTGGAATTGTGCCACCAATAGCACCGAATAATAAAGCTTTATTTCCTATTTTTTTTCCTAGTACCGCTTCTCCGCAAGCGGCACCTAATACAATTTGAGTTAGTGAATCCATATTTCTTAGAATACAAACTTAACTAACAAATTTTTTAAAATTTAGAACTTTAGTATTTAGTTTTTTTTAAGTAAATATTGGTTTGAACTTTTTTTAAGTTCTTCAGAAAGAAAAAAAGATTTTTCAGTCTGGTATTCATTAATATTTAAATCATCTTTAGAACTATAGTCATCATGATTAGATGCATTAAAAAGTTCTCCTTTATAAACAAGCAATCCTAAAATAAAAAACACCAATAACAGGGACAAAGCAAAAAACATAATATAAATTATTAATAGTTATTGAGGTTATAATACACTGATTTTCATACTAAGTCACATTATTTTGAAAATGAACTAGAAAATCGTAACATTACGAGACTAAAATACTCCTTATGCAAGACGAAAAGAATATTTCTGAGTTTAAAGCCAACGATCAAACCATAATTGAGAACAAAGAACTTAATTTTTTAGAAGCTCTTATTCCTGTTATACTACTAATGGCATTACTTTTTTATAATATTATTTTTGCAGATGGCGAGCTTTTAGGAGAATATTCTAATCAAATTATTTTATTAATTGGTGGTGTTATAGCGGCTATTGTAGGCTTTTTTAATAAGGTTTCTATAAACCGAATGGCAACCGAAATTTGGGAAAATTTAAAGAGTGTATTCATCCCGATTATGATTTTATTTTTAGTTGGCGCCTTAGCTGGCACTTGGCTAATTAGTGGCGTAATACCTGCAATGGTTTATTATGGTTTACAAGTATTAAGTCCCGAAATATTCCTACCAGCTTCTGTAATCATTGCTGCAGTGATATCAATTGCTACCGGAAGTTCTTGGACCACTTCCGCTACCGTTGGCATTGCTCTTGTTGGTATTGGAACTGCTTTAGGAATAAACCCAGGCATGATTGCTGGAGCAGTAATTTCTGGAGCGTATTTTGGAGATAAAATGTCACCATTAAGTGATACCACTAACCTTGCACCTGCAATGGCTGGAACAGATTTATTTACGCATATTAAGTATATGAGTTTAACAACGGTACCAACCATTATTGTTACGCTTATTGTTTTTGGGGTTTTAAGTTTTACTATTACAACCTCTGGTAGTGCTGATGTGAGCAACTTATTAAACACTATAGATTTCACTTTTAATATTACGCCTTGGCTATTTTTAGTTCCTTTAGCTGTTATTGGTCTCATTTTACTAAAAACAAAACCTCTTACAGCCTTAACTACAGGTGTTTTATTGGCAGCAATTTTTGCTTTTATTTTCCAACCAGATGTCCTAAATAGCCTAGGAGAGTCAAAATTATCTTCAGTAATAACGTCTGTTTTTACAGACACACAAATTACAACTGAAAACGAAAAATTAAACGACCTCTTTTCTGCTGGTGGCATGAAAGGTATGCTTTGGACTATTTATCTCATTATTTGCGCTATGGTATTTGGCGGTATTATGGATGGTATTGGTGCGCTTTCTAGAATTACAAGTGCTTTACTGTCTGTTGCCACTTCTGTTTTTGGATTATTCGCAAGTACAGTTGTTAGTTGCTTAGGATTAAACACAATTGCATCCGACCAATACTTAGCCATTGTTATCCCAGGAAAAATGTTTAAAAAAGCATTTGAAGATAAGGGTTTGGCACCCGAAAATTTAAGTAGAACTTTAGAGGATTCGGGTACAGTAACTTCCGTTTTAATACCCTGGAATACCTGCGGTGCCTATCAATCTGGTGTTTTAGGCGTTGGTGTTGCCGAATATTTCTTTTATGCCATCTTTAATTGGCTAAGTCCTTTTACTACGCTATTATTCGCTGCATTCTCAATTAAAATCAAACAACTAAAATCTTCAAAAAACGCCTAGTAACTCTCTCATTTTCAATACTCATAAATAAATACTATTAATCAATAAGTATTTAAAATTTTATGACGCTTTATTTTCTTCATTTGTAAGTTATTTTTGCACGCAGAAAAGCGAATTATTAATTATAAAACAAAATACAAATGTCATTAGTAGGTAAAAAATTTCCAGATTTAAACGTTGACGCCATGAATGATATGGGCGATACTTTTAAAGTAAACGTTCTTGAAGAAGCAGTTAACAATAAGAAAAAAGTAGTATTATTTTGGTACCCAAAAGATTTTACTTTTGTATGTCCAACGGAATTACATGCCTTTCAAGCAGCTATAGGAGAATTTGAAAAAAGAAACACCATTGTAATTGGTGCATCTTGTGATACTCCAGAAGTACACTTTGCATGGTTAAGCACAGCAAAAGATAATGGTGGTATTGAAGGTGTAACCTACCCTATTTTAGCGGATAGCAACAGAAACCTATCTAGCGTTTTAGGTATTTTAGATATTACTAACGAAACTTACGATGAAGAAACAGGAACGGTTCAAGTTGAAGGTGATAACGTAACGTATAGAGCCACTTACATTATTGACGAAGATGGTGTGGTGCAACACGAAAGCATTAACAACATGCCTTTAGGTAGAAACGTTGGTGAGTACATCCGTTTGGTTGATGCTTTAACACACGTTCAAAAAAAAGGAGAAGTTTGTCCTGCAAACTGGGAAGAAGGTAAAGATGCTATGAGTGCCAATGCAAAAGCTACTGCTGAGTATTTAGCAGCTCATGCTAACTAAAACTAAAATAGTTCTCAGACCTGTCAGGTTTTGAAAACCTGACAGGTCTCAAAAAAATATTCAAAATTATGATTACAGAATTAAACGAAGATAATTTACAAAGCTTAGTATCTGAGAACGATACTGTTGTTGTACAATATTCTGCAACCTGGTGTGGTAATTGCCGTATCATGAAACCAAAAGTGAAGAAACTAGCTTCAGAATTAGAAGACGTTACTTTTATTATTGCTGACGCGGAAAAGTTTCCAGAAAGTAGAAAGTTAGCAACTGTTGATAATTTACCAACCTTTGCAACCTTTAAAAATGGGGTATTTATAAATCAAGTTCAGACTAATAAGTTTGATGTTTTAAAAGATTTAGTCAATGAAGTTACCAGTAATTAAACATTTAACGAATTTCATAGAAGCTAACGACGAAGATTTTGTTGTTGAAACTATTGAAACTTTAGAAGCTTTAACCGAAGTGCCTTCATTAAAAGATGAAGAGTTAGATGTTATAGGTGAATTGATTTCTAACATGTACGGCGCCATTGAAGTGAATAAAATGACTAAAGATGGCACACCTAAAAAAGAAGCTTTAAATAGTTTTATGGGACGTGTTATGGGTTCGATTGATACCTAATTGAAAGAGAAAAATGAGTATTAAAAACCACTTCAATTGAAGTGGTTTTTTGTTTTTATTGAAACTTGACTTTGTAAAAAAATTCAACTACCTTCGTTTAACGTCGGATATAAGTCATTAAAACGACACATATCCGTAAAAACATTGGCAGTAATTTGAAGCAACATAGTGTATAAACCATTTTAAAACCCAATTATGAGACTATTTTTTTTAATAATTCTAGTTTTTAGTATTAAATCTACATTTGGACAAATGCAAAAAGATTCTGTTACTTCAAATAAAGAGATTAAAAGAATTGACAATTCTCATCAACAAGAAAAAGTAAGCGACATTGAAAAAGACAATCTTAAAAATGTAGCAAATAGAATGTGTATTCAATTTACACTTGCAAAGAAATATGGAGCGAAAGACTTAATTTCAAAAATTGATGATATTGTCATTTCTTATCTAGGGCTAGATAAATCCAAAAAAAATAAAAAAGAAATAATTAACTTCTGGAATTCCAAATCTGAATATCTAATATGTGATGAAGGAAAAAGGAAAGATAGAAATACAGAACATGTTTTAAAACGAGCAATTTATCTTGAATATTATCCAGAATTATTTTTTAGTTATCTAATGAGGTTTAAAGAACCCCAAATTGACTTTAATGCAATTGAAAAAATTAATGGAGAAAATGAAACTATTTTAGATTACTTGGACAAATTAATTTCAACCGAAAGAGTTGAAGATTTATACGATATAGAAAACGTTAAAAAACTTAGGAGAATACTTGCTTCCCCAAGGTTTGGAGCAAAAACGGCTGAACAACTAAAAAATTAAAAACTACTGCCAACATTGTATATAAAAAATTGCTACTTTGTGCTTAACCAATGGAAGTTGCTTTGTTTGCTAGCTTCTGATTTTCCTTCGGAAAATCCTCGCACACAAACACGCAACATTTCATATACGTAACCGTTAAACGAACCTCCCAAAATCAAACTAATTCAAAAGTTCAACAATACCTTTAAAACCTTTTTCCTCAGCATAATCTATAGCAGTTTTTCCATCTTTATCTATCAAAGAAACATCAGCACCATACTTCAATAACAATTCAACTATTTTAGATTGATTATACATAGAAGCAAAAATTAAAGGTGTAACACCATTTTTATTTTTGGCATTAACATCTGCTCCATGTTTTATCAATAAAGTTGCTAAACTCGCATTACCTTTAAAAGAAACACCAATTAACGCTGTATTTCCAGAAGCGTCTGCTTCATCAACTGGAGCTTTATACTCTAATAAAACCTTAACAATAGTTTCTTTATCAAAATAAGAAGCAAAAATTAAAGGTGTAAAACCTCTAGCATCTTTTGATTTTACTAATTCTGGGTTTCTTCCAAGTTGCGCTTCAATATTATCCACTTTTCCTTGTTGAATGGATTTAAAAAACAATTCTGTTTCGTTCATAGTTATATTTTAAAAATAAAAAGGATGAGCATAAAAACTCATCCCTTTCAATCTATAAATTCAATATTTATTTTAAATCAAAACGATCTAAGTTCATCACTTTAGTCCAAGCGGCAACAAAATCGTTTACAAATTTCTCTTGTACGTCGTTAGCACCATAAACTTCCGCAATTGCTCTTAACTCCGTATTAGAACCAAAAATTAAATCGGCTCGCGTTCCTTTAAATTTAACTGCGCCTGTTCTGCGATCGCGACCTTCAAAAATGGTGTCATCAGAAGAAGTAGCACTCCAAGTATAAGTGAAGTCAAGAATGTTTGTAAAGAAATCGTTTGTTAAACTTCCCACATTATCTGTAAACACGCCATAATCAGACCCATCATAATTTGTTCCTAACACACGTAAACCTCCAACTAAAACTGTCATTTCTGGAATAGAAAGTGTTAACAGATTAGCTCTATCAACCAATAAATCTTCAGCAGCAACTTTTAATTTAGGATTCATGTAATTTCTAAATCCGTCAGCTATTGGCTCCAAATAGCCAAATGATTCTAAGTCGGTTTGTTCTTGTGAAGCATCACCTCTGCCTTGTGTAAAAGATACGCTTACATTATGACCTGCATTTTTAGCAGCTTCTTCAACGCCTGCAGTACCTGCTAGAACAATTAAATCTGCCATAGAAATGGTTCCGCTAAATTCGTTTTGTATACCTTCTAAAACATTTAAAACCTTGTTTAATTCGGTTGGATTGTTTACTTCCCAACTGCGTTGTGGCTCTAAACGTAAACGCCCTCCATTTGCACCACCTCGCATATCTGAACCTCTAAACGTTGAAGCCGATGCCCAAGCCGTTTTTACTAATTCAGAAATTGATAAACCAGAAGTTAAAATCATGCTTTTTAATGATGATATATCTGCATCACTTAATTTGTAATCTACTTTTGGAATAGGGTCTTGCCAAAGCAACTCTTCACTTGGAACTTCTGGACCTAAGTAACGGTCTATTGGACCCATATCACGATGTGTTAATTTGTACCATGCTCTTGCAAAAGCATCTTCAAAAGCTTTGTGATCTTCGTGAAAACGTTTTGAAATTTCTAAAAACCCAGGGTCTATTTTAAGTGCCATATCTGCGGTAGTCATCATTAAGGCTTGTGTTCCGTTCCCGCCTGCTGCTGGAGCTTGACGCGCATTAGATGCCGCTGTTGGTGTCCATTGGTGTGCACCAGCTGGACTTTTGGTTAATTCCCAATCATAATTTAAAAGCACATCAAAATAATCTCCATCCCATTGGGTTGGATTTGGTGTCCATGCACCTTCTATACCACTTGTAATCGCGTCATCTAAAACACCAGATTTATAAGTGTTTTTCCAACCTGTACTCATTTCCTCTATAGATGCTCCATGTGGTTCTGCACTAACATATTTATCTGGGTCTGCAGCACCGTGTGCTTTACCAAAGGTATGCCCACCCGCAACTAAAGCTACAGTTTCTTCATCATTCATAGCCATACGACCAAACGTAATTCTTATATCATGTGCCGATTTTAAAGGGTCTGGATTTCCGTTAGGTCCTTCTGGATTTACATAAATTAAACCCATGTGCACCGCTCCTAAATGTCCTTCTAAATCGCCATCACTGGTATCGTAGCGGTCATCATTATCTAACCAACCTGTTTCGCTTCCCCAATAAATATCTTGCTCTGGCTCCCAAACATCTTCACGTCCGCCAGCAAAACCAAAGGTTGGGAATCCCATAGATTCTAAAGCACAGTTACCTGCAAGAATCATTAAATCTGCCCAAGACACTTTATTCCCATATTTCTTTTTTACTGGCCATAACAATAAGCGCGCTTTATCTAGATTGCCATTATCTGGCCAGCTATTTAAAGGTGCAAAACGCTGATTTCCTGTTGCTGCTCCACCTCTTCCATCTCCTACTCTATAAGTTCCGGCACTATGCCACGCCATACGAATCATGAACCCGCCATAATGCCCATAATCTGCAGGCCACCAATCTTGAGAATCTGTCATTAAATTGATAACATCTTGCTTTAACGCTGTAAAATCAACACTATTAAAAGCCTTAGCATAATCAAAATCTTCCCCCATTGGATTCGACTTTGATGCATTTTGACGCAAAATATTTAGCTTTAGCTCATTTGGCCACCAATCTCTATTGCTTGTCCCACGACCTGCAGTTTGTTTTTGATCTCCGCTTAAAAATGGGCATTGACTTGGGTCTCCATTCATGTTGTGTTTTTCGTTGTTATCCATTACTTATATTTTTGTGTTTTATTCAGTTATTAATAAAGGTTTATTGAATTACTAAAATTACTCATTTAATAGCTTCAAAAAACATGTGCTATATTTTTTAAAATTATATTATAATTGATAAAATTTATCGCATAATTATTTTTAATAGCTTTTAAGTATGACTCATGTGCTTAAAAAAATCAAAAAATAGTAAGATTAAGCTATTGAACTCATCTAAATATTGCTATTTTAGATGCTCAAATTAAAATACAAAAAAAAATGGCTTCAATTACATTAAAAGGAAATTCAATTAAAACATCAAGTAACTTACCAGAAGTTGGTACAAAAGCACCAGACTTTTTACTAACTACTACAGATTTAGATGTTCATAGCTTAACAAATTATAGAGGAAGTAAAGTTGTTTTAAACATTTTCCCAAGTATTGATACTGGGACTTGCGCACAATCAGTTAGAACCTTTAATCAGGAAGCAAGTGAATTAGAAAACACAAAAGTACTTTGTATTTCTCGCGATTTACCTTTTGCTCAAGGTCGTTTTTGCGGTGCTGAAGGATTAAAAGATGTGGTAAATTTATCTGATTTTAAAGATGGAAGTTTCGGGAAAGCTTATGGTTTAAACATTGTTGACGGTCCATTAGAAGGTTTGCACTCACGTTGTGTTGTAGTTTTAGATAAAAATGGCATCGTAAAATATACTGAACAAGTGGGAGAAATTGTTGACGAACCAAACTATAAGGCTGCTTTAGAAGCATTGCAAGATGCCTAAAAAAGAATCTTTTATAAAAAACCGATTAAAAAGTGTGGGTTACGCCTTTAAAGGTGCAACCCTACTTTTAAAATCTGAGGCTAGTATAAAAATTCAGTTTTTTATAGCTTTAATAGTTACAGCTGCAGGGTTTTATTTTAACATTTCCTCTACAGAGTGGGCTATTCAACTACTCGCTATTGGTTTAGTTATGAGTATTGAAGGCATTAATACAGCCATTGAAGAAATTGCCAATTTTATTCATCCAGACCGTCATGAAAAAATTGGTTTAATAAAAGACATAGCTGCAGGAGCGGTATTTATAGCTGGCATATTTGCGAGTATTGTTGGCTTTATAATATATCTTCCAAAGATTTTTTAAAATACTAATACTCTAGGATAAACGTTAGTAATTTGTATTTTTGTTGTATTACTAAAATCACTCAATAACAATCTTATTTTAGATATTAAATTTTGAAACAAACCAATTAATGGCTAAAACCAGAACTAAAGCTAAAAAATCACCTAGAAAAACCGTAAAAGCACCAAGTTTTAAGTTGTCTAGCCAACAAAAATTGGTGTTGGGTAGTTTTCTGGTAATTACTGGACTTTTGCTATTTATTGCGTTTGTATCTTATCTATTTACAGGAGAAGCCGACCAGAGCACCTTATCAGACTTCACGTCACGCGAAGTTAAAACACAAAATTGGTTGAGTAAAACTGGCGCCTGGTTAAGCGACTTTTTTATTCAACGTGGTTTTGGTATTGCATCTTTTATTTTTTCTGGATTAATCTTTATGTCTGGTGTTTATGTTTTAATGAACATCAACAAAGCAAAGCTGAGAAAACATTGGTTTTGGGGGATTCTTATTACTATCTGGCTATCAATACTTTTAGGATTCTTCGGAAATAAAAATGATATACTTGGAGGTACAATTGGTTTTGAAATTAATAGTTTTCTTCAGGATTACGTTGGTAAAATTGGCACTATACTTTTACTTATTTTTGGATTAATTACATATTTAGCGATTCGTTTTAAAGTGACTTTTGAAAGTTTTACGCGTATTTTTAAATCTGCTAAAAAAGATTTTAAAGACGAGCTTTCTAATATGAAAGAAGATATAGTTGTGCCTTTGGATAACAATTTATCTGATGAAGCTGAAGCTATAAAAAAAGCTCATGAATTAGCTTTAGAAAATAAAAATCCAGAGCCTAAACCAAAAATTGAAACAGCTCCCTTAGAAGTAAAAATACCAGAACCTGAAGTTGAAGAACCTGAATTAGAAATAAAAGTTGAAGACGTAAAGGAAGAAAAATCTGAAACTGATAACCTAGCGAATAAACTAGTTGAAGATTTTGGACAGTTTGACCCTACTCTAGAATTAGCTAAATATCAATTTCCAACACTAGATTTATTAAAGAAATACGATACTGAAGGGATTACCATTAACCAAGAAGAGTTAGAAGAAAATAAGAACAGAATTGTTGATACTTTAAACAATTATAAAATTGGTATTTCCAGTATTAAAGCTACTATAGGACCAACAGTTACATTATATGAAATTGTTCCAGATGCTGGAATTCGTATTTCTAAAATTAAGAATTTAGAGGATGATATTGCATTATCACTTTCAGCATTAGGCATTCGTATTATAGCTCCAATTCCTGGAAAAGGCACTATTGGTATAGAGGTACCAAATAAAAATTCTACAATTGTATCCATGCGTTCTGTAATTGCATCAAAGAAATTTCAAAGTTCTGAAATGCAACTACCAATAGCTTTAGGGAAAACTATTAGCAATGAAACCTTTGTGGTTGATCTTGCAAAAATGCCACACTTACTTATGGCTGGTGCTACTGGTCAAGGTAAATCGGTTGGTTTAAATGCGGTTTTGACATCCTTACTTTACAAAAAACATCCCGCCGAAGTTAAATTCGTTTTAGTTGACCCAAAGAAAGTAGAGTTAACACTTTTTAATAAAATAGAACGTCACTATTTAGCAAAACTCCCAGATAGTGAAGATGCTATAATAACGGATAATACAAAAGTTATCAATACATTAAACTCACTATGTATTGAAATGGATAACCGTTATGAATTACTTAAAAATGCATTCTGCAGAAATATAGCTGAGTACAATGCAAAATTTAAAGCTAGAAAGCTTAACCCAAATGACGGACATCAATTTTTACCATACATTGTTTTAGTTGTTGATGAGTTTGCAGATTTAATAATGACGGCAGGTAAAGAGGTTGAAACACCTATTGCACGTTTAGCACAATTAGCCCGTGCTATTGGAATTCATTTAATTATTGCAACCCAACGCCCATCTGTTAATGTAATTACAGGTATCATTAAAGCCAATTTCCCAGCTAGAATTGCGTTTAGAGTAACTTCAAAAATTGATTCACGTACCATTTTAGATGGTTCTGGAGCAGACCAACTTATTGGCCGCGGAGATATGCTTTATACGCAAGGCAACGATTTAATTCGTGTACAATGTGCTTTTGTTGACACTCCTGAAGTTGAAAAAATAACAGATTATATAGGCTCACAAAAAGCATATCCTGATGCTTATTTACTTCCTGAATATGTTGGTGAAGAAAGTGGCACAGGTCTTGATATAGACATATCAGATAGAGATAAACTATTTAAAGATGCCGCTATTGTTATTGTAACCGCTCAACAAGGTTCAGCTTCATTATTACAGCGAAAATTAAAATTAGGCTACAATAGAGCTGGTAGGTTAATTGATCAGTTAGAAGCCGCAGGAATAGTTGGTCATTTTGAAGGCAGCAAAGCAAGACAGGTTTTAGTTCCAGATTTGACAGCCTTAGATAAACTTTTAGAAGACGAATTATAATTAAAATTAGGTTCCGCGAGAAGAGGAATGAAAAATAAAATTTCAATGAAAAAATTCTTAACCATATTACTTATTACGCTTTCATTTAGTGCATTTACCCAAAACAATGCCAAAGCGTTGTTAAACGAGGTTTCAACAAAAGTTAAAAGCTATGAAAATATTTCACTAGACTTTAAATATACTCTTGAAAATATTTCAGAAAACATAAAACAAGAAACCAAAGGTGATGTTATCATGCAAGGTGATAAATACAGATTAAATATCCTTGGAGTGACTAGACTATTTGATGGAAAAACCATGTATAGTATTAGTACTGAAGATGAAGAAGTAACTATTTCATCAGATAATGATGAAGAAAGCGATGCCATTACACCTAGTAAAATGCTATCTTTTTATGAAGAGGGGCATACTTACACAATTGATATTGAACAAAATATAAATGGTAGAAAAATTCAATATGTAAAACTTACCCCTATCGATTCAAATTCTGAAATAAAAAATATTCTTTTAGGTATAGATACGCAAACAAAGCATATTTACAATTTAATACAAGTGGGTAAAAATGGTACAAAAACAACGCTTACTGTTAATTCTTTTAAAACAAATGAGCCTTTATCAAAAACCTTATTTACCTTTGACACCAATAAATACAAAGATTATTACATTAATAAACTAGATTAATAACGTTTGAAACGATTATCTACAAATTTTAAAAATATCTTTTTAAAAATTTAAACGTGTGAAAATTCTAGACCGCTACATACTAACCACATACCTAAAAACTTTTCTCAGCGTATTTGTTATACTCATACTTATTTTTGTATTGCAATCTATTTGGCTATATATAAAAGAACTAGCTGGAAAGGAGCTAGATATAGTTATAGTTTTTAAATTTTTGACTTATGTTACCCCTAAACTTATTCCTTTAGTTTTACCCCTTACCATACTCTTGGCATCTATTATGGTGTTTGGAAGTTTTGCTGAAAATTATGAATTTGCCGCCATGAAATCGACAGGTATTTCCTTACAGCGCGCTATGTCTGGGCTTAGTGTTTTTATTGTTGCAGTAGGTATTATTACATTCTTCTTTGCAAATAATGTGATTCCTTGGTCAGAACTTAAATTCTATAATTTAAGAAAAAACATTGCAAAGGTAAAACCCAGTATGGCTATAGCAGAAGGGCAATTTAATACAATAGAAGGAACAAATTATAATATAAAAGTAAGTAGGAAGAGTGGAGATAGAGGGCAATACTTAGAAGATGTAACCATTCATGTAAAAGGAAATGATGGTAGAAAGAATACTACGGTTATCAAATCTAAAACTGGTGAACTTGCAAGCGAAAAAGACTCTAATGTTTTAAAACTAATTTTAAATGATGGCCATTACTACAATGATGTAACAACTCTAAAGGATAGAAAAGCACTAATCAGGAAACCATTTGCAAAAAGTACTTTTGAAACAAAGATTATTAATATTGATTTATCGCAAATTAATAATGTCGATTTTGATGAACAATCACAAACCGACAAATACAATATGCTAAATGTTAGTGGATTAACCAAGACTATAGATTCTTTGGTCGTAAAATATAACAATGAGCATGAATCCTTTTCCCAAAATTTACATATAAGATCTGGTATTAACAAGAAACCTCTAGCAAACAATAGAATTATAGACTCCGTAAGTTATACAGGTCCTATTCTAGAACTTTTTAACACTAAAAAAAAAATAGAGTTAGTTGATGTTGCATCAAAATCAATTATTAGTTCTAAACAACTTATTATTTCGAAAGATGCCACCATGAAAATCTCTAAAGCATGGCTTAATAAGCATTTTATTTCACTTCATGAGAAATTTGCTTTAGGCTTTGCTTGTGTTATTTTATTTTTTGTTGGAGCACCTTTAGGAGCACTAATTCGTAAAGGTGGTATAGGCTTACCTATGGTAATTGCTATCCTATTGTTTTTAACCTATCATTTCATTGGAATTTTTGCTGTAAATAGTGCAAAAGCTGGAGACTTTAACCCTATTATAGCGCCTTGGTTTTCAACTTTAATCATGCTGCCCCTTGGTATTTTCTTAACCAAAAGAGCTACAGCAGACAGAGGTTTATTTGATTTCGGTAGTGCTGTAGAACCATTAAAAAAGATTTTTAAAATTAAAGAGAAAGACAGTATAAATTACAAGTTTTTATCTGAATATGAAAACGAAAAGCTGATAAACACTATCAATAATTTTGACACATTAGATCATGATAAAGCTATAGGGTTTAAGGCTATGGAAGTCTTAAAATCTAGAGGATTATCTACAACAGATTTAAGAGCAAACGGTTTAAATATTAATAAAAGTTACGACACTTCAGAAGAAATAAAAAAGAATTATAATGAACACTCAAAATTTGCTATAGTATTATATATTATTGGCTTTGTTCTATTAATTTTATTCTTTGTTTTTAAAAATAACAAATTACCATCATTGTCATCACCTGCAATACAGCTAAGTATGGTTTCATTAGCAATATTTATTATTTACTTTATTAAATCGATTATTAATTTATTTCAATTTTATAATCATATAAATAAAAAACAGAACAAACCCAATATCTTTCTTTTAATACTTGGAATTCCTCTTTATTTTATTACCCACTTCTTTTTGAATGTAAAAATGAAAGTTGACTTAAATGCAAATTGTTTAGAATCTTTAAAATAAGCCATATCTTTGTTCTATGATGGTTAACCCTATGACACAAAAAGCAAAACAAGAGTTTAAGCTTAATACAATACACGAAGCTATTGACGACATAAGAAACGGAAAAGTTATAATTGTTGTTGATGACGAAAATCGTGAAAATGAAGGTGATTTTTTGGCTGCCGCCGATAAGGTAACTCCAGAAATGATAAACTTTATGGCTACTCATGGTAGAGGACTTATTTGTGCACCGCTCACCGAAAACAGATGTAAGGAGCTAGAGTTAAACATGATGGTTCGTAATAATACTGACCCCATGGAAACTGCTTTTACGGTATCGGTTGATTTAAGAGGTAATGGTGTAACCACAGGTATTTCAGCTAGTGATAGAGCAAAAACAGTACAAGCTTTAATTAATAACAATACAAAACCATTTGAATTGGCTAGACCTGGTCATATTTTTCCTTTAGTTGCTAAAGAAGGTGGTGTTTTACGAAGAACTGGTCATACTGAAGCTGCCATTGATTTTGCAAGATTAGCAGGTTTAAATCCAGCTGGTGTGATTGTTGAAATAATGAATGAAGATGGTACCATGGCGCGTTTACCTGAGCTAATTGAGGTTGCCAAGAAGTTAGATTTGAAAATCGTTTCTATTGAAGATTTAGTGGCTTACAGAATGCAACACGACTCTTTAATAGAAAAAAAAGAGGACTTTCAAATAGAAACACGTTTTGGGAATTTTAGATTAAGAGCATACAAGCAAACTACAAATAATCAAGTACATATAGCCTTAACTAAAGGACAATGGAAAGATAGTGAAGAGGTTCTTACAAGAATAAATTCAACCCTAATTAATAATGATATTTTAGGAACGCTTACCAATAATGCGGATAAGCAATTGGATGATATGTTTAAGGTTATAAATGATGCTAGAAAAGGTGCAATAATCTTTATTAATCAAGAATCACAATCTATGAATATCCTTAATCGCTTATCTTTTTTAAAAGAAAACCAAGAATCTAATAAAATAGCTAGGGCTCCAAAAATAAACATGGATAATAGAGATTTTGGAATTGGAGCTCAAATACTTCACGATTTAAATATTCACAAACTGCGTTTAATTTCTAATACCAAACAAACAAAGCGTGTTGGGTTGATTGGTTATGGTTTAGAGATTGTGGATTATGTTAAATATTAATTATTACTTGCTCCTCCTTTAGAACCAAATAGCTTACCAGCTTCTGAGTAACCAATACCTTTAAAGTTTATTCCTTGTGCTGATATAATTTTATCTGCTTCATTTTTTACTTCATTTTTATCAAAACGTACATCTAATTTTGAAATTTCTGCATTACCCGATGCATTACTTGGATTTGATAAATCTATAGCACCAGATATTTTAGCATTAGGATGAAATTTAGTAGTGTTGGAAGAATATGTATACATAGCTGTCATTCTCTTACCATCTTTCTTAAGTACTTTTAAGTGAATATTAGCTTTCTCTAATTGATTGGTGTCTCCATCATAAAATAACTGAACTATTTCCTTGCCTTTCTCAAGCTTTTTAGTAAAAGTAAAAATAGCTTCTCGTTTTTTGGTTTTTTTATGTCGGCTTACAATACCAGAAGCTTTAGTGTAATGCCATGGCTTTCCGTTTATAGTACATAAATAGGTTTCTTTAGTTTTTGTTTCTTTTTTAGGTTCCTTTTTTTTATTTATAATATCTAATGTATGCTCCTCATTAATTTTATTACTTTCCTTACAGGAAAAGGAAACAAGAACGATAAACAATAATACATATAACTTCATGGTTTTCAATATATTAATTATGATTTGTGTTTTTTGAGGTATGTAGTTTTTGATTTAATTATTTACAAACTCTCAAACTAGACGATGCCAAAGACACACTATTCGCAGAAACTGTTTTTTTCGATTTTAATAAAGGACGTAAGGCATCATTAAATAAGCGTTTAGTAACATCGGTTGTAAAAACTCTAGTTAGTTCTTGCCCTACAACATCTTCAATACCTTTAGTTAGTCTAGAAAACACACTACCAAAACCACTACCAACTAATTTACCTAACATTTCTACTTGTGTTACTTTAAATGATACTGAACGTTGAAAAACTATAGGTTTTAATGTAAAGCGCATTATTTGGGGATTTGCCCAATTAATATCTGGTGCACGATCGTCTTTCATGCGCTTTGTTAAACAACCTTCACATCGTCCCTTTAACTCTATACCGTTGTTTTCAAACTTAACGTCTAAAACGAAAGCGTTTTTTTTAGAATCGTACCAGAAATTACTATCTATACGCCTTACGTTTTCAAAAAAATAGGTCCACTCTCTACTTACAGGACTAATTTTTACATCTTTAAGGTCTAGATTTTGGCGTGTGCCATTTATGGCTAAAAAACCATCGTGTTTATCTAGCTTAATATCTAGACGTGGTTTTACTTTTTCGTTTAAATATTTAGCTATTTCTTTTGTATTAATGTCTGTACATTGCGCTATTATGCTTGATGTAAACAATAATAGTACTACACTAATTTTAATTCTATTTTTCATCTTTAAATTATTTATCAGATTAAGCTGATTTTATTATTTTTACTTACATGATTAGTTAAACTACTCAATAATTTACCTCTAATTAATTTTATAACCTTCAAACCAACTACCAGTTCCATCTATTCTAACATCATTAGCACCAAAGTTCCTCAGGGACACAAATACTTGTTGTCCAACATTAAGAAAATAAATACCACAAACATCTGTTTTTACGTCATCACCATCAACAATTTGCGTGAAATCAACACCTGTATCTACATTAAAACTAATTCTGAAAAAAGAAGTAGTTACAGTATTGGATTGTCTTACAACTGCATGTATATAATAATATCCACTTTCTGGGACAACAAATCTTTTAGTAGTGGTATTGAAAGCATTTCTAGTATCATACGTTCTAATATCCCAAATATCTGTTTCTATAGTAGTATTGGCATCCAAGTCTTTTACTGCAAAACCATTTCCTCTAACTTTAAATACAACTGGAGTGGTAGCCGCAGTAGCATTATCAACATAGGTTTTAACTGCTCTTTCAGTAGGGATTGCATTATTACTATTACCTCCTAAAGTTGCGTCAGTAGATATCTCGTTTACTGACGTACCATTTTCTAATCTTAAATCTCCGTTTACATCCAACTTAGATGTAGGCGCTCTGTCTATGCCTACATTACCAGTATTTATATTTTCTATGTCATTCCCATTAGTAAGCCACCTTGTGTCTCCAGACGAAATAGCATAAGGTACAGCCATAAGCTCATTAGTTCCAATTTCGGCCCCATTAAGTGATATTGTTATATAACTAGCAATAGAACCCCATTCCAAACTACCAAAATCTCCTGATATTGCAACCCCATTACCAATCAAAAGACTAAAAACACCATTGCTACTTGTTGTAACTGTATGATTTTCCACATAACTTGCAGTAACATCTGGGGCACCAAATTTAATAGCTATTTGTATGTTTACAGATTCATCTACCAAAAGTTCTCCTGCACTATCTTTAGCTACAGCTTGGTAATTAATAAAGTTTTTTTGTGCTGATTGTGCAAAAGACACACTGATTAAAAAAAAGGCTAATACAGTAATACAGTAATTTATATTTTTCATAATTTATGATTTAAAGGTTAATACTTTTATTTTTTAATGATTCTGAATGTTTTATTTTGATTTATGTCGTCTATTGAAAGTTTTAAAACATAAACTCCCTTAGATAAAGCACTAAAATTTATTTTGTGTCCATTAGGAATTCCTTTAAAATCTTTCTTCATTATTAATTGCCCTTGCAATGTCCACAAAGACATATTGTAGCTCTTAGTATCTTTTAATAAAATAGTGAGATTATTTATTACAGGATTTGGATAAAGTAAAATATTGTCTTCTAATGAGAAATTAGTAGTTGTTAATGTTGAATTTAGTGTTGAACTAAACCAAAACCCTTGTAACAAAGTTTCATTGTTAGATATAACTCCTATAATGGGCTCACCAATTGTTGCATTAATTGAATTACTGCCGTTACTTATAGCATTGCCTCCATTAGATAATGTTACGTTTTCAATAGATTGCGCACCCACGATACAGATGTTTAAAAATATTATTAAACCTATAGTGTTTTTCATAATTATTTTATTATTAATAGTTATTTAGATATTGCTTCTCTTTTACTTTTTTAAGTGTACTTCCCATTTTATAAATGATTAACATTTAGATCTATATTATGCTTAGGGAAAGCTTCAATTTCATCTTTTAAAGTTTTAGTTTTCTTTATCACTTTTGTTTTTAGGTAAAGGCATTGCTATTAATTTTTTCAAAACTAAAGGACTATTATAGATATAGATATAACACATGTAACAAAACCTGTAAATTATGTAACATGATAGTAATAGCATAGAATACGAGAGGATTTTTGTATAAATAAAACATATAAATACATCAAATACTCTAAAGAGAATAATTTAGATATGGAGTAATTTATGTTTTGTTATGGCTATTAGTAATTCTGTAGACATATAATAGTAAGCTTATTTAAAGAAGTACAGAGATTGTTAAAAGCAACATAACATCTATAATATATTTAATAAATTACTACAATATTTCTAAACTTAATTTTATATCATGAAAACATTTAAGCAATAGCGACCTACTAAAAGTTATAGCTGCATAAATTCCCCCACTATACTTAGAAATACAATAATGTTCTTTTGAATATTATTGTATAGAAAATCACCTATATATGATGATACTCTATGAAACAGATAGCATGTTACATGAATTATAATTGTTAAACAGACGCTTTTATAGCCTTAACCATTTTAGAAGCTCATTCCCTAACCTCTTGTTCTGTCCAAGACGGTTTTATTAAACAATATATATTTCTACCGAGATATGATTATGAGAAATATTGATGCTTTAAATATAAGAACTTTACCCTATGCCTTAACATAGAGTAAAGTTATAGAATTGGTTTATTTGGGATTTATTAATCTAAATTGTAATATGATACGACTTCTTCTAAATTATTAAAATCTACAGCGCTAACGCTTGTACCTTCAAGCAATACAAATCTGAGTCGAAGATTAGATTGGGAAAAAGTAGCTTTTAAAGTAATTTTACCAACTTCAATTTTATCAATTTCTAATATTATCTGTTGTGAAAGACTTAGAGGTAGTACCTCCCAATAATCATTTCCTGTTACTGTGACGTAAGCATATACAATACCTGTATCGTATATCTCTTGTGTTAATTGAGAAATATCAAAAACATTGTCGCCATTATTAATTGTCTGATTTTCTAACAATACAGAAACCACATTAGCGTTACCATCTTGTCCAGCTGGCCCTTCTAAACCATCAATTCCATTCATTCCATCTTCACCATCCTCACCTTCACATGAGTAACTTGTAAAAATTAAAGCAAAAGCCATAAGTGCATAGGTTAAAAATCTTCGAGTTGTTTTCATAATTTTAAGTTTTAATTATTATTAATGTATAATTTCAACTCAAAATTAAATGATAGCCTATTGAACGCGTATTACTAATGTAACAAAACCTATAACAAATGTAACAATATAGTGATAACAAGGAAATACAAAGCTTAAAGTATACCTTTTTAAACTTAAATAAGTTTGCTCATTTTCTTTTATAGATGTAATTATTATAAGAGATTTGTGTATTTAAATACAACTTTTTATACTTTCTACCATTTTATTCGCGCGCGCTAAAACCTCCTCTTCAGTCCAAGACATCTTAATTAAACACGAAATATTTCTAGATATATAATAATCAGATTGCGAAAAATCTTTAGTTTTAAGATTAGCTAATTCTCCTTTTATCTCTTTAGTTAAAGGATATAACGATTTAGCATCTTTTAGATGATGCCATTCACGAACATAGTGCCAGTTATTATTGTAGTAATTCCAGCAGACATCAATACCATTCTCTTTAAATGCTTTAGATACGTTCTGCGCTGTTTCTACGTCTGGCAGAAAGAAATTTAAAAAAGCACAACTTTCTTGGCCTCCTTCTGGTACTTTTCTAAAGGTGACTTCTGGAATTTCTGTTAAAGCTTCTCTTAGAATATTAAAATTTTTCTTTTGAATAGCTAAAAACTCTGGCAAACGTTTTACTTGTGCTAAACCTACTGCAGCATGTAACTCAGAAATACGGAAGTTGTAACCTAAAAACGGATGTGTTTCTGCTCCTCTGTCGTGACCTACATGGTCGTGACCATGGTCGCTATAATGGTCGGCGTTTGTATAATATTCTTTGTTGTTTGTTATTACTGCTCCTCCTTCGCCACAGGTAATGGTTTTTACAAAATCGAATGAAAAACAACCTAAATCGCCAATGCTTCCTAGTGGTTTTCCTTTGTATGTTCCTCCAATGGCTTGACATGCATCTTCAATTAATAATACATTATGCTTTTTGGCTACATCTCTTAGGGCATCCATATCGCCCATACTACCACACATTTGCACGACCATAATGCCTTTTGTTTTTGGCGTGATGGCTTTTTCTACGGCTTCTGGGTTTAGGCATAATGTATCATCTACATCAACCAAAACGGGAATAGCACCGAGCATCATGATGGCTTCGAAACTAGCCACGAAGGTAAAGGTTGGCATGATAACTTCATCACCTGCTCCTACGCCTGCTGCAGCTAAGGCTACGGATACTGCTGCGGTGCCGCTAGATACCAATTGTACGTGTTTGGATTGAAAAGCGTTTTGAAGTTCGGATTCTAATTCTTTGGCTTTCCAATGGCCTTTTCGCATGCCATCGAATCCATAGCGCATAAGCACGCCATTGTCCAATACATCATTTACTTGCTTTCTCTCTAAATCTCCAAATAATTCAAATCCTGGCATATTCTATTTTTCTTTAATGTTGAATTGGACGCTAGTTTTGCGTTAGGGATTGAGGTTTTGTTGAAGCTCTTTTTGTGTTGTTGCACCTATGCAACACAAAAAAGCGACTACCGAAAGCCCGACCCTTGTGGTAACGCCCAAATATTTTATATTGTTATTACAGCTTCTTCTATTGGTTTTCTAACTTTTTTGAAGTCAGAAAACATATCGTCTTCTGCACGATAACCTATTGGTAAAAGTAAAACTGATTTTAATTTTTTTTTATCTAATTTAAGTATTTCGTCATATTTTGATGGTAAAAATCCTTCCATTGGACATGAATCTATGCCTTCAATGGCACAAACCGTCATTAAATTCCCTAGTGCGATGTATGCTTGATTTGTTGACCATTGCTGGCGCTCTAGTACCGACATATCTTTCATCATGCTAATTAAATCTTCTCTGTAAGGTTTTAATATGGTTTCTGGTGTATTGCGGATATGTTTTATATTGTTGTAGTAAGTTGTAACATCGATATCTGCAATGTTTTTTTGGATACAAATTACAAGAAGATGTGACGCATTTAGAACTTGTTTTTGGTTATAGGATGCTTCTACTAATGGTTTTCTTATTTGCTTATCTTCAATAACAATTAGCTTAATAGTTTGTAACCCAAATGAGGTGGCTGTTAGGTTAAAAGCTTCTGTTACGATATTTAATTTAGCTTTTGACAACTTTTTTGTTGCATCAAATTTTTTTGTTGCATACCGCCATTTAAGCTGTTTAATTGTATCCATTATGGTATAATAAGTTTTTACAAAAATAAGGTTTGAAATTTTCTTTTCGCGATATTGTTATACAAAATATAAGCATTGAAAAATACGCAAAATTTATTGTTAAAAAGTTATGTTTTTATTTGATAGAATGAAAAAGGAGGTTATATTTGCACCCGCATTCAGGCAAATAGCTTGATGAGGCACTCAAGGAGAAATGGCAGAGTGGTCGAATGCGGCAGTCTTGAAAACTGTTGAGGGTCACACCTCCGGGGGTTCGAATCCCTCTTTCTCCGCTGATTAAGTCGTCAAAAGACACTTTAAAAGTCAAAACCCTTTAAACACTACGTTTAGAGGGTTTTTTGTTTTTGGTATATATTCAAAATACACATTATATATCAAAGTACAGTTACCCTATGGGTTACCCTGCAAAATGAAAAACATATAGGGTAACTAATTTTAAGGGAATCACAGGGAATCCCTAGCTATACTTGCAGTTTGCTAATATTTTTGTTGAACATTAAATTAGTAAACCAATGATTAAAACTTATTTCTACATTAAAACAGACAAGCAAAACAGTAACGGAGAATCCCCTATTTATGCAAAAATTGAATTACAAGGTAAAACCTCAACATTAAGTACTGGTAAATTTATCACCAAAGACCGTTGGGATGCCACAAATAAACTAAAAAACACATTACGTGTTACAAGTGAAAAAAATTGTAGAACAACTTTAAATATTATTGAATCTAAAATTGAAAGTATCTATCTGGAATTAGTAAAAGTCAATTCTAACGTTAAACTAAGTGATATAAAAAATGTACTTAGCGGTAAAAAATCAAAATCTACCGAAATTGATATTATCAAATTATTTGAGAACCACAATAACTATTTTAAAAGAAAATTTGAAGCAGGAGAACGCTCTAAAGCTTCACTTCAAAAGTATAATCGAGCAAAAGATTTACTATATAATTTTATTAGCTTAAAACACAGGAAAACAACTTATAATGTAGTGGATATTGACAATACATTTATCTATGAATTAGAATCTTTTTTAAAGTATGAATCTACTTTTAAAAGTAAAGTTGGTATAAACCATAATTCTGTTGTAAAATACTTTCAATGCTTTAAAACAGTTTGTAACTATGGTATTAAAAGAAATATAATTTCTAAAAATCCATTTTTATGTTACGACGAAAAGCTAATAATTAAAGAAGCTGTTTTTCTTACGCAGGACGAACTTCAACGCATAGAAAAAAAAGTATTTAGCACCGAAAGACTAAACAGAGTAAAAGATATTTTTCTTTTCTCATGCTATACAAGTTATGCACCCATTGACGTTGAAAACCTTACTAAAGCTAATGTAATTAGAGATAATGATAACACCTATTGGATTAAAACTAATCGAGCAAAAACAACTATTAAAAGTAATGTTCCAGTATTACCACCAGTTAAACGCATAATTGATAAATACGCACATTTGGAAGGTGATAAATTACTACCTAATATTAGTAATCAAAAAATAAACGAATATTTAAAAGAAATTGCTGATTTGTGCAAAATAGACAAAAAACTCACGCATTATGTTGCTAGACATACGTTTGCTACTACTGTAACGCTTGCTAATGGAATAGCTATTGAAAATGTTTCAAGCATGATGGGGCATACAAGAATAACCATGACCCAACACTATGCTAAAGTTCTGGATTCAAGCGTTAAAAAGGATATGGATAAACTAATACAAAAATTCGTATAAATTTATATTTTTCTTAATTTAGAAGCCTACAATATTGTAAGCTTCTTTATATAAAATTTTATGAAATACCTTATTGACCTTAACAAAGAGATAGAAAAGATAGTTAATCCTGAAATTTACTTTCATGAGGACTATCAAACTTTTTCATTTTTTAAAACATGGGTGGTTGAGATTGATGATGAGTATTTTAATAATTGGGAAAATAGAATTAAAGATAAAATCAATCATATTGCCGATTTAGACAGCCCAATTAAAGTTAAGTTTATTAAAGTATTCCATCAAGATGTTTTACAGAAGTATAATAACATTATTGAATTTGACAATGAAAATTTAGAATACCTTAAATCGCTTTTTTCAAACATATACCGTACTCCAGAGTCAATCAAATCTCCTAAAAATAAATGCAAAGACTTTTCAGATGATTTTGATAGCAGTTATTTCATTACTTATGAAGAATATGAACATTTCATTTATAAGTTAGGTCGAATATTTTATAGCAAAGACTTTTTACCATTGACCGACCCAGATGAAACATTGGATGATGAAAAAGGTAATTTAGAAGAATTAATACTTGAAAGAATTGAGATTGAAAATGAGGAAAATGAAAAAAAGAAGCATGAAGCAAAAGAAGCCACTAGAAAATTCCTCGAAAAAGAAGGTGATATTGAAAAAGATGTAATCGAAGAAGAACTTTCTTATAATTACCCCGTTAATAAAATAAACAAGAATGAAGAATTAGAAAAAATGCATTCTTATGTTCAGCTTTCTATATGCCTAGATAGCACTAAAACTGTGTTAAAAAATATAATCAAACATCTAGATAATATACTCAATCTAATTAAAAAACTAGAGACCTATAAAGAAGATGAATTTAATTTTGATGAGGTCTTTGACAAAGACCCAACAAATCTAAAATTAGAATTTAAAACGAACAAACTAAATGTTGTATTCTTTTATAAAGCATTATTTGAAGAAGGTTTTATTGATGTAGATAGTAAGAACCAAAAATATACAGATACCAACCTAAAAAAGTATTTAGATAATGCAAACATCCACTTCCTAAACGAAAAAGGGGAATCTGTTAAAGTTAAAGGAATCAATAAAGAATTTTCAAAAGTTAAAAAAAGAAAAAATGACGAAAAAAGCGAATATGAACGTCAAGAAATTGAACTATTAGACCTCATCATTTCAAAATTTTCCGATAGAAGAAAAAAAATCTATGAATCAATGTAAATCCATTATGTTAATCTTTGAGGGAATCAAAGGGAATCCCTCGCTATTGTTGATATAAACCCGAATATTTGCATCATAATAATTCTAAAAAATATAATTATGATGAAACAAGAATCACAGATTTCAATTATTCCATTTGGAGAGCTTAAAAGGCTTTTACTTCCATTACATGACAAGTTAGCTCAACTTGAAACAAAACTTGATAAAACAAGCTCTAAACAAGTTAAAAAGTACTACCGTAACAAAGATTTGAAGTTACTGTTTGGTATATCTCAAAATACTATTATTAAATATAGAAATAATGGTGACATTCCATTTACTACAATTGGAGATGTTTATTTATACCCCGTTAGGGAAATAGATAAAATTTTATCTAAAAACCTTCAATCCTTCTAGTTGAGATTAGCATTTTTAAAAATTAAAATTGAAACACCTCGAAGAGGAAACCTATTAATACTCTTTTTTTAGTTTAATAATAAGTTTAGTCTAATAATATATAATATAATACAGGGCTATTTTAGAATACTTCAACTTGTAATAAACAAATTTGAAACATACTGTTTTAGCCATAACAATAAATAAAAACAATGCCAGAACATCAATTTACAAAAGTTTATAAAAAAGTAAAAGCAGATAAAAACCTCAACGAACTTCAAAAGCTCATTTTGTCAGAGATAATAAGTTACCAATTGCAAGGACGTTATTTTTATATGACTAATAAAAGTTTAAGTTATGAGTTTGGATGCAGTGAAAAAAGGATTCAAACTGCTATAACAGCCCTTAATCCAATTCTTTACAAGGAATATTTTTATCCAATTTCACCAGAAGGCGGAAGACCTAAAAAACGAAGATTACTTTTAGTAAACAATCTACACCAATATATTCCTATCGAAATACTTATTGAAATTGATATTGATATAAAGAGTTTCAAAGATTTGGAAGATTTTTTAAGGTGGGCTAAATTCACATTTACGGCTGATGGTGTAATAGTAGAATATGTAAAATCCAAACCGTATATAGAAAAACATTTTGGAAAATTATTTTAAAATTTGAATGCCACTCTAACTGTCAATTATAAAAACGCTGATATTACCATCATTTAGGCTATTTTAAATGTAATTGCAGGTCTTCTGTAACCGTACGGAAAAATCTATACAAATATTTTTTAGCACTCTAAGGGCGTGCAATAAGGCTTTTTAAATATGCTAATGTAAGAGCGGTGATGCGTGTTGAGGTTCTTTTTCAATCTGGTTTATTTCGTTTCGGTGCAAAGTGTTCTAAAATACTGTTATGGATTCGCCATGCATTGTTCTGTTTAGATAGTAAAGATGGCTGACCTTTGTATTTATTTTTTAGTAGAGCTAATCTATAACGTAGTGTACGTTCTGATATTTGGTAAAGTTCCATCACCTCAACACTAGTATAATATGTTTTATATGTTCTCATAAAAAAATTGTTTACTAATAAATATACAGGTGCATTAAAAAGCAACTAAATAAATACCATGATGAGGTTTTAGTAAAAAATACAGCGAAAAAAGTCGCTATTTTTCAATGAACATTATTACATTGCTGTCGCAAATTCAAATAGACTGTAATGAACAGGATTAAAGAAAATTTGAAAAAGAAAGGTATAAGTCAAAAATGGCTTGCAAACCAAATGGATAAAAGCTACACCACCATTAACGAATACGCACGTAACAAACGTCAACCTAGTATAGAAGACCTATACAAGATTGCAGATATTTTAGATGTAAAAATACAGGAACTACTAACAGAGAGAACAAAATTATAGATGAAGCTATACCAACAACTAGAAGACCAACTAAAGCAGGAAAACGATTATATCACAGATGAAGGTGAACTGAAAAAATGGGTAGTCATCAACAAAGCTCAAAACTTTGATGAAAAGTTGATTTCCCTACTACTTGAAGATGCAGAGCTTAAAGAAACCTTTTTTCTAAATGTAAAGGATACACTTATTTTTAACCAAAATAAGTTTATACAGTTTCTGGAACAGAAAAATTACCTCAACGATAGTTACACCCAGTATCGTAATAAAGTAGGCTTAAACATTGACGGTAAATTTTTAAAACAACGTAATGAGGTTTCTCTAGTATGGCCCTTTAAAGATTGCGTTCTGGAAGGTGGTCAAAGTCGTGAGGAAGATAAACGAGAAGAAATTTTCTTTAACGAAATACTAGCACAGGATGAAATAACACAACTATTAGAGCCAAAAGTATTAACTAACGCAAAAACTTTTGACAAAGATGGTGAACACAATTTTACAGGGTTTACCAGAAATGCAGAGATTAACAAAAAACGAGGTTTACCAGAAGATACCATTACAGATAACTTGATTATCAAAGGAAACAACTTATTAGCGTTGCACTCACTTAAAAAAGAGTTTGCAGGTAAAGTAAAACTTATCTACATCGACCCACCTTATAATACAGAAAATGATAGTTTTACTTATAACGATAGTTTCAACCACTCCACTTGGTTAACGTTTATGAAAAATAGGCTCGAAATTGCTAAACGATTATTGAAAAAAGATGGTGTGATTTTTATTAGTTGTGATGATAATGAATATACTTATTTGAAATCTGTTTGTGATGAAGTATTTGGAATTGAACGATTTGAAAATATTTTTCACGTTAAAGTACGACACGAAAATAGAATTCTAAGAAAAGATATAAGGTATCAAAAAGTAATTGAGCAGTTATTATCGTATGGTATGCCAAATTATAAACCAAATAGAATTTTCGTAGAAGATAATTCAGAAAGGCACTACAGATTTGCTGTAAAAATTAATGAAAATGCAAAACCTAAAATTGTAAAAATTGGGAAATATGACGTTGAAATTTATAATGTTAATGAGTATGAATTGCTTAATGAGGACAATGGTGATTTGAAAGAGTATAATATTCGTGGGTCTCTAATTACTCAAAAAGGTTCAGCATCGGAGTATTACGAATTAAATCTAAGAGAAAGAAAAGAAGAAGATGGTTTAGGAGCGTTATATAGAGTTATAGGTATGGGGACGAGAGGTGATGGACTTGGTTACAGATACATTCGTCAACCCTTTGACACTTCTGGAAGTAACGGGTTTTATTATCAAGGCAAACCAATTTCACAAAAAGAGGATGTAGGAAATCCATACCCTAATTACTACGATTTTGAGAAGGAATTTAACTTAGTAGCCAGTGAAGGTGGTGTTACTTTCAAAAACGGAAAAAAACCTGAATTATTTTTAAAAAAGATTATGGAAATAGGTAACATATATCCAGAAGATATTCTGTTAGATTTCCACATTGGTAGTGGTAGCTCAATGGCTACTGCTCATAAGCTTGGTTTTCAATACATCGGTTGTGAACAAATGACTAGTCAAATAGATTTATCATTAGAAAGATTACAAAATGTGATTAATGGCGACACCACAGGTATTTCTAAAGAGGAAGATGTGAATTGGAAAGGTGGAGGTTCGTTTAAATATCTCGAACTTAGAAGATATAATCAAATCTTCGTTGACCAAATTAAAGATTCTAATGACACCAAAGAGCTATTGACTATCTGGGAGCAAATGAAAGCAAAATCTTTCCTTAATTACAACGTAGATATTAAGAAGCAGGATGCACATATTGAGGATTTTAAGAAGCTAGACCTGAAAGAACAGAAAGAACATCTAGTTAGCATATTAGACAAAAACCAATTATTTGTAAATGTATCATCGCTCAACGATGCAGAAATGAAATGTACAGATGAAGACAAGAAAGTAACGCAGGATTTTTACCAAATTAACAAGGCTTAGGGATGGCGTACTTATATAAAATATTTGATAACCCTTTTGCACGCAAAGCATTAGAACAGGTTGCTTTACCCAGTTTTATTTCAGATAATTTAAAATTTGATGTTAGACCTTACCAAGTTGAAGCCTTCAAGCGTTACGTCTATTTAGACAAGGAAGAATTTGAAGAGAAACCAGATAAACCATATCACTTAATGTACAATATGGCTACTGGAAGCGGTAAAACTCTAGTAATGGCAGGTTTGATGCTCTTCCTTTATGAAAAAGGGTATCGCAACTTTTTGTTTTTTGTAAACAGTAACAACATTATCCAGAAAACGAAGGAGAACTTTTTAAATCCGTTTGCATCTAAGTACTTATTCAAGGATAAAATTGTGGTTGATGGTAAAGAGGTACTAGTTAAGGAAGTAGATAATTTTGATGAAGCAGATGAGGTTAACATCAACATCAAATTTGTTTCCATACAAATGCTTACATCTGGACTATTGCTCAACGTGAGAGAAAATGGTTTAAGTTTTGAAGACTTTGAAGACCGTAAATTAGTACTACTAGGTGATGAAGCGCACCATAATAACGCTGATGTTTGGGGTGATTTGGTGAAGAAAACCCACGAGTTAAACTACGAGAATATACTTTTAGAGTTTACCGCTACACTAGATTATGACAGTCAAGCCATAGCAGAAAAGTATCAAGACAAAGTAATTTACAAATATGACCTTGCACAATTTAGGTTAGATAAATACTCGAAGGAAATTAACCTTGTTAGGTCTATGTACGATGAGCAAGAACGTATTATACAAGCGTTAATACTCAATTTGTACAGACAGGAGCTTGCTACGTCCAGAGGTGTAAACCTAAAGCCTGTAATTTTATTTAAGGCAAAACGTACCATAGCAGAATCAAAAGAAAACAAAGCGAAGTTTCATAAGTTGATAGAAAATTTTTCACCCAAAATGGTTGAAAATATAAGGGATACTTCAACTGTTGAGGTAGTGCAAAATGCGTTTACCTTTTTTGCTGAAAATAATCTTACAGATACAGAAATTGCTAATCGTATAAAGTCAAATTTCAAACAAGAAAATTGTTTAAGTGCTAATAATGATGCAGAAGCAGAACAGAATCAAATTAGATTAAACACATTAGAAGATATAAACAATCCTATTCGTGCAGTTTTTGCAGTCCAAAAGCTAAACGAGGGATGGGATGTATTAAACCTGTTTGACATCGTAAGGTTGTACGAAGGTCAAAATGCAGGTGGTTCTGACAAAAAAACTTCAAAAGCTACACTATCAGAAGCTCAATTAATAGGTAGAGGTGCAAGGTATTATCCATTCAAGCTTGAAGAGGGTCAAGAAAAGTACAAACGAAAGTTTGACGACCAACTCGATAATGATTTCAAAGTTTTGGAAGAATTGTATTACCACACGAAAGATGAAAGCAAATACATCTATGACATAAAGAAGGCTTTGAGGGAATCTGGCGCAATGGAGAACGATGAAAATTCGGTGCAACTTCGACTAACACTAAAACCAGAGTTTAAAGAAACGGAGTTTTACAAAACTGGAAAGGTTATCTACAACAAGCGAGTAGAGAAAAGCTACGATAATATAAAGTCCTTTGCAGATTTAGGAGTTTCAAAGCGAAACATACAATATACTTTATCATCTGGTATAGGTGTTAAAACTGATGCTTTCGCAAAAGAAGAAAAAGAAGCTAAGAAAGATAAAATTATAGCTAAAGACATAAGAGTTTTAGACATACCAAAGCATATAACAAAATATGCCTTAACACAGAATCCCTTTTACTATTTTGACAGTTTAGAACGATTTTTTCCAAAAATAGAATCCATTACAAATTTTATAGAAAGTAAGGAATATTTAGCAGGTTTAGAGATTGCTTTTTCTGGAACACAAAACAGATTAGAGTATATAACAAATGACGATTACCTTTCTGCTATCCAGAAATTACTACAAACCATTGAGATTGAGATTAAATCCAATCTAACGGATTATGAAGGTTCAGAATACATAAACGATTACGTACACAAGGTTTTTAAAGACAAGGAAATCAGAACCTATAAGGACAACCCTCGTGCCGATGGTCAGTTTGATGTAGTTAGTGAGCCAAGTTGGTATGTGTATAATGCAAACTACGGTACAAGTGAGGAGAAAGAATTTGTAAAAATGTTTGCTAGACGTTTTGAGCATCTGGAAAAACAGTTTAAAGACATTTACTTAATACGTAATGAAAGAGAAATTAAAATCATTGATAAACAAGGGCGAGCGTTTGAGCCAGACTTTGTGTTGTTCTGTAAACAAAAAACAGGAGAAGAACTGACCTATCAGATTTTTATAGAACCAAAAGGGAAACATCTTAAAGCTCACGACAAATGGAAGGAAGACTTTTTACAAGAAATTAGAGAGAGTAAAACCACCATCACCCTTAATTCTGACAAATACTTAATTACAGGTGTACCATTTTATAACAACGAGAGTGAAAACGAATTTAAAAAGACGTTGGAAGAAACATTGGATGTGGAATCATAACACTTCAATAGTTAGCAGAGTATAAAAGTTTCACTATTATTAGAAGTGAACCTTTTTTATTTTGTTAAAACATTGTAAAACAACAAGTTATGTGTTTCAAAGCAAAACATACACTAATATAGTTTCACTTTTATCTTAAAACAAATAAAAGTGAAACTTATTTTTATTATATTTGTATCATAAATAATAATGATATGAGTGTTAAAGGTTCAGTTACTACAAGCGATTATTTAAATTTTGATTCTACGTTAAACAAAGCAATCAAATTAATTAAAAATGATAAAAACTATAAATTAGGTTTTTTAGTGGTTTTAGGTATTAATTCTGGTTTACGTATTTCAGATTTACTTTCATTAAAGTTTACAGATTTAGAAAATGATTCAATTACACTTCTAGAGAAAAAGACCAATAAGAAACGTATTATCAGAATTAACGATAATATTAAAGATGCTTTTGCTTTACTAAAAACTAGAGTTGAAGAACATGAAGGCTTTATTTTTACTTCAAACCAAAATACAGTTTACAGCGTACAATATGTAAATCGTAAAATCAAAGAACTTTTTGGAACTAAAAAACTTTCAGTTTCAACACATTCACTTCGTAAAACTTTTGGTCGTCAAGTGTACTCTAATAATAACGAAACTGAAAAAGCACTATTATACTTATCAGATTTGTTTAACCACTCTTCACCTGCTATTACAAAAAGATACTTAGGTATTAGACAAGAGGAATTAGACGATATTTATATGAGTTTATAAGTCTAAAATCAATCTAATGATTAATGAGAACCTAACAGAAAAATAAATCAATATAATTGCTGTTAGGTTTTTCATTTTACAACTAGTCATGCTCAAAATTTCAACAGCTTTAAATTACTGCTGATAGTAATTTGATAAAGATTCTGCTAGAAAAAGTTGCTCTAGGTTATTAGTACGTTTTAAAAGTAATAATTCAGCTCTTAAAGATTCCTCGCTAAAATCCGCATGCTCTTCATAATTAATGGAAATGTAATTAATTAACAATTGTCGTGTTAATGGAGTTAAATCCAAGTTGATTTCTTCTAAATTTTCAATCATAATATTATTTTTTAAATTATTATGATGCAAATATTAGGGTTTCATCAAGGTATAGCTAGGGATTCCCTAGCATTCCCTGAAATTTTGTGATTTAAGGATTTAAAATGTAACTTGCGGAGTATTATTAGTAAAACTGGTAAAGTTACCCTATGGGTTACCCTAGAAAACTGAACCTTTGTGAAGTACTGTAAACATTGAGTTTAAAGATATTGAGGAAGAACCTCTTTCTCCGCAAAAGGAAACCTACAACGGAAGTTGTAGGTTTTTTGTTTTTAGTAGCGTCATAAGTGTGCTTTTGTAAGTTACTATAAACAAAAACCTAAACAACGCCTAAGCGTGGTTTAGGTTTTTATGCTTGTACTGGATTACCTATTGGGATATGCAATCCTTCTCTCTACATTTAAAACAAAGCTCAATTTCTGAAAGGCACCAAAATCAAAAAAAATACTTTTATTAAAAATGCTCTATTTGTATCTAATTGTTAACTCAGCAGAACCTGTAATAGCCCCATAGTAGAAAACCAACTGGCTAACTGCAGCGGCATTAGTTACATGAGCTCCTGAGACATGAGTATTTGCATGGTAAACTCCTGATGAAAATTCTGTAAGACCGCTAGAGCCTGTACCTACATTATTACCAGTTGGCAAATCATCTTCTGGTTTCCATGAATAGCTTCTACCTATGGTAGCAGGGCTTGTGTTTAATGAATATTCTTTTACTTCAACAGCATAACTAGATGCACCAGATTTTTCAGGTACTTCAAAAAAAGCAACAAAACTATGACCGTCACCTTCAATAAAATCTCTCCATTTAATAAAAAGAATTGGTTCTGTTGTAAAGAAAAAATCAGCTTTAGTTACCCCACCATTACCGTCTTTAGCTTCAATATTACCATTATAAATTGTTTCAGGCTCTAGGTCAGTAAATGAATGTGTTAAAGCATTAACACCAGAAGCAACCTCTTTCCCTTCTAACACTATGGTATAAGTTACAAGATCTCCATCAAAATCTGTGGATTCAGTCCATTCTATAGTAGCACCATAAGTCTTTGTTTCTATAGTATTCGATGAAAAGCTTGTTGGCTCATTATTGTTAGACTCATCATCACTAGATGTACAACTTGTAAAAAAAAAGAGTGATAAAGTAATAAGTAAAAAAATTGTGTTCTTTAGATTCTTCATAAAAAATTATTTTAGTTTTTAATACATCGTATAGTTTTGAAATTGTCATCACGTAAATCAAAAAATTATAGATACTATTATTAAAAAATTATTAATTTTCTTTTTAAAATTGCGACCACTCTTTATTATCATTGGGATTACCAGTTATTCAGCTAAGGATAAAATTACTTATTCCTACTGCTATACCATTAGATTAATAACTTAATAATTTGCTATTATTGATTACTTAAAGTGAAATGATATTATATTGTAATATTGTTAACGAATAATTATTAGAAATTTATAATACTGGTAATCACCATAACTCACAAAGGGTGGTTTAATAAATATTACCTATAAGTTTAATTTAATTAACTCTTGTATTATTTCAGGAATTGTGTTGGTAAATAAGCCTAAAGATTTCAAGATTTATAATAATTAGTTGGATTGATTATTAGAAAAAGAAGTGACTCCCCCCTATTACTTACTTAAAATTAAAAAGAAAAAGTAACACCAGCCATCTTATAATCTGCTCTGTAACTAAAGCTAAAATCTGTCTTAAATTTTGGGTGGATTATTTCGCCTGTTAAATCATGCCTAACCTCCTTTTTTATTCTTCTGTTTGCAGCATTTTTACCAATAACATACCCCATAAGAATTGCAAATGGATAATCGGATGCCCAATGCACTCTAGTACTCATCATTTGAAAAGCCATAACACCTGCTAAGGTGTAACCCACGGGCTTTATCCACTTTGTATTCGGGTAGTTAGTTGATATTACAGTTAAAGATGCTATATATGTTGTTAGGTGCCCAGAAGGCATGGCATCATAATTTGGTGTATTTGTTTGGTATGCTTTAAAACTTGGAAAAGGTGTCCAATGTCCTCCTGGGTTTCCGCTATCAATTGCTGGGCCTGGACTTTGCCTTCCAGTAATTCTTTTTATTATTTGTGTACATACTCCAGAGGAAACTAAAACTTCAATTAATTCACTTGAAACATTTAAAGCACGATAGTCGTTATTGATTTTTCCTGCAATGTAAAAGCCACCACTTAATAAAATAGGGGTTAACCCATTACCCAAATAATAAATAGCTCCGTTAATATTTTTTGGCAGCACCTCTAACCCTAGAAACCTTGTATACCTAACATCTTCATACAAACCCAGTGGTTTTCCTATTTCCTGAGCATTATCTAATAACTTTTGGTCAAATGGAATTAATGCTAGAGTACTTCCAACTGCCATACCCGTCCAGAATAAGTTTTCTTTTTGAACTGTAAACTTTCCAAATTCATAAATATCATTTGGAACATGCTTAAATGCCTCAAAAAACTTTGGCTTGGCATATGTAAAAGTCATTCCATCACCCATATCATAAGTTTGCGTTTCCTTATTATTGACTTGAGCAAAGCCAGTAATTTGAAAAATAAAAACACAGACAAAGCCTATGCATAAACGTTTTATTAATGAACTTTTATAACTAAATTTCATTTTTTCTTTTTTAAATTCCTCAATTATGGTTCTTATACCAAATGCACTTTACTTTTTCCTAAGACAATTATATTCGAATAGCCTTAATTATTATTCTTTAAAAAATTAAGCTAAAATACCTTTATCTAAAACTTATAATTAAGACCTATTAAATAATCGCCACCACCACTATTAAAAGTTAATTCTAAATGTTCTTTTTGATAAGGTGTTGTAAACAAATATGTGCTCCCTAAACCAACTAAAATTCCTCCAAGCACATCCCATCCATCATGCCTATCATGAATTCCTTCAATTCTACTATAAGCTACAAATCCTGCAACTAAATATGCAGGAATACCATACTTCCACCCATAGCGTCTTTGCAAAAATGACGCTCCTGAAAACGAAACAGATGTATGTCCAGATGGAAATGCAAGACCATCTGTTCTGCCTTCTGGCCTAGGTTTATTAATCGCATATTTGAGTCCATAAGTTAAGCCTAGAGTTGTTCCATAAGATTTAGCAAACTGCCAAAAACCTTCTTTGTCTTTCTTAGCAAGAATTACTATTAATGAGGTTATTGCTGGTGCATGTTGAGCATAATCTCCTATGTCTTGTACAAGTCGCTTTGTTCATAATTCTGAAAGGCTTTCATTTTGCGCGATACAAATTAATGGAATAATAAGGCTTAATATTAAAACTATTTTTTTCATATACCTTTTATTTCTTTAAAATTTATAAATGAAGCCCATTAAATAATTTCCATCATAACTATTAAATGATAGTTTTAAATGTTCTTCTTGGTATGGCGTTGTAAAAAGACACGTACTCCCTATTCCAATTATGGCGCCAACAAGAATGTCAAACATATCATGTTTTTTAGCGTCTTGTCTACTAAATGCAGTGAATCCAGCAATGGCATAAGCTGGAATACTATATTTAAATCCGTAACGCCTATGAATAAATGATGCGCCTTGAAAAACTGTAGAAGTATGCCCTGATGGAAACGCATTATTATCACTAAAATCGGGTCTTGTTTTACTAATACTAGCTTTTAAACCAAAAGTTACAACTTGATTTAGTAGAAACCCTTTAGCAAATTGCCATGTCCCTTTATTATCACCTTTTATAAGCGTAGTGGTAAGCCCAGCAATAGGTACAACTATAACTCCAATATCACCCGCCATTTCTATATCAGATTTTTGTGCAAAACCCAAATATAGATTTTGAAATAGAATAGCTAATAACACAAAGAAAAGTTTTCTACAAAACATATTTGCTTAATTAGTTTTTTTAAATTAAATAATTAAAATCAATATATTGATTATAACATTTATCTTCCCCCTTCATATTCAGAGTACCACATGAAATCTTAAAAATATTAAAATAATATTTTTTTTATAAATCCTTTATACAATTACAACTAGCGACTTCTCCTTTAAATGAATTGAGACAGACTGTTCCTTAATTTTTATAAACTCTCCATCAATTTGCGATTCAAAAGCTTCGCCTGTTTTACGAGAAAGCGTCATTGCTTTTGTTTGAAAACTTTTTACGCCTTTTAGTAAATGAGGTCTTTTAAGCAATACCAGAACACCAAACAAAACCATTTTTAACTTGTTAATTTTAGGAACAATCAAAATATCTAATAACCCATCTTGTAATGATGCTTTGGGTGTTAAGCTTACGTTATAGCCTAATTCATTAGAATTTGAAACGAAGATTAAGAAAGGATTATCAATGATTGTATTGCCATTAATATTAATGGTCATTTTATTTTTCTTATTAAACTCCATAAACGATTTTATAGAAGCTCTTACATAACAATAAAGTGTTCTTTTTTGAGAAGCTTCGTAGTTTTCAATAACATTTGCGTCAAATCCAAAACCAGAATTACTAAAAAAATAACGCTCATTAATGCAACCAACATCAATTCTAGTTTGCTCATTTTTTTTTATAATTTGGATAGCCTGTTCTACATTACGCGAAATTTTAAGATTTGATGCTAATCCGTTTCCAGAGCCAACAGGAATTATTCCCAGAGGAATATTAACCCCTATTAAAGTAGATGCCACTTCGTTAATCGTTCCATCTCCCCCACAAGCAACAATAACATTTACTCCTTGATTAATTGATGCTTTAGTTAAATCTATTGCATGCCCTTTATGCTCAGATAATTTAACTGTTAAGTTATATTTTTCTTTCTCAAAAAATTCTTGAAAGTAATGTTCAGAAAAATCATGCTCAGCAGAACCAGCTATTGGATTTATTATAAAGTGAATATTAGTCATCCGTTTTCAATATTGTTAAGCCACTATTTCTATATAGGTCGTCTGCTACCTGATAAAATGAAATTGTTTTTTTTAAAAAAGCATTATCAATAGTTTTTTTAGTAAGACTGTTATCTAATGAATTCCAATCATAAAAATTAGCATTAGCCTGTTCATTTAACACCATAACTTGATTATCCTTAAAATAACCTAGTTTTCGATAATTTGCAATAAAAGCGCGTTCGTCTTCAGGTTTCATATTCATAATATCCATTCCAAATAGGTTTGATTTATAGTCCCAATTTAATAAAGAAAACAGGGTTGGAAACATATCTATTTGAGAAGCTAGCTTATCTACTTTTTGAGGTTTCACGCTAGGAAGATTATAAATTAACGCAGGAATGTGATAGTTCTGCACATCTAACTCCCAACGCCCAGCACTACTAGCACAATGATCGCTCATAATAACAAACACGGTATTACTAAACCAAGGTTTGTTTCTTGCCTTTTTTAAAAATTCTCCAATAGCATAATCTGTATACTTTACTGCACCATGCCGTCCAGTACCAGAAGGAATATCAATTTTACTCTCTGGATATGTATATGGCTTATGATTTGAGGTAGTCATGACAAAATCGAAAAAAGGTTTTTTTGTCACGTAGGCTTTGTCTGCTTCTTTCAAGACTTTATTATAAATATCCATATCACAAACACCCCAAGCATTTTCAAAAGTTACTTCATCATCTTCTATATTTTTTCTGCTCGCAGATATCTTTTTATCCAGTAAAAAACCTCGTCCTCGGTCTACAATATCAAAATTATCACCTCCAAAATAGGTGTTCATATTATCAAAGTAACCATCTCCACCGTAGAAAAAATTTCGAGTATAACCTTGTTGCCTGAATACTTCGCCAATAGTAAACAAACCTTGATTATTCTTGCGTTTTACAATGCTTCTACCAGGTGTTGGAGGTATTGAAAGCGTAATGGCTTCCATGCCCCTAACTGTTCGAGTTCCTGTAGCGTAAAAGTTCGTAAAAAATACGCTTTCATTAGCCAATGCATCCAAAGTTGGAGTTATATTACTTTTAGCACCAAAAGACCCTAAAAACTTACCACTTAAACTTTCAATACAAATAAAAATAACGTTTGGTTTAATAGGTTTATTAATACTATCTGAATTTGTTATTGTTCGATAAACACTTTTATTTTTAACTTTTAGCAATCCATCTCCATATACAGATTTCACATAGGCGTAGGCTTCCTTTTCTGGAATCGTTTGATAAAATTCCTTATACGGTAATTCATTATTTCTGAATGCTGCAAAAAACGAATAAATACCTGCTTTAGATAGTTCGTTATTAAATCTGTTTTCTGTCCAATCTGCTTGTTTATTTGTAACAAATAAACTTGAAATAACGACAATTAAAAACCAAGGAACAGCTGCATATATTTTAGTTTTAAAACAAGTCTCGCTAATAAATACTTTTTTAAAATACCCCAAACGATACACAACAAAAATACTAGTTAAAACTAATATTAACATTCCCGTTATAAGAAATGGCAAAGGGTAAGACTCATTAATATTTTTAACAACTTCATAAGTGTAAATTAAATAATCAACTGCTATAAAATTGTAGCGTCTTTCAAATTCATCCCAAAATGTAAATTCTCCAAAAAACGAAAAAAACAATATAAGTACCCCTAAAGAAAACCCAAAATAAGTCACAAATCTATCGAACAATGAACCGTGCCATTTCTTTGGAATTAGAAATAAATAAATAAGATAAGGAATCGTAAAAAATGAAATTGTTGCTAAATCAAAAAGAAAACCAATAATAAAAGTGTTTCCTAGAGTAAAAAAACCTTTATCAAATTCAGAAAAATTCCAAAACAAAAAACTTATTCTTACAACAAAGGATAATAATAAAAATAAGCCTACAAAGGCCTTAAGCAACGCAAAACGCGTAGGAAATATTTTGAACATTTATTAATAGCTTATTATTAAGAAACCTCGAAAATACTAAAAATTCTAAAGATACATAAGAGTCTTTAGCTATAATAATATTATATCAAAATCTAAATGTGTTTTGGTTATTTTATTACTAAAAAAAACGAAAGATTTCTAAATCAACTATTTATAAAAGTGTTAAAGTAACGATTAATTAACTTCGTTGGATTAATCATCAATTGAAATAAAAATGACTTAAAGGTTTTGGTTTCCTTTTTTATTAGTTTTTCATTTTAATATTTGAAGTGCCCACTATAATATTTACTAATAAATACTATTTAGAAGTTGAATAAATTCACAAAAATTATTGATTAAAAATGCTAAAGTTAACTTATAAATAAAAACTATCTATTAAATACCAAACAACAGCATAACACAAAAAAAATCCTTGACAATCATATAGTTATCAAGGACTTGAATTAAATTAATTATTAATTTGTCGGGGTGGCAGGATTCGAACCTGCGACCTCCGCGTCCCAAACGCGGCGCGATAACCGGGCTACGCTACACCCCGAAATGGTTATCTTAATAATTTGCGGAGAGACAGGGATTCGAACCCTGGGTACCTATTTCTAGGTACGACGATTTAGCAAACCGCTCCTTTCGGCCACTCAGGCACCTCTCCAATAATTTCAATATAAACTAAGCACTTAATTTAAATGCGGATGCAAATTTAGTTTTTCATCTTAAACAACACAAACATTTTCCTCGTTTTTTTCTAGAATTTATTCGGGGTATTCAATTCGCAAATGGTAAATATTTGCAAGCTTGTATTTTAGTACTTTTTTTATGGATTGAATTTCTTTAAAAGTGATATTAGCATTTAAAAACTGCCCCTCTTCTATTTGCTTGTTTATTATATTTTCAACAAATGCTTCAATTTTTGTAGAAGTAGGTTCCTTCAGACTTTTTGATGCTGCTTCAATACTATCGCACATCATTAAAATAGCAGTCTCTTTACTAAATGGTTTTGGCCCTGGATAACTAAAATCTAATTTATCAACTTTCACATCTGGAAACCCCTTTTTCTCTTGCATATAAAAATAATAAACTACACTTGTTCCATGATGCGTTCTAATAAAATCAATTACCCTATCTGGTAAATTGTTTTTCCTAGCTATTTCAATACCATCGATAACATGGTCTATTATTATTTTTACACTTTCTTTAGATGATAACTCATCATGAGGATTAATACCAGTTGATTGATTTTCGGTATAGTACGTTGGGTTTTTCATTTTTCCTATATCATGATACAAAGCTCCAACTCTGACCAGCATAGCATTTGCACCAATTTCATTTGCAGAAGCTTCAGCTAAATTTGCTACATTTAAAGAATGATGAAAAGTTCCGGGCGCCTTATTTGACATCTCTTTAAGTAACTTAGAATTCGTGTCGGACAACTCTAAAAGAGAAACATCTGAAACTAACCCGAATAACTTTTCATAAGCATAAATTAAAGGTTGTACAAACAAGGTTGCCAATCCACATAAAATAAACCATATAAATGTTTCCCATTTAAGTGTTTCAACACTTCCTTCATGAATTACAAAAAAAGCAAAATAAGCTATAATATAAATTAGTGTTATCTGGCCTACTGAAATAAACAAATTAGCACGTTTATATAACTCAGAAACGGTTAAGATGGTTACAATTCCGGCTATAATTTGTAAAAACATATACTCATAGCTATTAGGGACTATAAAACCTAATAAAAGTACAGTAAGCACATGAGCAAACAAACCTAATCGTGCATCAAAAAACGCTTTAAACACTAACGGCAATATGCAAATTGGAACTATATATATATACGCTGAATCATAATTCACTACAAGCGTTGTAATGAATATCATTAATAATATATTAAAAAAAATAAAGGTTACTTTTGTGTTATTCTCAAAAACTTCAAGTCTATACTTTCTTAAAAACAAAAGCAACATTAACAAAGCCAAAGCCACTAATAAAGTGTACGCAAATAGAACCCAATTATAATTAGCCTCATTCCAAAACTGAGACTCATATTCAGACTGTAAAGATTTTAATTTTTGATATTTATCGCCTTCAACTACTTCCCCTTTGGATACAATTAAGGTTTCTTTGGCAACACTTCCTCTTGTAAAAGAAATTCTACCTAATTCATCTTGAATCGCTTTATCGGTAAATGATTTATTGAATGTTATATTAGGTTCAATTAAATCAAAAAACAATGAAACATAATTCGTTTTAAAACTCGACAGGTTATTTTTAGACAACACATCTTCTATAACACTTGTAACGTCATTTTGTTGAATTAAGTTTACATAAAAACCATCATACTTTTTTTCTCTTCCCGCAAGAATAACTACAGACCTATCTTCACCAAAATCATAATTTTCATTTAAAACACCATACCTATATAACTCTGAGATTATGGTTTCACCTGCATCAAATAATTTATTTGAAATACGTGTTGGCAAGGTATCTGAAAAAACAACCTTAAACTGTTCTTTATAAGCTTCGTTGATTTTTTTCTGTATAGCATTGTCTAAATCAAAATATAACACCGCATGATCTACAATGTCTTTTTTTTCAGAATCTATTTCTTTAGCGGTCTTTTTAATGGCGAAGTCAAAAGGAGCTTGCAAACTCTCAGATTGCCAAGGCTTGCCTTTTTCAAAATTGTATTTAAACTTTCCACTTTTAGGAAATAAATATACAATCAAAAAAGTAGTACATATAAACAATAACCCTTTATAAATCAAGGAATGGTTTCTGTATAATTTATTTATAAGGTCTTTCATCTAGAAATCAAATGTAATAAATTTATAAGCTTTCTCCATTTTTTATAATAATCTAATCTTATAAATTTCTACTAAAAAATCGTTATTTTCGCATAGACTAAATTAAAACATTAGATTGATGAATAAAGAAGTCGTTATTGTTTCTGCAGCACGGACTCCAATAGGAAGTTTTTTGGGTGCTTTATCTAGCGTTCCTGCCCCTAAGTTAGGTGCTATTGCTATAAAAGGTACATTAGATAAAATAAACTTAAGCCCAGCGTTAGTTGAAGAAGTTTTAATGGGTAATGTGGTTCAAGCTGGTACAGGACAAGCTCCAGCAAGGCAAGCTGCTATTTACGCTGGTATTCCAAATTCCGTGCCTTGTACAACCATAAATAAGGTTTGCGCATCTGGAATGAAAACCGTTATGCAAGCAGCACAATCTATTGCTTTAGGTGACGCTAATGTTATTGTAGCTGGTGGCATGGAAAACATGAGTCTTATTCCTCATTACCTACACGCAAGAAGTTCAACTAAATTTGGTCCAGCCACATTAATTGATGGTATGCAAAAAGACGGTTTAGTTGATGCTTACAATGAAAATGCTATGGGTGTATGCGCAGATGCCTGTGCTTCTAAATATGAATTCTCTAGAGAAGATCAAGATGCCTATGCCATAAAGTCTTATCAAAGATCTGCTGCTGCCTGGGAAGCTGGAAAATTCAATAATGAAGTTATTCCTGTTGAAGTTCCTCAGCGTCGAGGAGAGCCTATAACTGTTAATAAAGATGAAGAATATACTAATGTTAGGATGGATAAAATACCCCAATTACGTCCTGCATTTTCTAAAGACGGAACCGTAACTGCAGCAAATGCATCAACTATAAATGATGGTGCTGGGGCTATGATTCTTATGAGTAAAGAGAAAGCAGATGAGTTAGGTTTAAAACCGATTGCAACAATAAAAAGTTATGCTGATGCTGCTCATGAACCAGAATGGTTTACAACAGCTCCTGCAAAAGCCCTTCCTAAGGCTCTTGATAAAGCTGGAATTACAATTAACGATGTTGATTTTTTTGAATTTAATGAAGCTTTTGCTGTTGTTGGTTTGGCAAATATGAAAATTTTAGGACTAACAGATAAAAACGTAAACGTAAATGGAGGCGCTGTTTCTTTAGGGCATCCACTTGGATGTTCTGGTGTTAGAATTCTAATTACATTATTAAATGTACTAGAACAAAATAATGCTAAAATTGGTGCCGCTGCAATTTGTAATGGAGGTGGTGGTGCTTCGGCAATGATTATTGAACGAAACTAAAAGTATTAATGCAATACGGTATTTGTAATTTAAGCATTGTTCCGCTTCGAAATGAACCAGCAGACACTAGTGAATTGGTTTCACAAGTTATTTACGGTGACTTTTTTAAAATTTTAGAGCAACGAAAACAGTGGAGTAAAATAAGGTTAGCTTTTGATAAATATGAAGGCTGGGTGGATAACAAACAATATAAAAATATCTCTGAAGACCAATATAAATTACTCAATAAAGAAACACCAAAATTATCTACAGATTTAGTTGAGTTTATTGAAGATAAAAACAAACAGTTATTCCCAATTACTATTGGCTCTAGTTTAAATGGACTTTCCATTTTAAATCATAAATATGATGGAAATATTATAAATAAAAAATTAGAAAAAGCGAATATCATTTCAACCTCATTTACTTTTCTAAACACTCCATATTTATGGGGAGGAAAAACACCTTTTGGAATTGACTGTTCTGGCTTTACTCAAATGGTTTACAAACTTAATGGTTACAAATTATTACGCGATGCGTCGCAACAAGCTACACAAGGTGAAGCACTAAGTTTTATTGAAGAAAGTGAACCTGGAGATTTAGCATTTTTTGATAATAACGAGGGCACCATAATTCATGTTGGTATTATCATGAAAGACAATTATATAATACATGCCCACGGCAAGGTAAGAATTGACCGCTTAGATCATTCTGGAATTTATAATGTTGAAAAAAACATGCATACACACAAACTACGTGTCATTAAAAAAATCGTATAAAAAATGCCGCTAATTAAATTTAGCGGCATTTTTTATATATTTAATGGTTCAAGGTTTCTTACTGACCACCACCCATAGCGTCAATTTTAGCTTCAATATCTTTTGCTTTACCCGATTCACCTAGAGCTAGATAAATATTTTTTAATTGCGTTAAAATATCAGAATTAGCATCTGGGTTTTTACTCATAAAATCAATTAAAACATCCGCGCCATTTTGAAATAAATTATTTTTTTCAACTTTCAAAGTTTCATATTTGGCATCATCAGCTTTACTCATTCCTAAATTACCCATATCTTCAATAACTACATTACCTTTCTCAATATAAAGATTTGAAAGATTTAATGCTGCATCAGAATACGCAGGGTCAATACTCAGTACTTTTTCAAAAGACTTTTTAGCAGACTCTACATCTCCTTTTTTCATATTAACTACGCCAACATTATAGTGCAAAATTGCATTCTCAGGATCTTTAACAAGCGCTTCTTCTATTAACTCTTTGAACTTGGTTTCATCTTTTAATTGTAAATAAATATTAGCTTCATTAACAATTAAATCAACATTTTCAGGGTTTTCAGCTCTAGCATCTTTAATTGCCGTAAGTGCTTTTTCATTATCTCCATTAGATATATAAATTAGAGCTACATTTTTAACAATCTCAGGTTTTTTAGAATCACTAAAACGCTCTCCGGGATTAATATGACTTCCCCCTTTAACGAATATATCACGTGTTCCTTTATCCAAAACCACTTCTTTACCAGACTCTTTATCGGTAGCAAAATATTCTTTTACAATTCCAGTATAGCCTAACTCTTTAAGCTCTTCATAAATACCCAAAGCTCTATCATATTCTTTTACGTTTATAGCCGTAGCAGCAGCATAATAAAGATAAACAGTATCTTTTTGAGAAACTCTATATGCCTTTTCAAAATAATTCGAAGCTTTTGAATAATCTTTCTTTTCATAAGCAGAGTTCCCATTTGTTAACAATCCATTTGCCATGTTTTGCTTTAAAATAGCAGTTTCAGATTCGTAAGCTCCATTTACATTTCCTAAGCTTTCGAGAGCTAAATCAATATCTGCAATAGACCCTTTTCCATTAGCGTATAAAGCTTGCCCTTTTAAATAATAAAATTTTGCTTTAGATTTTTCATCCATAACAGAAAGCAATCCTTCTGCTTGAGTAATAGCTACTTTAGCCTCTGCAAAATTGTTGTTTTTAATAGCTTTCTCGACAGTTTTCAATTCTTTCTTCTGTGCAAATGAAAATGCACTTATTGAAACAGCTAAAGCTATGATTAATTGTTTTTTCATTGTAATTAATATTAAGTTTAAGATTCAGTGTTATTATCGTTTATATCATTATCAAGAGTTGTGCCATCTTCTGAAACATCAGTGTTATCAATACCTTCCGCAGCTTCAGAAACTATTACATTGCCATCATCATCCAATTCTACTTCATCTTCATCATGCATTACTTTTGCAACGGCCGCTATAGAGTCATTCCCTTTAAGGTTAATTAATTTAACCCCTTGAGTTGCGCGTCCCATAACTCTTAAATCTTTTACAGCCATTCTAATCGCTATTCCAGATTTATTGATAATCATTAAATCATCATCATCGGTAACATTCTTTATCGATACTAAATTCCCCGTTTTTTCTGTAATAGAAATAGTTTTAACACCTTTTCCACCTCGATTGGTAATACGATAGTCTTCTAAACTAGAACGTTTGCCATAACCGTTCTCAGACACAACAAGGACATTACTTTCCATATCATCAACAGCAATCATACCAATTACTTCATCCGTTTTTTCATCTTGAAGACGAATACCTCTTACTCCTGATGCTCCACGTCCCATTGGTCTTGTTTTAGCTTCTTCAAAACGAATAGCTTTACCAGATTTTAATGCTAACATGACTTGACTTTCGCCAGTTGTAAGTTTAGCTTCTAATAAAACATCATCATCCTTAATTGTTATAGCATTAATACCATTTGTTCTTGGACGAGAATATTGCTCTAATGATGTTTTCTTAACCTGACCTTTTTTAGTAGCCATGATTACATAATGATTGTTAATATATTCTTCATCTTTTAAATCTTGAGTACAAATGAAAGCCATTACTTTATCGTCTTGCTCAATATTTATAAGATTTTGAATTGCTCTACCTTTTGATGTTTTACTACCTTCTGGAATTTCGTAAACACGCATCCAGAAACATTTTCCTTTTTGCGTAAAGAATAACATATATTGATGGTTTGTTCCCACAAATAAATGTTCTAAGAAGTCTTCATTACGAGTAGTTGATGCTTTTTGGCCAACACCTCCTCTATTCTGTGTTTTGTACTCTGTTAAAGATGTACGTTTAATATACCCTGCATGAGAAATTGTGATAACCACTTTTTCGTTAGGAATCATATCTTCTATACTCAAGTCTCCACCTGCATATTCAATTACTGAACGACGCTCATCTCCATATTTATCTCTAACAACTTCTAACTCACCTTTTATAATATCCATTCGACGTTCTTTCTTGTCTAAGATATCTTTTAAATCGATGATGGTTTTCATAATTTCCTCGTACTCTGACCTTAGCTTATCCTGCTCTAAACCAGTAAGCTGGCGCAGTCTCATCTCAACTATTGCTTTAGCTTGAATTTCAGAGAGTTTAAAACGTTCAATTAAGTTGTTTCTAGCTTCATCTGCGTTTGAAGATGCTCTAATAATCTTTATAACTTCATCAATATTATCAGAAGCAATGATTAGACCTTCTAATATATGTGCTCTTTCTTCCGCTTTCCGTAATTCGTAAGTCGTTCGTCTTACAACAACCTCATGTCTATGCTCTACGAAATAATGAATTAATTCTTTTAAGTTTAATAACTGTGGACGACCATTAACCAATGCGATGTTATTCACACTAAATGAGGATTGTAACGCAGTATACTTAAATAGTTTATTTAATACGATATTAGGAATTGCATCACGTTTTAATACGTAAACTATACGCATTCCGTTTCTGTCAGATTCATCACGAATAAGAGAAATACCCTCTAGTTTTTTATCGTTAACCAAGTCAGCAGTTTTCTTAATCATATCTGCCTTATTCACTTGGTAAGGGATTTCATCTACGATGATGCATTCGCGCCCGTTTACCTCTTCAATATTGGTTTTGGCTCGCATAACTATGCGCCCTCTACCTGTATGAAAAGCATCTTTTACACCATCATAACCATAAATAGTACCTCCTGTTGGAAAATCAGGTGCTTTTACATGCTGTATAAGCTCATCAATTTCAATATCATTATTTTCAATATATGCTATTGTTCCATTAACAACCTCGGTTAAATTGTGAGGCGGCATATTTGTAGCCATACCTACTGCAATACCCGAAGCTCCATTTACTAAAAGCCCAGGAATACGCGTTGGTAAAACTGTTGGTTCTTCTAAAGTATCATCGAAATTTAATTTATGATCTACAGTTTCCTTATCAATATCTGCCAACATGTCTTCAGAAATCTTACGCATACGCGCTTCTGTGTAACGCATTGCAGCAGGACTATCACCATCAATAGATCCAAAGTTACCTTGCCCATCTACAAGCATGTATCGTAAACTCCATTCTTGAGCCATACGAACCATAGCATCATAAACCGAGGTGTCACCATGTGGATGATACTTACCTAAAACCTCTCCAACTATTCTTGCGGACTTTTTATGTGCTGAACTTGCTCTAACACCTAATTCATGCATACCATAAAGCACACGTCTATGAACTGGTTTTAAACCATCTCTTACATCTGGTAAAGCACGTGACACAATGACTGACATTGAATAATCAATGTAAGCCGATTTCATCTCATCTTCAATATTAATAGGGATTAATTTTTCTCCTTCTGCCATAAATAATTTAATTTAGTTTTATGTAATTTTCCAAACATGCTAATATAAGAATTCCGACAATCACAGTAAGACTATCAGGCTTGCTTTTTAATGTTATTTATTAACAATTTTAACGACTTATTTGGTTAATAAGTATAGAAGCAAATATTTTGATTTTATAAAGATTTTTTCGTCAATTAGCACGATGCTAACATTTTTAGGTATGGTTTTTGACTTTAGTTAAAATGTTTTACTATTTTTAATGCAGAAAGGACACGATTTATGGATGATAATTTTTCCCCAAGAGTAAAAGATGTTATTGCTTACAGCAAAGAAGAAGCATTGCGTTTAGGTCATGATTTTATAGGTACAGAACACTTAATGCTTGGTCTTTTGCGTGACGGAAACGGAAAGGCAATAAATATACTTAACGCTTTAGATATAGACTTAAATCACCTAAGAAGAAAAGTTGAAATACTAAGCCCTGCTAACCCAGATATTACTGTAGCTTCAAATCAAAAAAAGAACTTACATCTTACAAGGCAAGCAGAACGTGCTTTAAAAACAACTTTCTTAGAAGCAAAGTTATTTCAAAGCACTTCAATTAATACAGCACATTTGTTGCTTTGTATTTTGAGAAATGAAAACGACCCCACTACTAAGCTTTTAAATAAGCTAAAAGTTGACTATGACAATGTTAAAGAACAATTTAAACTTATGATTACAAACGATAACGATTATATAGAACCAAAGTCTGAATTCCAGGATGATGACAACATACCTGAAGAAGAATCTAACAAGGACAATATTTTCAACAACCCTGCCGGAAAGACTAATAAAAAATCTAAAACGCCCGTTTTAGATAATTTTGGACGCGATTTAACAGCTCAAGCCGAAGAAGGTAAACTTGACCCTGTTGTTGGCAGAGAAAAGGAAATTCAGCGCGTTTCTCAGGTTTTAAGCAGAAGAAAGAAAAACAATCCGCTTTTAATTGGCGAACCTGGCGTTGGTAAATCTGCCATCGCTGAAGGTTTAGCTCTTAGAATTGTAAAACGAAAAGTGTCACGTATTTTATTTAATAAACGAGTGGTAACTTTAGATTTAGCAAGTTTAGTTGCCGGTACTAAATACCGTGGTCAATTTGAAGAACGTATGAAAGCCGTAATGAACGAGCTTGAAAAGAATGATGATGTTATTTTATTCATTGACGAAATACACACCATTGTTGGTGCTGGTGGCGCCACTGGTAGTTTAGATGCTTCAAACATGTTTAAGCCAGCCCTAGCAAGAGGTGAAATACAATGTATTGGCGCTACAACTTTAGATGAATACCGTCAGTATATTGAGAAAGATGGCGCTTTAGAGCGTCGTTTCCAAAAGGTTATTGTTGAACCAACTACAGTTGAAGAGACTATTGAAATCCTGAATAACATAAAAGGTAAATACGAAGAACACCATAATGTTGATTATACACAAGGTGCTATTGAGGCGTGCGTAAAATTAACAAATAGATACATGACTGAGCGCTTTTTGCCAGACAAAGCCATTGATGCTTTAGATGAAGCTGGCTCTCGTGTTCACATAACAAATATTGATGTTCCCAAACAAATTATTGAACTTGAAAAGCAATTAGAAGATATCAAGGAATTGAAAAATGCCGTTGTTAGAAAACAGAAGTATGAAGAAGCTGCTAAGCTTAGAGATGACGAAAAGCGTATTGAAAAAGATTTAGTAATTGCTCAAGAAAAATGGGAAGAAGACACCAAACAACATCGCGAAGTTGTTACCGAAGACAACGTAGCCGATGTAGTTTCAATGATGACTGGCGTTCCTGTTAATAGAATTGCTCAGACCGAAATAAATAAACTAGCCGAACTACCAGAACTTATAAAAGGAAAAGTGATTGGTCAAGATGAGGCCGTTGCAAAAGTGGTCAAAGCTATTCAGCGTAACCGAGCTGGACTTAAAGACCCAAACAAACCCATTGGTTCATTTATATTTTTAGGCCAAACTGGTGTTGGTAAAACACAGTTAGCCAAAGTATTATCTCGAGAGTTATTTGACAGTGAAGATTCTTTAGTTAGAATTGACATGAGTGAATACATGGAAAAATTCGCTATTTCGAGATTAATTGGAGCACCTCCAGGATATGTTGGATACGAAGAAGGCGGACAATTAACTGAGAAAGTAAGACGTAAACCTTATGCAGTTATTCTTTTAGATGAAATTGAAAAAGCGCATCCTGATGTATTTAATATGCTATTACAAGTTTTAGACGATGGCTACTTAACTGATAGCTTAGGCAGAAAGATTGATTTCAGAAATACAATTATTATCATGACTTCTAATATTGGTGCTCGTAAACTAAAAGATTTTGGTACAGGCATTGGTTTTGGTACTTCTTCTCAAAAAGCACAAGAAGATGCAAATGCTAGAAGCGTTATTGAAAATGCACTAAAAAAATCGTTTGCCCCTGAGTTTTTAAATAGAATTGATGATGTTGTTGTCTTTAATGCTTTGGAAAAAGAAGACATCAACAAAATTATTGATATTGAATTAGAAAAACTTTTAACAAGAATTACAGGTTTAGGTTACAACCTTACGCTTACCGATAGCGCTAAAGATTATATTGCCGAAAAAGGTTTCGACAAGCAATATGGCGCTCGTCCATTAAAAAGAGCAATTCAGAAATATGTTGAAGACGCTTTAGCCGAAGAGATTGTAGCATCACATCTTCAAGAAGGAGACAATATCAAAATAGACTTAGATAAGAAAACTGATGAATTAAGTATTAGCATAGAAAAAGCCGAAAAGCCTACTGAGTCTTAATTTAAAAACGTCATAAATACATTTAAAATCCTACTTTATTGAATAAAGTAGGATTTTTTTATTGCAAAACTGTAACAAACAAAAACTTTAAGTATCTATACTATAACAATTCATTTTTTGTGACACTAACCAACCAAAATACCGAACAACTTGTTGCGCTTTGTAAAACTGGAAACCAGTCTGCACAATTGGAGATTTATAACAGGTATTACAAAGTAATGTATAATACTTCATTAAGAATTGTAAAAAACAATTTTGAAGCTGAAGACATTATGCAAGATTCTTTTTTAAAGGCATTTACAAAACTAGAAAGCCTTAAAAACGCATCTACTTTCGGGCCTTGGTTAAAACGAATTGTTATTAATAACAGTATTTATCATTATAAGAAAACCATTAAAAACAATGAAGTTCCTATTGATGACATATTATACAAAGTTGAAAATGAAGCAGACGGGATTAGTAGTGATTACGAGTTTAAAAGCATAAAAGCGCAACAAGTTTTAAATTCTATGAAAACATTAAAAGATAATTATAGAATAGCATTAACATTAAACCTTATAGAAGGTTATGATTACGAGGAGATTAGTAAGATTATGAATCTCACTAATGCAAATTGCAGAACCACAATTTCTAGAGCTAAAGAAAGTTTAAGACAAAAATTACAAGTAGGCACAGCTTAATAAAATTATCATGAGTAAAAACACACTAGACGATTTATTTAAAAATCTTGAAAATGATTTTGATACAGACCGTCCTGACATAGGTCATAAGGAACGTTTTGCACAAAAATTAAACATACAAAAATCAATTTCAAGTAACAGAAAAAACAGCTTCTGGAAACCATTTATCGGCATTGCAGCATCAATAGTATTAATAGTTTCTCTTTTTATTTTCACATCTAAAAAAGATAATACCATTGACCTTGCAAGTATCTCTCCAGAAATGGCAAAAACAGAAACTCTATTCATGGCTTCACTAACTAGAGAGTTAGAAAACCTAAATAGCGAAGACATGCCAGAGTACCAAGAACTAATTGTAGATGCTTTATTTCAGCTTCAAATTTTAGAAGAAGATTACAATCAGTTAATTCTGGGACTAAAAGAACAACCAAATGATGAATTGATTCTTGATGCTATGATTCTCAATTTCCAAAGTAGAATTAATGTATTACAAGACACAAAAGATCAGATTAAAAACCTTAAAAAAACTAATAATCAAATATCAATCATTTAAACTTAAAATCATGAAAAAATCAATTACACTTACAGTTCTATCGCTAATGTTAGCATCCATTACTTACGCTCAATCTTGGGGAAAGAAAAAGATTAAAGGCAACGGAAACGTAGTTACCGAAACTAGAACAACTAGCGATTATAAGGGCATTAAATGCGCGGGTTCCATGGACTTTATTCTTGTAAAAGGAGATGAAGGAAATATAACTTTAGAAGGAGACTCTAATCTTTTAGAATATATAATTACTGAAGTTAAAGGAGACCATTTAATAGTTAAAACCCAGAAAGGTGTAAATATGAGTTATAAAAATAACACTATTAAAATTACTATTCCTTTTGAAAGTGTTAACACCGTTTCTCTTGCTGGCTCTGGAGATTTATATAGTAGAGACACTATCGAAACTGAGAAATTAAGTGTTTCATTAGCAGGTTCTGGAGATTTAAAGCTTGATGTAAAAACCAATTTTATTAAAGGCGCTATAGCAGGTTCTGGAGATTTAACTTTAGATGGTTATACCGATAAATTAGAAGTCAAAGTTGCGGGTTCTGGAGACTTTCACGGATTTGGTTTGCAAGCAAATAAAACAGATGTTTCCGTAGCTGGATCAGGAGATGCTCAAGTAGTAAGCAACAATTCTTTAACAGCTAGAGTTGCAGGTTCTGGAGATATAACATACAAAGGAAACCCTAAAAAAGATACTAAAGTTGCAGGGTCTGGGTCTATTAATCAACGATAGATTTATAAAAATTCAATCAAAAACCAACAGTAAAAGAAAGAGGCTGCTTTAAAAAGCAGCCTCTTTCTTTTTTGATATTTATCTGAATTAGTCAAAAAACTCGTCGTCTAAAGAATAATCAAAAGTTCCATCTTTACATTCAAAGGGACCAATTTCTTCACTTGTAGTTGTACTAACCCTAACAAACGGAAATTCAAAAGTTCCTTTTATAACTCTTGTTGTTATATTAAATTCAGTAATGGTAATTGTTCCTCCTTCTCTTTCATATGCTTGAGGATATTCACTACCTGTTTCATATATTATATTAAAAAACGGGGTAGGATTACCATCCGTATCTGTATTATCAGTATTCAAATTGTAAGTTCCTACCTCCCAAAATTTTTCTGGTATGTATAAGTTTATTTCTTTTGAATCATCTAATGCAACAAAACTATTATAATCACTATTTCCTTGAAGCTTTATATAGTTGGTATCATCTCCAAAAAAGGTAACAATCTTTGTAGCAGATTTAAAAATACTATAACCATTAGGCTTTAAATCATTGAACTGCTCTCCTATTATAGTAGCAGTCATAAATGCATGACCATCAGCAGGGTTCCCAGGATTGGTCTCCGTCCCACAATCTAAAGCGTCTATAAGCAATTGAAAAACGTCACCTTCATCTCCACAAACAGCTACTTGATCCTCTAAAGCTTTTTTATATGCACTACATAAATCCGTGTAATTTGAATCCGTTGCAGACACCGAAAGAAATGCTGTTCCAGCTTCCGCTGTAATTCGCAAGGCTTCTTCACAAGTACTAGGAAGCGTGTCATTGGTTTCCTCTGGAATATCACCTTCATAAGGCTCTATATTACAAGATGAAACAATAAATAAAAAAAGAATGCTTAAAACCTTGGCAACAGATTTATTATAATTCATAAAAAGTAAAAAAATAATTGACAACAAACGTAATAATTATTTTTTTCACTATTCCTAAGAATCGATATAAAAAAAGGAATATACGTTAAAATGATACCGTTTGCAGATATCAATCTTTATTTCTATTTCTTAGGTACTCTAAATAACAAAATAATTCCGGCTAAAAAGAAAACAAACAAGAACAGGATTCCGTTTCTCATACTTCCTGTTATTTGATCTATAAAAGCAAAAATAACCATCCCGATAACTATACCTATTTTTTCAGCTACATCATAAAAGCTAAAGTACGAGGTAGTATCTTCTGTTTCAGGCAAAAATTTTGAGTATGTAGAACGCGCTAAAGACTGCACCCCTCCCATCACCATACCAACAAAACCAGCTGCTATATAAAATTGCATGGGAGTTTTCATCATATATGCATAGAAGCATAATGCCATCCAGATAAAATTAACAGCTATTAAGGTTTTTATATTTCCAAACTTTGAAGATGCTTTTGATGTTAAAAATGCGCCCAAAATAGCTACTAATTGAATTACCAAAACACTAACTATTAGTCCCATGGTTTTTTCACTTTCGCCTCCCCAAGAAATCTCTTCTTCACCAAAATACACTGCAACTAACATAATCGTTTGTACTGCCATACTAAACACAAAAAACGCATATAAATATCGCTTAAGCCTAAGGTTTTGTTTTAATTGTTTCCATACTTGTTGCAATTCTTTTAATCCATTAAAAATAACGGCTTTTGTTACTTTATGTCCTGAAGATACGCCTTTGGGTAAATAATAAAATGAGTATTGACTAAATAACGCCCACCAAACACCTACAGTTATAAACGCTATTTTCATGGCTTCAAAAGAAGCCTTGTCTTTTGCCGTCTTTAAAGCTTCATTAATTTCAGATTCTGAGCCACTTTCCAATATGGTATTTGATATACTAATATCAAACCCAAACCAGTGTGGAAACATAACCATTAATAAATTTAAAACAAGTAAAAGTACACTTCCCAAATAACCCATTGAGAATCCTTTGGCACTAATACTATCTTGTTGTTCAGGAAAAGCAATATCTGGTAAATAAGAGTTATAAAACACTAAACTTCCCCAATACCCTATTAAACCCATAAAATAGAATAGTAAACTTAAATGTATTTTATCTGGAGTAATATCAAACCAGTACAAACCTATACATCCTGCACTACCTACATAACAGAAAAATTTTAAAAAATTCTTTTTATTTCCTACATAATCAGCAATACCTGAAAGTATGGGCGATGTAAATGCTACGACTAAAAAAGTAAAAGCCGTAACAAAAGTGATTAAAGCAGTACTTTTAAATTCTATACCAAAAGCAAAAACAGTTTTAACTTGTGAGGTCGTTTTAAGAAATAAAGCCGAATAAAAAATGGGAAATATCGATGACGCTATAGTAAGTGTATACACTGAGTTTGCCCAATCATAAAAAGCCCAAGCATTAAGAAGTTTTTTATTTCCTTTTTCTAATACCGCCATAATAAAAAAGCTGCCCTTTTATGAACAGCTTCTAAAGTAAACAAATATTTTTATTTATAGTATCAATTACTATTGCTTAAATGTAGTAACACCAAACTTTTTAGCTTCAGCTTTGGCCTTAGGTGCCCATTTAGTAAGGTTTGCAATTCTTGTGTCGTTTGATGGATGCGTACTCATAAACTCAGGCGGTGCCTGTCCTCCACTATTTGCTTTCATACGTTTCCATAACTCTGCCGCTTCAGTAGGATTATAACCAGCAATAGCCATTAAATAAATTCCTATTTGATCGGACTCTGTTTCATGTCCTCGGCTAAATGGTAACATTACACCCAATTGAGATCCTATACCATAATATTGATTAAACGCATTTCTAGATTTCTCATCTTTAATAGCAATATTACCTGCTACTGCTCCAAATTGTTGTAACATACCCGCACTCATACGTTGCTGCCCATGATTTGCTAATGCGTGAGCAACCTCATGCCCCATAATAGCCGCAACTCCAGCCTCACTTTTTGCTATTGGTAAAATACCAGTATAAAATACAATTTTACCTCCAGGCATACACCAAGCATTAACAGTTGGATCATCAACCAAATTATACTCCCATTTATAATCATTTAAATAGCTATGATTTCCATTTGCATTTAACCAACGTTCTGCTGCAACAGCAATGCGTTGCCCTACTCTTGTTATCATTTCGGCATCTTTCGTACCCGTAACAACTTTATTTTCGTTTAAAAATTGACTATATTGAGCAAACGCAGTTGGGAACAACTGAGAGTTTGGCACCAATGCCATAGTTTTCTTTCCTGTAAAAGGATTCGTAGCACATGCAACAACAATTGCGGCCATGGCTATTAAATAAAATGTATGTTTAGTTTTCATAGTATAATAGTTTAATTTATAAGTATTAAAAATACATAAAAAATGCATCTTTATACCTAATTAGACACTTAAATTATTTATTTGTCACATCTTGTACAAGTTACAAATTACACCTCTTTTAATTTGTAATGTTATAGTAAAAATACCGACTTAAAACTTATAAATTTTTTGATATGAACAAACTTTTAATAGCCTTTACGTTAGTTTTATTTTTTAATTGCAACTCTGCGGCTCAAAAAAAATCCAAAAAGGAGACTAAAAGGTATCAAGTAACAAAAACTGAAGCTGAATGGAAAGCACAGTTAACAACTAAAGCATTTTATGTTTTAAGACAAGCAGGAACTGAACGTCCGTTTACAAGTCCTCTAAATAAAAATCATGAAGATGGTATTTATGTTTGTAGTGGTTGTAATACGCCTTTATTTAAAAGCGACCATAAATTTGATTCTGGTACTGGTTGGCCAAGTTTTGATAGAGAAATAAAGGGTAATGTTGATTTTTCTACTGATTATGATTTAGGTTATGCTAGAACTGAAGAACATTGCGCTACTTGTGGCGGACATCTAGGTCATGTTTTTAATGATGGTCCAAAAGCAACCACTGAAAAACGTCATTGCATAAATGGGGTATCTTTAAAATTTATTCCAAATAAATAATAGTAGTTTTGCTAAATGGAAAGTTATTTATCTAGCACAATCAAACAATTTGAATACTATAAAAGCTTAGGCGATAAGACTTTTAACCAACTTAGTTTTGATGAGCTACTCTGGCAGAGCAATGAAGACTTAAACAGTATTTCCATACTTGTTAAACATATGGTAGGCAATATGCTAAGCAGATGGACTAACTTTTTAACTGAAGATGGCGAAAAAGAATGGCGAAATAGAGACGAGGAATTTGTTAGTGACTTTAACTCTAAGGAAGAAATAATTGCTGCTTGGGAAAGTGGGTGGTTTTGTTTGTTCCATGCAATAAGACCATTAAAATTAGACGATTTAGAACGCACTATTTATATTAGAAACGGAGGACACACTGTTACCGAGGCTATAAATAGACAATTAGCACATTACTCATACCATGTTGGGCAAATTGTATTTTTGGGGACACTTTTAAAAGGAAAAGACTGGGAATCACTATCTATTCCTAAAGGGAATTCTGCGGAGTTTAATAAGGATAAATTTAGCCAAGAGAAAGGTAAACGTCATTTTACTGATGACCTGTGAAATAAGTTACAGTTAGCAGTATGTTTCGTTATAATAATAAACTTTACGTGTAAGAACAAAGTTCTTGATGGTTTTTATTTTACTAACCTACTAGCAGTCAGGGACGCTAAGTAAAACTATTAATTTGCAAATATGCACCGCGAGAAGGATTGAGACATTTGTTAAAGCTCTTTTTGTGTTGTTGCACCTATGCAACACAAAAAAGCGACTGCTGAAAGCCTGTTTGCTTTTTTTAGCAACTCGCCCAAATAAAAAAATTACTTTTTTAACTTCTTTTTAAACGGACGAATAATTAAACGTGCTTCTCTATCGAACCGCACATAATTGTAAACCCAATTTACAAACACTACCATACGATTTCTGAACCCTATTAGGAAAAATAAGTGTACAAACATCCAAACATACCAGGCAAAAATGCCTTGAAACTTAAAGTTTTTTAAATCTACTACGGCCTTGTTTCTGCCAATTGTTGCCATAGCGCCTTTATCTTTATAGCTAAAGGGTGTCATGGGTTTTGCTTCAATTAGTTTTAAAATATTATCGCCTAATTGGTCGCCTTGTTGAATGGCTGGTTGTGCCATCATTGGAAAACCTTGTGGAAACTCATCGTTTACTAAACATGCTATATCTCCAATAGCAAATACATGTTTAAACCCTTTTACTTGATTAAACTCGTTTACTAATATTCTATTACCATGTGTTATAAATGCATTGGCATCTAAACCTTTTATAGTAGCTCCTTTTACGCCGGCTGCCCAGACTAGGGTTGCAGTTTCAAAAGTTAAATCGGTATTTGTTGTAACTGTTTTACCATCGTAATTGGTTACTCGAACGTTTTTCCAAACATTAACACCTAATTTTTCTAAAAAATCCTCTGCTTTTTTAGAAGCTTTAGCACTCATCCCTTTCAAAATACAATCGCTAGATTGTATGATATGAATTTGTGCTAAGCGGGTATCTAAATCTGGGTAATCTTTTGGGAGGATGCCTTTTTTTATTTCTGCTAAAGCTCCAGCAAGCTCTACTCCTGTTGGTCCGCCGCCTACAATAACAAAATTCATTAATGCATTGCGCTCATTTAAATCTGAGGTTAATAAGGCGTCTTCAAAATTTTCAAGTATTAAGCTTCTTAAATTTAAAGACTGTGGTATGGTTTTCATTGCCATACCATGCTTTTCTACTTCTGTATTTCCGAAAAAATTGGTTGTAGAGCCTGTAGCAACAACTAAATAATCAAATTTTAAATTTCCAATATTTGTTTTTATTTTATTCTTATTGGTACTTATTTCCTCTACATTAGCTAATCTAAAATAAAAGTTTGGAAAGTCTTTTAAAATTTTCCTTATTGGGTATGCAATAGAATCGGGTTCTAATCCTCCAGTAGAAACTTGATATAATAAAGGCTGAAAGGTGTGATAATTATTTTTGTCTAAAAGTACCACTTGCACTTCTTGCTTTGATAATTTTTTTGCTAGTGCAACTCCAGCAAAACCCCCACCAATAATTACAATTCGAGGAAAACTCGTCCTAGGTATGTTCATAAATAAAAACTTGCATCGCAAAGGTAGCAATACCATTTTAAATATGATTAAAAACTCGCCTTCTAAGCAATTAAATATTCAACAAAAAAAGTGATATTTTAGAACATTACATTTTTTTCGATTTATAAGGCTCTTAATTCTTTTTTATAAATCGATTTTGTAAATTCGCGTTCTAAACTTTTAACAAATGAGTAAATACGATATTATTGTTCTTGGGAGCGGTCCTGGTGGTTATGTAACAGCTATTAGAGCATCACAATTAGGTTTTAAAACTGCTATTGTTGAAAAAGAAAACCTTGGGGGTGTATGCTTAAATTGGGGTTGTATTCCAACAAAAGCATTATTAAAATCTGCCCAAGTTTTTGAGTATCTCAAACATGCCGAAGATTATGGTTTAAAAGTAAAAGATGCAGATCATGATTTTGATGCTGTTGTTAAACGTAGTCGTGGTGTTGCAGATGGCATGAGCAAAGGTGTTCAGTTTTTAATGAAAAAAAATAAGATTGACGTTATAGAAGGTTACGGGAAAATTAAACCAGGTAAAAAGGTTGAGGTTGACGGTACTGAATATAGCGCTGATAATATTATTATTGCTACAGGAGCTCGTTCTCGTGAACTCCCTAGTTTGCCACAAGATGGTAAAAAAGTTATTGGTTATAGACAAGCCATGACTTTAAAAAAACAACCAAAGAAAATGATTGTAGTTGGCTCTGGAGCTATTGGAGTTGAATTTGCTTATTTCTACAACTCTATGGGAACCGAGGTAACTATTGTTGAATATTTACCAAAAATTGTTCCTGTTGAAGATGATGATGTTTCAAAACAATTAGAGCGTTCTTTTAAGAAGTCTGGAATTAATATTATGACTTCTGCAGAAGTAACCTCTGTTGACACTTCTGGCAAAGGTGTTAAAGCCACAGTAAAAACCAGTAAAGGCGAAGAAGTTCTTGAAGCTGATATTATTTTAAGTGCCGTTGGTATAAAATCTAATATTGAAAATATTGGGTTAGAAGATGTTGGTATTGTGGTTGATAGAGACAAAATTATTGTAAACGATTTTTATCAAACAAATTTACCTGGGTATTATGCTATTGGTGATGTTACTCCTGGCCAGGCTTTAGCTCATGTCGCTTCCGCGGAAGGCATTTTATGTGTTGAGAAGTTAGCAGGACAACATGTTGAAGCTATTGATTATGGAAACATACCTGGTTGCACATATTGCTCTCCTGAAATTGCATCGGTTGGTTTAACTGAAAAACAAGCAAAAGATAAAGGCTTAGATATTAAAGTTGGAAAATTCCCATTCTCTGCTTCTGGTAAAGCTAGTGCAGGTGGTAATAAAGAAGGTTTTGTAAAAGTTATTTTTGATGCCAAATATGGCGAATGGTTAGGTTGCCACATGATTGGTGCTGGTGTAACAGATATGATTGCAGAAGCTGTTTTAGGAAGAAAACTTGAAACTACTGGGCATGAAGTATTAAAAGCTATACACCCCCATCCAACAATGAGTGAAGCGGTTATGGAAGCTGTAGCTGATGCTTATGATGAGGTGATACACTTATAAGACTTTCTTAAATAATTAGATTTCTTAGATAAAAAAAGTTCCAGTTATACTGGAACTTTTTTTATAATCTAAAATTTGCTAAAGCAAATTTCTAACATATCTAACTTTCTAAAAATCTAATTCAAAAACTCTGAATAGCCAGCTCATAACTCTGTAATCCAAAACCAAGAATAACACCTTTTGCATTTGGTGAGATAAATGACTGATGTCTAAACTCTTCCCTATTAAATGTATTAGAAATATGAACCTCTACAACTGGAGTTTCAATAGCTTTTATAGCATCGCCAATTCCAACAGAGGTATGCGTGTAAGCCGCTGCGTTTAAAATTACACCATCATAACTAAAACCAACCTCATGTAATTTATCTATCAACTCCCCTTCTATATTAGATTGAAAATAATCAATTGAAACTTTTGGGTATTTTCCTTTTACTTCCTCTAAAAACTCAGTAAAGGATAAACTCCCATATATATTTGGTTCTCTTTTCCCTAATAAGTTCAAGTTAGGTCCGTTAATTATAATTAGCTTTTTCATAAAGTAAATATATTAAAAATTGGGCATAAAAAAACCGAAGCCTTTACTTCGGTTTGATAATTTATCTTTTAATTTTAAAATTTAAACCCTAGCCCAATTTGAAGGAAACTAAACTTAGTCGTAATTCCTTCGGAACTTATACTATTTCCAAATTCATCAAATATTACCGCTCCATCTTCTAACCTATCTGTTAAACCTAAAGCATACTTAAAAGAAAGAAAAATGTTAGTATTAATATCATAACTTAACCCAACCGCAATTGCAAGTCCAAGAGCTTTAACACCTGGCGATTCTTCTAGAATAAAATCCAATTGGGGCCCAAAATTCAAACTTACCTCTTCAGATATATAATACCTCCCTAAAACTGGTATAACAAGTGAACCCCCAGACTCGCCATTTTGTATAGAGTTCACATATTGTATTTCTGGCTGAACATGAAACTTATCAGACGTTTCAAAATCTGCAAATAGACCTACATAAAAGCCTGAAACACTATCCGAACCAGAAGCACCATTAAAGGTTGCAGTAGCAATTAAAGAGTTATAACCTGCTGTAGCACCGAACTCAGTTGATTGAGCGCTTAAAGTCACTATTCCAAAAAATAGAGTAGCAATAAAAACTGTAACTTTTTTCATTATAAATTTAGTTTGATTTAAAAAAAATAAAAATTGTGCATAAAAAAAGGGAAGCAACTGCTTCCCTTTTTTTATTTATTAAATAATTATAGTCTATATCCAGCTCCAATAAAGAAACCATTAAGCTTTGAAGTAAAACCAGCTCCATCAGGTGCAAAATCAGCTAATCCTAAGCTGTATCTAGCTTCAAGAAAAAGTGCTTCACTTATATCATAAGCAACTCCCGCTTCTATGCCATAATTAAAAGATTTTCCTCCTCCAGAATTTGTAAGAAAACCTAACGCAGGTCCTGCTAATAAATTAAACTCATCAGAAAGATTAAATTTTGCCATTACTGGAACATGAACAAGACCTCCCCCAGTAGCCGCTACATAAATAACTTCTGGCTGTAAAGTAAATGAATCAAGTTCAATTTCAGCAAAACCTCCAAAATACACATTAGTAGATGAAACAGAGAAGCCAGCAACAGTCTGTGACATTATATCTATACCTGCTTTTACACCAAATTGAGTGTCTTGTGCGTTTACACTTGTTAATCCAAATACTGCAATTGCAGCTAATAATAATACTTTTTTCATAATTAAAATGTTTTTAGTTTGATTAGAACAAATTAAAGATATTTTTTTGTAAAAGACTACATATAATTCAATGTTATTAACATTTTTACCAACATATTTATATAAACAACTAATAATCAATTAGTTATTTTTAATTTTATTAACAATTTATAATGAATATACGTATAAATACGTATATAATTAAAACCAATTATTCTTGTTATTTGGTTATTTTTACAACTATGAATTGGCAAAATGCTTTAAAAGACTATCAGTTATATTTAAAAATAGAACGTGGTTTATCAAAAAATTCTATTGATAATTATGCGCTTGATGTAAAAAAACTCGCTGATTTTATTGAAACTAATGACATAAAAAGTTCTCCTATTCATATAACCTCAGAGATTATTCAACAATTTATATATGAAATTGCCAAAACCGTAAATGCAAGGTCTCAATCTCGATTAATATCTGGCTTGCGCAGTTTTTTTAATTATTTAGTATTTGAGGATTATAGAAAAGACAACCCACTAGAACTTATAGAATCGCCTAAAATAGGAAGAAAGCTTCCAGACACGCTTTCCGAAGAAGAAATAGACCTTATTATTAAAGCCATTGACTTAAGCAAACCAGAGGGTGAACGTAATAGAGCCATGCTTGAAACATTATATGGTTGCGGATTGCGAGTAAGCGAGCTTATTAATCTAAAAATATCAGACTTATTTTTTGATGAAGGCTTTATAAAAGTAACTGGTAAAGGTGATAAACAACGTTTTGTTCCTATTATTGATATTACTCAAAAGTATATTAATATTTACAGAAATGAAATTCGTATTCATTTAAACATCCAGCCTGGACATGAAGATACTTTGTTTTTAAATAGACGCGGCAAACAATTAACCCGCGCTATGATTTTCACCATAATAAAACAACTTGCAGTAAAAATAGATTTAAAAAAGAGTATATCTCCGCATACGTTTAGACATTCGTTTGCCACTCATCTACTAGAAAACAATGCCGATTTACGTTCCATACAGCTTATGTTAGGACACGAAAGCATTACCACTACTGAAATTTACGTGCATCTTGATAAAAGCCATTTAGCGAAAGTTGTAGAGCAATATCATCCGAGGAAATAGTTATCGGTTGTTAGTTGTTAGTTGTTAGTTGTTAGTTGTTAGTTGTTAGTTGTTAGTTGTTAGTTGTTAGTTGTTAGTTGTTAGTGAAAATTAATCAATGTTGTCCGATAAAAATAATGTAATCAGTGAAAAACCTCTTAGAATAAACCGTAGCACCGTTTCTGTTAGATTTTAGACTATGCTTTTAAGAATACATCCTTTTTTTAATTATTATGAAAAGCTAAAAAAAGAGTTTAATTATTCGCAAATAGTTACAATCAAGTCTTTATTATTTGTTCTTTAAGTGCAGTGGTCTTGAGTCCTTATATCGTACACCAATGAACATTAGTAATAAAAAAAAAGATCTCAGATTAAATTTTAACCTGAGATTTTAAGAATTATAATATTTTATTATAATGCGCTCTAATAACTAAAGCCTATTAACTAGCAACCAAAAAACTACTTAGCAATATTAACCGCTCTAGTTTCTCTAATTACAGTTACTTTAACTTGCCCAGGATAAGTCATATCCGTTTGTATTTTTTGAGAAATGCTAAATGATAAATCTGCTGCTACATCATCATTTACTTTTTCACTTTCAACAATAACACGTAGTTCTCTACCTGCTTGGATAGCATACGCTTTTTTAACACCATTAAACCCAAAGGCAATATCTTCTAAGTCTTTTAAACGTTGTATGTAACTGTCTAGAACTTGACGTCTTGCACCTGGTCTTGCTCCAGAAATAGCATCACATACTTGAATAATAGGAGCCAATAATGATTTCATTTCTACTTCATCATGGTGCGCTCCAATAGCATTACAAACATCTGCCTTTTCACCAAACTTCTCTGCCCATTGCATACCTAAAATGGCGTGTGGTGTTTCCATATCTGCTTCAGCATCTGGCACTTTTCCGATATCATGTAATAATCCTGCTCTTTTAGCCAGTTTTGGGTTTAAACCTAACTCTGCTGCCATAACGCCACAAAGTTTTGCTACCTCTCTTGAGTGTTGTAATAAGTTTTGTCCATAAGAAGAACGGTATTTCATTCTACCTACCATTTTAATTAACTCAGGGTTTAAATTATGAATTCCTAAATCAATAACAGTACGTTTACCAACTTCTATAATTTCTTGTTCAATTTGTTTCTGAGTCTTCTTAACGATTTCCTCAATTCTAGCAGGGTGAATTCTACCATCTGTAACCAACTTATGTAATGATAAACGCGCTACTTCTCTACGCACAGAATCAAAACATGATAATATAATCGCTTCTGGTGTATCATCAACAATTATTTCAACACCTGTTGCAGCTTCAATGGCTCTAATATTTCGTCCTTCACGACCAATAATACGTCCTTTAACATCATCAGACTCTATATTAAATACAGACACACAATTATCTACTGCTTCCTCTGTTCCAATACGCTGTATGGTATTTATTATTATCTTTTTAGCATCTTGTTCGGCAGTTAATTTAGCCTCTTCTAAAGCACTCTGAATGTATGCCATAGCATCGTTCTTTGCTTCTCCTTTTAAAGACTCCACTAGTTGCTCTTTAGCTTCTTCAGCCGAAAGACTAGAAATAACTTCTAGTTGTTGTACTTGTCTTTTATGCAATTTATCAACCTCTTCTTGCTTCTTTTCTAAAACATCTAACCTGTGATCGTAGTTTTTAGATTTACTTTCTAAACTTTCATTTAGTTTTTTACCTTTAGCTAATTCACTTGAGATCTGAGATTCTTTATCACGCGTACGCTTTTCAGACTCAGCCATTTTCTTATCACGAGATAAAATAACCTTTTCGTGCTCCGACTTTAGTTCAATAAACTTTTCTTTAGCCTGAAGGATTTTATCTTTTTTAAGCGTTTCTCCTTCGCTTTTTGCTTCTTTTAATATTAAAGCGGCATCCTTTTTAGCTTCTTTAACAAGTTTTGAAGCGTTGTTTTTCTCTAGTGTTTTTGCTATTATAAAGCCAATTATGACTCCTAGCGCAACACCTCCTACTGCAAATATAATTGAGTTGTCCATCGTTTGTTTTAGTTGATTTGTGTGTAAAAATCCAGTTTAAATACTAACTAACATATTCAAATTGGTATATAAAAAAGCCTACACCGGTATAAAGTTTTGTATAAACTCCTTAAAAACAAGTTTAGGGCTAACAAGCTGATCAAGGGTCTGCTCGAGATACCGAAAATAAATTCAGTACTAGCAGCATGCTTTTACAACTTAAACTCACCCTTTTTAAAGAATTAACGTTGAGTTTATCAAAAAAAATAACCAATGTAGGCAGTAACTTTTAGTTTATTTTAAAGAACGTTAAGAAACTATATGAGCATGTAACAAATCATTTAAAGCATTTAGTTTTTCTTCTACATGCTCATTTACATTTGTTTTATCAATAGACTTCTGCTCTACTTGAGATGCAAATTGTAAGGCACACATTGCCAAAACATCTTGTTTATCTCGAACAGAATAACTTTGCTCAAATTGCTTTATCATAGCCTCAATGTTTTTAGCCGCTTTACGTAATCCTTCTTCTTGACTTGGCTCAATTGTTAAAGGATATACTCTATTAGCTATAGATAGCTTTATTTTAAGCTTTTCTGACATTGAGTTTAATTAGCTTTAATCAGCGAGTTGAGCAATACAATGATCAATGTCCCTGATTAATGCGTTTATTTTAAGCTTAGTTTCTCTTTTATTATCGTCACTACCAAGTATTGTATTTGCAATTTTAAGTGCTTCATATTTTTCTTCCCAATCAGCTATATGCTTTTTTTGGGTTAAATTTTCTTGCTTTGAAATCTCTAATTCTTCATTTAATTTCAAATTAGCAAGTTTCAAAAGCTCTAGTTTGTGTAATACTTTACTAATCTTGTTTTCTAAAGAATCTACAATATCTTCAATATTACTCATTTACAAATTTCAATACTTACCTTACAAAGTTAACATTCTTAGCCATATATTACAATTGTTTTATCATAAAATTTTTCTTTCTAAGATTAAGCCCAATACAAAACAGCATGGCTTGATTTTTGCTTTATTCTTTGCGCTTTCATATCAAATTAATATTTTAGCCATAATACATACCTATGCGATTTATACTGTCCCTCTTTCTAGTTTTTTCATTATTCTCAAGTGCACAAAATAATTATCCGCAGGATTATTTTAGTAGCCCTTTAGATATCCCGTTAATTTTATCTGGCACATTTGCCGAGCTTCGCTCTAATCATTTTCATTCAGGAATGGATATTAAAACGCAACAGCGTACAGGCTTAAAAGTTAGGGCTTCTGCCAGTGGCTTTGTTAGTAGAATAAAAGTATCGCATTACGGTTATGGCAAAGCACTATATATAACACATCCTAACGGGTATACTACGGTGTATGCGCATCTTCAAAAATTTTCGCCAGATATTGAAGCTTATGTAAAAAAACAGCAATATGAAAAAGAATCTTATGAAATTGAGTTGTTTCCAAAAGCAGAAGATTTAATCGTTTTAAGAGACGGTCTTATTGCATATAGTGGAAATTCTGGTGGTTCTGGCGGTCCACATTTACATTTCGAGATTAGAGATAAGCAAGAACGCCCAATGAATCCTATGTTATTTGGAATGGATATTAAAGACACTAGCAACCCCATAATCAAATCTATTTATGCATACCCTTTAGATAGAAATTCATTTATTAATAATTCTAATACTAAACAAAAACTACGATTAACACCTTTAAATAATGGTGATTATAATGTTGAAAATATTAAAGCATTAGGGAATATAGGTTTTGCTATTAGTACTTTTGATAGGCAAGACTTAGCTGCAAATTCTAATGGCGTATACAATATTCAAACATTTATTAATGGTAAAAGAAACTTTGAAATAGATTTTAAACGTTTTTCTTTTGATGAAACTAAGCATATTAATCAGCTTATAGATTACGAGCATTTTATAACAAAAAAGCAACGTGTTCAAAAATTATTCAAAAAGAACAACCCTTTAAGTCTTTTTAATTCAGTGCTTAACGATGGAGTTATAAAAATTGAAGACAGTACGTACTCGGTTTATAAAATTAAAGTTTCTGATTTTAAAAACAATGAGGCTTGGGTAACCATTCATATAAAAGGTACAAACAGAAGTATAACCCAACCTGCTCAAGAAAAAGTTACTCCCTACTATATTAAAGCAAACCAAACCATAAATTTAAAAACAGAAAATGTTGTTGTAGATTTTTATAAAGACACCTTTTATGATGATTTTTATATAGATTTTGAAGTAAAAAACGATACACTTAAACTTCATAAAGACGTAAAAGCTACTAAAAAGAATTTCAACATTACTTATGATGTTAGTAAATATTCAAACGCCGATAAAAGCAAACTTTATATTGCAAGACTAGTTGGCTATAAAAATTCCCCATCATATACTTATACCAAAAGAAAAGACAACTTATTAATTGGGCGTTCAAAAAAACTAGGCACTTACGCTCTTGCTATGGATACTATAAAACCAAAAATTTCTAGTGTTAACTTTAAGAGTAAACAATGGCTAAGCAAGTATAGATATCTAAAAATTAAAATTGATGATGAAGGTTCTGGAATATCAAATTATCGCGCTACTATAAATGGAAAATGGATATTGATGGAATATGATTACAAAAAAAACACCCTTATCTACGATTTTAATGATAGCAAGATAACTAGCACTAAAAACAATTTAAAAGTAATTGTTACCGATAATGTTGGAAATAATTCTACTTTTGAAACGTTATTTTATAGAAAATAAACTTTTTATACTTTTGAAGGCAAAACAACTACTAACTACCATCCTGTTTTTTTCAATCCTAACCTTAAGTTTTGCACAAAATGCAACTATTAAAGGAATTATTCTTGATGAAAAAAATAATCCTATAGAAAAAGTAAGCATAAAAACTGAGGATAATGGAACAGAAACAAATACCAACGGTTTTTACAGTATTACAATTCCAGCTAATAAAAATATAACTATTGAGTTCACCCATCTTTCACATAAAAAGGTAACAAGTACTTTCAATTTAAAAAACGGTGAGGAACTTGAATTTAATCCTGTAATGAGTGCCTCAATTGAACAAATAGCCACTATTATTATTAATAGTAATAGAAAAAAAGAGGTTGAAGGCGTTATTACGATAAAACCAGATGTTATTCGCAAAATCCCTGGAGCCAATGCTGGTGTAGAAAATTTGTTATTAACCTTACCTGGGGTTAGTAACAATAATGAGTTAAGCACACAGTATTCCGTTCGAGGAGGAAATTATGATGAAAACTTAGTATATGTAAATGGTATTGAAGTTTATCGTCCATTTTTAGTGCGTTCTGGTCAACAAGAAGGTTTGAGTTTTGTAAACACAAATTTGGTGCAAAATGTAGATTTCTCTGCAGGTGGTTTTCAGGCAAAGTATGGTGATAAGCTTTCATCTGTTTTAGACATCACATATAAAAACCCTTATCAATTTGAAGTTAATGCCGATTTAAGTTTATTAGGAGGAAGTCTTTCTGTGGAAAACATAAGCAAAGATTCCAAATTCACAGGAATTGTTGGGCTTCGTTACCGCGATAATAGTTTATTAGTAAATGCTAAAGAAACAGAAACTAATTTTAGACCAACATTTGCAGATGCCCAAGGCTTTTTTACCTATAAGTTTTCCAATAAATTTAATTTAAGTTTTTTAGGAAGTGCTTCAATTAATAAATACAATTTTGAACCACAAGCCCGACAAACTAATTTTGGAACATTAAGCGAGCCCGTGGCATTATTGGTATTTTATGATGGTCAAGAAAAGGATAGATATCAAACACTTTTTGGCGCCTTTAAAGGGTCTTATTTTGCAAATGATGATTTAACGCTACATTTAATTGCATCAACATATCATACTACTGAAGAAGAATACTTTGATATTTTAGCACAATATAGATTAGGAGAAGTAAACGGCAATATAGGCGATGAAAATTTAGGGGAAGTTGAATTTAGCCAAGGCATAGGCAGCCAATTGAACCACGGAAGAAATGATTTGGACGCACTTATTACCAATATTGAGCATAAAGGCGATTTTAAAGTTAATGATAATAGGTTTGAATGGTCTTTAAAATATACAAATGAAGACATTAGGGATCGTTTAATTGAGTGGGAAGTTATCGACTCGGCAGGATTTTCTATAAGACCTCCCAGAACATCTCCTAATGAACAACCTTACGAACCTTTTACGGGCCCTTTAGAGCCATTTCAAAATGTTAGAGCTACAAATAACACTCAAATAAACAGATTTCAAGCTTATGCGCAATGGAGTAAACGAAGCACTTTAGGAACAAGTGATGTTTGGTATAATGCAGGTATTCGTGCGCACAGTTGGTCTGTAAGCGGTGATGATTTTTCAACATCAAACCAAGTTGTTTTTAGTCCGCGTGCTCAATTTGCAATAAAGCCAAATTGGGAGAAAGACATGCTTTTTAGGGTTGCAGGTGGTTTGTATTATCAACCTCCCTTCTACAGAGAACTCAGAGATAGAAATGGTGTGGTTCAACCAGATGTAAAAGCTCAAAAATCATTTCATCTGGTATTAGGAAACGATTATAGTTTTAAAATGTGGGACAGACCTTTTAAGCTCACCTCAGAAGTTTATTATAAGAATTTAACAGATGTTAACCCTTACACACTTGAAAATGTTCGTATTAGATACAGAGCTAACAATAGTGCGGTTGCATATGCTTACGGGCTAGATATGCGCTTAAATGGCGAATTTGTTCCAGGAACAGAATCTTGGTTTAGTTTTGGGTATCTAAAAACCGAAGAAAATATTAATAACAGAGGTTATATATCTAGACCAACAGACCAGCGCTTAAAGTTTGCAGCACTCTTTCAAGATTATGTTCCAAATATGCCAAATTTAAAAATGTATTTAAACTTGGTATTCAACACTGGTTTACCTGGAGGTTCGCCAAGTTATGCTGACCCATATCAATATCAAAACAGATTACCATCATACAAGCGTGCTGATTTTGGTTTGCAATATGTTCTAGTAGATGCAAAAAAACAATTTAATAGCGGTTGGAAAAAACCGCTTAAAGAACTTTCCTTTGGTTTTGAAATATTCAATATTTTTGATATTCAAAATTCTATAACAAATACCTGGGTAAGAGATGTAAGCAATAAAAGACAAATTGCTATCCCTAATTATTTAACGCCTCGGGTTTTTAATGTTAGGACTACTATGAAGTTTTAATAAATTAAAAATATGAAATATACATCCACATTATATTTTTTAATATTTATCATATATTCATGTACTTCTGGTGGAGATGAAAACACCTCTATCAATTCTTGTGATAATGGTACCATCAAAGGAGAAGGAACTATAGTAGGGATTACATTAAGCACGCAGAAAGAAGTTGACGATTTTGGAAACATGTGTTATACTTCCATAGATGGAGGCTTGTATATAAACGGTGAAAACTCAAAAGACCCAATCACTAGTTTGAAAAGCTTGAGGAATCTTAAACACATAGTTAACTCGTTAGCAAATGATAATTTGGGTGGTCTAACTATACACAAAACAGATATAAAGTCTCTTGAAGGTCTTGAAAACTTAACTTCATCAGGACTGATACATATAGATAAAAACAGTTATTTAGAAGACATATCTAGTTTATCAAATTTAAGTTTAACTAGAGGCTTTGGTTTTAGTTTTAATCCGAAACTAAAATCCTTAAATGGAATTCAAAACTCGCATATTAAATCTTATTTTTCAATTGCCTACTGTAACAGTTTAAAAAACTTACCTAAATTCAAAAACATTTCTTCTTCCTTAATTTCTTTAGACATAAACGACAATGAGTCATTAACATCGATAGAAGGGCTCGAAAACTTAACTCAAATTAGTGACGATGGTTTGGGCATTAAAATAATTAACAATATAAATTTAGCTTCATTAAAAGGCTTAGATAATTTGAAACATATTCATGGATATTTCACAATTGAAAATAATATTTCGCTAAAAAATCTTAATGCTCTGAGTAACTTAGAAAATGTAAAAGAAAATTTAATAATATTAAGCAATCAATCGCTTAATACTCTAAATGGTTTAAATTCATTAACAATGATAGATGATTTAATGATTGCAAATAATAACTCTTTAACTTCTCTAGAAGGTTTAAATAATTTAATCTCTGCTGACATTTTAAGTATAGGAATGTATTGGGGAGTTAGCTCTTATCCTAATACCAAGTTAAAAGATTTTTGCGCTTTACAAAACTTATTTACTACTGGTTCTTACGGAATTGTAAAGATTCAGTATAATGCCTATAACCCAACAGTTTCGGACATTCAGTCTGGTAATTGTAATAATTAAATAAATCCCTTTAAAACATTAATCACATAATTAACCTCTTCTTTAGTATTAAATATGCTAAATGAAAACCGAATAGATGGCTTTTCTAAATCGTCATCATTCAAAATTTCAGATAACACATGAGATTTTTGAGAACTTCCACTTTGGCAAGCACTACCTTTAGAGCAGGCAACACCCTTCAAATCTAATTGAAATAATAACATAGCAGCCTTTTTAGGAGAAATAGGTAAACATATATTAACAAGTGTATATGTGCTTTTATCTAAACTTTCAGAAAGTCCATTAAATTTTACACTTGGTATGCTTTTTTTTATTTCATCAATAAAATAGTGCTTTAATGTTTTCACATAATGAGTCTCTTCATCTAAAACATCATAAGAGGTTTTTAAAGCAACTTCCATCCCCACTATATTATGGATACTTTCTGTTCCAGCACGTAAACCACGTTCCTGCTCCCCACCCACAATTAATGGTTTTAATCCTGAGTTTTTTCTAATAAAAGCAAATCCAACACCTTTAGGTCCATGAAATTTATGAGCAGATGCTGCTAAAAAATCCACTGGAATATCCAGTAAATCTATTTTATAATGCCCAACAGATTGTACTGCATCAGTATGGAAAAGTGCCTCATTCGCTTTACATAAATCAGTAACTTTTTTAAGATCTAGAAGGTTTCCAATTTCATTATTTACATGCATAAGTGTAACTAATGTTTTTAAATCTGACTCTAAAAAACGCTCTAAATGCTCTAAATCTATTTCGCCAGAAGGCATAATATTTACATAACTTACCTTAATATTATTTTCAATCTGAAGTTTTTCAACGGTGTGTAAAACAGCATGATGCTCAATTTTAGATGTAATTATGTGCTCAACTCCTAAATCCTTCACAGCACTATTCAAAACTAAATTATCAGCTTCTGTACCACCAGACGTAAAAATAATTTCGCCAGCAGAAACATTTAAACAACTTGCTATTGCTTTTCTTGATTTTTCAACTAAAGCCTTTGAAGCTCTTCCAAAACTATGAGAAGACGAAGGGTTCCCAAAATTAGTTTTCATAATTTCAGATATAGCATCAATGACCTCATTACGTATTGGGGTAGTTGCTGCATTATCAAAATAAACTGACTTCATTAGACCATATATTTAAAATAAAACCATTAAATAAACTAATGGCTTTAATCCCCAAAAATACTTGAAATAAAATTATTATCAATAACAACCGTTATAATTAACAATTCTATTATTTTTGCTTAAAACCCAAATGCGATGCGTAAGTTATTTTCTGCTTTTTTAATTTTAAACTTAGTACTTCTTAACTCCTGTGATGATGGAGATATTATTACAGTTGAATTAGATTTTGATGATACTTTTGAAGCCTGTGAAGGTGCAAATGATTTGGTTTTTTATAAAACTAAAGACGACCCTTCTGAATCTTTATCACTATTATTAAATAATGTTTCTCTAGAAGATATTTTTGAAGTTGATGATACTGGCGTATTTGAAAAAACGTATACAATAAGCTCAACAAACCCTTTTAATTATCGTACTTATAGCGATACTTCTTTACCAAGTGACTTGTTTTGCAATACTATACCAAACTCTGAAGTTAATATAACTCAAGACATAGAAAGTACTAGTGGTAGTGCTTTGTTAAGAACAGAATTAATTGAAGATGATGGTGATGGCATTCCTGCTGAATTAGAGAACCAAGACCCAAATGGAGATGGTAATTTTGATGATGCACAAGATACAGATGGCGATGGCTTACCTGATTATATTGATGCTGATGATGATGGTGATAATATTTTAACTAAAAACGAAGATCCAGATCCAAATGAAGATGGCGATTTAAGTGATGCACAAGATACAGATGCCGATGGAGTCCCAGACTATTTAGATGATGATGATGATGGTGACGGTATTAATACAAGAGATGAAGAAAATGATAGTCAAGACCAAAATCCAGCAAACGATTTTACTGTAAGTGAATTGGCCGATTATTTAAATCCAGATATTGCTAATACTGTTAACGCCACTGCATACAGAGAGCATACTATAACTCAAAGTTACGTGGTAACCTTAACACTTTCTAATTTTGATTTAGTAGTATTATCTCAAGACAGTTTTGATTTTGGTGTTTTAGAAGATGGGACAACAACAGATACCAGAACTGAAACTCCAGATTTTCCTTAATTATTAGAGGTCTTTTGATAAATATAAACCTCTGTAGCCCCTAATCCATATTTTTGGTAATTGGCATCGTAGAATTTTATATTATTGTAACGCCCAAATAAGTACTCTAACTCCATTTTTAAAACACCCTCGCCCACACCGTGTATAAAAACTATTTTTTGGATGCGCTTATTAATAGCAAATTCAAGCTTATGTACTGCGGTATCAAGCTGGAGCGTGAGCATCTCATGATTAGACATACCCTTATAAGATTTAGCTAAATGATGGATATGCAAATCGACCTCCATAGTAGGTTCATATCTATCTTTAGCTTTTACTTTTGGTTGGTTTTTTCTTTTTGGGACTTCTTTTTCAGAAACAACAGCGTCTATACTAGATTTTGAGAAAATCTGAGTAGCCATAGATTCTTTCTTATCCTTTACAACTAATTCATTAGCACGAAAATCTAATAAAAAACCATCTTCTGTTTCAATAGAAATTGTATCGCCTTTTATATTATTAACAACTCCAGATAAATCTTCATCTAATACCAGAACATAATCTCCTAGATTAATTGCCATAATTAATTATTTTCAGAATTATTATCATCCTCATTGTTGTGTCTGCTTGGTATATTTCGAGATATTCTATAAATCCCAACAACAAGTATAATTATACCACCTATAAGAATATATTGATTTTGATCTGTTCCAGTTTTAGCATACATCGCTATAAAAGCGCCAACTATAATTAAAATGTAGTTTACATATTTCATGTACTAATGTGTTATAATATGGTCTGCAAATTACGCTAAAAATTGGTTTTACTAGTGTCTTTCTTTTAAAGAATTACAAAACAATTTATCGTTAAAATGCATTTAAATACGATAAATTGCATTATTTAGAAATAAAAACATATATTTGCGGAATAAATTCGACTTCATAAGTCTATGTTTAAAAGAATTTTTGTCTTATTTATTTTTACTTATAATCTTGCTTATACCCAAGATTTATATGTTGCTGATAATAGCTATTTGTATGCTAGAGATGTGGTCGTTTTTGTTAATGATGACATTAGACTTGAAACAGCAACATCAAACCTTTACTTTAGGGGAGATGCCCAACTTATTCAAAATACAGACTCGAAAAATTCTGATTTAGGCGAACTTTCAATCTATCAAAATCAAAATACAGGTATTTACGAATACAACTTCTTTTGTTCTCCCGTTGGTGTTTCAGTAAACGGTACTGCACAAGCTAATGTTGATTTTAACGGAACTAATATTCACGACCCTGCCGATCATACAGATTTAACAAACGTAAACAGTACTGCATATTTGTATACAAGTGCATACGATGGTACCGCAACTGAACTTTCTGATTATTGGATGTACACCTTACGCGACGCTGAAGGTTATTATAGTTGGAATCAAATTTATAATGCCGGAAATGCCCAAACAGGCTACGGCTTTACCTTAAAAGGAAGCCCTAACCCAAATAATGTTTTAGATTTTAGAGGTAGGCCAAATAATGGCACTATTACAGTTAGTTGCCTTTTTGATGGAACCGATAATCAACCATCAGGAACCCCCAATTCAGTTGCAACTTTAACAGGCAACCCTTACCCATCTGCATTAGATTTAAAGCTGTTTTATGCAAACTCAGTAACGAATCAGACAAGTTTAAGTGGTGAAATATTTTTCTGGGAACAAAAAGTGAAAAATTCGCATTACTTAGCTGATTATGAAGGTGGTTATGGTGTTTATATTCCAGGTGATATAACCCCTCCTTTCTCAGACAATGGAACATATACTGTAGCTCCCTTTGAAGCCTACAATAATAACGGCACCACAAGCGGTACTACTTCTGGGAATACTACCGATTTTAGTGGAAATAACCAAAGACGCTACGCAGCAATTGGCCAAGGTTTCGTGGTACAAAGTGATGTTATTTCTGGAGGAGGTAATGTAATTTTTGATAATTCCATGAGAGTTTATTATCCTGAAGATTCAACTATAGGTGGCGATGGTTCTATTTTTGCTAAAAATGACAAATCAAAAGGTGTTAAAGTCTCAAAAAAAATAATTCCAATGTCTCATAACGGAGTTGATTATAATGTCATTTTTGAAAACCCAAAGATAGTTCCGGAAATAAGGTTACATACTCATATTAACAATACATTTTATAAAGAAAACGTCATAGCATTTAGAGAAGGTACACCTGATAATGATGTATATAATAAGTTTTATGATGGTCAAAATATAAATGAATTAGCCTCGGACGCCTATTTAATATCCAGCGAAAAAGAACTCGTAATTAAATCCATTAATTATAATGATACAACAAGATTATCTTTAGGGTTAAAAGCTGCAACTGACAATACAGAGTTTAGCATAAAAATAAACAAGTTAAAAGATGTTCCAGAACATGTGGAAATTTACTTATTTGATAGTGAAAACAACACCTATACAGATATTAAAAGCGGCGCATTTAATATTACTTTAGACTCTGGTGTTTATAATAATCGTTTTGAGGTTACTTTTAAACAGAGTGAAGCATTGAGCATAACAGAAAATATTTTTGACGATTTCAAAATATTCCAAAACAATAGAATTTCTCAGTTAAAACTAATAAATCCAAATAACTTAACTATTAAAACATTTAGTTTATTCGATGTTTCTGGAAAACAAGTTATGATGGATTATACATCTTCAGACCAAAGAAAACGTACCTATTCAACAAAATCACTTAGCGATGGGGTTTATATTGTTAAAATTGACATAGAGAATAATCAAGTCTTCAACAAAAAAATTGTAATTGCTAACAGAAATTAAAAATTACGGTTACTATTTTCTTAATTCACTTTTAGTATTTTAGCTATACACTATTCGTTTTACAATATTATGGAAGAGTACATGCTACCGTGTTTAAATAAAAAACTCTTTGGTTTTGAATGTATGGGTTGTGGTTTACAACGGTCTATCTCATTAATTTTTCAAGGTGAATTTGTTGCAGCTTTTCAAATATACCCAGCTATTTATAGTTTAATTACTTTATTTTTATTCATCGGGATAAATATTTTCTTTAAATTTAAACATTCAAATAAAATAATTAGTGTTCTAGCCACCATAACGGTTGCAACAATTATTACAAGTTATATTATTAAAATAATTAATTAAAAATCACTCATGGAACAACAAAAACTCAATCCAACTCTTGTTTACGTATTAGCTATTTTAGGTCTATTATGCTGCTGTGTTGGCGGTTTTGGATTTATACTAGCTGGAATTGCATTTTTTATAGCAACTAGCAAACTAAAAGAAGTAAAACTTAATCCTGAAAACTTTGACACAGCTAGTGTAAAAGCAATGGACACAGCAAAAACTGTAGCTTTAGTGATATTAGTGATAAACATCTTATATCTTATTTACACTATTTACCAAATTTCGACAATTGGATGGGATGAAATTATGAGACAATCTCAAGAAATGATGGAACAATATCAAAATCAATAATTAAATATAAAAAAGGCTCCAATTAATTGGAGCTTTTTTTATTAACCTAAAATTATTTATCATTTTAAAAAAATGAAGTACCTAAAACTACTCCTATTATGGTAAGAATATAAAGTCCAATAATTGCGATGGAAAAAATACCAATGAATTTATAATGCGACTTTAAATTTAAAAACGCTTTATTAAAGTTTTCATTATTATCAGAATGCAATGCTCTTTTCATATTTTTTGCAAACTTTAGCAAGTATAATACTGGAAAAAAATAAACTAACGCAATAAGTATATAAAATAGTCCAATACTGGTAGAGTAACCCAATCCGTAAGCCGTTTCAGCTCCAAATTGATTAAATCCAGAATACATGCTAAAGCCAATACCTCCCAAAACCATAAAGCCTATACCTACAAAACCAAGTATTGATAAAAAATAGGCCCATTTCGATATTTCTTTTAAAAAACCTTTAATCTCTGTACTTACTTCTAATTGAAAACTTTCAAAAGCTGATTTTTCTTCCATATTTATTTTTTAAATTGTTTTAATGTTTTAATAATTATGTTAACACAATCTAACAATTGCTCTTCGTTCATAACCAAAGGCGGTGCAAAACGAATAATATTGCCGTGCGTTGGTTTTGCTAATAACCCATTATCGCGTAATGCTAAACAAATATTCCAAGCGGTATCACTTTCCTCATCATCAATCACTATAGCGTTAAGTAACCCTTTACCTCTAACAAGTTTAACAATACTACTAGTCTTTATATATTTATTTAATTCACTTCTAAATAAGTTACCCAGTTTAAATGCATTCTCTGCAAGTTTTTCGTCTTTAATAACTTCAAGTGCTGCCATTGCAACAGCCGCCGCTATAGGATTACCGCCAAAAGTACTTCCGTGGTTTCCAGGTTTTATAACGTTCATAACGCTATCATTTGCTAAAACTGCAGAAACAGGATATACGCCTCCACTTATAGCTTTACCTAGAATTAAAACATCTGGTTTTACATCTGGTACGTCTGAGCAGTTTTTATTTTCACATGAACAGTTTCCACAAGTTGCTAATAAACGTCCTGTTCTGGCAATACCAGTTTGTACTTCATCAGCAATAAATAATACATTGTACTTTTCACACAGTGCTTTAGCTTTTATTAAATAATCATCACTAGGCACATAAACACCCGCTTCGCCTTGTATAGGTTCCACAAGAAAACCAGCAATGTTAGGATTATTTTCTAAAGTTTCTTCTAAAGCCTTTAGGTTATCATATTCAATTTTAATAAACCCATTGGTATACGGTCCAAAATTTTTCCTAGCTACAGGATCATTTGAAAACGAAATAATAGTTGTTGTTCTCCCATGGAAATTGTTTTCACAAACAATGATTTCAGCTCTATTTTCATCGATACCTTTTACCTCATAGGCCCATTTTCTACAAAGTTTCAAAGCCGTTTCTACAGCTTCTGCACCAGTATTCATTGGTAAAAGTTTGTCAAATCCGAAAAATTCGCAAGCAAATTTCTCGTATTTTCCTAGTATATCATTATAAAATGCTCTGGAAGTTAACGCTAATGTTTGCGCTTGTTGCACCATAGCATTCACTATTTTTGGATGAGAATGTCCTTGGTTTACTGCAGAATATGCCGATAAAAAATCGTAATACTTTTTACCTTCTACATCCCACACATACACACCTTCTCCTCTATTTAACACAACAGGTAATGGATGGTAATTGTGTGCACCATACTCATTTTCTAAATCTATCGCTTGTTGCGAAGTTAATTGGTCTAAAACAGCCATTTTAATTTGTTTTAAATTAATAAAATAACCATTCCTTATCTACCTTTATCCTTTCGAGAATCCCGATAGCTATCGGGACGAAAATTCAGCGTGGGAAAGAAATCATCCCTAGGAGGGACAAATCTAGTAAATATTAGTTGCTTCAAAAAATATTATTCAGACATTCTACCAGATAGCGAAGACACTTGTATTTCCAGACGTTTAATTTCTCGTAATAATGCGTTTTTATCCATTTGCATCCAAGCAAAAACCTTAAGCATACTAACACCAAGTAAAAAAACTATGCTTCCTGTTGCCCATTTTATCATATCAAAAGTAACTTCAGAATTAAAAAATTGCACTAGACAATATATGAATAAACCGAAAAATACTAAAGTCATAAAATTCATCATATACATAATCCACTTATTTTTTCCTTTGAACAATCCCCAAACCATTTGCAAAACGTTTTGCTCATCTAAATCATCATAAAATTTAGCTTCCTCTTCTGTTAATGTCTCCTTTATTAATTTGTCAATATCGTCTTGATTTGTTTTCATAATTTCTATGTTTTTAAAAGTTGTTTTAATTTTTCTCTGGCGTGAAATAATCTTGATTTTGCTGTTCCTACAGAAATGTTAAGCATTACACTAATTTCTTTCAATGAATAAGATTCCGTGTAAAACAGTTTTACAACCACTTGTTGATGCTTGGGCAACTGCTTAAACGCCTCTAAAAGCTTCAATTTTATTTCTGAATTGGTATCTAAAGGCTTTTGAATAGCTACTGTTTCTTGTTCATATTTTATTTGTTCTTTGTGTTTTTTCTGTCTTTTATTTTTATTTAACCAATCTATAGCGTTGTTGCACACAATCCGTAATGCCCAACTCCCAAAGCTTTCTGGTTTGTTTAAAGCTTCTATTCTATTTATTATTACTGTCCAAGAATCTTGAGCAATATCCTTAGCAACATCGGCATCTTTAACCAACCAATACGCTTTCTCACAAAAGGTTTTGTGCCATTTTTTTACTAATTGGTTTAATGCACTCTTATCCCCTGATTGGAATGCTAAAACTAAATCGCTATCTAATTTTTTTTTCTTCACTTATTTTAAAATATATCTCCAAATACGCACCCAAAAAGTCCATTTCGTAAATGTCTTAGTCTCTAAAAAATTGTTCTCAATCCTATCAAAAGCATTTTCAATCAACGCATCATGCAACCATCGTATTACAAAAATCCATTTTAATGTTGCTAATCCTTCAGTTTTCATAATAATGCTATGCTTCACTTCTGTTGATTTAGCATCAATCGCTTTAATTTCAAATTTATGAATACCATTAAATCCTTTAGGTTTCAAAAATCTAAACACTATCTGTTCTCCAATATCATAAGTTTCAACGGTATATCTTATTATTCCATGTCCGCCTTTCTCTCCTACCTTCAATCCATTTTTAAATCGCATTGCGGGCCATTTATCTTTAGGCCAAACTTTATCGTATTTTATTGATAGTGTTCCCAACAAAGTAACCACTTTAGCTTTGGGTTGATTAATTGTTCGTTTATGGATGTTTACAACTTGCATTATACTCTAAAGACCGTAAAAAAATAAAAAGGTTCATTTTATTTTGAAGTTTTTTAAAGATAATTCTATTTACCTACAATTAATCTGTTGCTATTATTATTTTTGCAGCATGTCTAGAAGAAGTAAACAAAGAAAACAAGTTTTTGAGCACGTAGAAGTTATTGATGCTGGTGCCAAAGGAAAAACGGTAGCAAAAGCGCCTGACGGAAAAGTAATTTTTTTACCAAATGCGGTACCTGGTGATGTGGTTGATGTACAAACTTTTAAAAAGCGAAAAGCGTATTACGAAGGTAAAGCAACGGTTTTTCATAAACTTTCGGACAAAAGAACAGAGCCTGCTTGCGAGCATTTTGGAACCTGTGGTGGTTGCAAATGGCAAAACATGACCTACGAGCATCAATTATTTTACAAGCAAAAAGAAGTTACCAATAACTTAACTAGAATTGGACATATTGAGCTTCCAGAAGTTACTTCTATTTTAGGTTCTGCTGAACAATACTTCTATAGAAATAAAATGGAGTTTTCATTTAGTGATAGCCGTTGGTTAACCCTTGAAGAAATTCAATCTGATGAAGATTTAGGTGATAGAAACGCTCTTGGATTTCATATTCCTGGTATGTGGGATAAGATTTTAGATGTCAAAAAATGTCATTTACAAGCAGACCCTTCTAACGCTATTAGAAATGCCGTTAAGCAGTTTTCCATTGATAACGATTTAGAATTCTTTAATACCAGAAATCAAACCGGATTATTAAGAACCATGATGATAAGAACATCTACTACTGGTGATATTATGGTGATGATTCAGTTTTTTAAAGAAGATAAAACTAAACGCGAATTATTACTTGATTTTATTACAGAAACCTTTCCTCAGATAACATCATTACAATACGTTATAAACGGAAAAGCAAACGATACTATTTACGATCAAGACGTAATTTGCTACAAAGGCGCCGACCATATTTTTGAAGACATGGAAGGTTTAAAATTTAAAATAAACGCGAAGTCTTTTTACCAAACCAACTCCAACCAAGCTTTTGAATTGTATAAAATCACCAGAGATTTCGCTGGATTAACAGGAGATGAATTGGTTTACGATTTATATACCGGAACCGGAACCATTGCTCAGTTTGTTTCAAAACAAGCTAAAAAAGTAGTTGGTGTAGAGTCTGTACCAGATGCTATTACAGCAGCCAAAGAAAATGCACAATTAAATAATATTAATAACGTTGAATTCTTTGTTGGAGACATGAAACAGGTTTTTAATGATGTATTTATTGAAACTCATGGGCAACCCGATGTTATTATTACTGATCCACCAAGAGACGGTATGCATAAAGACGTGGTACAACAAATATTAAACATAGCGCCAAAACGCGTGGTTTATGTAAGTTGTAATAGTGCCACTCAAGCCAGAGATTTAGCCTTAATGGATGCCACATATAAAGTTATAAAAACCCAAGCTGTAGATATGTTTCCGCAAACGTTTCATGTGGAAAATGTAGTTTTACTTGAAAAACGGTAAAAAGTTGATTCGTTTATAAAAAGTTAATTTGTTTATTGCACATAAAAATAAAATATCATCAATTAAAATTTAATTCTGAAAATGATTATATATTAGTCAGAAATAAGTTTAAAAAAATAACGACTATGCCAAATGCTTTGAGGAAGTCTCAGCTAAACAAATAAACGCATACACAAAAAAATTCATGAAAAAAATAAGCCTACTTATTATAATTCTTATTATAGTTGGAAACTATAGTTGCGAACGGGATGATATTTGTCCGGATGCAACCCCAACAACACCCAGATTAATTATAGATTTTCTAGATGCTACAGATTCTGATATCCAAAAAAATGTTTTTGACATAGTGGTTGTTGGAGGTGATGATAATGCCGTTTTACCTGGTTATTATTTAACAAATACTAGCAATCTTATTTTACCCCTAAAAACAACTGACAACACAACAGAATTTACTATTATTAGTAACGCTAAGGAAAACGACAATGACACCCCAGATGATACTAGTGATGATTTTATAGAAGGAAATCAAGACCGTATAGAAATAAACTACAGTCGTGAGCAAGTATACGTATCGCGAGCTTGTGGTTTTAAAACTATTTTTAAAAACGTAACATTAACCATTGTTGATGATGGTGATAACTGGATGCTTTCTAGACAACCATTAACCGATAACCAATCTGTAGAAGATGAAACAACAGCGCACTTTAATATATCGCATTAGTACATTAATATGCTTGATATTATTTTGTGTGTCTGCTAACTCACAGAATAAAAGTATAGACAGTTCGGCCAATGATTCCAATAGAATTAAACTAAAGTACGGCCTTCGTGTTGGTACCGATATTGGTAGACTTGCCAGAACCTTTTTGGATGACACCTATACTGGTTTTGAAATTATGGCAGATTATCGCTTAAAAGAAAAACTATATATAGCTGGCGAAATTGGAATTGAAGAAAAAAACACCATTAACGATTATTTAAACATTACAACCAAAGGTAGTTATATAAAAGGTGGTATAGACCTAAATATGTATGAAAATTGGCTAAACATGGATAACATGATTTATGCAGGTTTTCGTGTTGGAGCAAGTACATTTAGTCATGATTTAAATAGTTTTGCAGTGTACAGTATAGACCAATTTTGGGCACCTCAATTAACATCAACTGCCAAACAAGAAATTACTGGGCTTACAGCATTTTGGGCAGAAATTATATTAGGCCTTAAAGCCGAATTATTTAATAACTTGTACATAGGGTTAAATGTGCAATTAAAAATAGCTGTAAGCGAAACTATACCTAATAATTTTGAGAATGTTTATATTCCGGGGTTTGGTAAAACTTACGATAGCGGCGCCATTGGTGCCGGTTACAGTTACTTTCTGGCTTATAGAATTCCGCTTTACAAAAAGGTTAAGTAGTTATTAGTTGCCATTGCGAGGAAGCATGACGCGGCAATCTGTTCATAATTAACTCTTATAATTTGGGCGTTACCCACAAGGGGTCGGGCTATCCGTTATATCTTTTTAAAAGTCATTGCGAAGCGTGAGCGACGTGGCAATCTGTCAAAGTCTAGTTACAACACAAATTTATAGTTTCCCGCTTTTAAAAAGGATGCCACTACTATCCTTAACGCGGGCAAATCCGCCAAAGCAAATCTTCAAACCACAAACCACTTACCACTAACTCTAGTCAATAACTATTTCTGCATAATGCTCCACAGGAAAATTACAAGAATTAGCAATAAAACATAAACTATTAGCTTTAGCATGTAGCGTTTTAGCCAGTTCCTTTTTTGAAGCATCCTTGATAGTTACCACAGGGTTTAAAGTTACTTTTTTAAAACGCCCACTACCCGACCCTTCAACCTCTAAAATGGCTTCAGCGTTATCTTCATAACATAAAACCTCAATATTGTGTTGCGCGCAAACGTATAAATACGACATCATGTGGCAAGATGCCAGGGCAGATAACAGCAAATCTTCTGGATTATAAAGTGTCTCGTCGCCTCTAAATGGTTTTGCTGCCGAAACCTCTAAAGGTGTTTTTTTGTTAGCTATAGTTACCACATGGTTTCTACTAAAACCTTTTGGGTTTTGGGTGGTTTCGTTAGTGCCTAATTGCCAGTTTACTTTGGCTTTGAAAATGTGGTTGAAGGGCATGGGTTTCTTTTTTTTGAAAGATACGAATCTGTTAATGTTATAATCATAATTGTTAATAATTACGTGCAAATACGTATTGCTTTTTTAGTGGGATAATTCTAACTTCGCTTATCGACTGATATAAGTCATTAAAACAACGTCATATCATTAAAGTTGTGCTTCATTATGACCAACCAATAACCAATTATGAAATTCTTTAGAAAAATTCGCCAAAACTTACTTATGGAAAACAAAAGCGCAAAGTATTTTAAGTATGCTATTGGAGAGATTATCCTTGTGGTAATAGGAATTTTAATCGCATTACAAATTAATAATTGGAATGAAAACAATAAACTAGAAGTAAAAAAGCAGGACTATTATCAGCAATTGTTAGAAGACTTGAAAAAGGATAAAGAATTTTCTGTAAAAACAATTGAACTTCTCAATAAACGGAGAAAGGAATACGAAAGTTATCAAAAAGAATTTTATTCAAGTAACCTAACACTAATAGATGTTTATGAGAAATTACTTAACTTAAATATAAATTCTCGACCTATAATTTTTAATTCTAATACAATGGAATCTCTTCAAAATAGTGGAGAAATATCACTTATTCCTTCTGATATACGAAATAAATTAATTGATTTAAAAAACTTTCAAAATTCTATTAAGTCAAATCAGACTAAAAACGACCTTCAAAAAAATAATATTATGCAGAGAACATTATCACTGTTTGGAAACTTGGATTTACAAAAAAGGGTTGCTAAACAAAAAGATTTAAAGTCTCTATTAGTTACAGATGAAAATAGAAGAGAAATAATTTTAGGATGGGAAAATATGCACGCTTGGAAAAACTTTTCAGAAAGACTAAGCACTAGAAGTTTACAAGATTTACTCATGGGAATAGATATTATTCAAAAGGAAATAAATAAGAAAATCAAAAAATAACGAAAGCACCCCCGCTACCGCTAGTTTGTAACTAGTGGCGTCAAACAATTATTTATAAAATAGCACATTAAATATTAAAACCAAACTACAAACATAAACCCGTAACTTTGCTCAAAAAACCCAAATCATGTCAAACACGTTTGCTGCTATAGACTTCGAGACCGCAAAAGGTCATCATATTTGTTCTGTGGGTATTGTAACGTTTAAAGATGGTGTTATTGTAGACGAGTTTCATGCTTTAATACAACCGCCAAATAACGATTACAATTGGCACAACCAACAAGTGCATGGTATTACAGAAGACGACACTCGGTTTTCGCCCAACTTTAAAGGCGTATATCCAGAAATTAAAAAACGTATTTCTGGTATGGTTACAGTAGCGCATAACGAGTCTTTTGACAGAACGGTTTTACTAAAAACCATGAAAGATTACAACATCCCACAATCGGACTTAATTATGCAAGAGCGTTGGGAATGTACACTTAAAATATACCGTAAAAAAGGCTATAAACCTGCTAAGTTAGATGCCTGCTGTAAAGTGCATAATATTGCTTTAAAACATCATGATGCCTTATCTGATGCGCGTGCTTGTGGAAAGTTGTTTTTAATTGCTCAATTTGAGCGTTTGCCTTTGTTTTAACTTAATGTCATTGCGAGGCGTTTTTACGACGTGGCAATCTGTTCACTTTTAGTTATAATCATGAGATTACTTCGGTCATTCTTCCCTCGTAATGACGTTAAATTTTTGAGACTGCTTCGTGCCTCGTAATGACGTTTCGATTGATGAGATTCCTGCCTCCGCAGGAATTATTTCATATACTTACCCTTCTTACTCCCCTCATACATGACATACTTTACTAAACGCGATTCTAATTTCGCGTTGAATAAGTGTATTTTTCTTGATGGACGCAAACCTACATGTTTTAAAGCATCTAGGTTTGAGGTAATAAACCAAGCATCTGTACCTGGGTAGTTTTGTTTAAGGGTATCGCCAATGTTAGCGTAAAACTTTTCCATATCGATACTTAAACGCTCACCGTAAGGCGGGTTAAATACCATATGGAGTTTATTTTCGCCTGGCTTTCTAGTTTTAAAAAAATCTTCGTGTCTGACTTCTATAAAATCGTCTAGTTGAGCGTTTTTTACATTTTCTATGGCTTTTGATACGGCACTTGGTGCTTTATCGTAGCCTATAATTTTATGATGAAAGTCGCGTGTTTTACCAAGTAGCGATTCTTCAATTTTCTCGAAAAGCTCGACATCCCAATCGTTCCAACGCTCGAAAGCAAATTCTTTTCGCATGAGGTTTGGTGGTATATTACAGGCTATCATGGCGGCTTCTATAAGCATGGTTCCCGAACCACACATGGGGTCCATAAAATCGGTTTGCCCATCCCAACCCGAAAGCATAATTAAGCCTGCGGCTAAAACTTCGTTTATTGGTGCAATATTGGTTGCGGTTTTATAACCACGTTTATGTAGCGAATCTCCAGAAGAATCTAAAGATATGGTACACTTTCGTCTGTCGATATGCACATTTATTTTAAGGTCTGGGAATTTTAAATCTACATTTGGGCGTTGCCCGTCTGTGTCTCTAAATTTATCGACTATGGCATCTTTTGTTTTTTGGGCTATGTATAACGAGTGCGAAAATAAATCGGAATGTATAGTTGCATCGATTGCTAAAGAGCCTGTTGGTTTTAGGTATTTACTCCAATCCATAGCATAGATTTTATTGTATAAATCTTGCTCGCTATTAACGTTAAATGAATGGATGGGTTTTAAGATTTTTATTGCCGTACGTAATCCTAAATTACATTTATACATAAATCCTTTATCGCCAGAGAAAGACACGACACGAATGCCTTTTTTAACATGCATGGCGCCTAATTGTGTGAGCTCGTTTGCCAATAAATCTTCAAAGCCAAAAAGGGTTTTGGCAACCATATTGAAATTTTCTCCCATTTTTTACGTCTACTTCTAATAGGTTGCAAAAATAACGTAATTTTGCGGCAAACGTAAAGTTTATTGATAATTCGGGTTAAGGATTGAAGTGGAAAGCCCACAGCACCTTTTTTTGGTGCGAGGACTTGTAGCGGAAAGCCTGACCCCCGAACATTTCTCGGGGGTAACCCCAAAAAAAATTTATGACTAACAACACTACTACTTGGTTTACTTCTTGGTTTGACACGCCATTTTACCACATTTTATATAAGGACAGGGATGATACCGAGGCGCATGCGTTTATGGATACGCTTACAGACTACTTAAATATTCCGGATGGTGGTACTGTTCTGGATTTGGCTTGCGGTAAGGGGCGACATGCTTTATACCTTAATAAAATGGGGTATGATGTAACGGGCGTAGATTTAAGCTCCAATAGTATAGAGTTTGCGAAACAGTTTGAAAACCACCGCTTACACTTTGCCGTTCATGATATGTGTACGCCATACCACAAACAGTTTGACGCGGTTTTTAATTTATTTACCAGCTTTGGGTATTTTGAGGATGAGGCGGATAATTTAAACACGATAAAAGCGATTAAAGCGGAATTAAACGACTTTGGTTTTGGGGTTATTGATTTTATGAATAGTGAGTTTGTAATTGATAATTTGGTACCTGAAGAGGTAAAAACGGTAGATGATATTGATTTCCATTTAAAACGTTATGTTGAGGACGGATATATTATAAAAGATATTACTTTTACAGCTGATGATAAGTTGTACAATTTCCAAGAACGCGTGCGCGGGTTTACTTTAGCTGATTTTGAATCGCTTTTTGAACAGGCTGATGTATACTTATTAGATGTTTTTGGCGATTATAAACTGAATAAGTTTAATGCCAAAACATCGGAACGTTTAGTAATGATTTTTAAATAAGTCGATAAATCGACATTTAATTATTATCACTGTTAATTGATGTTTAATTATCATTACTGTTACTGATTATTATTGAATGGTTTTAAAATTGAATAGTTTTTTGAATGAATAAATTTCTTTTTCCTGTATACGCGGTTATTTTAGGTGTAATTATAGCCAAGCTATCTAAAAATAAAAAAAACTGGAATACTAAACTCCTACTCTCTTTTAGTGGCGCTTTTTTATTGGCGCTTACACTTTTTGAATTATTGCCTGAGGTTTATAATCACTTAGATACCAAGCTTACCGGATTGCTTATTATGTGTGGTATTATGTTGCAAATTATTTTAGAATTATTCTCTAAGGGTGCGGAACATGGGCATGTACATATACATAAACAAGAAACTACTTTTCCGTGGTTGTTATTTATTAGTTTGTGTATTCATAGTTTTTTAGAAGGTTTCCCTATACACCAGCATAACGATATGATTTATGGGGTTTTAGTCCATAAAGTACCTATTGCTGCATTAATAAGCATGTTTTTATTTCAGTCTAAATTCAGTAACATACAGATTATAGCCTTTTTAGCCGTTTTTACTGCCATGACGCCTTTAGGAACTTATTTCTCGAACACCTCAAATTTAAGCATCGATTTTACACATAGCATAAATGCGATTGTAATTGGTATATTTTTTCATATTTCTACTACCATTTTATTTGAAAGTGGAGAGGGGCATAAGTTTAATTTATCGAAGTTTGTTTCGATTATACTTGGAGTTGGAATTGCTTATTTGATATAATTATTAGTTGATGGTTATTTGTTATTGGTTGATTGACTCCCAATAACTAGTAACTAGTAACCAAAAACAAAGAAATGTTCTCTAAAGAAGAATCGAGACTTTTACGACAAGAATTTTGGACTAGTTTCGGAAAATCGTTTCCACGGAAATGGATTTTATACAATACAAAACTGAAAGGTTTAAGTTTTAAATTTCATTTTGATAATCGCTCCGCTTCAGTTGTATTAGATTTAGAAGATGACCTAGAAAATCGCATTAAATACTGGGAAAAACTTTTGGCTTTAAAATCTATTCTACTAGATGAGTATCTTCCTGATGCCATTTTTGAAGAAGAATATTTTTTGGATAATAAAAAAGAAATTTCTAGAATCTACTTGCCTTTAGAACAAAAAGTATCTATACATAACAAAAACTCATGGCGAGATGTTATGGAATTCTTCAATGAAAATATGAGTTTATTTGAAGCTTTTTTTGAGGAGTACAGGGAGGTTATTGAAGGATGAATAGTGAAAACTACAATTTTCTAACTTCTAACTAATTTAACCATCTCATAATCATCCATTACAAATCCGTTTCCTATATCTGTAACTAAAGGTCCAACATTTTTAAAGCCTATTTTTTCGTAAGCTTTTATAGAATTTGTATTGTTAATGTTTACTGTTAATCTGATATTTTTTAATTGATAGATATTAGCTTTCTGCTCTATAAATTCCATTGCCGTTTTCCCAATCTTTTTTCCTCTATAATAACTTAAAACATAAATTTTGCTTAAAAACAAGGCATTAGTTTCTTGTTTTATTGAAATATAGCCAACGAGAGTTCCATTGTAAAATATTGAGAAATACTCAAAACCATCTTCAACTTGCTTTTCAATGGCCATTACAGATTGAAATTTATCAAGCATATAATCAATTTGAGGTTTTCCTACTATAGGAATATAATGTTCGCGCCAAATAGTATCTGCTAAGGTTTCTATTAGAGAATAATGTAAAGTTGCTGTAGCAGGCTTAATTTTAATCATAATTAAATTTAAAATTCAAAGTAAACAATAAAAATGAATTAATAATGTTAATATAAAGTGAATTTACCGTTTATCGAAAAATTACACCAATTAACTGATTTTTAACTAAATTTGACTCCCAAGTTGTCTTATTAACCTACAATAACAAATAACAGCTTTAAAAGATTGTAATATGAAAAAACCCATACTCTACCTTTTTTTATGGTTTCCTATTTGTTTCTTTTCGCAAGAATATAGTGACTATTTGGGTGCTGGCCATAGCAATGGTATTACAGTTACCTCTAGTAGTCAAGAAAATCGTTTAAATTGGAATGAAACAGCCAGCGGTGAAAACACAATAAATGGGACTGGTTTAGATGGACGTTTATTAGAAACATCTCGTTTTTTGGCACAAGCAACTTTTGGAACTGACTTAGATTATATAAAAACAGTTGCTGAAAACCCATTTGAAGATTGGATTGATAATCAATTTGATTTAGACTCCCCATCAATGGGCGAATTAACTCAAACCGTTTACGATAAAGCTCTTGATAGGTTTGTAACAAACGGTGGTAATGAAGATGATTATTTTGGCCCCTATTGGCCTCACTTTCAATATGCATGGTGGGAAAGCAATATTGGTAACCAAGACTTACTTAGACAAAGAATTGCCTTAGCGTTAAGTGAAATTATTGTAATATCTAGAAATTCTAATATTGGTGATTATGGTGTAGGTTTAGGAGATTTCTACGATGTTTTAAAAGATAATGCTTTTGGGAATTTCAAAAATATACTTAGAGAAATAACATTACACCCAATGATGGGCATTTATTTAAGTCATTATAACAACCCAAAAAGTAATCCAGAAGAAAATACACATCCTGATGAAAATTTTGCCAGAGAAATTATGCAATTATTCTCTATAGGCCTTTATGAGTTAAACCAAAATGGAAGCTATGTTTTAGATGGTAATGGGGACCGTATTCCAACTTATAATAATGCTGACATAAAAGAATTTGCAAAAATTTTCACAGGTCTTGGCCCTGCTGATGTCATGGAGAATCCTTGGGGTGTAACAACTCGCTTTGGTGTAGGCCACTATTTGGCTGTAAAAGATATCCCTATGGTTATGTATGATGAATTTCATGAACCTGGCGAAAAACGTTTACTTAACGATCAAGTAGTACCAAGTGGGCAGTCAGGAATGCAAGACATCGATTCTGCTATTGATAATTTGTTTAATCATCAAAATGTTGGTCCGTTTATAGCGATACGTCTTATTCAACAATTAGTAAAATCGAACCCTTCATCAGCATATATATCTAGAGTAAGTTCTGCTTTTAATAATACAAAAGGTGTTCGAGGAGATATGAAAGCTGTTATAAAAACCATTTTATTAGATGAAGAAGCTAGAAGTTGCAGTTGGATAGATAACCCCTCTGGCGGTAAACTAATTGAACCTATGCTTCGTTACTTTAATGTAGCCAGACAGCTTGATTTAGATAATGAAACGAGTGAAAACTGGAACATTAGCTATAATTTTTATCAAGCCACAGGACAATCTCCTTTAGCAGCACCACATGTATTCAATTTTTTCTTACCAGCTTACGTACCTAATTCAGAATTTACAAGTGCTAATTTAGTAGGTCCAGAATTTGAAATACACAATTCTGCAACTAGTATTGATTATATAAATGAAGTCAATTTATGGACCTTTCCACAATATTATTCAATTCTAGATACTTGGGATTTGGAAATGGAAGGCAGACCTCTAGATTTTGAAGCTTTAAAATATTATGCAAAAGATAGTGAAGTGCTCATTAACCAATTAGACAAACTATTTACTCGTGGACAATTATCAAACGAAACAAAACAACTTATAATAAATGCTGTAGACCCCATTGTAAATGACTGGAATGAAGATTTTCAATATACCGATTTAAGAGTAAAAATGGCTTTATATCTTATATTAATAAGTCCAGATTACACCATCCTTAAATAACCCCAAATGACAAAGCATAAAAAACATATTTCTAGAAGAAAATTTATTGGAGACTCTTGTGCTGCCCTAGGCTATACAACATTATTTTCGTCTTTAATAAACCTAAAAGCCATGGCTGCAACTGCCATGAATAACTCATCACTTATTACTCTTGGTGGCGATTACAAAGCTATGGTATGTGTTCTATTAGGAGGAGGTAATGATTCGTTTAACATGCTAATCCCAAAAGGAAATACTGAATATAACGAATATGCAACCACAAGATCAAATTTAGCAATTCCACAAAATGATGTTTTACAAATAAACCCTAATACTTCAGATGGACGAACTTTTGGTTTACATCCATCCATGCCAGATATGCAACAAATTTTTGAGAGTGGTAATTTGGCATTTCTTTCAAACGTTGGAACCCTTATTGAGCCATCTACAAAAACAGATATACAAAGTGGTGCTGTTAAAACACCTTTAGGGTTATTTTCGCATGCCGACCAAATACAGCAATGGCAAACTGGACGACCACATGAAAGAACAAATACTGGTTGGGGTGGAAAAATTGCAGATTTAGTTCAATCTATGAATTCCAACCAAAATATTTCAATGAATATCTCTTTACGAGGTAGTAACATTTTTCAGCGTGGTGATGATATTATTCCTTATACCATTAGTAATAATGGCAGTATTGGCATTAATGGTTATGGAGAATCTGGGCATTTTAACACCCTTAAAACTACTGCTTTAAATACCATGCTAGAAAGAGATTATCAAGATGTTTTTAAAAATGCTTATAAAAGCACTATTAAAAAATCTAATGATGCTAATTTAGAATTTCAAGCTGCTGTTGATGCTATTTCAAGTTTTAACACACAACTTCCAGAATATAATAATTTGGCTGCTCAATTAAATATGGTAGCAAAAACGATAGCCTCAAGAGATACTTTAGGATTCTCTAGGCAAATATTTTTTGTGCAAATTGGAGGCTGGGACCATCATGATGAGCTTTTAATTAATCAAAGTAACAAACTAGCAGAAGTCAATACAGCACTAAAATATTTTAATGATGTCATGACAGAGTTAAATGTAAATGATTGTGTAACTACATTTAGTGTTTCAGATTTTGCAAGAACATTAACCTCAAACGGTAATGGAACAGATCACGCTTGGGGCGGAAATGCATTTATGATGGGAGGTGCAGTAAATGGAAAAGAAATTTATGGAAATTACCCCAGTTTAGCATTAAATAGCGATCTTGTTTTTGATGGTAGTATAATTATTCCAACTACTTCTGCCGATCTATATATGGCAGAATTAGCTTTATGGTTTGGTGTTCCAGCATCAGAACTTACAACGGTACTTCCTAATATTTCAAACTTTTACGATACAACTTCTAGTGTTCCTCCATTAGGTTTTATGAATATGTCATGATGAAAACACAAAATATATACATATTGCTACTTGCTGTTTTGAGTATTCAATTCATACAATCACAATGCTACCCAGACAGACATAGCACAAGTTGGTACGACGGTTGGGTGTCTTGTGAAGTATCTCAAAATCCAATAGCATCCTACGGAGAAACACATTGGATTATGTACGATTTAGGTTATGATTATGTTTTAAATGAAACTAAATTTTGGAATGCTAACGAGCCTAAAAATTTAAATTTTGGAATTAACGCATTTCATTTAGATTACTCGCTAGATGGTGTTACTTGGACGAACCTAGGCGAATTTAATATGGAACAAGCATCTGGATTATCAACCTACGAAGGTGATGAAGGACCAGATTTTAATGCCGTAAAAGCGCGATATGTTTTAGTTACACCAAACTCAAATTATGGAGGAAACTGCTATGGCTTAAGTGAACTAAAAATTTCTATAACCGATCCTTTTTTAGTTATTGATGAAGAAGATGGTTTTAATGCATCTGTTTACCCAAATCCATTTGTTGATAATATCACCCTAAGATTGGTTGCTTTGGATGAAAGTATACCTCTAGATTATACGCTATATGATATTTTAGGACGCTCAATAACTAGTAATAATATAACCATGTACGCAGGAAACGAAACTTATAATTTAGAACTTAATGGAAGTAGCTTGTCCATAGGCGTATACATTTTAAAAATTATTCAAAATGGGAAAGAGCAATCTTTTAAATTGATTAAGAAAAAGTGATTTATTACTAGATTACGTAGTAAAAAATCATAAAAAAGTGAAAAATAGCACCTGCTAATACGAAAAGATGCCAAATTACATGATTATAAGGAATCTTATGTATGGCATAAAACACAATACCAACAGTGTAAGCTAAGCCACCTGCAAATAAAAACAATATACCATTATCTCCAATAGTATTTGATAAATTAGAAAAATCAAAAACAATTAGCCACCCCATTACTAAATAGAGCAAGGTTGAAAAAACCTCAAACCTACCTGTAAAAAACAACTTTAATATAACACCAAAAGCGGCAATTCCCCAAACCACAAAAAAGAGCGTCCACCCAAGAGTTTGCTCCAAAGCTATTAAACAAACCGGTGTATAGGTTCCTGCTATTAAAAAATAAATACTAATATGGTCTACAACTCTAAAATAATGCTTGCGATTCTCCCCTTTTACGGCATGATAGCATGTAGATGCGGTGAATAAAATAATAATTGAAATTCCGTAAACTATAACACTAAACAAACTCCAATCTGTTTTATTGGTGTTATATGTTATAAGTAATACCAATGCTGAAACACCAAACAAAGCACCAATGGCATGTGTAATGGCATTTAGTTTTTCTTCAAATGGCGATTGAATGCGCATGTATTATGGTGTTTTCTGATGAACCCATTTGTTGGTTAAATCATAGAAATCAAAATCTATAGCAGGTTTTTGACGGTCCAAACGTCCGCTTTGAAAGTTACGTTGCAAGATATCCTCAATTAAATAATCTTCTTTTTCGTTTTCTGGATCAAATTCACGTTTTAATGAAATATCGAACATACTTGCGGTAGTATTATACCAAAACGCACGCCAGCCATTACGCAATTCTTTAATTAAACTAAAAGCCGTTTTTCCAGTTTGTCTGTGAATCAACTTGACTAAAATTTGTCCTTCTGTACGTGTCATTTTTTTCAATTCATCAGAGAACTCGCCTTCTATATATTTCTGAATACGTTTAGTATAGCGTTTTTTATCGCGTTTTTTGGTAAGTGCAGCCAAACGTACATTCATAGAATCTAAACGCTCTGCGGCAAGCTTAGCATACGGATACACCTTTATGGTTTTACGTCTTAAAATTAAATAGCGAATTCTATCTTTTTTACTATCAAATTTTAGTTTATGAAGCAGCATCACTTCATCTAAATCTATTGTTGTTCTTGGTACTGAATCGCCCTCAATAATAAGATACTTTTCGGGTATGGAATCTTGTTCGGCTTCCTCTATCTGTGCACAGAGTATCAAAGGAAAAATTATGAATATGTATTTTAAGTAATCCATCTAATAAATATTGGGGCATTTATTATGCCAAAAATACTGAATTTCTGAAAACTAGTAAACTTAAATTTGAAAATACTGGAATACTTAACTTTGTCAGAAAAATTAACTAACTTCGTTTAAAGCCAGATATTAAACGTTTAATATATGGTTTAGTTAAACGAACTTCTCCAAAATAAATCAGTTTTCGGTTTAAAACATAAGCTAGCAAAAACCTGCATTAGGGATTGCAATAGAAAGCCCAAAGGCAGACGAAGTAGGTACGAGTACTTATGCTAACCTTCAAAAATTTTTCATGATAAGAATCTACTTAAACTATTCATTTACGTTTTATATTATTATTTTAGTGCAAAACTTTTTATAAATGACAAAGAAGAGCATCTTAAACAAAAAGTCGATGGACTTTTTAGAAAAATATTTGAATAATGCAGCACCTACTGGTTATGAATGGGACGGACAAAAGCTGTGGATGGATTATTTAAAACCGTATGTAGATGAATTTATTACAGATACTTACGGCACTGCTGTTGGTGTAATAAACCCAAAAGCAAAATACAAAGTGGTTATTGAGGGACATGCTGATGAAATTTCGTGGTATGTTAATTATATTTCGGATAACGGATTAATTTATGTGATTAGAAATGGTGGTAGTGACCACCAAATTGCACCAAGTAAGGTGGTTAATATCCATACCAAAAAAGGCATTGTAAAAGGTGTTTTTGGCTGGCCTGCAATACATACTAGAAACCGTGCTAAAGAGGAACCTCCAAAACCAGATAATATTTTTATTGATTGTGGTTGCGCAACTAAAGATGAGGTTGAAAAACTTGGTGTACATGTTGGTTGTGTAATTACATACCCTGATGAGTTTCATATTTTAAACGGCGATAAATTTGTTTGTCGTGCTATTGATAACCGTATGGGTGGTTTTATGATTGCTGAGGTTGCTAGGCTACTTAAAGAAAACAAAAAAGAATTGCCTTTTGGGCTTTACGTTACAAACGCTGTGCAAGAAGAAATTGGTTTGCGTGGTGCAGAAATGATTACCCAAACTATAAAACCTAATGTAGCGATAGTTACCGATGTAACGCACGATACCACTACCCCAATGATTGAAAAGAAAAAAGCGGGGCATTTAGAAATTGGAAAAGGTCCTGTTGTGGCTTATGCACCAGCAGTACAACAAAAACTTCGTGATTTAATTACGGATACTGCCGAGGCTAAAAAAATTCCTTTTCAGCGTTCTGCGTTATCTAGGGCTACAGGAACAGATACTGATGCTTTTGCTTATAGTAATGGCGGTGTTGCTTCTGCTTTAATTTCGTTACCGCTACGTTATATGCACACGACTGTAGAAATGGTGCATAAAGAAGATGTTGAGAACGTAATTAAACTAATTTATGAAACTTTACTTAAAATAGAAGACGGTGAAACATTTAGCTATTTTAAGTAAAAAATATGTATTTTAAGACTTGTAAATTGAGTCAGCTTAAAAAGCAATATTAAATGTCATTTTAAGCGCAGTCAAAAAACTTATAATCCTAAATTTCAATGCATTTCGACTGCGCTCAATGTAACAACTAAGTATTTTTTAAACTTTTTAGGCGAACTCAATTTACAAGTTTATTTCATTCATTTAAAACGAATTACGCTCACAATGGGTAACTGTTTTACACATATACTTAAACACCCATTAAACAAACAAATAGTTATACTTTTATGTATTAGTTTTTTTACTTTTTCTTTTACCAGTTTCTCCCAAATTCAAAAAGAATTTTCCCCACGGTTTAATGAGATGATAAATGGCGATTTCACGATGATTGCCAACAATGTATTATCTAGAACAGCAACTGAAAATTACAATGGTGAAAGTGATAACCATAGCTTTTTTGATAATGTTTATGTTGATATTGATTCAGATAACTCCACTTTTAATTCCAGTAGTGCCAATTTTGTAAATCCGCATCCAGATTTAGTTTGTCTGAACATAAAAAAAGCATTTCTATATTGGGCGGCGGCTGATAAAGAAAATGAAGGTGGAGAAGATAATCAACCCGACTGGAATTTTAATGATATTAAATTAATGCTTCCGGGTGAGACCAGTTATGAAACATTAAGCGCAGACGAGGTACTTTACCGCGGAAGAGACTTTCATTTTAGTAACGACCCATATGTTTGTTTTAAAGATATTACAAATTTAGTAGCAAATCTGGAGAGCCCGTACGGAACATATCAAGTTGCTAATGTTGAAGCCAAAACCGGGTTTTTATTCCAACACGGCTCAGGAAATACAGGGACTTCGGGAGGCTGGCAAATTGTATATGTTTATGAAAGTCCAGGGCTTGTTTCAAAAAATGTGAGCATTTTTGATGGATATGCACATATTACCAGAGATTTTAATAATTATGATATTAATTTTTCTGGTTTCCGAACTGTTCCAACGGGTTCTGTAAATGTAAATACTTTAATTGGGTCTTTGGAAGGTGATAGAAGTTTAATTGGAGACCGATTTCAAATACAAAATATTGCTGATGAATTTGTAGATATCACAGCGCCTTTAAGGAATTCATTCAATTTTTTTAATAGTAGAATTACATTAGAAAACGCAAACTTTACAGATAGAAATCCAGCCAGTTTGAATACACTAGGTTTTGATGCTGCTGTTTTTAGACTCGATAATACAGATAATAATATTATCGGGAATAACCAATCTTCTGCCACTATTCGGCTTGCTTCTGCCCAAGAAACATATAGTTTGTTTTTAATAGGGTTAGCTATTGAGGTTTGGTCCCCTAGCCTTTATCCTTTAGAAATTAGTTCGAATGCCTTTGAGAACATTACTAATGCTGGTGATTTAATAACATTTGAATTTAACTTTTCTAATACAGGAAATGATAATGCTCTTAATGTTATACTTTCTGAAACCATACCAACAAACGTAGAATTTGTTTCTGCCGATAATTTACCTGATGGAGTGAGTTATAATTATGATACAAATACAAGGCTTTTAGAGTTTTTTATTGAAGACGGGTTACTTGATATAGGATCCCCAACCCTAAATATTCAATTTGAGTTAAGAGTTAACACGGCCTGCTATTTTCTTGAAGACACTTGCAATCTAGAGCTAGAGCTTCTATTTACGGCAACTTATAATGGCGAAGAAAACCCAAATATGTTTACAACCTTTAGCTCTGATGAGTTGGATGATTGTCAACTCGGGAATCCGTTATTAATAAACATAAACCAACCCATTGCAGTATGGGAGACTCCTATTGGGAGCTTAGACAGAACATTGGTTATTGGCAACCCAAATAATTTAAGGGATGCCCAAGCCTTATTCCCTATTCCAGATAAATGTAATTTTAATATCATTAAAACGTCTGGAGATTTTGTTCAGAATAGTGATTGTGATTATGAAGGAACCTATACTAATACTTGGAATTTTACCGATGCCTGTGGCCGCACTATTGCAGATTTTGTACAAGTTATAACAGTACCGTCTAATCAAGTTTTTGATGGTAGTCAAATAACCATCTCTAAAGTAGTAACACCAAACCAAGATGAATGGAATGAATATTTTACAATAAATGAAATTAAAGGTTGTGACTTTATAGTAGATTTGAAAATATTTAATCGTTGGGGTGCGCAAATTTATCATTCAGATAATTATCAAAATAATTGGAATGGCAGGTCTAGTAGTAGTTCTATTGGATCATCAGATAAAGTTCCCACAGGAACTTATTATTATATTATAAATATAATAGATAGTGGTTTAAAACCTCTAATTAGCACATTTTATATAGGCACGAAATAGTCAACTTTATTTAAAAAAATGGACGAATTTATAGACATTGTAGATAAACATGGAAAACCTACAGGGAAATCTAAATTAAAATCAGTTATCCATACAAAGGGTTATTATCATCATACATCGCATCTTTGGTTATATACAGATAAGGGCAAGATTTTATTATCACAGCGTTCTGCAAACAAAACCATTTGTCCGCTACTTTGGGATGTATCCGTGGCAGGACATATTGATGCAGGTGAAACTCCTGAGCAAGGTATTATAAGAGAAACCAAAGAAGAAATTGGCTTAACCATTTCTGAAAATGAGTTAAAAAAAATAGGTGTTTTTAAGTGTTTTCAATCTTATAAAAATGGCATTGTAGATAATGAGTTTCATAACACATATATCGCAAAATTGAATGTTTCTATTTCTAAATTAATTCCTCAAGAAGAGGAAGTTGAAGCATTAAAACTAGTTGATTTTAGAGAATTTAAAAGACTTATAAAAACCTTGGGATCTAATAACAACCATTTTGTACCTTCAAATAAAGCCTATTATGAATTGATACTAAATCAAATAAAAAATCATTTTTAACTGCTTATAAAAATAACTTTTAAGGTTTAAACAATAAAATATCTATTTATAGTTTTTCATATTCAAAAACCTCCCAGCTACAAGTTTTAATTAAAAGAAATCCGTAGCTAAGAGGTTTTTTTAGACTATTTAAGAATTAATCTATATAAAATTAGACTCAAATTTTAAAAAAATATCATCTTTAGCTTTCAAAGCTCCAAGCATACCTATAGGAGGTGTTATATTAAACTCGGTCATCTTCAATTTCACCCTGCCTTCAAGTTTTACTTTTTTACCAACAATTAAAACATTAAAACGCAATGGAACAGCTTTTTTTGTACCCGCAATAACTAAATCTCCTATAGTTTGTAATTCAAAATTCCCGTTTCCTTTATCAACTATACTTTCAACTTCCACCAGTGTAAATAATATAGATTTAAACTCGTTTGATTTTAAAGTTTTAGAAGCTATTTTAGTCATACCTGGTTTTACACCTTTTAAACTTTCGGTAAGTACAGCCAGTGATAAAGACTCGATTTGACAAGTTTCAAGGTTATTGAACTTTATTAACCCATTTTGTTTTTCTGCATCAACTTTCCAACCATGAAGATTAGAAGAACCAAAAACAGTTAAAAAAGAGTTTTCATTTTCCAATTTTAGCATTTGTGCCTGTGATAAATTAAATGCAAAACCTATAACAGCAATACAAGTAATTATTTTTCTAAAAATATTTTTTTGTGTATTCATAACATTATGTGATTAAATTTATATACAAATATCAATTTAATGAAATTGAATAAAAATGATAAATATCATGTTTTTATTATGTTTTTCGTAAAATTTGTTATTTTTTTAATCTTATTTTATCATATTCGTAATTTTAAGCAATATTTACAGTTTCATTATTTAGAATTAAAAACTTAATAAATACGTTTTCTGGTTTTTTGAAAGTGGTTTTTTGAAATTGAATCTCCCTAATAAAATCCTTATATTTACTACTATTAATTTCTCCAATTATGAGTAAACATTTTAAGGCAAAAGTAAATAATGCCATTGATTTCGATTTTTCTGAAGATGATCTCTCAAAACTTGATGCACTTAAAACATCCAAAGGAAAATACCATATTCTAAAAGATAATGCTTCTTTTAAAGCAGAAGTAACTAAAGCAAACTTCAACAAGAAATCATACACAGTAAAAGTCAATAATAACTCCTATGACGTTACTATATTTAATGAATTAGACTTACTAATTAAAGACATGGGATTTTCTGTAGGAACAACAAAACAAGTTAATTCTATTAAGGCACCTATGCCTGGCTTAATTTTAGAAATGAATGTTGAAGTTGGTCAGGAAGTTAATGAAAATGATACTCTATTTATTCTTGAAGCCATGAAAATGGAGAACAGTATTGCATCGCCTAGAGATGGTATTATAAAATCCATATCCATGAAAAACGGAGATGCTGTAGAGAAAAATCAACTTTTAATTGAGTTTGAATAATATGAAAAAAATACTTGTTGCCAACAGAGGTGAAATTGCCATAAGAGTTATGAAAACTGCTCAAAAAATGGGCATTAAAACGGTTGCTGTTTTTTCTACAGTAGACCGAAATGCACCTCATGTAAAATTTGCAGATGAAGCAGTTTGTATTGGTGAAGCGCCATCCAGCAAATCTTATTTAAAAGGAGATAAAATTATAGAAGTTGCAAAAAACTTAAATGTAGATGCCATTCATCCTGGTTATGGTTTTTTAAGTGAAAATGCAGCTTTTGCAGAATTATGCGAAACCAATAAAATCGTTTTTATTGGCCCTAAGTCCAGAGCCATTAAAATAATGGGAAGCAAACTTGCCGCTAAAGATGCGGTAAAAATATATAATATTCCTATGGTTCCTGGCATAGATGAAGCAATTACAGATGTTGAAAAAGCAAAACAGATAGCTAAAGAAATAGGATTTCCCATACTAATAAAAGCTTCTGCTGGCGGAGGCGGAAAAGGCATGCGGGTTGTTGAGAAAGAAAGTGAGTTAGAATCACAAATGAATCGTGCCATTAGTGAAGCGACTTCTGCTTTTGGAGATGGTTCAGTTTTTATTGAAAAGTATGTGAGTTCTCCTCGGCATATCGAAATTCAAGTTATGGCAGATAGTCATGGTAATGTTTTACACTTTTTTGAACGCGAATGTAGCATTCAACGTCGCCATCAAAAGGTGGTTGAAGAAGCTCCTTCCTGTATTTTAACCCCAAAATTAAGAGCTAAAATGGGTGAAGCAGCCATAAAAGTTGCGAAAGCTTGTGATTACCTGGGAGCTGGTACTGTTGAATTTTTATTAGATGAAACCCATAATTTTTATTTTCTAGAAATGAATACGCGTTTACAGGTAGAACATCCTGTCACCGAATTAATCTCTGGAGTAGATTTAGTTGAACTTCAAATTAAAGTAGCGCGAGGGGAAGCTTTGGTTATAAAACAAGAAGATTTAAAAATTAACGGACACGCACTTGAATTACGTGTTTATGCTGAAGACCCTTTGAATGATTTTTTACCAAGTGTTGGGTATTTAGATACTTATAAATTACCAAAAGGAGAAGGCATTAGAGTAGATAATGGTTTTGAAGAAGGGATGGATATTTCTATTTATTATGACTCTATGCTCTCTAAATTAATTACTTATGGTAACACAAGAGAAGAAGCTATTCAACTTATGATAAAAGCCATTGGGAATTATATTGTTAAAGGGGTAGAAACTACCCTACCCTTTGGTAAATATGTATGTGAACATGAAGCATTTCGTTCAGGAAACTTTGACACGCATTTTGTAAAGAACTTCTACTCTACTCAAAGTTTAAAAGCTGAAACAGAAAACGAAGCTAAAATTGCTGCCCTAATAGCGATTAAACAATATATTCAAGACCAAAAACTATTAAGATTACCAATTAAATAGAAACTATTCAGTCTGAAGGTTATAGAGTTTTAAACTCAAAAAACACCAGGCTTAACAACATACATTCATAAAATGGATTCTAAACAAGAAAAAATTAATAAGTTAAATGAAGCTTTAGAACTTTCTAAACTTGGAGGTGGACAAAATCGCATAGATAAACAGCATACCAATAAAAAACTTACTGCTAGAGAGCGCATTGAATACTTATTTGATGAAAGTTCTTTTGAAGAAACTGGAGCCTTAGTGACCCATAGAACCACTGATTTTGGTATGGAAGACCAAATTTTTTATGGAGATGGTGTAATTACTGGTTACGGAACCGTAAATGGTAGATTAATCTACGCTTATGCCCAAGATTTTACTGTTTTTGGAGGCTCATTATCCGAAACTCATGCTGAAAAAATTTGTAAAATTATGGATATGGCAGTAAAAGTTGGGGTTCCCATTATAGGCTTAAATGATTCTGGTGGCGCACGCATACAAGAAGGTGTTCGCTCGCTAGGTGGCTATGCAGATATATTTTATAGGAATGTGCAGGCATCTGGAGTTATTCCACAAATATCTGCTGTTATGGGACCCTGTGCTGGTGGAGCAGTTTATTCGCCAGCAATGACCGATTTTACTATAATGGTAGAAAACTCTAGCTACATGTTTGTAACAGGACCTAATGTAGTAAAAACAGTAACTAATGAAGAGGTTACAAGTGAAGAACTTGGAGGTGCTTTAACGCATGCATCAAAATCTGGAGTAGCTCATAAAACTTCAGAAAATGATATCGCATGCCTAGAAGATATAAAAAAACTTTTAAGCTATTTACCTCAAAATAACACAGAAAAATCTAAAAAAATAAACATTGAAATCAATGATGAAGTAAGAGATGTTTTGTCTGATATTGTTCCAGACAACCCAAATAAACCATACGACATGCATAATGTAATTTCTGGTGTTATAGATAAAGATTCTTTTTATGAAATCCATAAAGATTATGCTCAAAGCATTATCGTAGGGTTTGCAAGATTAGGCGGCCGTAGTATTGGCATAATTGCTAATCAACCAATGGCTTTTGCAGGCGTTTTAGGTGTTAATAGTTCAAGAAAAGCGGCACGATTTACACGTACATGCGATTGTTTTAATATTCCAATATTAGTTTTAGTTGATGTGCCTGGATTTTTACCTGGAACAGACCAAGAATGGAATGGTATTATAGTACATGGCGCAAAACTATTATACGCTTTAAGTGAAGCCACAGTACCTAGAATTACAGTAATCACTAGAAAAGCTTATGGTGGTGCTTATGATGTTATGAATTCTAAACACATTGGTGCAGATTTTAATTATGCTTGGCCAGCTGCAGAAATTGCGGTTATGGGTGCTAAAGGTGCTAGTGAAATTATTTTTAGAAAAGAGATTGCAGCAGCAGATAACCCTGAAGAGAAATTAGCAGAAAAAGAAGCGGAATATGCTGAAAAATTTGCTAACCCTTATAGAGCTGCAAAACGTGGTTTTATTGATGAAATTATTCTTCCAAAAAATACAAGAAGAAAATTATTGAAAGCATTTGATATGCTTGAAAATAAAAAAGTAGATACCCCAAAACGAAAACACGGAAATATACCTCTATAAAAAAAGGAACCTAATATAATTATATTAGGCTCCAAATTTTACTTCAATTTACTGAACTTTTAAAAAAAAGTTCTTAATTAATCGCCAAAAACAAACTTGTTTTAATTAAAATAAATTTGAAATACAACCAACCCAAGTACATCAAATAATAATTTTAATTAAACCTTAAACCAAGTACATTTTATCTGCTGATTAATGAATTGATAATAGCATATTCCAAATATCATAAACTTTCTTGAGTTTTAAGCAATTACCTGCTACGCACTTATTACTCAAATTATCCAAAATGCTAAAAAAACGTTTAAATTTAAATAAATTAAGGTTTCCGAAAAGTATTTTGCAAATGTTCGACTAACGTTTTTTCTTTTCTAATAAGATTAATTTTTTTGGATATTCGATAACGTTTGCTTTCAACTGATCTTACTGTAGTATTTAAAAACAATCCAATTTCTTTATTTATAAACCCCATATACAGATAATAGCAAATAATTATTTCGGACTTATTTAACTGTGGATATTTTTCCTTGATTTTTGTAAAAAAATCAATATTTAAATCATTAACCAACTCTAAATGGTTTTCACTTTTATCTAGTAATGTCGAAGAATTTATGTGAAGATTTTTATAAAGTTCTTTTATTTTTTCTTTTTGATTTTGAATAGATTCTATTCTAGAAATATTCTTTACTTCTTCTTTCAAATTACTTATATATTCTTCCAAACCATGAACTTTTACTACTAGTTGCTCATTATTTGATTTTATCTTAGATAATGTATCTACTTTACTTGAAACTTTATTTAATTTAAGCTTTTGTCTTCTATAAAAAACAAAATATAGAATACTGATAAAAATTAAAACTAAAAATAAAACAAATACCAAAATCACATTACGTTTACGCTTATTACTTTCTATTTTTAATTTATCTTCTGTAGTTTTAATTGAACTACCAATATCTAACGAAGCATTAAAATGGGTCTGAAATATTTCATTTTCATATATTGTAATAGAATCTACATAAGTTTTAGCCAACTCAAGATTTTCAATACTATTATATAAATTAACAAATAAATTATAATATTTAACAATATAAGTTTGATGTAAATATGAAAAATCAGTTCTTGCCTTAGATAGATAAAAGGTACACGAATCTATTTGTTTATTCTTTTCTAAGAAAAATTCTGCTAAGTTTACATTAAGACTCCCTCTAAAAGAATAATAATTATTTTTATCAATTGTAGCATTGCCTTTGGTTGTTTCAAAATTTCTTATATACTTTCTTGCTTTATTAATACTATCCAAATCTATATAACTCATAGCTAATTGTGCATTAGCTTCCATATATATGTAACCATCTTCATTTAAAATGGCTTTATATTTATCCAAGTTTGGCAACAGCATCTTTATACTTTCAAAACTCTCACTATTTATATATTTCATATAAGCTTCTATAAGCTCTATTTCATATAAACCATATTTATAATTACTTTTTTTAAAATAGTATTTTGCTTTATCTAAATAACTAATAGCCAAACTGTCTTTAGAATTTGTATAAGAAGTTCTATAAAGCTGTACACAAGCATCTCCTGCATTTTCATAATCATTTTCCTTTTCGGCATAATTAAGTGCTTTATTAAAATACTGAAGCGCTTTAATATCTTTATTTCTAAAACCGTAAATATGCCCTTGGGTTATAAAGTAATCATCTAGATGTCCTTCAATATTTTGTTCTAATGGAAGTGGTATAGAATCTAGAAAAGTTTGGGATACATTTGAAATTATATCCAAATTGTTTTTTGCCTCATCAATATATTTTAAATAAGGGTTTACTTCTTGACCCTTACATAACTGAAATGAAATGCAAAGTATTAAAACAATTAGTATTTTTATATATGTTCTAATAATCAGAAATTTATATTAAACTATAGTTCTACTTAAGGCACTAGAAAATGATGCCTGCAAAAAATCAAGAAGTTGAATATCCTTATTTACAAGATTTATTTTTTTTGATATTCTATACCTTTTACTCTCTACAGACCTAACTGTAGCATTTAAAAATACGGCTATTTCTTTATTTGTAAATCCCATAAATAAATAATAGCAAATAATGATTTCTGACTTATTTAGCTGTGGGTATTTTTCCTCAATTTGTGTAAAAAAATCAATATTAAGTTCATTTACTAAATCTAAATGATTTTCACTTTTATAAAGTAATGTTGATGAATTAATATGTAGATTTTTATACAAATTTTTAATTTTAACCTTTTGTATATCCACACATTCTGTTCTAGATATTTCCTTTACCTCTTTCTTTAAATCTTTAATATACCCTTCTAAACCATAGACTTTTGTTGCAAGCTGTTCATTATTAGTTTTTAAATAAAAAAAACTAGTATCTTTTTCACGACTATGAGTAACTAATTTAACTTTTTGCTTTTTATAGCTAAACAAAAATAACAAGCTAAGCATTAATAAAATAATAACGATAAAACCAATAAAAAAATTATAAAAAGTCTTCTTTTTATTTTGTGTAATCAACTCATTTTCAGCTTTAATTAACAATTCGTTAACTCCAAAACTAGCTTCAATAGTATTGCTATGTAGTTTATTTTGCAGTAATACTAAAGAATCAATATAAATTTCTGTTTTTTCTATATTGCCTTCGTATTTATAGACATCAGCAAATAATCTATAGTAATCCCTTAAAGCATCTTCGGACATGTAACTAACTAACTTTGAAGATTTTTTTAAATGAAAACGAGTAGAATCTACTTGTTGTTGTTTTAAAAACACATCTGCATAACAAGTTCGAATAGCTCCCTCAAAAGAAAAATAATTAAATTTAGTTACAGTCGAGTTTGTTTTTAATTTTTTAAAATCTCCAAAATATTTATTTGCGTTTTTTAAATCATCTAGGTAAATATAATTTGAAGTAAGCATATACAGTGCAAACATGTAATAATAAGCATCATCTTTTATGCCTTTATAGTTTTCTAATTCACTTAACAAAAAATCGTTACATGCATTATAATCACCGTCGAGAAATTTAGCATAGGCTTCAACTTGTTTTACCTCAATAAGCCCATATTCATTATCACACTTTTTATAATACTCCTTAGCCTTTTTTAAATATTTACTTGCCGCATCATAATTGCCAATAAAATATAAATTGGAATAAAGGCCTATACTAGCCTCACCTGCAATACAAAAATCATCTTCCTTTTCAGCATATCTAATTGCTAAAATAGCGCATTGATGATATTTAGTATATTCTTTAAAATCATCATGCACAAGCGCTTTTAGTGCATAATACTCTGCAACTCTACCTGATATATAGTTTTCAATTGGTTTTGGAATAGCTTGAAGAAAAGATAATGCTTTTTCCGAACTGATATCTATATGTATATCTGCAGAATCTACAAACTTATAATAATCATTATCTGTTTGACTGTAAACAAACAAACCAAAAAAAGAAAAACATAGGTATAAACTTAATGCTTTTAGAGAGAAATTAAATTTCGGCATTGGTTTTACTCTAATAAATTAATTAATAGCTTGGTAAAAGTAGATAAATATTTGTAAATGTTTAAAATTATTACAAATTAAAAATTTAAGCTAAAGTTTATACAGAACAGAAAACTCAGTATTTGTAGTATTATGACCTCCATTAGGCTGTTTTAATTCTAGATTAGAAGTATGCCTAACAGAATAACGAAAACCCAATTGCACCTTATTAATTTCATAAGATAGTCCCAAACCAAAAATATCTGAAAACGCAAAGCCTTTGGCTAGTCGCTCTGTTCCTTTATCTGCTGTCATTACCCCCAAACTTCCAATAGCATATGCACTAATATTATTGTAAATTTTATATCTAGCTATTAAACCACAGTTTAATACGTATTCTTTAATCGTTCTTTTTTGAGTATATAAATCCCGTAACTCTAAATAATTATCTGCATCCTCTTCCTTTACATACCATTTGTTTAGTAATTGATGCTCAACAACGTTATAACTAGTCTCTAAATTAATTTCAAAAGCCCACTTTCGTTTTTCTTTAAATCTATAGTTTATTAGAATTTTATAAAAATTAACCTCGTGTGTATAATCTTTTGCATTAAATGGATATTTATTTTGAGAACCCACTCCGTATGCAAAACCCAATCTGAAATTTTCCTTTTTTAATTGGGCATGTCCAACAATTGAACTAATCATGAAAAATGAAGTAATAAAAAATGAAATTATAATTTTTTGCTTCATTAAAACTTATTTTGATTTAACAATTAGGGCATTGGACATAAATGATTCTTGCCAGCGCTTAAATCGATCATCAAACTTTGTTGAAAACACCAAATACTGACACCTTCCAATACTTTCTGGTGTTCTAGCTATTTCAGATAAATTATTGTTTGCAAACAATAATTCAGCATCTTCAACAATAAATAGTTGCAACTTGTTCAAATTTATCCCATTAAGATAATAGAGTTTATTTAAGCGTTTAGGAGTTGCTATAACAATATCTACACCATCATAAATTTCATTTCGCTGATTATCAATGTTTTTTTCATCATAGGCACAATAAATCCGTAAATCTGTTCTTCTTACATATGCGTAAAACTCTAATTCTAAATCTAAGGCAGCTTGTTTATCCTTTACAAATATTAAAGCTCTAGGTGCATCTTCAAAAGCCTTTCCCTTTAACTTTTGAATAACACTAAGCACTATACTTGTTGTTTTACCAGACCCTTTGGGAGCTACACAAAACATACTCACACCTCCTTTAATCCTCGATAAAATTAATTTTTGAAAATTTAATGGCTCATTAAAACCTCTATTCTTAAGTACTTCTTTTAAAGGTAAAATGAGTTTTTTAAACGGCATATTTCGAAATCTCTTATTAAAGAAAACAAATATAGCATTAAATAGTCCTACCAAAAACTGTTTAAAAGAAATTAGAATTCCATTTTCTTTAATTAGAAGATATAATCAATTTTTAATCAAAACTATTCAATCATATTTACCAATATTAATATAGCGTTATAAGATTTGTATTGGTAAAAAAAGAATTAAAATTCTCCTACTTTTGGCGTTATGAAAAACCCCCAAGAATTTAAATTAGAATTTGTTGCTTTAATGGCATCTTTAATGTCTATTGTTGCATTATCTATTGATGCTTTGTTACCTGCATTGCCAGAAATAAGTTCAACACTTGGTGTTACAAATCCTGTTAATAACCAATTACTTATAACCATGATTTTTCTTGGTTTAGGGTTTGGTCAACTATTATTCGGTCCATTATCTGATAGCTTTGGGAGAAAACCCATGGTTTACATAGGCTTTATTGTTTTTATAATAGCCAGTATAATTTGTGTTACGACTAAAAGTTTTGAGATTATGATAATTGGCAGAATACTGCAAGGTGTTGGTTTATCATCACCAAGAAGTATTGCTTTGTCTATGATACGCGATTCTTACAGTGGAAATTACATGGCAAAAATAATTTCGATAGTTGTTATGTTCTTTATATTAGTACCAGTAATTGCACCAACTTTAGGACAACTCATTTTAAGTTTTTTTGATTGGAAATCTATTTTCTATTTCAACTTAATTTTTGGTGTTTCAATTATGATTTGGTTCTGGAAAAGGCAACCAGAAACCTTACTTGTTAAAAACCGAATTAAATTTTCATCACATTTGTTTATAGATGGAACTAAAGAGTTTTTTAAGCATAAACAAGCCATAGCATTCACCTTTGTTTCTGGTTTTATTACGGGCTCTTTTATGGTGTATTTAAGCACTTCGCAACAAATATTTCAAGTACAATATAATCTTGCAGAGCTATTTCCATATATATTTGCAAGTTTAGCAATTTCTGTAGGTGTGGCTACTTATTTAAATAGCAGGTTAGTTATTAAATATGGAATGCACAAAATAGCTTTCACAGCATGTATTGCATATGTAATTGTCTCCGTTTTTTATATCTTGTTGTTTTGGGGCGGTAACAATCCAAGTATTTTTGTGTTACTTAGTTTTTTTGCATTGCAGTTTTTTGCTGTTGGTTTTCTATTTGGAAATTTACGTGCTTTAGCGATGGAACCTCTAGGGCATATTGCAGGAATAGGCGCCGCGATTAATGGCTTTATATCTACAGTTATGGCAGTACCTATTGCGAATTATATTGGCGAATTTGTTAATACGTCGGTGCTACCACTTTTTATTGGTTTCTCTATTTTTGGAATATTATCGCTTTTAGTTTTTATTTTAATGAGGAAAAAAACTATTGTTGCTAGCGCATAATCAATCTTTAAAGGTATTTGTTTTTTATAACGTCTATATGATGAATTTCATGACCTAAAATTATAAAAGCTGCTGCCCTTGCCGATACATTACTTCCACTGGCGTTTCCTATAAATTTTAAATCCTCGGGGTTTAAGCTTTTAAGGAATACGATTGAACTTTGACGAACAGCTTCATATTCCTCCACAAGCATATCCATGGTCTTAAAATTTGATTTTGAAGGCACTATGTAATCATCTTGTTCAAAGCCAGACAAAGGTGTTTTATCATGCCTTGCAATTCTAAAGCATCTGTACATAAAAACACGTTCAGTATCAATAATGTGCTGAAACACTTCTTTTATAGTCCATTTACCAGGCGCGTATTTAAACTCTAATTTGTTTTCTGGAATCGCTTTAAAAAAACTTGTAACTTGATTTTGTGCTTCTTTATAACTTTCAACTAAAGATGCTGTATTCGAAACTTTGCTAATATATGTTTGGTAATAGTTATTATATTCTGATGCCTTTAAATCTGATACTTTCATAATTATGATTATTAAATTTTTGCTTGATAAGTGTATAAATCGTAATACCTTCCTTTTAAAGCAATTAACTCATCGTGTGTGCCGCGTTCAACAATTTTACCGGTTTCAATCACTAATATTTGGTCTGCTTTTCTAATGGTACTCAACCTATGCGCAATAACAATAGTGGTTCTATCTTTCACTAATTCATTTAAACTTTTTTGAATTAAGGCTTCACTTTCGGTATCTAAATTTGAAGTGGCTTCATCTAAAATTATAATTTTAGGATTCGCTAAAATAGCACGCGCAATTGCTAATCGTTGTCGTTGGCCTCCAGAAAGTTTTACACCACGTTCTCCAATTAGCGTTTCTAAACCATCATCAAATCTATCTGTAAATTCATCAACATAAGCTGCTTTAACGGCATTTTGCAACTCATCTTCAGTAGCATTAGGTCTTGGAAATAGAATATTTTCTCTAATAGTTCCTTCAAATAAAAACTCGTCTTGTAACACCACACCCAAATACTGCCGATAACTATTCAATTTTACTTTTGATAAATCCTGATTATCTATAGTTACTTTACCAGATTTCGGATTTAAAAATGTTGCCGATAAACCAGCAATAGTAGATTTACCTGAACCAGAACTCCCAACTAAAGCTGTAACTGAACCCGCTGGCGCATTAAAACTTATATTATGAAGTACATCTTTACCTTCTTCGTAAGCAAAAGAGACATTATTAAAACTTATATCACCCTTGAAGCTCTTTAGATGTATGGTTCTTTTTTCATCATCCTCTTCAGCTGCGCTATTCATGAGTTCTTCTGTTCTATCTAAACCAGCTAAAGCTTCTGTAAGTTGACTACCTATGTTACTCATTTGCACAATAGGCGCTATCATAAAACCAAGCACTAAAGTGAAGAATAGAAAATCTCCCGTCGTCATTTGTTCTTGAATCATATAGTAACCACCAATACCCATAATACCTGTAGTGGCAACACCTATTAAAAAGGTTGATGAGCTCGTCATTAATGCTGTTGCTGTTAAACTCTTTTTTACATTTTGAAATAGCTTATCTACCCCTTTTTCAAAAATCTTATTTTCTTGTTCTTCCGCATTAAAAGCTTTTATAACGCGAACACCTGCTAAAGTTTCGGTTAATCTGCCTTTTACTTCTGCATTTATCTTGCCTCGTTTTCTAAAAATAGGACGAATATATTTAAAAGCTCTTAAAGCTATATAACCAAATATTGATAGTGGAATAAAAACGAAAAGTGTCATCCATGGGTTTAGTTTTATTAAGATAATTAATGACACCACTGCTGTAAATGAGCCTCCTACCAACTGCACTAATCCTGTTCCTATTAAGTTTCGAACACCTTCAACATCACTCATTATTCTTGATACTAAGGCACCAGATTTTGTATTATCGAAAAAACTAATGGGCAACGACAATACTTTTTTCTGAACTTGGGCTCTTAATTCACTAATTAAATATTGTGCTTGTACACTTAAAATTCGTGTTAATGCAAATGATGTTATAGCTTGTATTGTAATTGCCGTTATAACAATAGTAATTAGTGTGTAAATTTGAGATATATCTTTGCTTGGCACAACCTCATCCAACAATACTTTACTTTGCCAAGGCAATACCAATCCTGCTAAACTGCGAATAACTATTAATATTAAACCAATAAACACCAAATTTCTGCGTGGCCAAATTATGGTTTTAAAGGCTTGCGCCATAGTTACTTTTGGTTTGGTTTTTTCTTTATTATTTTGTGTTTCCTTTAGGTGTTTCATGAGTCATTTTTCAAATATGAAAGGTAAGTGTTTCTTTAAAACTTTTTTGTTAAACTTTCCAACAATTATCATTTAAAACAAGTTGTAAAATTCTATGTATTGCTTACTTTTGACATATAATTAAACAAATTAAAAGGATGAAAATTATTGGTATTGGTAAGAATTACGTGAATAACAAAAGTGAGATTGCAGCACTTAAAACGGGAAGTCAACTTATATTTATAAAGGCTGAAAGTACTTTGGTAACTGATAATAAGGATATTGTTTTTCCGAAGATTACAAATCAACTGATATATGAGGTTGAATTAGTTGCAAAAATTGGTAAAACAGGTAAAGATATTTCTGAAACCGAAGCAGCATCCTACATTAGCGAAATTGGTGTAGGTATAGATTACACTGCAAAAGATGTTTTGGGTGCTAGCAGAGAAAACAAAGGACCTTGGGCACTGGCAAAAGGTTTTGATGGTGCGTCACCAGTTAATGGGTTTAAACCAGTTTCCAATTTTACTAACATTAATGATATTAACTTTAGTTTAAAGATTAACGATAAAGAAGTCCAAAACGGAAATACCAGTAATATGATTTACAACTTCGCTGAAATTATTACTTATGTTTCTCAATATATGACTTTACAACCTGGTGATTTAATCTTTACAGGAACGCCTGCAACTGGAGCCGGAGAAAACATAAAAGGCGACCATTTACAAGCTTTTGTTGAAGGCGAATTACTTTTAGACTTTAAACTTATTTAAGAAGCATTTAAACCTAATTTTCTTGTAATAAAAATAGCAACAATAATATTTGGAACCCAGCACAACCAAGCAACAATTCTGTAAGCCGATATAAAATCTTGAAGAGCTATAGTTAAAAGAGGTAACCAAATACGTAACGTTACCGCTGCAAAACAAGCGGCATAACTTAAAATCATGAATTTTTGATGCTTGTTAACATCAGCTTTTCTAATTGATGTGTAAGCTAATATTGTAGTAATTGTCCAAATTAAACCTAAACACAAAAAACCTATTACAGAAATTAAACCTCCTGTTGCAAAAATTGCAATGTAAATACTTGCTAATCCACTAATTAAAACTGAGACAACATATATTTTACCTATATTCCTGTGTAGTTTTATACTTTTTAATCTAAGTTTTTTACTAAACTGCATCCAACCAATTAATAAGGCTAAGCCACCAAATAGAATGTGTGAGTAAAATCCAATGTTCCAAAAGATATCATTTAATAACACATCGCTCTTAGAATTTAGTAATCCAAAAGTTCGGTCAATTAAAAAGTAAATTAATGGATATACGCCTATACAAATACATAGGATTGCAAAAAGTACAAAAATAACTTTCTTCATGTTTTTAGTAGTTAAAGGACATTATCCATAATATCATTTACTACCTCTGGGTTTAAAAGTGTACTGGTATCGCCTAAATTTGAAGTATCCTTATGAGCTATCTTTCGTAAGATACGACGCATAATTTTCCCAGAACGTGTTTTTGGTAATCCTGAAGTAAATTGAATTTTATCGAGTTTTGCTATTGGCCCAATATGTTCGGTAATAATTTGATTAATTTCTTTACGTAAATTATCGTGGTTTCTACTTTCACCGGTATCCTTTAGAATGACATAACCATAAAGCGCATTTCCTTTTACATCATGAGGGAATCCTACAATAGCAGATTCTGCTACAGCAGGATGCTCGTTTACAGCATCTTCAATTGGAGCGGTTCCTAAATTATGACCAGAAACAATAATAACATCATCTACTCTACCTGTAATTCTGTAATAACCAACCTCATCGCGTAAAGCACCATCTCCTGTAAAATACATGTTTTCAAAGGCTGAAAAATACGTGTCCTTATAGCGCTGATGGTTACCCCAAATGGTTCTTGCCATACTTGGCCACGGGAATTTTACACACAATCTACCCTCTACTTGATTGCCTTTTAACTCTTTATCATTTTCATCCATTAATGCTGGTTGAATGCCTATAAATGGTAACGTAGCGTATGTTGGTTTTGTTGGAGTTACAAACGGAATGGGCGTAATCATAATACCACCCGTTTCGGTTTGCCACCACGTATCTACAATGGGGCTTTTCTTTTTTCCAACGTTATCATTGTACCAATGCCACGCTTCTTCGTTAATCGGTTCGCCGACTGACCCTAATACTTTTAAGGATGATAAATCGTGCTTTTCAACAAGTTCTAAACCTTCTTTTGCTAAAGCTCTAATAGCCGTCGGTGCGGTGTAAAATTGATTGACTTTGTGTTTTTCTACAATCTCCCAAAACCTTCCAAAATCTGGATAACTCGGTACACCTTCAAACATTACTGTAGTTGCTCCGTTTGCTAACGGGCCGTAAACAATATAACTATGTCCTGTTATCCAACCAATATCTGCAGTACACCAATACACATCGTCTTCTTTATACTGAAATACGTTTTTAAACGTATATGCCGTATATACCATATAACCAGCCGTAGTATGCACCATACCTTTTGGCATACCTGTAGATCCTGAAGTATATAAAATAAAAAGCGGGTCTTCTGCATTCATAACCTCTACCTTACAATCCGTTGAAGCTTCCTCAAGTAAAGGTTTTAACCATTTATCTCGTCCTTCCTTCATGTATATATCTGAGTGAATGCGTTTAGCTACTAAAACCGTTTTTACACAAGAACAGTCTTCCAAAGCTTCATCCACTATACCTTTTAAATCTATGGTTTTAGCACCTCGATAAGAACCATCGCTAGTGATAACCATTTTACAATCCGAATCATTAATTCTTGTAGATAATGCTGTTGCAGAAAATCCTGCAAATACCACAGAATGAATAGCTCCTATCCTAGCACAAGCCAAAACTGATATTGCTAATTCTGGAATCATGGGTAAATAAATACAAACTCTATCTCCTTTTTTGATGCCTTGGTCTTTTAAAACATTAGCGAACCTATTAACTCTTTCGTGTAATTGGTTATAAGTAATATGTTCTGCTGCTTCTTTTGGGTCGTTTGGTTCAAAAAGAATAGCTGTTTTATTTCCTCTAGTAGATAAATGTCTATCAATACAGTTTTCAGTAATATTGAGTTGCGCACCTTCAAACCATTTAACTTCGGGTTTTGAGAAATCCCAACTCAATACATTATCCCACTTTCGTTGCCACATAAAATGTTCTTCGGCTATTTCTTCCCAAAAATGTTCTGGCTCTCTTACCGATTTTCTGTAAACTTGATAATATTCTTCTAAATGTTTTATGTGGTAGTTACTCATTATAAATGTTTCTTCTTAAATAAACTTATGCGGTTTGTAAAGTAATAAAATTATATAATCTTGTTGATATTTTTTCAACATACAGCATAAATCTGTCGACGAAAAATATCTTTTTGATTAATTAATGTTTTATAGCTTTACCTACTCCAATTGGAATTCTAATATTTTCAACAATGTCTTGAACGTCTTTTGGAGGTGCTGGTGTAAATTTCATAATAACTATTGAGACTATAAAATTAAGAAGCATAGCAATACTACCGAAACCTTCTGGCGAAATTCCAAACCACCACTCACTTTTATCAGGAAGCGTTTCATCAAACCATCCTAACTTGTATTTTATCATGTACAAAAGCATAGCTGTAATACCAGCCACCATACCAGCAATGGCACCTTCTTTATTCATCCGTTTATAAAAAATACCCAAAATGATGGCTGGAAAAAAGGATGCGGCGGCTAGTCCAAACGCCAATGCCACAACTGCTGCAACAAAACCTGGTGGGTTAATACCAAAGTAGCCTGCAACACAAACAGCTCCAACTGCCGATAAACGTGCTGCAATTAATTCGCCTTTTTCAGAGATTTTTGGATTGATAATTTTCTTGATTAAATCATGAGATACTGATGCTGAAATCACTAACAGTAACCCTGCTGCGGTGGATAATGCTGCAGCTAATCCACCAGCTGCAACTAAGGCTATAACCCAATCGGGTAAGTTTGCAATTTCTGGATTTGCGAGTACCATAATATCTCTGTCCACAATTAATTCGTTTTGCTCTTTGTTAGCTACGTATTTAATTAATCCGTCGTTATTTTTATCGGTAAAGCTTATTAAACCTGTGGTTTCCCATTTTGTAAACCAATCTGGAACGCCAGCATACGGTTTATTGGAAACCGTTTCTATCATGTTTGTTCTGGCAAATACGGCTACGGCTGGTGCGGTTGAATATAAAAGTACAATTAGCAATAAGGCAATACCTGCCGATTTACGAGCATCTTTAACACGCTTTACAGTAAAAAACCGAACAATAACATGTGGTAAACCTGCTGTACCAACCATAAGCGCTAGTGTTATTGCAAAAACATCTATCAGAGATTTTGACCCTTCAGTATATTCAGAAAAACCTAATTGAGTGCTTAAACCATCAAGTTTATCTAATAAATAAGTTCCAGAACCATCGGTTAATTCACCACCAAAACCTAGTTGCGGAATCGGATTTCCTGTCATTTGAATAGATATAAAAATAGCTGGCACCATAAAGGCGAAAATTAGCACACAATACTGTGCTACTTGAGTATATGTAATGCCTTTCATACCACCTAAAACAGCATAAAACAACACGATAAGCATGCCTATAATTACGCCTGTATTAATATCAACTTCTAAGAAACGAGAAAACACAATACCTACACCTCGCATTTGTCCTGCCACATAAGTAAATGAAACCAATAATGCACAAAATACAGCTACAATTCTGGCCGTTTTCGAGTAATATCTATCGCCTATAAAATCGGGCACTGTAAACTTCCCAAACTTCCTTAAATAAGGAGCTAAAAGTAAGGCTAAAAGCACATATCCACCTGTCCAACCCATTAAATATACAGCACCATCGTACCCTGCAAAAGAGATGATACCAGCCATAGAAATAAACGATGCGGCACTCATCCAATCGGCAGCCGTTGCCATTCCGTTTGCTAATGGTGATACACCGCCACCAGCAACATAAAACTCTTTGGTAGAGCCTGCTCTAGACCATATCGCAATACCTATATACAAGGTAAATGTTATCCCTACTAAAATGTACGTCCAGTTTTGCACACCCATGCCTTCCGCCAATAAACTATGCATCATATCCGTATTTTTTATCGAGTTTATTCATTAAACGAACATATACAAAGATTAGAATTGCAAACACATACATAGAACCTTGTTGTGCAAACCAAAAACCTAGTTTAAAACCTCCAATTTTTATAGAATTCAAGGCATCTTTAAATAAAATCCCCGCTCCAAAAGACACAATAAACCATATTATTAAAAGCCATGTTAGGTATTTAATATTCTCTTTCCAATAGGCTTTTGCATTTTTTTTATCTATCATCTTTTCTTGGTTTAGTAATATTATTTTTTAAAAATAAATTAATTTGATACAATTTATATGCATCATATTATCCAAAATATGGATAATAGCTTTTAATATTTTTAGTTATTCTTAATTCTATCATTACATAATCTGTGCTAATTATTTTTTGGGCGTTACCCTAAAAAGGGTCAGGCTATCCGTTACAAGTCCTCGCACTTCCTTCGTCAGGCTGTGGGCTATCCACTACTATCCTTAACGCAATCTACCTCCAATCCTTCAAGGAGGGAATTCATAAATCTATTAAGTAATATTTAATCTTTCTAAGTATGCCTTAATTTCTTTAACCACTTTTGGCGCAAGAATTATGGTTGCTAGCATAGTAGGAATAGCCATAAATGCAAAAACACCGTCAATTAAATTTAATATCACACTAAAAGGTGTTGTTGCTGCAAGTATAATGCTCAAGATATAAATATAATTATAATAATGCTTTTTATCAGCACCAATTAAAAAAGACAAACATTTAGACCCATAATAAGCATAGGAAAACAACGACGAAATACTAAAAATAGCTACACAAACCATCAGCATATATTTACCATAAACAGGCATAACATGATTAAAAGCTGAGGCTGTTAAACTCACACCATTATCTGATGTGGTTTCCCAAACTCCAGTAACTAAAATGGCTAATGCTGTTAGTGTACAAACTATTAAAGTGTCTATTGCTGGTCCTAACATAGCGACTAAGCCTTCACGAACGGGTTCATTAGTTTTTGCTGCACCATGAGCCATAGGCGCAGTACCAATTCCTGCTTCGTTTGAAAATGCTCCACGGCGAATTCCCAACAAAATTAAAGCACCTAAAACACCACCCATAAACGCATCCCCTTCATAATAATCAGCTGAAAACGCATCAGTGAAAATCATCATAAAATACTTCGGTACTACTTCATAATTAGAAATTAGAATATATAGTACTAAAACGAAATATAATAATACCATGGAAGGCACCATTTTAGAGGCTGTATTACTTATGCGCTTTAAACCACCAAGAATAATGACTGAGGTTAAAGCTACTAAAACACATGCTATAATTAAATTCGATTTTAAACCAACCTCAACACCGTTTGGGATTAAAATAATATCGTTTATGGCCTGTGTTAATTGATTCACATTTACTACAGGAAGCGCTCCAACCATCCCAAAAAGACTAAACATAATAGCTAAAGGCTTCCAAGATTTTCCTAAACCTTGCATGATAAAATACATGGGGCCACCTTGCAACTCGCCAGCGCTATCCTTTCCTCTAAACATAATTGCCAGAGTTGAAGTAAAAAACTTAGTAGACATGCCAACAATGGCACTTATCCACATCCAAAACATAGCACCTGGTCCTCCTACCGAAATAGCTACTGCTACACCTGCAATATTACCCATACCAATTGTAGAAGACAGAGCTGTGGTTAACGCTTTAAAGTGTGAGATTTGTCCAGGGTCATTGGGGTCATCATATTTACCTCTAAGTACATCAATCGCATGACCTAAGTATCGAAATGGTAAAAACCTAGACAAAACCAATAAATACAGCCCGCCACCTATTAACAAAATTACCAAGGGTAAGCCCCAAGCATAATTTGAAAAATCTTTAATGAGTTGCTCCATAAAAAGGTTTTATATTTTATAAATATATCACTTTACAAATATTTCAATTAATTATAAAGTATATTTAGGCATACTAAACTAACTTATGGTGCAATCTAATCGCCTATATTTTATTGACGCTGTTAGAGCATTTGCTATTTTAATGATGCTTCAAGGTCATTTTATAGACACATTATTGTCTCCTGCTTATAGAGATAATTCTAACACCTTATACAATATCTGGTCTTATTTTAGAGGTATTACAGCACCAACTTTTTTTACTATATCTGGATTAGTTTTCACTTACTTACTACTGCGTGCTTATGCCAAAGGCAATGATAAGGCAAGAATTAAAAAAGGGCTTTTTAGAGGGTTGCTTCTTCTAGGAATCGGCTATAGTTTACGAATTAACTTAGTAAGTTGGTTATCAGGATATTTTAACCCATACTTTTTTGTAATAGATGTGTTGCAATGCATCGGTTTATCATTAATTTTCTTAGTTATATTACACGTCTTATTTAAGAAATACAGTTACTTTTTTTCACTAGTGCTTTTTTCCATAGGATGTATTTGTTTTGTTACAGAACCACTTTACAGAAATCTAACTTTAGAAACTATACCAACATTTATAGCCAATTACATTACTATTTCTAATGGATCTGTATTTACTATTTTACCTTGGTTTGGATATTCAGCTTTTGGAGCCTTTATTTCTACTGTCTTTTTCAGACATCTACATCGAGGACGATTCAAAATTTCAACAATCATAACCTTTTTTATTGTTGGCTTATTTCTTATTTATTTTTCTTCTTTATTCCTTACCAAACTTAGCTATCTTACAAATATTGAATTATTTAAACTGAGTGCCGATTATAATTTTCTATTCACTCGTTTAGGAAATGTTCTTATCTTATTTGGAGTATTTTATGCTTTCGAAAACTTTTTAAAACAATCTATTATTGCACGAATTGGTGAAAAAACGCTTTCCATTTATGTTATACATTTTATTTTACTCTACGGAAGTTTTACAGGTTACGGATTAAAACGCTTTCTAAATCAATCCTTAGAGCCATCTACTGCCATATTTGGAGCTATACTTTTTATGGGTGTGGTTTGTTTCATATCATTTCATTATGCTAAAACTAATGCTTTCGTTTATAATATAATACGAAAAACTACAGATAAACTAAAACATTTATACCATGGCTTACGATGAATATTTAGCTGATAGAATCCGTAAACAACTCCAAGAAAAATATGTTGGTTTTACAGAGCTAAAAATGATGGGTGGTTTATGCTTTAAAGTAGACAATAAAATGCTTTGTGGTGTACATATCGATAAAAAATTTGGAGACAGTTTACTAATGGCTCGAATAGGCGAAGACTCTTATTTAAAAGTAATTGAGAAACCCGAATGTTTACCCATGGATTTTACAGGTCGCCCAATGAAAGGGTATATTTTTGTTACTCCAGATGGTTTTGATACTGAAAGTGATTTATCGTATTGGATAGATTTATGCTTAGCTTTTAATCCTTTAGCTAAAGCTAGTAAATCTCGAAAACGAAATAGTTAATAAATCTTCTTATTTATCTTCAAAACATGACAAAAGTAAGCTTTTGAATATGTTGTAATATTAATTTTGTAACAGTAACTTTTACCAAATTATCATATTATGAATACGAAACTTAGTTTGCTTTTTTCAACTATCATATTAGTTGTGGCGTCATGTAAACAGAAACCAAAAATGGCCCATAAAACCGAAGTTAAAAATGAACATCACTGGAGTTATTCTGGTGAAACATCACCAGAACACTGGGTTGAAGTCGAAAAGAATTCCGATTGTGATGGAAAACATCAATCTCCTATAAATATTATTAATAAAGATGCAGATTCTATAAAAACAAAAGGAAATTTAAAAATTCAATATTCACCAACAACACTTTTAAGCGAAGTTGAAAATAATGGACACTCTATTCAGTTTGATTTTGAAGCTGGCGATTCCATAAATTACAAAAACGAAACCTATTATTTAAAACAAATCCATTTTCACGAACCATCAGAACATAAAATAAATGGTGTTATTTACCCTATAGAAATGCACTTAGTACACCTTAGCAAATCAGGAAACATAACCGTTCTAGGCCTTATGGGAGAAGAAGGAGAAGAAAGCCAACTCTTTGAATTTTTCGAAAGCTTTTTACCATTAGAAAATGGCGTAGTAAAAGACATTCATCAAAAAATAGATTTATCTAGCTTATTTTTAGAAGACAAACATTATTACTCCTACGGTGGTTCATTAACCACACCTCCTTGTACCGAGGGTGTAAATTGGATTGTATTTAAGGAGCCTATTGTTTTATCGGTTGAAGAAGTTTTAAAGCTCAGAAATAATATGCCTATTAATAATTATAGAAATGAACAACCTTTAAATAACAGAGTGGTAACTTTGAATTATTAATGTTGATTTAAATATACATGACTTATAAAGCAATTATTTTTGATTTAGATGGCACATTAGTAAACTCAATAGCAGATATTGCTGATGCCATGAATGTAGTTCTTGCGGAACGCAATTACCCAATCTATGATTACAAAACTTATAAAACATTTGTTGGAAGTGGAGTTAAGAGTTTGGTCATAAAAGCGCTTCCAGATATGGCTCATAAACAGAGTGAAATAGATGAATGTTTGTTAAACATGATGCAGGTTTACAGTAAAAACTGCACAAATAAAACCATGCCATATGATGGAATTCTGGAACTTCTAGATACCCTTAATAAAAAGGAAATAAAACTTAGTGTGCTTTCCAATAAAGTGGATAGTTTAACAAAAAAAGTATCAAAAGCTTTATTGCCTGAATATTTAAGCCCTGTTTTAGGTTTAAAAGAAGAAGCTCTAAAAAAACCAAACCCAAAGGTTGCTTTACATATATGCAAAGAATTAAACGTGAATCCCGAGGAAACCATTTTTGTTGGTGATACCAATGCCGATATCCAAACTGCTATAAACGCCAACATGAAAGCCATTGGTGTTAGCTGGGGGTTTAGGCATAAAAAAGAACTATTGGAAAGTGGAGCAGAATTTATATTGGAGAAGCCTTTAGATTTGTTAAAGCTTCTGTAAAAACCTTACTTCAAATACTCCAAAACATTTTTCTCAATTCGCTCTTGAATATTGGATACATCTGCCTTAATAAACGTTTCACCAGTAATGTTTTCGTAAAGTTCTATGTAGCGTTCTGAAACCGTTTCTATATATTCATCACTCATGTATGGTACAGTTTGTCCTTCTAAACCTTGAAAATCATTTGCTATTAGCCACTGGCGCACAAACTCTTTAGAGAGTTGCTTTTGAGTTTCTCCTTTGTCTTGACGTTCTTGATACCCATCAGCATAAAAATAACGTGAAGAATCTGGTGTGTGAATTTCATCAATTAAAACAATCTTACCATCTTTAGTTTTACCGAATTCATATTTGGTATCTACTAAAATAAGTCCGCGTGACGCTGCTATTTCTGAACCGCGTTGAAATAACTTGCGCGTGTAGTCTTCAAGAATGATGTAATCTTCTTCTGAAACAATACCCTTTGCTAAAATATCTTCACGAGAAATATCCTCATCATGGTCACCCATTTCAGCTTTTGTTGCTGGGGTAATAATTGGCTGTGGAAACGCATCGTTTTCTTTCATTCCTTCTAGCATAGACACGCCACAAAGTGTACGCTTGCCTGCTTTATACTCCCGAGCTGCATGACCTGACATATACCCACGAATTACCATTTCTACTTTAAACGGCTCACAAAGATGCCCTACAGCAACATTTGGATCGGGTGTTGCGGTTAGCCAATTCGGCACTAAATCTTCAGTTGCAGCCATCATTTTAGTGGCTATTTGGTTTAGTATTTGCCCTTTGTATGGAATTCCTTTTGGCATCACAACATCAAACGCTGATAGTCTATCGGTGGCTACCATGACTAATTCTTCATCTTTTATATTATATACGGCTCTTACTTTTCCTTTATATAGACTTTTTTGTCCTGGAAAATTGAAATTGGTATCGATTATGGTGTTACTCATTTTTAATTCTGTTTATTCGTTTATGAGTTGATTTGTTTAAGAGACACTTCGACAAGCTCAGTGTGATATTTTAGTTATAATTTTTATTTTTTAGTACTATGCCCTAGCCCCGATTGAGGCTTTGTTGAAGCTCTTTTTGTGTTGTTGCACCTATGCAACACAAAAAAGCGACTGCCGAAAGCGGGAATTAGCTTCTAAAAAAATTAATCTGTATTTTCTATATTTTTATATGCAGCAATTACTTTCTTAACGAGTTTATGACGAATAACATCTTTATCGTCTAAAAATATCATACCTACGCCTTCTACATTTTTTAAAATTAACAAGGCTTCTTTTAAACCAGAAATAGTACGACGCGGTAAATCTATCTGCCCAGGATCGCCAGTTAATAAAAACTTAGCATGCTTACCCATACGTGTTAAAAACATTTTCATTTGTGCATGTGTAGTATTCTGGCCTTCGTCTAAAATTACAAATGCATTATCCAAAGTTCGCCCACGCATAAAGGCCAATGGTGCTATTTGAATGGTGCCTTTTTCGATGTAACTGGCTAGTTTTTCTGGCGCAATCATATCGCGTAATGCATCATAAAGTGGTTGCATGTAAGGGTCTAATTTTTCTTTTAAGTCGCCTGGTAAAAACCCAAGGTTCTCTCCTGCTTCCACTGCAGGACGGGTCAAAATAATACGCTTTACTTCTTTATTTTTAAGTGCTTGAACTGCCAATGCAACACCTGTATAGGTTTTTCCTGTTCCTGCTGGTCCAATGGCAAAAACCATATCGTTTTTACGCATAAGCTCAACCATTTTACGTTGGTTTGCGGTTTGCGCTTTTATCAATTTTCCACCAACACCATGTACTATAGTTTCCCCACTTGCTTTAGAGGTAGTATAATCATCACTACTTTGGCTTGTTAAAACACGTTCAATTACATTTTCGTCTAACTTATTATACTTTGCAAAATGTTTCAATAGCATGGTAATACGTCTATCAAATTCCTCTAGCAATTCTTCATCACCATAGGCTTTAATTTTGTTTCCGCGTGCTACAATTTTTAATTTTGGGAAGTACTTTTTAAGAAGTACAATGTTGGCATTTTGAGCTCCAAAAAATTCTTTTGGAGTTATTTCTTCGAGTTCGATAATAATTTCGTTCAAAAGCGTGTTATTAATTTTAAATATTACAAGTATAATGTAGATATGATTTCTTAGTTTTATTCAGTGATTTTTATTTTACTAAATAAGACTTCATGAACCTCCGTTTTTTTTATTTAAAACGTAAAAACGAAAACGAAAATTTACGTAGGTTTGTAAGACCATATCTCTCAATTCAAAAATACATAAATTTGGTTGAGATAACATTAAAAACATATCAACAATTTTGCCCATGGCAATTATAACATTAACAACCGATTTTGGTGAAAAAGATTACTTTGCTGGCGCGACAAAAGGCGCTATCTATAGTGAGCTACCCGATGTTAAAATTGTTGATATCTCCCATTCTGTTTCGCCATTTAATATTCCTGAGGCAGCCTACATAATCCAAAATGCCTATAATAGTTTTCCAAAAGGAACGATTCATATTATTGGTATTGATTCTGAAATTAATCCGGAAAACAAGCATATTGCCATTAAACTAGACGATCATTACTTTATTTGTGCCAATAATGGCATTATGAGTATGATTTGTTCTGAAATTGCTCCTGAAAAAATTGTTGAAATTAATATACATGATAAAATTCAGAGTAGTTTTCCTGTTTTAGATGTTTTTGTTCAAGTAGCCTGCCATATTGCCCGCGGTGGCACTTTAGAAGTTATTGGGAAACCCATTTCTGAAATAAGACCAATTAAAAACATTGTTCCATATGTTAATGACGATAAAACACAAATTGTTGGGAGCGTTATTTATATTGATAATTATGGAAATGTAGTCACTAATATTAAACGCAGCTTTTTTGAAACCATACAGAAGGGGCGCAATTTCGAGATTTCGGCGAGGCATTATACATTCAAGAAAATTTATAATAAATATAGTGATTTTGTTAACTTTGAAATTCCAGAAAACAAACGAAATGATGAAGGCAGAAAGCTTGTTGTATTTAATTCTGGTAATTTTTTAGAAATAGCGGTTTATAAAAGTAATAGTGCCACCGTTGGAAGCGCATCTACACTTTTAGGCTTAAGACTTATGGATGCTGTTAGTATTAACTTTATTCCTAATCCGGTAGTACCAAAAGGGATTGATGTTCCTACAAATATAAAAGCAGCGGATTTTTAATTTTCAAAAAAATGTATGCTTATAAGAATTGTTAAAATGGGGTTTCACCAACAGAATATTGAAGTATTTCTTCAAAATTTTGAAAAAAATAAAACCAAAATTAGAGCTTTTGAAGGCTGTACATTTTTAGAATTATATAGAGATAAAAATGATACTAGCATATTTTTTACTTACAGTTATTGGAAATCTGATGAGGCTTTAGAAAATTATAGAGAATCTGAACTTTTTAAAAGCGTTTGGAGTAAAGTAAAACCACTTTTTAGTATAAGGCCTGAGGCTTGGAGTGTTGATAAGTTGGAAAGGCTTGAATAGTTAATAGTTAAAAATTTTGAAAATCAAAAACAAATAAATCAGTTACAAAGAACCAATAACCAGTAACCAGTAATCAAAATAAATGCTAGCAATTTTAAAAAAAGAAATAAACTCATTTTTTGCATCACCAATTGGGTATCTGGTTATTGCTATATTTTTAGTTTTAAACGGGTTATTCCTTTGGCTATTTAAAGGCGAGTTTAATATTTTAGATTATGGGTTTGCAGATTTATCATCGTTCTTTTTATTAGCACCTTGGATTTTAATTTTCTTAATCCCTGCGGTGACGATGCGTAGTTTTTCAGATGAGAAAAAACAAGGCACTTTAGAGTTATTATTAACAAAACCCATCTCCCATTTCAATATTGTTTTAGGAAAATATTTTGGTGCACTTATTTTAATATTGATTGCGCTTGTACCAACGTTGCTATACGTATACACTATTTATCAATTAGGAAACCCTGTTGGTAATCTAGATATGGGGAGCACTTGGGGCTCTTATTTTGGCTTACTCTTTTTAGTTGCTGCTTATACGGCTATAGGCATATTCGCTTCAACATTATCAGATAATCAGATTGTAGCGTTTATAGCGGCGGTTTTTATTTGCTTTGTATTTTATATTGGTTTTGAAGGTGTTGCGGAGTTTACCTCAAGTAATTTTATAGAACAATTAGGCATGAGCACACATTATAAAAGTATGAGTCGTGGTGTTTTAGACACCCGAGATATCATCTATTTTTTAAGTGTTACGGCATTCTTTTTAATGCTAACCAAACTAAATATTAACAAAGCAAAATAAATGATTGTAACGCCTTTATTTATTGTTTTTTTAGTAGTTATATTTATAGTCGTTTGGCTATTTATAAACACCATTGATAAGCGCAAATGGCTTACATTTATAGTAAGTTTAGTATTAACACCAATCGTGTATTTTTATTTGTTTTACCCGATGCTGAATATATTTAGCAGCTACCATCACAAAAAATATTTTGATGCTGAAGCTTGGGAAGAAAAACCGCAATTGCGTTACGAAATGGCAAATCAAATTTTAACTGATAGCCTATTGATTGGAAAAAATAAAGATGAAGTTGAAACCCAATTAGGAAAACCAGAATGGTTTGGATGGGACGAGAATTTAAAAGCCAATTCAGAACAAAAATGGAATTACAATTTAGGCTTTAAACCTGGTGCATTTAATAACATGCAAGAATGTATAGAGCTACAGTTTATAAATAATACGGTGACATCAGTAAGACCTTATCAATTAGAAAAGACCTTTGAATAAGTATTTAAAACATATAGTAATCCTTATAGTTGCTTTAATTGCTATAAATTTTATTAGCAGTAAAGTTTACAAGCGTTTCGATTTAACTTCAGATAGTCGTTATACATTAAGCGCATCAGCAATTGATATTATTGAAGACGTTGATTCGCCTATAGTAGTTGATATTTTTTTAGAAGGAGAAGATTTCCCTTCGGAATTCAGACGCCTTCAAAATGAAACTAAACAATTACTAGAAGAGTTTGCAGCAGTAAATAACAATATTGTTTTCAATTTTATAAATCCGTTGGAAGATGATGCGACTCGCGAACGCAACATCCAACAACTCACACAACGCGGATTAACACCTATGCAACTCAGCGTTCAAGAAAACGGAAAATCGTCACAAGCGGTTATTTTCCCTTGGGCCTTGGCAAGTTATAATGCACAAACCGTTACCATTCCGCTAGTAAAAAATAAAATTGGCGCCTCACAACAAGAATTGGTTAGCAATTCGGTGCAGCATTTAGAATACGCCTTTGCAGATGGATTTAGCAAACTCACCAATCCTAAACGTGCTAAAATTGCCATTTTAAAAGGCAATAAGCAGTTAGAAGACAAATATTTAGTAGACTTCGCAAAAACGCTTAAAGACTACTATTACATAGCGCCTTTTACCTTGGATAGTGTCGATACAAATCCACAACAAACACTTAAAGCCATTCAAGATTTCGATTTAATCATTTCTGCAAAACCTACCGAAGCCTTTACAGAAGCAGAAAAACTAGTCTTAGACCAATTTACCATGAACGGAGGAAAAAGCCTGTGGCTTATTGATGCGGTAGCAATGGAAAAAGATAGTTTATACAATACTTCAGGAAAAAATTATGCAGTAAGTAGAGATTTAAATTTAACCGATTTCTTTTTTAAATATGGGGTTCGTATCAATCCGTATATGGTAAGCACGCTGTACTCTGCGCCTATTACTTTGGCCATGGGAGAAGGCAGCCAGTCGCAATTTCAGCATTTAAAATGGCCGTATTCGCCATTAGCTGGTTCAAGTAGTAAGCATCCTATTGTTAATAATTTGAATTTGGTACGTTTTGATTTTGCCAACCAAATAGACACCTTAAAAAACAGCCTTAAAAAAACCATTCTTTTAGAAACAGCGCCACTAACCAAATTAGAAGGCACACCACGCGAAGTAAGTTTAGAGTTGGTTACCAAAGAGCAAAACCCACAAGCGTTTAATAAAGGCAACCAAACACTAGCAGTACTTTTAGAAGGCGAATTTACTTCGGTTTACGAAAATCGAGTAAAACCATTCGATGTATCAAAAAGCGTCAATAAAAGTGTGCCCACAAAAATGATTGTGATTGCCGATGGCGATGTCATAAAAAACGACTTTGCTAGAAACAAACCTAAAGAACTTGGTTTTGACCGTTGGACCGGACAAACCTATGGCAACAAAGATTTTTTACTGAATGCCGTTAATTATTTATTGGATGATAACGGACTTATAAACATTCGATCTAAAGAAATTGCCGTAGCCTTCTTAAATCAGCAAAAAATAGGGTCAGAAAAAACCAAATGGCAACTAATAAACATCTTACTACCACTCGCTTTACTTGGTATTTTTGGTTTTGTTTTCAACTACTTTAGAAAGAAAAGATACGCTTCTTAAATGTTAATAAGTTTGTTTCCAAATACCGACGGTTTGGAATATATTTGTAAGTAGTGATTTTGGAAAACTAAACTCAGTTATTTACATGAAATTTATCGTATCAAGTACTTATTTATTAAAACAATTACAGGTTTTAGGTGGTGTTATTAATAGCTCGAACACCTTACCTATTTTAGATAATTTTTTATTTGAATTAGATTACGCAAAACTTACCGTTTCGGCCAGTGATTTAGAAACCACTATGGCATCAACTTTAGACGTTGAAAGCGATAGCCAAGGAAGCGTAGCTATTCCTGCGCGATTGTTATTAGATACTTTAAAAACCTTTCCTGAGCAACCTTTAACCTTTGTTGTTGAAGATAACAACACCGTTGAAATTAGTTCTAACCACGGTAAATATGCGTTAGCTTATGCTGATGGTGCAGAATTCCCAAAGGCTGTTGCGCTTGAAGACCCAAGTAAAACCGTTGTAACTGGCGATGTTTTAGCAACTGCTATTAGCAAAACTATTTTTGCTGCAGGGAATGACGATTTACGCCCTGTAATGAGTGGTGTGTTTTTTCAGTTTTCTACAGAAGGTTTAACCTTTGTAGCTACAGATGCACACAAATTGGTTAAATATACCCGTGCCGATGTTACCGCAAATCAGGTTGCAGAATTTATCATGCCTAAAAAACCTTTAAATCTTTTAAAAGGTATTTTGGCTGCAAGTGAGGATGATGTAACGATTGAATATAACGATAGTAATGCTAAATTTACTTTTGAAAACTCTGAGTTGATTTGTCGATTGATAGACGGAAAATACCCGAACTACGAAGCCGTAATCCCAAAAGAGAATCCTAATAAATTAGTAATAGACAGAAATCAATTTTTAAACTCTGTGCGTCGTGTTAGTATTTTCTCTAATAAAACCACACACCAAATACGCTTAAAAATTGCTGGTGCCGAATTAAACATTTCTGCTGAAGATATTGATTACAGCAACAAAGCTGAAGAGCGTTTAACCTGTGATTACCAAGGTGATGATATGCAAATAGGGTTTAACTCGCGCTTTTTAACAGAAATGTTGAATAACCTTAATGCAGATAATGTACAGTTAGAAATGAGTATGCCAAACAGAGCAGGTATTTTAACACCTGTTGATGGTTTGGATGACGGAGAGCAAGTAACGATGCTTGTAATGCCTGTGATGTTGAATAATTAAATTTCTGCATCCCGTAGCTATCGGGAGAAACCTCATAATACAAAGCAATAATCTTATTTTAGGTTATTGCTTTTTTTGTTAATAGACATACGCTTGACTTTATCAGAAAAATTAGCTAACTTCGTTTAACAATCGATAAAGTTCATTTGAACGGAACTTTATCTTTGCATTAGGTGCAATTTGACCAAACAATTACGGAAACAAAAATAACCTGAATAATAAATGGCTGGAATTGCAATTGTAATCATTCTAGTACTTGGATGGATAATTTATGAACAATCAAGTGCCAAAAAAAATCGAACTGAACGTGAGCAAAAGTTTGAGAATATTGAATCGGAACGAAAAGAAAAATATAAGGAAAACCCCATATTTTTAAAAAATGTTCTGAAAATGAATTCTACGTTCGAATTACTAACTTCGACTGAAATAGAAAATCTTGAAATAGATTACACTTCTGGAGAAGACTATCAATCTCATCAACTTAAAAAAAGTATATTTTTAAATTATTATGGAACACCTTTTTCTCTCAGTTTACTTGCAAGTCAAATTGAGTGTAAATGCTTTATTACTACGAAATCAAATAATAATATTTTCATAGATTTGGAATTAAACGCAAATGAACAGAATGACAAAACGGTCAACTTCATACTAAAAGAACTGGAAAGATTATCAGGGAATTGAAAATAAATAAAAAACTGCACCTAACAATGTATAAAAATAATTGCGGTTTAGTGCTTAATCAAAGGTAGTTGCGGGTTTGCTACGTCTGAATTTCCTGCGGAAATTCCTCGCTCGCAAACCCGCAACTATTCTTATACGAGACCGTTAAACGAACTTCTCCAAAAAGCATCATTTTCAGTTTTTAATTAATGTCCTATGACAAAAAGCAATAGAACATCTTGGATTCAAGTTTTAAAAGACTTCATAGACGCTTATTTTAAAAGTGCCAATAAAAAATCTAGAACCTGGCACCAACATGTTGTGCCTTACGAAGATGGTTGGGCTGTGCGTAGAGAGGGCAATAAACGTATTAGCTCTAAACACCGAAAGCAAAGTACCGCTATAAATAAAGCCAAAACTATTGCTAAACGTCGGAAAGCCAATGTGATTATCCATCGCGCCAGTGGAGGGATACGTGAGCGTATTAATTATGACTAATGCTTAAATGGAAACGTGCTTTCTGCGTTAAGGATTGCAGTGGCGTCCTTTTTAAAAGCGGGAAACTATAAATTTTTGAAGCAACTAGAATTTGACAGATAGTTACGTCCTCTCGGACTCACTATGACGTTTTAAAAAGATATAACGGAAAGTCTGACCCCCTTTTTGGGGTAACGCCCAAAATATTTTGTCTAGTCCTAAATAGTCGATACAGATTATTAAAGGATTAAATTTATTAATTAAAACTGAACAATCATATGATT
>NZ_CANKXG010000004.1 GCF_947487575.1 uncultured Algibacter sp. | reverse complement strand
ACTAGAACGTATGCTTATACTTATACCGATTGTGCTGGTAACACTGCAAATTGGGCTTATGTATATACTATCGATACGCCTGCCTTCACTATTACCGATATTGACGGTGCAGAAACTGTAGATTGTATTGCTGATGCTACTGAAACATTTACTTTACCTACTGTAACCGATGCGTGTGGAAATACATTGACACCAAGTGCCGCAGTAATTACAGATAATCCTAATCCTTTAACTTGTGAAGGAACTAGAACGTATGCTTATACTTATACCGATTGTGCTGGTAATACCGCAAATTGGGCTTATGTATATACTATTGATTTAACACCATTTATATTACCAAGTGATGATGGAACTACAGTAGAGTGTATTGCGGATGCGGTACAGCCTAGTGCTCCTATTATAACTGATGTTTGTGGTAATGATATTACACCTGTAATTACTGAAAATGTAGACCCTGTTTGTGAAGGTCACAAAATCTATATATTCACATATACAGATTGTGCAGGTAATGAATCGGTTTATACTTATACTTATCTTGTAAAAGATACCACAGCTCCAGTACTTACAATACCAGCTAATGTATCTGCAGAGTGTAGTGATGATTTAACACCTTCAACATTTGGTGAGGCCACAGCTACTGATAATTGTGATGCAAATCCAGTTATAACATTTAGTGATGAAAGAACAGATGGCGTTTGTTCAGGCACATTTACTATCATTCGTACTTGGACAGCAACCGATGCATGTGGAAACCCTACAAGCGCTAATCAAATTATTTCAACAGCCGATACTACTGCACCAGAATTTGTACAATCAACGCTTCCTAGTGATTTAGTAGTTGAATGTAATGCTATTCCAGATGAAGAAATTTTAACGGCTACAGATAATTGTGGTACTGCTGAAGTTACAGTAAAGGATGAAAGAATCAATGGTAGTTGTACAAATAATTATGTAATTAAACGTTCTTATACAGCTACAGATGAATGTGGAGTTACTAATACTCACGTTCAAACAATTACAGTTCAGGATAGTACTCCTCCTGTTTTTGTAGAGGCATTACCAAATTTAAATATTGTTGCAGAATGTGATAATATCCCAGAACCTGAAACACTAACGGCTACCGATATTTGTGGTTCAGCTACAGTTTCAGTAAGCGATTCACGAATAAATGGCGATTGTCCGAACAGTTATAGACTTGCACGTACATGGGTTGCTGAAGACGAATGTGGTTTACAAACTACCTATACACAAAATATAATAGTTCAAGATACAACGCCACCAACTTTTGTTGAAACTTTGCCAAGAGATACAACTGTTGAGTGTGATATGGTGCCAGAAACTACAACTCTAACAGCTATTGATAATTGTGGAGATGCAACGGTAAGTGTAAGTGATGCAATAACTAATGGAGATTGTCCTTCAAATTATACCATTGCACGTACTTGGATTGCTGAAGATGAGTGTGGATTAAAAACAACGCATACTCAAGTAATTACTGTGCAAGATACAACAGCACCAGAACCAGAGTCGGCTATTGAAGAAACTCTTGAAGTTAGCTGTACAGATATTCCTGAAGCCCCTGAAGTAAAATTTATAGATAATTGTTCTTCAAATATTATTGTTGACTTTAATGAAACAAACTCATTTGATGAAAACGTTATTGCAGATTATCAAATTGTTAGAACCTGGACCGTAAGAGATGCGTGTAATAATGAGGCTGAATATACTCAAACATTAAATGTAGCTCTTGATGAAATATTAAACACAGTTAATGCTGATGATGTGTGTTTTGATAATGGTGTTGTGAACTTAGATAACTTTTTAGCAGAAGATGTTTATGGCGGAACATGGGAAATTGTTGAAGGAAACACTATAGCAACAATATCTGGTAGTGTTTTTGACCCTACTAATCTAGAAACTGCTTATTCTGAAGAATTTAACCCTAATACGGAAGGTATACTTTATCAATTAAGATATACAGGCTTCCAAACAGGATGTCTTAATATAACAGATGTTTATATGGTCGTTGATGCAAAGTGTAAAGTATTGCCTTGTGGTGAAAAAGACATTAGTATCTCAACTGCAATAACACCAAATGGAGATGACTATAATAAAACTTTTGACATTGAGGGTATAACATATTGCGGTTTTATTGCCGAAGTAAAAATATTTAACCGTTGGGGCGCTTTAGTCCATGAAACTAACGAATATACGTTAGGTAGCGAAAGAGAAGGAAGTGCTTTTGGAACTTTTGGAAAATGGGATGGTTCATCACCTAAATCATCATTTGGAAGCAACGGAAAATTACCAAATGGCACCTATTATTACATAATAAAATTATTTAGTATTAATACTATTACAGGCATGAAAACTCTTGAATTAGACCCAATAACTGGTCCAGTTTATTTAGGAACCAAATAACAACTTAACCTTAACCTATGAAATTTTTAAAATATAATATAATAGCTATTGCGTTGTTAAGCTGTACGGTTGGAATTGCACAACAATTGCCACAATTTACACAGTATATGTATAATACAGTCTCAATAAATCCAGCTTATGCAGGAAGTAGAGAGGTTTTAAGTATTGTAGGTTTACACAGAAGCCAATGGGTTGGTTTTAAAGGAGGACCAATAACGCAAACACTTTCTATTCATACTCCACTTCGAAATGATAGAATAGGTGTAGGTTTGTCGTTAATTCAAGATGATTTAGGTCCTCAAAATTTCACATATTTATATGGTGATTTTTCTTATAGTATTCCAACAGGAAGAGATGGAAAATTAGCTTTTGGTTTAAAAGCAGGATTTACACAATTTAGTTTTGATACAAATTTCCGTTTAGACAAAGACAATGAATTTGATCCTTTAATTTATGGAACTGAAGATAGATGGGCTCCAAATATTGGTGCTGGTGTTTACTGGAGCACTAATAGAGTTTATGCAAGTTTATCTGCTCCAAGAATTTTAAATAATGATGCAAATAATGCAAATGATTTTGAAGCTTTAGATCGCATAAGCTATTATTTTACAGCTGGAGGCGTTATTGATTTAACTAAAAATATAAAATTTAAACCCGCAGCTTTAATAAAAGCCACAAATGGTGCCCCTGCATCATATGATTTAACTGGAAACTTCTTGTTTAATGAAAAGTTCTGGATTGGTGGCTCGTATAGAATTAATGAACTAACTCAAGCTTTTGGTGGGATTGTTGATTTTCAAGTGTCCAGACAATTACGTATTGGTTATGCCTATGAAAAACCAATATCTGAAATTGCAGACTTTACACCCGGAACGCATGAAATACTGCTTATGTACGAATTTAAATTTTTGAGTTCTAAATTAAAATCACCTAGATATTTCTAAGATTAATTCCCTATGAATACAAAAAATTACATATTAGTTTGTATGGCTTTAATGTTTAGTCTTTCAATGTTTCCGCAACAGAGAAAACAAAAAAGAGCCGATACATTATTCAATAAATTTTCTTTTGTTAAAGCAGCAAAGCTATATAGAGAACTTGTTCAGGATAACTATAATAGAGACTATGCTACTCGAAAACTTGCTGATAGTTATGCACTTTTACGAGACCCAAGAAACGCATCTAGATTTTATAAAAGTGCAGTTAAGCAAAAAGATGTACCTGTAGAATATTATTATAAATATGCGCAATCACTTCGTGGTATGAAAAAATACGAAGAATCTCAAATATGGCTTCAGCGCTATAAAGATTCAGGTGGTGTAGTAAATACCAATGATTTTTCTAAAGACCTCAATTTTATTACGAGTGTATTCGGTGCAAAACAGCAATACTTTTTAGATAGAGTACGCTTCAATTCTAAGTTTAGTGATTTTGGCGCTTTTGAGCATGATGGAAAAGTGTATTTTGCTTCTGCCAGAGACGAAGGTGTTTCCATTGAACGTTTATATGGGTGGAATGAACAGCCTTTTTTAGATGTTTATGTGGCCAAAGCTGGTACAAGAAGAAATGTAGACCACACTGCCAAGGTTAAAGGTGAGGTGAATTCTATTTACCATGATGGTCCAGTTACAATCACTAAAGATGGAAAAACCATGTATTTTTCTAGAAATAACTTTAAAGATGATATAGAGTTAAAAGATAAAAAAGGGCTTACCAATATGAAAATTTATCGTGCTACCAAAGTGGATAGCTTGTGGACTAATATAGAAGACCTTTCTATTAATGGTGATGAATTTTCTACGCAACATGCTGCATTAAATACAGATGAAACAAAATTATACTTTACATCTGATAGACCTGGAACTTATGGTGGTTCAGATATATGGACAGTTGATATTGCTCAAGATGGTTCCTTAGGGAATATTCAAAACCTTGGAGATATTATCAATACAGAAGATGCTGAAGGATTTCCTTTTATAAATAATGAAGGTGTTCTATTCTTTTCTTCAGATGGTCATACAGGCTTAGGTTTGTTAGATATTTATGCAACCATTAAAGGTGAGGATGAAGAAAGCATTGTTGATGTTATAAACTTAGGTATTCCTGTTAACTCCAATAAAGACGATTTTGCGTTTACCATGAATCAAAATGGTATTACGGGCTATTTTGCATCAAACCGCCAAGGCGGTCGTGGTAGTGATGATATTTATGCATTTCATAGGGAGCCTGTACTTCACGTTGAAGGTGTAGTTACAGATGCTATTAACACAAATCCAATTCCTAAAGCTAAAATCACCTTATTTGATGATAAAGACAATCAAATAGCCTTTATGGAGACTGATGAAAACGGGTATTACCAGATAAACATCGATAGAAACAAAGACTATAAAATTGTTGCAAATCAAGATAAATATATTGAAGATTATAGAGAGTTTACCTCTAAAAATATTCAGACTGAATTAATAACGATTTCTGGTAATTTATTATTAAACCCAGTACAAAATGTTGTTAAACTTGCAGAATTAAATACCAACAATTTAGATTACGAAAATAACTTGGTTGGAGGCGATTCTACATCTGTAAAAGGTGCACAACTTAAGCCTATTTATTTTGATTTCGAAAAGTATAACATTCTTAAAGAATATGCCCTTGAGTTAGATAAAATAGTAAAACTTATGACAGAGGACTACCCAGAAATGGTAATTCGAATTGAAGCTCATACAGATTCTCGCGGAACTTTTGAATACAATGACATCTTATCTACTAATAGAGCTAAATCAACCTATAACTATTTAATATCTAAAGGTGTAAACTCATCAAACATTACAGAATATAAAGGTTATGGTGAACGTAGGTTAATAAATGAATGCGCCGATGGTGTATCTTGCGATGAAGAAAAACATCAATTAAACAGACGTACACAATTTATTGTAGTAAGAATGGAATAGATAGCGCAACACCTAATTGCGTAAATAATACATATTATCATAGGATTTTTTAATTAAATAAGACCCCAATGAAATTAAAAAACGACATAATAACAAGCACCCTCTTGCTTATCACTTTTTGTGTGTTTTCGCAAAATGATATGCAAAAAAAAGCAGATAATTTATTTAACAACTTTGCTTTTGTTCAAGCGTCAAATGCTTATCATGATTTAATCAATGAGGGTATTAACACAGATTATGCTATCAGGCAGCTTGCCGATAGTTATGCCTACCTGAGAAATCCAGATAGTGCTGTAGTTTATTATGAAAAGGCGGTTAAACAAAACCACGTCCCTATTGAGTATTATTATAATTATTCTCAAGCATTGCGTGGTATAAAAGATTATGAAACGTCTAGAACATGGATGAAACAGTATAAAGAAGCTGGTGGTAATATTCAAGAGAAATTATTTTCAAAAGATTCAGATTTTTTAAATGCTATTTTCAACGCGAAAAAGCAATACTTTTTAAAAGACGTAAAATTCAATTCTAAGTTTAGTGATTTTGGTGCCTATCAACATGGTGAAAAAATCTATTTTGCATCAGCAAGAGATGAGGGTGATTTTAAAAAACACCTTAATGCATGGGATGAAGAACCTTTTTTGAATATTTATGCTATTAATAAAACCTCAAAAGATAGTCTTAAAGGAAATAAATCAAAACTTAAAGGAAAAGTAAATTCAGTATACCATGATGGACCACTTACTATAACTAAAGATGGTAAAACCATGTATTTTTCTAGAACAGACTTTATAAAAAATGTTTTAGGCAGAAACGGTGAAGGTATTTCAAACTTAAAAATTTATAAGGCTTCATTAGTTGATGGCAAATGGGAAAATATTAAAGAATTACCTTTTAATAGTAATCATTATTCAAATGCTCATCCAGCTTTAAGTGCCGATGAAACAAAGCTCTATTTTGCCTCAGATAAATCAGGAGGTAAAGGAGGTTCAGATATTTATTATGTAGATATTAATAATGGTTCTTTTGGGAAACCAAAAAATCTTGGGTCTATTGTAAACACAAATAAAAATGAAAAGTTTCCATTTATTAATAGTGAAGGTGCACTTTTCTTTTCTTCAGATGGTCATCCAGGGTTAGGTTTGTTAGATATTTATGGCACTGTTTCAGATGAAAATAAAAATATTGTTAGTATTATAAATTTAGGAACTCCTGTAAATTCAAGTAAAGATGATTTTTCATTTTTCATGAATTCAGATGGTTTATCTGGATATTTCGCATCCAATAGAAAAGGTGGCGCTGGTAGTGATGATATTTATGCATATGATAGAAAAACACAATCACAGCTTCAAAATACTGTAGATGATACTAAAAACGAAATGATTGATGATGTAGCTAAAACTAATAATGATACAGATAAAGTGGTTTTAGAAACACCAGAACTGATAGTCCTATCTCCTATTTATTACAATTATAATAGTTTTAAAATTAGAGATGAAGATATTCAAGAATTAGATAGTATTGTAAACATAATGTTGACCCTACATCCAACTATGACAATTAAAATTGAGTCATATTCAGATTCTAGAGGTCCTGTAAATTACAATTACAAACTTTCTCAAGAAAGAGCAAATAATGCATATAAATACTTAGTAAATAAAGGTGTTAAACCATATAGGATTTTAAGTTATAAAGGCTACGGAGAAGAAAAATTAACCAATAACTGTGGTAATACTTCAAAATGTACAGAAACGCAACACCAGTTAAACAGGCGTACACAATTTGTAATTGTTAAAATGGAATAATAGAAACCTAACTTAATTATAGTGCCATCAAAGGAAAATTTCTTTTGGTGGTTTTTTGTTTTAGAATGTGAAGTATCTAAATCATTAATTTTAATTCTTAAATTAGATGCTTATTATTAAGATATTTTAGATATAAAAAATGAGAAGTTTTAACATCCTTTTAATTCTAGTTTTTATTTTTTCTTGTTCAAACAAAAAGCCTACAATAAATACTTCTGAAGAAGAAAACATCAAAGAGAAAAATATAAACAGCAGTTCCATTGTTATACTCGGAACGATTCAAGATGCAGGTTCTCCGCAAATAGGTTGTAATAAATCATGCTGTGTAAATTTATTTGAAAACATCGATAATAATAGACAAGTAGTTTCTTTAGGGCTCATTGATGTTCCGAATAGCGAAACCTATTTATTTGAAGCAACTCCAGATATAGTGAAGCAAACAAAAATGCTTACTAAATATGAAACAAAAAGTAATAAAGAAATTGTTGACGGTATCTTTTTAACTCATGCACATATTGGCCATTATACGGGCTTAATGTTTCTGGGTAAAGAAGCTATGGATGCTAAGAGTATACCAGTTTATGCGATGCCAAGAATGAAGGAATTTCTAATTAATAATGGCCCGTGGAGTCAACTTATTGCAAGAGAAAATATTCTAATAAATGAAATGGAAAATGAAAAAGCCATTCAATTGTCAAGTTCTATTCAAGTAACTCCATTTTTAGTACCACATAGAGATGAATATTCTGAAACTGTAGGTTATAAAATTAATGGCCCAAATAGAAGCGCATTATTCATTCCAGATATTGATAAATGGCATAAGTGGGATAAAGATATTATTGAAGAAATTAAAAAAGTAGATTATGCTTTTTTAGATGCTACTTTTTATAGTGGAAAAGAAATAGATAACAGAGATATTTCTGAAATTCCTCACCCTTTTATTATTGAAAGCCTAGAAGAGTTTAAAAACTTAAACAGTTATGAAAAGAATAAAGTAATTTTTATTCATTTTAATCATACCAATCCTGTAATTAATTCAAATAGTAGTGAAGCCAAAATAGTAGAAAAATTAGGTTTTAGAATCGGAAAAGTTAATGATGTTTTTGATTTGTAGATTAACTGTTAATTTAAATTATGAATACTCTTAAAAATAACTTTTATTTTAATAAATCAGAACCAAACAAAAGCTGTTTATTAACCTTGCGAGATATTATTTTAAAACAAGATAAAAACATAACCGAAACAACAAAATATGGTATGCCTTGTTTCTGCTTTAAAAAGAAAATGTTTTGCTATTTATGGGTAGATAAGAAAACAGAAGAACCTTATATGCTTTTTGTTGAAGGTGAGCATTTAAATCATCCAGAATTGGAAATAGGTACTCGTAAGCGCATGAAAATCTTTAGAGTTAACCCAAACCGTGATATTCCAATAAAAACTGTTAAATCGTTATTAAATAGTGCTTTAGATTTATATAGAAAAGGCACGATAACAGTAAAATAATTTTTGTTAGAAAAAATCTCTATCAAATATGACTTAAAATGTTAAACTAAACGGGCTTTAACCAATATACTCACACTAGAAATAGCATTAGAAAATCACAATACGAAATAATAAAGATTTGCAACTCATTTTAATCTCCAATCTAATTCTTTTTGGTTATGTATAAATGACAAAAATTATGAAGAGATTTAAATAAAACATCATCTCAGTACCTGAGAGGATGTTTTCTAATGTTAAGTTTAATAACAATTGCGTTACTATTATAACCAAATTGATTTTATTATAGCTATTAATCAGTCAATAAGAGGTTATACAGTGTTATTACTTAAATACTATTATTTCTGTATGAAGATATTAGTAAAATACCATCTGCCTTCTGCATTTTTTTCTGCTGATATATCAAAATTTGTATAGTCGCCTTCTAAATTTTCTTTATGTGCTTCGCTTCTTATCCATGCTCTTACTACAGCTTCTGCCGAACTATACCCAAAAGCTACATTTTCTGAAACTTTCTTTGCGCCAGCTTTAGATTTTAAATAGTCACTTCGTGTGAAAAAATTATGATGTGATACTTGATCATTGTCAACCATATAATCTGTATGACTATGAGCCACAGATTTTACAATAGTCATTTCCTCTAATGGATTTAAACCTAATGACAACCTGTGATTGTTTAAAAGTTCTAGAATTTCAACTTCAATAGCTTTTTTCTCAGGATTAATGAGGCTTAGTTCCATAGTCTCTGCCTTATCATCAAGGTTGTCCGTTGTACATGAAGACAGGCTAAAAACAACTAGAAATACCATAAATGGTAGATTAGTAAACAACTTCATAGGTTAAGTTTATTTAGATTTGGTTATGTAAAATTAACCGCCTAGCCTTGAAGTAAATGTTAATGAAGTGTTAAAATCGATAAAAAACATGTTGTTTGTCGATTTTATATGTTTTTAATCGATGAATCACACTATTGATGCAATTAAATATGTATTTAGTCGATGTTTTAAGGAGATAAACGATTTATTTTCCAGTTATAATCAACCTGAAGTTCGTAACGAATACGATCATGCAATCTATTTGGACGGCCTTGCCAAAATTCTATTTCTACTGGTTTTACTATATAGCCTCCCCAATGGTCTGGTCTAAGAATTTCTTTTCCTTGGTATTGTTTTTCTGTTTTTTTGAGTTTATCTTCAAGCTGTTGTCTATTTTTAACAACTTCGCTTTGGTTGGATACTATGGCTCCTAATTGACTACCGCGTGGTCTAGATTCAAAATAACCATCACTTAAATTATCAGCAATTTTTTCGACTTTACCTTTTATAATGATTTGTCTTTCTGCCCCATGCCAAAAGAAGGACAAACAAACATTTGGGTTAGCTTCAATAGCCTTCCCTTTTTCACTTTCATAATTGGTATAAAATATAAAACCTTCGTAAGTATATTTTTTTAATAGCACTACCCTATTCTTCGGAAAACCATCTAATCCTATGGTTGAAATAGTCATGGCGTTAGTTTCATCTTCTGCAAAATGGGTATCAACTTCATGAAACCACTTTTGAAACAATTCTAAAGGGTTTTCTGGCACTTCATCTAAAAGAAGTTCACTTTTCTCGTAAGATTTTCTATAATTGCTTAGATCCTTTTCCATTATTAATGTCTGCGAAATAAATATTATATTTATATGTTCAAATTTACATAAAATGCTTTTTGCAGAACCCCTTATAGGCTTCATTTTTATTATTTGTGGTCTTTTAGTAAAAAAATACCCAAACTTAATTGCTGGATATAATTCAATGTCTACAGAGGAAAAAAAGAAGATTGACGTTAAAAATTTTTCAACCTTTATACACAACGGACTAATAATAACTGGTGCTTTAGTAATTATAGCTAGAGTTATATGCTACTTTTTAGACGTAGCGCTTTTATACAGAATTTTAGTAGGGATTATAATTATAGTTTTTGGGTTATTTTATACTCTTGCAAATGCCACTAATACCAATTAAAAAAGAATTAAACTGAAATTTACTTGTTCTATAAACATTGATAAACCTAAGAAAGAGGTTGCAAAATATTAGGACTTACCTAATCTGAAAATTCTTCTTCTAAAACCAGTTATAAATAACATGTCTTTTTTGTGGTTTTGTACTATAAAATTTACCTTGTTGGAAACATTTTTTCTACTTAATATACCTTTAAAAGTTACTCGTTTAGTAAAGTCAGAAAATTCACTAAACTAGAAATGCAATTTGGTACTTATTATTTATGTGAAAATTTTTTTATTGGTGAACTACATGAAGGCATTCATTTTGATTGGGAAAAAACAAAACTAATTTACGATTAGATAATTAATTTTTATGGTAATGATTCACAAATTGGATACATTTCAAATCGAATAAATCACTACTCCACAGCCCCCTGTAATTGGATAAAAATTAAAAAAATTATCATTTGATTGTTGCAAGCGCAATCGTTATTTATAATAATTCAAATTACATGAATGCATCTATAGAAAAACAATTTACTAATAGAAGTATAAAACGATGTATGTCATTAAAAGAAGCCATTGGTTGGATGGAAAGCTTGAAGGAATTTAATTAAAATTCAAAAATTTTACCATCTTCGGCTAATTCTACTTTGTCAAAAACAACTTTTGCTTCGTCTTTAAAAGCATCTATATTCCCATAACGTGTAGAGTAATGGCCAAGTATTAAAGTGTCGGCATTGGCCAGTTTTGCAATAGTTGCAGCTTCTTTTGCTGTTGAGTGCTTCGTTTTTACTGCTAAATGTGCATGTTGCTCTAAAAAGGTTGATTCATGGTATAAAACATCAGTATTCTTTATAATGGGTACAATGTCTTCTTTGTACATTGTATCACTACAAAATGCATAACTTTTTGGTTTTAATCCAGGTTTAGTGACACTTTCATTTTTTATGATTACTCCGTCTTCATTCTCAACATCAAAACCTTGCGTTAGTTTTCTATAATAGGCTACGTTAATATTTGCATCTTCAACAGCATTCATTTTTAGTTTACGTAAACCTTCCTTTTCTTTAAATAGATAGCCATTAGTATAAATTCTATGGTTTAAAGGAATGGTATGTACTTCAACCTTATCGTCTTCATAAATTACTTCAGATTTCTTTGAGGTCAACTCATGAAAATACAAATTAAAATTAGTCCAAGAATCGGCTAGTTTCATTTGAAGCGTTACTATCTCTTTGATACCTTTTGGTCCATAGATATGCAAATCGGTTTCTCGTGTTAATAATCTAAACGTTGAAATTAAACCTACTAAGCCAAAAAAATGGTCGCCATGCAAATGCGATATAAAAACATGTTTAATTCGATTAAACTTAATTTTATGCTTGCGCAATTGAACTTGTGTACCTTCTCCACAATCAATTAGAAACATATGGTTGTTTATTTCTAATACTTGAGATGTGGTATTGTTTAAAGTACGCGGTGTTGCACTATAACAACCTAAAATGGTTAGTTTCATAAAGTTAGGTTAGTGTTTATAGTTTAATGCATCAGTACTAGTAAATTTGCTTTTAAATGAGAAAGCATAAGGTGTGTCACCATGCTTATTTAAATAATCCAAACGGTTTTTAGCGTCTTGAAAAGTAGGCTCATACCCTTCTGGAACATACCAAAATGCCATGTGCATCATTTTCATTTTACTAAACCATTCTTTTTTTCGTTTAAAAACTTTTATATGTCCAGAATTATAAGTGTAGTTAAAAAGTGATTCTAAATTTTCCCAAACAGACATGTTAATTATTAGGGAGTCATCTTGAAAAATAGCAGTTGCTTCGTCTTTATCCTCATCCTGTAATCTCCAAATAAATCCATCTGCTGCATCAGCAATAGCGTTCATTTTATCAACATTATTCACAAAATCTTGCATAATGGGATTATCCATTGGAGCCAGTGGTTTAGCTATATTTACTTCAGCAAGATGTAATGTGTTCATTTTAAAAACCTAAGTCGCGTTCCATGTCTTCCATTTCAATAATATCATGAGCTTCTTGAATGGTAGGTGCTACAACCATTTGATCTGGCACAATATCTAAATCTATTTTATTTGAAACAATCACAAAAGAATGTTTTGCAGCTTTATGTGTAGTTGATAACTGTAAAAACTCTGCAATTTCTGCTTTCGTTAAAACATCAAAAGACGTTAAAGCAATTATAATATTATTGTTTTTATATTTCGGGTATAGAACTTGTAGCTTTTTAACTAATTCTATAACAGAAACCTTTTCTTGAGTAATTATAGTAGTATTCTCTTTTTGTTCAAAAATCATAATCTATTGTTTTATTTTTGATGCTAGTAAATAAATAACGGCCATTCTCACTGCAACACCGTTTTGTACTTGATCTAATATAATAGATTGTTTTGAATCTGCAACATCGCTAGTTATTTCTACACCTCTATTTATTGGTCCAGGATGCATAATGGTTATTTCTTTATCTAAAGAATTCAGTAAATCTTTATTTACACCAAACTGTTGTGTGTATTCTCTTGTTGAAGGAAAATAACTAATATCCATACGTTCATTTTGCACACGAAGCATATTTGCTACATCACACCAATTCAATGCATTACGTAAGTTAGTTTCAACTTTTACTCCAAGATTATTTATGTACTTAGGAATCAATGTTTTTGGTCCGCAAACCATAACTTGAGCACCTTGTAATTGTAACGCAAAGATGTTTGAAAGCGCCACTCTACTGTGCAAAATATCTCCAACTATAACAACTTTTTTTCCTTTAACATCTCCTAGTTTTTCTCTAATTGAATACGAATCTAGCAGGGCCTGTGTTGGATGTTCATGTGCTCCATCGCCAGCGTTAATTATACTAGCATTAACATGCTTAGATAAAAACACACCCGCTCCAGGATTTGGATGGCGCATTACAACCATATCCACCTTCATAGATAAAATGTTGTTTACCGTATCAATAAGAGTCTCTCCTTTTTTAACTGAAGATTGTGAAGATGAAAAATTAAGAACGTCTGCAGACAAACGTTTTTCAGCAAGTTCAAAAGATAATTTTGTTCGGGTTGAATTCTCAAAAAACAGATTAGCAATAGTAATATCTCTAAGCGAAGGTACTTTTTTAATGGGTCTATTAATCACTTCTTTAAAATGATCGGCTGTTTCAAAAATAAGTTGGATATCTTTTTCTTGAAGATATTTAATTCCTAATAAGTGATTGACACTTAATTCGCTCATTGTTATACTATTAGCTGTTTTTATTTACTTATTATATAGGTTTCGACTTAGCCTGTCTTGAGCGACAGACGAAAGACTCAACCTGACAAGAACTTCTAACTTCGTGCTCCTATCTTCAAACTTAATTCTATTTTTCAATTAAGTAAACTGAATCTTCATTATCATGTTCTTTCCAGTTTACTTTTACTTTTTCATTATTTATAACATCTACCTGTCTGCCTCTATAATCTGGTTGTATTGGTAAATGTCTACTAAAACGTCTATCAATTAACGTTAAAAGCTCTATTTCATTAGGTCTTCCAAAAGATTGTATTGCCGTTAAAGCTGCCCTAATACTGCGTCCTGTATATAAAACATCATCAATAAATACAATATTTTTATCTTCAACTAAAAAGTTGATTTTTGTAGAGTTGGCTTCTAAAGTTTTGTCACCTCTTCTAAAATCATCTCTATAGAAAGTGATATCTAAATGACCTAATTCAATGTTTTCAACCCTATATTCTTCTCTTAAAATTTTCGCTAATCTATCTGCTAAAAACACGCCACGTGGTTGTAAACCAATGAGTACCGTGTTAGAAAAGTCGTTGTGATTTTCAATAAGTTGACAAGCCAATCGATGAAGAATGATGTTTACCTCTTTTGCGTTAAGTAAAACTTTTTGACTCATATACTATCCAAACGTATTCGGGGTACAAAGGTAATGCAAAATTTTAGAAGTAAAAACCAATAGCAATAATCTTTATTTGGGCGCATCCCTAAAAGGGTCGGGCTATCCGTTACAAGTCCTCGCACCTCCTGCGTCGGGCTGTGGGCTATCCACTACTATCCCTTGCGCACGTATCAGCTAAAGTTCGTATCTTAAATTAGCTTATTGTTTTATAAACCTTTTGTAGATAATACCGTTAAATGAATTAATTTTAATAAAATAAGTTCCTGATAAAATAGTTTTCATTGAAACATGAATATTGCTTTCAAGTTTGTTAATTTTTATTTCTTTAACCAAAGAACCTGAAATATTATAGATGCTTACCGCATTAAAAAACACGTTTGATTCTATAAATAACCTGTCTATAACTGGGTTTGGATATACTTTAAAAACAACAGAATCAACAAATGTATTTCCTAATGTTACATTTGCTTCTAAATAATCAGCAATACCGTTAAAATTTGTATCATCTTCTTTTGGGTCTCCATTTCCATTGTAATCTTCCTGAATAGTCAAAATACCATCTCCATCATCATCTAAGTCTTCATAATTCATTAATCCATCTTTATCAGTATCGTCATCAAAATAATTTCCGTTTCTATTTGAATCTTCTTCGTAATTTTCTAAGCCATCATTATCAACATCAACTACTACACAAGATTGCAAGGTTAAGCCAAAATAATGAATCATAACATCAGCATTTGCAGTATTAGAGATTCTATAGTAAATATCAGTATTTTGAGTTAACTGAAACACTTCATTTAGTGAATTAGTTTGATTTTCTGCGTCTTGCTCCGTAGTGTAAAAAGTTGTTACTATCTGATTATCAAATAGTCCACAAAAACTATTATTAAAGGCAGGACTATTGCCACTAATAGTTGTTAAATTATTTAAATAAACAATTTCTTGAACATCATTATCAATGTCGCAGATATCATACTGTATGTATCCTGGGGGCGGAAAACCTATAGGACTTAAGTTTAAAGTTACTTGTGAAATTGCGAAACTTGTATCGCTTAAATTAGTTACTCTAGCAAATAATACCTGATTATCACTTGTATAGCTATAGAATCTAGGTATTTGATTTACATTGTTTTGAGCATCACTAATAGACAGAAAAAAGGTCACTTCTACATTATTTTGATGTCCTATAACCTGAGGTATATTATAGTTTAAATCAACACAATCAATATTATTCCATCCAAAATATTCTGAGTCATAAGCTACAGTTTGAGAAATGGAATTAGAAACAGACAGGATAAATAATAAAACAAGGAAATTTTTCATAAATAAATATAATAATTTAAAAAGTAATATTTGTATCACAAATTTAAGCATAAAAAAAAGCCCCACATTTCTGTGAGGCTTTAATATTATAAATGAATTTCAGAAAGAATTACTTCTTCTTAGCTTTTGCAGGTTTTGCTTCTTTTCCATCCATTTTATCTTTAAGAGCTTGTAAAGCATCATTTGCATCACCTAAAGTTGGTTTTGCTTCGGCAGCTTGTGAAGCTTGCTTTTTAACAGCGGCTTTTACATTCTTAATTTCTTCTTCTCTAAAAATAGCAGTATGAGAAGCAACTACTCTTTTAAACTCTTTGTTAAATTCAATAATTTTGAATTCTGTTTCTTCACCTTTCTTAAGTTTAGAACCATCTTCTTTCTCTAAGTGACGAGAAGGTACAAAAGCAATAATATCTTCGTTAAAATCAATAGTAGCACCTTTGTCAACTATTTCAGTAATAGCAGCTTTATGTACAGTTCCTAAAGCGAATTCAGTTTCATATTTATCCCAAGGGTTATCAGTAGTTTGTTTATGACCTAAACTTAATTTACGTCCTTCAACGTCCAATTCAAGTACAATAACATCTAACTTATCACCTACAGCACAAAACTCAGATGGATGCTTTATTTTCTTAGTCCAAGATAAATCAGAAATGTAAATTAATCCATCAATACCTTCTTCTAATTCAACAAAAACACCAAAATTTGTAAAGTTACGTACAATACCTGTGTGCTTAGAGCCTAATGGGTATTTAGATGTGATATCTGTCCATGGGTCTGGCGTTAATTGCTTAATACCAAGAGACATTTTACGATCTTCTCTATCTAAAGTTAAGATAACTGCATCAACTTCATCACCAACTGTAACGAAATCTTGAGCAGAACGTAAATGCGTAGACCAAGACATTTCAGAAACATGAATTAGTCCTTCAACACCATCAGCAACTTCAATAAATGCACCGTAATCAGCTATTACAACTACTTTACCTTTTACTTTATCACCAACTTTCACCTCTTCTGCAAGCGCTTCCCATGGGTGTTTAGATAATTGTTTAAGACCTAATTGGATTCTTGATTTGTTTTCATCAAAATCAAGGATTACAACATTTAATTTTTGATCTAACTCAACAATCTCATTTGGATGATTGATTCTAGACCAAGATAAATCTGTAATGTGAACTAATCCGTCAACACCACCAAGATCAATAAATACACCGTAAGAAGTGATATTTTTAACAATACCCTCTAGTACTTGACCTTTTTCTAATTGACCAATAATTTCTTTCTTTTGTTCCTCAATATCAGCTTCAATAAGCGCTTTATGAGATACTACTACGTTTTTGAATTCGTGGTTGATTTTCACAACTTTAAATTCCATAGTTTTATTTACATACTGATCGTAATCTCTAATTGGTTTAACATCAATTTGAGAACCAGGTAAGAATGCTTCAATTCCAAAAACATCTACAATCATACCACCTTTAGTTCTGCATTTTACAAAACCATTAACGATTTCACCAGTATCATGTGCACCGTTTACACGATCCCATGCTTTAATTACACGTGCTTTTCTGTGAGATAATATTAATTGTCCTGTAGCATCTTCGCGTACATCAATTAATACTTCAACTTTATCTCCTACTTTTAAATCGGGATTGTAACGAAATTCGTTTAAAGAAATAACACCTTCAGACTTTGCGTTGATGTCAATAATTGCATCTCTATCAGAAATATGAACTACTGTGCCTTCAACTACTTCATCATCTAAAGTATCAACGAAATTTTCTGCTACTAATTTTTCAAATTCTTTAAGTTGTAAATCGTCAACCTCATCAATACCTTCTTGGTAATTGTGCCAGTTAAATTCTTTTAAAAACTTTTCAGGATTTGCTTGTGCTTCAGATACTACTGGAGCTTCTACTGCTGGTGCATCTGTTGCTTCAACTTCAGCTTGTTTTGCTTTTTCAGCCATTTAAGATAATTTGGTAATGCCTTTACAGGTTGTATTGGCACTACATTTTGTATTCTGCTATGTTTCAGGAATTTTAAGCGATTAACACACAGAAGTGTTATATTATTTTTAGTTTCATTCCTTTTATATTCCTGACGATTCGCTAAAAGGAGTGCAAAAATACATAATATTGATATAATTACCTAAAAATGAGAAAATAAAATACTGTGACTATTATAGTTACAATGTGTCATATTTATTAGAAACAATATCTTAATCATTATTTGTTTATATAATTCGAATAATTTATTATATTGTTGATTACAAATTAACACTTTAAAAAAATTCAAATCATGGTTAAAGCAAAGTATCAAGACGTATTAAACTTAGGAGAAGAACTAAACATTCAAGATGGCAATATAACAGAAGAAAATGGTGTACTTAAAATTAAAGGGACTGCTAATACGCAATATGAAAAAGATATTCTTTGGGACAAAATAAAAACTATTGGTGGAGATAATCCATCAGATATTATAGCAAACATATCAGTTGCCGATGAAAGCGTTTACGCAAGGCATACTGTAAAAAGCGGTGAAACTTTAGGGAAAATTGCAATCCAATATTATGGAAAGGCTTCTAAGTATCAAGATATTTTTAAAGCAAATACTGATATTTTAAAAAATCCAGATGTAATTCACCCAGATCAAGAATTGATTATTCCTAATTTATAGAAATACAATAATTATAAATTTATAAAACGAATCTTTATTCATTTAAGGGTTCGTTTTTTTTTGAAATTGAAAACTTGGTACAAACTTGTGTTTATTCCAAATCTTCAATAGTCATATTTGCTAATTTTAAAATTTTATTGAATTGTTCATCTAGGCTCATGTGAGAATTATCGATTTCAATAGCGTCTTTTGCTTTTATTAGTGGAGAATCTGCTCTATTAGAATCAATATAATCGCGTTCTTGAACGTTCTGTAGGACATCTTTATAATCTACCTTATCACCTCTTTCTATTAATTCTTGAAAACGACGCTCTGCTCTAGTTTCGGCTGAAGCTGTCATGAATAATTTAAGCTCAGCATCAGGAAAAACAACCGTTCCAATATCTCTACCATCCATTACCACTCCCTTATCATGACCCATTTTTTGTTGTTGCTCAACTAATTTTTTACGAACCTTAGATATTGCAGCTACTTTACTTACAAAACTTGAAACTTCTAGTGTCCTTATTTTCTTTTCAATATTAACATCATTTAAATAAACCTCGGCAAACCCCAAAGCAGCATTAAACTTAAAACTAATATTAATATTTGATAATTGATAAATTAAAGCTTCAACATTAAAATCTGAATTATTTATAAGTCCGCTTTGCATGGCATACAAAGTTACCGCTCGGTACATAGCTCCTGTATCTACATACACATAACCTAATGCTTTTGCCAGTTGTTTTGCAACTGTACTTTTACCTGTTGAGGAAAACCCGTCTATAGCAATGGTTATTTTATTCATTCGTATTAGTGCCTTGAGTGCGCTAAAATAATTAAAGTATGTTAAAGTTTAGAAATGCATAACGTTAAAAATAATATCCTTTGATTTATAGTAGTATTTACCTTAAATCTATCTGCAAACCGAAAAAATTTGAGTTTGCAGCACCTGTATACTTTGCATGTGTATAGCTAAAACGCATTTTATTCATTTTTATAGAAATACCTGCGGATAATCCCGAAAAGTTTCGTTGATCTATAATCCTTAATTCCTCGCCTCTTCTAAAATTATATCCTAGCCTAATATTAAAACCACCCTCAGGAAATAATTCTGCACCTACAATAGTATGCCTTATAACTTGACCCAAAAACCCAATTTCTTCTGAAGATTGATTTCCAGACAAATCACTTGTTGCCCGCGCTGGATTTGGCCTTGAAATTGGCCATTCTTGTAAGTTCTCTAAAGTTACATGCCAACGAATTGGTACATTTTCTAGGCGTTGAGACATTCCAAACGCGACTTCAAATGGTAATTTCTCGTTTAAGCCTGCATAAGTTGTTATTTGAGAACCTAAATTTCTTACTACTAAAGCGGCATTAAAATCTAGCTCTTCATTAATATATAATAAACCTAAATCTGCAGCTGCACCAAATGAAGTATACTGCTCTAATTTTGATGTAATTAATTTTATACTTGCACCAAAATAAAAATCAGAATAGCCAATTTGTGAAGCATATCCAAACGACAGTGCTGTTTCACTTCCAGTAAATGTGCCCGTAGAATTGCCTATCTCATCATAACCATCAAAAGAACCATAATTTACATAAGTAATACCAGCATGAAGCGTTTGAGTTCGCCTATCTAGCGTATAAGCATAAGCTGCTGTTCCATATCCTATTTCACCTAAATGGCTTGTGTAATTTAAAGCTAATTGATTATCCATTTCAGCATTAATGGTAGCTGGATTATAGATAGCTTGCGTAACATCATAATCAACATTAGTTAAAACCTTACCTCCTAGTGCTGCTTGACGAGGTGATGACACTAAATTAAGAAATTGATATGTTGCTTCTCCTCCAACCTGTGCCATTGTGAGAGACGCTAATGTTAAACAAAAACAGGTAATAATTTTCCTTAGCATATTTGGGATACAAAGTAAATGAATCTATACTAAAACGTCAGCATCCTTAGTTTATTTTTTTAAAATCTATATTTCTATTTTAAATACAGCTTTTGCCCTATTGATAAATGGTTACTCTTCAACCCATTTAAAAGCTTAATAGTTTCAATGCTTACACCCGTTTTTCTTGAAATGGAGTACAATGTGTTTCCTTTTGAAACCACCCAAATATCATCTAAATTACTTTGTTCTTCTTCATCAAAGTTTCTAACACGAAGCTTCTGTCCAACACTAACCAAAGTTGTTTTTAAATTATTAACTTCTTTTATTTTATTAATTGTAAGCCCATACTGCTGTGATATTATCGCCAAATTGTCTCCTGGCTTTACAGTATGATAATTCAACCTTTTTATTGAATTATCTTCATTGCTTTTTCGAGCATTAACAATTGAATCATTCCCACTCGAGTCAATTAATGTAAACTCTCCAGTAGCTACATTTAACTTTGCTGGTTTTCCATTTAATAGAACATCTTTATAAATAATTTTGGTTTGCGCCTGCAAATTGTATTTACAGGTTAGAACAACCATAATTAATACTAAAATCTTATAATTTTTTTGCATGCTGTACTTTTTGCTTGGTTACCGCAATATCAATAACATCGCTCATATCCGTTACATAATGGAACGTTAAACCTTTTAAATATTCTGGTTTAATTTCTTCAATATCACGTCTATTATCTTCACACAATAAAATTTCTTTAATACGTGCACGTTTTGCTGCCAATATTTTTTCTTTAATGCCGCCAACAGGTAATACTTTACCTCGAAGTGTAATTTCGCCAGTCATAGCTAAACTTTTCTTTACCTTTTTTTGAGTAAAAAGTGAAACCAATGAGGTTAACATGGTTACACCCGCACTAGGACCATCTTTTGGAGTTGCACCTTCAGGCACGTGTATGTGTACATTGTATTTTTCAAAAATGGAAATATCAATTCCAAATTTATCAGCATTAGATTTAATATACTCCATAGCAATAGTAGCAGACTCTTTCATGACTTTACCCAAGTTTCCGGTAATGTTCATTGTGCCTTTTCCTTTTGAAAGAATAGATTCTATAAACAAGATATCACCTCCAACACGAGTCCATGCTAAACCAGTTACCACACCAGCAACATTGTTATTTTCGTATTTATCACGTTCTAATTTTGGACCACCTAAAACTTCAATAATATCTTCGTTAGATACTTTGATGTTGTAGTCTTCTTCCATGGCAATATTTTTGGCCGCATAGCGTACCATTTTTGCAACTTGTTTTTCTAACCCACGAACACCAGATTCTCGAGTATAACCTTCAACAATTTTTTCTAATTGAGGTTTACCTACTTTTAAATGCTTATCCGTTAAACCGTGCTCTTTTAATTGTTTAGGTAATAAATGGCGTTTTGCAATTTCCACCTTCTCTTCTATAGTATAACCAGTAACGTTTATGATTTCCATTCTATCACGCAAAGCTGGCTGAATAGTTGATAAACTATTGGAAGTAGCAATGAACATAACTTTAGAAAGATCATAACCCATTTCTAAAAAATTATCATAAAACTCGTTATTTTGTTCTGGATCTAATACTTCCAACATAGCGGATGATGGATCTCCTTGATGCGAATTTGACAATTTATCAATTTCATCCAAGACAAAAACTGGGTTTGATGTGCCCGCCTTTTTTAAACTTTGAATAATACGTCCTGGCATAGCACCAATATATGTTTTTCTATGTCCGCGTATTTCCGCTTCGTCTCGCAAACCACCTAAAGAAATTCGAACATACTCACGCCCTAATGCCTCAGCAATCGATTTTCCTAAAGATGTTTTCCCAACTCCTGGAGGTCCGTAAAGACATAAAATTGGTGATTTCATATCATTACGAAGTTTTAAAACAGCCAGATATTCTATAATTCTTCGTTTTACATCTTCTAAGCCAAAATGGTCTCTGTCTAAAATCTTCATGGCACGTTTCAGGTCGAACTTATCCTTACTAAACTCATTCCATGGTAAATCTAAAAATAGTTCTAAATAGTTTCTTTGAATAGAATACTCAGCAACTTGTGGATTCATACGTTGCATTTTGGCAATTTCTTTTTCAAAATGTTTTGCTACATCTTCATCCCAAAGCTTCGTGCTAGCCTTAGCTTTCATTTCATCAATTTCTTCATCATGACTCACGCCACCCAATTCTTCTTGAATGGTTTTCATTTGCTGATGCAAGAAGTACTCACGCTGTTGTTGGCTCATATCCATTTGAACCTTAGACTGAATATCATTCTTAAGTTCCAATTTCTGAAACTCAACATTCATAAACTTAAGCGTAGCTAAAGCACGTTTTTTAAGGTCGTCAATTTCTAAAAGCTTTTGTTTTTCGTCAACAGAAAGATTCATGTTTGAAGATACAAAGTTTACCAGAAATGAATTACTTTCAATATTCTTAATAGCAAAAGAAGCCTCACTTGGAATATTTGGGCTTTCCTTAATTATTTCTAAAGCTAACTCTTTTATAGAGTCAATTATAGCTGAAAATTCCTTGTTTTTTTGAGCTGGTTTTGCTTCAGGAATATCTCTTATCGTAGCGTTCATATAAGGCTCTTCAGTAAGCACTTCAGCTACTTTAAAACGTTTTTTACCTTGAATAATTACCGTTACGTTGCCGTCTGGCATTTTTAAAACACGTAAAATCCTGGCAACTGTTCCCGTTTCATGAATATCTTTTGCAGTAGGTTTCTCAACCGATTCATCTTTTTGGGCTACGACGCCAATAACTTTTCCGCCTTTATTAGCATCATTTATTAGCTTAATTGAGGCATCTCTACCTGCTGTTATAGGAATAACAACACCTGGAAATAACACAGTGTTTCTTAATGATAGAATTGGTAGAGTTTCTGGTAACTCTTCATTATTTATTGCTTCTTCATCCTCGGGTGTCATTAACGGAATTAACTCTGAGTTTTCATCAAATTCCTGTAATGACAAACTGTCAAGGGTAGTAAATTTAGATTTCTTCATATTTATATTTAGGTCAATCTGTCATTAAAACTAGATTGAGCATTTATTCACGTTTATAGAAAATACATTAAACCGCTGAATATAAGCGATTTTAAACAAATTCAATATATCCAACATAACTATAAATTCAATAGCTGTGCCAATAATTAAATGTTGTTCATCTAAATTTACTAATTAAATCTAGTTATGTAAGAATATAAGACTACATTTGCGCCTTTGTAACTCAAAAATTATATAAAATGAAATTTAACAAATTCCTACTTTTTATCCTATGTGCTACTTTTTTTGCTTGTAGTACTGAATCTTCAAATGATAAAGATGATGATGAGGAAACTACTGATAATACATTATTAAAGAAAATAGTTTATAATAAAGGAACTATTGATGAATATTCTGAAACATTTAGTTATGATGGCAATAAATTAGTTAGCGTAGATTATGGAGGTGGTTCCTTTACAGATTACTTATATGAAAATGGTAATTTAGTGAGAGTAAATTCAACTATTGATGGAGTAGTTGATGCCTACACAATAATTACATACAATGAAGATGATAAAATAGGTAGCTATATCCTGCATATAATTGATAATAATACTTTTAGATATGAGTTTACTCATAATTCAAATAATACTATCAAATTAGATGCCTATATTGGTGATTTAAATTCTCAAACTACTTTAAGCAGAACAAATCTTATTTCCTATGATGGAAAGAATATAATAAGTCAAGTTAATGATGATGATGATGATTATGAATTAATATTTGAGTATGATAATAAAAATGGTGTTTTTAAAAATGTTGAACAAATGGAGGTCATAAATCTGGTATCAATTGATTTTGGCGGCTTAGAAGGCTTTACAGAAAACATAAAAGAAAGAACAGATAATGATTTTGTCGATATTTATAAAGAAACATATGACTACACGTATAATGAAAATGGATATCCAATTACTGCCATTTATAAAGATTTCTACGATGGAGAGCTTGAGGAAGAAACTTTAATTGAATATATCTATGAATAATATAAGTATTTCTAAAATAAAAAGGCTAACTCAATAATTGAATTAGCCTTTTTATTTTAGAAATACTTATATCTTCCCTAGCTTCTTCAACCCAAACAAAATAATAATTGGAATTGCTAATAAAACAATCATGAGCAAATTGGTTTCAAATAACCAAGGTGATAATAATAAGGTTATCAAATAACCACCAACAGCCCCTCCAAAATGCGCATCATGACCAATGTTACCTATTCTATTTTTCATGCCATAAATTGAATATAATAAATAGCCAATACCGAAGATGTATGCAGGAATTGGTATAGGGATAAAAAACATATATAAGTTCATTCCTGGTTGTAATAATATGGCTGAATAAATAACGCCACTTACCGCTCCACTTGCTCCTACTGCGCTATAATGATATTCATTTTTATGGAAATAAAGCGATAATAAATTACCTACTAAAAGACTTCCAAAATAAACTAATAAAAACTGAATTGGACTTAAAAGAGCTATAACAACATCTGCAAAAAAGTATAGCGAAAACATGTTAAATAATAAGTGTTGCGTGTCTGCATGCAAAAAACCAGAACTAAGCAACCTTACTTGTTCCCCGCGTTTAACACCACCTACATTGAATTTATACTTATCAAAAAAACCATAATCACTAAAACCTTTATAAGAGATAATCACATTCGCTGCAATAATTATAATGGTTACTAAATCTAAATTACCCATAAGGTTAGAACGTTTAAAATCAAATTAATTTATATTTGCGCTACAAATCTAAAACTAATTCATGCAATTTCTAGTTTATATTCTGGTTTATCCACTTTTATGGATAATATCTATATTACCTTTTAGAATATTGTATTTATTATCTGATGGCTTTTATGGGTTACTTTATTACATTATTGGTTATAGAAAACATGTTGTTCTGGATAACTTAAAGCTTGCACTTCCAGATAAATCAGAAAAAGAAATATTAGCCATTAGAAAACGTTTTTATCATCATTTATGTGATATGATGGTTGAGGCTATAAAATCTATTACTATTTCTCAAACCGAAATGCAAAAGCGCTATGTTTTTACTAATGTTGAGGAGATTCATAAGCTTGAAAAAGAGCATAGAAGTATTGTTTTGTTTATGGGACACTACGCCAGTTGGGAATGGATTTTTATTCTACAAACACACATAAAACATAAAGGTTACGCTGTTTACAAGAGGCTTAGTAACAAGTATTTTGATGCCCTTGTAAAACGCATTCGTGCTAAGTATAATAGTTATTTAATTACTACAAGAGAAACATTTCCAACACTTATAAATGCAAAAAGAAATAACGAATTAACCCTTAATGGTTTTGTTTTTGATCAGTCTCCAAAACTTAAAAAAGCTATTTATTGGCAAAATTTTATGGGTATCGAGGTTCCTGTTCATGTTGGTGCAGAGGTACTTGCTAAACGCTTAGATATGGTAACGCTTTTTTTAAAAGTTAAAAAGGTAAAACGAGGTTATTACGAAGCTACTTTTACTGATATTATTAGCAATAGTCAAGACTACACAGATTTTAAACTTACCGATTTATATTTAAAGCGTGTTGAAGAACAAATTTACGAAGCACCAGAATATTATTTCTGGACTCACAAACGTTGGAAACATGCTGGTAAAAAACCTAGTTAAATAAATAATTTGGGCGTTACCCACAAGGGGTCGGGCTATCCGTTACAAGTCCTCGCACTTCTCCGGATAGCTATCGGGATCAAGCTGTGGACTATCCACTAATATCACTTACGTGAGTAAATCTGTAAAGGCGTTTTATGGTTTGGTTAATCTAACTCAAGTTAGCTCAAAGTAATTGCTTTGGCGGGTAATTTAGCCCCGATTGAAGCGGCATCCTTTTTAAAACTTAAGAACAACATTTTTTGATTTGAAACTGTTAATTAACAGATTACCACGTCGCATACTCCTTGCAATGACGTAATTTTAAAAAGATATAGCGGAAAGCGGGAAATAGCTTCTAAAAAAATTAATTATAAAGCTTATTAATTAAATGGAAATCGGCTAAAACCAATGCAGCCATAGCTTCAACAATAGGCACCGCGCGCGGAACAACACAAGGGTCGTGACGTCCTTTACCTTGCATTTCTACAGTGTTTCCAGCCTTATCGATGGTTTCGTATTTCTGAATTAGTGTTGCTACAGGCTTAAAAGCCACATTAAAATAGATATCCATACCGTTACTTATTCCGCCTTGGATACCACCAGAATAGTTGGTTTTTGTTGAACCATCATTATTAAAGGCATCGTTATGGTCGCTGCCATACATGGTGCTTCCGTGAAAACCACTACCATACTCAAAACCTTTTACGGCGTTTATCGATAACATAGCTTTTCCTAATTCTGCATGCAATTTATCGAACACCGGTTCGCCTAAACCTACCGGTACATTTTTTATAACGCAACTTACAATACCACCAACTGTATCGCCTTTTCCGCGTACTTCTTTAATGTAAGTTTCCATTTTTGCTGCCATGTCTTGATCTGGACAACGCACAATATTTGACTCTACTTTTGTAAGATCTATTTCGTTATATGGTTTATCCAACCTTATATTTCCAACGCCAGAAACATAAGCTGTAATCTCAATGTCTTTTAGCATTTGTTTAGCTATGGCACCAGCAACAACACGACATGCGGTTTCTCTAGCAGAACTACGTCCGCCACCTCTGTAATCTCGTACACCATATTTTTTATCATAGGTATAATCTGCATGGCTTGGTCTGTAACTATTTTTTATATGCGAGTAATCGTGAGATTTTTGGTTAGTATTTTCAATAACAAAGCCTATAGAAGTTCCTGTGGTTATTCCTTCAAAAATCCCTGAATGAAACTTTACAGTATCAGGTTCTTTCCGTTGTGTTACAATAGCAGATTGCCCTGGTCTTCTTCGGTTTAATTCATTTTGAATTTCATTTAAATCTAATTTAATTCCAGAAGGGCATCCATCAATTACACCGCCTAAAGCAGGTCCGTGAGATTCTCCATAAGTGGTTAGGTTAAATAATTTTCCAAAGGAATTCCCTGCCATAATTTTGATTTTCGGCTAAAATAAAACTAATCCCATTAATAAGAAAATGAAATCGTATTTAGCTTAATAAATCTCATAACAATAAATTAACAATCCTCTGACGTACAATTAATTATATGGTAATGACTACATAATAATAAAGTGTGTTATTTATTTCGTACTAATACTACTCTAATTGAAAATAAAAAGGAAAATAGAAATTGTAGTAATATCAGACGTGCACCTAGGAACCTATGGCTGTCACGCAAAACATTTATTAACCTATTTAAACAGTATTGAGCCAAAAAAATTAATACTTAATGGAGACATTATTGATATTTGGCAATTTAGCAAAAGATACTTTCCAAAAGCTCATTTAAAAGTTATTAAAAAGATAATGACCATGGCATCAAACGGTGTAGAGGTTATTTATATTACCGGAAACCATGACGAAATGCTTAGAAAGTTTAGCGGTACAACCATTGGTAACATTTCTATTGTTGACAAAGCTGTTTTAAAATTAGACGGAAGAACAGCATGGTTTTTTCATGGTGATGTTTTTGATATTTCTATTCAAAATGCAAAATGGCTAGCTAAACTTGGCGGATATGGATACGACTTATTAACTCTTTTAAACCGAGGCGTTAACTGGTATTTAGAAAAACGAGGTAAAGAACGCTACTCACTTTCTAAGCGCATAAAGAATGGAGTAAAAGGTGCAGTAAAATATATAAATGACTTTGAAAAAGTGATTTCAGAACTAGCGATTGAAAACGATTACGATTATGTAATTTGTGGTCATATTCACCAACCCAAAATGGAATATTTTGAGAATAAATATGGCAAAACCATGTATTTAAACTCAGGTGATTGGATCGAGAATTTCACAGCACTTGAATATCAATTTAAACGTTGGAAAATCTATAGTTTTAATGAAGATAAATTAGCACCTTTTATAGTATTTGATGATGAAGATGACCACTTTGATGTTAAAAATTTGATTGCCGCTATTACTATAGTTGAGCAGGCCGAAAAATAAAATTAAATTAACGCCTCTCTTAAAATTGTTATAGGATGTTTAGCCTCTCGCTCTGTTCCGTCTTTAATTTGATGTCTACAACTTGTTCCATTTGCAGAAATAATTGTCTCTATTGAAGCTTTTCTAACTGCTGGAAATAAGGTTTGCTCACCAATTTGCATACTTACTTCGTATTTATCTTTTTCGTATCCAAAACTGCCTGCCATTCCGCAACATCCACTTGGAATAATAGCCACGGTATAGTTAGTTGGCAAATTCAACACCACAAAACTTGATAATTGATTACTCATAGCCTTTTGATGACAGTGCCCGTGAAACTTTATGGTTTTAGCTTCTAACGTAAATTGCTTTGGCTCTATATTACCTAATTGTATTTCTTGCTGTAAAAACTCTTCTATTAAAAAGGTGTTTTTTGATATCGCTTCAGCTGAATTTGTATCTGCTGACAATTTTAAGTATTCGTCTTTAAAGGATAAAATTGCTGAAGGTTCAATACCTATAAGCGGTGTTTCGTCTGAAACTTTGTCTTTAAAATATTCAACATTTTTATTAGCATGTTCTTTTGCTTCTTCCAGAAAACCTTTAGATAAATAGGAACGACTACTTTCTAGATGATGCACAGGAATTATCTTATAATTTAATGCTTCTAAAACTATCAAAGTGTCAATAGCAATTTCAGATTCTAGATAATTTATAAACTCATCTACAAATAAGTAAACTGTTTTTATTGGCTTAGGTGTATGATTTTTGCCATCTATCCAATTTGAAAAATTATTGAAGCCTGAAAAAGATTCTGATATTTTTGGTAAACTACGTTTTGGATGGATACCCAGAACTTTCTTGATAATATCACTAGAAAAATTATTTTGAAATAAGGCATTATAAAACTTCGGAATTCGTGAAGCTATTTTATTATATTTAGTTGATTTAGCAAAAAACTTATCTTTAAACTTAAAACCATTTGCTTTTTGATATTGGTATTGAAATTCTGTTTTTAGGCTTGCAACATCAACACTACTTGGACATTCACTTGCACAGGCTTTGCAGCTTAAGCATAAATTAAAAACATCTTTTAACTCTTTATAATTAAATTTATTTGCTTTTTCAGAGTTAGTTAAAAACTCTCTTAAAGCATTGGCTCTTGCTCGTGTTGTATCTTTTTCATTTCTAGTTGCTCTGTAACTCGGACACATCGTTCCTCCAAATTCGGGTAGTTTTCTACAATCCCCAGAACCATTACATTTTTCAGCTTCTCGAAGAATTCCTTGAGATTTTGAAAAATCTAGTAGGGTTTTTATTTCTGGCTCTTTTCTATTTGATTCATATCTAAGCGATTTATCCATTGGTAACCCATCAACTATTTTACCTGGATTGAAAATATTATCGCTATCAAAAGCTGTTTTTATACGTTTTAAAATATCGTAATTGGTTTCTCCAATCATTGTGGAAATAAACTCAGAACGTACTATTCCATCACCATGCTCACCACTCATAGAACCTTTATGCTTCTTAACTAAATGAGCTACATCAGTAGTTATTTTTCTAAACAATTCGACATCTTCGACTTGTTTTAAATTCAAAATAGGTCGCAAATGGATTTCTCCAGCTCCAGCGTGGGCATAATAAATAGCGTCTTGCTTATAGTTTTTCATGAGTTGCGTAAACTCAGAAATATAATTTGCTAAATCAGGTAATGCCACAGCCGTATCTTCAATACAAGCAGCAGATTTTTTATCGCCAATAATATTTCCTAAAAGCCCTAAACCTGCACTTCTCAATGCAATGGCTTTGTTTACATCATTCCCAAAAAGTTTAGGGTTTGCGTAACTAAAACCAGAATTCTTAATAGTTTTTTCAAGGCTTATTGCTAATTCTTTTGCTTTTTCTATAGTACTGGCTTTAACTTCGCACATTAATATAGCTTTTGGGTCACCAAATATAAACTGTCTGTTTTCTTGCTGTTTTTTATTATGTTTTGTGCAATCTAATATGGTTTTATCCATCATCTCGCACATATACAAATTGTGTTGCATAACAGGTTGCACTGCTTTCATGCAATTTTCTATACTATCAAAATGAGCTGCTACCATAACAGATTCTTGTGGTGGTAACTTATCTAATTTTAAAGTGATTTGAGTTGTAAACGCTAAAGTGCCTTCGCTGCCTGAAAGCAGTTTACACATATTAAATGATTCATTAGACTCTGTAAAAATGTTAGTCTTAATTAATTCATCAATCGCATAACCTGTATTTCTTCTGTGTATTTCAGGTTTAGGAAATTGTTCTATAATTTCTTTTTGAATAGATTTTAATTCTAAAGACTCAAATATGGTTTTATAAATACGCCCTTCTAATGAATCTTCTTTTATTTTTTGTTGAAATGTTTCTGAATTGATTTTACCAAAAATAGCTTGACTGCCGTCACTCAAAACAACCTCCATTTCTAAAACCTTATCACGTGTTACTCCATATTGAATGGAAGTTGTTCCTGACGAGTTATTACCAACCATACCGCCTATCATACATCGGTTTGAAGTTGACGTATTTGGCCCGAAAAAAAGCCCAAAAGGTTTTAAGTAATTGTTTAAAACGTCACGAACTACACCTGGTTGTACAGTAACAGTTTGCTCTTTTTCGTTAAGCTTAATTATTTTTGTAAAATACTTAGAAACATCAACAATAATACCTTCACCAACGCATTGTCCGGCTAATGATGTTCCTGCGGTTCTTGGTATTAATGAGGTATTATAATTCTTTGCAAATTGGATTAACAACTTTATGTCAAGTTCGTTTTTTGGGTATGCAACAGCCAATGGTAGTTTTCTATATACCGAGGCATCTGTAGCATATAGAGATTTCATTAAATCATCATAAAACAACTCACCTTCTAACACCTCTCTTAACTCCTGTAAATTTGGACTTAACGTCATCTGCAACAAAATATATTTGTAAATCTAAAAAGAAGTTAAATATAAATACATTTTTGGCGTTATTCTTGCTAATCTATTATGAATATTAAAAAAAGGTCTTTTTAACGTATAAGGCCGTATATAATTTATAAAAACTAAAACTTTATTTTATGAAAAAATTATTTTTATTGTCACTGTCATTAATAGGCTTTGCGTTTACATTGAATGCACAAAGCATTTCAAAGAATGCTATAGGTTTGCGCTTAGGAGATAGTGATGGCTTAGGTGCAGAAGTATCTTATCAACATGCTTTGGGAGCAAATAATAGGTTTGAAGGCGATTTAGGTTGGAGAAATGGAAATAGTTATAGCGCTTTTAAACTTACTGGTCTTTACCAATGGGTATTTCCTCTTGATGGGTCTTTCAATTGGTATGTTGGTGCTGGTGGTGGTTTAGCTTCTTTTAGCGGTAAAAAATCCTTAGACGGAGCAAGTGAAACTGCCCTATTTGCGGCTGGTGATATTGGCATTGAATACAATTTTGATATTCCCTTACTATTATCTTTAGATTTTAGACCAGAATTAGGTTTTGGAGATTTTAGTAATGATTTAGATTTTGATATTGCTTTAAGTATTCGTTATCAGTTCTAAAAAACAAAACTAAATTTAGATAAAAGCACCTTTAGAGGTAGTCATGGTCGGAAGAAATTTCGACCATTTTTTTTAAGTCTCAAAATGGTTTAAGTTTCCTTTGCAGTCTACAACAATCATAGCAATAGCTAAATTTCTGAGTTCCATTTTAAATCTTCTCTTGGCTGTTTTATAACCTATTTTATTAGCTTTTTTATAGATTAATATTAACATTGCTACAATTAAAGTCATGTATAGTAAAACTTCTATTCCATTTTTATTCAATGAGACTAGATGGCTTACATTGAGTTCTTGTTTTATAAAACGAAAGAATACTTCAATATTCCATCGCCTTCTATAAGCTTGGGCTACTTGTTTTGCAGATAAATCAAAATCATTGGTAATAAACCAAAAGTATTTTGGTTGCTCTGTTTTAGTTTTTGCTACGATTAAACGAAAAGGAGTTTCTACTAATTCTTCTCTGTAATGTATATTTCCTTTTTTGTTATGTATCGCTTTTCCAGTATAAAGATTTACTTTACTGTCTTTAATAAGGGTTAATTCTCCTAAATCTAGGTCTTGATTTTTATTAAGTAATGACTGAAATTCTACATGTTTTCGGTTTTCTTTTGCTCTAACAATAAAAGTAACAGCATCATTAGTAAATGAGTTCATTGTTCTTGTAGGTTGAAATCCTCTATCAATGACATAGATATTTTGATGATTTACGTCTTGCTTTACATGATTCATTATAGCCTCGGGTAAAGCCATATCTTCACTAGAATACTTCGACTTAGTAAATACTTCAGAATGACAAGGCAACAAACCATCAAAAGCCATGCTGCATTTAACAGATTTCTTTCCGTTTTTATGGTCAATACCTTTTAATAATTTGGAAGAAGCCTATAATTGACTTACTGAAATTCTGTGGTCTTTAAATACTGACATAATATATTGGCTATAAGGTATTAATATGCGAAAATTACACTAAAAAAACAAGGTAAACAACTATTAATCAATAAGTTAATTAACTGGTATCTGTGTTTTATAAAACAAAAAAACCGGAAGAATAAATCTTCCAACCATGACTACCTTTAGGGGTGTTTTTTTATTTCTGAAGTTCTTATTAATTTTAGTGATGACATTTTTAAAAGTCTTTTATGTATTATTATAAACTTAAAATTAGTAATATGAAAACTATTAAAACTTTAGCATTATTTTTATTTGTATTAACTTTTTCTTGTTCTGAAAGCAACGATTCGGAAGATGTAAAGCAACAAGAACAAGGTAGTATTTCCATAGCATTTACAGATTTTGGAGGCTTTGTAATGGAAAACATAGTAGCTACAATTTCTAATAATTATGAAGCTACTAATAATATATCCATTAATGTTAAAGCAGATGCGGAAGGTGCTAGCGGAAAACTAACACTAACAATTGTAGATAATAGTGATATTGAAGCTTTTAAAACTGGAGAGGAATATGCTTTTAGCGATAATACCGCTCCTATTTATGTTACTGCAAGCTTTGTTAACATTAACAGAGATTTTACAGGTTCAACTGGTAAATTAAGGATTACTAAATTCGAGGAAAATGTAAATGGTAATTCAAAATTAATAAAAATTAGTGGTACTTTTAATGTAACTGGAACGGGATTCACTACTATGCTTTCAACTATTAATGATCTCATATTAACTTGTAACAGTTGTGGGAGTTAATTTTAGAAACTAAATAAGTTTGATTTCATTTTAAAAACACAACTTAAGCAAGGTGCTTTTAAAATGGAATCTTCTATTACAATACCAAGCATTTTGCTAGAGTATCTTCATAAATAGCTTCATATTTAGGAACAATAGCGTGCAAATCGAACTTTAAAGCCTCTTTACGCGCATTATCCTTAAAGTTTTTTAGGCGCTCATCATTACTTAAAATATATAGTGCATTTTTAGACATTTCCTCAACATTACCAACGTTACTTAAAAACCCTGAAATACTTTGAATATTAACTTCAGGTAAACCACCTGTATTAGTTGAAATAACAGGAACTCCTGATGCCATAGCTTCAAGCGCCGCTAAACCAAAACTTTCAGTTTGCGATGGAAGTAAAAATAAATCGCTAAAACATAAAATCTTATCAATTTCATTACTTCTTCCAAAGAAAACCACTTTATCTAAAATACCTAATTCTTGACAACGTAATTCTACTTTTTCTTTTTCAGGACCTTCACCAATAAACATTAATTTTGCTGGCATTTCCTTTTGGATGCTATAAAAGATGCTAATTACATCTTGAACACGCTTTACAGGTCTTAAGTTACTAATGTGTGTGATTATTTTCTCATCATCATTAGCCATCATTCCGCGTTGACAATCTGTAAACCCGTGATTATACTTTTCTAAATCTATAAAGTTAGGTACTACATTTATATCTTTTTTAATATCAAATAAACGCAAAGTATCATCTTTTAAACTTTGAGATACTGTTGTTACAGCATCCGATTTATTAATGCTAAACGTTACAGCGGGTTTGTAAAACGGATGACTTCCAACAAGTGTAATATCTGTACCGTGTAAAGTCGTTACTATAGGAAGATGTATACCTTCTTCTTTTAACATTTTTTTTGCCATATATGCCGCATAAGCATGCGGAATAGCATAATGTACATGTAATATTTCTATATCATGAAGTTTAACCATATCTACCAATTTACTTGATAAAGCTAATTCATAGGGCTGATAATGAAACAATGGATATTCTGGTACGTTTACTTCGTGATAGTGTACATTGTTACTTATTAACTCTAACCTTACAGGTTGATTATAAGTGATGAAGTGTATTTCATGACCACGTTTAGAGAGTTCTAAACCTAGTTCGGTTGCTACTACTCCACTACCTCCAAATGTTGGATAACAAACAATACCTATTTTCATTTATTAAGTTTTAAGTACTTCTTTAATCTTCTATTGCTTCGTAAATTAAGCGTTGTATTTCCGTTCTAATATTTTTTCTGAGTAATAAATTTTTCCCAGCATGCGGATACGTTCTATTTGCTAAAAAAACGTATACAATCTCTTCTTCTGGGTCTGCCCAAGTATATGTTCCAGTAAACCCAGAATGACCAAAACTTGTCATGGATATACAGCCACATGTTGGTCCAGAATCTCCAAGTTGTGGTTTATCAAAGCCAATACCTCTTCTATTATTATCATCACAATAATAGCATGTGTTAAACTTATCAATTGTTTCAGGTTTCAAATAACGCTTGCCTCCATAATAACCTTTTTGCAAGTACATTTGCATAATTTTTGCAACATCATTTGCATTACTAAATACACCTGCATGACCACCTACGCCGTTTTGCATAGCTGCTCCCATATCATGCACGTAACCATGAACTTTTCCATATCTATAATAATCATCAATCTCTGTTGGTACAATTTTTTTATTACTGATTTTATAGTACGGATTATACAAAGTGTAATTGGCGCCTAGAGATTCATAAAAATGTGATTGAACTAACTCATCAAGTGTTCTGTCGTAATGTTGCTCAATAAATTTCTTTAAAATGTAATATGGGAAATCGCTATAACGGTATCTTTGGCGTTCTAGCAGTTCTGAATTTTTTATAATTTCGGGCAAAGAGTCCTGATAATCAGTTCTTAAAAACAAGTTTTTTGTGACTTCAATATTAAATTTATCGCTACGTTCTTTTCTATAATATTTTCTACTAGGGCGTTTGGTTACAGTATCTAAAGTGCGATAATAAAAAGGTTCCCATGGTCTTAAACGTGCATAATGAGATAACATGCTTTTTAAAGTAATATGAGATTTATTAGAGTCTTTATATTCGGGTAAAATTGAAGGTAATTTAGTGTTTAATGAAAGTATACCTTGCTCTTCAAGTTCCATCAATAAGGGTAATGTTGATAATATTTTAGTAAGAGATGCTACATCATAAATATCATCAAAAGACACTTTTTTCTTTCCACTATAGGTGTGTTTTCCAAAATTCTTGTTATAAATCACTTTTCCTTTTCTAGCTACTAGTAATTGAATTCCGGGTGTCATCATAGAATCAACAGCCATTTGAGCAACAGAATCTATACGTTTTAATTTATCCGAATTCATTCCCACGCGTTCGGGTATAGAATATGCTAAACGTTTAAGTTCATTATTATGTATACCATCACCTTCTTTAAAATAATTTCCAATAGAAACAGGTAAATTCCCTTTAGAAGGTATAGCTCCAAAAATAAGCTGTGCCGATTTTCTTTGTGCAATTTCGCTATTTTGATAGCTAACAACGATGCTCTCAATGTTTTCTAATGTTTTTAATTTTGAGAGCGCATAAGGCTTTACAAAAGCATCCAAAATAACGGTGTGGTTTTGCGCTATTTCATGTAGCCACACTAAGTCTTTATTAGTGAATTGATAAGCTTTCCATGGATTTTCGTTAGAACGATGAAAACCAATAACAACTGTGTTGTATGGCTTTAGGCTACCCATTAAAGAATATAAATTGTCTGATTTAATAGCGTGAACTTTGGCATACTTTTTTAACTCATCGAAAAAGGCTGAACCAGAATCATCACCAAGTTCTACATATGCAATACTTTTAGTTTCTAACCGCCTAAGTGGTAATAAATCATTTTCATTTTTAACGACGGTAATCGCATTTTCTAATAGTTCTTCATATAAAATATCATCTTTTAGTCGGTTTAAGTCCTTTAATATATTATACAACCCTATAGGCTCATAATGATGCAATCCTACTTTGTATTTTGCTTGAAGAATTTTTTTAACTGAATGCTCTAAACGGGCTTCAGTTATTTCCCCTTTGTTATATGCTTCAATGATTTTAGATATACCAAGCCCAACATCCTCAGACATTAACATAACATCATTACCTGCTTTAAACGCAGCTAAATCTATATCACCGCTTGTTATAAATTTTTTGGTTGTAGTGCCTTCTAATGTGGGTTCCATATAATCTGCAGCCCCTTTCATCGTTAACGCATCTGTAAAAATGAGTCCTTTAAACCCTAATTTTTCTTTTAAAATATCGGTAACAATGTGTTTTGATAATGAAGAAGGGTAGCCTTCACGAGATTCTAAACTTGGTACATTTAAATGGGCGACCATAACACTTGAAAGCCCTTCTTTGATTAATTTTTTATATGGATATAATTCTATAGAATCAATACGTTTCTCATTAAAACTTATAGTTGGTAATGTTTTATGAGAATCTTGATTGGTATCGCCATGACCAGGAAAATGCTTTGCATTAGCTAATACTCCAGCACTTTGCATGCCTTTCATGAATGCCGATGCCTTTTCTGTTACATTATCTCTGTCTTCACCAAAAGACCTGTTTCCAATAATTGGATTTAACGGATTTGTATTAATATCGACAACTGGTGCGAAATTGAAATGAACCCCTAATCGTTTGCAATGTTCTCCTATTTGTCTGCCTGTTTTCTCTACTAATTTATTATTACTAATGGCACCAAGGGTCATATTCCAAGGAAATGCATAAGTAGAATCTAAACGCATACTTAAACCCCATTCTGCATCCATACCAATAAGCATTGGGATTTTAGAAAACGATTGTAACTCATTATTGAGTCTTGCTTGTTTGTTAGGGTTGCCGTTTGAATATATAATTCCACCAATGTGGTGCTCTTTTATAGTACTGATTACCTTGTTTCTTGTGGCTTGATCTTGATTAGACATGACTTGAATCATGTATAACTGCCCCACTTTTTCAGCAAGACTCATTGAGTTGTATAAACTATCTACCCATTTTTTTTGAGCAATTGAATCTGTAGTTAGTAGAGGATTATTATTATTATTAGTTTGAGCAGCTGTTTGTAATACTAAAAAAAGGACTATAACAGTAATAAAGATTTGACGCATAAAAGATTTGTTAAGGGGAATTACTAGTAATTAATAGATATACTAATAATTATGCCAAAATAATACTTTTAAAAAGAAGATAAAAAGACTTTAAGATAGATTTATAAAGAAGTAATTAACCAAAAAATTATTTTATAAAACGGCCGTGCCAGCTTTCGCTTGCCGGAACTTCCCAATTTTCATTAAACTCAGCAATATTATTTACTAAATTATTAAAGACAATAGTGTTCTTGGATACTGCTTTATCCTTGGCCATTTTCCTGAAATCGGAAAGTGATTTATAGGCTACAAAGTCTCCTTGTTTATAAGAAACATTCATTTTGTCCATTAAGTCAACATTATAATCTTTTTCTAATTGTTGAATAAAATGAACAGATGCATCGATAGAACAGCCTGTAGCTTTGTTTAAGCTTTGATTTAAAGATAAAACAATAAAACGCTTATATTTAACAATATAACCTGCTTGTAAGTCGCTACCGTGAGCTGTCCAATTTTCAATAAAAATGTCTAGTTTTGATTGAATTTCCTGAAGTTCATCTTCTGAAAATGAACGATTAGCTTGGTATATCCAAACACGTGATTCTTCTGGTAATGTATTAAAATCTACTAGCATTAAATTGATTTAGGGTTTTACTATTATAAATTCTGGGAACTTGCAATGAGTTCTGCAATGTCCATGACTTTAATTTGATTTTCTTTTTCTTTAACTTTTACACCGTCCGTCATCATAGTCATACAATAAGGACAAGCTGTTGCAATAATTTCTGGATTTGTTTTTAAAGCATCTTCTGTGCGAAGTTCATTAATGTCTTTATCTCCCTTTTCGGGTTCTTTAAACATTTGCGCTCCACCAGCACCACAGCATAGAGCAAATGCTTTACTTCGCTTCATTTCAACTAAATTAGCATTTAGATTATTTAAAACGTCGCGTGGTGCATCATATTCTGAGTTCGCCCGTCCTAAATAACAAGGGTCATGAAAGGTTATTTGTTTGCCTTTATAATCGCTTTCTTTAATGTCTAATCTATTGGAGTTTATTAATTCTTTTAAAAACTGCGTATGGTGCATAACTTCATAATTACCACCTAAACTTGGGTATTCGTTTTTTAAACAATTGTACGAATGCGGATCGCATGTTACAATCTTTTTTATTTCATAAGCATTTAAAATTTCAATATTTGTAACTGCTTGCATTTGAAATAAAAACTCGTTACCGGCACGTTTTGCTACATCGCCAGTGCAACTTTCTTCTGTTCCTAATACGGCAAATTCGACATTGGCTTTGTTTAAAATTTTAACAAAAGCTCTTGTTATTTTTTTTGCTCTATCATCAAAACTACCTGCAGACCCAACCCAAAATAGCACTTCAGGTTGTTTTCCTTGAGCCATAAATTCTGCCATGGTTGGTACTTTTAGTAATTCGCTCATTTCTTTAAATTTAATGCCTATAAAGTTTTTAAAACTTTGCAGGAATATCGTTATATGTTACGTTTTGCGTTAGGGATTGAGGCATTTGTTGAAGCTCTTTTTTGTTTTTCTCAAAAAAAGCGACTGCCGAAAGCCCGACCCTTTTTGGGTAACGCTCTAATTATTTGTTTTTTCTTCTTCTCTTTTCTTTCTCTCTATCATTAAATCTTGATTGTAACTTTTTGCGCTTTCTAATAAGCTGGCTGGGACAATGTTATAGAATAAAGGGGAGTCTGCATCATAATTAACCATTACCCACTTATTATTTGTGGTGTTATCTTTTAGAACAATTGTGACTCTATCTTTCATGAAAATATCCATAGAGTTATTTGATATAAAACTAACTTCCATACCCTTAGCAAGCATTACATTTTTCATCATATTTTTACTTTCATCATCAAACTCTTGTTTATGGAATGTCATTTTCATGGCCATGTCATAAGAGACAAACACATACTTTAAGCTGTCTTTTTCGTTTATAAAGACTTTAGATAGTTTATATTTTGGAATGGTTTTAGGAACATCAATAGAAAACTCTTCGTTACCCTCAAACATGCTTTTAAAAACATCTTTCATTGATTCTTTAGGGATAATTTCAAATACTTTTGGGTGTGTCATTTCTATAATAGCATCGTAATCCCTATTGTTCATGTCCGTAAACATTTTTAGGGCTATTTTGTCTATTTGCTTAAGCGTTTCTTCGTTGCTTTGAGAAAATGCTGTTGCACACAAAAGCATCATAAAACTAAATAAAACACTTTTAAAAGTTATTGTTTTAATATTCATATTCTATTCGTTTTTCCAGTTTAGCCTGTCCATTTGATTGTACGGCCAAGGGGCTCCGTTGTTTTCTATATTGGTCATCATATTATTTAACTCAACTGGTGCTGCTGATTGTTCCATTACTAAATAACGACGCATTTCTAAAATAATAGAAAGTGGATCTATACTTACTGGGCATTCTTCTACACAAGCATTACATGTTGTGCATGCCCAAAGCTCTTCATGAGTAATATAATCGCCTAATAATTGTTTACCATCATCTTTAAACTCGCCTTTGTTAGTGTCAATATTTTTACCTACTTCCTCTAAGCGGTCGCGGGTATCCATCATTATTTTTCTTGGAGATAGTTTTTTTCCAGTTAAATTTGCTGGACATGCCGATGTACATCTACCACACTCTGTACAGGTGTATGCGCTTAATAATTGTACCCAATTTAAATCCTGAACATCGCTGGCACCAAACTTAGCTGGGGTTTCTTCTTCTTCTCCTTCTACGGGATTAGCAAATGGATCTGCAGTAGGATCCATCATCATTTTCACTTCTTTTGTAACTGCTTCAAGATTGTTAAATTGACCTTTAGGTTTTAAATTGCCATAATAGGTATTTGGAAATGCTAATAGAATATGTAAATGCTTAGAATAGTATAAATAGTTTAAAAATATAAGTATACCAACAATATGAATCCACCATGCGCCTCTTTCAATAAAGTGCAATGTGCCTTCTGATAGGCCTAAAAACCAAGGTGCTATATACTGACTAATTACATTGCCTGAATTTAAAGATTGAAAATGTAAGTCGGTAGCATTCATTATTAAAAATAGTGACATTAATACCATTTCAAAATACAGAATGAAGTTACCATCATTTTTTGGCCAACTTGTCATTTCACTGTTCCAGAAACGTGCTAGTTTTAATATATTTCGACGAATCCAGAATATGGTTACTGCAACAAATACAAAACATGCCAGAACCTCGAATGTTCCTATTAAAAATCCATATACAGATTTTGGCAACACACTTAAACCAATTCTATGTGTTCCAAATAAACCGTCAATTATGATTTCTAAAACTTCAATATTTATAATTATGAATCCTACATAAACAACAACATGCAAAAAACCTGAAATTGGACGACGTACCATTTTACTTTGCCCTAAGGCTATCATTGCCATGTTTTCCCAGCGCTGCGATTTGTTATCACTAACAACTGTGTCTTGACCAAGTTTAATATTCCGGATAAGCTTTTTAATGTTTTTAACGAAAAAGCCAATACCCAAAATAAGTATTATAGCAAACAAGATATTAGGTATATAATCCATAAATATTAATTGTCTTCTGGTTCTTTATAAGGAATTTCTTTTTTTGATAAAATACGTCTGTAACGCGCTGGGTGTAATTTAATATCTAGTATTAAAGCTTCCATTTCTTTTGATGCGCCTTCTAAATTATTATAAAGTGCATCATCCTTAAGAAGTTTGCCCATTGTTCCTTCTCCATTTTCTAAATCAACTAAAATTTTATTAAAATTATCTAGTGTAGATTCTAAATTTTTTACTGTTTGACCTAAATCAGATTCAGCTAACGACCCGGTAATTTTAGTTAAATCGGTAGAAGCCTTTTCAGCATTTGAAAAAACAACGTCAATTTTAACTTTATTAGTTTTCATTAATTGATCTAGAGAATTTGAAGTTTTTTTAAATGACTCTATTGTTGAACTTAATCCAGCAATACTAGTTTTAAGATTTGCCTTAGTTTTATCATCAAAAACATCGTTTAAATTTGTAAGTAGAACGTTTGCACTTGTTAATACAATTTCGATTTTTTCTTGTAGTGGTGTTAAACTTTGTGCTAATAAGGATGTTAAGCCTGCTTTAACTGTACCTTGAAGCACATCATTACTTTTGGCTTTTTCTGCGCCATCAAACGCAGGAATAATTGCTATAGCCTTCCCTCCTATTAAACCCGTGTCATATAACTCGGCTTTACTGTTTTTTGAAAATTCAAAATCACTTTCTACTCGAAGTTTAATTTGAAGTTTTCCTGAACCATCTCCTTTAAAACCAACATCAATAACTCTACCTACAGATAAGCCATTTATAGTTACTGGAGTAGATGGTACTAAACCTTCAACATTATTATAACTTGTATAAAACGTACGTGAAGAATCTAAAAGATTTTGCCCTTTAAGATAATTAAACCCAAAAATAAAAAGGATTATACCTATTATTACGAGTATGCCTGTTTTAACTTCTTTTGTTATTTTCAAATTGATTTTCTTTAGAAAAACAAATTTAATATAAATTTTAAGAAGTACACCTCTTAATTAGTTGTGGATTTTAGAGTATCAATTAACGTAATCTTTTTCCACCTTTAAACGCCACTATAAAACTTGAATTATAACCTTTATTTCGGGCTTCATTTTCTAAAATTTTTGTTTCCTCATAATCCGTACTACTTCCATAAAAATATTTATACAAACTCCCTTCTTTTACTCTTGAAATAGTTGTTAAACCTTTAAAATTATAAGGTTTTGTTTCTAGTGCTTTTGAGCTAGCGGCGATTTGAACTTTGTAAACAATGTCATTATTGTGTGTGTTTTTAGTTTCAGTGTTATTCGGTTTTTCATCATTAAAAACAGTTTTGTTTTTTACTCCTAAGAATTCCATGTAATCATCCAAGGCGTTAAAAAGAGCGTTGGTCATTATTCTTTTTCCTTTTTTCGAATTTAAAAAGTCTTCTTCTTTTTTATGAGTAAGAAACCCTAATTCAACTAACACGCTTGGCATATAAGTATATGCTAAAACATAAAATACATTCTGTTTTACACCTCTACTTTTTCGCTTTGCGTTTACTTTAAATTCTTTTTCAATTAATGTAGCCAATCTTATGCTCTGATCAAGATAATCTTCTTGAGCCAGTGTAAGCCCCAATAAAGATTCAGGAGAACTTGGGTCAAAACTTTTATAGGTTTCTTTATAATCTTCTTCAAGAAAAATAACTGAATTCTCTCTTTTAGCTACTTCAAGATTTTGTTTGTTCTTTGTAGGCCCCAATACATATGTTTCAGACCCATAAGCTGTTCCTTTCCCACCTGGCTGTGCGTTACAATGTATTGAAATAAATAAATCAACATCTTTATTGTTAGCAACTTTAGCTCTGCCATTTAAAGTAGGAAACATGTCATTCTTCCTAGTGTAAACAACATCTACATAGCTTATGTTTTCTTCTAACATTTTACCTAATGCTAAAGACACATCTAAAGCTATATCTTTTTCTGTTGTTTTATATCTCCCTGTTCCAGGTGTCCCTGAGTCTCGCCCACCATGGCCAGGATCTATCATAATAACAAATTTGTTATTACTTGATTGCGCATGAACATTATATCTTGAAGATAATGTTAATACTATTAAAAAAGATACGAAAAGTAATAAGTTGTTCGTTTTCATGTGGTAAATACTATTTTTTTCAATAGAATGTTTCATTTGGACTTAGTAGGGCATTATTATTGATACACTTGATAAACCAAACAATTAAGCAATTTTAACGACTAAAAAACACGGTTTATTTTAATTTTAAATTTTTAGTTGAATATTAAATCAATCACAGAAAAATATATGTAATTTTGACTTTTCAAAAACCGAGCCATACTTTTACAAAAATACATTTAAAAGCGTTGCATACAAACAACTTTAAAATACTTTTTGCATTAAGTTTTACAGTGTTTATCAACACGTTAAGCTTTTCTCAAGATATTCCAAATAAAGGAAAAACGATTAATAGAACGACTAAGGATAGTTTAGTAACAAGCATTGACAGTCTCTCGATTTTAAGCCCTTTAGAAAAGATTCAAGATACTATTGTAAAAGATTCTATAAAACCTAAAAAAGATCTTTTAGAAAACATTGTAAAATATCACGCTAAGGATTACACTAGATTTAGTCATAAAAAACAAAAGCTATACTTATATAATGAAGCCAATATTGATTATGGCGACATGAAAATTACTGCTGGTAATATAATAATTGATTATAATACGAATACAGTATATGCAAAAGGTATTACAGACACGATTGATGGGTATACACAAAAACCAGTGTTTTCACAAAGTAATAACGTTGTAGAACCTGACTCGATTGTTTTTAATACACAAACGCAAAAAGCACTTATTTACAATTCTAAAACAGAACAAGGTGAAGGTACTGTTATATCTGAAATTACTAAAAAAGAAAATGATTCTGTTTACTTTGTAAAAGATGCAAAATATACAACTTCGGAGAACCTTGATGACCCGGAATATTACATAAAATTAAGAAAAGCTAAAATTGTACCAGGTAAAAAAATTGTTACAGGGTTAGCAAATATCTTTATTTATGATGTTCCAACACCATTAGGTTTACCATTTGGCTTTTTTCCACAAAGTGAAACGCAAACCTCTGGTATTATTATACCAACTTTTGGGGAACAAAATAACCGAGGCTATTTTTTGCAAAACGGAGGATATTATTTTGCCATTAGTGACTACTTAGATCTAGCAGTTTTAGGAGACTATTATACTAATGGAAGTTACGGTATTCGTTTAGAGAATACTTATGCCAAAAAATATAGGTTTAGAGGCAATGTTGCCTTTAGATATGAAAACTTAATTACTAGCGAACGTGGTTTTCCAGACTATGCGACAAGCACCGTTTACAACCTACGTTGGTCTCATAGTCAAGATTCAAAAGCAAACCCAAGTTCTCGATTTTCAGCTTCTGTAAATCTTGGAAGTAGCACGTATTATAGGCAATCTGTAAATCAAGTAAACGCTGGTGCGTTTTTAAATAACACCTTGGCATCTTCTGTTTCGTATTCAAAAACATTTCAAGGCGAGCCTCAGGTTAATTTTAGTTTAACAGCTACACATTCGCAAAATACGAATACAGAAAGTATAAACATGACACTACCAACCTTTCAAGGAAGTGTTGGCAGAGTATACCCGTTTGCATCAAAAAATGGTACTAAAAAAGGCATTATTCAAAATGTAAATTTGCAGTATAACTTAAGAGCAGAAAACAGAATACAAACTACAGATTCTTTATTTTTTACAAAAAAAATGTTTGATGATGCTAAAACAGGCTTTCAACACACTATACCTTTAACAACAAATTTTAAGGTATTTAAATATTTTAGTGCCAGTGCAAGCACAAATTATAATGAAGTATGGGCATTAAAAACAATTAATAAAACATACGACACTGTAGAAAGGAAAGAGGTTACAGAAACAATTAATGGCTTTGACTCCTATAGAACTTATAATTTCAGTACCAGTTTGGGTACCACTATTTATGGGATGTTTAATTTTGAAAAAGAAGAAGGGAAAGACAGAAAAATTAAAGCAATACGTCATGTTATAAGGCCTTCCATTAGTTACAATATTAACCCTGCTTTTGATAAATATTATGATACTTACGAAGTCGTTAGTGCAGATGGTTTAACAACAAGTGATGTGGAATTTAGTAGATTCGAAGAAAGCATATTTGGCTCTCCAAATAAAACTTTTTCAAGTTCTATGGGTATTTCTGTTTCTAATAATTTCGAAGCCAAAGTAAGAGATAAAGACAGTACAGCTACAGAACCAAAGAAAGTTATTCTATTAAATAACCTAAATTTTTCCACATCATACAACTTCGCCGGAGATTCTTTGCAATGGAGTCCAGTTAGAATGAACGGTGGAACGCAGCTTTTTAAAAATAAAATGAGTATTAATTTTGGTGCCACTCTCGACCCTTATGCTCTTGACAATAATAATACTAGAATTAATAAATTCAATATAGATAATGGTGGGAGTCTTTTTAGGTTAACTAGTGCAAATCTTAATGCTAGTTGGTCTTTTTCTAGTAAAGATGGCAAAGGGAAAGACAAAAATGCTGAAATTGAAGAAAACAAGCGAAGTGGAGGTCGAGCAGATGATTTATTTGGTGTCTCCCAAGATTTTTCAAATCAACAAATAGAGGACAAAAAAGGTAATACTGATGATGAAGAATCTGGAGAGTTATATAACTATAAAATTCCTTGGAGTTTTAGAGTTGCTTATGCCGTTAATTATGCAAATAGTAGGCGGCAAAATGAAATTTCTTCTCACTCACTTATGTTTTCTGGTGATATAGAACTCTCGCCCAAATGGTCTATTGGTGGATCATCTGGTTATGATTTAAAAAATGCCGGTTTTACTTACACCCAACTTCGTTTTGAACGCGATTTGTTAAGTTGGCGCATGAATTTTAGTTGGGTACCATTTAGTACCAGAACATCCTGGAATTTCTTTATTGGAATTAAATCTAGTATCTTAAGTGATCTTAAATACGAAAAACGTAGACAGCCAGATATTAGGTTATAGATTTACTAAATCCATAAACAAACAGTTTTCTTAATAGCAGAAATAAGCTATAAAAATAGATTCTCATGAAAACAATAATTACAACCAAAAATGCTCCTGCTCCTATTGGTCCATACAGCCAAGCTGTTTTAACAGGTAACACATTGTATACATCTGGTCAAATTGCTATAAATCCTGAAACTAATAATTTGGTCTTAGGTGATATAGCTAAGGAAACTAAACAAGTAATGCTAAACTTAAAAGCTGTTTTAGAGGCTGCTAATATGACCTTTGAAAACGTTATTAAATCATCTATTTTTATTAGCGATATGAATAACTTCTCGTTTATTAATGACATTTATGGAAGTTATTTTGATGATTCAAATGCGCCAGCAAGAGAAACAGTAGAAGTTGCTAGATTACCAAAAAGTGTTAATGTTGAAATTAGTATGATTGCTGTTAAATAAAAACAGTCAATTCCTAAGCTGGTGTATTCGCTTTAGAAAACTTTGTTAGTATAGCATTTAGTTTTTCTTTATCAATGGGCTTTGGTAAAAAGCCATCAATACCAGCACGCTTTGCTTTCTCAATATCCTTCTCAAAAGCACTCGCAGAAACCCCAATTATAGGCGTATTATTTCTTAAATATTTATCGGTTTCTCTAATGAATTTAGTTGCTTCATAGCCATCCATGTCTGGCATGTATATATCCATAAAAATCATATCAAAATCCAATATTTTGTAGAGATCAAGTGCTTCGAGTCCATTTTTGGCAAACGTACAATCAGCCCCCTGACGCTCTAAAAGAAACTTTATTACCTTTTGATTCATCCTATTATCTTCGGCAACCAAAACATTAAACTTACTTGATAAAATTGGCTTAACGTTTTCTTCAACTGCCTTGATATTTAGTGTTTTCTGTAGTTGCAAACTAAAATAGAATGTAGAACCTTCATTTTCTTTACTTTCCAATTTAAGGTCACCTCCCATAACTTCTACTAATTGATGAGAAATTGATAAGCCCATACCTCCGCCACGGTAATCTTTCTTGATTGAATTATCATAAATGCCATCAAAATTATTAAAAATCCGTTTTGCTTCTTCAGGTTTCATACCTATCCCTGTATCCTTAATATAAAATGTGATAATTTGATCGTTATCAATGCCAACAGATTGATCAATAATAATAGAGATTTTACCAGCATTAGTATATTTAATTGCATTATTAATTAGATTAATTAATACTTGCTGAATCCTATTAGAATCGGCTAAAACTAAAAACTTATCTTTTTCTTCAGATATAAATTTGTATTCAAACTCTAAGCCTTTTTCCCAAGCCTGATATTCTAAAATTTTAAAAATATTTGATAAATCTGCTTTTAAATCGACTGTTAACATGTTCAATTCTATGCGTCCTTCACGAACTTCCTTGTTTGAAGACACCATATTTACTAGTTGTAATAAATGCTTTGATGAGAATTCAGCTATTTCAACTTGTGCCGTTTGGTCGCTATTTAGTTCTGTTTGTTTTAGCATATTAAGCATCCCTAAAACCGTATTCAATGGCGTGCGAACTTCATAAATCAAATTAGCCAGATAAATCGATTTTTGATTTGCTAACTCCTCAAAAGATTCTAAACTTGCTTTTAACTCTTCAACCCTAAGTCTCAGATTTGTTTTAATTACATCATTCTTAAGTTGATTTTTTAAAAAGAATTGTAACGCTAAAACTTGTATAATTGCCAATACAAACAAAAAAAGAGCAGCACTTTCAGCATATATTTTCTTTTCAAGAAATACATAACCAATAATTAAAATCGCAGCAATAGATATAAAAATGAAAAAAGATAATTTCTTCTTCATTTTTAATTTCATAATAGATTTAGGGAAAATCTTCATTAAAAAGTGCTTTTAACAAACTTATCCAAAATTAAATTAATTAACAAAAGTATTATAGTAGTAAAGAAATACAGTTTAACAAACAGCACTAGTTGGTATATATCATTTTACCTTTAGAACCTTGTTTGTCAGGGAAAAGTTCATAAATAAAATCTGGAATTATATACTCTTCTTTTCTGTGAGACACATAAATTATAGCAGTATTACTTTCTTTTGCTATTTTGTTTACTAGTTCTGAGAACAATTGAGCATCAGTATCATCAAGACCATTTGTAGGTTCGTCTAAAATAAGGAGTGATGGATGTTTTACCATTGCTCTAGCAATTAAAACCAAGCGTTTGTGTCCGTTAGATAAAAATTGAAAACTTTTATCTTTAAAATGAAACATATTTAAAAGAATTAACCATTTATGAGCGATAGCAATTTGCTTATCGGTGGGTTGTCTATAAAGACCTATGGAATCAAAAAAACCAGAAATTATCATACTTTCAATAGAATCTTTTCTTTTAAAACCGTGTAAAATTTCGGAAGTATAAAATCCAATATTTTTTTTAATATCCCAAACGGTTTCACCACTCCCCTTTTTTATTCCAAACAACATCATATCAGCCATATAACCTTTTGGGTTGTCTCCAGAAATCAAAGATAGGATAGTGCTTTTTCCTGAACCATTAGGGCCTATGAGTTGCCAAAATTCTCCTGGTTTTATTATCCAAGATATGTTATTTACAATGGGTCTTTCACCATAACTCACAGACACTTTATTAAGTTTTATTAAAGGATTAAACGTTTCATTAATAGTTATATAAGGCTTAGGTAAATCTTGGGTAAAATTGATATTAGCCACTTTAGTGCTTGTTGTAAACAATTTTGGACGATTATCTTCTAATATATAGACATTATCAATAAATGACAAAATATCACGTTTTCTAGCTGATATTTGAATAATTAAAATGCGCTTGCTTAATTCGGTAAGTTTACTTTCAATTTTAGATTGAGCTTCAACATCTAAACAATCAAAAACATTATCTAATATAATGTATCCTGGATTGAACTGTAAAATATGGTTTAGTAAGGCACGTTTACGCTCGCCTTCAGAAGAATTTTTAAGACTGTTTTTTGTAGATGTTTGGACATCAAAACGACCATAACGTATTTCTTTATCAATAAACGCGTTCAAAGTCAATTCAGAAAATAGTACTCCTTCAAGAGAATCTAAATCGTCAAACCATACACCTGATATTATATTATTTAATAGCTGTTTTTTATTTTCGGTATTAGAAATGTAAAATGCTTTATGCTGAAGCACGGATAAAGATTATAGATTTTTAGTATGAAACGGTACTAAGCCGTCAATTGGTCTACGTTCAAAATTACCAACTTTGAATCCCATTTCTTCTGCAACCTCTTTAATCTCTTTTTGAGCAAAGAACGCAATAGAACCAGCAAAATGCACTGGTACTGTTTTAAGTTCTTCTTTATATTGCATAATCATATTTTCAGCGAATAATCGTATACCATTTTTAATAAGATTGATAGTATATTCAGAATCTTTATGTAAAAACATAAACTCAGCAAAATTCGCTAAATATGCATTTGGACTAGGTTGTTTGTATAAATTATATTTTATAAAATCTGCCTCCATGTTAAACTTAGCACCAAAGGCTATTTTTACATTTTCGGGCATCTTATTAAAATAATAATCTCTTATTAATTGCTTGCCATAATAATTTCCGGATGCGTCATCCATTAAGGTGTAACCTAATGATATGACACGTTGATGTAACGTTTGCCCATCATAATAACTACAGTTTGACCCTGTACCCAAAATGCAAACTACAGCCGCTTCTTTAGGATTGTTTATAGTAGCATAAACAGCTGCTAGAGTATCTTCATTTACTTCAACATGTGCTTTGGGAAATATTTCTGTGATTACACTATTTAAAAGCTCTTTTGCGTTTTCTGTACCACAACCAGCACCATAAAAAAACACATGAGTAACTTTTTCTTTATTGTTTTTTAAATCTTTACTTTTTAAGATTCGTTTTGCTAGTTTTTTTTCATTTAAAATAGCTGGATTTAATCCTTTGGTTCGGATTTTATCCATTAATTTATTTCCATTACTATCTACAGCTAACCAATCGGATTTTGTAGAACCACTATCAACAATTAAAATCATAAGTTTAGATATAAAAAATCCACAGCATTAATCAATATGATAAATACTGTGGAAATATATTAATAATTACTATAATGAACCAATATGTTGAGCTAAATCAACTAATTTAGTTGAATATCCAAACTCATTATCATACCAAGAAACTAATTTTACGAAACCATCATTTAATGCCATACTTGCATTAGCATCGAATGTACTTGTTTTAGGTTCAGATACAAAATCTTGAGATACTACACCTTCTTCAGTATATCCTAAAACACCTTTTAATTCATTATCAGACGCATCTTTTAAAGCCGCTTTAACATCAGCCCAAGAAGCAGGTTTCTCTAAACGACAAGTTAAATCTACTACAGATACATCAACAGTAGGAATTCTAAAAGCCATACCAGTTAATTTTCCGTTTAATTCAGGAATTACTTTACCTACAGCTTTAGCTGCTCCAGTTGAAGCAGGCACAATGTTGTTTAAAGAAGCTCGACCTAAACGGTAATCTTTTTTAGAAACACCATCAACAGTTGATTGTGTTGCAGTAGCAGCGTGAACTGTAGTCATTAAACCTTCAGCAATTCCAAATTTATCGTTAATTACTTTAGCTAATGGCGCTAAACAGTTAGTAGTACAAGATGCGTTTGATACTATGGTATGAGCAGCAGTAAGCTCTTTATCATTTACTCCCATTACAAACATTGGCGCATCAGCAGATGGTGCAGAAATTGCAACCTTTTTAGCTCCAGCTTTAATGTGTTTACCTGCACCTTCTAAGTTTGTGAAAATACCAGTGCAATCTAAAACAACGTCTGCTCCAACAGCATCCCATTTTAAATCTTCAGGGTTACGTTCTGCAGTCACTCTAATAGTATTACCGTTTACTACAAGATTTCCATCTTTTGTAGAAATAGTACCATCAAACTGTCCGTGAACAGAATCGTACTTTAATAAGTAAGCTAAATGATCTACATCTAATAAATCATTAATCCCTACTACTTCAATATCATTTGATCTAGATGCTGCTACTCTAAAAGCAATTCTACCTATTCTACCAAATCCGTTAATTCCAATTTTTAATTTTGACATAATCGTGTTTATAAATGTTTATGTGCTCATGATATCTGAGACACGCAATAATTCTAAGTTTATTTTTGTTTTTCCTTTAATAGCATTGTCTAATGGCGTTAATTCCATTTTTCCGTTTAATAAACCAACCATGTAATTGGTTTGTCCGTTTTTTAAGGATTCAACAGCTTTTACACCCATTCTACTGGCTAAAACGCGATCAAAACACGAAGGTGCACCACCACGTTGCATATGGCCGAGTACTGATACTCTCACATCATAGCCTTCCATATTCTCATCTACATAGTCTTTCAACTGAAAAATATTTTTACCAATTTTATCACCTTCTGCAACTATGACTATACTTGAACTTTTACCAGATTTCCTACTTCTTCTTAAAGATTCTACTAATCTATCTAAACCTAAGTCTTCTTCAGGTATCAAAATTTCTTCTGCTCCACCAGCTATTCCAGCATTTAAAGCTATGTGACCTACATCTCTCCCCATAACTTCAATAAAAAACAGTCTATTATGTGAACTTGCTGTATCTCTAATTTTATCAATAGCCTCAACTACAGTATTTAGTGCTGTATCAAAACCAAGAGTGTGTGAGGTTCCAACTATATCGTTATCAATTGTTCCTGGTATGCCCATTACTGGAAAACCAAACTCTTGATTAAATATTAAAGCTCCGGTAAAAGAACCATCTCCTCCAACAACTACAAGACCATCAATATTTTCTTTATTTAGATTTTGAAATGCTTTTTCACGACCTTCTTTCTTTCTGAATTCTTTTGAACGTGCAGATTTAAGTATGGTACCACCTTTATTGATAATACCTTTTACACTTCTTGCATCCATTTTTTTGAAGTCACCGTCAATTAAACCTTCATAACCACGGTAAACGCCAAAGCATTCTATATTATGGTAGGCACATGCTCTAACTACAGAACGAATGGCAGCATTCATGCCAGGCGAATCTCCTCCTGAAGTTAAAACTGCTAATTTTTTTATTGTTTTCGGCATTAAATTCTCTAATTTATATGGTAAAATTACTAAACAAAACTCATATATCTATAGCATTTATAGTAAATAATATAACTTTTGAGACTATAACGTTTTAGTTGATAAAAAAAATAAATGATATAAAATTACAGAGTGAAAAACTATTACTTTTTTGAAGAAGGTTTAATAGAAATAAAATCTGGAAGTGTGTTTTCGTTTACTGTTTCTTTTTCTTCACTAGCAGTTTTTATATCTTTTTCAGATTTCTTAAAGAGTTTTTGAAGAAGTTCTTTAAAAGTATCAAAATCTACACTATAAGAAAGTCCCACGCCCTGAGTATAGCCAATTGGATCTCCAAAATTTCTTATACTATTTTCTCTATTGAATACTTTTGCTGATAGTGTGCCTTCTTCATTTAGCAAAAAATCTATTTCTACATCGCCCGCAATAACAGTTTCAGTTGCCCCCCCAACTGGTACACCTACTTTACCATTTATTAAAACACGGTCGCTAATTTGGGTTTGAAGCGTTACACCAAATCGATCATCTGTTTGGTATTCAGGTAAATTTTGACCTGCTTCGTAATTAAAACCAAAATTTAGCTTTCCATTATCAGATGAAAAAATGCCATTAATAATACCATTAAGTCTTTCTGCAATTGTACCAGATGGGTTTAGATTGAGCGCATTAAGTCCACTCGAAAAAGCACCTGTAGATACTAAAAACAAAGCTTGTTGGTCGCGTTCATCTTTTGCTTCCAAACGATAATTAAGCTCAGATTTTATAGTTGAGTTTACATTAGGAAAATCAAAACTAAATTCTGGATCTAACTGTTCTAAATCTCCATTTAAAGTAATATTCAATTCTACAGGAATACTTCTGTTGATAGGATTATCAAGCAATGGCGAAGGATTAGTTTGTGTTTTATATTTAGCAAGCATATCAATTTTTGGTTTAGCTGGTTCGCCTTCCCATGCAATTGTTCCTCCTGGTTGTACTATAAATTCTTTTTGTATTATGCCTCCAAATGCAAAATTATAAACGCCCTCAAAAACCGAGAAATCACCCCACATGTCAAATTTACCATTGGTATTTATTTCTACTAATAAACCTCCAACACCACGTCCTTTTAAGGCATGGCCAGTTTCCTTATCTATAATCAATTCTACCTCTGCAGCTTCAGTAACATCTAAATCAAAATCAAGTTCGATACCTTTAATTTCATCAGCTTCAACTTCTTCACCTTTTTTTCGAGCTTCTTTTTCTTCTTTAGTTATAAAATGAACATAAGAATTATCACCAAAGGATTCTGTGTCGCTTAACGGTATTTTAAATACTGTTCCTTTTTTAGTTTCTCCTATAACATTTATTACTAATTGCTCTGTAGGTCCAATTATGCTAGCTCTTCCTCCTATAAAACCAGTGCCATAATAAAGAGATTCTTCGGTTTCTTTAGTATCAAGAATTAAAAAACGTGGCGTTGTGACCTCCAAGTCTAAGTTCCATTTAGAAAAATTTACATGACTCAAAGCTCCGTCTAAAAAACCGATTGATTTGTGTTTTGAATCTGTTAACCTTATTCTATTAAAAATAAAACTTTGATTTTTTAAAGTTACTGATGCGTTGGTATTAAAATCATAATCCACATTAAGATAAGGTATTCCTAACCCAGCATTTTTAAGTATTAAATCTCCGTTTATTTCGGGCCTTTTAAGATCACCTATTACTTTAACATCACCATTTGCTTCTCCTCTAATATCAGACAAAACCCCATCAAGCAATGGGTTTAATGGAGATAAATTAAATGCATTGAAATCTAGAGTTACATCTATAGTAGATTTACTACCAGACACAAAAATATTTCCTTTAGCACCAAATGCCTTTGTAATATCGTTTTTTATTGTAGCATCTACTTCATAATTAGTAAGTGATTCATTGCCAGTTATTGTTGCATCAAATGATCCCAATAAAAAGTCATTAACTTTAAAATTATCAATAACAATGGTGGAATTTGGAAGATAACTTCCGTTTTTTTGCAAAAGATCCAATTTACCATTAACATTACCGGCAAGTGACAAGCTATCAATAGCTGGTGTTATTTTGGCTAAGTCTACGTTTGTAAAATTAAGTTTAAGGTCTTTCTGTGTAGAATCTCTAACAAAACCAGAAAGTTTAATTTCTTCATTGTTATGATTAACCCTAAACTGATCGATATCAAACTTGACTAGTTTTTTATCAAATGATATTTTATGAAATTTATCTTGGTTTTCATTTATCAACCATTTGTTGTCGCTAATAGTAAAATCGGATTTTTTAAAACCAATAACTGACTCGTTTTCTTCATTTATTGTATGGTAAAAACTAAGGTTAAACTCATCGTTATTACGCTTTCCTCCAGAGAATTCTGTTCTCATAAAAAGCGTATCATTTACAGTAACATTTATTAAATTAAACTTAGATACGTCGTAAAATTTTGTATTCAGACTATCAACTTCAACATACGTATTAAATAGCGGATTACTATTATCTACTTGCAACTCTATATTATCTGCAAAGTTTTCAAGGTATTTAATTTTAGGCGATTTAAAGGTGAGTTTAAAATTCTGTTCTTCACTTTCAACCCGACCTCTAATAAATGTATTTTTACCAAGTTCAATCTCAGGATAAAATACTTCAACAATTTTATTATAAATTTTAAAATTAAAGTCTATGCTTTGATTTGAATCTACAACATGTGGCAAATAGTTTGTATAAATATGCCCAACAGAGTTTTCAAATAATTTTTTTAAATCCTTCAGAAAAAAACGTCCTTTTAATCCGCCTTCAATTATATCAGGTGAATTAAATTCTACAAACCTAATATCTTTTTCAAATCTTGAAGACACATTAAACTTATTAAAGTAATACGTATCATTTTCATTTTTATACATGGTTTTAGTAAATGCTATTTTTCCATAAGCATCATCAAGACTACTACTATTCATGTTCATCTTAACCTTACTTTTAAAGATAGAAATACTGTCTTTATTTATAAAATTAAGCGTCTTTAAGTTTGCATAGTCAACTACTGCTTCAAAATCATATTTCCTAACAGCTTCTGAAAAATCTATTAATCCCGAAAAGCTTAGCTGCAGATTTTTATCATTTACATTTAAGTTGCCATCAAAAATTTTGTTCTGAACATTACCGCCTACTTTTATATGATTATAGTTGTAATCATTATAAACTAATTCGAAAACCTCCCCTTTTACTTGCGTATTAATCTTTTCGGCAATAAACCCTTTACCGTTTACATCAAAATCAAGAGAGCCTATTCCAACACTTGGGTCATTTAGAAATGTACCAAAATCAAATTGTTCAAATTTAATATCTCCTTTATAATCGGCATTATCAATATCATTAATTCTTGTGATTTCTAAATTGGAATCGACAAACCCCAAATCGGTATCAATTTCAATATCTGCTATAACCTTAGACGATGTAACTTGGGAGTTTCCTATAATTGTAAAATACCCCAATCTATCAAAAGAGGTTGGTATAGCCGCACCTAAAACATTTGGCAACAGGGCTTTTAAATCTTTATAAGTTGAAGATAGATTTCTGAAATTTCCATTCATATAAAAATCATCAGCTTCTTTGCTAAATAAATTTTTAAAATTTATATCACCATAAACTTTTGTGTTATAGCTTGTATTTAACTTTAAATTAGTTGTGTTTAAATTATTTAGAGTACCTGAAATATCTGTACTAAACTTTGCAGATTGATTTACTCCAAATTCGTTATAGAATGTATTGAGTTCATCCAATAAAACGTTAGAATCTTTAAAACTTGCGTTAACTTGAACTTTATCAACAAAATATTGTAAATCATCACGATTATAAGAAAACTTTAAATTACCTTTTAAAACAGAACTGGGTGTTTTTATTTGCAAATTATTAAAAGTCATGTCTGTTAGTGTATATGCAAAATCTGTCATCAAATTTTTCACTACAACCCCTCTACTATCTTTAAAAGCCAAAGTGTTTATTCTTGCACTTACATCGCTACCATTAATTAAAAAATTAGTGGCGTTAATATTTAAATTTTCAAAATGAAGTGCTTTTACAGTCTCTTTGTTTTCATTTGAGAGTTTAAAAACACTGTTATAAATTGAGACATCGCTTGATGAAAGCAAAAAACTACTCTTACCCTTTCTAGGATTATCACTCTCAAGTTTAGCAACAAAAATATCAAGGTTTGTATCCGTATCGCCCTTGTATGTTTTTATATGAAATAATAGGTTTTCAATATCAATATCTCCAAAATTTAATTTACCATTAGTAAGGTTACCAAAATTTAAAATTGAAGTGTTTAGTTCGGTTATACTGATGAGCGTATCTTTTTTATAATCTTCAACGTAGATGTTTTTAATTTCGACATCGCCATTAAATTGCAAACTAACTTTATCTATATTAATGTTTGTTTTAAATTCATCATTTAATCGCTTAGTAGCATATTTTCCTAACCCAGTCTGAACTACAGGAATAGAAAGCATCAACACCGTAATGATGAAACATAGCAGTATAATCCCTGCTACTTTTAACGATATTTTTAAATTTTTTTTGATGCCTTTAAAGTTATAACTTTATTAAGAATAAACTACTTTTGTAATTACGAGTAAATGTAAAGGTTTGAGATGTTTATTCGTTTTCAAAATTAACAATTATTGTGCCTAAAATTTATTAATGTCGTCACAAAATATTTATATTCTAGGAATTGAGTCATCTTGCGATGATACTGCGGCTTCTGTAATTCATAACGGGCGTATTTTAAGCAATGTTGTTGCAAGCCAAAAAATACATAAAGAGTACGGTGGTGTTGTACCAGAATTAGCTTCTAGGGCTCATCAGCAAAATATTGTTCCTGTTGTACATCAAGCCATAGAAAAGGCTGGAATTACTAAATCGCAACTACATGCTATAGCTTTTACCCAAGGCCCAGGGTTAATGGGGAGTTTGTTAGTTGGAACCTCATTTGCTAAATCATTGGCTTATGGTTTAAATATTCCATTAATTGATGTGAACCATATGCAGGGGCATATTCTTGCTCATTTTATTGATGAAGATGGGTTTGAAAAACCACTCTTTCCTTTCTTAGCAATGACTGTTTCTGGAGGCCACACTCAAATTGTTAAAGTAGATAACTATTTTGATATGACCGTTATTGGTGAAACTATTGATGACGCTGTTGGAGAAGCTTTTGATAAAAGCGGAAAAATTTTAGGTTTAGGCTACCCTGCAGGGCCAGAAATTGATAGACGTGCGGCTCTTGGAAACCCAAAAGCATTTCAATTTACTAAACCCAAAGTGGATGGATTAAACTTTAGTTTTTCTGGTTTTAAAACGGCTGTTCTATATTTTGTACAGCGAGAAGTAAAGGCTAACCCAAATTTTATTGCAGAGAATCTTAATGATATTTGTGCTTCTATACAATACACCATTATTGGTATTTTGATTGATAAGCTAAAACTGGCAACCAAAGAAACTGGCATAAGTCATATAGCCATTGGTGGTGGTGTATCTGCTAATTCTGGAATACGGCAAGCGTTAAAAGATGGCGAGCAAAAATTTGGTTGGACTACTTATATTCCAAAATTTGAATTCACGACGGATAATGCTGCTATGATTGCTATTGTTGGATATTTAAAATATTTAGAGGGCGATTTTGCAGAACAGGGTATTGTGGCTTCAGCTCGGTTGAAGATTTAAACAAGAAGTTATAAACAATCTCTTCTTAAAAACTTATTTCTTCTTTATTCATATCATTCACAATTCCTTTTAAATTTGAAATTGAATTTAAAACCTACATTATGATTAAACAATTACTTATTTTATTTTTCGTTGGAATAACCTCATTTTCAACCGCTCAAACTAAAGGAGAGCAGGCTCTTGTAGCTATTGAAACCTCCGAACAAGCCAATTTATTTCTTAAAAATAAACCTTCAAAAGAGAACAAAATATTCACTTTCAATGAAGAGAAACATAAAACTGACCTAGCTAAAGCTTTATTTAAATTAGAAATAGGAAATGTTAAGTCTATAAGAACAGAACGCGACAAAACATTTTATAAAATTTTAGAAAAAAGCAGCAAACCATACTACAGAGTTTCTTATATAGTTTTAGATGGCTCCAAATATACTAAAGAGAGTATCAACCAACTAAGAACAGCACTTATAGAAAAGCATAGAAATGGATCACCTTTTAGTTTTTTAGCAAAACAATATTCTATGGATCAAAACGCTAATAGAGGTGGTGATACAGGATGGTTTACAAATGGGGATGTGTCGCCAGATTTTGAAAGTGCTATTATTTCAGAAGAGCATAGCTTAGAGGATGTTTATACTTTTGATATTCCAGAAAAAAAACAATATTATCTGATATTGCAATCGCATGAATCTAAAGATATTTCGGAAATAAAAGTTTTAAAAATTGTAGAAACAGCCAGATAATGCAATTATTTTTTAATTCGGAACTAACAAAAGACACTGTGCAATTTTCTTTTAATAAAGAGGAAAGTAAGCACATTGTTAAAGTACTTCGAAAATCCATTGGCAATAAATTATATATAACTAACGGCAAGGGTATACTATTTACAGCTGAAATCTCACTACCAAACATTAATAAATGCATTGCTAATATTATTTCCAATACACTTCAGCTAAAACGAAAATACAATTTACATTTGGCAGTTGCACCAACAAAAATGAATGACCGTTATGAGTGGTTTTTAGAAAAAGCTGCCGAAATTGGTATTGACAGCATCACTCCTATTATCTGCGATCATAGTGAACGAAAAATCATTAAACCTGAACGTTTTGAACGTATTCTCCAATCTGCTATGAAACAATCACTAAGTTGCTATTTACCAAAACTTAATGAAGCTATTACTTTTCGAGATTTTATAAATCAAGAGTTCAGTGGTGATTTATTTATTGCGCATTGTGAAGAAACAAATAAGAAGTCTTTAAAGCAACAATTAAAGCCTAATACGGATATAACTATTCTAATCGGGCCAGAAGGTGATTTTTCTGTTAAAGAAATATCCAAAGCACTTGAAAACAATTTTATTCCTGTAACTTTGGGTGAAACAAGATTACGTACAGAAACGGCAGCTATTGTTGCTTGTCATTCCGTAGCTTATACTAATGAGTAAAAATTCTATGAAATTATTTTTCACTTTTATCTTTTCATTTTTAGTTTTTAACTTATTTGCACAAGATTTAGCCATTTTAAAATACAAAGGCGGGGGCGATTGGTATGGAAACCCAACCGCCCTTCCAAACCTTATTGCCTTTTGTAATGCCAATATAAACACCAAAATTAACCCAAAACCTCAAACTGTTGAGACTGATAGCCCTGATATTTTTCAGTATCCCTTTTTGCACATGACTGGTCATGGCAATGTGTTTTTTAGTGAAACTGATGCAGAAAACTTACGTAATTATCTTATTTCAGGTGGCTTTTTACATATTGATGACAATTACGGTATGCAACCTTATATTACTAAAGAATTAAAAAAAGTATTTCCTGACAAAGATTTAGTAGAACTACCAACAAACCATGCTATTTTTAATATAGAATATAAATTCCCAAACGGATTACCCAAAATACATGAGCATGATGGCAAACGTCCGCAAGCATTTGGCCTTTTTTATGAAAATAGATTGATGCTGTTGTTCACTTACGAAAGTGATTTAGGCGATGGTTGGGAAGATGCTGAAGTACACAATGACCCAGCCGATATTAGAGACAAAGCACTTAAAATGGGTGCTAATATTGTGAAATATGCTTTTGAGAATTAGATTGCATTGAAAGAACTTTTAATTACAATAGTTGAGTGGTTTTTTGAAAACCAAAATGAGGAAAGCACTTTAAAAGGGCTGCTTAAAATATTATTAAAAGTTTTAATCTTTATTTTGCTATTTATATTGATATTATATTTTCTTCTAAACAAATAAATTTCCAGATTGCAACTAACCCACTACAATACCAACTTCAAAAAGCAAAAATTTCCTATCACATTAATTTGTGATAACGTAACTAATGCACCAAACATAGGTAGTTTATTCAGAATTGCTGATGCTTTTGGAATTGAAAAACTAATGCTTTGTGGCGAAAATATTCAGTTAGGACGGAAAATGGCGAAAACATCCAGAGCTACTGAAAAAATTGTGCTTCATGAAATTAATTGTGATGCTTCAGAAGTTATTGAAGATTTAAAAAGTAAAAACTACCAGATTATTTCATTAGAAATTACAGATTCTAGCAAACCTATTCATAAGGTTCAATTTTCAACAGAAAAACCAATAGCATTAATTATTGGCGATGAAAATTTTGGCGTTTCAGAAAACATTCTAAAAATCTCTGATTTGATTATTCATATCAATATGTTTGGAAAAAATAGCAGTATGAATGTTGTACAAGCAACCAATATTGCTTTATATGAAATGACTAAGCAGCTTACAATGTCATAGTGTAACAAACAGCCAAAATAATATACCAATCATAGCATGTTCTGCTAATTACAAATTATTATATTTACTTTATGAATTCAAACACTATTTCTAATGGTATTTTAAAAGCTATAGGTATTATTTTAGGTATTGCTCTTTTACTCTACTTCTTATATCAAATTCAATCTGTAATTGGCTATATAGCCATAGCTGCGGTTATCTCTTTAATAGGAAGGCCAATAGTTTTGTTTTTAGAAAGAAAACTCAAATTTAAAAACACCATAGCCGTAATTGTTGCCATGATCTTGTTATTAGGAGTATTTATTGGGTTAGTTGGTCTTTTCGTCCCCTTAGTTATTAAACAAGGGCAAAATTTATCGTTACTAAATATTGAAGAACTACAGCACAATCTGGAGAATTTATACAGCGAAATTGTAACTTATTTTGATTTACATCAAATAGATGTTGAGCAGTCTTTAAAAGAATCGAACTTACTTTCTAAGATTGATTTCTCTTTAATTCCAGATTTTTTAAATTCGGTTATTAGTGGCCTAGGTAGCTTTAGTATTGGTTTATTTTCAGTGTTATTTATTTCGTTTTTCTTCTTAAAAGATAGCCGATTGTTTGAAAATGGTATATTAACTTTTATTCCAGATAATAAAGAGGCACGATGGAAAACATCTTCCACACAAATTAAAGATTTACTCTCTAGATACTTTGTGGGACTCATATTTCAAATACTAATTCTTTTCATAATTTATACCATTGGCTTACTGATTATTGGTGTAGAAAATGCAATAGTAATAGCTTTTTTGTGTGCGCTTTTAAATTTAATTCCATACGTTGGTCCATTAGTTGGAGCTTTCTTAATGCTAACATTAACCATGACAAGCAACCTAGGAGAATCATTTAGTGATGTTATACTACCAAAAACATTCTGGGTGTTTATAGTATTTATGATTGGGCAGTTGGTTGATAATTTTGGAAGTCAGCCTATAATTTTCTCTAAAAGTGTAAAATCACATCCTCTTGAAATTTTCTTAATAATTTTGATTACAGGTATTTTATTCGGTGTTATTGGTTTAATAATAGCTGTACCTGCTTATACTGCTATAAAAGTTATTCTAAAAGCGTTTTTATCAGATAACGAGATAGTAAAAAAACTCACTAAAAACCTTTAAGTTTTATTTTGAATAAAGATATATTAAATACTTATATTCAAGAATTTATAAAAATTAACACGAATTCCGAAATCAGTAATTTATTGTTAAAAGGAATTTCCTTTCCTGAAGTTGACACAAAAACTATAATAGAACAAATTGAGGCTAAAAAAAGATGTAATACTAAGCTTCCAACCTGGTTTTCTACTAAGAATATTTACTATCCCAATAAGTTAAATATAGAGCAAACATCATCTGAAACTACAGCAAAGTATAAATCGCAATTATTAAAAGGAAATTCGATAATTGATTTGACAGGAGGCTTTGGAGTAGATTGTTTTTACTTTTCAAAACAATTTAAAACAGTTACCCATTGTGAAATAAATAATACACTTTCAAAAATTGTTACCCACAACTTCAAACAATTGGATGTTTATAATATTGAAACTATTCAAACGGATGGTATTGAATATTTAAAAAAATCATCTAAAATCTATGATTGGATTTATGTAGACCCCTCAAGACGGCATAATAGCAAAGGAAAAGTATTCTTCCTAAACGATTGTTTACCAAATGTACCAGAACATTTAGATTTGCTGTTTAAGCATTCTAAAAACATCATGATTAAAACATCACCGCTATTAGATTTATCTGTAGGGATTAACGAGTTAAAGCATGTAAAAACCATACATACAGTTGCCGTGAATAATGAGGTAAAAGAATTATTATGGGTTTTGGAGTATAGTTTTACTGGTGTTATTTCTATAGAAACTGTAAATATTAAAAAGAAAGCTAACACTATTTTTAAATTTAATTTGGAAGATGAAAAACAAACCGAACCAGATTATAGCTTACCACTCAACTATTTATACGAACCTAATTCGGCTATTTTAAAAGCTGGCGCGTTCAATGAAATTTCAAAACAATTAGAAGTTTATAAACTCCATAAACATTCTCATTTATATACTAAAAATCAACGCATTGATTTTCCTGGCAGAGTTTTTAAAATTGAAAATATAATCCCTTATAGCAAAAAAACACTTAAAAGTTTATCCATAAAAAAAGCTAATATTACCACTCGAAATTTTCCTGAAACGGTTCAACAAATCAGAAAAAAATTTAATATTAAAGATGGTGGTAATCAATATCTATTTTTTACCACCGATTTGAATAATAATAAATTAATTTTAATAACAAAAAAAGACTAACTCCTAGGCTTATTTACGCCTCTATCATAAAGTACAATACTTCCAGCTACGGCAACATTTAAGCTTAATTCCGACTTAAATTTAACTAAAAAATGTGCTTTTTCAATGGCTTGTTTAGATAAACCATGATCCTCGGCACCTAATAAATAAACACAACGCCTTGGGTGATGGAATGTTTCCAACGCTTCAGCAGTATCGGTAAGTTCTACACCAACTAAGCGAGCGCCTTTTGGAAGGTTATTAAAAAAATCATCAAAAGTTTTATAATGAAAATAAGGCATTGCTTTTACAGCATCATGCGTGTCACTAGCCTGTTTAGCATATCTATTGCCTATTGTAAAAATAAAACTAGCTCCTAAATTTTGTGCTGAACGCCATAATACACCTAAATTTTCAGGCGTTTTTCCATTTTGGATACCTATTCCAAAAAATTCATTTTCAAAATTATTACTCATATTCAGAGATGCTTAAAAAATACACCACAAAAAAACCTAAAAATATCTTTAAAACAAAAAATACACATATAACCTTTAAGGATTAAAACTATTTTCTTAATTGCACTTAAAATGATTAAGCATTATCATCCATGTTTTCAGCAATTTGATTAATATTAAAGCTATCATTATAACATAATTTTACAGAACTGATAAACCTAAAAAAAACAACATTATTAGTTATGAAAAAAAACACTCTTAAAATATTGAGTTTTGCTTGTCTTACAACTATATTAATATTTGTTCTTGTAAATAAGAATGTATTGCATAGAGGAGAAGCTTATGAAGACGAATATTACCATGAAGAATATGGCGAAAATTATGAAGAAGAGAGTGCTGAAGAGATAGCCTATGAAATGGCTATGGACAAAGAATCACTTCCAAAACCACTTGATATTTCTAATTTAAGTGGTGATGCCCTGGAGGAATATAATACTTGGGCGACAAATGCTGAAAAGTCTAATTTCACGTTTAGCAATCCTGATGCTTTTTCTGCTTATTTTAAAACGGCAAAGCAAAACATGACTGTTCTCCCACCAGACGATTACGCTTATGCAAATAACACACTTACAGGAAAATGGGATCAAAAGTATTTACACATGACCTCAACTACCAACCCTGGTTATAATGAAGGTGGTTTTAGAACTGACGGCTCTTTATATGATCCAGTAAACGAAGAAATGTATATCGTATCTTTTGCAGGACACATCTATAAAATTGATGAAAATGCACCTATAAAATGGTTGCTTAGAAATCATACAAAAAGTTTTGAAGGCGATAAATTCAACGGTGTAAATCTACCGGATGGTTCTTTTAGAATGTTAAATCAAAAAGATAATGGTGGTATGGAATTTTCTGATGATGAAGGTAGAACATGGATGGACGCCAATGGTGCTTTCTTTGAAGGATCAGCAAATTACACAACAGTAGTTACTAAAAAAGATGCCGACAAACGTATAGTTGCTCACGGAGCCAGAAGAAACGCTGCTGATGCTAACGCTTTTTATGATTATGTGTACATATCTACAGATTATGGTTTAAACTATACAACATCTGCACTAAACTTTAAAAGTAGTGTTTTTGATGTTGAAATATTAAAACCACACTCTAGTAAAGCCGTTTACCTTTTTGCTAAACGAAATAGTGATTCTAAATTGTTTGTTTATAAAATGGGAGAGAGTGATACAGATTTTATTCTATTATACGAACCAACAACAGCAATAGGTTCTTTAGATTCTGTAAAAGGCACTACAGTAAGTGGCACTACGCATTTTTATATTAGCTATAACAATACTACCATTTTTTATTCTGGTGATGAAGGCTCTACTTGGACACAAAGTATAACATCTAGTGATACAGGTAGAAACATTTTTGAAGTACACCCTACACAACCAAATGTAGTTTTTAAAGGTTTTGTTGAATTATGGATATCTACAGACTACGGTGTGAATTGGACAAGAAACAAACACGTTTTAAGCAATAATGATATTTATGTGTGGGATTTACAACACTTTAAAACTTTTGATAAAGAAGATGGAGGGTCTATAACTATATCAGGATATGACTTTGGAACCTATTACTCTACAACCCCTGAAGATTGGAATTCTTGGGTTAGTGTGAGTAAAGGTAATCCAACCACCATGTGTTATGATGCAGATACTAGTGAAAAATATAATAGAATTTACACAGCAAATCAAGATAGAGGATCTCAAAGTTTTATAGATGATGCCAATCATGATACTACGCAACCTATTCCTACCATAAGAGAAGCTAACACAGATGTTTTAAGAGTAACCATAGGAAAAGATGGCGAGTCTGCTTGGTATTGGTATTATTATGGAGCTGTAGGAAGAAGTTCAGTTACTGATGGTGGTAATTTCAGAACAGTAGTTTCAAAGAGAGATCTTTATCCAAATTGGGCTGCTACTAGTATGATTCCATCACCAATTCCTAGTGAAGACGCAGTTTACATCCCTTGGGGAACTCAATTACAAAAAATCACGTACGATGGTAGTTCTATTGAAAGAACTCTACACTCTTATATTTTCCCTGAAGCAGCTCATAGTTTTGGCTATTCAAATGTAAATACAAACAGATGGTATGCGGGATTACAATCTGGTAAATTTATGTACTCTACAGATGGAGGTAATACTTTTACAAATTCAACTTTTAATGGATCTTGGCCACAAGGTGATAGTTCTCATAGAAAACGTAGAACAGTAATTGCTACAAGCCCTGTAGATGAAGCTACTGTATATTATGCAGGAAAAGGCAATAATTTTTTAATCTCTGTAGATGGAGGGCAATCATTTACAAACCATAATGATGGATTAACAGTTGCAAGAATAGTTGATATGGAAGCATCACCTAATGGACAATTTATTTTTGCGGCCTGTGAATTTGATGGGGCTTGGGTTTACGCTTTACAACAAGACAAATGGTTTAAAATGGATGGTGCAGATGTACCAAGCGCATTAGCCTTTACTGATGTACAATTTATAGATTCTGAAAACCTAGTGCGTTATGCAACTTATGGTAGTGGTATCATAGATTTTAGTTTAAATGAAGATTTCTCAACTATTTTTGTTGCAGCAGATAACTTTGAAATTCAAGTTACTGATGAAACGTGCCAAGGAAAAAACGGACAGTTAAAAATAGACACTAAATTTAAACATAATTATAACGTAACTGTTGCTAATGTTGATTACAGTTTTACAAATACATTAAACATACCTAATTTGGAACCTGGAACATATGATATTTGTATTGGTATAACCGACACATCATACTCGCATTGTGTTACTTTAAACATTGAAGAATCTAGTCTATTATCAGGAAAAACATCTTCTATAAAAGGAAACAAAGTAGAAGTAAATATAAAATCTGGTACTGCACCTTTCTCTGTTTCTGTAAATAATATTAAAGTATTTGAAACTCATAGTACTAATTTTAGTATACCTGTAGAAGAAGGAGATTTTATTCAAGTAGAATCGAAAGCCACTTGCGAAGGTAAGCTATCAAAGGTTGTTGGGTCGTCGTTTGAAGTAAAAGCGTTCCCTAACCCAACAACAGATGCTTTTGAGTTACGTATACCTAAATCAAAAGAAAACGTAACTATAGAATTATATTCTCAATCCTCTGGATTAATATCCAAGAAACAATATACCGTTGTAAACAATAAAGTAAAAATGAATCTAGAAAACAATCCTTCAGGAGTATATTTTGTAAGATTGAATTTAGACACACCAAAAACAATTAAAATCATAAAAAAATAAAGATGAAAAAGATATTATATATTTTAGTTTTTAGTATTATCGCAGCATCTTGTTCTTCCGGGTCAAGTGATGATGACGGCGGAAGCGATAAAGGTAAAGACAGTACACCTTCAACACCTGTATTGGTCTTTCCTAGCGAGGATCAATTATGCATTGAAAATACACTTAATTTCACTTGGAATGCATCAACCAATGAAGATGGAAGTTCCGTTATTTATACTTTTGAAATAGCAACAGACAATCTGTTTTCAAATATTGTAGTATCTGAAGTGCAAACTTCTTTATCAAAAATTGTTACTTTAGATAAAGGTGTTGCTTATTATTGGAGAGTTAAAGCAAAAAGTACTAAAAATATAGAAAGTGATTTTTCTCCAGTTTCTCAGTTTTATACTGAAGAAATAGCAAATACCAATAACTTGCCATTTTCTCCGGCTAATATTTCGCCATTTTTGGGTCAAAATTTTGATAGTGTTAGCACTATTGATTTACAATGGACAGCCTCTGATGTAGATAAAGACCCTTTGAAGTTTGATGTTTATTTTGGAAAAAACAAAACAGCATTAACATTAGTTTCTGGAGACACAGACAATACAACTTTACAAGTTACAGTAGATACTGCCAATACCGTTTACTATTGGCAAGTTATTGCTAAAGATGATAAAGGCGCTCAAACATCTAGTCCTATTTGGGAGTTTAAAATAAATAATTTATAATGTAACCAACCATTTTATATTATATTAATTAAAAACATCCTTATCTAAGTTTTTTAATAAAACTGGTAAGGATTTTTTTATACATATACTTCACTATTTACTCTGTTTTATAAAAGCAGGACTCCAAATATCCTTATACTCTGCTTCTTTATTTTGCATAAGCTGTTTATGAATATGATATGTAACATCCATCCAAGGTTTTCCCTCTTGCCATAAAGGGTCTATTAATTGATTTTGCCATGTATTATAAGCAGACCAAATGGTATCAAATTGTTTAGAATTAGTTTGAGATATATCAATAGTTTCATCTAAATCGTCACTCAAATCGTACATGACTGAACCATAATATTTCAGATTTATTATTTTATAATCCCCTATTCTAGCAGCAGATTCATCTAATTTCCTCCAAAAAAGTTGCTTATGTGGGTCACCTAGTTCTTCTCCTTTTAGGTAAGGAATTAAATTTACACCATCTAACTGAAGTGTTTTTGGTTTTAAAATATTTGCTGCTGCTATAGACGTTTCAAATATATCTAACGAAGATGTTAAGCCACCAAATGAAGCGCCTGAAACAATTTCTTTAGGCCATGACATAACAAATGGTACACGATGTCCGCCTTCAAACTTATTACCTTTCCAGCCTTTTAATGGTCCTGTTGATGATTGATTATTGTGTGCGCCACCGTTATCACTTAAAAAATATATTAAGGTATTGTCCCTTTTTCCTAAATCATCTAATTTATCTAGTAACTTGCCAATATTCTCATCTAAACTCCATGTCATAGCAGCTAGTTCTTTTCTTGGATGGTCTTTAAACTTTTTTAAATCTTCCACTTTAGCATGCATTGGTGTATGCACAGCGTTATAGGATAAATACATAAAAAATGGTTTGTCTTTTGATGCTTCAACAAATTTTATGGATTGTTCCCCTAAAACATCTGTCATATATCCATCAAAAACAATATGCTCTCCATTGTGTTGCAACATTTTTTCTTTTGAAGGATTGTTTATAGGGAAGTAAGACCTACTCCCTGCTAAAAAACCGTAAAATTCATCGAACCCACGTTGGTTAGGATGGTCTGACACATCTGATCCTAAATGCCATTTTCCTATAGCATATGTATTGTACCCGTTATTTTTAAAAACATCAGCAATTGTGGTAACATTATCACTTAAACCAATGCCTCCCGTACCGTTAGCTTCAAAACCAAAACGCTGTTGGTATTTACCAGTTATCAATCCTGCTCTTGATGGTGCGCAAACTGTTGCACTTACATGTGCATCTGTAAATGTCACTCCGCTTTTTGCTAAAGCGTCAATTCGAGGTGTTTGTAAATCTTCACTTCCCATAAACCCAAAATCTACATAACCTGCATCGTCAATCAAAATGATGATAATATTTGGCTGATCGATTTTGTTATTTTGACTTTGCTTATTATCTGTTTTTGATTTACATGATAAAGTAACAACCATCAATAGAATAATAACTATAAAACATTTATTCATTTTTTACTATTTTGAAGGTTTTAATTTTAACGTAAAGGCAAAATACTATACGAATACGTTTGATTTTTAGCTTCAATTTGATACTGTTCTAAAGGTCTTGTCCACCAGCTAGTATCTCCTCCAACTCCCATTTGTACCTTATCAATATTTATATTTACTAAATCTCGTTTAAAAACATCTGTTGTATGCCGTTGTTGTTTAGTTTCTCCTGCATCAAAATCTGAATTATATTGATGATGTGCGCTAAAACTCAATAATTCAGGCCCTAACATTTTTATACCTTTTCCTTTACTATTGGTAAATGTAACCCAACGCACATCTGTTTTATAACCATTTTCTTGAGGTCTTATATACGGTACGTATAAATCTTGAACAGAAGCTTTATAGTTTCCAACAAACTGAGATGTTTTTCTATCTTGATAATTTTCTAGCGGCCCTCTGCCATACCAATTTACCTGATTGTATTCGTTATTAATAATAAAGTTAGAACCAAAACGCGGTATATTTGGCAAATCCTTTTTTACATCAGTTAAAGTATTTGTAACTGTTATTTGCCCTGAAGCTTCAATTTTATAATTCATTTTTACTTTAGCTACAGCGTTAGATAAATTATAGATCACCTCAAGATTAATAACGCTGCCTTTAAAGTTTGAAATTTCTTCATTTGAAGATAAATCTAAAATCTTTCTTTTATCTTTTAATTGCATAGAAACTAACGTTTGTTTTTCGGTAGCACCTTTCCAAATACCTAAATGTTTTGGCATATTAAATCCATAATCGTTATCAGTTGTAGCTCTCCAAAAATTGGGAGATATTCCGTTAAGAATTATATTTCCATCCCCATAATCTAACTTTGATAACTTTCCTGATGTTTTATTAAAACTAGCACTAAACGTTTCTGATTTGAAAACAACTTCATTTTGCTCAGTAAAAACAAGAAGTTTATCATTAGTATTTCTCATAAAACTAGATGCAAAATCACCCACTATAAATTGCTCTTTAGCTACAGGAAAACCTTTAGATAATAATGGTAATTCAACATCTGTTGAAGCTAAAAAATTAAGTGTGTATTCATTTTTAGTAGTATCGAGTTTTGGTAAATTCAACTTTAAAATTTTGGATGCTCTAGGCTCAACATCAATCCTGTCAATACTACCAAATTCTATCTTTTCACCTGCTTGAAATAGTTCCCATTCTATTTTGAAATTATTCAAATTAGTAAAGAAATATTCGTTAGTTATTTTTACTTGCCCTGTTTTAAAATTAGCATCTGAAAAATGAATGTTCTGATACACCTTTTTAAGCTCTTCCAATCCTGGATGAGGTGTACGGTCTGGATTAACAATACCGTTTAAACAAAAATTAGCATCGTGTTGTAAGTGTGAAGCTCCAAAATCGCCACCATAGCCCCAATACTTTTGTCCACCTTCAGTTTGAGCAACAAGTCCTTGGTCTACCCAATCCCAGATAAAGCCACCTTGCAATACATCATATTTTCGGATAATATCCCAATAATCCTTGAAATTACCAAGACTGTTTCCCATGGCATGTGAGTACTCACATAGAATTAATGGACGCTTTGGGTTATTCTCTGCATATTTAATTAATTGAGGTATACGATCATACATTGGTGCTTGTATATCTGTGTTTTCGTAATGTGTTGCTCCTTCATACTGAGTAGGCCTTGTATTATCGTGTTCTTTTAACCAATTGTATGTAGCGAAAAAATTATCGCCATTTCCAGCTTCATTACCTAAAGACCATGTCACTATTGATGGATGATTTTTATCGCGTTCAAACATTCTAATTGTTCTATCTAAATGCGCTTCTTTCCAATCAGGTCGATATGCAGGATGCTCTTTTTTAAGCTCTGGTTTTTTATCTAAACCTTGGTTGGTTGTTCCCATGCCATGGGTTTCAATATTAGCTTCATCTATAACATAAAATCCATATTTGTCGCAAAGCGAATAGAAAAAAGGATTTTTTGGATAATGACTACAACGTATCGCGTTTATATTATTTTCTTTCATTAGCCTTAGGTCTTTAATAGTTAAAGCTTCATCAATAACATGACCTGTAGCTTCATCGTGATCGTGAAGATTTACTCCTTTTATTAAAACAGGTTTACCGTTGACTAAAAATTGATTGTTTTCTATTTTAATATTTCTAAAACCAACTTTCACAGAAGTTGCTTGTAATACTTTGTTTTCTGAATCGCTTAAAGTTATAATTGCAGTATATAAATTTGGAGTTTCCGCAGTCCAAGATTTTACATTAGGGATTGTACCTTCAAATACAACATTTGTTTTTGTTATAGCAACTTCTATATCTTTAATTTTACTGAATACAGAATTATTATCAGCATCAAGAAGTTCAACTTTTAATTGTCGTTTTTCAGTTGATTTTTTAGTATTCTTCAATTCAATATTTACATTGAATTCACCATCCTTATAATCATTCACTAAATCACTTCCTACTCTAAAATCGTTTATTGCAATTGGGTTATCTGCTCGTAAATACACATCGCGCTCTATACCGCTTAATCTCCAAAAATCTTGATCTTCTATATAACTCGCATCAGACCATCTTAATACTTGCACTGCTATTTGATTTTTTCCAGATTTAATATACTTTGATATATTAAATTCCGCTGGAGTTTTACTGCCTTCGTTATACCCAACTTGAATACCATTTATATAGACATACATGGCACCACTAACACCTGCAAAATGTAAATAAATATCTTTATTCTTCCAATTAGAAGGGATTTCAAAATCACGCTTATAACTTCCAGTATTATTTATATTATGAGGTATAAATGGTGGGTTTTTAGGAAAAACATAGACAATATTTGTGTAAATTGGAAGTCCAAAACCTTGCATTTCCCAGTTGGAAGGTACACTAATAGTATCCCAACCTTTTAGATTAAAATCTGTTTTATAAAAATTAGCAGGCCTGCCTTGAACACTATCCGTATAATAGAAATCCCAATTACCATTCAACATCTTATAATTTTGAGATGATTTCCAATCTTTACCAAAAATAACAGCATCAACACTATCAAAACTATAAAAAGTAGCTTTAGCAGGTTCTTTATTTATTTGAAATATATCAGGATTTTCCCATTCGGGGTTTTCCCATTTTTCTGAAGTATAAAAAGGCTTAGAAACTATTCGCTCTTCACATGAAACAAATAATACTAAAACGGTAAATATTTTTAAATAGATTTTCATTTTATATAATTTATCAATAAAACATATTTATTTACTCTACTAAACACAATCTTATGAATCTTTTCATTTTATTTAAACAAAAAAGAACAGACATATTTTACATATCTGTTCTTTTTACAAAACTAATTATTTTATTAACCAGTTATAATCTTAATTTTTAATTAATTTTTTAGAAGCTACACCTCCATTACTATCAGTCATTTTAACAAGATACATACCAGAAGCTAAGCTACTTATATCGTATTCATTTTTATTTATTTTTGTTAAATTTTTAATTTGCTTACCTAATATAGTATAAACTAATACATTTTCAATTTCAACATTTTTTCTTGATGTTACTTTAAATGAAGATTGAGCAGGGTTTGGATATAAAGAAATACTATTCTCTAATTCAACATCTAATGTGCTTAATGGATTAGCATCTAAAATTTGAATTTGATCAATATATCCTGCTATAGTACCTCCACCATCAAGAACTTGACCTGCTGGGTCATTTTCAAAACCCATGTCTGGATGAATTGACAATCTAAATAATGTACCGTGTGTAAAAGCAGTAGCATCTTGATTATCTTTAATTTCAAATACTATTTCTTGCCATTGATTTAACGTAGTATAAGCATTTAAAGCCCTAACAATTGATCCTCCACCTCCATTTGAATTATCATCAGGAGCATCAAAACGAATTCCTAAATCTGGTTGCGCAGGAAAATGCACCATCATACTTACATACTTAGTTTCAGTCCCAGAGATAGCTAAATCTGGTGTAACATTAACACCTCCTATAATCCACCATTGGGTTGCAGTTCTTTTAATTTCAAGACAATTTCCAGTGGTATTTAAACCCGTAGGATTAGGGTTAGCAATAACTGCAGTTGTTATCCCTCCAGCATTAGCGACCAAACCTCCTGCTCCAGATTCGAAATCATCTACCATAGTTTGCCCGAAAATCAATCCAGAGCAGCTCAGCAATAATAAAAATAAAAAAGTAATTTTTTGTTTCATAATAAAAAAGTTTAGTATTGATTAATATGCATAAAAATAGCCCATATAACCAAAGGAAAAATGGACTAACATTATCAATACATAGACAAAAATACTTTTTATCTACTAATTCATTTTCCAAACTCTAATATAATCAACCTTGGCTTCAGTTGATGCCCCAACAGCCCTTGATGTAAAATCTGCTGTACCTCCAAAACTAGCACCTGTTGATAGCCATAAAAACTCTTCTACCTGTGGTACCCAAATACCTTGATAACGCGTCATGAATTGACCATCATAATATATTTCAAGTTTATCCTCATTCCATAATAACCCATAAGTGTGATAGCCTGAATGTATTCCAGGAGAATCATAGCGTCTAGTATTTGCTTTTTTATTAGCGCCGTAGCCATCAATGTGAACAACACTCTTGGTATAGTCTCCTACCCAAGCCGATTCGAAGACATCTATTTCTGCTCCATCATTTCCTGTGCCATCAACATTTCCCATATTGTCACCTTGAAGCCAAAGCGCCGTATGCGTTCCAAACATGGTTTCTGCAATATCTATTTTTGCTTCTATGTAGCCATACTTAAATTCGAATAAATTATTAGAATATATAGAGCCACAGTGCAATGTATTATCGCTAACTTTTGAACTTCTTAGTATCACATTTCCATCTTCATAACTCACGTTTTCTGGTTTCCAAAACCACTGAGTAATTCCTATATTAGGTCGCCCTGCTCTACTTTTAACGGAATTGTTTTTAGTCCATTTTGCAGGCTCAAATTTATCAAAGTTATCTTCGAACATTAAAGTCCAGCTACTTGTGTTTACTGAACTTAATAAAGGTTTAGCAGTTATTTCGGGATTTTTATCACCATCATTAAATTTCTCATCATCTGGTGAGGTGCTATTATCTTCACTACAGGAAAAAAATATAAAAGCCAATAAAAAACAGCTTAAAATAAGTGTTATGTCATTAAAATATTTTTTCTTCTTATTCATATTTTATAATTTTTAGGGTTATATAATCTATTTAAAATTCAGGTTTTAAATAGTGCTATTTTTATAAAGTATTATATTTATTCATATATATCCTTAGCTGAAAAACCTGATTGTTTACCTTCCAATTTCAAAGCTTTTAAATCTTCAATTGTAGTGCTCTTTGAAGGATTAAAAGCATCACTTATCATATATTCTAGAACACTATGTCGAAACTGTCTTGCTACTGGTCTATCATTTAGATTTGATATTAAATCTATAGACGAAAACACTAATGTACCATTACCCACTTTAGCTTCAAACACATTTGATAAATGGTGATTGGTTACAAAATTATCAATAACCCTTACTATGGGTGTGATATCTAAATTGTCTGTAATAACAGATTTTGAATTAATACACAAATCCCACCACTGCCAATTACTATGTGTGTCTGTTGGGAAATCATTAAACGCTGGATGTTCCGTGTCTACAAAAACTCCCATTGTTGCTGGTTGATTAGGAAAATGAACAGGGCTCCAAAATACTGGTACAAATCTACCTTGAGTCCCTTTTAGAGTTTTAAAATCTGGATTTAATAACACTTTACCTCCTTTTTTTAACGCTTGTGCAGCAACAGCACAAGATGAAGTAACAACAATATCGTTATGGGTTAAATTAACATCTTTAGGGTATACCCAGATGTTCCATGAATTCTTATATTTTGTACCTTCTAAAGTCACTTCTACTTTTAGTTTTTTGGCTTTATCTATATTGATTTCAAAAGCTATTTCTCCTAAATTAGTATTATTACCAATATTTAAATTAGCATCTTTAACTTGAGAGTTACTTAAAACACTGCCAGCTTCATCCGTAATACTCCAAACAATATTTTGATTTTTCATTGGTTTAAAGAAATTGGTTACTTCTAGTGAAGCCTTAAACGTTTCACCGTTCTCATAAACAGCCTTTTCAAACCTAAGTAATGGTACTACCTCACTATTAAACTGACTGAATTCTTCTGCTGAAATAACACCTTTAGATTCCCAAAACGCATTAAGTAGGCCTACTAAAGCTGTACCCTGACCAGGGAAATCTTGTAATTGCAACAACTGGAACCCATCGAAACTTGGAGTTTTTAAAGCACGTTCAATCTCCTCTTTATAAAGAATTGCAGCTAACTTTCCAGAATTATGCGTAAAATCTGGCGCAAATTCTAATAAGCCTTTTTTCTCCAAATCGTTTCTTACCGCTATAAAGTTTAACGGTTCTAAAACACCTGTATATTTTTCGATTTCACTCATATCTGGATATACCGAGTATTGCCCAATTTCATGTGAGATTAAAGGCTTCGTTATATGCTCGCTAGTAGATGAGTAATCTGCATTAAAATGAGGTGGTTTATCATTAAAAATACCTTGTCCACGAACCCATCCTTTATCTGTGTACTGTGTAATAAAGAAATCATCCTCGGGTTGTGGTATTTTCCCCATTGATGATGGTCTTCTATGCGGCTGAAAAGAATATACTGTAGTGATATACATGTGTCTTTTATCCTTTGCCTTTAATTCTGCAACCATACTGTTTAACAAACTTTCATCGCCTTCCAACTCATTACCCAAAGCCATAAAAAGAAATGAAGGGTGATTTCCGTAATCTTTGAGTATTTTTTGACCTTCAGCTTTTAAAAACTCTGTGGTTTTTTCATCTTCACCAACTTTTAAACTCCAATGTGGTAATTCTACCAGATAATAAAACCCAGCCTCATCAGCGGCTTCAAATGCTGCCTTTGGAGGGCACCAAGAGTGAAAGCGTAAATGATTTAAACCATACGCTTTTGCTTGCTTAATTAAGGTTGCCCATTCTTCTTTTTCCATTGGCGGATGACCGGTTAACGGAAAAATAACACACTCTAAATTACCTCTTAAAAATATACGCTGATTGTTTAAAGTGAGGTCTCCATTAGTATTACCAACGACTTTAAAACCAAAATCTGTACTTACATTCCCTGTGTTCGTAGTAATTAAAACAGTATATAAATTTGGGTTAAACTCATCCCAAAACTCAAGTCCTTCTGGTTTGTTTATGTTTAATGCAAACAGGTTATCTGATTCTTTTGAAACAGCATGTTTTGCATTGTAAACTTCATCGCCATTTAATTTTTTAATTACTACATCAACCTTATCCTCAATAGATATTGGCTGCTGGAACGTTATCTTAAGTGTTTTTAAATCTTTGTTGGGATACACCTGCATATTTGTTGGCTGGTTTGATGCTGCCGCCACAAGAGACATATCTCCTAGAATACCATTCCACTTAATTTGAGTATGATTGGTGTATGCATGCGCCATATCCTGATTCACTTTATCTGGATAGCGATTTCCTGCTACGTTTATGTTTGGAAACTTATTAGAATTATCTACAACCACTGTTAGCAAATGTTTGCCTGAAGTAACGCTTTTCGGTAATTCAAAACTATGTTTACCTATTAAACTATTAGCCGAACCTATTTTTTCACCATTTAAATACACTGTTGATTCCCATAGAATGCGCTCTAGTTTTAGAGTTACGGTTTTATTCTCCCAAGAACTAGGAATTTCAATCTCTCTTTGGTACCAAGCTTTTCCTATATATTGATGCTTTCTTGTTAGGTTAGACATCACGTAATTGTTTAAAGCTGGTTCTAAAGTACTTGCAGTTCCCATTTCTGCTCCATCTAGGGTATTAGGCAAAGTAATTGCTGTTCCTGAAAACGGAGAGTTAGCCCAATTATCTGTAATACCAATATTTGTAGAATCTATTTTTACAGACCACGTTCCAGATATATCAATGGTGTTAACTTCTGGTCCTTTACAACCGCTTAAAACAGAAAATATAATTAAAAAAACTAGTATACTATTATTATGTTTCATAAGAAAAATTTTAAAGGTTATTTTAAAATATCAAATCAACCTTTTTGTTTCATGATTTTCACTAATTCACTTTCCATCACTTTAACAATGTCCGGATAAGCTCTGTAAACATTATTACTTTCTGAAGGGTCGTCTTCTAAGTTGAATAATTGTACTTCTTCTCTAAATCCAGGATCTACAAATTTTTGAACAATCCAATTAGGTACAGGTTTGTTCTTAGGTTTAATATACTTCCAATTCCCCATTCGTAAACCGTAAGTATAGGCTTCTTCCAATAAAAACTCACGTCCTTTTTTTGATTTCCCTAACCACGATTTTAAAAAATCCTGACTATCTGGAGCTGCCCCGTTTTCAACATCTTGACCAACTAAACATGCTAAAGATTTGTATAAATCGACTTGAGACAACAACGCATCACTTGTACCTGGTTTAACTTTTTTTGGCCAATGCACAATGGTTGGCATTCTTGTTCCTGCTTCGTAAACCGAATATTTTGAACCACGGTAAATTCCAGCTGGTTTATGTTCGCCCACTAGTTCTCTTGCATAATCTAAATAGCCATCATCTAGAATAGGCCCGTTATCACTTGTAAAAATAATTAAGGTATTTTCCAGAACATTTGCTTTCTTTAAGCTTTCGGTTATCTGACCTACACACCAATCCATTTGAGCAATCACATCGCCTCGTGGCCCCATTGTGCTGCTTTCTACAAACTTGATATTTGCAATTCTTGGTTGATGAATATCGTGTAATGAGAAATATAAAAAGAACGGATTTTCTTTATGTTCTTCTATAAACCCGTTTGCTGTTTCAGAAAGTACAAAAGGAATATCTTCATCAATCCAAAGTGCATCTTTACCTCCTTTCATGTAACCAATACGACTTATGCCATTTATAACAGCTCCTTGATGATATGGGTCTGTATGTTGTTTTAACAATTCGGGATGTTGAAAACCCCAAGGGTAACCTTCAATTCTTGTACCGTAGCTTACCGTAATAGGATCATTTAAATCTAATCCCACTACTTTTTGGTTTTCTAAAAATACGCACGGTACTCTATCTCCTGTTGCGGGAATTAAAAAGCTATAATCAAATCCAACTTCTTTTGGCCCTAAAGGAATGTATTTATTCCAATTAATTTTTCCTTGTCCAAGTCCTAAATGCCACTTACCAACAACACCTGTTTTATAGCCCGCCTTTTGTAACATTTTTGGTAATGTTTCCTTTGTAGTGTCTATAATTAAAGGTGCATCACCTTCTAAAATAGCAGCATTATTTCTAAACGCATAACTCCCTGTTAACAATGAATAACGAGATGGTGTGCATGTTGAAGCACTACAATGTGCATCAGTAAAGTTGAACCCATTTTGTGCAAGCGTATCTATATGAGGTGTTTTTACCCCAATAGCTCCATTTATTCCAATATCGCCAAATCCTAAATCGTCAACGTAAATGATGACGATATTAGGTTTGTCTTTTTGTGAGTGTGCAAAATAACTAGCCGCAAAAAACAGCATCAATAATGCACTTTTAAAATGGAATTTATAATTCATCTTTTTAAAACAATTATACATTTACAAGTTCTGTATGAATATAAGCTGGAATATGAGATAAATTTGTGTTGGTTACTTTTCCAAATGCTTCTGTAGCCTCAGTATTATTACCTAGCCCTAATTGGCCTAATCCGATTAAATAATTACAATGAATTTTATTAATTACATTTAAATTTTCTTCCCAAATTAATAAATCTGGCAATGAAATGGCAAAATAGTCTAGTTTCACATCATCATTCATATGCTTTTCACCATAATTAAGAAGGTTTTTAAAACGCATATTTGCTTCATCAGTTCTACCTAATTTTTGTAAGGCCAATCCTTGATAAAAGATTTTATCTGGCTGTTGGTCATTATAAAAAATAGCAGGACTGGGGTCACTCAACCCATAAGATGCTAATTCAAAATATTTTTTTGCTTTATCTGAATTTCCTAAACCTTCATGAGCGCAACCTAACCAGTAGTCAATATCATTCTCAACGGTGCCATGTAACTTTCCTTCTCCTAAATTATGAGGGTAGGTTTTCGCTGCTTCTAACAACTCAATTGCGTAATCAAAGTTTTTTAAGTTGATATTTTTCTTCGCAAGTTCTGTATAAGCTGTTAAATATTGAAATGGTACTTTACCTTCACCTCCTTCCCAAGGATGGAACTGGCGGTTTTCAATTAACTCTTTTGCTTTCTCGAATTCGCCTTTCAAATTATATAAAGAAATACGCTCTAAGTATAAATCATCCCTAGAATTTGTTAAGTCTAAATATTCCTCTAATAGCGCTAAACGTTTATCAACTGAAACATTAATTTTCTTATAAAGTTGGTCTAACTCCATTAATAACCTAGCATCGCTATTATCTAGCTCAAAAGCTTGTTCTAAATGCGTTACTGCTAGTTCTTTTTTGTTGGTTTTATTGTAGTACAACAATGCTAAATTACGGTGCGTAATAGCGAAACCATCGTCTAACTTCACAGAAGATTCCCAACAGTTTTGAGCTTCTGTATACTGTCTGTTAGCGTACCAAAAGTTTCCTAAATAGTAAAATGCTTTGGCATCAGTTGGGTTTGCTTTACAAGCCGCTTGTAACGCTAAAACTTCTTCTATTTTATTAGGAAAACAATAGATGTCTGGCATTTGCGATGCTTTTTTGTAAGCCGCTAATGCATTAGCATCATCTCCTTTTTGAGTGAAATACCATCCCATAAAATAATGTACCATTGGGTACACGCTATCATTAGCATGGGTAAGTACTTTTAATAATGAAATAGCTTCATCAAACTGACCGGCCATAGCATAATCTAAAGAAAATTCTATATAATTATGAGCATAATCTCTTAAGATGTTTTTGAAAGCCTCTAAATCTTCTTGCTTGTTAGATAAAATATAACGCTCGTATAAAGCGCCAAAATTGAACTTATCAATAGCCAAAGACTCTTCTACTAGTTTACTGGCTGCTTCAACTTTACCCAATTTTCTTAAAATGATAACTTTTAAGTGTCTTGCTTTATGGTTGTGCCAGTTTTTAATTAAAGCTCTATCTACTAAATCTAAAGCTTTATCTAAATCTCCTCGAAAACAATCTATTTGTGCTAAATTGAAATAACCAGCATCCTGCCATTGTGAATTCCAACAGGATTTAAAGAAACTTTCGTAAGCTTCGTCCTTTTTTCCTAAATAATTTAAGGCAAGACCTTTATTGAAGTATGACTCGCCATCATACGGGTTTGGATTATGACTAGTTAATGTTTCAATAGCCGTATCGAAATAAGAAATAGATTTTTCTAATTGCCCTTTGCGCATGTGCCAAAGTCCCATGGCATTATTACAACGTACATCTTTTGGCGAACGTCTTAATGCTTCTTCGTAATAATCGGTTGCATTAAAAGTAGCGTGTCTATATTGCTCTAAATGAAGTCCTCTTAAATATAAACCTTCAACGGTATCAATATCTTTTGGGTCTTTTGCTGCTTTTGCAGGTTCAGGAATTTCTTCAGATAAATCTTTGTCTGGTTCCCAAGCTACTAATACTTTTCCCGCACTATCGTTAACTGATATTTGTAAATCGCCAAAGGTAAAACTCTCGATATCTATCGCTTTTTCAAATCCTACTGCAGGAGAAAGATTTAAAACTTCGTCATGTAGCACTTTGTTTCTTGCTTTTAGAATAATTACGCAATTATCATAAGTTGATGTTACATAAACTTTTACCAAAGCTTTTCCGTCAATCATTTCTAGGTTCACCAAAGCTTCTTTAGTTGCATTTTTTACAACACCTACATTGTAGTATGGCATAAAATACTGCTTAAAGCTTTTTTCTTCATACGGATGCATCCAAGAAAAATCTGGCTGATTATCTGTATAAACACCACACATTAGTTCAATATATGGCCCGTCTTCATCTGTTAAATTTCTATCCCAAGCTTTACCAAATTCTCCGTTACCCCAAGTCCATTGTTTTTTTCCTGGCGATACATTATGATCTGCAACGTGAAGTAACCCTCCTTTTGAATCGTTTTCATAACCTCCTACAAAATCGTATTTTGATGTAATTGCCATATAACTGGTTGGCACAGGAATATTTTTATATCTAGAAATATCGGTTCCTGGCGAATAGTCTACTTTGTAATATTCTCCTTTTGCTATTGGAAATTCTGAAACGTCTCGCTTTCCATGATCAAAAACTGCATTTACATCTGGCGGAAATACTGACTGATAATGATCATTTACGGCTACAGCAGGGTTTGCCCACCATAAAAACGTTTGTGGATGGGGCGTTCTGTTATACAAATGTGCCTTAATTTCAATATACGCCTTATCTGGATGCAATGTAAAACCTGCCATACCTTTAGTACGGAACATGCGCTCTAATTCGCTTACCCAAATCGTTTTACTGCCATCATCATTTTCTTCTATATAAAAATCTGTAGGGTCGTACGTGCTTGGTCTGTGGTGTTGTGGCCAGTTGAACTCTATACCTCCAGAAATCCAAGGCCCGGTTAAACCAACAAGAGCTGGCTTTATAACGTGATTGTAATATACAAAATCGCGTTTACGAATCTTATCATACGCTCTTTGAATTCTACCTCCTAAGGCTGGTAAAATCATCAATTTTATGTAATCATTTTCTATAAAAATGGCATTCCACTCTTTATCTACTTTAACATCACTAATTTTTTCTATCACAGGATGCGGGTAAACGGCACCACTACTAGCTTGATATACGCGTTTTTCTAAAAAAACAGGATACTTTTCTGGAGTTCCAACTTCATAAGTAGGAATGATTACTTTTTCTTCCCAGGCTTTTACAGTCTTCATATTCTAATGATTTATACTACACTAACAATTATTTAGTGTATTAATACTTTACTAATTTCTTTAATTGGTCTATTTCTATAATTGTTTTTGGGCTAAAAGCATCACTTGTAATGTAATTTTCTAAACTATACAACAACTGTTTTGCTTCTATTCTTTCTTCTAAATTTGTATGGAGATCAATTCCAGAAAACAATAGCTTTCCTTTTCCTACTTTAGCTTCAAAAATTAAAGCTATTTTTCTGTTTTTAAACCAGTCGTCAATAACTCTTACTATTGGATTGAGTTCTGGCATTTTATCAAAAATGATGGCATTTGAATGACTCATGGCATCCCACCATTGCCAATTGGAATGGTACTCTGTTGGGAAATTTACCAAGGCTGGATGCTCTGGATTACACAAAATACCAAGGGTATGTGGTTTTTGCTCTTTGGTCCATGATGTATTCCAGAAAATACTTGAAAAACCTACACCAATATTTCCACCGTATTCAGGCTTAATATCGCCTTTGGTAATATTCAATAAAACAGTTCCACCATTATTTAAATAAGACAAGGTTTTAACATCTAACTTACTAGTAACTTTATAATCAGCTTTATTTTTAATTACAGGATTTTCTTCAGGGTAAACCCAAATATCCCAACTATTTTTAAAATCACTTACATAAACATGTAGTGTTAACTTTTGTGGTTTGGTAATTGTTTTTAAAGATTGCTGTACAGTACCCAACTTAATTCCGTTACCTATTGGAATATCAGTTGTATTCAATTTTCCTTCTGAAAAAAGACTTCCATCAGACTCTGTCAATGTCCATTTTGGTGTGATATTCTTCAGTTCTACTTTACCAAAATGAGCAATTTCAATTGATGTCGATAAAGTGTCTGTATTCTTAAATGTTCTTTTTTGCAAACGTGCTAAAGGAACCGTATTACCGCTAAATTGCTTAAATTCTTCTGGAGACACATATCCTTTTTCATCCCAAAATGCATCTAAAACTCCCACCAAAGCAGTACCTTGACCAGGAAAATCATGTAAGTCTAACAACTGAAAACCTGCCATTCCTTTAGTTCTTAAAGCCGCTTCTATATCTGCCTTGTAGCAGAGTGTTTGTAGTTTACCTGAAGCCATAAGAAAACGATCAGCTAATTCACTCATTCCATTTGCTTCTAGGCTTTCTTTAAAAATCTCAAAGTTTTTCGGTTTTAAAACACCTGTGTACTTAAACATTTCTTTAAAGTTTGGATACACACACCATTGTCCCATTTCATGACTTACGTAAGGCATTGGAGTTTTATCTATGAACTTACTCCAATCGAATTCTGTCTGTGGTGCTTTTGCATTTATAATACTTTTTAAATTTTCATTCCATCCTTGAATTCTAGGACCTCTATGGTTGTAATAATCCATATTATCTAAATAAGGATACCCTGCACCGCTAGTATACAAGCGTCTATCATCAAAATTTTTAAAATGATTTACATAGTCTGTTAAATAGGCTTTGTGATGCTTACCACTTGGCTCGTTACCATACGTCATCATTGCAAAAGATGGGTGGTTTCCATATTTATTAATAATCGCTTCACTTTCTTTGTATAACCATTTATCAACAGGATTACCATCACCTAAATTAGCCAACCATGCAGATGCTTCAGCTTGAATATAAATCCCCATTTCGTCAGCTGCAATAAATGCCGCTTCTGGTGGACACCAAGAATGAAAACGCATGTGGTTTAAACCGTGTGCTTTAATAATTTTGAAAATTCGTTTCCAAGAATCTACATCAGTTGGTGGATATCCTGTTTTTGGAAAAATGGCACACTCCAACGTTCCTCTTAAATAAACAGGACGTTCATTTATTTTAAAAATGGTGCCGTCTGCTTTAAAATTTCGCATTCCAAAATCAATACGTTTTGTATCAACCCCAGCATCAGATTCTAAAGATATTTGCATTTCATAGAGGTTTGGGTTGAATTCATCCCAAAGCTTAGGATTGTTGCCCATTGGATACTCTAGAACAATCTCTTCATTATTAATTTTAATATCTTTTTTTATCGATTGAATTGAAACGTCATCAATTGATTTCTCTTTAGCTTGAAGAACTAATTGACCTGTTTTATTTTCTTTAGAAATATTTTCAATTTGAATAACAATCTTTACAGTTTTATCTGAAACATTTGGATATAACTTTACATTACCAATGGCTGTTCTTGGGGCAGCAGTAAGTTTAATATTGCCTATAATGCCATTCCAATTACTCTGTGTATTATCTGATATGCTATGTGCATCTTTGCCAACATCAATGTCTTTTATTCTATTATCAACACGAATTGAAATAGTATGTTTACCAGGGTTTAAAACATCTGTTAAGCTATAATCATGCGAAGTTGCTAGGGTATTTTGCATGCCTACTTTTTTGTTATCTACCCAAACTGTAGATTCCCAATGCACGCGTTCTAAGTGCAGATTAATATTTTGATTATTCCAATCCTCAGGAATTATTACTGTTTTTTGATACCAAGCAGCGCCTTTATAATCCTTTACAGGTTGTAACCAAAAAGGTATTTTTACATTTCCCTTTTGGCGGTATTTTTTCATTTTTGGGTCTTTATACCACAAACTATCATTCCACATATTACCTGTCCAATTCGTATTTACGGTAATATCATTTCCTTTACCATTTTCCGCCATAGAACCTGGTAACTTTACAACATCGTTTAAGGTAGTATTAAACCAATTGTCTTGAATTCCAACATCTAATGAATCTATTTTAAAGCTCCATTCTCCAGTCAAATCCATTTCTTTTTGCTGATGTTCTGTACAAGCAGTTAGCGCAAGTAAGCACAGGCAAATAGTTAAGATATGTATGGTTTTATAAAACTTCATTCAGTTTAAATTCTTATAGTTTGAAATATTCAAAAATAGCATCGGCGACAAATTGATGTCCTTTTTGGTTGATATGATTGTTTTGCGACATGTATCCTTTTAATGGCTGAATTTCTGCTAATGCTTTAAACAGCGCATAACTGTCCACCAAACCAACATTGTATTTTTTTGCCAATGCTCTAATTTGTTCGCTATGTTGTACTAAAGGAGTTTCGTTAGAAGTAATATCTTCTTTTAAATCTGGTGTTGGTGTTAACAGAATGACTTTTGTGCCGTAGGCTAATGCTTCCTTTATCATTTGTTCCCATGCTACTTTTGCACGTTCTAACCCTATGCTCCTATCGTTTAGTCCATAATCGATAAAAAGTACATCTGGTTTGTGATTTAAAACTTCATCTTTAAAACGCTTTGCCCCTTGTTCTGCTTGTTCTCCACCAATTGAAGTTGTAATGGTATTTACTACCGAATACGGGTAGAAATCGTTTACCTTTTTTAAGGTTCTATAGGGATAAGCATTCAGTCTATCCAAAACACCTCCTGTGGTATATCCTGTTGGCACCGAGTGGCCGTGAAACACTAAATTTATAGTATGGTTTTTAGGCCACTTTACTTTTAATTTGGTTTTAAGTGAATCTAAATAATGAGATGCTATTGCTTTATTTGATTCTTCTGCGTTTTTTTGTTGTGCGCATGCAAAGTTTAAACTCAAAAATAGTATGAGTACTAATATGATATATCCTTTTAATATAACTTTCATATACTGTATAGTTTACTTTTCCTTGGTTAATTCCATTTCAATTTCTTCTAAACTCTTGCCTTTAGTTTCTGGTAATTTGCTTTTTATAAATAAGAATCCTAGAATACAAATGAAACTATACACCCAAAAAGTTCCTGAAGCTCCCAAAGCATCATTTAAAATTGGGAATGTAAATGTGAGTATAAACGAGGCAACCCATAACGCAAACGTTGCTATAGACATAGCAACTCCGCGTATTTTATTTGGAAAAATTTCTGATAACACCACCCAGGTAATTGGTGCTAGAGACATGGAATAAATGGCAATTGCTGTGATAACTAAAACAAGTACTGGCCACCCTGTAAACTCCATATAATATGCACCACCTAAAATAAGATACACCACACCAAGACCTATAGATCCTAGAAGCATTAACTTTCTACGCCCCCAACTATCTACAGTTCGCATCGCAACAAGAGTAAATATTAAATTAACACTACCAGTAATAACAATATTGAATAGCATATCGCCTACACTATAACCTGCAGCAGTAAATATTTCTTCTGCATAATTAAAAATGATATTGATACCACACCACTGTTGAAATATGGCTAATACAATACCGATGATTAGAATTGGTTTAATCTTTGAGCTTTTGAAATCTGAAAACTTAATTTTAGACGTTCCACTTTCTTGAAGTGTTTGTTGAATACTAGCTAATTCTTGCTCTGCATAAGACTCTCCTCCAATTTTTGCTAATACATTTTTAGCAGCATCGTTATTATTTATTTTTACCAAAAATCTTGGGCTTTTAGGCACGACAAACATTAATACAAAAAATAAAATTGCAGGAATTAATTCTGCCCAAAACATCCAACGCCATCCTGTTTGCCCATTCCATGAGCCTAATATCTCATTAGGTGAAAAATTATCTGGTATGGCTTCAGCTATAAAAAAGTTAGCTACTTGAGCCGCTAAAATTCCTATTACCAAAGTAAGCTGATTAATGGCAACAAATTGTCCTCTATATTTTGCAGGAGCAATTTCAGCAATATACATAGGTGACAAAGTAGACGCTAAACCAATACCTAAACCACCAATAAGCCTATAAATTATAAATGGTGTAAATTCATTTACATACCCTGTTCCAAAAGCAGAGATTGTAAATAACGTAGCTGCTAGAATTAACGGTTGCTTTCTGCCAAATTTATCGGCTACAAACCCAGAAATTACTGCTCCAAAAATACAACCTATTAATGCACTACTCATGGCCCAACCTTGTAGTGTTGGTTCTGAACTGATATTAAAAAACAGCTCGTAAAATGGTTTTGCTCCTCCTATAACTACCCAATCGTAGCCAAAAAGAAAACCGCCCATAGCAGATACAAGTGCTAAAAATAGAAGGTAGGTAAAATTAAATTTTGTATTACTCATTATAGTTTAGTTTGTTTAGTTAGCAAGTAGTTTATAATTTTCTGCAAATAAGATGGTTAATCTTTTGTATTTAAACTGCTGTCATACCAATTATTATTGGGGTTAAAATCTTTACTTAAAAAGGCTTTGCGCTGTTTTTCTACACGGTGCAATACTTTTGTTCTTCTATTTTCTTGTGTAACTTTTGCTTTTTCAGGATCATATTTAGCATAAATTTCAGGTAATCTAGCATTTGCATTTGCTAAATAATTATCCAATTCAGTTCTTAGATTTTTAGTTATTTTAGCTTGATTGTTTGAAATATCGTTTTTCTCACCAGGATCAGAAGTTAAATCATATAATTCATCGTGCCTATCTTCCCAATAATGTATGAGCTTATATTGTTCTTTTCTTATAATACTTACAGGTTCACCACCTTGATTTCCGTAGTGAGGATAATGCCAAAACAAAGGCCTAGTATCTAAAGGCTTCCCTTTTAAAAGCGGAACCAAACTTACACCGTCAATAACTTGTTTTGGGTCTGTTTCTGCACCAACTAAATCTAAAAGTGTTGGATAAAAATCGATTCCAGAAACTGGATAATCAACAGATTTAGGTATATTTTTTAACATTGGTGCTTTTATAAGATAAGGCTCTCTTATACCACCTTCCCATTGATAACCTTTACCTCCTCTTAACGGGAAATTTGTTGTAGAAAAAGCATCACCACTAGCTACACCTCCATTGTCTGATGTAAAGACAACTATAGTATTATCATCTAAATCAAGTTCTTTTAATCTTTCTAAAACAACACCAACAGCATCATCCATAGATTCTACTAAACCAGCATAAACGGGATTATCTTGTACGGTTCTTATTGGTAATCTCGCTTCCATTTCAAAACCAGATTCAGGAATACCTTGAGCTTCAGCTTTTTTTCTGTATTTACTCCATTTTTCTTCCGTAGTTTCGATAGGACCATGAACAGCATAAAAAGAAAGAAAAGCAAAAAATGGTTCATTCTTATTTTTAGATATAAAGTCTGCTGTTTCAAGAGCTAAACGTTTAGTTAAGTTTTCGCCTTCATATTTATAGTCCAATTTTGGGTTTCTCCAAGGTGCGTAGTAGCCGCCTTTAGGACCACCTACTTCCCAACCGCCTATATTAATATCAAATCCATTATTTTCAGGTGAGTAAGGTTCGTCTCCTAAATGCCATTTTCCTGCAAAAAAAGTTTTATATCCGTTACTCTTTAACGCTTCGGCTATAGTGATACTTTCATCAGATAAAGCATGAGTATACTCTGGGGGCATTACTTTAGTATTGTAATAATCTCCCCATTTTTCACCTGTTGCTGCACCTATCCAATCGGTAACTCCATGACGTGCTGTATATTGCCCCGTCATAAGACTTGCTCTAGACGGGCTACAAACTTGGCAAGCAGCATAGCCTTGTGTAAACTGAACACCTTGGTTTGCTATGGCGTCAATATTTGGCGTTTCATAATATTTGCTACCAGAATAACTTAAATCATGTGCTCCTAAATCATCAGCCAAAATAAAAACGATATTTGGCTTTTTCTTTTCAACAGTTAGTTTTTTATCACCTTTGTCTTTACAGCCACTCAAAAAAATGACTGCAAAACAAAGACTAAAAACTAAAACTAACTCAAATTTTTCTATTCTGATTTTTAACAAGCTCATATAATTATCTTTTTTTTCTTTAGAAATCTCCAATTAATGTGGCTATGGAACGTCCTTTAAACTTTATATTTTTATTGTTAGAGACAGCTTCAAAAGCTAAACTGTTATCTTTTGATGTTTCATATTTTTTATCCAATTTAACATCTGAAAAATCTATAATCCTATCTTCATCACCATAATTAACGCCAACAATTACAAGTTTTGATGTGTTTTTATCAATGTATGCAGAAAACATAATATCATTTTTATAAATGTCTTCAAGAGTCTTGTTTCTATTCAAAACATCTATTTTTACTCTGACCATATCTGGAGAAATAAATCGAGAATAATTACCAAATGCCCACAATAGTTTTGAATCATGAAAATCCCCATCAGACTTCATAGTATCTAAATTAAATAAATCACCTTTGTTACCAGAATCTAGATAAATTAAACCGTCCTTATAGTCAGCATTAGTAAGTGCTGTCCACCATTGCCATGAACTAGCATTGGCTAAAGTTATATCGGCATGCATTACTCTTGCTACATAAAGCGCTGTATCTATACTCAAATCTCTTTTATTTCCACTTCCTATATCATCTGTATTTTCAAGAACACAGAATTCACTTTGCCAATAATCGATATTGTGTGATTCTAACTTCTTATTGAGTTTCTTACGAATTTTTATCAAACTGTCAACAGGCCAAGTTGTAAAATAACTATGCCCTGTTATCACATTTTTCACGTTTTCATAAGTTTTTACTGATTCCTCTTCACCAAAAAAAGATTCTATTTGTTTTCCACGTTTTTCCTTATTGTATCCCGAATATAACCAACGTAAATCAGCAGCTTCTGCTATTGTAATATTTGTATTTATATCGGATTTATTAATTTCAGTATTTAACAACTCAGTTAATTTTAGGATATCAGCATTGGTGGCAGGCGTACCTTCTTGTGTTTTTTTCTCCCATTCCCATTGTGGTTCATTAATAGGGCTTATAAAATCAAAAGCTACACCTTCAGATTCAAAATATTTAAGAACTTTAACCATAAAAACAGCATAGTCATTATACTTATCTGCTTTAAGGTTTAGGCTACCACTTATCATATCACTATTATAGGCTTTACCATTTTTTGTCCAATGTACAGGAGCAGAAATTGAAAAAGCTAAAAATTTGTCTACCCCAAACTCTTTTGCTTTTTGTAAAAACCACTGTTGGCCTTTTTGCTTACTCCAATCATAATTTCCATATGAATCAATAAACGATTCTCCTCTGCGCCACTCGTTTTTTATATTAGAACCTTGACCTTGTTCTGCACTTCCTGCACCAATGTAAAATCTCCATATCGATAAACCTATACCTTTGGGGTTTCCATTTTCATCAGTCTCTTTACTGAATAACAATTCGGCAATTCGATTTTTTTTAGATTCTGGCCAGTTTGAACCAACATACTGACATCGCCATGCATCTGATGCTCCAAAACCTTCCATAGTTTGATACCTTGTATTTGTATCAATCGCAATTTTATTATAATTTGATGATGATTTACAAGACTGTAAACTAAAAGAGCTTACTAAGGATAGAATAATTGCTACCTCAAAAAAGGATAGTTTGTTTCTTTTAATTCTATGTTTAAAGCTTTTTTTCACTAGTTTTAATTACCTTTTATAACTATCTTATAAATTTGATAAAGACCTTCTTTATTAATATCAAATACAACTTCATTATTTGTTGATAACTCTGCAGTTGCTGTTTGTTCAAGATAACCCTCTGCTTTTGCTGTATCACTATAATCAAAAGGAACAAAACGTTCTACTTTTTCTATAGAATTTATTGTAAATCCATTTACTTTTACAGCCACTTTTTTACCGCTTTCTTTAGCACCTGTAACATACAAAACCATAGTATTAGCATCTTGTAGTGCTGCAGCTAAATGAAACTTATTTGAAGTTGTCTTTAAGGCTTTACCTGTATATGATGCAGCCATATCTCCAAAAATTTGACCTGTTGGAAAAACTTTAGAGTAATTCCAATTTGTTAAACCTAAACCGGGTATAGACGTGTTAATTGGAGGCCAAAATGCTGCGGCTTCTGATCCTGTTCTTGCATATATATGGATGATATCTGGAATAATGTTAGCTGCCTCCATATACAAGGCTCTTTCATTATAATCTCTAGCAGGCATCCACTCTGATAGGTATTTGAAGTTTTTATTTGGGTTAAAATTGTTTGCACAATCGACAATACGCTTCTCCAAATCTGCAATGTTATGGGTATCTGTACTATAGCCAGTGTAAGTATGAAGTGCTACTCCATCAATTGCATCATATGCCTTTGTGAATTTATTTTTCATTGTTGTAAATTCTTGGGGCTGTGTATAATCTCCATTTATTAATAATTTAAATGTACGACTAGGAAACTCACTCTGAATATACTCAGCAATATCCATGGCTACTTGTACATATTTGTCTAATTTTTGAGCTCTAGAACCTCCACCAGCAAATTGTAACCACCACTCGTTACCAATTTCTACTATGCCATTACCAATGTTTGATACAGTTATAGCTTCTTTAGCTTTGGCTTTTAATTTATCCATTGCAATATTGTATTGAGAGGATCCAACAGCAACATTCATAGCATCCACTGTTGGAAGTACAATACTATAATTAGAGATATTACTTTTTAAAGTAGAGACAGATGCTCCTGGAGTTGATGGTGCATTATTCCAACCTGGAGTTGTATTACTTGTCCATGCATAGAATTCAGACTCCCAACCACCAGGATATCTAACGATTGTAGTTCCAATATTGTTTAAAGTCCCAGAAAAGTTAGGAAACGTGTTGTCTGGTATTTGTCTCCAGTCATTATTTACACCAAATAATAATGGATTGATATTGATACCATCTGTAGCATCTACAGACAATGTAATATCTGCACTTACTTCTACAGGAGGATTATTATTATCGTCTGGATCGCCAAATTTTGGATCATTAGGATCTGTAGCCTCATTTGTACTGCAAGAGAATATAACTCCTATTATAACTAATGCAATAATTTTTCTAATCTTTAACATATTTTTTTATTTAAAAAAAGCTTAATAGGTAGTACTAAGCTTTCGTGCTTAATCATATTTTTATAATAAAACTTTACTATAATTTATTTAGTAACTGCTTTAAGTGTTACTATAGACTTACTAGGTATCGAAATAGCATCATATTGCATTGTAGATTTTCTTAAATTGCTACCAGAAGATGTTGTATATGATTCAAAACTTCCATTTTTAACTTCAAAATCTTTTTCATAATTCTCTAATGATATTTCCCTATTACTATCAGTATTATTTACACAAACTAAAACAATCTCATTATTTGCGGTACTCTTATATCCTGAAATCATGAAATTCTCAACTGATGTCTCATCACTATAATCAGGGTCATTTACTTCAAACCGCACCATTCCAGGTTTTACAAATCGACTAAAATTACCAAGTGCCCAGAGCAATTTATTTTCTTCAAACGTACCATCTGTATGTGATGGACTGTTAGAATTTGGTTGATATAAAATTAGGTTAAACCTAAACGGATGATCTCCAAAAGTAGATTGGTTTAAAGCTGTCCAAAAACTCCAGCCCGTTGCGTTACCAAACACCAAATCTGTATGAATGATACGACTAAGCCAAAGCGCATAATCAATTTCCTTAAATGTTGACACATCGAGTCCTTGCTGATATGCAGCTCCAAGTAAGCTATATTCTGTTTGCCAATAATCCAAACCATAACTTGACAGTGCAGTACGCAACGATTTACGCTGCCTTAGCGACTCATTAGTAGAACCATTGCTAAAATAACTATGACCTGCTATGTGGCTCGACAGACTTGTTAAATTTCCAATATAATTTGAACTAGAGGAATTAAAAAAATCATTTACTTGATTTGTGGTATTTTGAGATCCTTCAAACAAATATTTTAACTGAGCTGCTTCAGGAACCATAATTTTAGCGTTAATGCCTGCATCTACAAACTCATTGTCCATAATTCTTGTTACAGCAGCAACTTCTGAATTAAATGCTTTAGTACCAGATTGACTTGCTTCTCCTGCCTGTGCATTCCAGTCATATTGGGTTTCATTAAAGGCACATACGGTTTCAAAATTATAACCTTCAGTTTCATAGTGTTTTACAACAGTAGTTATAAATTTAGCATAAGCTGAATAATTAGATTCTGGACAATTAAATCCGTTTACATCACTAGTACTAAAAGTATAACCATTTTTAGTCATAAAATAAGGAGGGGTTGTTGCCCAAGCTGTAAATTTAGACACTCCATAATCACGAGCTTTTGATAGAAACCATTGTTCTCCTGCTTGCTTTGTCCAATCGTAGTTACCACTTTCATCTAACAAACATTCTGTTTCTCTAAACCATGACGATGATTTGAAACCACTATTTGATTGATCTGCAGCACCATCACCAATTATGGTTCGCCATAGCGAGAGACCAATGCCTAAGGGATTTCCTTGAGCATCGGTTTCACTACTAAATAATAATTTTGCTATAGGTTCTTTTGAAGCTTCTGGCCATTTGCCAACCCATTGGTCTTGAAAACCACCTGAGGCTCCAAAATGATCTATAACTTGAAATGTATTGTTTAAGTTTAAAGTTATACCCTCTTCAGGTATGTCAAACTTTGGGTCATTAGGATCTGTTGCAGAGTCTGAACTACATGCAACAAACAAACTAACACATAAAACGTGTATGAAAAACTTAAACATTACTACTTGTATTTTAAAAATTAATATCCTGGATTCTGTACTATATTTCCTCTAGATAATTGAATTTCTTCTGGAGGAATAGGCCATAACATGTGGATATTTGGATCAAATAAAGTTCCACTATTTTGAGGTTCATTTAAGTTTGTTGTTTCAAATGGATCTGTGCTTATTTCTGTATTATATTTTACAAACGAACCACTTGGCCCTAGAATAAGTGCTATTCTAGGAACACCATTTATTTTTTGCCTTCTGATATCATAAAGTCTGTGCTGTTCTAAAGCCAACTCTAAGCGTCTCTCCTTCCAAATTGCATCTCTTAAAGCCGTTCCTGACAAGGACATATTTGTAGTTAAATTAACTCTGTCTCTTACTAATTTCAAAGAATTTTTAGCAGTTGTTGGGTCGTTATTAAAATAAGCAGCTTCTGCATTTATAAGTATGACATCTGCCAACCTTATATGAATGTACTGTCCTGGTATTTGACCTCTAGAATAAGGCTCTGGTCTCTCCCCTACAGGCGTGTAATATTTTCTATTTGTACGACCTGGCTTATTTTCAGTAGGTTTGCCATCAAACTCAGTTACTGCTGGATCTCCAAAAACAGGTTCTCCATGTTTGATAATCGTTGACCGTAACCTAATATCATCGCCTTCACTTAAAAAGGCATTTTCTAAATCACTTGTTGGAGCACCCCATCCCCAGCCACGATCACCACGACTACCGTTAGTAATTGAGTATTGTCCTCCAATTTCCCGGAAAGTTGGATTGTTGATAAATTCTATTGCGAATATAGATTCCATACCATGTGCATTACCTATTCTATAAAGATCAGCAAAATCTGGTTCCAGTCTAAATTCTCCCGATTCCATAACAGTATTTGACATAGACTGAGCTAAACCCCATTTTTCTTGGTATAAATAAACTTTAGCTAATAATGATTGTGCTGCGCCTTTAGTAGCTCTTCCTAAATCGGCTGGTGGGTACTCACTTTTTCTTGGTAAGCCTTTTATGGCATCTTTTAAATCGGTTTCAATAAAAGCATACACATCCTCTACAGACGCTCTTTTTTTGTCGTTTATTGAAGGGTCTAAAATTTCCTGATAAGAAGAAACAATAGGTACCCCTCCAAAATTACGCACCAAATCAAAATAGAAAAATGCTCTTAAAAAACTTGCTTCCCCAATAAACTGTGCTTTCTTATCTTCATCAATATCAGCAACAGATATTTGTTCTAGTGCCAAATTAGCTCTTGTAATACCAATATAATGACTTTCCCAAAAAGAGTTAAAATAGGTAGAGCCTGGGAATACGTTATATTCTGCTATTCCTGTTATGTCTGGTCTTGGTTGTGCTGTGTTACCAGCCCAGTTGTCATCAGATGCCATTTCGTTAATTTGACGCTGGAAATTTACCTGCCACCAGCTTTCACCATTTACTTTTCTGTAAATACCGTTGATAACAAACTCTGAGTTCTCCGAATTTGCAAAGAAATCATCTAGTGTTTGTCTACCATATAAAGGCTGGTCTAAAAACTCTTCTTTATCACAACTTGTAACAAACATAGTTGCAATAACTAATAAAAATAAAACAATCTTTTTCATAATCTTATAAAGTTAAATTAAGTCCTAATAAATATGTTTTAGATACTGGATTTCTACCAAAATCCACCCCAAACTGGTTAATAATATTATTGTCACCAGTAGCTCTTCCAGAAACTTCAGGATCGAATCCACTATAATCTGTAATTGTTATTAAGTTCTGTCCTGAAACGTACAATCTACATTTTTGAAACCCTTTAACATTAAAGTTATACCCCAATTGAATGTTACGTAATCTTACATAGGATCCGTCTTCTATAAATAAATCGGAAGGGCTTTTATAGTTTCCATTTAAATCAAGCTGAGTGAGTCTTGGAAATCTTGCACCCGTATTGGTTGGTGTCCATACCACATCGGCGGTTCCTGCAAGCACATTAAGGTTTTGTGTACCTGCACGATTATATTCCAGTCCAGCGTTATAAACATCATTACCAAAAGTACCATACCATTGCATGGACAAATCCAATTTTTTATAGCTCATGTTAATATTTAAACCACCAAAAAAGTCTGGAAATGGGTTTCCGGTGGTTACATAGTCGTCATCAACTGTTAAAACACCATCTCCATTTTGATCTACAAAGCGTAAATCACCTATTTGGGCATTAGGCTGAATAATAGTTCCATCCTCGGAGGTATGAGAATTCAATTCTGTCTGATTTTGAAAAATGCCATCGGTCTGATAGCCTTTAAATAAACCTACAAAATCTCCCAACACGGTTTGTTTACCAAATTGATTTCCTAAAGCTTCCCTTCTCAAACCTAAAAGTACTTCGTTTCCAGGAGCTAAGTCAACAGTTTTTGTTTCATTTGTCGATACTGTTAAATTAATACCTAAGTTAAAATCATTCCATACTTTATTATAACCCAGGGCGATATCAATACCCTTTGATTCGAAACTACCTACGTTTTGATCTACAGTACCTGGTACACCCGTGTAATTGGGTAATTCTACACTAAACAATAAATCTTCAGAAGTTTTTTCATAGTACTCAGCAGAAAATGTAATGGTATTATTAAACAACCCTAAGTCAACGCCAAAGTTCTTATCCCTTACTGTTTCCCACCTTAAATTCTCATTACCAAATTGACTTAAGAAATTTGAAAGAACGCGATCGCCTCCTAGAACATAACTATCAGAACCTATTGAAAAAAAGCGACCAGTGGTACGAATATTTTGGTTACCAACTTCTCCCATCCCCACTTTTAATCGCAAGTTATTTATGGCTTCGCTCTTGAACCAATCTTCGGAGTCCACGTCCCATGCTAAAGAAGCACTTGAGAACATCGCTGTTCTAGTATCCCTTGGAAATTTTGAGGCTTGATCTATCCTTACCGATGAGTTTATAGTAAATCTATTATCAAAACTATAAATAACCCTAAAAATACCAGACCAAATATTTTCAACTAATCTATCACTATCAACTCTTACTGTTTCACCTTCAGCTGCCCTCAACTCTCTTAAATTCAGCTTAGTATTACTCGGTAAACCATCTGCATATCCTTCAATCCAATTTCTATCATTAGAATCCCATAAAACGCCTCCCAAAATATTAAAATAGTGCTTATCAAGAATAGTCTTATCAAAAGTGATGGTATTATTAAGAACATAATCAAAAGAAGTCGTCTTTCTTTCTCTATAATTATTTATTTCCAATTGCCTATTGGGACCTAAAAAGTACTCTGGTGCAAACCGCTCCCTAGTCGTAGATGTCAAATTAACACTTGCCTGCGAAGTAAAGGTTAAACTAGGCGTAATTTTAATATCTAATTGTGTATTTGAGAAAATCCCAAAAAATTCATTATCATCAAAATGTCTAGACAAAGCGTTTACAGGGTTAGTGACCAAATTAAGAGGCAAACCATGTATACTAAATTCATTACGCCCTACACGTTCACTCTGAGGAATAAAAACTGGCGTTAGTGGATCGATTCTTAACACATTAGACAACAGACCTTGAGTTCTTTCCCAACGTTCTACCCTAGGACTTATGTCTTGTTTTAATGTAACTCTGTCTGATATTTTAAAATCCACATTAAATCTACCAGTAACCCTTTTATACCAACCTTTATCATAATTAGATTTCTGATCGAAAAAGCTAGCACTTGCCGAATACTTAATTTTTTCACTACCACCAGAAGCTCTTATATTAGCATTTATAACAGGTGCAAAATCGTCCACAACTTCATTCCACCAATCGGTATCGGAAACCCCATCATATAGGCTAAGTACAGAATTATCTCCTAAATTATCATTTTGAGAACGCGCATTCATAACTTGAATGTACTCCTCAGCACCTGCTAACTCAATTTTATCCCATGTTTGAACACCATAGTTAAAATCAAAATTAACAATAGTTTTTCCTACTTTACCTCGTTTTGTAGTTATCATTATAACACCATTAGCAGCTCTAGACCCATAAATGGCAGAAGCCGCAGCATCTTTTAAAATATCCATACTTTGAATATCCTGAGTATTGACAGCATTTAATGACGTACCATCTGGCTGCAATACCCCATCTATAACTAAGAGTGGATTAGTTGAGCCACTAAATGTTGTTATACCACGAATAAGAATTTGCGGAGAAGCCCCTGGAGAACCTCCCGATGATAATACCTGGACACCAGCGGCTTTACCCTGAAGTGCCTCAGCAGCATTACTTGCTACTTGTTTTGCTATTTCGTCACCATCCACAGAAGCCATAGAAGTCGCGATTTTATCTCTTTTAACTGCTCCATAACCTATTACTACTACTTCATCCAGTTGTGCATTATCAGTTACCATGATTATATTAACAGTATTTCGGTTACCCACAGCTACTTCTTGAGTTTTAAAACCTATATAGCTAAACACTAAGATAGAATTATCTCCAATTGACATTGTATAGTTTCCATCGAAATCGGAAACAAATCCATTAGACGTATTTTTTTCAAGAACATTAACACCCGGAATAGGCTGCCCTTGCTCGTCTGTAATCGTCCCAGAAACCATGTTTTGGGAGGTTGCCGTAAAACTTAAGCACAGCGCACTTATCAAAATTAAAACTAGTTGTTTCATTTAATTTGTTTTTAATTAGTTTGGTTGTTATTTTATTATCTGACTTTGAAAAGATATATACTATCTCTCTTTTGCAATAATTCTGTTTAAATGAGTGTCAAAAATGAATGTATAATCCTTATCCAAAGCACTGTCATCAAACACGTAGTTATTACCACCACCAGGAATAGTTTTAGAAGGATCTCCTCCGCTAACATCTACTCTCCAAAACGGTGCCCATCCGGAAGTATTGGCATTTAAGATAAAACCATTTGCTCCTTCATCACTAGGCTGATCTCGCAAAGTCACATCAATAGCCCACAAATAAGTATTAGTTCCATCTTGAGTAAATGGCTTCCCTGAATTAAAATGCCAACATTGGGTACTACCGTCGTTATTATTAGTACATGTAGAAGTGGCTGCATCAACATATACACCTCTACCTAAAATATAAACTTGATCAAAAGCAGCGTCAGTAGGTGTATAAGGAGTTATTGTATAACTAAGGTCTCTCACGTCCATAGTTATTTCATAATACCCCACTTCCGGAAGAACAATTGGGGATACCGAAGCATTTTGTCCAAGAACCAATTTACCTGGATTATTAATATCTGCACCAAAAGCAAAAGGCGCAAAAGATGCTTGCTGAGGTATAAATCGAACTTCAGAATTTGCAGATGAAGCATAATAACGTGCCGTAAACACATAACCATTTTCTCCTGTGGCTTGACTTCCCGTAGTTGTAAATGGTATTCCAAAAATATCTTGATTTAAAGCAGTATCATTAATCTCATCAGTTAAAAACATTGCATTGAACTGCAAATCTGTTACTATACTAACCGATACAGAAGCTATAGCCTCATTTCCAGTAGCATCTGTTGCAGAAATGGTAAAAGTATACTCACCAGGACTAGTAATATCTAAATCATTAGTATAGCTATAAGAATCTCCAGAAATAGCAATTGTTTCATTTAGTACATCACTTTCAATTTTCAATTCAGCTAATTCTCTATCAGCTAATTCAATATTTAAACTAACTTCATTACCAGAACCCATTAATATTGTAGCTCCATCTACTGGACTAATAATGTTTATAGTTGGAGCAGCTATATCTCTATCTAAGGTAACTACAACATCTCTAGTTGTAGATACATCACCTGCATTAGTTGTTGTGATTGCAATAGTATGTACACTAAACTCCTCTTCATCTTCTGGTACTTTAAAACTATAAGCCAATTCATAAATATCAGGCAAGGAGTCTTTAATAATTGTTTTATCCAAAAACCATGAGTCATATTTAAGATTAACAGATTTTACTCCTGCAGGATCTGAAACCACACCTTCAAAAGTAATAACATCACCTGGCAAAGAAGATATCTCGTCCACGAATGACACGAATTCTGGAGTAGAATCTACATTTACAGAGTCTCCATCTTCGTCATCACAACTTATCATAATTGCTGTTAGGCAGATTACAAATAGCAATTTTGTTTTAAATGTTTTCATTTTTTTTGTTTTTTTAAAATTAGTTTTAGTTGATTTTACTTTAAACATAGATATTTTTAATATTAATTAGCTTACCTATGTTAGTTTAGTTTAAGATTAATAATTCATAATAAATCATTCATTTTATAAATAAATAGATAATCTAAGTGGATTTAACTGCTAATATATTACAAATATATAGTAGATAATGCTTCGTTCAATAGACAAAAAAAGCATATACATGGATAATATTGTTTAGTTTAAATGATTTTTATCTAAAAAACTAAAAATGTAATATATATCTTAAAATCAAGTTTGACTTCCAAAATTAAAGTTGAGAATTAAGCCTTTTAAGTATCATATAAAAAACACTACAGAATTAAAAAATATAGACAATAAAACTTTCAAAAAATAATATTTAAAATATAATTAGCTACCTTTATAACACATAAACATTACATTTATAGAAAAATAAGTCAATATAATGAATTTAATACTAGATAATAGATTTTAAAAAATGGATGAAAACACTTTAAAAGAAGGCTTTCTGGGGCAAAAAATAATTGCTTTTCCAAAATCTATTTTAGAACAGGTAAAAAACAATCCTATTTCTAAACAATTCTATATTAGTGATTTGGGGTATTATCCTTTAGCTCATCATCACTATAGAGCAAGAAAAAAAGGAGCAAAACAATATATTTTTATCTATTGCACCAAAGGCAAAGGCGAGATTACCATTGAAAATAAAAGAACACTAATTAATCCAAATCATTTTTTTATAATACCAAAGCACACAACACACGAATATAAAGCTAGTGATACTGATCCTTGGAGTATTTATTGGTTTCACTTTAACGGCCCTTTTGGTAAAGAAATTTACAACAGGTATTCAAAAACAGACAGTAATCACTATAAGGACATTCCTTTTTCAAAAAGCGTTATCGATCAGTTTAATAAAATCTTTGATTTATTTAACAACAATTATTTATTAAATCATATTGAATATGCAAATTTGCTGAGTCTCAATTTTATAAGCTCATTTGTTTATCACGACTTTCAATCAATAGCCAAAACAAATCAAAGTGATAATTTAGTAGATTTAGTAAAAAATTATTTGTTAAATAATTTGGACAAAAACTTCACGCTAGATGAACTTGCATCAAGGTTTAATTATTCCAAATCATATCTTCACACTAAATTTAAAATAAAAACGGGGTATCCAGTACTTGTGTTTTTTAAATTAAAAAAAGTACAAAAAGCTTGTGAATATTTAAGCTACACCGACTTAAGCATAAAAGAAATTAGTTATAAAATTGGTTTTGATGATCCACTGTATTTTTCAAGAATATTCAAAAATTTTATGGGAAAATCTCCTAGAAACTACAAACAAAGTCAACGTAAATAGTTGGGCTGTTTTTATATATTGTGTCATCACCAATCGTAAAAGAGTTTTCGTTACCAGATTCTAAAGTAGTATCATGGTATTACAAATTTTTAATTTGTAACAAACCAACTGATTTTAAAAAATATCACAAAATTAAAAGGTAGATTAGGCAGATTAAACCAAAGTAGCATAAAACAAAAAAGCTCCAATATTTTCATATTGAAGCCTTTTGTGAGCCCTGAAGGATTCGAACCTTCGACCGCCTCCTTAGAAGGGAGGTGCTCTATCCAGCTGAGCTAAGAGCCCTCAAAGAAATCATTTCTAATTTCTGGTGTGCAAATATAAAATTAACTATATATCTAACCAAAAGAAATGTTTATAATTTTTCCCCTTTCTAAAAATAAAAAATTAGGACTGCTTTATTAAAAAACTTTACTTTTACGTTTCCAGAATGTCTTTTTATTTAAAATGAATACATACGAAACAACTCTACTAGTTACAAAAAACCACATAGACGATTTAAATCATGTAAATAATGTGCATTATGTGCAATGGGTTCAAGATATTGCAAAAGCGCATTGGCAATCTAAAACCTCTTTAGACTTTCAAACTAAGTTTGGTTGGTTTTTACTATCTCATTTTATTGAATATAAAAGTGCTGCTTTTTTAAACGACACCATACATTTAAAAACCTACATCGCAAAAGCAGAAGGCGTTACTTATACACGTATTGTAGAAATGTACAATGCTAGTACAAACAAGCTACTAGCCAAATCTAAAACAAAATGGTGTTTTATGAATATGAAAACAGAGCGTCCATCTAGAATTCCACAAGAAATTGTTGATTTATTTGATTAATTCGTCCACTATATAGTTTAACTCAAAATATCATTTTAAAATTAAATTGATACATCATACTAAATCATAATTTCAAAAGTTATATTTTTAGCCATCTAAACTTGCTCCTTAATAATGAAACGTTACATTTACTTTATAATTACACTAGGATTTTTAATGCTTTGGAGTTCTTGTCGTAAAGACCTTGAGTTCTCTCCAAGTACTGGAAGTTTGCAATTCTCAAAAGACACTGTTTATCTAGATACTGTTTTTACCAATATTGGGTCAAGTACTTACAATTTAAAAGTTTATAATAAAAGTGATAAGGATATTGTAATACCATCTCTTGGTTTAGCACGTGGTGAGGCTTCAAATTACAGATTGAGTGTAGATGGTTTAACAGGAAAAAGTTTTAATAATATAGAATTATTAGCTAAAGACAGCTTATTTATATTTGTAGAAACTACAGTTAATATTGAAAATGAGGCTGCAATTGGAAATCAATTTTTATATACAGATGCAATAGAATTTGATTCAGGTTCTAATCTACAAAAAGTAGAATTAGTCACCCTTGTTCAAGATGCTGTTTTTATTTTCCCAGACAGAGATGATGATAATATTATTGATAGATTAACTCTCGATATTGGCAGTGAATTTGGTGAAGTACAATTTCTTGGTCGTGAATTAGAATCCTCAGAGCTTAACTTTACCAATGAAAAACCATACGTTATTTATGGGTTTGCAACTGTACCAAACGGAGAAACTTTAACTATTGACGCTGGTGCACGCCTACATTTTCATGAGAACTCAGGTATCATTGTTTCTAATAGCGCCTCAATTAATGTAAATGGAACATACAGTAACGACAGGGATTTAATGGAAAACGAAGTGATTTTTGAAGGTGATCGATTGGAACCTAATTTCTCCGAAGCCCCAGGACAATGGGGCACTATTTTACTAGTTGAAGGCAGTATAAATAATACTATAAATTATGCGACTATAAAGAATTCTCAAATTGGTATTTGGTCTATTGGTAATCCCAATGAAATTAACAACAAACTTACTATAACAAATTCTCAAATCTATAATTCTAGTAATTTTGGAATTTTAGGTAGAAACACATCTATTTTTGCAGAAAATATAGTTATTAATAATTCTGGTTTATCGTCTTTTACTGGAACACTAGGTGGAAAATACAATTTAACACATTCTACCATAACGAATTATTGGGATAATGGTTTTAGACAGTTCCCATCAGTTTTAATAAATAATTTCATAATAGATGAAGACAATATAGCTACTATAGCTGATTTAACAGAAGCTAATTTTAACAATTGCATTATCTACGGAAATGATAACCCTGAAATTTTATTAGATGAAATTGAAGATGATGCAGTCGTTTTTAATTTCAAGTTCACCAACTGTTTGATTCGTTTTGATGATAACAATAATAATTTCACAGGGGCTAACTACGATTTTAACGATACATCTAAATATGAAGGTAATATTTTTAATCAAGACCCAAATTTTAAAGATGTAGAGTTAAATGAAATGATTATTGGCGATGACTCTGCAGCTAATGGCAACGGTTTAGCTGTTTTTGCCACACAAGTCCCAGTTGATATTTTAAATATTAATAGAACAAATTCTCCAGATATCGGAGCTTATCAGCATATTACTTTTCCAGAAGATGATTAATAATCATATTATTCAATACTCATAATTAATTACTAAATTATTTATTTACATGGAAAATATTATGGGTTTTCCTCCTATTCGTTTTCTTTTGTTAACTTAGTTCAATCCACTACAACTAAATCACTCAGTTTAAATTTCTGGCATATTCGTTTTTATGACATTAAAAGACATTATAAAAAAACTTATACGTAAATATGAAAACTACAAACATAAAAATTCCAATGTTTACTATATTTCTATTGGTGAAAACTGCCTTACTGATAACATTTTAAATAGGTTTAGAATAAAAAGTTTTAGCACACCATACTCACACGGAAGAAGCAACTTAGATTATGCAATTCAATTAGAAAAAGAAAATTACTGCAATCTATTAAATTCGGAACATTTATTTTACGAATATATTGGAGAAACAAAAGTTGTAAGGAATAAATTTTATTCAAAATCTGATAACATTTATATTAAACTGCATCAACATGGTTTTGAATTCACCCATCATGATGTAATAAATAATGATTTGCATAGAAAAAGTTATGAAAGAAAGCTTTTAAGAATGAAATCTTTGGATAAGCGTAAAAAAATAAAGTTTATATATCATTACAGACATAGCAATAATAAAGACCTAAAACTAATAGCAAAAAAGGCTGAAGAATTTTTAATCTGTTATCAAAAAAAGGGTGTAAAATGTGAATTTATATTTTTTACTCAAGAGATTATTTTGAATAAAGAAGAAAGGGACATAATTAAAATACATGATGAGAATAGCGTAAAAGGATATAGTTTAAAAACTCTAGAAATTTGGCAAGGCGATGATCAGGATGTTTTTTGGGCAAGAAAAGATGATGATTTAATATCAAAAATGATAAAGGATATAAAATAAGTATATGCAAATTCTAAGTAAGTACTATATGAGTGAGTGCGTTAGGGATTGCAGTGGCATCCTTTTTTGAGGCACGAGAAAAAGATATAACGAAAAGCCCGACCCTTGTGGTAACGCCAAAAAACTTTTTACAGCAAAAAAAATCCCGCATAAAGCAGGATTTTTACAATTAACACTTGAATTGATTTAAGGGCTTACACAAACAAAGGTTTATCCTTCATCATTGTATTTACTTTTGTTTTAACAGCTTCTAGAACAGCTTCATTTTCAAAATTAGTAATTACTTCATCAACCAACTCTACAATAGCCCCCATATCTTCTTCTTTTAAACCACGGGTAGTAATAGCAGAAACGCCTAAACGTATACCTGAGGTTACAAATGGTGATTTATCATCAAAAGGTACCATGTTTTTATTTACCGTAATATCTGCCTTCACCAAAGCTTGCTCTGCATCTTTACCAGACAGGTTTTTGTTACGTAAATCGATTAACATACAGTGATTATCTGTACCGTTGGATATAATATTATATCCTTTTTCAACTAGTGCGTCTGCCATAGTTGTAGCATTCTGCTTTACCTGTAATTGGTAATGCAAAAAGTTATCGGTTAGCGCTTCACCAAAAGCAATAGCTTTTGCTGCTATAATATGTTCTAATGGACCACCTTGATTTCCTGGAAAAACAGCAGAATCTAATAGCGATGACATTTTACGTAAGTTTCCGTTTTTAAGCTTAATTCCAAATGGGTTTTCAAAATCTTGCCCCATCATAATCATTCCTCCTCTTGGCCCTCTTAAAGTTTTATGAGTAGTAGTTGTAACGACGTGACAGTGTGGAAGAGGGTCATTTAAAATCCCTTTTGCAATTAATCCTGCAGGATGCGAAATATCTGCCATTAAAATTGCCCCAACGCTATCTGCTATAACTCTAAAACGTTTAAAATCTATATCGCGAGAGTATGCTGAAGCCCCAGCTATAATAAGCTTTGGTTGTTCTTTTGTAGCAATTTCTTGAATTTTATCATAATTTAAAACACCTGTTTCCTGCTCTACACCATAAAATACTGGATTATAAAGTTTACCAGAAAAATTTACTGGCGACCCATGTGTTAAATGCCCACCGTGAGATAGATCAAAACCTAATATTTTATCACCTGGCTTTAAACATGCATGATAAACTGCTGTATTAGCTTGACTTCCAGAATGAGGTTGAACATTTACATAAGCCGCACCAAACAAAGATTTTGCTCTATCAATAGCAATTTGTTCAACTTCATCAACCACTTCGCAACCACCATAATAACGCTTTCCTGGGTAGCCTTCAGCATATTTATTGGTTAATACAGAGCCAGCAGCTTCCATTACTTGGTCGCTTACAAAATTCTCTGAAGCAATAAGTTCAATACCATGTAATTGGCGTTCCTTTTCAGCTTGAATAAGTTCAAAAATTTGTTCGTCGCGTTGCATAAATATAATTTTATTATTTCCATTTTCATGGAAAATCTGATTCTAGTTAAATAATGTGCAAAAATAGGAAATTGATTAGTTATTAGTATTAAAAAAACCAGATTTACTTTTAAGTTTTCAACGGTTTGTTAACCGTTAAATTTTACGCATATTTTATGCTGTTTTTTCAAATAAAATAAAAAAATTATGTACGTTTGATAAGAATTCAATAACCCAAATAAATTAATTTATGGCATTATTCGCTAACAATCCAGATAGAACTTCGTGGTTACACGTTGATAAAAATTCTGATTTTCCAATACAAAACATTCCTTTTGGCGTGTTTTTAACTCGTGATGATATTATTACTATAGGCACACGCATTGGAGATACCGCTATTGACCTTGGTGCTTTACATCAATTAGGTTATTTTGACGGGATTCCGTTAACAGATGATATTTTTCTGCAAGACACACTTAATGATTTTATCGCGGACGGTAGAAAAACATGGCGTGCGGTTAGAAATAGAATTGCTGAAATTTTTGATGTAGAAAATAAAACGCTAAAAAATAACACAAAACATAAAGAAACTATTTTGTTTCGCCTTGATGAGATTGAAATGCAATTACCAGTACAGGTTGGTGATTACACAGATTTTTACTCAAGTATAGAACATGCAACAAATGTGGGTACTATGTTTAGAGACCCAGATAATGCACTTTTACCAAACTGGTTGCATATTCCTGTTGGGTATCATGGTAGAAGTAGCTCTATTATTCCATCAGGAATACCAGTACACAGACCACAAGGGCAAACACTTCCAAACGGAGCTTCCGAACCTGTTTTTGGCCCGAGTAAACTCGTTGATTTTGAATTAGAAATGGCTTTTATTACAACCGATGCAAATGATTTAGGAGAGCCAATTCCTATTGAAGAATCTGAAGAATATATTTTTGGATTAGTATTACTTAATGATTGGAGCGCCCGCGATATTCAAAAATGGGAATATGTGCCATTAGGGCCTTTTTTAGCTAAAAACTTTGCATCTTCAATTTCTCCATGGATTGTAACTTTAGATGCCCTAGAGCCATATCGAGTAGAAAGCCCAAAACCTCTAAAAAAACAACTTGACTACCTTAAATATAAAGGTAAAAAAAGCTATGATATAAATTTAGAGGTAGCCATCCAACCTCAAGGTGCTAAAGAAAATATTGTAAGTAACTCTAACTTTAAATATATGTATTGGAACATGGTGCAACAATTAGCGCATCATACCGTTAATGGTTGCCCAGTAAATTCTGGAGATTTAATGGGAAGTGGTACCATTTCTGGTCCTACCGAAGGTAGTTATGGCTCCATGCTAGAATTATCTTGGAGAGGTGAAAAACCACTTAAAATGAAAGATGGTACAGAACGGAAGTTTATAAACGACAACGACACCGTAATTATGAGGGGCTATTGCGAAAAGGACGGCACTCGTATTGGGTTTGGTGAAGTCTCTAATAAATTATTACCTGTTTACAAGAAATAAATCTTCACAAATTAAAACAAAAAAAACGTCTTTAAGCTAATGTTTACAGGCGTTTTTCAGTTCGGCATCATAACCAAAATATAGTTTTATAACCAAATTTTAAGATTATAAAGAAACTACTTTTATCAATTTTTTCAGTATTCATACTATCATGCAATACCAAAAAACAATTTCAAAAAGCTATTAATTCTAAAAATTACAACCACATGCTATAACTAAAGCCTTAAAGAATCTGTAAACAAGCAGTATTAAATAAATCGACTTAAATCAACCTCATTAATCGCACCATGCGAAGCATGCGCAACTACTACTCCATTCTTAATTACTAAAATCTGAGGAGATTGATGCATAACCTGAAATTTAAAACCAACTTCATTCGAAACATCACGGTAATTCAGTAAATCTAAATAATATAAATCTAAGTCGTTCTCTGTCAAATCGTAAGCATCTACAAACTGATTCATTACCATTCTACTTATTCCACAACGTGTAGAATGTTTAAAAACAACTTGCGTTTTTGTTTTTGATTTTTTAGCAATAGCATCCAATTGCTTCAAATCACTTAAAGTAATCCAAGGCAACAGCTTTTCTTCTTTTGGTTCAGATGAACCTCCAAATAATTTATTTATAAATCCCATAGTTTTTTTTATTATGGCGTTACCCAAGGGTCGGGCTTTCACTACTCAATCCCTCCTACGTCGGGGATTTCAAACATCCCGTTCAATCCCTAACGCGCCACGGTTATGTGCTCACTTAAATGTAAAAATAAACTAATCACGCATTTAAGTAGACACCCTATAAGTCGAAATAGGTTTCAAAGCTTACAAACCGACAAAAAGTCACTAAAAACACGCTCTAAACCGACATTATGTCCTCTAAAACCCATTGGTAAGATTATTGACTATATGATGATATAAAAGAAAAATAATATCCTTTTTAAAAGGATTAAAAAATAAAAAATGAACTTAAACAATTATACCATAAAATCGCAAGAAGCCATTCAGCAAGCCCAACAACTTGCTCAAGGTTTTGGGCATCAGCAAATAGAAAATGAACATATTTTTAAAGGCATTTTTGAAGTTGATGAAAACGTATTACCATTCATCTTAAAAAAACTAAATGTTAATGTCTCTATTCTTGAACAAGCCTTAAATAAACAACTAGAAAGTTTTTCTAAAGTTTCTGGAGCAGAACTTATGCTCTCTCGCGAAGCTGGAAAAACATTAAACGAAGCATCAATCATTGCTAAAAAAATGAAAGATGATTTTGTATCCATAGAACATTTAATTCTTGCTGTTTTTAAATCGAATAGCAAAATAGCACAAATGCTAAAAGACCAAGGCGTTACTGAAAAAAGCTTGAAAGCAGTTATAGATGAATTGCGCAAGGGAGAAAACGTAACCTCACAAAGTCAAGAAGAAACATATAACTCATTAAATAAATACGCAAAAAACTTAAACCAATTAGCTAAAGACGGAAAACTAGATCCTGTTATTGGTCGTGATGAAGAAATTCGTAGAATACTTCAAATTTTATCTCGAAGAACCAAAAACAATCCCATTCTTGTGGGAGAACCAGGCACTGGTAAAACCGCCATTGCCGAAGGTTTAGCTCATAGAATTATTGATGGTGATATCCCAGAAAACTTAAAAGACAAGCAAATTTTTGCTTTAGACATGGGAGCACTTATTGCTGGAGCAAAGTTTAAAGGTGAATTTGAAGAACGTTTAAAAGCCGTAATAAAAGAAGTTACAACCAGTAATGGCGATATAGTACTATTTATTGACGAAATCCACACCTTAGTTGGTGCTGGTGGTGGTCAAGGTGCTATGGATGCCGCAAACATCTTAAAACCCGCTTTAGCACGTGGCGAACTGCGTGCCATAGGCGCAACCACTTTAGATGAATACCAAAAATATTTTGAAAAAGACAAAGCTTTAGAGCGTCGTTTTCAAAAAGTAATGGTTGATGAACCTGATACAGAAAGTGCTATTTCAATTCTTAGAGGTATTAAAAAAAAGTACGAAACGCATCATAAGGTTCGTATAAAGGATGAAGCTATTATTGGCGCTGTAGAGCTTTCAACACGCTACATAACAAATCGATTTTTGCCAGATAAGGCTATCGATTTAATGGATGAAGCTGCCTCTAAATTACGTATGGAAATCAATTCAAAACCTGAGGAATTAGATGTTTTGGATAGAAAAATCATGCAATTAGAAATTGAAATTGAAGCCATTAAGCGCGAAAAAGATGAAACTAAACTAAAATCATTGCGTTCGGATTTGGCAAACATCAAAGAACAACGCAACGAAATTAATGCCAAATGGAAGTCTGAAAAAGAAGTCGTTGACAATATCCAAAACACTAAACAGGACATTGAAAATTATAAACTTGAAGCTGAAAAAGCAGAACGTGAAGGCGATTACGGAAAAGTAGCCGAATTACGCTACGGAAAAATTAAAGAAGCTCAAGAACAACTTGAAGTGTTTCAAAAAAAATTACAAGAACAAGCAGAAACCTCTTTAATAAAAGAAGAAGTTACTTATGATGATATTGCAGAAGTGGTTGCAAAATGGACAGGAATCCCTGTTACTAAAATGCTTCAAAGCGATCGTGAAAAACTTTTAAAATTGGAAAACGAATTGCATAAACGTGTAGTTGGTCAAGAAGAAGCTATTGAAGCGGTAAGTGATGCTGTGCGACGAAGTCGAGCTGGTTTACAAAACCCTAAAAAACCTATTGGAACATTCCTGTTCCTAGGAACAACAGGTGTGGGTAAAACAGAATTAGCAAAAGCTTTAGCTGAATACTTATTTGATGATGAAAATGCCATGACTCGAATTGATATGAGTGAGTATCAAGAGCGCCATGCTGTTAGTAGATTAGTTGGTGCACCTCCAGGATACGTTGGTTATGATGAAGGTGGACAGTTAACCGAGGCTGTTAGAAGAAAACCATATTCTGTAGTGCTTCTGGATGAAATTGAAAAAGCACACCCAGATACATTTAATATCCTTTTACAAGTACTAGATGAAGGCCACTTAACAGATAATAAAGGACGAGTTGCTGATTTCAAAAACACAATCATTATCATGACTTCAAATACGGGAAGCAACATTATACAAGAGCGTTTTGAGGCTACTAAAGATATTGACTCAGCCATTGAAGCTGCAAAAGTGGATGTCTTAGCCTTGTTAAAACAAACAGTACGTCCAGAATTCCTAAACAGAATTGACGACACGGTAATGTTTACACCACTAAGTAAAGAAAACATAGTAGAAATTGTTGGATTACAGTTAAAAAGTGTTACAAAAATGATAGCAGAACAAGGCATTACTTTCGATGCCACACCTGAGGCCATAGCCTATTTAGCAAATAAAGGCTATAATCCAGAATATGGTGCACGACCTGTAAAACGCGTAATCCAAAAAGAAGTTTTAAATGCCCTGAGTAAAGAAATTTTATCCGGTAAAGTAACTACAGATAGCATCATTTTACTTGATGCCTTTGATGATAAGTTAGTTTTTAGAAATCAAGGCGATTTAGTTACTGAAGAATTTTAAAAATTAATAGTATTATTTGTAACATTTTCTTTTACAGATAGTCTATTAAGTGGTTGGTTAGTTGAAAAGCAACATGAATCTAATTATTAAGATGAGTGTTGCTTTTCCTTTTTTACCGAATAAAATAAATTCAAAATATACCGATTGGTATATTTTTTAATATATTTGTACAAGTTATGACAACAAAAGCTGAACTCACTTCGCAATACATTATAGAAACTGTCGCTCCTATTTTTAATAAAAATGGTTATGCAGCAACAAGTATGTTTGATATAACAAATGCAACGGGTCTAACCAAAGGAGCCATTTACGGAAACTTTAAAAACAAAGAAGAACTTGCTTTAGCTTCATTTAAATTTATGGTTAAATCATTAATGAAACCACTATCAATTCATTTAGAACAAAGCAATTCGCCAATTCAAAAGTTATATTTAATTACAGATTTTTACAAAAACTATTACCATTTCAGCAAACAACTTGGCGGCTGTCCCGTTTTAAATATTGGTGTTGATGCAAATAATAGTAATTCAGAGTTACTAAATAAAGTTAGAGATGTTATTCAACGCATTCAAGACAAGTTGTGTAGTATTATTGAAAACGCTATTGAAATTGGTGAGATTTCATCAGAAGTTAATGCCATGCAATACGCAAAACGTATTGATACTATGATTCAAGGAGCAATTTTTATGACTTATACTATGAATGATGAATTTTACATGAAAGATACCATGAATCTTATTAACCATATTATTACTAACGAATTAAAACAATAATATTTTTTTAACTCATAATATACCAATTGGTATATTTTAAATTTAAAATTATGAATCAACTTCCAAAAGTGCTAGAAAGTAAAACTAAAATCAGGTTTCAAGATTGCGACCCTTTTAATCATCTTAATAACGGTAGTTATATTAATTACTTTATGAATCATCGAGAAGATGTTCTAATTAAGGATTATAACTTAGATATTTACAAAAAAGCTAAACTAGAAGGTAAAAGTTGGGTTTCTATTTCAAATCAAATCGCTTACTTAAAACCTGCACTTTTAATGGAAACAGTTGTTATAGAGTCGCAATTAATAAAATTTGATACTAAAAATTTATTAGTTGAAATGCGTATGTATAATGAAGAAAAAACTCATATAAAATCTATAATTTGGTCTGGTTTTGCTCATTTTAACTTAGTATCACAAAAAAGAGAAATACATTCAACGGATTTATTGCAATTGTTTAAAAATGTATACAGATCAGTAGATGCGACAATATTTGAAACTCGTTTCAAGCAACTAAAACCAAATTTGATATAAATATATCGTCCAAAACACACTTTTTTACCGTATATCTAGTTAAAAGATAATATGGGTTACCGTTAATCTAAAATTTAATGTTTTATATAGATTTATTCATATAAATTAATAATTTAGCTTATAAGAATGCCCCGACAAACATTTAAATAAATAATATTTGATTTTTTTCATTTCCTCAAGAATTAAATCATTAACACATAAAACCTACTTATAACCTATGGACATTTCCAATTACATTGACTATACATTATTAAAATCTTCTACAACCGAGCGAGAAATCATAGACTTATGCAATAATGCTAAAGTTAATGGATTTTACAGTGTTTGTATTAATAGTTGTTATGTCTCATTGGCTAAACAGTTATTAGAAAATTCTAATGTTAAAGTCTGTACAGTTGTGGGATTTCCGTTGGGAAGCATGTCTACAGAAGCTAAAGTTTTTGAAGCTGAAAAAGCTATTGAAGATGGCGCAGATGAAATTGACATGGTTATTAACCTAGGCTATTTAAAAAGTAGAAATCATGTTTCTGTTCTAAAAGACATTATTGATGTAAAATTAGCCATAGGAAAAACACCTTTAAAAGTTATTCTTGAAATTTCAGAATTAAATAAAAATGAAATCATAAAAGCTAGTGAAATATGCTTAGATGCAAAAGCAGATTTTATTAAAACTTCTACAGGGTTTTCTAAAAGTGGTGCTACTTTAACTGCTGTGAAAATTATAAAAAAAACAGTAAGAAATAAGGCGAAAATTAAAGCTTCAGGAGGTATTGGTGATTTTGACTTAGCCTTAAAATATATTGATGCTGGCGCCGACCGAATTGGCACTTCTACTGCCATAAAAGCCACTAAGAGCCGTAGACAAATAAGAAACACAAAAATTTATACAAATTATATTGAAACAGTGTTAAAAAGTCCTTCTTCCACCTCTGTTACTACAAAGACATCGAAAGGAGTTTAAAGTTAATTTTGTTGTTAGTATACTTTTGAGCTAAGATATTTATAGAGGATTCTTTTAATTGTAAAACTCTTGGGTAACCACCTGTAGTCTGACAATCTCGCATTAAAACAATTAATTTTCCTGAAGGTGTTAACTGAACAGTTCCAGGAAGAACTGCTGATGTTATAATAGCTTCTAAATTATTTTCTAGAAATTCTTCTATTTGATATGCCATTCTATTGTTTTTCATCGAAATAGTGAATGAATTTGTAAGCAATTTTTCTTGTTGTGTATTGGTTAGCAAGTCGAATTCTGGGCCTTTAAAAACTTCAATAATAAACGTTTCTAAATAAGATTTATTGATTCTGAGTTTAGCATGAAGCTCGCCTCTAACTACTGAAGACTTAAAAATACTCAACTCATCATGTTTTTTTATAACATACTTTGAAGTAATACCTCGATACATGCTTTTGCTACCCATTATAGTTTCTGTTTCAAAACCACCTGAAACACCCAAATAACAACGAAAACCTAATTCTAATTTCCCAAAGGACAATACATCATTTTTACAAACCTTAATTACCTTATAATTTAAAATTGGCAAATCATTTAATCTTGGATTAAAGTTTGCCCCAGATATGCAAATAAACGTATCGCAATTAAATAGCAAAGTGGCACCAGTCATTGTCATTTCAATAACTGCAGCAGTTTTAATATTACCAAGCAATCCGTTTACCAATGAAGCAGCATATCTATCCATAGCACCAGAATACGGCACACCATAGTGTTGAAATCCGTTACGTCCAAAATCCTGAATAGTAGAATAAAAACCAGACTTTAATACTTTAACCATCAATGCCCTCACTTTCTAATTGAAATTCATTAACTTCTAGTAATGCTTTAATATTCTCATGTTCATTTAGAGTAATTGAATAAAACTGAAGCTTATCCCCAGCTTTTGCAAAACATGGCTGATCTTTTGAAGTATCAAAAAAATTAATTGGCGAATTCCCAATAATGTTCCAACCGCCAGGACTCTCATCAGGGTATATTCCAGTCTGATTTCCTCCAATGGCAACTGCACCCTTTTCAATTTTTAATCTTGGAGTTCCTTTTCTTGGTGTAAATAACGTTTCATCTAGTCCTCCCAAATATAAAAACCCAGGCAAAAAACCAATAAAGTAAACCGTATAAATAGCCTTTGAATGACGCTTAATAATATCTTCTTTAGAAATATTATTGGTTTCTGAAATAACATCTAAATCAACTCCAAAAATGGCATCATAGCATACTGGAATTTTCCATAAACGAGATTCAATTTTTAAAGAATAATCGTTAGATTTATATACTTCCTTAAGCTTGTTTACTTCATATTCAAAATCAATATCTATTTTTTTGTAAATAACTAATAATGAATTATATGCTGTTCTTATATCAATTATATATTTAATCTTTTTATTTGCAATTTTTTCTTTAAAACATAGTATATCTTGCAAAATATGCGGTTTAATTTCTGGTGGCCATTCAACTAAAATAGTTCGCTCTCCAAAAGGCTTGTATGTCAATAAAAAATTCAATTTATAATCATCTTATTTTTATGCCTTTATTTTTCAAACGGCCAACTAAATTGGATACTATATTAACCCCATCAGGTTGGTCACCATGAATACAAAACGTTTCCGCTTTAAGCGGTACAAAATTACCAGAAATAGTTTTTACTTTTTTATTTAAAATTATGTTGTTAATATGCTCAAACATTAAATCTGAATTAGAAATTAAGGCGTTGCTTTCGTTTCTTGAAACAAGTGTTAAATCATCATTATAATTTCTATCTGCGAAGGCCTCATATATAATTTGTATGTTATTTTTAATAGCCACATTTGCAATAACCGAATTGAATGGTACATATAATTTTACGGGTATTGCTAACGCTTTTACAGCCTCAACAATAACATTAGCCACTTTTTCATCAACTGCAGCTAAATTATATAATGCGCCATGTGGTTTTATATGATGAAGTGCCGCATGCTCTTCATTTAGAATAGTTACTAAATCTTTAATTTGGTTTTTTATTGAAGTATATAAGGCAACACAAGATATATCCATGCGGGTTCGTCCAAAATTCTCTTTATCAGGAAAAGATGGATGTGCCCCGATTTTAACACCATATTGTTTTGCCAGTTTAACAGCATTTCTCATTGTTTCGCCATCTCCTGCATGTCCGCCGCAAGCTATATTGCAAGCCGAAACATAAGGCATAATTTGAGACTCATTACCTATTCCCTCCCCTGTATCAACATTTATATCTATAATTAGACTTTCCACAATACCAATTTAACTAATCTGTAGTAGAATTCAAGGCATAAATAGCAAAACTTCCTAACCAATGTCCACCTTCATAACTATCGTCAAAAATGCTTGGCAATGAATAATTAATATGTTGGTTTGCAATGCTTTTAAGATGATTATAATCTGGTAAATCTTTAGTAATTTTATTTAAACTCCATGCTCTTGAAAAATTAACGCCATCTAAATGTACCAAGTGTCCATCGGTTCTATCTGAAACTACTCCAACTTCTAAACTATATTTTTTAGCTTTCAATTGTGGCAGAAAATCATTTAACCATACTTTATAATCTTCAATTAGCAATAAGCGCTTCATTAAAGCTGCCTCCTCCAAACATGGCGATAAAAAATCACTTCCGCTAGGTTCCCATAACATTGGGCAATCTTCATCATTTTTAAAAAAATATAAAGCTCGCTCTTTAATTGCTTTTTTCAAGGTTTCGTTATGCAATGTTTTGGCATAATCATAAGCAAATGATAAACCAAATGCTGTATTTGAATGTGTTCCAACACGCATCGGGTAATTTAATTTTGGTAAAAATTCAATGTATTTTTCAACTATTAAATCGGTTAAAGGCTGCAAATTAGTTTCTAATTGTCTTGCTGTTTTATCATCCCAAGTATGTAATTCTTCGGCAAGTTTTAACAACCACGCCCAACCATAAGTGCGCTCATAAGATTTATTATGTTTTCCATCAAAATAAGCCACTTCTGCTTCAATATTTTCTTTTGAAATATTATTGAGTAACTTGTGTTTGATGGCATCAGCATTATCAATTTCTGGAAATGATTTTAATAAACTCACCAAGCTCCAATGCCCATGAACAGATGAGTGCCAATCAAAACATCCATAAAACGCAGGATGTAATTGGGTAGGCGATTTTAAATCTTCATCACCACCTAACGTTTGTGATAGCCTGTTTGGGTATTCTGTGTTTATACAGTGCAAAGGTAAATTGGCTAGTTTGTTGGCTTGTTCTAGGTTTAGAATTGGAACTATGTCTTGTTTAATTTCTGACGTTGCAATTTGATGACCTTCTTTAGTTTTATTACAACCTAGAATAATCACTAATACTAATATCGAAATATATTTTTTCATTTTACAATTTATAAAAATTACTCCATTCGAGGAATGTATTGAAAACTTATACTTAATAACTTTTAAACTAATTACTTTTTTTGATGACATATTTTTAAAATGTTAATGTAATAATGAACAATAAAAATCAAATATATTATGAAAACTGAAATTCAATATGTACTAATTTTAATCTTATGTTTAGGTTTATCGTCATGCTCATCAGAAGATGATTCTAATAATGCGATAACAGAAATTTGCAATAATGGTATTGATGATGATAATGATGGACAAACAGATTGTGATGACGGAGATTGCTTTGAAAATGCAAACTGCGAGCAAATATTTTCAGATTACAGATTAAAAGAGAACATCTCCCTACTTCAATATGGTCTTAATGAAGCATTGCAATTGGATGCAAAAATATACAACTATAAATCTGATGAATCATCAGAAAAACGCATGGGTTTTATAGCTCAAGATGTACAATTAATTATGCCAGAATTAATACGTGTAGATAAATCCAATAAACATCTAAAACTAAAATATATGGATTTAGTGGCTGTTTTGTTTAATGCCGTAAAAGAACAACAAAAAATAATTGAAGCTAACCAACAACAAATTGAAATACTTAATTGCGAGATTATAAAGCAAGATATATTCAACTAATTAAAAAACAAAAGAGGCGTTTTTAAGCTTACTCATAACGCCACTAGTTACAAACTAGCGGTAGCGGGTGAAAGCAGTAGAATATGTGTGTTTTTCATTCTATAAATTTAGGATTAAATCTATTAAAGAAAAAGTGTTCTATGAAGATATGAATGCAACCCAAGTAATACCCGTTTGTAATTAGTGGTACAACAATATGTTTTTATGACTTACTCTTACCGCCACTAGTTACAACCTTAAATCCGTAGGTCTACCGATAGGAAGTTTAATCGGTTTTGTTTTCAACTAGTGGCGGGGTTGTTATTATTACTTAAATTATAATTTAGTTTGTTTAAAAAGTGAATCAAAATTTAAAATAATAATTTCCTTAGGCACCTCTTTATCTTCTTTAATCAATTTTTGCATTTCATGTTCTGATACAGTTATATGCTCAACAAAAATATAACTGTCATTAAAATATTTTATACTGTATTCATGTGGAGATATGCCATATTCATTTTTAATAGTTTCCTCTACGTTCTTTATATTAGAAAGATTATCTGAAATGAAGTAATCCCCCAAAAAATCAACAACGCTAAAAAACAAGATGAGCAGTAAAAAAGTAGAAAGCGACAAAATTATTGCCCAAATAAATCCAAATACTGACTCTATCAAAAATAATATATAAGTAATAATATTTTGAATTATTGATTTACTTCTCATTTTAAACAATCTACTATAAACACTTAACTTTTTTTCAATTCTTTCCCCGAGAATATAATAAGTTTCAATTAATGGTATATATATCATTATAGTTAAAAACAAGAAAAACGAACTCGGTTTACCATTACCATTCATATAATGGTAAATCAACAAAACGAGAAAAAACATAGAAATTAGCAAAAAAAAGAGCTCTCTTAAGAATGAATATTTATTTTTCTTTTTAATAGTTTCACCCATAATTGACTTGAACATATGATAGATTAAAAATGGAAAAAAAACTATAATTGGAATAACTATTATCATTAATAACCCATCAGCAACCAATTGACTTACCGAAAAAAACCTAATATATTCAAACCCTAAAGTTAATAGAGATAAAATCTGCCAAATGCCACCTACTAAAGTTGGTATCAATAAAATCATAGCAATATTATTTTTTGCTATAAAATACCAATTCTTTAAATGGTTTTTATTACTCAGTTTTTTATTCATTTAATCATAAATCATTTCTACCCTAACCACCCTTCTCTATCCAAACTACGATACTGAATAGCCTCACTAATATGAGAACCATTTACATCGTCAACACCCTCCAAATCAGCTATTGTTCTAGATACTTTCAATATTCTATCATAAGCACGTGCAGAGAGATTCAAACGTTCCATAGCCGTTTTTAAGAGTTCTTTGGAAACGTCATCCAATACACAGTGTTTTCTAATTTGTTTGACGTTCATTTGGGCGTTGTAATGTACAGTATCAGAATCTTCAAAACGTTTGGTTTGTACTTCTCTAGCTTTAGTTACTCGTTTTCTTATTTCAACAGAAGTCTCCCCTTTTCTATCATCCGAAAGTTTATCAAAAGGTACAGGTGTGACTTCAATATGAATATCAATTCTATCTAACAACGGACCAGAAACTTTACTCAAATAACGTTGCATCTCAGCAGGACTTGATGTTACAGGAGAATCTGGGTCGTTAAAATAACCACTAGGGCTCGGATTCATACTCGCTACCAACATAAATGACGACGGATAAGTAACGGTAAACTTCGCTCTAGAAATAGTTACTTCTCTATCTTCCAAAGGCTGACGCATCACTTCTAAAACTTCTCGCTTAAATTCGGGTAATTCATCTAAAAATAAAACACCATTATGCGACATTGAAATTTCACCTGGCTGTGGATAACTGCCGCCTCCTACTAAAGCAACATTTGATATCGTGTGATGAGGACTCCTAAAAGGCCGCTGCGCCATTAATCCAGAGTCTTTAACACGCCCAACTACAGAATGAATTTTTGTGGTTTCTAAGGCTTCATGCAAAGTCATTGGCGGTAAAATACTAGGTAAGCGTTTTGCCAACATCGTTTTACCAGCCCCCGGTGGGCCTATTAAAATAATATTATGCCCGCCTGCCGCTGCAATTTCCATACAACGCTTTATACCTTCTTGTCCTTTTACATCTGAAAAATCAAATTCTGGAAAATCCAAACTCTTTTCAAACTCTTCTCTTGTATTTATAATAGTTTGTTCTAAAGGCTCTCCTTTATCAAAATAATTAATGACTTGCTCAATATTATCTACACCATAAACTTCTAAATTATCAACAATAGCTGCTTCCTTAGCATTTTGAGCTGGCAGGATAAACCCTTTAAAACCTTCTTCCCTAGCTTTAACAGCAATGGGTAAAGCCCCTTTTATGGGTTGTAAACTGCCATCTAAAGACAATTCGCCCATGATTAAATATTTATCTAAATCTTCAGCTTTAATTTGGTCTGTGGATGCTAGAATACCAATTGCCAATGTTAAATCGTAAGCAGAGCCCTCTTTTCGTAAATCTGCTGGCGACATGTTTATAATTATCTTCTTTCCTGGAATTCTGTAACCGTTATTTTGAAGCGCTGCTGCAATTCTAAAATTACTTTCTTTAATAGCATTATCTGGCAACCCAACTAAATGATAACCAACACCTTTATCTACGTTTACCTCAACCGTTATTGTAGACGCTTCAACACCAAAAACGGCACTAGCAAAAACTTTTTTAAGCATATTTTTTATTTACTGCTTAAATGTAAGAAATGTATTTGGAATATTTCATGATTTAAAATAGGACATAGAAAATATCCCTATTAGCTATTGAGATATAGAGATAAAAAAAATCCCGCCAAGGCGGGATTTTTATGAATTGAAATAAAAATTTGTAACACTACATTACTATCAATTCACCGATGATTGTTTATAATTTTTATTTAATTTAAAAATTTTGGCTTTAAAACTAACATAGCCCATGCCCAGTTTTGCATATCAGCTGCTACTTCTTCAGTAACACCTTTAAGTTCATACATACCATCACTAGCAAACATATGTGAGTATCCAACAACTAAAGCATAACCTTTAAATTTCTTTTTGAAAACTAAATCTATTTCTGTTCCTAAAGCACTTTCTCCGCTTGGCAAATCTTGTTCTCCACTAAAGTTTAAAGCTTTTACTAATAAGCTTGAAGTATCACTTAGTTTAAAGTTAGCACTAGCATGAATATCAACTAAACCTATATTATTAGCATGATTACCTACATAGAAATAATCCATAAAACCATTGAATTTGTGATTAGTACCATATAACGGGAAGAAGGCACCTGTTTTTGTTGGATCTGTCTCATCATTTCCACTAATAATTTCTAGCCCTGCTCCTAAAGTAACTTTATCAGATGTTTTAAATGTTAAATCAAGACCTAACAAAGATGCACTAACATCTTTATACGATGTTCCATAAATAGCTTCACCAGTTTGTAAATAAACATTTGCTGCTGCACCAAACGCACCATTTTTATATTTTAAATGTGTTCCAATAGTCTGTAAATTAGCAACATCATTTAAACCAGCTGCATCGTTTTGGAAACCATTATTCATTAATAGTAAACTACCAGAAAAGTTTTTCCAATCTTGACTTAAATGAGCCATTTGCATCGTTTTATAAGAAAAGAATCCTGATGTGTTATACACATTTGCTACCGAAATAAACCCTGTTGGATGTGAGTAATCTTGATTAAATGCCAATGCCACATCCAATGCAAATTTGTCTTTTTTATACCTTAGTAGTCCAGCATCATGATTACGCCCTTGTTGAGCCCAATCTAATCCGCCAAGAATACGTTGATCATCATAAGATAATACCTGACGTCCTAATTTTGTAGACCAGCCAGAACCTAAATTTAATTCTGCCCAAGCTTGAAAAACAGCAAACGAATTATTTTGGTCAAATGGTAAAATTTGTCTGTTTTCACCCCAAACCAATACATCTTGAAAACTCACATAAAATTTGTACGCATCCACTTCATAACCTGCGTTTAGGCGTATTCTAGTTGAAATACCAAAGCCTGGTTCTAAAGCCTTAGGAATAATGCTTCCAAATCCGTTACGGTATTCTGTCCTTGGTCTAAATTCTCCATCTAATGTAAACTGCGCCTGTGCAAATTGAACTATCAATGCTATCAAACCTATTAATACATATTGTTTTTTCATTTTACTTGTTTTTAATATTGATTTTCTGTTAATTATTTTATTATATCTAATTTGTAATGCAAATATATGGTTGTACTTATCCTAAGATTATGACATTTCTCATGTTTCATAATCTAAAAAGATATTTTTATCTTGTTTATTATTTAATGCTCTAAAAAGTCAATTAAATGTTTTCTATATTTGTAGTAATCATTGTGTTCTAATACAGATTTTCGAGTTCTAGGTCTTTCAAAATCGATATCTAAAACATCTCCAATTTTCGCTTTAGGTCCGCTAGTCATCATCACAACACGGTCTGCTAAAAATATAGCCTCATCCACATCGTGCGTAATCATAACTGCGGTAATTTTTTCTTTATTCCAAATTTCAATTAGGATATCTTGAAGTTCACCACGTGTTAAAGAATCTAACATTCCAAAAGGCTCATCTAATAACAACACTTTAGGTTTTATGGCGAATGCTCTAGCAATCCCAACACGCTGTTGCATTCCTTGTGATAATTCCGAAGCACGCTTATTAAAAGCATCTTCCAAACCAACCTTTTGCAAATAGTACTTTGCAACATCATTACGTTGACTTTTTGTAGCATCAGGAAACACCTGATTTACACCCAAAAGCACATTCTGTAACGCCGTCATCCAAGGCATTAAACTAGGCGCTTGAAATATAACGCCTCTATCTGGTCCTGGGCCTTTAATATGTTTTCCAAGCACCGAAATATTACCGCCAGAAATAGGGTTCAATCCCGCAATCATAGAGAGCATTGTTGTTTTACCACAACCCGAATGCCCAATAATCGTCACAAACTCCTCTTTACGAATTTGAAGATTTAAATCTTCAAGCACCACATAATCGCCCTTTGGCGTTGGGTATATTTTCTTTAAATCCTTTAAATCTAGCATCACATCCTTAGAAGGAAATCCAGATGTCTCCGTAATAATTTTTGTTTTATTTTTAATTATAGTACTCATCTTGATGCTTATTTAAATCGGTTAACAAAATCTTTCGGAGTTAATTCTGGAAGCACAAATCCTTCACTAGCCTCAACTTTTCGCTCTGCGCCTATATCCATCAAATACTCAATAATCGCATTTCGTGTGTTCTTAAAATTCGGGTTATCGTTCATTTCGGTTTTATCGCGAGGTCTATCTAAATCTATTTTAAACTCAGGCCCCAACGTTGCATTTGGCCCTGGACGCAACGGAATAATACGGTCTGCCATATAAATCCCCTCATCCACATCATTGGTAATGAGTAACGCTGTACGTTTCTCTTTCCCCCAAATATTAAGAATTTCGTCCTGTAAATTTCCACGCGTTAAAGCATCTAAAGCCCCAAGCGGTTCGTCCATAATAATCATCTCAGGTTTCATGGCCAAAGCACGTGCAACCGCCACACGTTGACGCATCCCACCCGATAATTCTTTCGGACGTTTATTAATTGCAGGCGTCAAACTAACCATCTCCACGTAATCCGCAACAATAGCGTTCAACTCGCTTTTAGACTTCTTAGGGAATGCCTCCTTCACAGCCATATACACATTCTGTCCAACGGTTAACCAAGGCAACAAGGAGTAATTCTGAAAAATTACACCACGCTCATGGCTGGTCCCCTGCACAGGTTTCCCTTTAAACAAAACTTCGCCTTTAGTCGGTTCAAGCAAGCCATTAATCAAGTTTACCAGCGTCGTTTTCCCACTCCCCGTAAACCCAACAATCGCTACAAACTCACCCTCTTCTATCGTCAAATTAATGTTAGAAAGCACCTCGGTTTCGCTCCCGCCTTGTTCGTACGTTTTATATATATTATTTAATTCTAAATAGGCCATTTTACTGCTGTTTATTCGTTAATTCGTTTAGTTGTTTAGTCAATTATTACGGTTACATAATTAAACTTTATATTTTTGGGCGTTACCCCGAAAAGGGGTCAGGCTTTCCGTTACAAGTCCTCGCACCTCCTACGTCGGGTTGTGGGCTATCCACTTCAATCCCTAACGCGGAAGCCTCCCCTAACCTCTCCAAAGGAGGGGAACTCTTACTCATTTGCTTTATTTATTATTTGCTTTTTTTCGCAAACAAGCTAACTTCTGTCTTCTGTCTTCGGTCTTCGTGCTTCCAAATTCCAACTCATCTAAATCGCATCCGTCTTATCAAAACTAACCCAGTTCTGAATCGTCAACATCAACCTATCTAACAAGAAACCAATAATACCAATCACAAACATGGCAACAATTATTTTAGCATTAGAGTCGTTCGCACCATTCTGGAATTCTTCCCAAACAAACAATCCTAATCCCGGACTTTGTGCCAATAATTCAATAGCAATTAAAACCATCCACGCTACCGATAAGGTAATTTTCAACCCTGTAAAAATTAATGGTAAAGACGATGGTAATACTACTTTAAATATCTTCTGAAAAGGTCCTAATTTTAAAACTTTAGCAACATTAATGTAATCTTTATCTACCGATGAAACGCCCATAGCTGTATTCACTAAAGTTGCCCACATCGAGCATAAACCAACACTTATAAACGAAATGGTAAACGAGCTATCCTCACTAGAACCAATCAATAATGTTTTCACAATCATGAATACTAATAAGTACCAAACAACAGGTGAAACTGGTTTGAAAATCTGAATAAACCAATTGAACGAACTCTTCAACGTCGGGCTCAATCCTATAAAAATTCCTAAAGGCACCGCAATTAATAAGGCTAATAAAAATCCTGCAAAAACCGTTTGCAAACTTCTAAAAATTTGGTCGACAAAAGATGGTCTTCCTGTGTATACAATTGCATCTTTTCCCTCTGCTAAACGCTTTTCATTTAAAGCCGCAGTCTTTTCAATAAAAGCCGCTTTATCTGCACTAATAATATTATGGTCTCTTAATAACGATTGGTAGGAACTCCATACTTGACTAGGAGATGGCAACGTATTAGGTTGGCAACTAGAATCTCCAGATGCTATACATGTTCTTAAAGCTTCTGCAGCTGCAGGACCTTGATCGTTTAGCGCTTTTTCAATTTTAAATTCGGCTTCAATGTTATACAAACTCTTAGAGCCCATGTGCCACAAACCAATAAATAATAAAATGGAAGCAATTGGTACGACTACTTTACGTAGAAAGTTTTTAAAATCTTCCTTTTCTAGCTTCCCAGTAAACAGGTCTTTTATTGTGGTTAGAAAACCTAAACCCATAAATTTGGTTACTTTTCCTAATGTTAAACTTTGCTTCATCAGTGCTTTGTTTTAGTGTTACTCGTTTTTTATCAACCTGTCCTGAGTTTTCGAGACAGGTTGATTGATATCAATTATATATTATTGTACAGCTTTATCTTTGTTTCCAATTTTGAAACTGTTGATATAAGCAATTGGGTCTTTAGCATCATAAGATGTTCCGTCAATAAAATCAGCAGTTGCAGGTTTATAACCATCTGTTGTTGGAATATCTCCAGCAGGAATATTTCCTTCTTCAACTAATAATTTTGCTGCTTTTGTCCAGATATCTGGTCTGTATATATCTTTAATAGTGCTTGCATACCAATCTGCTGCTTTAGCCTCAGGAATTTGTCCCCATCTACGCATTTGAGTTAAAAACCAAATACCATCAGAGTAAAACGGATAAGTTGCATTGTATTTGTAGAATACGTTGAAATCTGGCATCTCACGTTTATCGCCTTTTTCAAATTCAAATGTACCTGTCATAGAATTTGCTAATACTTCTTCTGGCGCACCAACATACTGAGACATCGCTAATATTTTTACAGCTTCTGCTCTGTTACTTGGTTCGTCTAGCCATTTTCCAGCTCTAATTAATGCTTTAGTTACAGCAATGGCAGTATTTGGGTAATCATCAACAAATTTCTTTGTCATTACAAAAACTTTTTCTGGGTTGTTTTTCCAGATATCATAGTTGGTAGTTACTGGGACACCAATACCTTTAAAAACCGCTTGTTGGTTCCATGGTTCACCTACACAATATCCATAAATAGTTCCCGCCTCAAGAGTAGCTGGCATTTGTGGTGGAGGTGTTACAGAAAGTAAAACTTCAGCATCAATTTGTCCTTGTACATTATCCGCTGTGTACATTCCTGGGTGTATGCCTGCTGCTGCTAACCAATAGCGTATTTCGTAGTTATGGGTAGATACAGGGAATACCATACCCATTTTAAAAGCTTTACCAGAGTTTTTATATTCTGCAATAACAGGTTTTAATACCTCAGCTTTTATAGGATGAATAGGCTTTCCGTCTGCTCCTTTTGGTACGTTTGGTTTCATTTTACTCCAAACATCGTTTGAAACCGTAATACCATTACCATTTAAATCCATTGAAAATGGTGTTACCAAATCTGCTTGACGACCAAACCCTGCTCCTGCAGCAATGGGCTGACCCGCTAACATATGTGAACCATCTAACTGACCATCAATAACACGGTCTAAAACGTTTTTCCAGTTTGATTGTGCTTCCACAGAAACAAACAACCCTTCATCTTCAAAAAATCCTTTTTCTTTTGCAATGGCTAAAGGCGCCATATCTGTTAATTTGATAAAACCAAATGTTAATTGTGGTTTCTCAATATCTAATGTTTTTGTTTTAGATGTTTCTGCAACCGCAACTTCGGCTACATCTTTCTTTTTTTCGCCACCGCAAGCAAATAGCAATACTGCTAAGGGTAACATCCAAGTTGATTTTTTTAGTAGAGACTTCATTTTAATTGTTTTTAGAATTACTAAGTATATATACTTATTTTTTTGACAAATATATAAGTAGTCTTAGTTTTAACTCATGTTGTTACCCATATAAAAACCTCTTTTTGTTCCATAAAAAAACCTGTTATAAAACAGGTTTGCATCATAAGCAACTCATTAATAAACACTTAAATTAAACTAAGTAAACCATGAGGCTACGTAATAGTATGCGTAAAACAGGTATTCTTTTAATATTTTTTGGTTTGTTTAATCCTACTTTTAATAAAAAAAACGAAAATAGATTGAATTTTGGACTTTTTACTACGTAGTTAAAATCTATGTAATTTATATATTGACCTTATATATATAACTACAGAACCTACTTTAGCGGATTAACCCGCGCTAGGGATTGCAGCGTCATCCTTTGTTTGTCTTATTAAAAAAAACAGAAGAATGCAACGAATATATGTGTTATGAATTCCTGCCGGCGGAAGAATGACAAAAAACAAAAGATATAGCGTAAAGCCCGCCCCCTTTTGGTAGCGCTCAAATAAACATTAATTTTTTTAAATTAAGTATCTAGAAAATAGTTGTGTTCGCTAATTTCGGTTTTGAGTTTTGAGACATTTACGATACTTATTTTTTTGCCTCTTGTGGTAATGAGTCCTTCTTTTTTTAGTGCTGAGAATATGCGGATAACTTGCTCTTCGGTTGTACCAGCGTAGTCTGCGTATTCCTTTCTGCTAAGTGGTAAATTAATATACCCGAGTAAGTCACCAAATTTTCGGTGGATGTATAATAGGGTGTCAATGACTCGCTCGCGTACCGTCATTTGTGAAATGGACTTGACTTTGTTTTCGCTTCGGTTTAGCTCGTTGGCGTAAAACAGCATCATATCATAAGTAAACTTAGGGTTTTCTAATAGAGCTTCTTGTAAATGTTCTTTTGAAAAATAATGCAATTCGGAGTCTTGTAACGCTATGGCTCCAATAGAATAGTATTCTTGTGTGCCAAAACCTCGATGTCCAATAATTTCGCAAGGTTTTGCAAACCGTACGATTTGCTCGCGCCCGTTTATACCTGTCCTAAATACTTTTACAGTACCTGATTTTATAAAAAAAAGCCCGTTTACAGGTGCTCCTTCTATAATAAATTGCTGTCCTTTTTTGCATTTTAACACAGTATTGCTTTGTGATAATCTATTATCAAACAACAGGTTACTATGTTTGTTCACAAGACACCCTGGACTGTTGCATACATTGCATAAGCCTTCTAAATTTAATATTGTTTTGTTGCTGTTCAAAAAGTAAAACGTATTCTGATGTATTCAAAATTAAGTAATAATACTTAGTTTTAAAACACTAGAAACAACTTTTACGACCTTAATAAAAAATAGAGGCCTTTTTTGTTCATCTTATAAATTAAGCATACGAAATTGTGAAAAAGCAAATGCATTAAGTAATGGAGTTTTCAAAATACTATCTAAATCATTCTATTAGCTCACTTGATGTTTTTTATACTTTAAAGCTGCAAACACTGCAATAAAAATCATAAATATCGCTAAAACATAAACAAATGTTGGTATAGGTAACGGATCTCCTGCTGCATAACTATGTAATCCTGAGAGGTAATAATTAACACCAAAAGACGTCATAATAATGGACCAAAATGCAAACATACTAGCCACATTAAGCACATAAACATTATTTAATTTTGGTATAAATCGCAAATGTAGAACGATAGCATATACTATAATACTTATTAAAGCCCAAGTTTCTTTAGGGTCCCAAGCCCAATAGCGTCCCCAAGACTCGTTAGCCCAAACACCACCTAAAAAAGTACCTACTGCTAATACAAACAAGCCAATAGTCATGGCTATTTCATTGATGTAACTAAGCTCTTTTATTTTTATATCTATTATAGTTTTAGTTTTGTTTGTTCTAAAAATCAATAATAACAAAGCCATAAGCCCTAAAATTGAAGATAGTGCTAAGGGTGCATAGCTACTTACGATGGTTGCTACGTGAATTTTTAACCAATACGACTTTAATACTGGCATCAAGTTGGTAATTTCTGGACTTAACCAATCTAAGTAACTAACGAACAATAACGCGCCTGAAAATAAGGTGGCTAATGGCAATGAAAAGTCTGATTTTCTAAAGGTAATTAGACCACACAAAACAAGAACCCAGGCTACAAAAATGAGCATTTCATATCCATTACTCCAAGGGGCGTGCTGTGCAATATACCAACGTAATAGAATATTACCTGTAAAACATAAAAAGGCTATTAAAGTTAAAATAATGAATGTATTATTTATAAACTCAATCCATCTTTTATAAGAAAACATTTTAACGATAGCGAGCAATAATAAAACAAAACCTAGTGTAAAAAAGACTTGAAATAGCCAGAAATTAATATTGGCTTTGTTATACCACAATTCTGCCTCAATACGCTCTGGAGTAGGAATAACTTCTGCACCTAATACATCTTGATATTTCTTGATGTACATGAGTTTATCGTGAGCATTGGTATAATTTTTAGCAGATACATCTTTAAAATAATTAGCTAGTATGGTTTTAGCAAATTGACCATCTTCATCAGGGAAATCTTTAAAATGATGTGTATAACTAAACCACGTATTATTTTTATCGTTTTTATTTGGAAAAATCTTTAGATAATTACCCGAAAATACATTGTAAAGGATGTTAAAACGTTCGTCTATTTTTAAAACTTCTTTATCAAACTCATCACGCTCTGATGGTTTCTTTTTATTAGCTTCTTCTACCTGATTAGTAAGTATATACTCCCCTGCTTCGTCTAATAAACTAGAAAATGCTAACAGCTTATTTTTACCTTTTGAAACACCATCAAATACATCGCCTGTTTTTACAAAATCTGCTTTTATAATAGGAACATGTTGCCAAATTTGAGGAGACATGTGCATAGCCAAAAAGGTTTGATTTGCATCTAGAGTTATTTTTTTATCAGGCAAGGGATAACTGAACTTTGATTTTCTGGAAATTTTTCTAAGAAATTCCGATGCCAATGTATTGATGGGTTTGATACGACCATCTAAATCTTGAACTAGTAAGCGTCCAAAAACCTCTGCATGGTATTGGTCTACAGCTTGGTATTCAATAGACTTTTCTACAGCAACTGTTAAAGAATCCGCTTTTGTTTGCGCAAAAATATTTGATATACTTAACAACAATACAGCTACTATTGCCACTTTAGATTTCTTTTTAAGTTGCCCTAACTTTTTATTAATCAATCGAAAACGTGATGTTTTTCCAAAGAGTGTAAAAAACATGCCTAACATCATTAATAAATAGCCTAAATAGGTGACAAATGTGCCTATCTTATCGCGGTTTACTGAAAGTACAGTCCCTTTTTCGTCTGTATCATAACTGGCTTGAAAAAAACGATAACCTTTGTAATCTAAAACATTATTCATAAAAATTCTAAATGGTGTTTTTACATCATCATCTAAAATTGTGACTTCGCTGGCATAAGCCGAAGGACTTGAAGATCCAGGATAGCGTTCTAGTTGAAAATCATCTAATTGAATTGAAAAGGGTGTCTTTATAGCTTTTGCTCCATAAGACAATGTTACTTTTAAACCTTCAATATCTGTTTGATGATGCATTGGTAAAAATCCTTGGCGATATAATATATTAACTGGTTCCGTTTTGCCATTAACTGATAAATCAACAATTAAAGCATCATCTTTAGTATTATCATTATCCTTTACCTTTTCAGAATCGCTTATTAATTGAAATTTTCCTTTTTCGTGGTAAACTAATGGTACGAAAGATATATCACCGTCTCTGTAAAGAGTTCTTAATGTTATAGCTTGTAAACTATCTTTTGTTATTTTTCCTGCTTGTTGCGAGGACATAATGAAAAAATCTAAATCGTGTGGTGTTTTAATACTGAAAGCACCATCTTTTTCAACAATGTTTATAATACCAGCCTTGTTTGAGTTAAAGCCAATTTCGTGCTGATGTTCACCTATTTTTTCGATTTCGCCTTTTTTTAGATAAACGGTGTTCCTACCATTTCCAACAGTGACTACCATTTCTAAAAGTGCTTCTCCAGAGGCTTCATCATGAATAACTTCTGGAATAGCATCAGCTATATAATTATGATAAGATACCTTTATAGGTTGATTTTTAAAATCTGTTTTTAAAGTAAAATCATTATTCTTTATAGGAGAAAAGGATAGCTTCTTTTTTACAGTCTTCGTATCTGTACCATCACTAATGCTTAATGTTAAAAAATTAGTGTCTGAGATTACAATATTAGATGATGCGCCTTCCCGAATTCTCATAATACCACCATAAGATGAATATCTTGTAATTGCAGCCCCTAATACAATAACAATAAATGATAGATGAAATAATAAAATTGCCCATTTTTCTTTTCGCAAAAGTTTGTACTTAAAAATATTAGCTATAAAAGAAATGGTCAACCCTAACATCACAACTTCAAACCACCAAGAATCGTAAATAGTATCCCAAGCTGTAGCTGTACCAAAATCATTTTCAATAAACGTTGCTGTTGCCATGGCTGTTGCAAATACTAATAAGAGCAATAATGCCAAACTTGATGATGAAAAGAATTTATATATTTTTTGCATGATGGTGTTTAACTAGAAAAGAAAAAGATAGCATTGGCGATTTTACAACTAATGCTATCTTTTACAAATTATAATAATTATACTAAGCTTAATTATTCATCGATACATTTTTAGTATCATATCCAGCTTCTCGCTCTTTAGCTTCTTCTAACCATTTTGGAACTAGATTTTCTTTAAATTCAGCTTTATCTTTTTTCATTTTCTCAACGTCTAAACCAATAAACTCTTGAGCCTTTTCTTTAGTAGAAATATCTGGCATCTCTACAGGTTTATTGTGTCCTAAATCAGATAATAAACGCGCTAGTTTTATACGCCCTTCTTGAATGATTGTAAAACCACTACCCAATACACGAGCTGTTTCTACAGGAGAGTGAAATGATGCACCATGTGCTGCAGCTGAATAATCCCAACGCCATTGCGCATGACGAATATCCATTAAAATGTCTTTCATCTGCTCTTCTGTAGCGCCTAAGTCCCAAGCTTTTTTAGCTTCAATATGCGCCTTAACAATAAAGTCTTCTAATTTTATTCTATTTTCAGCCGCTTTTTTCTGACGCTCATATACATTTTGCTTTAATTTATCAGCATCTTCCCTATGGCAAACCTGACATGCATTGGCTACATTATTTAAAGGCGATTGTATATGATGATCTGTAAATTTCTGACCACCTTCACTTTTATAAGGCATATGGCAATCTGCACAAGACACGCCTCTATCAGCATGCACACCTGTTAAATAGGTTTCATAACCTGGATGCTGTGCTTTAAGCATAGGCGCACGACTTAACTTATGTGTCCAATCTTTAAACTCAATAGCATCATAATATTCCTCCATCGCTTCAACAGACATACCATTTTTCCAAGGAAACTTTAAATATGGCACACCTTCTTTTCCTGGTATTTTCTTATCAAAATAATATTCGACATGACATTGAGCACAAACTAAAGAACGCATTTCTTGGTGTGTAGCTTGATTGATGTCTTTCCCCATTTCTTGAAACGCTTCAACTAAAGCAGGTCTAGAAATTTTCAACTTCATCGTTTTAGAATCATGACAATCTGCACAACCTATTGGATTAACCACTTCTGCTCCTTTATCAGCCCATTTGCCAGAATAAAATTCTGCAATACCATTTTCATTCATTAAACGTGGTACATCCGGACTCTTACAAGTCCAACAGGTAGCTGGCATAGGGCCATCTCCTTTTCCTTTTGGCCCTCCTGTTCTCAAAGAATTTCTTAAATCCTCTATAGCATATTGATGCCCACGACCTTGATTATAGTCTTTAGAAAAACCATATCCTGCCCAAAGCACAACTAACCGTGAATCTTCATGTAAAACATCCCTCATGGCAGAACCACCTTGATGTGATGCGAAATCAGTTTCTGCTGTTTGTAAAAATGATTGATACTCAGCTGGGAAGTTTTTTCCCCATTCTTCATTTCTAGGCTCATTTTCACTAATATCAACTTTCGGAACGTATTTGTACTTAGCTTCATTCTTTCTGTTAACAATACTAGAAGCTAACATACCAAGCAGAAATACGACTACTGCGGTAACGATAAATAATACTTTGTTTTTCATTTTTTAATTATGGTTTATTTGTCTTCAATTTGTTTTTCTAACCAATCCGGAATAACAGCCTCTTGTGTGTCTGTTGGAAGTGGTGCTATATTACTTCTTATAGTAGAAATACCATGTACAGTTCCATGTGGGACTTCTTGATGGCAACTCCAGCATTGGCGTTCTGTTCGGTTTTTTGCATGGTCATCAATCCAGCCATCATACTTAGTTTGCGTAACCTGTTGTACATGACATCGAATGCAATTATTTTGAACAACTTCCTGAGATTCTTCACGCATAAACATAACTTCGGGTTCTGCTCTTAAAGTAAAAACTGAAGCGTGAAATAATCCATCTTTAGCCTTAAAATAATACTTATTAAAGATGTTGTTATGCGGTACGTGACAATCGTTACAATTTGCCCATTCTCGATGCGAACTATGCATCCAGCTATTATATACAGGCGTCATAACGTGACAATTAACACAAGCCTCTGGTTTATCAGACATGTAAGAGACTAACTCGGCCTCTTTAGCCATAAAAAAACCTAGTCCGGTTATTACTGCAATAAAAAAGATAGCAACAGATCGCCATCTTGATTTTTTTTCTGGTAGAATATTTTTTTTGAGATTCACGCTATTAAATTTCTATCTGGATTTATAGTCTAAAAACACTTTATTATTACTTTGAAAAATTCAATCCATTATTTTAATCTAAAAATCTACTTTTAACTAAGGTACAAATTTTAAACAATTTGTATTAAAATAAGATGATATATGTCATATAAATTAAATTTTATCAACTAAAATTCATTAATCTTTCCTGCTCTTATACCGCAACGTACCCAACTCAATACCAATAGCGGTCTTCGCTAAAATGGTAAAAATAAAAGCGCCCATAGCCCAAATACCAATGGTTACCCCTACTTCTATTCCAGTTGGTAAATACTCAACTATTTTACCATATGGCCCTGGAATAAAGCCAGGAACAATAAGTCCAAAACCTTTTTCTATCCAAATAGCAACAAACAATAGTGCACAGCAGAAATAGAGTACTTTTAAATTTCTACGCAGCTTACCAATAGTAAGTATTACTGTAGCAACAACGTTCATGCTTATCGCTGTCCAAATCCAAGGTAATAAAGCTGTTTTTCCGTCTAGTCCAAAAAATAAATAATAGGCACTTTCACTATGGTGTGTTGGTGCGTAAAATTCTTTAAAAAGCTCAGAAATCAACATAATTATATTTATTTGCGCCGCAACCACCACAATCATAGAAATTTTATTAAGGGTTTTATCTTCAATTTTAAAAGCGGTAAACGAACGTATTACAGCCAAAACCAAAATAATTAAAGCAGGTCCTGCTGCAAAAGCCGATGCTAAAAATCGAGGCCCTAACAAGGCATTATTCCAAAACGGACGCGCCTGCAACCCTTGATATAAAAACGCTGTAACCAAGTGTATAGCTACTGCCCACAACACAGACAAAATAGCTCCAGGTACATAAATTTTAGGATTTGGTACCTTGCCTTGGTAACGTCTAAACAAAATATAAAACGGAATACTTAAATTCAAAAACAAATAGCCGTTTAGCACAATAACATCCCAAGTTAACATAGAATTCGGAAAATTAAACACCCCAATTCCAGGTATCATGTGCCACAAAACCGATGGGCCTCCCATATCTGCAACCACAAACGCTAAACACATAATTAACGCCGCCACTGCTAAACCTTCGCCCATTAAAACCGAGCGTTTAAAATCAATATCTTTCAACACATAGGTAGGCATTACCAACATTACAGCTGCCGCAGCAACCCCAACTAAAAACGTGAAATTAGATATATATAAGCCCCAACTCACACGGTCAGACATCCCTGTAACGCTCAACCCTTCCTTCAATTGTATCGAATAACAATACATGCCCGCCAACATCACAAACGTTAAAAACGCCATCCAAATATGGTATTTGCGCGACCCTTTCGTAATCGCATCCAAGCTATCAATCACTAAATTTTTAAAAACTTTTAATCGTCTCATCCGAATGTGAATTTCTATTTTTACACTTCAATTTTATATTTTGGGCGTTACCCACAAGGGGTCGGGCTTTCCGTTACAAGTCCTCGCACCTACTTCGTCGGGCTGTGGGCTTTCCTCTGCAATCCCTAACGCGTGGCGTACTTGCCAATTCCTCTTTATTTAATTGTTGATTTGTTTATACGTTTAATCGAAAACCATCCGATTACACAATTCAACAGATAAACAAATCAACGAATAAACATATATTTAATCCATAAAATACCAGAACTTAGGCTCCGTACCTAAATCTTCTTTTAATCTAAATACCTTTTTATTCTCTAAAACCCATCTAATGGTACTCTTCGGGTCTAATAAATTTCCAAAAATTCTAGCTCCAGTTGGGCAGGCTTCAACACAGGCTGGATTTTGTCCTTTTCTAGACCGCTGCACACAAAATGTACACTTTTCCATCACGCCTTTTTTACGCATTCTATTGCCTAAATAATGCTGATTCTTGTTAATTTCAGCTTCAGGAACTTCAGGTTTACTCCAATTAAAACGTCTACCATCATAAGGGCAAGCCGCCATACAATAACGGCAACCCACGCACCAATCGTAATCAATAACTACTAAACCATCATCTTCTCTCCAAGTGGCCGACACCGGACAAACCTCAACACAAGGTGGGTTATCACAATGAAAACATTGTGTTCCCATATAAAAATGACCTTCCGCAGGCACTTCATGGTAATAATTATCATCGGCCTCATTAAAATTAAAACCTTTTCCATCCTTCATTTCATGTATACGGATGTATTGCATTTGCGAATCTCTATCTTGGTTGTTTTCCTCAACACAAGCATTTACACAATCCATATACCCTTGGCACTTCGATATATTAAACGCATAACCAAACAACACATCATCAGCTGCATTTTCAGCAGTCATGCTTATATTTTTACCCGTTCTTAATTCATAAGAACGCATCAATCTATCTACAGTTGCTTTTTTCTCATCATCATTCATCAGTTTATAGTTGCCCTTAAACTGCTCTTCCCAATCTATTTGTGCTTTTTCTTTAGAATCATCTCCACTTATAACACTGCATGATGTGCTTACTGCTCCTGCGCCTATTAATAAACTAGCAGTTAACTTTTTAAAAGCAGAACGTCTGTCCATCTTCACATCAAAAACCTGCTCAAATCCATCTTTTCGAACCTCTTCGCCTATTGATGCATTTACAGCAGCTTCTAGAAAAGCGTCGTCTGTCATTTCTGGTTTATGACTCCCGCAACCGCCTTCAGTTTTTCCACAACCACAAGTTGTGTCAGACTTTTTTCTGTTCAAACCTAAATCTAGCGAATACCATTTTTTCTTCTCACTCATACCTTAATTTTTAATGACCTGACTCTGCTTGAGGTGCTTCAACTTGTTCTGTATTATAGCGCGATGGCCATCTCGATTTAAAACCTGGGTCGTGCGGATTATGACAATTCACACACGTATACGATGCTCTTGGTGGTGCCCATCCTGCTACTTTTTTACCGTGTGCGCCACCTTTCCAATCTTCAAACTGCGAAGAATGACATTGTGCACAAAGCTTATAACTGTTATTAAAATCAATCTTATTACCTGTTAAGGTATGCAAAGAGTTCATTTCATCTCCATTATGGCAAGTTGCACAATTCATTGTATTTTCATCGGCATGCGCCAAAGCAATATCCCAATGGGCTTTCTTAATATCTTTACTTTGTAGTTTATCTAATCCAGTATTATGACACTCAATACATGCGAATGATTTTATCTGACTCTTACGTTCTGGAATTAAAAATGTGTGTTCGCCTTCGGTAATTTCAACAGTTTTTACTCCGTCAATCAATCCTTCAGAAGATATCGCTGTACCGTGATAGTTCTTACTTTCAGCTTCTATCTTATCATTTAAGTTATGATATTCGCCTTCGCTATGCTTACAAGAAAAAAGTACTACCAAAAACGTACATGCTAAAATGTGTATATCGTATTTCCTATTCATTGTTATCACTTTTAGTTCTTGTAAAAGGCGCTATATCTGAAACTACTCTATCGGTTGGCACATGGCATTGGCGGCAATTAACACGCTCTGGATGTGTTACCCGAATTTCTTTAGGTGCAGCTGGTCCTGCATGACAAGACAAACAATTTTCTCGCATTTGTATTTGGTGCGGAATCATTGGCGGTGTTCCTATTAGCGCATTATTTACACCCACTTTTGGCGCCTTAACCTGTGCTAAATTTGCAGGTTTAAACAACGTATTACTATTTTGTGCCACATGACATTGACGACAATTAATCATCTCTGGATGCGGCGTAACAGGTGCATAAGCATCATATTTATTTACAAATCCTCCATTTTGATGACATTGTAAACAGGTGTTTTCTCCTAGATTCATCTCTTTCACAGGATGTGGAATACTTGGAGGTGCACCATGGTAGGCTCTATTTTTGTAATAATCTTTTAATAATCGTTGATGATTTTTATCAACAGGCATATTAGAATATTCAACAGCATATTCTGACCGTTCAAAAACACCTGCTTCCGACGGAAGATAATGTTTAGACGTACTTTCTTCAACTGGAATGTATCCTTCTTCTAAACCTTGTTGATAACTAAAATTCCAAATAGTTATAAAAGCGATGAAGAGCAATACAAAAAGTGAAATAATTCCGAGTCTTTTTTTCATGTCTTAAGCTTTTTCAACTTTAACAGCACATTTTTTATAATCTGGTTCTTTGGAGATTGGACAAAAAGCATCCAAAGTCACATCGTTTATCAACATATTCTCATCAAAAAACGGTACAAAAACCTGACCTCTTGTTGGCAGACCTCTTTTATTTACCGATGCTGGCAATACGCAAGAACCACGTCTTGATGTTACTTTTATATTTTCGCCATCCCTAATTTTTAATGCTTTAGCATCATCTGGATGAAACTCTATATACGCTTCTGGCATTGCTTTATGTAGTACTGGAATTCGCCTAGTCATAGAACCAGTATGCCAATGCTCAATTACACGACCTGTGTTTAACCAGAATGGATATTCAGCATCTGGAGATTCTGCAGCAGGTTCGTAAGGACGTTGCCAAATAACCGCTTTTCCATCGGGTTTTCCGTAGAAATCAAAATCAGAACCCTCTTTACAAGCTGGGTCATATTTTGCGTTAAAACGCCATTGTGTAGATTTTCCATTTACGTATGGCCAAATGGCTCCTGATTCTTTCTTTAAAACTTCTAAAGGTGCCATGCCATGTTTTGCTCCTTCATGGAATTGACGGTATTCGTTATAAATTTCCTCAACATGATTTTCTTCGCTATATGGAAATAAATCGCCATAGCCCATACGTTTTGCAACTTCAATAGTCATCCACGCATCTGGTGTGGTTTCTCCTGGACCTTCTACCATTTTGTCCCAATGTTGAGTGCGACGTTCTGAATTTCCGTATAATCCACTTTTTTCAATATGCCATGATGCTGGTAAAATAACATCGGCCACATCAGACGTTGGTGTTGGAAACACATCTGAAACCACCACAAAACAAGAGTCTTTTTCCATAGCCGGTCGATATCGACTCGTTTTAGGTAAAGACACTAATGGATTAGTAACTTGTGTCCATATAAATTTAATATCGCCACGGTCTACGGCTCTAAACATTTCAGTAGCATGATAAGTTGGCTTCGCAGGAATGCGTTCTACAGGCACTTTCCATATTTTAGCAGCTAATGCTCTATGTTTTGGATTCATTACAACACCTTTTGGTAATTTGTGTGTAAACGTTCCAACCTCACGAGCTGTTCCACATGCTGAAGGTTGCCCTGTTAATGAAAATGGGCCATTTCCTGGTTGTGATATTTTACCTGTCAGTAAATGAATATTATATACTAAATTATTCATCCATGTTCCTCTGGTATGCTGGTTCATCCCCATACACCAATAAGACACTACTTTTTTATTAGGGTCTCCATAAATAGAAGCCAAATACTTGATATCTTTAGCAGATACTTTTGAATATTTTTCAACCTTCTCTGGTGTGTAATCATTTAAAAACGCTTTAAAAGCAGCAAAGTCTATTTTTTCGGGTTTATCTTTAAAATTGAATTTATCTTCTGTTCCATAGCCAATATTAGTCAGTCCTTTACTAAAATTACAATGTTTTTCAACAAAGGATTTATTAACCCATCCGTTATTAATAATCTCATAACAAATAGCATTTGCAACTGCTAAATCGGTTTGTGGTTCAAATAAAATAGACCTATCTGATGCTGTACTTGAACGAGATGTACGAGTTGCAAAATCTATAATTTTCGCACCTCTCCTTGTTTTCTGCTCTAACATTCTAGAAAATAACACAGGGTGCATTTCTGCCATATTATTTCCCCAAGTTATAAAGTAGTCTGCATGGTCTATATCTTCATAACATCCCATAGGCTCATCTGCACCAAAAGTGGTTAAAAAACCAGCCACAGCACTCGCCATACATAAACGGGCGTTACAGTCTAAGTTATTAGTCCCAATGGCACCTTTCATTAATTTTGAGGCCACATAACCTTCTGGAATAGTAGATTGTCCAGACGTATACATAGCTACAGAATCTTTTCCATGAGCTTCAATAGTAGACTTCATTTTATTAGCAACTATATCTAAAGCTTCATTTAATGGTGTTTTTACATACTTCCCATTCTTTTTTACCAAAGCATGGGTTAATCTATCTTTAGATTGAATACACATGGTTTGATGATAGCCTTTCACACAAAGCAATCCTTTATTAACTGAACAATTAGGGTCGCCTTTTACAGCAACTGCTTTTCCGTTTTCAGTACCTACAAGAATACCACAGCCTACACCGCAGAAACGACAAGGCCCTTTTTTCCAGTCTAAATTGGCACTATTAGGAATTCCCGCTTCTTGCTCGCTAGCAAACAATATACCCGGAAACATGGCGGCAGCTGCTGTCATTGCAGACAGTTGCGCCATTTTTTTAATAAAATTTCTTCTACTTGATAATGAATTGTACATACGTGTGCTAGTTTTGTGGAGTATTAAAGCCAGAAACTAATGCTAGTAGTTTTAGGCTATCTATATGTTCTATCTTGTCTTTGAGAATGACATCAGAAGCGTCGTCTGATGTTTCTGTTACTACCACAACCACATCTTGATTTGTAGCGGGTATTACTTCACATCCATTTAAAAGACTTAACGCATTAATAAGTGTTTGTTTTTCTCCTGTTTTTGGATGTGCTAAATAACTTTTTATTGGCATATTTTTTTTATTTCGGATATAAAAGTCCTGTTTTTTAGCATGTAATTATATGACATTTGTCATGTTGTAATAAAAAGCATTATCGCTATATTTGCAAATACATAACGATAATTTACTATGATTACAATTTCCGAAGCTATTTCAATACTAAAAAACAACGGAAAACCTTTATTAAAAAAAACAACAAAAAAAGTTGAAAAAGCTGGAGGTTATATCTTATTTAAAGACATACTATCTCCTATAAATATGCCACCATTTAGGCAATCTGCTATGGATGGATATGCTTTAAATATACATGATAATTTATCGTATAAATTAAAAGGAGAAGTAAAAGCTGGTGATGGTCATCAACCTATTTTAAAAAAGGGTGAAGCTATTCGCATTTTTACAGGAGCTCCTGTACCAGATTCTGCAAATGCCGTTATGATGCAAGAAAAAGTTACTGTAAATGAAAATACTATTACTATATCTCATCAAATTAAACTAGAACTAAATATACGCCCATTAGGCGAACAAGTAAAAACTGGAGAAATAGCTCTAAAAAAAGGGACGAAACTAACTCCTGCTGCTATTGGGTATTTAATTTCATTGGGGATTACCGAAGTTTCTGTTTTTAAAAAACCAAATATTGCCATTGTAACTACAGGTAACGAGTTAATTGAACCTGGACAAGATTTACCATATGGTAAAATTTACGAAAGCAATTCTAAAATGTTACTGAGCGCTTTATACAATTTAAGATATTACGATGTAACACTTTATAAAGTTGAAGATGATTATAATAAAACTGTTGAAACACTTAATACAGCCATAAATGATAATGATTTAGTTATGATTACAGGCGGCATATCGGTTGGCGATTACGATTTTGTTGGAAAAGCATTAAGAGAATTACAAGTTTCAGAACTATTTTATAAGGTAAAACAAAAACCTGGAAAGCCTTTATTCTATGGAAAAAAGGATACTACTCAAATTTTTGCATTACCAGGAAATCCTGCTGCTGCCCTATCGTGCTTTTACGTGTATGTGTATATCGTTTTGCAGCAGTTAATGAACAGAGAAAATTTAGAATTACCTCGGGTTATGGCAAAATCTATTTCTAATTTTGAAAAGAAAGGCGACCGACCGCAGTTTTTAAAAGGTATTTATGAAGACGGACAAGTTGAAATTTTAGACGGACAGAATTCCTCCATGTTGCAAACATTTGCGTTATCAAATGCTTTGGTGTTTGCTCCTGAAAACGTTACTAAAATAGAAAAAGGCGACAGTATTGAAGTGATACAATTACCTGCGTAAATAAATATTATGGGTTATAAAATAAAAAGTAGAATCTGGATTGAATCTGATAACAATGTGCTTTTAGGCGAAGGCAGAGTGCATTTATTGAAAGCTATTGATGATACAGGCTCATTATCAAAAGCAGCAAAATCTTTGAAAATATCCTATAAAAAAGCTTGGCAATTATTAGACTCTGTAAACAAATCTGCTAAAAAACCTGTAACCATAAATATTATTGGTGGTAAAGGTGGTGGTGGCGCTGAACTTACAGAATACGGAAAATCTTTGATTGAAGCCTTTGATGAAATCAATAAAAATTGTTGGAAGTTTTTGGATGAGCAGTTGGAGAAGATTAAAAGTTTATAAGTGCCTAAAATATTTAAAATGCCTAAAGTTAAAAAGTGATGGATAATAAAGAATTTGCTAAAAAACTAGAATATAGAACACGTCAATTTGGAATATCAATTATCAAATTATCGGCAATTCTTCCTAATACAATTGAAGCCAGAGTTATTAAAAACCAAATTACAAAGTCAGGCACAAGCGTAGGTGCTAACTATCGTGAAGTAAACAGGTCTCGGAGTAAAAGAGATTTTAAAAATAAAATTAAAATATCAGAAAGTGAAGCAAGTGAAACATAATATTGGTTAGAAATAATAAATGACATGAATTGGATTGAAAAAGACAAATTAAGTTCTATTACGAAAGAAGCAAAAGAACTTTTGGCACTTTTTACATCTATAGCAAACAAACTTTAAATATGTTGAGCACATTTAACTTTAAATACTTTACACTTTAGACACTTTAGACACTTTATGTTACAAACTGAAAACATATACATCTTTTTACTCATACTCCCAATAGTATCGTTTTTATACTCTAGTGTGGGACACGGCGGAGCTAGTGGCTACTTAGCACTTATGGCATTATTTTCATTTGCTCCAGAAAGCATGAAACCTACCGCCCTACTCCTTAACATTTTTGTGGCTGGTATTTCGTTTTACTATTACTACAAAGCAGGGCATTTTAATAAAAAACTATTTTTAGCATTTGCCATATCATCCATTCCTTTTTCTTTGTTAGGTGGTCGATTTGATATTGATGCGTCTTTATATAAAAAAATATTAGCGGTCTTATTAATATTTGCCATCTTAAAAATGATGAATGTTTTTGGAAAAGAAAATGATACTATTAAAGGCATAAAACTTTGGCAAGGACTTATAGTTGGTGCTGTTATCGGATTCTTCTCTGGATTAATCGGAATTGGAGGCGGTATTATATTAACACCTCTAATTTTATTATTCCATTGGGGAAAAATGAAGGAAGCTGCTGCTGTTTCCGCGCTATTTATTTGGGTTAATTCGGTTTCGGCATTAATAGGACAATTTAGCGTTGGTGTTACCATAGAAAAAGAATCATTTTTATTAGTTGCTATTGCACTTATTGGCGGGATATTAGGTGGCTATTATGGCAGCAAAAAAATCAACAATCAACGTTTACGGTATATTTTAGCCTTTGTATTAATCATAGCTTGCGCTAAACTTATGTTTACATAAAATGATAAACAAAACGAACATAACGGGCATTATTTTAGCTGGGGGAAAAAGCTCTAGAATGGGTTCTGATAAAGGGTTTTTAATATTAAATAACAAACCCTTTGTACAATATAGCATTGAGGCTTTACAACCTTTAGTTTCTGAAATTTTGATTGTTTCTGATGATTCTAAATATGACTCTTTTGGATTAAAACGTATCAACGATATTACAAAAGATGCTGGTCCTGTTTCTGGAATATGCTCTGGATTAGAAGCATCATCAACCGAGTATAACTTAATATTAAGTTGCGATATCCCTTTAATTAAAACCGAAATACTTCAAAAGTTAATTGATAATATAGATAATACATCTCAAATTATCCAAGCTGAAAGCAACGGAAAAAGCATGCCTTTAATTGCATTGTACAAAAGCAATGTATTAAATACGTTTAACACCTTTTTAAAAAATGATGAAAGACGTTTGCGAGTGGCTATTAACAGTTGTAAATCGAAAAATATAATATTAGAAAAAGAACTAGAGTTTTCTACAACAAACGTGAATACTCAAAACGAATATAAAGCCATTAAAGATGCAAATAACCATTAAATATTTTGGGCAAATAGCAGAAGTTACAAAACTAGAAGAAGAGTCTTTAGAGTTTTCTGGAAGTTTAGTTTCCGATTTAATAGAAGTGCTTAATAAAAAATACAGCAAACTAATAAACAAAGATTTTCAAATTGCTCAAAATCAAGAATTAGTTTCTAACGAAACAGAAATAACAGGACAAGAAATTGCTTTATTACCACCTTTTGCTGGTGGATAATTTCTGTTTAATCGTTGATGTGTTTATCCGTTTAAACAATTCAACAAATAAACAATTCAACAATTAATGAGTAGATATAACAGACATATAATCTTATCGGAAATCGGGCAAGCAGGCCAAGATAAAATTTCTAGTGCCAAAGCTTTAGTTATTGGAGCAGGTGGATTAGGCTGCCCCATATTACAATATCTAGCTGCGGCGGGTATTGGCACACTTGGTATTATTGATTTTGACACTGTAGATATTTCTAACCTACAACGTCAAATTTTATTTGGAACCTCAACGTTAGGAAAAAATAAAGCTGAAGCGGCAAAACAACGATTAGAAGATTTAAATAGTGATATTTCAATTATCGCTTACGCGGAAAAATTAACGCATCAAAACGCTATCAATTTATTTAATAAATATGATATTATTGTTGATGGAACCGATAATTTTGAAACGCGATACTTAGTCAATGATGCTTGTATAATTACGAACAAACCTTTAGTTTTTGGTGCTATTTATAAATTTGAAGGTCAAGTTTCTGTTTTCAATTACAAAAAAGGTCCAAGTTACCGCTGTTTGTTTCCTGAAGCACCAGCAAAAGGAAGTGTTCCAAATTGCTCAGAAATTGGTGTTTTAGGTGTACTACCGGGTATTATTGGAACCATGCAAGCCAACGAAGTTTTAAAAATAGTATTAGAACTTGGCACTACCCTTTCGGGAAAACTGTTTTGCTATAACGCACTAACACTTCAAAATTCAATATTAAAAATTAGTAGAAATGAAAAGACCATTGCTAATGTTTTAAAAAACAAAGCTAATTTCCATAAAACCAAAATTGATTTTAATTGTGAAATTGAAGTAGTTCCTATTTCGATAGATGCCTTTTTATCAGAAGAAAACATTCAGTTTATCGATGTTAGAGAAACACACGAACAACCAAAAATTGAAGATTTAAATATTACATATATTCCTTTAAGCGAACTAGAAAACAGTTTAAACAAAATAGATAAACCCAAAAAGAAAGCGCTGTTTTGCCAATCTGGAACACGCTGTAAACGCGCTGTATCATTACTACAAGAATTAAACATAGAAAACAGCTTTAGCATAATAGAAGGAGCATCAGAAATAAAAAATAAAATAAAAAATCATCAAAATGAAAGATAAAAAACCTAAAAGTGTATTTAAAGAAGGCGCTATAACATCCGATTTTATTGGCAATTCAATTTATAAACACCAAACCAAAACGAGTATTGGTGCTCATAATATTTTTTTAGGACAAGTAAGAGCTGATGAAATCGACGGTAAAACAGTTTCAGCTATTGAATATACGGCTTATGAAGATATGGCAAACCAGAAATCCCATGACATTAGAGAATCGGCTTTCGAAAAATTTGAACTCACATGCATGCACATTTACCATAGTTTAGGCACCGTAAAAGCAGGTGAAATATGCTTATTCGTATTTGTATCGTCACCAAGACGAAAAGTGGTTTTTGAAGCTTTAGAATTTATTGTTGAAGCCATAAAAGCTGATGTTCCTGTTTTTGGAAAAGAGATTTTTGAAGATGAATCGCATCAATGGAAGAAAAACACATAAGTATTTTTTGTTTACCTGTTAATTAGTTTAACTGTTTAATCGTAAAAAATGGCGTATACATTTTCATTTGAAAAATTGAATGTTTGGTTAGATTCAAAAGAATTAGTCAAACTTATTTATTTAATAACTAAAGAATTTCCTAGTCAAGAAAAATTTGGATTAACAAATCAATTGAGACATGCTTCAATATCAGTAGCTTCAAATTTAGCAGAAGGTACTTCTCGAAATACAAATAAAGACAAAGCACACTTTTCAACTATGGCTTTTAGTTCGTTAATGGAAGTTCTTAATCAACTTATTATAGCCAAAGAATTAAACTTTATAAACGAAAATAATTATCAAACACTTAGAACGGAAATTGAAAAAATTTCCAATAAGTTAAATGCATTACGCAAATCACAATTAAAAAAATAAACAACTCAACGAATCCTCACCATTATGGTCGACATAACACATAAAAGTACAACACTAAGAACCGCAATAGCACAAGCTGTTGTAAAGGTTAGTAAAATAGAAACAATACAAGCCATAGAAAACGATACGGTACCAAAAGGAAACGTATTTGCTATGAGTAAAGCCGCTGGTTTATTAGGTGTAAAACGCACTCCAGATATTCTTCCTGATTGCCATCCTTTACCAATTGAGTTTACAGGTATTGAATACGTAACCAACGGATTAGAAATCACCATTTTATTTACTGTAAAAACCATTTACAAAACAGGTGTAGAAGTTGAAGCCATGCATGGAGCAAGTGTGGTGGCACTAAACATGTACGACATGCTTAAACCCATTGATAAAGGCATAGAAATTCATGCTATAAAACTGTTGAATAAAAAGGGAGGGAAATCCGATTTTACAGATAAATTTAGAAAAGATTTAAGAGCAGCCGTTGTGGTTTGCTCAGATACGATTTCAGCTGGTCATAAAGAAGATAAGGCAGGAAAAGCTATTATTAACAAGCTTGAAGAGTGTGATGTTAAAATATCAGAATATGTTATTATTCCAGATGAAGTTGATGCTATTCAACAAAAAGCAAAATCATACCAAAAACAAGGTATAGATATGGTTATATATACTGGAGGAACAGGGCTTTCTGGACGTGATGTGACGCCAGAAGCACTTCTCCCTTTATTAGAAAGAAGAATTCCAGGAATTGAAGAAGCGATTAGAAGTTATGGTCAAGAACGTATGCCGTTCTCCATGTTATCTAGAAGTATTGCAGGTACTATTGGAGACACTTTAGTTCTGGCATTACCAGGCTCTACAAATGGCGCAAAAGAATCTATGGAAGCTATTTTTCCAGCCGTATTACATGTTTTTAGAATACTAAAAGGTGCAAGACATGACTAAAATGTTTATTCGTGGAATTGTTAAGTCGTTTAACCGATTTCACAGTTCAACGATTCAACAATTAAACAAAACAAAGAAATGAGTGAAAACAAAAACATATTACAAGATACACACGGTAGAGACCATACCTATTTACGCATCTCTTTAACCGAGCGTTGTAATTTACGTTGTACCTATTGCATGCCTGCAAATGGTGTACCTCTATCCCCTAAAAGTCATTTAATGACTTATGAAGAAATTTATAAAATCGCTAAAACATTTGTAGATAATGGTGTTACAAAAATACGATTAACAGGAGGCGAACCTTTAGTTAGAAAAGATATTCCTGTTATATTAGAAAAGTTAGCGTCACTTCCTGTGGAGCTGTCAATAACATCAAACGCTGTTATAATTGATAAATTTATTGATATTTTAAAGAAATATAATGTCAATAAAATTAACGTAAGTCTAGACTCTTTAGACGAAAGTAAGTTTAAACATATTACTCGCAGACACGACTTTAAAAAGGTTTATAATAATATTTTATTATTGGTAAAAGAAGGCTTTACTGTAAAAGTAAATGTGGTTTTAATAAAAGGTTTTAATGATAATGAAATTATCGATTTTATTAAATTCACTAAAGATTTACCTGTAGTTATTCGCTTTATAGAATTTATGCCTTTTGATGGTAATAAATGGGATATGAGTAAAATGATATCGTATGCCGAAGTAATGACCTATGTTAATAACGCTTTCGCGGAAGATAAAATAGAGCGCTTACAAGATGCTCCTAATGACACCTCTAAAAACTATAAAATTAAAAACTACAAAGGTAGTTTTGCTATTATTAGTTCTGTTACCAATCCGTTTTGCGATTCTTGTAACAGATTACGTTTAACAGCTAATGGACAATTAAAAAACTGTTTATTTTCTTCTGGAGAATCAGATTTATTAACAACACTTAGAGCGGGGAAATCTATTGAACCTGTGATTCAAAAAGCAGTTTTGGCTAAATTAAAAGTACGAGGTGGTATGGATACTTTAAAAAAACTACAAGAGCCTAAATTACATAACAATAATAGAAGTATGATTACTATTGGTGGATAATAAAAATGAAAAAAGGTAGTACATAAGCACTACCTTTTAATCACAAAAACATAAACAAATTAAACCAAATTAGCTCTTGTGAACTAATTTTAGTTCAACTTGAGTACTATCAACCAAACTATTTTTTCTTTTTCTATATACCCATGCTATTTGTCCTAATTGCATAATTATTTTAATGGAATCTTTCATAGACAGTTTAGAGCCATCAGCATGAATCCAACGTTTTAAAGGCTGCTCACAAATTAATTTTGCTGCATGTTTGGTTCCAAAATGGATAGACATTCTTTTAAATATTTCAACATCAAAAATCCATTGGGTTACAAATTTCTCATCAAACGCTAAGTGAATCACATCTTTACTAAAAATTTTAGCACCGCATTGTGTGTCTTTAAAATTCATACCTAGAATTTTTCTAATAATGAAATTAACTGTCATGCTTATAATTTTCCTAGCAGACTCTTTAGTAATATTTGCGCCCATTCTACTTATTCTAGAGCCACTAACTATTTTGAAGTTAGAATTTTCGATGGTAGATACTAAATCGTCAAAATCTTTTAAGTCCGTAGATAAATCAGCATCTAAAAATCCTATGTAATCCAAATCTGATTTTTCAGCCATATGTAACATACCCAATCTTACAGCTTCGGCTTTTCCACCGTTTTTCTCACAATTGTAAACTGTAATGAAATCTTCACGTCCTTTCTGCAAATCATGTAACACTTCTAAAGTATTATCTTTACTACCATCATTTACAAAGCATAAGTGATATCCCGTATTTTTATCAATAAACTGAAGGAATTCGTCACTCAATAATCTATCTTCTTCATTATAACAAGGAATTACAACGCCAACGCAACGTTGTTGAATCATTACATCAGTTTCAATACTTGCACTTTGATTTTCAGGACTTCCAATTAATCGTTTTACACGTGCACAAATTTCATTAAGACTTAATGGTTTTTTCATGTAATCGTTAATTCCTAAATCAAAGCCCGTAGTTATTATGGCATCATCTGTATTTCCAGATAACACCATGATTGGTGTTTCTGAATTTTTAGAATTTCTAATATATTTAACGATGTCTAAACCAAAAACTCCTGGCATATTAATATCTACTATTACTAAATCTGGATTAAAGCTATTGTACTTCGAAATACCTTCGTTGGCATCAGTTTCTGCGATAACTTCGTATCCTAATTCGTTTAATCGTTTTTGTAATGGCAACAATACTAATTGTTGATCGTCGATTGCTAAAATTTTCATGATAAATAGTTTTTGTGATTATTTACATGACAAAAGTATTATGATTGCCGTAAGAAAAAGTCTATTTTAGCTTAATACGATGTTTTGTGTAGACGAATGGTAATTTACTGTAGACGATTAAGATTGAAGTAACCAAACCCATTATATATCTTTACATTGTTGAAAACAAGAACCTATTGAACCCAAAAAAATCAAATAAACATTTAATCATTGCGCTGCTTATTGGCATTGCGTTTCATGGTACTTCTATATTTTTCACCTTAGAAAGTACATATGATGCATTAATACATTTATTTTTTGCAGAACACTATGCTGGTAGCTGGTTTGAACCTTGGAGTTACAAGTGGTATACAGGCTTTACGGTAATGAGTTATCCACCACTAGTTCATCAATCTATTGCGGCTTTATCGCTTATTGGTGGTTTAAAATTTGGCTTGTTTGTGGTGGCACTTATTAGTATTGTGCTCTTTATAACTGGAGCGTATAGATTCTCATTACTTATTACAGGGAATAGAACCGTAGCAGGATATGCTGCTATTTTAGCTGTGTTATCCTCATCATTTGTAGAGACTTTACATGTGTTTGGACAATTGCCAAGTATTATTGGTATATCAGTATTAATGCACGCCTTACCAGAAATATATTTATGGCTTAAAACTGGCAAACTTAGGTATTTATGCACGTGCTTATCTTTAATTGCAGTTACTGTAACATCACACCATGTGACACCTATATTCGGGATGATATTTTTTATTTTTCCTTTAATTGGCATGGTGCTTATGGATGTTTCTAAAGAAGCGGTAGGCAACATGAAAGCCGTTACCTTTAAAGTATTCTTAAATAGCTTTTTTAAACTATTTAAACGCATTATAAGTTTTGGGTTACTATCACTAGTTATAATTGTTGGTTGTATTTTACCTTATTGGATAAACTCAAAAAACAACCCCATAACCCAAGTACCAATTCCTCATGGTTCTCGTGATAACTTTTTAGAAATCACCTCATCAGGTTTAGTATTCTTTTTAATTCCTTGGGGTGTATTACTTATCGTATTGCCTTATATTTTTTATAGATATTATAGCAAACGCTATCTCTTTTTTGGACTATCTATAACCATACTTACAGTTTTAGGTACGGGTGGCACCACGCCTATTCCGCGTTTATTTTTAGGTGAAACTGCTTTTAATATTTTAACTTTAGATAGATTTACATTGTGGGCATCTATTATGTCTATTCCGCTTTTTGGAGAATTTGTATACCGATTGTCTGAAGGTGATTTAAAAACACTAATACAAAACAAATTTGGAGCTGTTTACCACAGAATTATTGGAGGTATTCTTGCTGGTTTATTCGTTTTTATGACCATCTTCACAATGAGTCTTGGATATTTTAGGCCCTCACAACCTCAAAAAATTAAGATGTTACCTATTGTGAATTTCTTAAATCAAGATCAGCATGACCAATGGCGGTATATGACTTTAGGTTTTGGTGACCAAATGGCTTGGTTATCGGCACAAACCAAAGCTTTGAGTGTTGATGGTAATTATCATTCTGCAAGACGCTTACCAGAATTAACCACACGCCCCATTGAGCGTTTAGAAAATTCAAAATTTAAAGGTGTTGAAGGTATTGGCTCTTTACAACAATTTTTAACCACACCTGAAAAATATAATTTCAAATACATATTTTCTAACGATAAATTTTACGACCCAATTTTGTATTTCTGCGGATGGCAACGTTTGCGACAATTAGAAAACGGCATACAGGTTTGGGAAAAATTAAACGTGCCGCCATTATCCTCCATTTTACCAAAAGATGATGTTGTTAAATGGCAAAAAATACTTTGGGGCACAATACCTTTTTTAACGGTGCTTATTGCCTTCTTTTTAAACATCCATTTACTATTTGCACGTGCACTTAAAACAAGAGTAAAACATGTACCTGATTATTTAAACTTTAAAAATAACTATGCAAAATTTTCTAATGGCGTTTTAAGAACAACTCATGTTTGGTCTATAATATTGGCTATTATTTTTGGTTTCGGCATGTATCAATTCTATTTAAAAAACGAAAGTCATCATACTCCAGAAAATGCACTACTTGCCTATTATGACGCCTTAGATTTTAAACAGTATGAAAAAGCACATAGCCTTATTAATCCAGAAAGTGATTTAACCATTTCGCAATATATGTTGGAAATATCGGTAACAGATGGCCTATTAAGTTCTTACGCTAAGCTAGATGCTATAGATACCGAAATAACTACACAAACAGATACATTAGCTTCTGCCATTGTGAAAACAAAATGGATTACACCTTTAGAAAAAATAGACAAAACCTTTTATAAATCTTTAATTAAAGTAGATGGGAAATGGTTTATTGAACCAAACGCTGTAGATTTAGATTTACCACCAGACCAGTTTTACAGTAACAATACAACAGACTATTTTAACCAAGGTAGACGTCGCATTACCACAGAACAAACCCATCATGAAGATGTTTTAAAGCAACCTGTTTTAGAAATATTGCAAGCTAAATTGGTAAAACACAATAAGAGTTATGCCCTAATTGGCGAAATTCAAAATATAGATAATGTACCTGCAGACGTGGTTTTAAAAGGCACATTGTATAATGATGATAACAAAGCGCTGGCGACGTATAACGCAAAACACCAAGTAAAACATAAATTAATGCCTAAGGAAGTAAGTGCGTTTAGAATTAATTTTGAAGGTATAGCCTGGTCTAAAACCCAAGATTCTATTCCTAAAACATTTAATCCAGATGAGTTTACACCTGTTGAGTTTGAAGAACAGCCTACTAAGTTCAATTTACAAGTTGCAGGCAACGTTTCTGGGTCTGATTTATACAAACAAACAGTGTTGAGTCATTTAAAAATTTCTAAAAAAAGTATGTCAGGAGCTTTATTTAATTCTGGAATAAAAGAAATAACCATTCCGCAAGTATTGATTAGTTATTATGATGCTGACAAAACCTTGCTATGGGTAGACCATACCTTTATTAAAGAAGGCATAAGGCAACAGCGTAAGCAATATTTTGAATACACGTTTGATACAACTAAGGCATCAATTATTAATGATGATATGAAAAACTGTTATGTAAACGGATTACCAAATACTGCAATTGCTGATAAAGTATTACCTAATAGAATTAAAAACCAAACCCAATCGCAATTGCAACCTATAACCCATCCCGTTTATAGTTTTATAAAGATTGAAACAAATGCCTATTTAGGAAACCCAAATTAATGCAGATACTAAAAACATATATAACTATTATTTTGCTAACAGCATATACCTTTGCCTATGGTTTAGCAAAAGAAACCTATACACTTATCACCTCTAAAACTGAATATGTTGCAGGGAGCAATATTGTATTAGAATTTAGCACAACAACAAACACAACACCTTTACTTTATGTAAGTAACAGCTTTGGCTCTACAGTTATAACGCCTTCTAATACTCTAGATAAGTTAAGTTATCCTATTCCTGAAACTATAACTAATAAGTCTGGTATTGTATATTGGCGTTTGCTGACTAAAACAGAGGAATTACAAGGGCAATTCAACATTATACCGCAGCAAAACGTTACTACTATTCAGACGTATTTAGGGCCACCGAGTATAGCCGCTGGTGGAACAGATTTTAGCATGCTTGTTGCTATTCCTATAGATATTTATGATAATCCATTGGCAGAAAACACCAAAGTTGCTGTAAAACATCAGTTTTTAGATACGCAACAAATAGATACGATCAGTATTAAAAACAGCATTAGTTATAAAAATATTTTTTCACCATTAAAAACAGGTAGAATGCTAATGGGTTCATCATGTTTAGGTTTCGATTCAAAAGAATACACCGTTAATATTATGCCTACAACACCTATTGATTTTGAAATCAGTTACCAAAGGCATCATGAGTTCGCAGATGGCAACCAAATAACAACCTTATCGACTTCAATTATAAAAGATGAATTTCAAAATATAGCTAGTGATGGTACTTATGTAGAATTTTTTCTTACAACAGCTAATCAAAATATTTTAAAAACATCTGGTACAACTATAAATGGTATCGTGACTGCTAGAATAATTCATCCTGACCATGCTGATAAATGGTTCATTCAAGCCTTTATTGAAGGTATGGCTAAAAGCAATAAAATTAATATTGAATACAAAGCTGTAATTTCAGATTTTGACATAGAACTTTCTAACGCTAATCGTAAAATTACGGTAGGCCCATTAAAAAGTTTCATGAATCAAATGATTCCGGATGGTTTACAAGTCACGCTTCAAATTTATAGAAGCAATACAATTGTAGAAACACTACGAAAAACAAGTGCTGATGGTTATGTACAATTTGAATTAAAACCAAATCAATTTCCAAAAGGCAATTATTCTATTACGGTACAAGCAGCTGGTATTAGTAAATCTGTAAAAAACATCACACTTTAATGGGGATTAATAAAAACATATTGCGTGGGGTTTTAGTATTGTCGTATATAGTCATAACAGCGATACTTATATTAGGCATTGGCAGCATCTATTCTTACCTCAATACAGGTGCAGACCGCAGTAACATGCTACACACTGAGATAAAAAAAATAGAGCAATACTTACCAAAAATAGAATGGGCGCCTATACATAATGAAGGTCGCGCTATGGATTCACAAACTTTAGCCACAATTGAAACCGATTATTTAGATGCTTGGTACGTTAAGCATATTGCTTATAAAACCAATACCACCAAAGGTATTGATGATTATTATACCGAAAATGCACGACAATCTATTTTTGATATTATATCGAAAAACAAAGCAGACAGTATTTATATTGATGGCACGACTCTAGAGCATCATCTTAATTTAGATTTTTTTAGTGAAGATGGGCAACTTGCCGTACTTACAGATAGTAATGTTATAGAATATAAACGCGTATATAAAAATGATTTGCTAGTTTTAGAAACCAAAGAACAATCTACCTATAGAATTATTCTGCTTTTAGAAGATGGGTTTTGGCGCATTAGGCATTTAATAAAACAACAGAGTGTGCCTTATGTGAGTTCTGACAAAAAAGTACCAAAACAGGTTTCAAATATTAGAGGTATAAATTATTATCCGCAGGCCACGCCTTGGGATATGTATGGTGATGGTTTTGATGAAACAATTATTAATGCAGATTTCAACATAATAAAAAATGCAGGATTAAATACCATTAGAATTTTTGTACCGTATGACGATTTTGATAAAGCCAACATCAATCCTAAAAAATTAGAAAAACTTAACACTGTACTCGATTTGGCGCAAACGCATCAGCTAAAAGTTATGGTAACGCTTTTTGATTTTTATGGTGATTATAGTGTTATTAATTGGTCACTTAACCAACATCATGTGCTTGGTATTGTTTCGGCATTACAACATCATGATGCGCTTTTTGCTTGGGATATTAAAAATGAACCTAATTTAGATTTTGATTCTCGTGGAAAAACACTTGTAACTGCGTGGTTAAAGGAAATGATAGCTACAGTTAAATCGGTAGACACCATTCATCCTGTAACTATCGGATGGTCCAATGCTGCCAGCGCTACGCTGTTGACAAACCAATTAGATTTTGTAAGCTTTCATTACTATGATGATTTAAGTGATTTGGATACTACATTTAAAACGCTTAAAACTGAATTACCAAATACAACTATAGCTATTACCGAATTTGGAATGTCGTCAAATAAAGGATTATGGCATCCACTAGGAAATTCAGAAGACAATCAAGCTGAGTATTATAAAGACGCTCAAAAGATTTTTAAAGCGAATAATATCTCGTTTATGTCTTGGACACTTTACGACTTTACTGAAATACCAAAGGAAGTCGTTGGACGACTTCCTTGGAGAAAACAGACTCAAGAGCATTTTGGGTTTATCGACCAAAACGGAGAGACTAAGCCTGCTTTTAAATATATTTCTAAAGAATAATTTCTTGCGGTTGCGATGCTACTTTAGGTAATTTGCTATCAACAATACCTTTAAACGTATTGATATACATATCTGCAATTCTAGACATCGGATACGCTGTAGCTGCTTTGTAATTAGCTTTTTCAAGTGAAACACGATACGCATTATCTTCTAATATTTTCTGTAATGCTACAGCTAAACTACTAGGGCTTTCGGCATCAAAAAACTCACCTCTATACCCTTCATCTTGTACTAACAGTGCTAAATCTCCTAAATCTGGCATCACTACGGCTTTACCATAACTTCCTGCTTGGTGCAACACACCAGAACTTCCTGTGGTAGATGTATATGGGAAAACTACAACTGCACTTTCATTAAATATCTTAGGAACATCTTCTTCGGCTACATAACCTGTAAACGTAATCCCTTCTACATGACTGTATTGTTCTCTAACGGCATCTAAATATCCAGGTGTATTAGGATTATCTGTTCCAGCTATAACAATTTCAAGATTTAAATCTGAAACATTTCTAAGCATTTCAACAGCTTCAATCATACCTTCTACTTTTTTATAGGTTCCAAATTTTCCAAAAGTCATAATTTTAAATGGCTCTAAAGGAATATCATAATTTGGTTCTTCAAGAATTTCAAACGTGCCATGAGGTATTAATTTCACATTAGTCGCATTATATTTTTTACTTAAAATATCAACGTATTTCTGCATGGTTACTGCAACCGTATCAGCTTGTAGAATAAGTCTTGTAAGTGTGCTCCCAATAAATCCATACAATTTTTGCATGATTTTATTATTAGTAAAACCAGCACTTCCTAAATCTACTTCTTCAAGTATATTGTGCAATAACACAATGTTTGGTATCTTTTTTAGCTTACAAACTAGTGGCAACATTAAACCTAAAGCAGCAGCTACTTTTTTATCGCCAAACTTCATAAACTGCAAATTGAATAATACAGCATCTGGTTTTTCTTGATTGATAGCCTTTGTAACGTTTATAATATTTAAATAGCTATTAAATGTCCAACATTCTTTTATTGTAATTTTGCATCCATCTTCTGTAAAGTTGATGTCTTTTTTTCCTTCAGTAGTATCTGTAAGTAACACCAATTCTGTAATATGCTCTTTTTGTCTGAAGTGTTTTACTAAATGATATGCATATTCATTTAAAGTAACTTTACTTGGAGGATATGCTGTAACGATTGCTAATTTCATAATGATTTGGTTTTAAATATTTTTAATAATAACACTACAAATATCCAGCTTAGTAGAGACTAAAGCTGGTGTTTTTAGATAGTTGGAATTTTACTGTAGACGAATGGCAAATTACCTTAGATTAAGCTAATTTTAGTGGAGCATTGTTGTCTTATATGAAATATTTCAATAGTATTCATTTTCTAGAAAACTATTGTTCTTTTATTTATATGGCTTAGCCATTTCGAAAACGCAAAGCATATGCAACAATAAATCGCATCAATTTTGAAGAAAAGGTTTTATTATACCTTTTTTGAAGACTTAGAATCCAGCTTAAAAAACACAATCTGAATGACTAAAAGCAACACCATAGCAATAATTTGCATATGGACTACTTGCTCTAAACTGTCATGAAAAAAGACCACCAATACCATTTGAAGCATCCCAAATACACCCGAAATAATGACTGGCACATATTTATCCAAAGACAGATAGTAATACGCGAAAATATTAGATATCGCGAACATAGAAGTAGCGATAGCATACTGCCATAACAAAGGCGCCATAGCGATATAACTTTCTCCAAACAAAATATTAATAATAAGCTCTGGAAAACTCAAACAAACCAAAATAATTGTGATAGATATTGCTGCAATGTAACCGATGTATTTAAATAGTATTGATGCGGTTTCTTTACCATCTTTTTTGAGTTGTACAACAGTTGGTAGTAGTAACATTACAAACATCCATGCGATAAAATAAACAATACGACCTATTAAAGCTAAAGACGCGTATAATCCAGCTTCGTAAGATTCAAAATAATGCTTCACTAATAGAATATCACTATTATTAATAATGATTTGCGTTAATTCATAAAATGCAGTTATGATGAAAAAATGTTTAATGGGTTTTGAATGTTCTTCTGGAAGTGCTACTATTTTTTTAAACGACACATGTTCAGACTTAAAAGGAAAAAGTCCAAATACAAAAGATGCCAAAATACCAATGGCAATAACTACTGAAGATTGGATATTAAAAATCAAGATTAATCCTAAAGTGATAATTAATCGGCTTAACATTTCAGATTGATACGTAATCGATAAATGCTTAAATGCTTTTTTGCCTTGAAATACGCCCCTATTCACACTCATTAAAAAATACAAAGGCACACCAAAACCAAACACAACAAACATATTTGATGACGAGGTGTTAAACACCGATTGTAATTCTGAAGCAAAAACAACAATGAGTAATCCCATTAAAATCCCAACTAAAAGTGCATTTTTATAAACTTTTGCTATAAAGCTTTTAAAAATTTGATGCTCAAAAAGTACCGAGAATTTTGCAGTTACTAATTGAAACGTCATAGCTGCAAACGATAATACTAATAAAAATGTAATGAGTACAGCAGCATCTGCAAATTCAGCTGGACCAAGTAGCCTGCCAAGAATAAGATTATATAAATAATTACCGCCATTAACAGCTAAAACACTTAACATGAATAGCTGTTCTGGCGTAATTTTTTTTAGTAAGGTTTTAGCAGTCATAATCATTTCTAAAAATACCTTTTAAACTAGTTTTGTTAAATAAACTTGTAATACGCTTATTGTTTTTTCCTAGAACAAAGAGCGTCTTACTTCGTCTTGTGGCTTTATTAGTTAAAAACTGCATAACTTTCAAAGCACTGTCATCAAATTTTCTCACTTTTTTTAAGCATATCACTATTTCATAATACTTATCCAATAAGTTACTGAAATATAGAGCTGCTTCATTTGTGTTGGTAGTTGTAAAATCACCATGTATTTCATAAACACCTTTATTATTTACTATCTGGAAATCCATCATAACATAAATTTAGGGTGATACAATTAGGCTACATTACTTACATACAAATCGTCATACACTTCTTTGCACCCTGTTCCAACAATATAAACTCTTTTATTTATTGCCATACAATCTGCATATAAAGATCGCATTGCCTTCATTCCACTAGAATCAATTTCTGTTACATGCTCTATATCAATAACCAACTCTTCAACATCTTTCATACCTAAGCTGATATGCTTTTTGAAGTTTGCAGCTGTAATAGCATTAATGATTCCTGATACTGAAAAAATTTCTTTGTTTTGTGTGATTTTGAGTGCCATAAGTTTAAAGTTTAATTTGTTAATATAAGTTTGGGGTAATAAGTTAATCTGGGTCAAATATCTAGGAAAAAGCATTAAGCGTTTCTCCTATTTCGTCCAGTTGTACATAGCTGTAGATGAATGGTTAAAACATAGAGACTAAGCTCCTACAGCTTTAAAAGTGTTAAGGTACATATCTGCTATATCCGACATAGGGTGTGCCGTTGCAGCTTTATAATTGATTTGTCCTAACTTAACTTTATAATCATTATTAGTTACAATACTCTCAATAGCTTTGGCTAAACTATCCACAGATTTAGGATCAAAAAACTCACCTTGATAGCCTTCGTCTTTAACTAAAAGAGCTAAATCTCCCAAATCTGGCATAATCACTGCCTTACCATAACTTCCTGCTTGATGTAAAACACCAGAACTTCCTGTAGTAGACGTATACGGAAAAACAACAACTGTACTTTCATTAAACAATACAGGAACTTCGTTTTCTTCAACATAACCCGTAAAGCGAATTTGCGGTACATCTTTATAGGTTTCTTTTACCTTAGCTAGATACCCAGGAACATTAGGATTATCTGTGCCGGCAATAACAACCTCTAAGTTTAAATCAGTCGATTTTCTTACTTTTTCCACAGCTTCAATCATCGCTTCCACCTTTTTATAAGTACCAAACTTCCCAAAAGCCATTATTTGCATGGGGTCTGATGGTGTTATGTAATTAGGCTCTTTAGGAATTTCAAATGTGCCGTGTGGTATCAGCTTCACATTCTTTACGTTGTATTTATTCTCTAATATAGTAACATACTTTTGCATGGTCACAGCCACAACATCTGCTTTAAGAATTAACTTGGTTAGCGTGGTACCAATAAAACTGTATAACTTTGTTAAAACTTTATTTGTTGTAAAACCAGCGCTTCCTAAATCTACTTCCTCTAAAATATTATGCAACAGCACGATATTTGGTATCTTTTTCAGCTTACATACATAAGGTAGCATTAGCCCTAAAGCCGCAGCAACTTTTTTATCACCAAATTTCATAAACTGTAAATTAAACAATACGGCATCGGGTTTTGTTACATTTATAGCTTTTGTAACGCTCACTATATTTTTGTAACTATTAAAAGACCAACATTCTTTTATGGTAATTTTACAACCAGCTTCAGTAAAGTTGATATCTTTTTCGGCTTTGGTATAATCGCACAATAAAATTAATTCTGAAACTTCTTGTTTTTGCCTAAAATGCTTTACTAAATGGTAAGCATATTCGTTAAGAGTTACTTTACTTGGTGGGTAGGCTGTTACAATGGCTAACTTCATAATATGGTTGGTTTGGGGTTAAAATAATCTTCGTTCTAATTGCTAAAAACTGACACGAAAACGAACAAATATACCATTTGTCGATAAAAAATACAAAAAAATAATACATTTCTTTCAAAAAAAAGTTATATTTACAACATCTAAGGTCAAAAAATTGAACTTAAAATTGATATAGCAACCCCAAAAACCTACCAACATGATAAAAATTTTAGCCATTGATGATCAGCAATTAATTCTGTTATCATTAGAAAAACATTTAACCGATTTAGGTTTTAGCATCAAATGTGCTAGTACAGGAGAAGAAGGCTTAGCACTATTTGATTCCTATAAACCCGACATTGTAATTGTAGACATAAATATGGATGGCATGTCTGGTTTAGATGTTGTTAAACATATAAGAATCGAAAAAAAATCTCAAGTAAAAATATTAGTGCTTTCAGGAAATACCAGTGAAGATACTATTATTGATGGTTTTGATTTAGGTATTGATGATTATATGAAAAAACCCGTATCATTAAACGAAGTTACCGTAAGAATTTCTAGAATATTTGGTATTAAAATAGATAAACTTCAAAACAAAGACACCAAAGACCAAATGCTTCAAAAACGCTGTGTTGGTGTAGTAATACCTTGTTATAATGAAGAAGAGCGTTTATTAAGTAAAGAGTTTATTGATTTTGTAGACAGTAACTTGGGCTACCATTTGTGTTTTGTAAATGATGGTAGTACCGACAAAACACTAGAAGTTTTAAATAACCTAAAAAAAGATAGAGAAACTAATATTAGTGTATACAACTGCGAAAAAAACGGCGGAAAAGCTGAGGCTGTGAGGCAAGGTGTTTTACATTTAGCCAAAGATCCGCAATTGGATTATATAGGCTATTTAGATGCCGATTTATCCACCGATTTTAGAGATTTTGATGATTTGGTTAAAACTATTGAAACTTCAGATTTTAAAATTGTAAGTGGTTCTAGAATGAGCCGGATGGGTGCAGATATTACCAAAGAATCTGCCAGAAAAATTATTAGTAAAACCATAAACCTTATTATAAGAACGATATTAGGGATGCCGTTTAACGATACCCAATGTGGTGCAAAAATTATGGATAAGGATATTGTAAAACACATGTTTAATGATAAGTTTATAAGTGCTTGGATTTTTGATGTTGAGATTTTTATACGCATGCGAAAGCATTACGGAAAGAAAAAAGCCATTTCATACATCTGTGAACAACCTTTAAAACGATGGATACATGCAGATGGTTCTAAACTGTCTATGAAAGATTCTATTAAAATTGTAGGGCAGCTTGGGCAAATTGCATTACACTATAAATAAAAAGTATAAACTTTGCCTTTTTAAGTAACTCCATTTAAAATTGGCTAAACATTTTTTGGGTTAGCACATGCGGTGATTAACCTAACATTTTACTTATATACAATGAATAGCAATTACATATCGGTAAGTGGCAAATTACTGTAGATGAATGAAACAGGTTTTGGTTTTAACTTGCAGTATCACAAAAACAACATAATGAGTACTAAATTTTATAGCGCAATAATCGCCTTTTTCATTACTACTTTAGCATATACACAAAACATGCAAGAAGGATTTACCTATTTAGAAACTGGAAAATATGCAGAAGCCGAATCGTTTTTTGAAACCGTATTAAAGGAGTATCCAAAAAATAAAACCGCTAAGTTGTGTTATGGAAGAGCTGTTGGTTTATTAGGTAATTCTGAAAAAGCCGTGGGTATCTTTACTAACTTATTAAACACCTATCCAAACGATTTTGAAATTAAATTAAACTATGCAGAATCTTTACTTTGGAATAAAAACTACATAGATGCAAAATCGTTTTACGAAAACTTAATTAAAGAAGATGATAAAAGTTTCCCTGCGCTTTTAGGTTATGCCAATACCCTATCTAACTTAAAATTATATCCTGATGCTTTGGTTTATGTGAATAAAGCGTTAGAGGTTTCTCCAGGAAATCAAAATGCTTTAACCTCTAAAAAATATATCTATTTGGGCTATGCGTATCAAAATCAACAAGCTCAAAATTATGATGAAGCGGAGCGCCTTTTAAAAGACAACTTAGCCCTTTTTAAAGATGATAAGGACACGCTTTTAAATTTAGCCAACCTCTATGTAATTGCAGGCAAATTTGATAATGCCGAAACCACGTACAACACCATAGCCAACACTCCAGAAAACAAAACACTAGCATTAAATGGATTAGCCTTAGTAAAACATTTAAAAAGCAAAGACAAAGCCGCTTTAAACATTAGTAAGGACGCGTATAACACGATTTCAAACTTAAATGATGCAACGCTAATACAACACACCAAAGAACGTTACATACAAGCGCTTATTTGGAATAAAAACTATAAAGCGGCTCAAGTTTTAATAGATGAATTATATGAAGCGCAACCCAACGAAAATTGGATTTTAGCCTTACGCGCTACTTTAAATATTTATAAAAGTGATTTTAAAAAGAGTGTTGCTGACTACAACCGTATTTTAGAAAATGATAGCACCTCTTTTGATGGTAATTTAGGAAAAGCAAATGCCTTAAAAGCTTTAGGGAAATATGATGACGCCTACCAATCTGCAGAAAACACCTTAAAATTTTACGACAAGCAAAAAGATGCCACCAATTTTATTACAAGCTTAAACACGAGTTTTACACCATTTTGGGAAACTAAAGCCTCCTACTCTTTTGATAATGGCGATAACAAAGCCTTTGCAGTACAAACTAATATTGAATTTCCAACCTCAACAAAATTTAAATGGTTGGCGCGTTATGGTTATAGAACCACAACCAATAAAGTTACTAATTTTGATGCCACATCAAACGATTTTTCATTGGGTTTAGCTTACCAACTGTTACCAAACATAACCTTTACAGGAACTGCTGGCGTAACAGCAGCTAAAGCAAATACGAACGATTATACGCAATTGGTAACCGATTTATCCTTTAACATCAAACCCTTTAAATTACAAGTTTTAGATATTGGGTATAAAAGCGACGTACAAAGTTTTAATGCCGAATTATTAAACAGAGAAATCGTGATGAATAACTTGTACGCCAATTATAACCTAAGTACCAATTTTAATTTAGGTTGGTTTACACAGTATTTTTACACCTGGCAAAACGATGATAATGCTAGAAACTTATTATTTACCTCGCTTTACTATAACATACTTGCAAAACCTGCCTTAAAAGCGGGTTTAAACTACCAATACATTACGTTTAAAAACCAAGTACCAACCATTTATTTTAGCCCAAAACAGTTTAATGCTGGCGAAGTATTTGTAAACATTATAAAAGATGAAGCCATTACAAAACCTAAGGCGTGGTTTTACGAGTTAACTGCAGCTACAGGTTTGCAATATATTGAAGACGATAGCAGCCAAAGCACCTACCGCATACAAGGAAAATTAGGCTACAAGTTTACAGAACGTGCGTTGTTAAACCTGTATGGCACCCGAAGTAATATTGCCTCTGCTACAGCAGCTGGTTTTACGCTTAATGAAATTGGGGTACGATTTAAGTGGTATTTGAGTGGCGTTCCTGGGTTTAGGAGGTAAATGTAAACGGTTAGTATATGAAAAGTAGGGCGGTTGATAAGCACTTACTTTCGGTTTTGCACATAGCCATATTTTTTATTTTATTTTTATCTTTTCGTTATCTAAAATACAAATTAAAAATATGGCGGACTTAGTAGAAAAACACTAGCCTTTGTTTAAGCACTTTCGCCCTATTTTTTATATACATTGTTGGCATTTCGTTTTTTATTCAATATCTCTTAATGTGTCTAACCAAAGTTTAATTTCTTCAAATCCATTTCTTTGATTAATTCTATCAATATTCATTTTTTCAACTGCCTGAGTGTTTAATAATTTTTTCACTCTTGATTCTTTTCTTTTTTGCATAGATGCTTCTAAATCATCCCAGACTTTTTCTTCTGACGTTTCATATAGTGCTTTAGCAACTGTTTTAGGAACATCCATTTCATCCGTTATTTCTGGAACTGTCATTATTGTTCCATTTTGTGCGTAGGCTTCTTCTATAGCTTCTTTAGTTAAGAAGTTTTCAAGTTCCGTTTTTGTTGTGTTAAACGCTTTTTTTGAAGGGTTTCCTTCATCGTTTATTCGAGTAACGTATGCTCTATATTCCAAAATGTCGTTGTCGTAAATATGAACTTCTGGTTTCCCTAGTCCATTTAAATATTTGTTATCTATGTAGAATTTTAAACTAGAGCCACCTGAAATAATAATACCTATTTCAAAATTGTCTTCCAATTTAATTATTGAATCATCATTTTGATTTAATATTCGACTATATATTTTTAAAGCATTTATATCGTGGTTTCCTTCTACAAAAAGTAAAGAACGAACAGAATCTTTAGGATTAGGTAAGACACCTAAAGTTTTAATTATTTTATTTAAAGTCTCTTCGTTAAATATTCCTGTTTCCGAATTTTTACCATAATCTACATTAATTCCGTGTTCATTCTTGTAGATATATGTCAAAGAGTTAATTGGTATTTCTTTGACTAAATTAGAACTATGAGTTGTAAATAGAACTTGAATATTATCTTGTTCGCTAAGTTCTTTTAATGAGTTTATTAAAATTAACTGATGATTTGGGTGCTGAGAAGTTTCAGGTTCTTCAATTGCATAAATAATACCTGGTGAATTATTTTCGAGTTTCTTTTTCTCTGCTTGTGCTTGAAAAAAGGCCAGTAACACAAGTCTTTTTACACCACTTCCTCTTTTGTTTAAAGGAATGTCATTTTCATTGAGTAAAGTCAAGTCAAAAATCCTGTCCCAAGTAGGAACCTTATTGAAATCAGATTTCATTTTTTCAGCTAGACTTTCATCAATTTCTCTTAATTTTTCTAAAGTTTGCTCTGCAACTTCTGTAGATTTTTCTTTAACTTCTTTCTCAATTTCTAAGAGCAACTGTTGAATCCTCGGTACTGCAAGAGATTCTTTTATTGCGTGTTTCATTGGGTCTTGTACATCTTTATCTTTGTCATCTATTGTTTTATCGACTTTGAATAAAGAAAAGATTGGTAAAAAGGTTTTGAGTTTTGACCACAACGTTTTTAGATTATTATCAGAATCTAAGCTACCATCTACTTTAAGTTCGGTAAGTTGTTTTTCACTTTCAACAGCTTCTCTAATCGCTTTTCTTAAAGGTGGATTTTTAGTTTTTTTAATGCCTTCTAAATTTGCTCCAACTTCTTCTGCTAGATTTTTTAAAGGTGTATTTTTAAGACTAAGAATGTTAATTAGTTTTTCGTGAGTAGGATGTTCAGCAATTAGATATGTTGCTTTTGAAATAGTTTTCCCGACTTTGAAAGCTTTTTTAATTTCGAGATGACCTTGTTGGTTTAAGATATTTTCTTCTTTTGGACTTGTTTCAACAGATGAGTCTAGAATTATTATCTTAGGTATTTCGTCAAATAAACAAGTTATTTCGATGATGGTATTTTCACAATCGGTACTTAAATCTCCTTTATCAATATTATCATTAAAAAAGCAATCTAATGCCTCAAGAATTGTTGATTTTCCGATATCATTTTTTCCTATTATACAGGTAAGGTCGTCAATTTTTATTTTGACTTCATCTTTATAACATCTGAAATTTTTTAATCGTAATTCTATTAGTCTCATAGGTTATTTTAAATGAATGCCAACTCGTTTATATGCGGAACTTTATAAGCCTATACCTCTGTTTTGGTTAGCTATACAAAAGTTTAATACATATAAAGTTTTATTAATCTGCCAGAAAAATACTAAACAATACCATAAAAACCTATAATTTTCTTACTTAATACAATATACAAATAGTTGTCCTAAACCCGCGTTAGGGTTTACAGTTGTATGCTTTTGTTTTATGGTGTAGTACTTACTCAAATGTAATACCTCCTATCGTTGACATGACTAACGTTGTTTTGTTTACACGCCTTTGTCATTTCACAGAGCGAAGCATGAGCGACGAGAAATCTCATTATTTTAATAACCCACTGTATTTGCTTACTCAAATGTAATACCTCCTATCGCCGACATGACTAATCGCTTTTTAATTTATGTTGCTTAGTCATTTCGAACTTATGTGAGAAATCGCATTATTTTTGTTAACCCAACATGCTTATTCTTATGCGATGTATCAATCGTGCCTCATTTCGACATGACTAACACAAATTTGTTTAACATTCCTTGTCATTTCGACAGAGCGATTCCGATAGTTATCGGAAGAGCGACGATAAATCGCATTATAATAAAAATGATTAATTAAAAATTTTTGAAACTCAATTTTTATAGATTCCTGCCTTCGCAGGAATGACAGAACATTATATTTTAGTAATTGGCTTTGGCGGATGAACCCGCGTTAGGGATTGTAGCGGCATCCTTTTTTTTTGTGAAAGACCTAAATTAGTGTAGAACTATTATTATACAGATTGCCACGTTGCTCACTCCTCGCAATGACGTAAAAAAAGATATAGCAGAAAGCCCGACCCTTGTGGTAACGCCCTAATTATTTTAAAAGTCGAACAATAAAAAAAAGCGAAAAACTTTCGTTTTTCGCTCAAACCACTTATGTTAATTTGCTATTAATTAATCTAAGAGTAGTTTTAGGGTTTGATACTGGTTTTGGCTACTTACAATTTTGCAGAAATACATGCCTGAACTTAATTGTCCTCTTTTTAGTGGCAGGTTATTTTCTCCGCGGTTAACGGAATAGTCTATTTCTTTTACTAAGGCGCCCATTTGGTTGTACATTTTTAGGGTTACCGTTTCGTGAACTTTTGCGTTAAACAATATGGTGGTGTTTGAGCGCATTGGGTTTGGTGATGCCAATAGGGTTTCGCCTTGATTTTCTGTTATATCGCTTACTGATAGCGCTTCGGTGTTTGCAAAATGTACTTGCTGTAGCGTCATTGTTTTGGTTTGTGTTTCGCCATTATCGGCTAGCATGGTGTACACTATTGAGGTAACATCATGGGCTTGTAACGGTGTACCGTTTGTTGATCTGAAATCTGAAAACATAAGGTTGTATTCTGTAATGGCATCTGTTAAATTAATGCTGGTTTTATACTGTGCTTCCCAATTGCTGATGCCTTCTTTTACCAAGCGTACTATTAACGTACCTGTACCTTTTGCTTCTAATTTTAGGCTGTTAAATTCTGATAAATCTATTGGGTTAAATTTTGGCGTTAAGGCACGATAGGTAGCTACATAATTGTTTGTTGTGGCTTCTAGGGTGATGTCGCGCTCTACGGCATATACGTCTTCATTAAATGTTGTGGTATTTGGTGCCACATCAAAACGTGTTACATTGGCTTGTGCATCGTCGTAGCCCCAGGGACCGTCTGATAGGAATAAATCGTCTGGTGTGTTAACGCCATCGCCTATTCTAAACCCTACATCAAATAAACTTCCTGCATCTACTTCTACATTTGAAATGTAATGCTCATCTAATGTTATATTAGTTGATACCATTTCTACAGTCTCTGTTTCGGTTGTTCTTAGTCCGCCATCAAATACTACACTTGTAGTTTTGTTAGTGTTTACAATTTGTAAGTCTAACTTACCGTTACGGTATTTCCCTGATTTAACAAATACAGTTGGTGCCGCAGAATTGTTATAACTTGTTACTGGTTTTTGAATGTCTAATAACGTTACCACTTCTTCGCCTAGTTTTACTAAATCGTCTAAAGAATTAGACCAGATTTGGAAATTGTAAAAGCCTACATTTTCTTGGTATTTATCTAAATTCCAGTGACTTTCTATCGCAAAATTGGTATCGTTATCTATGGCTTTGGCTGAAAAACTTAGTACAAACTCTAAGCTGCCATCTATATTGCGTATTAATGCTTTTATAAATTGTTGTTCTTTAATTTCTATAGTGGATACTGATACTAATTCTGCTCCTAATAACCTATCGCAGATGTACTTGGTGTGTTCGTATACGCCATTGTCTGTTTTTAGTAATAAAATTGAGGCTATGGCTTCGTTATGCTTCATATAATCTACTGAATAGACTTCTTTTGCATTGGTAATACCTATTAAATCTGTTGGAGAAGATTCTATGGCTTCGTCTTCGTTTACAACTTCTAACGGAATGAAATCTGATAATTGAAAGCCGTTGCCTTTTCCTGAGACCGTTTTACCGTATGTGGCAGACTTTTTAAAGCGTTTTGCTGTTGCTTTATCAAAATTGTAATTGCGTTTTACACGATTAAAATTACGTTTGTTGATTAATTCTGATAGTCTGTTATTACTCTCTAACCCTCCTTCGTTTGCACTTGATGATATTGAAGTTTCAATTACAGGACACCCTGCGTAACCTGAACATGATGGGTCTTCACAATCGATTAAACCATCGCCATCATCATCAATACCATTATCACAAATTTCTTGTGGTACTGGTGCTGTAGGACAACGTGCGCCATCGTTTTGAGAACTTGATGGCCCAAAAGCAAATAAATTAGATTCCATATCGGCTGCACTGTTTACATCTTGCACATTTTGAATGACATATATAGTTCCTGTTTGGTTAGCAGATACATAAAAACGACCAGAAGCATCAAAATAAACGGCACCGTATGTGTAATTTAATCCTGATAAAATTGGTACTTCACCTAAACTTTTAATGGTACCTGTTTCAGCATTAATTCTATATAATATGTTTGTTTTCTTTTCTACAGTATATAATTGCCCGTCTACAGCGTTAAATGCCCAATCGTGAATACTTATGTTTAGAGGCAAGTCTAAAGTAGCTTTGTGTTGCCCATAGTTTTCTGATTCTGGATCTAAATCTATAGCATAATACGTTGTACCACCACCTTTAAGGTAATACACCCCATTTGCACTTACATCGCCTATATAGCGACCATTAGTTGGTAATTCATCTACATAAAAAATAAGTGTAGAAAAATCTTTTCCTATGCGTACAATAGATTTTGATGGAAAACTTAATGAACCCCAGATATAACCATCTGCTGGATTATAAGCAGCTGCATTTATAGTGCCTTGTGTTACATCTTTAGCTACTTGGTACGAATTTCCAGAAGCTAAATCGATAGCATATACATCGTTATATTGAAATAAGTAGGCGTTATAATCGCAGTTAAATGGCGTATCTTGTCCGTAAACTGCGCTAGTGATAAATAATAACAGTATTAATTTTTTCATGGGTTCTTTGTTTTACACTACAAATGTAGGTTGGTTGGTAAGGGGGTTTTGTTGTTTTTCGTTAGATGAAAGTTTACTGTAGACGAATGGCTAAATGGTTAAGTTTAAATTGAAATGTATGATATTTTATATAACACAATGTTAATGTACGAAAAAGATTATTTATAATGTTGTAATTACTTTTTATTAGTTGAATTACATAATATTTTAACAGTTGAAACATGAAGTTTACCGATGAAGTGCAACTTTATTACTACTATTTGAGATTAATGCGGCATTACTATTGTTGTAGAACGTCTATGCCATATGGGTCTTAGTGCAATTAGGTAGCTAGAATTGGTATATGATAGTATTCAAATAATTAAAAGGATTTATTTTGGCTGAATGGAAGTAAGATAAGTTGACATATCTTTATTAAGATTCGTGTTGTCATGTCGAAAAGAGATACGATTGAGACATCGCATTTGTGTGATATAAAACCTAATAACAATATACATGATGAGATTTCTCCCAACGTCGAAAAGACTATGAATAGTTAATTAATATACGTTAGTCATGTCGAAATGAGGCACGATTGAGACATCTCATTTAATTGATATATAACAAAATAACATTATTCAAAATGCAATTTTTCCTAACGTCGAAATGACTTAAAATACTTCATTATTAAGTGTTTCCCATTTTGGATTAAAATCTGAAATCAATTTATTCTTCTTTTCCCGCCTCCACTTTTTTAATTCTTTTTCTCTTGCAATACCTTGTTTTGGAAATTCAAACGTTTCATAATATACCAGATAAACACAACCGTACTTACCTGCAAATGATTTTTTAGCATTTTGAGAATCAAAATAATGTTGTGCTAGTCTATTTTGAATATTATTAGTAAAGCCTATGTATAAAGTTGTTCTGTATTTATTGGTTATGATGTAAACGAAATATTTGTTTTCCATACTAAAATAATTATTTCTTACTCGAATGTGATTTCTCCTGACGTCGAAATGACTATGAAACATTAGTCATGTCGAAATGAGGCACGATTGAGACACCTCATTCGAGTAAGTATCTGTTGATTGGCGTAAAAACATTTGATTTCTCGTCGCGCATACTTCGTTCTGTCAAATGACAAGATGTGTTTAAAGCAAGTTTAATCGCTTCATTAATTCTGGTCGGTTAGAACGACTTACAGGAATAACATCTTTTTTAATAAGCACGCTATTATCCTCAATATCAATGATTTTTTGGACATTAATAACGTATGAGCGATGAATTTTCAAGAATAAATCATTAGGCAATTTTTCTTCTATTTTCTTTAACGTAGAATGTACTGTGTAATTCTTATCCTCTGTTTTTACATATATGTAATCGCCTTTAGCTTCAATTAAGTATATACTTGGAATATCTATTTTTATCAAACGTCTATCAATATTCACATACAAATCATTACCAGAAGTAGTTTCTACTTTATCATTTTCAGTAGTGTTTGAAGTTGTTGCTGCAAAAGATTCAGCTTTTTTAATCGCTTTTTCAAATCGTGGTAATGCAATAGGTTTTACTAAATAATCTACAATACAATCGTACTCAAACGCCTCAATAGCAAATTGAGCATCAGAAGTTGTGAGTATGATTTTAGGTGGGTTTTTTAAGGTTTGAATAAAATCGAAACCTGTAAAATCGGGCATATGAATATCCAGAAAAATTAAATCCACTTCATGTTGATTTAAATATTTTATTGCTTGTAGTGCATTAGGAAACTCTTCTAAAATATTTAAACTTGGAATGTTTGAACACAACTGAATGATAATTGCTCTAGCTGTAGCTTCATCATCTATGATAATACAATTCATTAAAGTGGCTTTATAACGTCTCTAAATAGTCTGTTATATTTTGAAGAATCTCATTAAATGTTTCATAACCAGAAATATTACTTTCTTTTAGGTTATCTTCAAAATCTTCAGCTATTTTATAACTTTCTTCGAGCCCTAAAATACTAATTTTATGTTTAAGTTTGTGGACGTTTTCTGCGGTTTTCTTAAATTTTTTTCCTTCAAAATTTTTAAGGTACACTTCCTTTTCTTCTGGAAATTCTTTTTTTACAATAGCAATCAACTTATTTTTAAAAGCATCATCCCCTCCAGACAATTCGTTTATATAGGATAAATTAGGTTGTTCCATCTTTTATTTTTTTAATGTAAAATGAAAGGTTGTGCCTTTTTCAATTTCAGATTTTACCCAAATGTCACCACCATAAAGATTTACTATTTTTTTGACAATAGATAAGCCTATACCTGAAGATTCAGGATTATTTTCTAGCTTTTGAAATGTTTTAAATATCTTATCAAAATAGTTATTATCGATACCTTTACCATTATCTTTAATAGAGAATTCCCAAAACTTAATGTCATCTTTAACACCTATTTCAATCAGCCCTTCCGACTTATCATTATACTTTATAGCGTTATCTATAAGATTTTGAAAAAGTTGTTGCAATCTAAATTTATCGCCTTTTACTACTGGCAATTTATTAGCTTTTTCAAAAGTAATATGTTGTGGCACCAACATAGTAGACATAATATTATCTACTAGCTTATCAATATCAACCTCATAGAATTCAGTTTGATTTTTATTAATGGTAGAATAATCTAAAATACCGCTTATAAGCGTATCCATTTTTTCAACATTATTTCTAATAAGTGTTAAACTTTCACGTCCATTCTCGTCTAGCTTTTCTTTATAGTCTTCACTTATCCAAGCTGTTAAAGCATCAATACTTCGCAAAGGCGATTTTAAATCGTGAGACACCATGTGTGCATAATCACTTAGTTCTTGATTTTGATGTCCTAACTCTTCTAAAAGTTTTTCACGCTGTTTATTAATCTTTACAATTTCTTTGGTTTGATTATCTATAAAATCTACAAGTTTAGAACCATCTAAATCTACATTATCTAAATTTTTATGATCTGGTAATTCGTAAAACTTAAGGGTTTCAATAACGTGTTTAAGCTTATCAATTACTTCCTTTTGCGCAATCGCTTCTTGTTTTAACTGCTCATTAGCAATAAACAATTCTTCTGAACTGATAGACATGGCGCGTTGTTGCATCACATACTGTTCATCAAAATTAGTATATGAACGGTTTATTGCATCTAAAAACGCAGTTAAACCCTCAGAAGATACTTGTTCTTCAGATAAATATTTTCGTATTTGACGTTTTAGTAATGAATTCATTATTCGCTTATTAGCGTTATAGTCATGGTTTGGTTGTGCAACTGGCAATTATTTTCACCATGAAAGGGTGCAATCTCGCCATAGGAATAAAAACCACATATTGTAGTTTCATTCCCTACCACAGCAACTACTTCTTCAATTTCTTCTTCTACACGCTGATCTAAAACTAATTTTCTACCAATACAACTAACTAATATAGCCAATTGTGGTTTTGTGCTTCTTAATTCTAAAGCTTGTCTAGCAGCACGTTCAGATGCATTTGCTATGTTATCAACATTAGTCATCATTAACTGTACTTTAGAATTTTCTGGAATATCGCCAGCTAAAATCATGGTATTATCAGCTTCATCTATGTTAAGTATGGTTCGCACAAAAGATTGTTTTTCTTCCGTAGATTTCACATTTAAAGGATACAACAATGCTGCAGCTGGTAATTCTTTAGATTTTTCACCAAGGTATTTTTTATACAAGTCCAATGCTGGTTGATTATCTAACTCATAAAGTACGTTGGATTCTGATTTGGTAACCACACGTTCTGGACCAAACGGTGTCCATCCACCATGAATTGAAAATGAAGCCTCAAACGATTCACCATAAAACCCTATAGCTATAATTTCGCCTGGTTTTGGATTCTCATTATAGCCTGCTAAAGTTTTTTCAAATCGAGCTGCATCACCACATAATCCTCCTGTAATTAACACATTATTACTTGTAGAGGTGTTCATCCCTTTAGTAAGTTCACTTCCATTTATAAAGCTGCCTTCTGATAATACAAAAACATATTTTAGCCCTTCCTCTGGAAATTGCTTTAATAAATCTACACCCGTTTTATGACTGTCTAAATCTGAATTTAAAACGTTACTCGTTTTAATTAAAAACTCTGTTTTTTCAAATTCTATGGCAGTAATCGTTATACTATCATCATCAACTGCATCTGAAGTAATATCGCCACTTGTAGAACCCAAAACGATATCCCCATCTGGAAACAAAGTTTTCACTTCTTCAAAAATAGTATCATTTTCTAACAAGTACCTGTTTCCTAAAACCAAAACCAAGGGTTTAGATAATGGTTGCTTTGGTGACAAATATTCCCAATCACTTTCCTTATGTTTTTTTAATTGTACTATTTTCATTTATTATTTTTTTAGGGTAAAAAAGAAGGTAGTTCCTTCGTTTGGTTTACTTTCTAACCAAATATCGCCTTCATGTAAATCCACAATTTTTTTAACAATAGAGAGTCCTATTCCTGATGAATCTTTACTTTTATTTAGCGCGTGAAAAATTTTAAAAATTTTATCATGAAACTTTTCTTCTATACCAATGCCGTTATCTTTTACTGAAAATTGATAATGTGTATGATTATCTTTTACATCAATTTCAACTAATCCAATCTCTTTATCTATAAACTTAATAGCGTTACTAATTAAATTTTGAAATAACTGTTGTAATTTAACTTTTTCGCCTTCTAGTTTAGGTAAAGGATTTAACACCAAAATAGATATATGATCTGGAACGTATAAAATGGTTTTTAAATCTATAATCAACGCATCCAAATCAACAGTTTGTTTTTCTAAAGTTTCAGCACCAACGCTAGAATACATCAACACATCAGAAATAAGTTGTTCCATTTTTTCTAATGTAGTCTCAATTAAATTAAAATTTTGAAGACTAGTGTCATCCAATTTATCTTGATTATCCTCTTTAATCCAATTGACCAAAGCATCTATGCTTCGCAAAGGCGATTTTAAATCATGAGATACAATATGTGCGTATTCTTGTAGTTCATTATTACTTTTTTCTAGCTTTTCTAGTAAAGTTTCTTTTTGTAATTGTAAACTTTTTAAATCTGTAATATCCAAGTGAATCCCTATAGAACCTGTAGCTTCTCCATTTAAATTATAATTTGGCGCGCCACTAATTAACCAATGCCTAACTTCACCCGATTTTGTTTTTCCTTTTAATTCATAAGAATTGGATTCGCCTTTTCTACGCTTTGTATTTTCTTTTTTTAATTTTTCAGAATCGGTATCTACTAAAAATGTATTGCTAGCTACTTTTCCTATTAATTCAGCTTCATCATACCCAGACATGTCTAAAAAACTTTGATTTACCATCAAAATTTTATCATCATTATCAACCTCCATTAATCCTAAATTCATATTAGCAATAATGCTGCTATATTTTTGTTTTTGCGCTTCTAGACTTTTACGATAATTACGTCTTAAAGTCACATCTTTATAGGCCCAAAGATGTCCTTTGTATATTTTATTTTCAAAAATGGGTATATAATCGCGTAGTAAAATTTTACCATTGACCATTTCTAATTCATCACCAATAACCTCTTTTCTGTCTTTTAGAATTTTGTTAATTCTATCAACAAAAAACTTAGGCTTACTAAATAGAATTTTATTTTGTTCAGTAGCATCATTGCAGTCAGCTCCTTTTAATTCCTTTGGACTTTCCTGTATATCAAAAAGTTCACAAAATTTATTATTTGTGAGTACTATTTTTCGATTTTCATCTTCTAATAAAACACCGCTATCTAAATTAAGAACAAGTGATGCTAATCTATTTTCAGATTCTATAAGTTGTACCTCTGCCGCTTTGGCTTGGGTAATATCTCTAACTATACCTTGAGCTGCAACAGGTTGTCCATTATCATAAATAATACTAGCATTTACATGTACTAATTTTTCATCTTTTTGCTTGGTAATTATTCTAAAATCAGAATCTGTAACCGCACCATCAGCAAGTAAATTTTTAAAGGTTTTTGATACTAGTTTTAAATCTGAAGGATGCACCATATCCATCAAATTAGCATTTTCTTTAGTGCTTGAAAACCCTAATAGTTCTACGGCTGGGTCATTCATTTTCAGAATATTCCCCCACAAATCCATGATAACATAGGCATCAACAATGTTTTCAAAAACGCCTTGTAATTGGGAATCTGTTTTATTGAGTAAAGCTTCTAATTCTGTATAGGATTTCTCTAGCTTTTGATTTGTTTCATACAATTCGGCAGCCTTACTTTCAAGGATTTTTTCTGCCTGTTTCCGCGCTGCTTTTTCTCGTGCAAGCGCACGTAACAGCATGTCAATTTTATCTTGACTCATTAATTTTTATTAATCAAAAACTTAACTTCAGTACCATCTTCATTCAATTTCTCTAAGACTATATTTGCTTTAGAGTTGAAATGTTCGAAGGTTTTATTCATCAAACCTAATCCAAAATGATGCATGGCTCTACTAGATTTGTAAATCATTACAAGAGAATTTTCTGTTTTCTCTATGACTTCAAACGTTGGTAATTCTGCATCCGGATATATTTTTCTAACCTCAACGTGTATATGGTTTTCTATTGAAGATAACATCTCTATAGGGTCTTTATAAGTGGCTAACAGCCCTGGGTAACTTTGTTCTAATACAGCAAAAAAATGTTCAGCATATACAAGAAGTAAATCATCTATAGAAATATCAGTATGTGCACTTAAATGCTGAAGTAATTGTAGCATTTCAGAAAATTTATAGGTGCCAATAGATGTATAAATACCTCCAGATTCTAAATTAGATTGTGTGATGATTTTATCAACAACCTCCAATCCAAATTTATCTTCAACAAGGTCTAAAAACTCTGTAAATACAATTCCTTTCATTTAAATTTGCTTTAATTCATTTATGCTCCAATACCCTAAAAGCTTTTCTATTTTGGAGACATAATCTTCATATTTTAAAGGTTTTAAAACATATCCTGCAATACCTATTTTATAACATTCCAATAAATCTTTTTGATTATTGGACGTTGTTAATATAATTGTTGGAATATATTTTAAAACGTCATCCTTCTTTAAAATACTTAAAAATTCAATGCCGTTTAACTTTGGCATATTCAAATCTAATAAAATAATGTCAGGTAATTCGTCTTTTTTTTGTAAAATTTTTAAAGCTTCTTCGCCATTGTTGGCTTCCACGATGTTATGAGGTAATTCTAGTTTAGAAATTGTTCTGTTCAATTTCATAACCTCTATCATATCGTCCTCAATGAGCAATATATTTAATGTATTCATAGTCTCTCCTAATTTTAAGAGGTTAAATTAATTTAAGTAAATAGGAAAGTGAATAATATTTCGCTAATTTGGGTTTTAATATAGTTGAATAACGGATAAGTGTCGACGAATGGTTTTTACTTTACAAAGATTTAATCAACACTTTCTTCTCAAAACTACTTTTTGGTGCTTCGCAAAGTGAACATTTGTAGTCTGCCGGTAGGCTTTCAAATGGTGTATTTGGAGAGATATTTTGTGTAACATCACCATAAACATCATTGTAAATGGTCATGCATTCTGAACATTGATGCACTTCTTCTTCAGTAGTTTCTTTTACTATTGTTTGAGTCGTTTTATCCTCTCTTTCGGTTCCTAATTGCTCGAAATACAACTGACTTAATTCCATTAATAATCCTGGTAATTCGAGTTTATCTACATCTTGAACATGCATGATATATTCGCGTGTATTAGGGTCAAAGTTTTTAGCATACAACAAATTAAAGGTGTCTCTTATTGTAAAATCTCCCTTGATTTCTGGCGGTCTGTTTTTTTCAATAACAATGGATGTGAAGTTATAGGTATCGCTATCAAAACTCTTAATACCGAAAGTTAAACCATAGGTACTAATGTCGTTTTGGTCAAAATTTGTAACCAAATATTTTTTAAGACTTAAGGCTTCTTTATCGTTTACTGGTAGGTGCCAATTCATTTCTAGCATGGAGTGACGCACGTTGATACCGTACTTTCCTAAAAACTTTTCCCATTGCAATTTAGAGTGTAACGGAATACCTTTTACAATGAAAGATTTCCAAGGTGTGATAGATATTTTACCAATCTTATTTTCGGAACATAACTCGCACATGGCTTTCAAAAACGGGATATCATACCTGTTATTTCTCCAATATAATCCTAACCAATAACGATCTTGACCAATACGATTCATACCTTCGTAATACGGGAATGGATAAAATGGCACCTCAAGAGGTTTATCTACAGTTCGGTTATTTGTATCGGTAGCATCACTTACTAAATCGAACACCATTTCGATAGTTTCTGGCTCTTCAATTAAAATATTTTCAATGGCTAATTCTATCTTATCCATGTCCCAACTGTAAATTAAAGCGGGATACATTTCTGTTTTTTTCCAATCTGGAAGTCGTAAATACAAATACCAATAATCTTCATGTTCAGAAGCTATAAAATTCACATTTCCAGTAAATAATGGCACTAAACGTTGCATAGGGTCTGTAACGTTGATACGGAGCTTAGGCGTATGCTTAAACTGTTCTAAAATATATAAGTATCTATCACTTGTTAACCAAGACGTGCTTGCTAGAATTTCGGTAGAAACATAGGATGATGCTATATTTTCAACACCATCGCGTTTTGGCTTTACAAACTGAATTTTATCAAATTGATTAAACTTGCTTTCATCAATTTCTTCTGGAAAAATAATGTCTTGTCTAGAACCAAAAGATATGGCATCTAACCCTAAACCTTCAGCAGCTTCACAAATATATTTTAGTTCTCCTGGAGATAAAACACCTCCATTTATCCTTAGTCTATACGGTTCTTCCATTATGCTAATACTTTTGAGTTTTGAAGTATTTCTCTAACTTCAGTTTTACAACTTCCACAGCCTAAACCTGCGCCTGTTTTATTACATAGGGCTGTAAAATCGGTACATCCTTTTGCAATGGCTTCTTCAATATTTCCTGCGCCAACTTGACTACAAGAACAGACTAACTTACCTAAAACAGGAACATCATTTGATGAACCACGAAGTAATTTATCACGCTTTTCAGCCATTTCAATCTTACTTTCAATCATGGTTTTAAATTCGGCAAATTCATTTTTATCTCCCATTAAAACAGCACCAACTAGCAAATCATCTTTTACAATACACTTTTTATAATAGCGCTTTTTGATATCAGTAAAGATAATTTCTTCGTAGCTATCATCATTTTCAGGAACATTAATTTCTCCAATACTACACAGGTTTAAATCGTTGAACTTCAAAATATTCATCAATACCGAACCGTTATAAGCACAACTAATATCGCCTGCAATAAAATTGGCTAAAATATTAGCTTGCTCTTCTGCTGCAGATGTAATTCCAAATAATTGATTATTAAATTCGGCAATTTCACCAATAGCAAAAATATCTGGATGCGAGGATTGCAAATGCTGATTTACCTTTATACCACGACTGCATTTGATACCGTTTGCTCTGGCAATATCTATATTTGGAATTGTACCAATGGCATACACAATGGCATTGGCTGTAATGTACTTTCCACTTTTTAATGTGATGTTTAATTCACCAGTATCTTCATCATCAAAAACTGTACTTACCTCATTATCGAAATAAATTTGAATACCACGCTCTTGAACATCCAAAGCCAATAGTTTACTCGATACTTTATCTAATTGACGTTCCATTAATCGCGAAGCACGTTGTACAATTGTAATTTTGGCATTTTTATGTTTCATCGCAGCTGCTAGCTCCAAACCAAGCAAACCTCCTCCTACAATAACCACATGCTGCTCTTCTGGTGGCAATCCTGTGGCATCTAAATATGTTTTAAATTTGTCAGCGTCAATTTTATTACGCATGGTAAAACGTCCTGGCAAATCTATCTGAACATCCTTTGGAATAAAGGCGCGGCTACCAGTAGCTAATATTAATTTATTAAAGTTGTGAGCATCTCCGTTACTATCTGTTACAACCTTATTTTCTTTATCAATTTTTGAAATATAAATTTCAGGATGCAAATGAATATTAAGTTTATTTAATTCTTTTTCTTTAATCTTAAGTAATTGCTCCCAACTTAATTCTTCAGTAACATACTCTGGCAATAACACCCTGTTATAAAACAAATTAGGCTCTTTCGAAAACACATGAATTTCATCTGTTTCATTTTGTTCTCTATAGTTCTGTACAAATCTAAATGCTGCCGCTCCTGCTCCAGCAATTATAATTTTATCTACTTCTTTTATATACTTTGAAACCGATACACGCGTGAATTTAAAATCTGGTTCTTTAGATGTTGGGTCTACATGCGTATTGGTTAAATTGTTTGCTCTGTTTAAATTACTTTGCAATTGTTTTCCCCAATGCATGGGTAAAAACACAACACCTTTTTTGATGTTTTCAGTAATACTGACACGTACCCTAACAACCCCGTTTTCACTTTTAATGTCAGTAATATCACCATCCTTAAGCTTATTTAAATAAGCATCAACAGGGTTAATCTCTAATACTGGTGTTGGATAGTGTGTTTTTAAACGCGATACCTTTCCTGTTTTAGTCATGGTGTGCCATTGGTCTCGCACACGACCTGTAGTTAAAATTAAAGGATACGTTTCATTAGGTAATACCGATGTATTTACGACACTACTCGGTAAATTAAATTGTGCTTTTTGTGATGGCGTATAGAATTTTTTATCTTCAAACAAACGAGGAGTTCCTTGGTGTCTATATTCGGGAACTGGCCATTGGAAGGTACCTTCATTTTTTAATCTATCGTAGTTTAAAAAGGAAACATCAATATTTGTGCCTTTGGTCATAGATGCATATTCATCGTATATCTCGCTGGCATTATTAAAGTTGAAACCCCTAAAACCCATACGTTGCGCAAAATCACAGAATATTTGAACATCTGGTCTGGCTTCTCCTGGTGCTTCTATTTCTTTTGGTAAATATGAAATACGACGTTCAGAATTTGTCATCGTTCCTTCTTTCTCTAGCCATGCTGCTGCTGGCAACACTAGATCCGCGAAAGCGACCGTATCCGATTTATGAGAAATCTCTTGAACCACAACAAACTTTGCGTTTTTCATGGCTTTTTCAATCCTATTTAAGTTTGGCAAACTCACCAATGGATTTGTACAGGCAATCCAAACGGCTTTCATTTTACCACTTTCTAAGGCATCAAACATTTCGGTTGCCGTTAATCCTGGTTTCGGATTGATTTTATCTACACCCCAAAATTGCGCTACTTCTCTGCGGTGTTCTTCATTACCTAAATCTTTATGAACAGCTAAAAGATTTGCCATACCTCCTACTTCGCGTCCGCCCATGGCGTTTGGTTGACCTGTTAACGAAAACGGACCTGCTCCTGGTTTTCCAACCTGCCCCGTAATTAAAGATAAATTTAAAAGCGATACGTTTTTATCTGTACCAACAACACTTTGGTTCAATCCCATAGCCCACATACTTATAAAGCCTTTTGAAAGCCCAATAATATCTGCCGCTTTGCGTATATCTTTTTCATCAACACCACATAATTTTGAGGCTTGCTTTAATGAGGTTTTAAAAATTAGATCTTTGTAATCCTGAAAGCCTTCAGTATGTTCGTTTATAAATTTTTCATCAATTAAACCACGCTTGTACAAACATCTTCCTATAGCGTTGTATAAAATAACATCTGTTCCTGGTAATAATTGCAAATGCAAATCGGCAAAATTAGCAGTATCTGTTTTTCTAGGGTCAACAACTATAATTTGTACCTCTGGGTTGTCTTCTTTACGTTTTTCTATACGCCTAAATAAAATGGGATGGCACCATGCAGGATTAGCGCCAGTAATTAAAAATGTGTCTGCCAATTCAATATCTTCATAAGATACAGGCACACTATCTTCGCCAAAGGTTTTCTTATAGCCAACCACTGCAGAACTCATGCATAAACGCGAGTTTGTATCAATATTATTTGTCCCTAAAAAACCTTTTGTGAGTTTATTGGCTATATAGTATTCTTCGGTTAAACTTTGCCCAGACACATAAAAACCAACGCTATCTGGACCATGTTTTTTTATAATGGATTTAAAAACGCTAGCAGCTCTATCTAAAGCATCATCCCAACTTACACGCTCACGCGGATGTGAACGGCTCCAACGCATTTCTGGGTATAAAATTCTATCGGAAGTATCATTAGCTACGTAGTGCAAATTCATACCTTTAGAACATAGCATACCCTTATTTACAGGATGCGTTTTATCGCCTTCAACCAACACGTTGTTGTTAGCATCTTTTTTAACAATAATACCACAACCTACACCGCAATATGAACACGTTGTTTTGACTTCGCTTTTTATCATTTCAGACTAACATTTTATACTAAATAACATTATTTAATTTCAGAAAACAAATACTCAATTCATTATTCTGAATACCATAAAAAAGACTCTTTCAATTTTAAATTTGATAAAAATCATTGCTTAAAATTAGCTTTTTACCTTAATAGGAATTAAGTCTTCTGACTTAACGCTAGAATCTGCTTTAGCTATTTTTTCGTCTTCTGCTGAGAAACGGATGGCTAAAGAAACTACCGCAGTTATAACAACAATGGTCCCAATGATGAAGTAACCACTAGATACTGCGGTAGCTGATGCAGCGGATTGGGCTGCACTAATAACATCTTCTCCTAAACCTTTATTCGCGACTATGGCTGCTTTTTCTGCAACAGCCGATTGTGATTTTAATAGCATGGCTGCTAAAAATGCACCTACATTTCCTCCTGCTCCTACAATTCCTGAAACCGAGCCTATTGCCTTTTTATTAATAAAAGGAACTACTGAAAAGGTTGCACCTTCAGCCATTTGAACTGATAAGCTAAATAGTATTAAAAAACAAATACCTACCACTATACTAGTGGTGGTAGAAAACGTCATCAACATTACACCTTGTACTGCTAAAATAGCAGCTAAGAATAATACACGACCTCTTAAGCCTTTTAGTTTTCCAAATTTATCTCCAAAGAAACCACCTAGTGTTCTTGCAAAAATATTCATTAAAGCAAATGATAATACAATGTTTCCAGCAGTTACTCTTTCTAATTGAAACGTGTTTTGTAAGTAGTCATCCATAGTACCGTAAACCGTTAATTCTATACCAAAACATGACGCATATACTACAAATAAAATCCATGTTCTGTAATCTTTAATTACTGCTGAAAAACCGACTTGGTCTTTTTTAGTGCTTACCATTTCACCAGAAGCCTTTAAATCTTTAAAATTGCCTTGTGGTGTATCTTGGGTAAAAAAGTAATATATAATACCCATTGTGAAACACACAATACCAGCAATGACCATAGAATATCTCCAAGCTTCACCTTCAGCAACTCCAAAACCAATTACCGCAGCTGCTATTATTGGCATTCCTAAACGGTTGGCACCCCCACCAAGGTTTCCCCATCCTGCCGATGTTGCATTTGCTGTACCAACAATATTTGGCGCAAACATTAACGAGGTGTGTACTTGTGTAATAACAAAAGATGCACCAATAAACCCAATAAATAAACGACATACTAAAAACTGTGTTGGTGTTTGTACCAATCCACATAAAATTACTGGAATAGCTCCTAACATTAGTAACCATGTATAGCACAAGCGTGGCCCATATTTATCACATAATTTACCGATAAGTAAACGTGCAAACACCGTTCCTGAAACCGCCAAAATAATAGAGTTCCATTTTTGGTCGGGTGTTAAACCTAAATCTTTTACCACATCTGGCATAAACGGTACAATACCAAACCATGCAAAAAAGCATAAGAAAAATGATATTGCTGTTATCCAAAATGTACGTATTGGTAAGCTTTTAAGATTTAATAATTGTAATGTTGTTGACTTAGTTTGAGTTGCAGTATTCATAATTACGTATTTTTACAATACAAAACTAAGTATTTATACTTAAATTTGATGTTAAAAATTACGTAATTTACTAATTTATGTTAGATTGATAAATATGGTATGGGGATTTTGAGGATTTGGTAAAATTGATAAAAACTATTTGTTAGAATTTATTGAAATATCAAAATAGGATTATTTATTTTAAGGTGAAAAATCTATCATCCTTATAGTTATTTGAGAATGAATATAAATTAAGAAGAATTGACCCCAATACTAAACCAACCTAAACTCCTTAGCCTTATGACTCAATTCCATTAAGTTTTTAACCTCTAATTTTTTCATGAGGTTAAAACGGTGTACTTCGGCGGTACGCTTGCTAATTTTTAGTTCGTCAGCAATATCTTTGTTGTTCTTTAATTCTAATACTAAACTAAGTATTTGCTTTTCGCGCTTAGTTAGTTTAAAAGGGTCTTCTTTTGGTACAACTTTAGGAGCAACTGCAGTATTCGTATTTCCATTTACAAAATTATTCATGATAATTGCGGATACATCGCCTGTAAAATATTTACCTCCAGAAGCCACTTTGGTAACTGCTTTTAAAAATTCCTCTTTACTTGCTCCTTTTAGTAAATAGCCATCTGCACCAGCTTGAATGGCTTGTACTACGTATTCCTCTGAATCGTGCATAGATAATACTAAAGTTCGCACATCAGTATACAATTTATTTATTTCTCTAACTGCATCAATGCCGTTCATCTCTGGCATTCTAATATCAATAATTAGTACATGTGGCTTGTTTATACTAACAACTTCTAAAGCTTCTTTTCCGTTAGAGGCTTCGTCTATTACCACAATTCCTGTTTGGTCTTCTATAAGTGCTTTTATACCATCTCTTACTAAAACATGGTCATCGGCAAGTACAACATTGATTATATCCATAAATCACAATTATAAAACAAATGTAATAAAATTACGTAATACTACGTAATTTTAACTTTTTAGAGCAGTCGCCTGGATTTCAATCTTCATTTTATCATCAGCTAATCCTGCAGAAAACATAGTAGCCGCAGGTTTAATGCTTCCTAAGTACTTTTTAAGTATGGGCCAACAATGCTCAAAATCATCTGCATTTGGTAAAATATACGTTACACGAACAATATCAGAAAGGTTTGCGTTAGCCTGCTCTAACGTATGCTTTATATTTAAAAGGCATTGCTCGGTTTGTTTTGCAATATCATTGCTAATAGACATATCGTCATAATTATAACCTGTTGTTCCAGAAACAAACACCCAATCACCCTGTACGACAGCTCTAGAATAACCAATTTTTTCTTCGAATGTAGAACCTGAACTTATTAGTTTTCTTTTCATACGTTGTTTATTTTATATATTATACAAATATTAATCTTTTGTCATTTCGGAGCTAGAAGACATCACACAATTAAAAAACTTACTCTGTTGCGATGTTTCCTAATCTCTACATGACAATTCGGTGTGTTTTTAAATAGTTACCAAAGGAATATTCAAAGTAACGCGAGTGCCTTTACCTGCTTCCGAAGTTAAAAATAAACGTCCGTCAATATACTTTATACGCTCCTTCATAAAGGTTAAACCCATACCACCGTCACCAGTTTTAACACGCTTTACTTTAGTCGGGTCGAAACCTTTGCCGTTATCATCAATAACAATACTCAGTATGTTTTTACTATGCGATATTGAAACTAGAATATGTGTAGATTCTGCATATTTAATAGCATTATTTACGGCTTCTTGCGTAATACGATAAATATTAATTTCAGCAAGCGAATCTAAACGCTGATTAAAATCTGTTTTATTAAATAATACGATTTCTTTTCCAGTAAGTCTTGCCAGTTCTTGCGTTAATTTAGTAATTGCAGGAACAACGCCATGGTCTGTTAATTCAGGTGGGGTTAAGTTAAAAGTAGCTGTTCTAACCCCTTTAATAATATTAGTAGTTAATTCTTTAAGATACTCAATTTTTGTAGTGGCCTTAGCAACATCTTTAGTATCAATACTTTCCAAATTATACTTTAATCCTGTAAGCATCTGCCCTATACCATCATGCACATCTTTAGCTATGCGGTTTTGTTCTTTTTCCTGGTTTTCAATAATCTTACTAGAAATAATTTTTTGCTGATTCATTTTCTCCTCAAAACTCTTTTCTGTAAGGCGTTCAATTTCTAATTGCGCCACTTTGCGCTCTGTAATTTCTGAAGCTATTATGAGTAACTCAGACTTTTCATCGGTTGGACTGTATGGAATAATTGCCATTTCCAACCAAATAGCATCACCACTTTTAGCAGTTGCTTTAAACTCACCTTGCCAACCCGTTTTTTTATATTTATTAATTAGCTCTTCAATTGCCGTACGCTCATTTTCATCAATAGATAAAACGTTCCAAAACATAGCAGATTGATTAAACTTAGAAAACTCAAACAAGCGTGAAAACTTGTTTCCCATATGCACCACACTCCCATTTGGTAAAATACGGGCAAACAATAAAGTATCATCCATGGCATGGCTTAAGGCACGCAACTCTTTAATCGATTTTTCTTTAGAGATACTCAATTCATCCGCATCAAATGCCATTTTTTTTGCACGCTTTTCTGCCAACAACAAATCTGCCAATATCGATTTTACAGACTTAGCCGCAGGCCAAAAAATAAATAAAAATTCTGCTAAAAGAATTGCTAAAGTAAGTGCCGTTAACCAAAACTCTAATTGTCTTAGCCAGTCTACCTTTTCATTAGCTTCTAAATCATATTGATTTACAATATCATCCATCATCATTAAAAAAGCAGCTTCATTACTTTTTACACTTTTTACATCAGTAGCATAGGCATCAAAACCTAATAGCGGTGAGTTTTCTAGTTTTGTGATTATGGCTTTTGAAGCTTCATTAATAGTATTAAAAATAGGATTTAGTTTAATAAATCTATTAGTAATTTCATCACTATTTGTTTTGGGCAAGCCTAAACTATCATTTCCATTTTGCAATGCATAATGAGATACTTCCCAAAGACTTAAAGTATTTTTAATTTTATTTTTAAGTTCAATTTTAATGTCAGCATTGGTTTCTGAAGCTAGCGAGACAATATCCTTAGTCAATTTCTGACTCAACATACGTTGCCTACCCGCCACATTAATTACAGTAGAATCACTTTCTTGTCTGCTAAGATGTGTTCTAATTAATATCTGACTTGCAATTACCGAAACAGCAATCGTGCTTAAAGCAATAATATATAAACGGCGTAGTTTATCAAAAGTCCGTTGGTCTAATGAATTACCGTTCTTTGTCATATCAATAACAGCTTTTAAGAAATAGCCTGTTTTACTAAAGCCAAACTTGCATCAGAAAACGGCAACTGTAAAGCAGCTTCATGTCCTTTATCAGACATTTTTACCCAAGTTTTCTTCAATATATCAATGACTTTTTCATCATCATGCTTTTCAGCAAATTCCTCAAAGTAGTAATCTAAAAACACCAAACAAATGGTATCTTCTAAAGTTTGAGACTCTTCGTTTTTCTTGATTAGTTTTTTAAGAATAATGGTTTTAACCCTATCGGTAAATTGGTCATCAAAACCCACTTGTTTTAAAATATCCGCAGTTAAATCTCCGTGCATTCGCTTTAAGGTTTCACGCCATTTTAAATAGCCCACGCGGTCCATTGGATATTCATCTCGAGCTATTTTCCAACGGCAAATATGTTGTGCTCGTGCCGCTATTTGTAGTGCTTTTGAAGCGTTAGGTTCAAACTGCAATAATTTCCTGGTCATGCGTTGCGAGTACAATAACTCCTTTGGATAATCCATACCAGCAACATCATATGTATTTATATCTTCAGAATTGGCTTTATCAATTAAAGCAATGGCAGTTTCAAAACGTGTAGGCTTCATGTCTTTTAAATAATATTAACAGTGAAAAGCCAAGATACATAATTACTTTTTTCTAAAAATAATATATTTAATATTTTTGAAAGGAATTTAGAAATTATAGTTACTAAAAAAACCGATTTTCTTTAGTCTCAATTTTCATTGCTTTATTTTACTCAGCAAAACCAACATAAACATAATCTCCTTCTATTTTCACAGGATATGTTGCAATAGCATCTAAATCTCCATTTAGGTTTTCACCATTTTCTAATGAAAATGTTTTTTTATGAAGCGGGCAAGCTACCTTTGGAATACCTTTATCATCCCCTATCATACCTCTACTCAAAACCATTTCCATTTTATGCGGACAAAGGTTTTGGCAAGCATACCACTTCCCTAATCTTGCAAAATTAAAAACAGCAATTTGTTTGTCCTTATATTTTATACAAGCCCCTCCGTCTGATGGAAAATCATGTATTGATGCCGCTTTAAACCACACTTTTACATCCTCTGTCTTGGTTGCCTCGTATTTTTCTAAGATTTCTTCCATTCTTTTAAATATTATTTCTGTTCTAAATTTTTATTTGGGCGTTACCCACAAGGGGTCGGGCTTTTTGTTCCAAGTCCTCGCTCCTCCTTCGTCGGGCTGTGGGCTTTCTTCTGCAATCCCTAACGCAGGCAAATCTGCCAAATTCAGTTTTTCAATCTCAGCAAAATGCTTGTTTGCAAAATGCTTTTTAAACAATTCAACAGCAATCTAAACCCAAGGTTCAGGCATTTTTTGGTCTCTCATAGGAACAAAAACTAGGTTATCATCTTCCTCCTCGCTATTCACAAAATGATTGAAACGTTTCATCATTTCTGGGTCATTAACAGCCTGTGTCCATTCACATTCAAACCTATTTACTAAAGTTTCCATTTCTTTTTCAAGGTCTTCAGCAATACCTAATTTATCTTCAATAATCACTTCTTTTAAATACTCTAATCCGCCTTCTAAACGTTCTTGCCATGCAGCAGTTCGTTGTAAAGGTTTAGCTGTTCGCATGTAAAACATCAAGTATCTATCAAGATATTTAATTACCGTTTCGTTATCTATTTGTTCTGCAAATAATTCAGCATGACGTGGATTTGCACCACCGTTTCCACCAACATATAAGTTCCAACCACCTTCAACAGCAATTAATCCAAAATCCTTACCTCTTGCTTCTGCACATTCACGAATGCATCCAGATACACCACCTTTAATTTTATGCGGTGCACGAATACCTCTGTAACGATTTTCCAGTTCTATACCAAAACTTACACTTTCATCCATTCCGTAACGACACCAAGTTGAACCAACACAAGTTTTAACGGTTCTTAAAGATTTACCATAAGCGTGTCCACTTTCAAAACCATGACTAATTAATTCTTTCCAAATAAGTGGTAATTGCTTTAACGTAGCCCCAAATAAATCGATACGAACTCCTCCTGTTACCTTAGTATATAGGTCGTATTTCTTAGCAATTTCACCAAGTGCGATTAATTTATCAGGAGTAATTTCTCCTCCCGGAACACGAGGTACTACTGAATATGTTCCATTACGTTGAATATTTGCAAGAAATCTATCATTAGAATCTTGAATAGCATATTCTTCATTTGCAGTATCGGCATGTATCGTAGCCATTAATGAAGCAATAAGCGGCTTACATAATTCGCAACCATGACCGCCATTTCCGTGGTTATCCAGTACTTCATTAAAAGTTGTATACCCTTTTACTTGAATTATTTTATATAAATCCTGTCTGTTTAAATCGAAATGTTCACAAACGGAATCTTTAACTTCAATACCTAAAGCTTTAAGTGTTGCATTGGTTAAATCTGCAACCATTGGTTTACAACCTCCGCATCCTGTACCTGCTTTAGTGCAGCCAACAACACCAGCTAAATCTGTAGCTTCACCATTTTCAATAACACCACAAATTTGTCCTTTTGTAACACTCTCACATGAACATACTTGAGCTTCATCAGGTAAATCAGTAACATCTCCAAATGAAGTTGCACCATCACTAGCAGGTAATATTAATTGCGATGGGTCTTCAGGAATAGCCATTCCATTTAAATATACCTGATGCAGCATATTATAATCTGAAGCATCACCAACTAGAATTCCTCCTAATAAAGATTTACCATCCAAACTAACGTTAATTCTTTTATATAAATGCTGTGTTTTATTTTCGAAAATTATAGAGTGTCCTTTTGATGCTGGCATAAAAGGTTCTCCAAAACTAGCTACATCAACACCAATTAGTTTTAATTTAGTAGACATATCAATGTCTGCAGGCATTACCGTTTCTGTATTTCCAATTATTTGTTCAACAGCAATGGCGGCCATATCATAACCCGGTGCAACTAAACCATATATCATTTGATTATAAAGCGCAATCTCTCCAATAGCATAAATGTTTTCATCTGAAGTTTTCATGGTATTATCAACCACAATACCTCCACGAACACCAACTTCTAATCCACAAGCTTTTCCGAGTTCATCTCTCGGACGAATACCTGCTGACACCACAAGCATATCTACATCCAAAACATCATCCTCTCCAAACTCCATTCCTGTAATTGCTGTATCTCCTAAAATCTGATTTGTTGCTTTACTCAAATGAATATTTAAACCTATAGATTCTAATTTCAATTGTAATACTTGGCTACTTCTAGAATCTAATTGCCTAGGCATTAACTTAGGAGCAAACTCAACAATATGAGGCTCTAATCCCATATCCATAACAGCTTTACCGGCTTCCAAACCTAACAATCCCCCACCAAGCACTGCTGCCCTACCATTAGGTTTTTCCGCCTTTACTTTTGCAGCATAAGCAAGCATACCTTCTAAATCTTCAATAGTTCTATATACAAAAACGCCTTCCTTTTCAACGCCTTTTATTGGAGGTACAAAAGGAGAAGACCCTGTTGCTAATACTAAATAATCATAAGCAAACTCACGGTCTTTTGCAGTTTTTATAGTTTTAGATGTTCTATTAATATCTGCTACACGCTCGTTAGTAATTAAATCAATATTATTGTCGGCATACCATTCTGCTGGTGCCATCTCTAAAGCTTTCGCATTTTGATTCTCAAAGAATTCACTTAAATGAACTCTATCATAAGCAGGCCTTGGCTCTTCACCAAAAACTGTGATTTTAAAACCTTTAGCCTCTGATTTTTCTACAAATTTTTCACAAAACTTGTATCCAACCATTCCATTTCCAACAACAATAATATGTTTCATCTGTAAATTTTTATTTAATTAAAACGGTCAGATGTAATTCGCCAATAAAATGCTTGATTCATATCAATAATTCTATATTGGTTCATTTCATAATTACGTATTTAAATACAAAACTAAGTATTTATACGTAATAATACTTAGTTAGAAATTATAAATTTACGTAGAATAGCTATTATTATCAATTTCACAAATTGTAATAAGAATAATTATCTATTAGGGAAATAATGGGGTTTGAATTGATTAAATATTAAACAATTCTTATTGTTATTTTTACGCTTTTTGAAGCTGGAGTCTTAGCAGTATGCGCAAAACTATCCAATGGTACGAGTACATTGGTTTCAGGAAAATAGGTAGCACAACAGTTTTTAGGAATATCATAAGCAACTACTTTAAAATTATTGGCTTCTCGAATAACACCATTGTATTCAGATTTTAAATTGACAATATCGTGTTCTTTTAAACTACGTAGTTTCATGTCCTCTCGGTTCATAAAAATGATACGTCTTTCATTAAAAACACCCCTATATCTATCGTCTAAACCATAAATCGTAGTATTGAATTGGTCATGACTTCTGATAGTCATCATAATTAATTCATCATCTTTCAATTTCCAATTTGGAAGTTGATTTATTGAAAAATTGGCTTTTCCTGTTTTGGTTTTAAATTGTCGCTCCCTAGCACCATTTGGCAAATAAAATCCTGAAGGCTGTTTTAATTTTTTATTATAATCCGTAAATCCTTCAACCACCTCAGCAATATCATCTCTTACTAAATTATAATCGTCTTTATACTGCAACCAATTGACTTTAGATTTTTCTTTTAAAGTTGCGTGAGCAATTCCACAAACTACGGCAACCTCACTCAACAAATTTTCAGAACAAGGTTCTAAAACGCCTTTAGTAGTATGCACAACACCCATTGAGTTTTCAACACTTTGAACCTGTATTCCAGATTTTTGATAGTCCTTTTCTGTTCGTCCCAAACATGGAAAAATCAGAGCTTCTTTACCAGTTACTAAATGCGAACGATTAAGTTTTGTACTCACATGTACCGTTAAATTACAATTTGCCATAGCCTGTGCAGAATACGCTGTATCTGGAACTGCAGAAATAAAATTACCGCCCATCCCAAAAAAGACTTTCGCGGTTTTCTCATACATGGCTTTTATTGAATCAATTACCGAATAGCCATGTTTACTTGTTGGCTTAAAGCCGTACTTCTTTTCTATTCTATCGAGAAATGCTTGAGGAGCAGATTCCCAAATACCAACCGTTCTATCGCCTTGCACATTTGAATGTCCACGTACAGGACAAGTTCCTGCGCCTTCTTTTCCTATACTACCCTTAAGCAATAATAGATTAACTAATTCACGGATATTATCAACAGCGTTTTCGTGTTGTGTTAAGCCCATAGCCCAACAAATAATGATTTTATCATTGTTCAAAATTAAATCGAAAACCTGATTAAAAACCTCTAAAGTTACTCCAGAACCTTTAATACATTCTAGGAAATTATACGTTTTTAAATCACTAATAAATGTATCATAACCTTGAGTAAATTCATTTATAAAAGTCTTATCAAATATATTTCCCTGTGTGTCTTCTTTTTCTAAAAGCTTTAAAAGTATTGCTTTAAAAAAAGCAACATCACCATTAATAGTAATTGGTACAAAAACATCAGCTATTTGTGTACCACCAGTTAATAATTTAATAGGACTTTGAGGATTGGTAAACTTTATCAATCCAGCTTCTGGAAGTGGATTAATTGCTATTATTTTACCACCATTATTTTTTGTTTTCTCTAAAGCAGAAAGCATTCTTGGATGATTCGTTCCTGGGTTTTGCCCAACAACGATAACGACTTCGGCTTTGTATAAATCATCTAAAGTTACCGAACCTTTACCAATGCCTAAAGTTTCAGAAAGGGCACTTCCACTCGCTTCATGACACATATTAGAGCAATCTGGCAAGTTTGAAGTTCCGAATTCTCGAACAAATAATTGATATAAAAATGCCGCTTCGTTTGTTGTTCTACCAGAGGTATAAAATACCGCTTCATCAGGGTTGTTTAAATTATTCAAATGCTCTCCTACTTTTTCAAAAGCAGCTTCCCAAGAAATGGGTTGGTAATGTTTAGCTCCTTCAGCAAGAAACATAGGTTCTGCTAAACGTCCTGATTTACCAATTTCGAAATCAGACCAACTTGATAATTCATCAACTGAATGTTTTGCAAAAAAATCAGCACCAATCGTTTTGTTTTGAGCTTCCTCAGCAATAGCTTTAATACCATTTTCGCAAAACTCTCCTAAAGATGAGCGTTCATCATCTGGGTCTGGCCATGCACAACCGGGGCAATCAAAACCTCCTTTCTGATTCATTTTCGTTGCCAACTTCAATGCATCAGAAGCATTCATGTATTTTGAAACTTGACCAATAGCAGTCGTAATACTTTTAAAACCTACGCTGTTTTTTGGTGGTTTAGTGCTTTTTAGATTTTCAAAAACTTCTGGTGTTAATGCTTTATCTTTCGATGACTTTCTCATTTAGTTTTAAAATTCTCCCTGTATAATTTTTCGTAATCTTCTTTCGAATCTAAATCTACATTTTTTACAGGAGGTTTAAAAGTTTTCACGCAAGATTCGTGAGTTTTCAAAAGTTGTTTCGCTCCATTATCGCCCGTTAAATTTGATAGTTCTTGAAAGTAGACCTTACCAAAAAGTACAGGCACGCCTTTATTATTATCATAAGATGTTGCAATAATTTGATTTAAGTCTTGATAAAAGTGAGTCATTATATCATTTAAATAATGACTATCAATAAGAGGCTGGTCTGCTAAAGTTATCAATATGCCTTCAACCTGAGGTTTCGATTTTAAAACATACTCTGTTGCACAAGCTATAGATTTTCCTAAACCTAAATCCCAGTCTTCATTGTTTAAAATAGTAATAGAACGATGCTTAACACCCGCTTCAATTAATTTATGATTTGCACCTAGCACGACAATCACTTCATAAGCATCAATTTCTAAAACTGTTTTTATAGCATGATTTAATAAAGTGTCATTGCCCCATTTTAAAAGTTGCTTAGGGCTTCCCATTCGTTTTGAAGCACCTGCGGCTAGAATTACTATGGCAATGTTTGGAATTGACTTCAAGACTTATTGTTTCTGATGAATACGCCCTGTCTTTTGGTTTAGAGATTTCGGGTTTCGATTTCTAGTCACAGCCAAAATCTCTGAAACGATAGAAATTGCAATTTCCTGAGGCGTTTCTGACCCTATGTCTAAACCTGCTGGTCCGTGAATAGATTCTAAAAATTTTTCTGATATCTCAGGACAATATTCAATGAGTTGAGATAGTAAATCTTCACGCCGTTTTGTTGGCCCTAGAAGACCAATATAATTTGGGCTTGTTTCTGCCAAGGCAACTAGGTAACGTAAATCGTAAGCAAAATTATGGGTCATTAATACAACTGCTGTATGAATATCAATTGATAATGTATCTAGATCTTCTGGAGTAGTGGTTATTAAGTTATTGGCACCTTCAAAATAATCAACTGTTTTGGCTTCTGAAACACCCGCGACTATGGTAACTTCCCAACCTGTTGATGCTGCATATTTACATAATTGGACCGCATCATGTTCTGCGCCAATAATCAATAATTTAAAACATGGAGGCATAGTTTGAGAAAACGTCAAGCACTTAACATTTAAAGAGGTTTTATTCGAGATAGAAAAAGGAGTATTACCAATTTTAACTTCTGTCCCAACACCTTCAAAAATACCTTCTTCTTTTTCATATTTTGAAATGACTTCAAAAGATTTTCTGTTTTTCAAACATTCAAAAAAAGCGGTTTCAAAAGGGGTTTCAAAAGTAATCTCTTCTAATAAAATATATAAAACACCCTCACAGCCTAAACGGTATCTACCATCATAAGTCATCATTTTTGATATCCCGGTTTCAAATACAGATTGTGCTTGCAATATCACTTCTTTTTCCACACAACCACCGCTTACAGCTCCTACCATAGCTCCATTTTCTAAAATAAGCATACGAACTCCTGGTTGTCTGTATGATGAACCATCCAAATCCACAACTGATGCTAAAACAGATTTAAATCCATTGCTTTTAGCTTGAATAGACTTCACTATGATATGTTTAAATTCGTGCGTCATAGATAAGTTTATCCGACTATTTCAGTTTTAGAATTCATGTTTTTTATATAGGGTAGTTTCGTTAAGCGCTTACCTGTGGCTTTATAAATAGCATTGGCAACCGCTGCTCCTACTGGCGGTAAAGTTGGCTCACCTAAGCCGGTTGGCGCAATATTACTTTCAATAAAATGAACATCTACTTTTGGTGTTTGTCCCATTCTTATAAGTTGGTAACTATTAAAATTATTGGCAGACGGCACACCATCTTTGAAACTAAAATCAGCATACATGGCATGACCTATTCCATCTAAAACACCTCCTTTTGCTTGGTTCATAGCGCCTAAAGGATTCACAACAATACCACAATCTATAGCACAGGTTACTTTTTTAACCACAGGCACACCATTTTCCATAGTAACATCAGCAACTTCAGCAACATGGGTATTATGACAATAATATACCGACAAACCTTGATAAACACCATCGGCTACATTTCCCCAGTCTGATTTTTCAACTACCATTTTTAGAACGCCTTGTAGTCGTTCAGGGCTATAATCTATTTTTGGATTTGGATTACGTTTTACGTTTTCTAATAAATCCATATGTAATTGTACGCGATCTACCTGTAACTCTTCTGCTAATTCATCAAAGAAACTTTGTTCGGCACTAGCTAAGAAATTCGTATACGGCGCTCTCCATGCACCAACGGTGATGTTACTTTTTAAACGGGCACTATCTACTTGATAATTTTCAATCGCCCCTGCAGGAAAAAAATTTGGAATCAAACCATACATATTACTGTTTACACAAGCTTCTTTTAAATGATAACCTGTTAGTTTTCCGTCTTTTATAGCTGCCGAAATTTTATATGTACTAGCAGGACGATATACACCCGTTGTCATATCATCTTCTCTGGTAGATAACATTTTTACAGGCTTTTTAATAGCTTCTGAAATTTCAGCTACTTCCATAACATAATCATTATATAATCGTCTACCAAAACCACCACCCATTCTAGTAAGGTCTACATGCACCTCTTCTATAGGTCTGCCTAACAAACTAGCTACAGCATTTGCAGCAGCTTCAGGAGTTTGTGTTGGCCCTACCAAATGTACTTTCTCAGGAGTTACATTAGCGAAAAAATTCATGGGCTCCATGGTATTATGTGGCAAAAATGTAGATTCATAAACACGTTCTAAAACTTTATCAGCATTAGCAAACGCTTTATTCACATTGCCATCTTTACGTCGTGTTCTAAATTTTTTACCGTTTACTAAGCTTAATAACTTTTCATTATGTTCTTCAGAGCTTTCTAACGCAGAATCAGTTTTCCACTTGGCTTTTATCGCTTTTTTACCTTTTATGACATCCCAAGTTGTTTTACCAATAACCACAACTTTATCTGTTGTACTTAATTTTACACTCCAATTGGGTTTACCCGCTTTTAATAAAGCTCTAGCTTTTTTACCTATTGTAATCACATCAATAACCCCCAATAAATCTTTAGCTTCAGAGGCATCAAAAGATTCTAATACTTGTCCGAATGCAGGTGGTCGTAATACAGATGCATACACCATACCTTCTTCTTTATAATCTAAACCAAATAAGGGTTTTCCTGTAGTAATCTTATCAATATCTACATTTCCTTTTCCTTGTCCGATAATCGTAAAATCTTTTGGATCCTTTAATGACACTTCCTCTGGAACATCCAATAACGCAGCAGCTTCAACCACATCGCCATAACCCAATGTTTCACCATTTGCGTTAGAAATTATTCCCATTTTAGCTGAACAGGTATTCACATCAACATCCCACTGCGCAGCTGCGGCATTAATCAACATTTGTTTAGCAGTAGCTCCTGTTTCGCGTAAAGGTTGCCAGCTTCTTCTAATAGACTGACTTCCTCCAGCCACTTGACCACTATAATTTTCGATATCTAAAGGTGCTTGCACCACGTAAACATCGTCCCAATCCACATCTAATTCTTCAGCTATAATCATGGGCATTGATGTTTTTACGCCTTGACCAATTTCAGGGTTAACAGAATATATGGTGACTTTCCCTTCTGGGGAAATTTTTATATACGCGTTAAAATCTTTGTAGTTAAGCTGACTTAAATCTACAGGAAGTTTAACATCAGATTTGCAGGCATTAAACAGGTTAAACCCAATTAACATACCACCACTTGCGAGTGCCGATGTTTTTAAGAATGATCTTCTATTGAATGAATTTTTCATTTTCTTCGTTATAAATTGGATTAACTTATTTTTTTTGATGCTAATTTTACGGCTTCTTCAATACTATTGTAAGATGCACATCTACATATATTACCATTCATAGCATTTCGAATATCTTCATTTGAAGGATTTGGGTTTTCATTCAAGAATGCTGAAGCTGTCATAATTTGTCCAGCTTGACAATAACCACATTGCGGCACATCAATGGCCTTCCACGCTTCCTGTACAGGGTGTGTACCGTGTTCTGAAAGTCCTTCGATAGTGGTAATTTCCATACCTTCTGCCTGAGATACTTGCAACAAACAACTACGCATAGCATTACCATCAACATGAACGGTACATGCGCCACATTGCCCAATTCCACAACCAAATTTGGTGCCTACAAGATTAATTTTATCTCTTAAAACCCACAATAACGGTGTATCGGCATCTGCTTCCACAGTATGAGTTTTATCATTAATTTTTAAGTTGAATGTTGGCATATTATAATTTTTTAATAAGGTATAAAAAATATAAATGCATCAAAAGCAGAGTGTTGAATTTTAACAATCACTTAACTAGTTTGAAAAAAAATAATTTATTTTGAATGGGTTTTACAAAATTCCAACGCACGTTTTTCATTATAATACACATTATTTTTATCAATAAACCCGGCATGCCCACCATGATTTGGCATTTCCAAATATAAATTAGCATTGTCTTTAGCCTCTTTAACAGGGTAACATTCTGAAGATAAAAAAGAATCATTTAATGCATTAATAATTAATGTAGGTGTTTTTATTTTTGATAAAAATTGCAAACTACTACATCTTGTATAATAATCTAAAGCACCCTCAAAACCATGCGCTTTTGCCGTATAAACATTATCAAAATCTGTTAGTGTTTTAATCGATTTCAAGGTGTCATCACTTAATAATTCTGGAAATCGCTTTTGTTTTATTTTCAACTTATTACACAAATGCTTTAAAAACCTATCGTGATATAATTTATTTTTTAACGTATGTAATTCTCTAGCAGAACCAGTTAAAAAACAAGGCACCGAAACAGCAATAGCAGCTTTAACTTGAGCATGAATAATGTCTCGCTCTCCCATATATTTCAAAATAATATTTGCGCCAAGACTAATCCCTTTTAAGTAAATTTTCGAATATTTCTTGTTAGAAATAGCATGTTCAATTACGGCTTTCAAATCTTCGGTAGCTCCAGAATGGTAACTATAATATTTCAAATTGTCTTCACCACTACAACCTCTAAAATTTACACAAACTGCATCAACATTATTTTCATTAAAAAGTTTTGCTGTACCTCTCATATAAGGTCGTTGTCCATTGCCTTCTAAACCGTGTAATAGAATGATAAGTTTATCACTTTTTTCTTTTGAAAAACTCCAATCTAAATCCAGAAAATCGCCATCTTTTAAAGTAATACGTTCTCGTTCTTGTTTAAGAGAAACACGTCTTACTAATCCTGAATAAACTGTTGAAATAAATCCGTTTTTAAAGTAAAATGGTGGTTTGTAGGTTGATTCTATTATTGGCATATTTCAGTTGACAGTCGCAGTTTACAGTTATTCTAGGTCATAATTCAAGTGGTACAAATTTAAAATCTTTTCCGTTAAACAAACCTTTATCGCTTAATTTTAATGAAGGAATTACTAATAATGCCATAAATGACAATGTCATATACGGTGCATATAATTGACTTCCTAAAGCTTTAGCTATTTTATCCAATTCGGCATATTGCTTACCTATGGTTTCTCCATCTTTATCACTCATAATACCTGCCACAGGAAGTGATACTATGTTTTCCTCTGAATTGGAAATAGCACATATACCACCTCTATTTTCGATAATGAGATTAACGGCTCTACAAATAGCATCATCTGAAACACCAACAGCAATAATATTATGAGAATCGTGACCTACTGATGATGCAATGGCGCCTTCTTTTAATCCAAAGTTTTTTATAAATGCTATGGCTGGCTTTTGATTTTGATAACGATTAACTACAGTCATTTTTAAAATATCATTCTCCGTATTTGAAACGAAATTTCCGTTTTCAATCGTGGCTTCTTCAACTAATTCATTGGTTACTAGTTGCCCTTCTAAAGCTTCAATAACCCGTATTTTTTTTGAAGATGCTTCAAATTTAAAATCTGAAACTACTTTGGTTTCACAATTGAAGTTATTTAAGTTTTTAAAACTAATTGGCGGTATTAAGGATTCTCCATTATCAAATACCAATTCGCCATTTATGTACGTTTGAAGGGGTTTAAAATCTTTTAAATCTTCAACCACTATAAAATCTGCATCGTCCCCTTTTTGCAATAAACCAACATCTAGATTATAATGCTTTACAGGATTTACACAAGCTGCTTGTAATACTTTAAAAACATCTATCCCTTTTGCTACAGCTCTAGAGCATAGTTGGTTTATGTGTCCGATTATTAAATCGTCTGGGTGTTTATCATCGCTACAAAACATTATGTTTTCAAAATGTTCTGGTAATAAATCAATTAAAGCTTCAAAGTTTCTAGCAGCACTACCCTCGCGAATTAAGACTTTCATGCCTTTTTGAAGTTTCTCTAAGGCTTCCTCATACGTAAAACACTCATGGTCTGTTGAAATGCCTGCGCTAATATATTTAGTAACATCATCACCTCTTAATCCTGGTGCGTGACCATCAATAGGTTTGTTATAATGTTTTGCCCAAGCTATTTTTTTCAGTACCTCTTCATCATCAAAAAGTACACCTGGGTAATTCATCATTTCTGCTAGATATTTAATGTCGGGATTTTCTAGAAGTGATTTTATGTCTTCAGAATCAATGACTGCACCAGCAGATTCAAAATTGGTAGCTGGCACGCATGATGGTGCACCAAAATTAAATTTAAAAGGCACTTGCTTTCCATTTTCAATCATGAATTCCACACCTTTAATGCCTAATACATTGGCTATTTCGTGTGGGTCTGAAACGGTTGAAACCGTTCCGTGTTTTATGGCTAGTCGAGCAAATTCACTTGGAACTAGCATGGAACTTTCTATATGAATATGGGCGTCTACAAACCCAGGTAAGATATAATGATTTACATTATGGTCTTTCTCTTGAATGGCTATTATTTGTCCGTTTTCAAAAGCTATTTCCCCTTTGTAAATGCGTTTGTTTTTTATATCTACTATTTGACCTTGTAACGTCATTTTTAAAAATTGTATACCAAGCGTTATGAATTAACGAATTTACGTGGTTTATTTAACTTAAAAAAAGCAAAAAGAACCAAACAACATGTTTGACTCTTTTTGCTTTTATATAGCTTAATAACTTAGAAAGAAATTATTTCCAAGTTACAATATCCTCAGTATTTCTTCTTGTTTTTGGGTGCTCTGGGTCTGCTTTTCTATGACCAAAAGCTACCATATAAGAAAGTCCATATTTAGCTGTATCTACACCAAACTTTTCTTGTAATAAGGCTTCCGCTTTTTCTTGATGGAACCCTTCTATTGGGCAGCTATCAATACCATGTAATGCAGCTGCTGTCATCATGTTTGCTAATGCAATGTAAGTTTGTTTTGATGCCCAATCAAATAACTTTTTATCAGTATCTAAATCAAAATCTGTTTCTTGAAAGTTTTTATAGAAGTCCGTATACATTTCTATAACATCTTTAGGAAATTGTTTTATATCCTTCATCATGTGCATAATGTAGTCTGCATTCCATTTCGTCATTGGAGCTTTCATACTTAAGCCTAGTATAAAATGGCTTGCAGTATCCAACTTTACAGGTGCACCCCATGCTACTGGCTTTAATAATTCTCTTAACTCTTGGTCTTGCACAACAATAAAATGCCAAGGTTCAAAACCAAAGGAACTTGGTGATAAATTTGCTGTTTTCAAGACAAAATCAATATCGTCTTTAGATAGTTTTTTAGTCGCATCAAACTCTTTTGTGGCGTGTCTAAAATTAAATGCATTTAAAATGTCTTCTTTTGAAATATTAGATGTTTTCATATTTTTAAATTTTAACTATACTTTTTATAGTTGCAAACTTAAGTATAGTATTTTATCTTTGCAATAACGGTCATAAATGATAGTTAGAAAAAAAACTTAAATCATGTATACATTTAAAGGTAAAACTTACCCGTGTTGCACCAGTTTAACCATGGGTATTATTGGTGGTAAGTGGAAAACAGTTATTTTATATCATCTTATTGATAATACGTTACGATATAATGAATTGCGCAAGGAAATACCCTCGGTTACTGAACGCACATTGAGTTTGCAATTAAAAACTTTGGAAAAAGACGGGCTTATTGAACGTAAAGTTTATACCTCAAAACCACCATTGAAGGTAGAATATAAGTTGACTGAGTTTGGAAAAACTACTATTCCATTAATTCAGTCCATTATTGATTGGGGCGAGCATGTTATTGAAAAGCATGTGGAAAAGTAGTTTTTTACTTTTTTAAAAGGAGTGCTGCCTGCGCAATAATGACAATTATTATGCTTTTACCCACTCTGTCCTTCAGACATCTCTCCAAAGGAGAGAATTAGTTCAATCTAATTTTTAAAATATGCTTTGTGTTTTCAGTTACTTTAAATCGATTATCTGCTCTTCTGTTGATTACCCAAACGATATCATTTTCTGAACATAACAACCACGTGTTTTCTTTATCTAAAAGGGATAGTTTTTCGTCTTTAAAGTATTTGCTTAGTTTCTTTTTACCAGTCATTCCCAATGGATAAAAGATATCGCCTTCTTTATATTTCCTGATGGTTAATGGAAATTTCAACGTGCTTTTATCTACATAAATGATGTTGGTTCGTTTTCCGAAAATAGCATCTGCTTCATCAAAAAAAAGCGTTCCGAATGGGGTTTCCACTTGTTTTTGGTTTTCTGAAATTGAAATTATTTTGGATGTTTCTGAAATAATTTCACTTAAAAGTAAATGTTCCCTGTTTTTAATTAATCTGTGGGTTGATGAATATACCTGTTTCCCAGTTTCGGCATCTAGCAAATCAACAACATCGTTCCATTCGGTAAATCCGTAGTCTTTAAAAACTTCAAACAAATAGGCTTTTGGATTGTTTACTTTTTTGAATTCTGAAATTTTAAATGCAATATGATTTTCATCAATAGTTTCAATGGCGCGTTTTAAAACGGCATTTGTACTTTCTTCAACAATATCGGCCGTATCGCTTAAATTTTCAAGTGTAGATTGAAAACTTTGTAACAAACTCGGGTTGATTTCTTTTAGAATTGGAATAACTTCGTGTCGTAATTTATTTCTTAAATACTTGGTAGATTTGTTACTACTATCGTCTCGCCATTTTATGTTGTTTGCTTTAGCATACGCTTTAATATCTTTACTTGAAAATGTCAACAACGGACGCACAAAAACACCATTAATTTCAGGAATTCCGGTTAAGCCTTCTAGTCCTGTACCTCTAGTGAAATTTATTAAAAATGTTTCTAAATTATCATCAGCGTGATGTGCGGTTAAAATATAATCGAATTGTAATTGTTTTGCGAGTTCTGAAAACCATTCGTAACGCAATTCGCGCGCTGCCATTTGAATGGAAACCTTGTTTTCTTCGGCATATTGCTTGGTATCAAAACGCTGAACAAAAACCTCTACATCTAAATGTTCTGCTAATTGTAAAACGAAATCTTCGTCGGCATCACTTTCGTCTCCACGTAAATTGAAGTTGCAATGTGCTAGCGAAATGTTTAGTTTTAGTTGATGGCATAAATGTGTTAAAACAACACTATCTACACCTCCAGAAATGGCGATAAGCAGTTTTGAATTCTTTAAAAAAGGAAGCCTTTTATCTATATGTTTATTTAAGTTTTCAAGCACGCTCAAAGTTAAGTTTTATTTTATTCTCGCAAAGACGCAAAGGCGCAAAGTTTTAGGGTAAGATATTAAATTGCTTTTTTGAAACTGTACTAGCTGATTGCTGCGCAAGGGATAGTAGTGGATAGCCCACAGCCCGACGAAGGAGGTGCGAGGACTTGCAACGGATAGCCCGACCCTTTTGGGTTGCGCCATAAATATTTTAATTTGACATGACAAAAATCATAACTTCATTTTAGAGGTTTTGTACCTTTAATGAACTAATTTTTAAATTATTGAGTTATGTGCGCGATTGATAAATTAAACGATAAGACGACCCAAACGGAATTTGATAAAAAGGTGATTTCGGCAACACAACATTTGCAAGCTTATGTAAAGCACCGCTTGTATATTGCGGAATCAACTAAGATTATCCCGAAAAACATGTATAAATCGAACGATATTATTGATGAGGGTGTCGCTAAGTTTTACGAAAACGGGTATAATATTGATGCAGACGAGAATGCGATTAAAATTGAACTTTTTAAAATTGTTGATTCTGATTTGGATGAGCTGTTTAAGAATGAATCGTTTCATCAAAATACGATGAGTACGGACTCTATTTTAAAAGACGAACTTGATGGTTTGGATGAGGAATTTACTGTAGATGAGGATTATGATTTGATTATGCATGATGAATTAAGCGATATTTCATATCATCAAGACCAAGAAGATAAGCACGTATTTGTTTATGATGATAACAATTCGTCTATTCAGAACGCTTTTGAAATTTCGGATATTTCAACGACACGCAACAAGCATTTATTGGGTAAATATTATACGTGGTTGCCGCTTAGAGTTTCTGATATTGTGGATTTATTTGTGTTCGGAAAATTATCTTTTAAAGACATTGCAACCATTAAAAACATTGAGATAAAACGTGTAGAGCGTGTTCTAGAATTAGCTATTGAAGATTTTAAGGAACATCTTATTTAGTTTATTATTATTGTTTTAGAAGTTGAAAAAGGCATTAGTTAATAGTCATAAGGCATTAACTAGCAAGTTTATTAATAAGTGAATTGAGCATTTTTTCAACTTCTACAGATAAAACATTAATTTTATTTAAATCTTCTTTAACAATAAAACCTAGATTGAAGGCTACTTGTAGCTGTGTTTGCATTTCATATAAAGAGCCTCTTGCAATATTTAAAAATCTGGTGTAATCTTTTGTGTAATTTCTACCATAACCTTCGGCTATATTAGATGGAACAGAGACTGAGCTTCTCTTAATTTGCGACGTTAGTCCGAATTTTTCATCATCAGGAAATTGCTTTACAAGTTTATAGATTATTGTTACAACATCCATCGATTTTTGCCTTATCTCTGAACTAATCCCTTTTTACAAAATTAGTTCTCCAAAACTTCGCGCATGGCTTTGGCTTTAACCAAACATTCTTCGTATTCCTTTAACGGGTTACTTTTTGCTGTGATAGCACCTCCTACGGAATAGGATACGTACTTTTTTGTAGCGTTGTATAGAATGCTACGAATAACCACGTTGAAATCGAAATCGCCATTTGGAGCAAAATAACCAATAGCTCCTGAATACACTCCGCGCTTAGTTTCCTCGAGTGTTTCGATAATTTGCATTGCTGAAATTTTTGGTGCTCCCGTCATGCTTCCCATGGGGAATGTACTCTTGATGATATCTACGGGATGTGTCTGTTCATTTACTTTTGAAGTGACTGTAGAAATCATTTGATGGACTTGGTCGAAGGTATATACTTTACATAATTCTTCTACTTTAACACTGCCTTTAAGTGCGGTTTTTGATAAATCATTTCGGACCAAATCGACTATCATGATGTTTTCGCTTCGTTCCTTTTCATCGTTTGCTAAATTGGTTTTTAATGCTAAATCATCATCAGGATTTATAGCTCTTTTAGCGGTTCCTTTTATGGGCTGAGAAATAATGGTAGTTCCTTCTTTTTTTATGTAACGTTCTGGCGATGCCCCTAAAATGTATTTATCCTCCAACTTTACAAATGTTGCAAATGGGGGTTTAGAAATGCCGTTTAATTTTTGATAGGTTTCTAAAGGGTTAATTTGCGTGTTTTCAGCATAGAATTCTTGACAAAAATTAGCTTCGTAAATATCGCCACGATGAATACGCTCTAGCATATTATTGACTTTATCAAAATAGGCATCTTTATGGATGCGTAGTTTTATCTTTATATCAGAAAACACTTTGCCACGTGCGGCTTGTGCAAGGTATCTGATGGCCATTAAATCGTCATCTAATTCGTCATCAACAAACTTTAAATATTGAATTTCAACCTGATTACCTTTAAATAAAAAGACTTTTTTAGGCTGAAAAAAGCATAAATCTGAAAAGCCTAACCCGTCATGGTTATTAGAGCTTAAATCTTCTACATCATTTTTTAAATCGTAGGTTAAATAACCGAAAATCCAATCTTTAGTATAGGTTTGGTATTCTTTAAGTTTTTCGAAACCTTGATGATAATCCGTTTTAATACTGGTAAATGCATCTACTGCTAGAATGGCATCATAATTAGAATATTGCTGCTCGAAATTGTTAGAATCCAACCAAACCAAATCATCAAATTGCTGTGCCCAGTTTAATAACTGATTTTTAAAATTTTCGATATCCTCGAAAGTATGAATGTGTTTTGTCCTCAATTAAAAATATTATAAAGAATTCATCTTGACTTTTTCTATTTCCTAAAAAATGTTTAAAATTCACCTATATTTCGTTACTTTTTTTTATGCGTAGCCATGCTATGCCTTTCTAAAAGTGCCTCATCTAGATAAATTTTATCTCATTTTCGGTTAAACACAAAAAGTTAAGATGAATTCTAAGCAAAGTTAATTAGAATCCTTAAAAGTTTAAGTATTTTGTGCATTAGTTTAAACATTGAATAGTATGCACACATTACAAAACAATAAACTTAAAATAGCCATTAAAAAAACTGGCGCAGAACTTTGCAAAATAGCCTCGACTAAAAACGGCACTGAATTCATGTGGCATGCCGATCCAGATATCTGGGGGAGCTTTGCACCTAACCTATTCCCTATAATTGGCGCTTTAAAAGAGCATACTTTTATTTATGAAAGTGAAAAATATGAGCTTCCTAAACATGGATTTGTAAGGCATAATGATGATATAATTTTGCATGAAAAAACTGAAAATAGTTTAACTTTCAAATTAACCTCAAATGAAAAATTATTAAAAATATATCCTTTTAAATTTGAATTCTATATCACCTATACTTTAAAGGATAATGTTATTGAAGTTAAGCATACCATTAAAAACCTAGATGATAAAACCATGTATTTCTCGGTTGGTGGGCACCCAGCTTTTAAATGTCCTGTGTATGATGGCGAACATTATGATGATTATGCTTTAGAGTTTGAGCATGCAGAAAACTCGAAAAGGCATTTGATAAATATGGAAAACGGGCTTATTTCTTCAAAAACAGAAACGGTTTTTAACGACTCTAGCACACTGCCATTAACACACCATTTATTTAATAAAGACGCCCTTGTTTTTAAAGACACAACCTCGAGAAAAATTACTTTAAAAAGTAATAAAAATGGAGCTATTCTTTCTGTTGAATATCCAGGATTTCCTTATTTAGGAATTTGGGCAAAACCAAACGGCAACTATGTTTGTATTGAACCATGGCTAGGAATAGCAGATAGCGAAACCACCAATCAGGTTCTAAAAAACAAAGAAGGCATTTTAAGTTTAGATGCCAACAAAACATTTGAGGCGACTTATACAATTGAAATACATAACAGTCATTTAGTCTAAAGCCAAGAATAAGTGTAACTTTGCCAGCTAAATAGCTAGATTTTGACTTTTTCTGATTTAAATATAAACACACCACTTTTTAATGCCTTAGACGATTTAGGTTTTACAACACCTACGCCTATTCAGGAGCAGGCTTTTAATGTTGTAGCCTCCGGAAAAGATGTGGTTGGTATTGCACAAACGGGTACAGGAAAAACCTTTGCCTACATGTTGCCTATTTTAAAAAACTTAAAATATTCTGAACAAGAAAACCCTCGCGTTTTGGTTTTAGTACCTACACGCGAATTGGTGGTTCAAGTAGTTGATGAAATTGAAAAGCTTTCAAAATACATTAATAACAGAGTGCTTGGTGTTTATGGGGGCACTAATATTAACACACAAAAACAAGCTATTGCACAAGGTATAGATATTTTAGTTGCCACTCCAGGGCGTTTGTATGATTTGGCATTAACTCGCGTTTTACAACTAAAATCCATACAAAAATTAGTGATTGATGAAGTAGACGTCATGCTAGATTTAGGGTTTAGACATCAACTGATTAATATTTTTGATATCCTACCACAACGCCGACAAAACATTATGTTTTCGGCAACCATGACACAGGATGTAGATTTTCTAATTAACGATTTCTTTAAAAGTCCAGAGCGCGTATCTATTGCAGTTTCGGGTACGCCGCTTGATAATATTTCGCAACAACGCTATAACGTGCCTAACTTTTATACGAAAGTAAATTTGTTGGTGCATTTATTAAATGATACCGAACATTATAATAAGGTTTTAATATTTGTGGCTTTTAAGCGTATGGCAGACCGCTTATTTGAAAAGTTAGATGAACAGTTTCATGATGAGTTATGTGTGATTCACTCCAATAAAACACAGAATTACAGACTACGAAGCATCGAGCAATTTAGAAATGGCGAAAACCGTATTTTAATTGCTACCGATGTTATGGCGCGTGGATTAGATATTGATAATGTTTCTCATGTCATCAATTTTGACACGCCTGCTTTCCCAGAAAACTACATGCACCGTATTGGTAGAACAGGCCGTGCAGAACGTAAAGGTGAAGCGCTGGTGTTTTCTACTGAAAAGGAACACGAGGCTATTGAGGGCATTGAGGCTTTAATGAAAATGACAATTCCTGTGTTGGAAATTCCAGAAACCGTTGAAATTTCTACAGAACTGATTGAAGAAGAACGCCCGCAAATAAAAGAGCGCAACAACCCACATAAACGCAGAGACGAAGATGCGCCTGGGCCAGCATTTCATGAAAAATCCGAAAAAAACTCCAAAGAAAACCTCGGCGGAAGCTACAAATTTAAAATAGCCGCCAAATACAAAAAGCCAAAAACACGAGGCGATAAAAATTACAATAAACGTAATAAACGAAAGTAGATTTTGGGCGTTACCCGAAAAGGGTCGGGCTTTTTGCTATATCTTTTTAAAACGTCATTGCGAGGAGCGAGCGACGTGGCAATCTTTAAAAGTTTAGTTCTACACTTAGTTAATTACTTCCAAAGCTTTAAAAAGGATGACGCTGCAATCCCTAACGCGGGTATCCGCCAAATTCAGTTCTTATTAAGTATTTTTGTCATTCCTGCGCAGGCAGGAATCCATTTTCAAAGACAAGTGTAAATGCATAAAAACATACACCAATATTACCTATATATACTTTCCAACAAAAAGAACGGAACCTTATACATTGGTGTTACAAACGACTTAGAACGAAGAATGTTCGAACACAAAAACAAACTCGTTGAAGGTTTTACCGAAAAATACGGACTTGATAAACTGATTTATTTTGAAACTTACCAATATGTAAACGATGCCATAAAGCGTGAAAAAAACATGAAGAAATGGAAACGTCAATGGAAAATCAACCTAATTGATGAAGAAAATTCCAGTTGGGAAGATTTATCTGCAGATTGGACTTATTTAATTGATTGATTTTATTCTGGATTCCTGCCTGCGCAGGAATGACAAATAAATGTAATTTGGCTTTTAAGTATAATTATAATGTAAATTTTAATTTACTTTTCACTTAAAAAACCAATACGATAACTAAAAAACACTGCTGTCATTCCTGCGCAGGCAGCAATCTATTTTACATTATTCTCTGTTCTTATTCTTTTCAAAATCAGATTCAGTATCGATTTCTTGAGCATGAATTCTAATTTTATCTGTATAAGATAAAATATTATTAGATTCGTAAAACTTATCCAAATCTTCAATTTCAATCCATCTCGAACCAGCTAAGTTAGTATTGAATAATTCTTCAAAAATGTGTCCTTTAATACTCCTTTCAGAACAGTCCTCTTTACTAATCATTCCTTTCTCTTTAATTATTTTCATAGCTTCACAAATCGGCAAATGTAAACCAGTACTAATTAATTTGCTATCAGCTCTTTGTAGCTTTGAAGTTGGCCTTAAAAACCCTGAACAATATGGAAATCTATAATCTCTATTTTTTGTCTCTGGTCCATTACATAACCCACTCGAACACAAATTATTTTTCATTTTATAAAGTTGCGGATTCAAGTTTTTTGCCTGAGAAATATATAAAGTTTTATTATTCCAAGCCTTATATTGCATATGAGCAAAACGAACTTTATTTGTTCTCATATCAAAATGTTCATAAATCAAATCTACACCTAAAATAGTTTCTTCCCGATCAGGATGCAAAAGTCTCAATCTCAAAACCTTGTCTTTGTTTATTTTAAAATCTTTATAACTATCATTCTCATAAAGAGGTTCTCCAAAATACTCATATCGAGAACGAAGGTAAAAGTCATGATTCAAGGTCTTATGTTCACTTTGATTTCTTGGTGTAAAATATTCTTTTGCTGCAAAAAGGTTAAACTTCTTTTTATTTAAATATGTAAATTTTCCATTTTTTTTTGAAAGTAGCTCTTCAACTCTGCTTAATTCTTTTTCAATTAAATCAACAGGTTCAACTTTATGATCAATTGTAGATTCTGCTTCTGCCTCATCTCTATAATATCTCACTAATTCATTTTCATTTTTACTAGTTAATAGTGTTACAATTGATTTATACAGTTTTGGATTTAAATCATTAATAATTCCAAAAGCGAACTCATAGGTAATTGAAAGCGTAGAATTCCTTGCTAAAGTTACAGATTCTCTAATTGCATTTACTGTTTGAAATGCAGCATCTCTTCTTTCTTCTTCTGGAATTGAATTGTTAGTATAAAAATCTGGATCTTCCGTTGTATTCATAATTGTCAAATCAAGGATACTTTAAATTATTTAAATAATTCAAAGTTAAAAGCTAAGTTAAAACTTTACTTACAAAATCTACAACAAACTTATAAACACTTGTAAACAAATTAAATATGGATTCCTGCCTGCGCAGGAATGACAAAAAGGAATATTACGTATTTTAAAGTTAATAATCTGTAAACCGTTATTTAATTAAAAAATTCTTCAATGTTTCTAGAATTAATATAATGTGTTCTGTCATTCCTGCGAAGGCAGGAATCCACAAATACAAAACTCAAACAAAAAAAATCCCCTTTTCAAATACATGAAAAAGAGATTTTTTAAGTTGTTGGGGTTCTTGATTGATGAAGAACCTTTACCCTACTAGCTTTTCTGTAATGCTTTTAAAATAAGAATTAATAATACCGCACTTACAATAAGCAGAAGTTATAAAAAAGGCGTTTTAGAAGTACTAGAAAAATTTTAGTTGAAGATTCCTTTTTTTGGTTTTAGAATGGTTGGTGCCCAAACTTTAATATCATCAAATTTACCCGTATCATCAAACGAACCAAAACCTAAATATCCAGATTTAAAATGCGCATCTGTTGCTTTCATGATAGGTTTTGTCATGTCATCAAAATAAATTTCAATACCCCCTTCTTTAACTTTTCTAACCGCTCTAGCGGTATGCCAATCGTCCACCGCGCCCCAACTAGTCCCCTTAGTTCTTTCCGAAGCTATACTTTTTCGAGGATTATCATTAACTATAAAAATAGAATTTGCGTGTGCATCTGCTTTTGAAGCGATATGTGTGTAATAAAAATTAGATGCGTTAGTAATGCCAAACATTAAACATAAATCGCGGTGCCCATACTCTCTTCCGTTTTGGTTTAGTCTTATTTCATAAATAAAATCACCAAGAAGCACATTTTTTATCAAAGCTATATTATATGGCGACCTTACTTCTGGTTTGTAATTGCTTTTCCCAACAAGCTCTAAACAGTTGCCGTTGCTTCCTTTTGAAATGCGCCAGACTTTACTGTCCGTCATTTCAAAATCATGTATCGCCTCTGTAGATTCAAAATCTTGACTGTAAACTAGTTTATAATCCTCTGGAATGGTGGCTTGGGCACATAGTTTTATACTTAAAGTAAAACATACAAAAAGAGTAAAAGGAATTTTCATGTAGTGAATATTTATTGTTCTCTAAATTATCACTTTAGATTTTAATAATAAAAAAAATCCCTTTCCAAATTCATGAAAAGGGATTATAACATGTAGAGAGTTTTTCGGTTTACAGAAAAGTAACCAACCAAATTTTAACCCTAACTTAAAGTTAATCCTGTATTCTTACTTGACTCTCTACAATATCTTTAATAGGCACTATTAATTTTCCTTCTTTTGTTTTTAATGTTACTGTTATGCCATCAATAGATTCAACTTCAGCTTTAATACCATTAAATTCTATTTTCTGACCTATTTCGTATGTTTTTCTTGTGTAAAATGTTTTTAATAAATCGCCTACTACTTTTTGTGCTCCAAAACCTAGTGCTAATGCAAAGGCTAATAAGAACGCTGCTAAAATCATTGTTAAATTACTTGTAATAATTTCAGTATCAATTCCTGCTTGGTTTAACGCGGTAATAGAAACAAAAATCAATATGATAAAAAACACAACTTGACTTATTATTTTGGCTCCTGATAAATCCATGGATTCAAAAAATGATTTCAGTCCTTTTTTAATGAGGTTTGCTAAAATTAATCCTACTGTAAATATAACTAGTGCAGCAAATAATTGTGGTAAATAGCCTAAAAGGTTACTAATTTGCTCAGAAATCATAGTTAGATTCATAATATCTGATGCCATGATTAATAGCATGATATACATGACCCATTTTACAAAATTTGATACTACCTTTATTGTATCAAAGTTTAGTTGTTTGCCTTCAACAATTTCTATTTCATTTATTGCATCGTCTAACTTGTTTGCTTTTGCTAGTTTTAACGCCTTTTTAATAATCTTTACAATTAGTTTTGTTAAAAGCCATCCCAGTACTAGCACAATTATAGTTCCAATAATGTTTGGGAATATTGCAGAAATTTCCAGCCACATGGTTGTTAAAGATTCCATGGCTATATTTTTCCATTGTGTTGCTTTTTCCATTGTTAATCTATTTAAGTTAGGGTAATTTATATTTTATTTGTTGGTTTTTCTACTTCTCATAACGGTTTCTATAACATCACCAATATTATATGAAAACAGGGCAGCCAACTCCATTATGAGTTTTGCCATGGCAATATCACTCATAACCTTCGACTTAAGTTCCTGTGGAACCTCCTTAAGCGGTTGGTTTATATGTTTAAATGGATTATCCATTATAATTTGAGTTTTCGTTATAAACGGTTATTAATTTGTCTTTAGCGCGTTTAATTCGCATTTTAACTGCGCTTTCTCCAATATCTAAAGCACTTCCAATCTCCTTTATAGTAAGGAAATCTTGATATTTTAATAATAAAACCATTTTCTCCTCAGGAGAAATAAGTTCTAATGCTACTTTTAATTTATCAACTTTCATATCCAGAAAACTATTATCGTCTTCTTCATAATCATCAGAAAGGTTTTCTATATCTTTATAATCAACCGATTGCTTTTCAAATTTCTTGGCTGTATTTCTGGTTACATAATTTACACAATGATTATAAGTAAACGCATACAACCATGTTGAAAATTTCGATTTTCCTTTAAAACTAGCCAATTTAACAAAGAGTTTTAAAAAAACATCTTGTGTTAAATCTTTAGCTTCGTCCCCATCTTTAGCAAAACCATAGCATTTGTTATATACCAATCCTGCATATCTATCGTACAGAACCTCAAAAAGCAATGTGTCATTAGTAGTCACAATGGCTTTCACCAGATCTTCATCAGATAACTTATTAATGTTGTTGAGGGTCTTCAAATTTAGCTTTCGCTATTTAGTTGTTATAATGTTTAAGACACGACCTTTTTTGATGGGTCACTTAATTTGCAAAAAAAACAAAAAATATATGTATTAGACTAAAAAAGGTGTTATTTATACTTACTCATTTATTACGCAAAAGGGTTTTTATTGAAATATATTGCATAATAAAATATAGTTGATATAATATAAAATATGTTTAAGTTACAATAAAATCTTAAAAATTAGTAATTTTAAATTTAATAAAAAACTTACAACCAAATATTTATAAGAACATGAAAAAAATAATTCTAACCTTAATCGCCTTTAATCTATTTTTTTCTTGTAAAAAAACAAATAAACAACCCAAAGAACTTATTGTAAACAAAACATCTACTTCCAAGTACGCTTGTGTACCTCCTATTACAGATGCACAATGGTATAAAGAAGACAATATTGCACCACTTTTAGATGGTTATGATGTCATTGATTACCCAATAACCACTCAAAATGATTTAGTACAACAGTATTTTAATCAAGGTATGGCTTTAGCTTATGCTTTTAATCATGCCGAAGCTGCACGATCTTTTCATTACGCCACAAAATTAGACCCTACTTGTGCTATGGCTTATTTTGGGTTTTCCTATGTTTTAGGACCAAATTATAATGCTGGTATGGAACCAGATAATTACGAACGTGCTTATACTGCGATTCAAAAGGCAAAATCATTATCTAATAATGCTACAAAAAAAGAAAAACAATTTATTGAAGCTTTAGCAAAGCGATATGCTCCCGAACCACCTGAAGACCGAATTCAATTAGACATCGATTATTCTAAAGCTTTAAAGAAATTATACAATGCATACCCCGATGATACTGAAATTTCTGCGCTTTATGTGGAATCTATGATGAATTTGCATCCTTGGGATTTATATGATAAAAAGGGACAAGCCAAACCTTGGACTCCGGAAATTATATCCACCTTAGAGACATTAATTAAAAAGAATCCCAAACACCCAGGAGCGCATCATTTTTATATTCATGCTGTTGAAATGTCTAACACTCCCGAACGTTCAGATGCATCAGCAAAACTATTTGATCAAGGCTTGGTTTCTGGTTCTGGACATTTATTACACATGCCTTCTCACACTTATATTAGAACGGGCGAGTATCACAAAGGCACGTTATCAAATATTGCAGCCGTAAAAGCTGATAGTACTTATGTTAGTAATTGTCATGCTCAAGGCGCTTATCCATTAGGATATTATCCACATAATTATCATTTTATGGCTGCCACAGCAACTCTTGAAGGAAATAGTCATTGGGCTATGATTGGTGCCAATAAAGTATCTGAATATGTATACCCAGAAATCATGAAAGAACCGGGTTGGGGCACACTACAGCACTATTATACCATACCTTATTATGTGGCTGCAAAGTTTAAAATGTGGGATGAAATTATTGATATGAAATTAGAAACCCATAATTTAAAATACCCTAAAGCCATAAGACATTATGCTGAAGGCCTAGCGCATTTAGGAAAAGGAAATATCAATAAAGCAAAGGCTGAACTTTCTGCACTTGAAATATTAGCAAAAGACGAAAGCTTAAAAGAAGTGACTATTTGGGATATTAATGACGTTCATGTTTTGGTTCAAATAGCTGTAAAAGTTTTAAAAGCTGAAATTCTGGCTCATGAGAAAGATTACAAAGCTAGCATTGTAATCTTGAGAGAAGCCATAGCTATTGAAGATGCACTTAATTATAACGAACCACCAGATTGGTTTTTCTCTATTCGTCATCATTTAGGCCCTGTGCTTATGAAGAATGGACAAAATAGAGTCGCTATTGAATTATATGAAGAAGATTTAAAAAACTTCCCCAATAATGGATGGGCGCATCATGGTTTAAAACAAGCTTATAAAGCTTTAAACGATAACGATAACATAACAAGAATGAATAACCACATTGCTGAAAGTTGGGCATATGCTGATTATGAAATCTAGAGATTCATTAAACTTTTGTTAACTCTATTTTTAAACATGATTCTTATACTTGATATTTATAAATTAGCTAAAAAATTAAGCTTATGAAATTCCTTTGTACCTGCTTTATCGCTATCATTTTTATTTTACCATCAAAGAGTCATGCCGTAGACAATTTTTGGGGAGCAACTGGCCATCGCGTTGTTGGAAAAATAGCTGATGATTATTTATGTGGAAAAGCTAAACGTGAAGTTAAGCGCTTATTAAAAAGAAAATCACTTGCTTTTGTTTCAACATTTGCAGACGAGATAAAAGCAGATAAACGTTATAATGAATTTTACACTTGGCATTACATTAATATGCCACTTGATGAAAACTACGAGAACTCAAAGAAAAACCCGAAAGGTGATTTAGTAACCGGAATAGCGTATTGCAAAAAAATTATTACTGATGATAAATCTTCTGATAATGACAAAGCATTTTACTTGAAGTTATTAGTTCATCTTATTGGCGATTTACACCAACCAATGCATATTGGTTTAGAGAAAGATAGAGGTGGAAACGACTTTAAAGTACAATGGCATTATAAAGATTCAAACCTACACAGAGTTTGGGATAGCGAAATGATTGAGAAATACAACATGACTTATACAGAATTAGCTAATAACGCAGATATTTTAACAAAAAATCAAGTAAAAGCTATTCAAAAAGGGTCTGTTATTGATTGGGTAAATGAAACACATGAACTCACAAAAAAAGTATATGCTTCAGCTAAGCCTGAGGAAAATTTAAGATATCGTTATTCTTATAACAATTTTAAAACAGTTAGAAGTCAATTACAAATTGCTGGAATTCGTTTGGCTAAGGTTTTGAATGAATTGTTTTAAAGATAATATTTATCTTATAAAATAAAAAAGGTTGACTAATTACGTCAACCTTTTTTATTTTATAAGATTCTTGCCTTCACAGGAATTTGTTAAATATGTAATGCCCTATCCTCAGTAGCCGCCAAAGCCGCTTCTTTAATAGCCTCTGTAAATGTTGGATGCGCATGAGACATACGAGATATATCTTCAGCAGATGCTCGATATTCCATAGCTACAACCGCTTCAGCAATCATATCTGCAGCACGAGCTCCAATCATGTGTACCCCTAAAATTTCATCAGTCGTTTTATCAGCTAAGATTTTCACAAAACCATCTAAATCCATGCTTGCTCTACTTCTACCTAAAGCACGCATAGGAAAAGAACCCACTTTGTAATCTACTCCAGCTTCTTTTAATTCTTCTTCAGTTTTACCAACTGCTGCAACTTCTGGCCATGTGTAAACAACACCAGGAATTAAATTATAATCAATATGTGGTTTTTGTCCTGCTAAAGTTTCAGCTACAAAAACACCTTCTTCTTCAGCTTTGTGTGCCAACATAGCACCTTTAACTACATCCCCAATAGCATAAATATTGGATGCTGATGTTTGTAAATGTCCGTTTACTTCCACTCTACCTCTATCATCTAACTTCACACCTGCAGCTTCAGCATTTAAACCATCTGTATAAGGACGACGGCCAACAGATACTAAACAATAATCACCTTTAAATTCAACTTCTTCACCTTTTTTGTTATCAGCTTTTACGATAATTTCATCGCCAACGCGCTCAACAGATTTTACTTTGTGAGACACTTGCATTTTAAATTTCGCTTTCTTGAAAACCTTATTTAATTCTTTAGATAAACCAGCATCCATGGTTGGGATGATTCTATCCATAAATTCTACAACAGTAACTTCTGCACCTAATCGACGGTAAACTTGACCTAATTCTAAACCAATTACACCACCTCCAATAACAATCATGTGTTTTGGAATTTCTTTTAACTTTAAAGCTTCAGTAGATGTTATAATACGCTCTTTATCAATATTTATAAACGGTAGGCTTGATGGCTTACTACCCGTTGCAATAATGGTGTTTTTAGCTTCAATCTCTTCATTCTTATCGCCAGAAATATTAATATGAGTGGCATCCTTAAAGCTTCCTAAACCTTGATAAACATCAATTTTATTCTTCTTCATTAAGAAATCAATACCTCCTGTAGTTTGGTCTACAACGGCTTGTTTACGCGCAATCATCTTCTCTAAATTCACTTTTACTTCACCTGGTACTTCAATACCATGTTCCTCAAAATGCTTTACCGCATCATCATAGTGATGAGATGAATCTAAAAGTGCCTTACTTGGAATACAACCTACATTTAAACAGGTTCCTCCTAATGTGGAATATTTTTCTATAATGGCAGTTTTCATGCCTAATTGTGCGCAACGAATAGCTGCAACATAACCTCCAGGACCAGAACCGATAACGGCTACATCGTATGAATTCATATAATATTTCTTTGATTAAAAAAAGATGCTTTGACTGTGCTCAGCACAACAAAACAAAACTAAAATCAAAAATACGAATTTAGATTCAAGGGCTTTAAAGGATTAAGAGTTTTTTAAACAATTTAATGATGTTTATGAATATCATTTAAAATCCACTCCAATTCAGTATCAATATTTGATTTTCTATCCTTTAAATTTGGTAAAATCTCAACATCTGGTTTAATACCAAATCCGTCTGGTATTTGTTTTTGCGGTGCTTCAATTTGCATTAATCCCATACGTACTTTTACTTTAGATGTCGGTAATTCATATAATTTATAAATACCTGCAACAGTTCCGTTATATGCTCCACCAGTTTCCTCTCCAACAAAAGTAGCACGATTTTTAGCTTTTAAATGTGTTGATAATAGTGATGAGGCCGAAAACGAATTACCATTTATTAGCACATACATCTTTCCTTTAAAATTGAGCGTATTAGGTTCTTTAACCTTAGCGTGCTTACTAAACTTATAGTAAATTTTTCCATCTCTTTTTCTAGTCTTTAAAAGATTATGAGTAGCTACAATTGGAAACAATAACGCACCAGCCACTTTAACACTATTAGGTGTTGTATTACTCATAAATGATTTTAAAAAAGGGGTTCTGCTTTTTACTTCACTTTCAGTAATAAATTGATAATCTTTATCTGTGAGATAAGAATACAAATAATCTATTTCTGAAATACGTCCGCCTCCATTGTCTCTTAAATCTAAAATGAAATACTTTGTCTTTGATGACTTTATTTTTGCAAAACTTTCTTTATAAAACTTTTTATATGGCCCGTTACTAAAACTTCTAATTTTCATATAAGCTATTGTACTATCTTTTCCTATAAAACTAAAGTTACGTGTGTATTGCTTACGCTTTCCTAAATAACCGTATTTTCTATTATTCTTTTTTCTTTTTTTGTTTGCAAGTTTAATTGCCTGTTTTTCTTCTTTAGTTAATTTTTTAGGTTTTGTTTTTTCTACGGAAGTGGTATCTGCTAACTTTTTATTTCCTTTTTTATTTTCATCTTTTTCAACACGTCTAAACATTTTTGAAAACAACGTATCTTTAGACTTAAAGAGTATTTTTAAACTATCTAAATAACCTTTATCCTTGTAATAAAAAACAGAAAATCCTTTTGAAACAAATCTATCATGAAGTGTTTTGTTATGGCCATCAGAAGCAAAACGGGTTTTGTAGGTTTCAACTAATTTTAAAGCAGGCTCATCATTTATACTCACAATTTCATTACCAACTAAAGTAGAGTCTTTTCCTCTGTATGCTTTAACCCAAAGTTTGCCTTCTAAATATTCAAAATCTAAATCGTAAAATTCAAACTTCTTCTTTTTAAGTGCTTTTCGCTCTTTTTTTGTAAACCACTTACTAACTGAACCTACAGACACATGTCCCTGTTTAACTTCTGCAACAACAGGCGCTAATTTTTTGTAAAATGTTCTTGAATCTAAAGGCTGACTTATAGAAGTCTTAAGGCTATCAAATTTAAAATCTAAAATTTCTTTTGAAGTATATTGATATAATTTGGGATGATGTTTCTTTAATTGACTATATAACTTATCAATATCTTCTTGTAAATCAGCAACAGAATGCAACTTGGTAATTTGCTCATTATGTTTCTTTACACTTTTACATGACCCTAATAAAAACAATAAAAGAAATGATAAAAAAACTTTATTCATATAAGCTAAAATAAGAGTATTTATAATATCTAAAAACAGATTAATGTTTCTTTAACTTTTGAATACATTCAAACGAAATCCTTTGAATAATTTATGTAATTTTGTGCTTCATGCAAAAACACATTAACATACAAAACAAGAAAGCACGCTTTCAATATGAAATTTTAGATAAGTACACCGCTGGTATTGTGCTAACAGGTACTGAAATAAAATCGATTAGAAGTAGCAAAGCTTCTATTGCTGAAAGTTTTTGCGAGTTTAGTGAAAATGGTGAATTATTTGTAGTGAATATGACCATTCAAGAATATGCTTTTGGTAATTACTACAACCATAAACCAAAAGCGACCAGAAAGTTACTTTTAAACAAAAAGGAACTTAAAAAATTAAATAAAGAAGTTCAGAATACGGGACTTACTATTATTCCATTACGTTTATTTATCAATGATAAAGGTTACGCTAAGTTAGAGATTGCTCTAGCGAAAGGTAAAAAGCTTTATGATAAACGTGAAACTATTAAAGATAGAGACAATAAGCGCGATTTAGATAGAATCAAGAAAGCTTACAAATAGCATATACTATGCTTAGATTCCCATTTTCAATAGGAATGACAAGTTCAAATAAAACCACAATAAAAATTGTGGAAACCCTTTAAAATTTAAGGGTTTATTAACGCTTCAATTTATTAGTATTCTCTATTTTACAATTCTAAAAACTTTATCATGAAAAAACTATTAGCATTTCTATTTATTGGTGTTATGACATTCAATATTCAAGCTCAAGAAAAGCCTAAAAAAGAAGTTGTAGAAACTAATGAATTTAAAATTGATAGCGCTTCTGTTTTAACTTTAGATAGCACCATAAAAACTTTATACGCTGTAATTTCTGGTGAAAAAGGAGAAGAAAGAAATTGGGAACAATTTAAGTTTCTTTTTAAACCTGATGCCAAATTAATTCCATCTGGAAAAGATAAATCTGGAACTTACAGAGTACGTTATATGACTCCTGACGACTACATTAAAGGTTCGGGCAAATGGTTAGTTGAAAACGGTTTTTTTGAAAAAGAAATACATCGAGAAATAGATACCTTCGGAAATATTACGCAAGTTTTCAGTAGTTATGAATCTTTCTATAGTGAATCGGATGAAAAACCTTTTATGAGAGGTATTAATAGTATTCAATTATTGAACGATGGTAAACGCTGGTGGATAATTAATATTTATTGGACACAAGAATCTGAAGAAAATCCTATCCCACAAAAATACTTACCTTAAACAAGAATAGACCATATAAATTTTAATCCATTATGCTAAAAAAAACAACCTTATTATTTATACTTTTAATAGTACTTACTTTTGAAGTTAAAGCGCAAGAAACTACTAAACCTATTTTTAAAGATGGGGAGGCACAAATAGTTGAAGCTTTTAGTACACCCGAAAAATGGGTAAGACATGATTTATTTGTTGAAACCGAATTTGATACTGATGGCGACGGAAAACTAGACCGCGTACATGTAGATGTTACAAGACCATATCAAACAGATACCGAAGGCTTAAAACTACCCGTAATTTATGAATCTAGTCCGTATTACGCTGGTGTTGCACCAGATGTTGATGGTGTTTTTTGGGATGTAAAACATGAGTTAGGTGACTCGGTAAAAGAACGTGTTCATCCTGAAGTAATACGATTAGGTGAGCGACCAATAATTTCTAATTCGCAAATTGAAAAGTGGGTTCCAAGAGGTTATATCGTTGTGCATTCATCTTCCCCTGGAACAGGATTGTCACAAGGCTCACCTACTGTTGGTGGTGACAATGAATCATTGGCTCCTAAAGCAGTTATTGATTGGTTATGTGGTAGAGCAAAAGGCTATACAGAGCCTTACGGAACTGAAGAAGTTAAAGCCTTTTGGAGTACTGGTAAAGTAGGTATGACAGGAACATCATACAATGGAACAATTCCTTTGGCAGCAGCAACAACAGGTGTAGAAGGGTTAGAAGTTATTATTCCGGTTGCACCTAATACATCATACTATCACTATTACCGTTCAAATGGTTTAGTACGTTCTCCTGGTGGTTATCTAGGTGAAGATATAGATGTGCTTTATGACTATATTCATAGTGGCGGTGAAGAAGCTTTTATACCAAAATCTAAAGAAAAAATAAACGATGCAGAAATCCCTAAAGCTTTTAAAAACAAAAGAGCATATAGTAATACTATGGTTAGAGATACTGAAATGAAAAATGGCATGGATAGAATTACTGGAGATTATAATGATTTTTGGGCTGGACGCGATTATCTAAATGATATGACTCCTATGAAAGCAGCTATGTTAATGTCGCATGGGTTTAATGATTGGAATGTGATGCCAGAACATAGCTATCGTATTTATAAAAAAGCAAAAGAAATGGGTTTAGAAACTGGTGTTTATTACCACCAATACGGACATGGTGGACCACCACCTGTAAGTATGATGAATAAATGGTTTACGCATTATTTACACGGTATTGAAAACGGTATTGAAAACGAATCCAATAAAGCTTGGATTGTTCGAGAAGACGATAAAATGGAAGCACCAACAGCTTACAAAGATTATCCAAATCCTGACGCAGAAGCTGTAATACTACACCTTACCTCGGGCGCCCCAGAAATTGGAGGTTTAACAACTACAAAAACTCAAAAACAAGGCAAAGAAACATTAACCGACAATTACTCTTTTTCTGGAGAAACTTTAGCTCGAGCAGAAATTACAAGTCATCGTTTATTGTATGTAACTCCAAAACTTAAAAAAGATGTTCACATTTCAGGTGTACCACAAATTACAGTAAAATTAACAAGTAATAAACCCGCTGCTAATTTATCCGTTTGGTTAGTTTCATTGCCGTGGAATGATAGCAGAAAAGCAAAAACTACCGATAATATTATAACACGTGGTTGGGCAGACCCACAAAATCATAAGTCGTTAACAGAAAGTGAACCTTTAAAGCCTGGTAAGTTTTATGATGTTACTTTTGACTTACAACCAGATGACCAAATTATTAAAGCTGGACAACAAATTGGTTTGATGATTTTTTCTAGTGATAAAGAATATACTTTACATCCAAAACCGGGTGCAGAATTAACTATTGATTTGGATGGAACGCATTTAACGTTGCCTGTTGTTGGAGGTAGTGAGAATTTGGATTAAATAGTAAACCCTTAATATTTTATAACTAAAAAGTCCTTGATCAAATCAAGGACTTTTTTAATTCTTATCTTCTAATAGAGGCACAAATCTAAACTCTCCAAATTCTTCTTGTTCAAATTCCTTTGGTCCCTTTCTGGTAAACATAGTCATGACTTGAACATCGTCTCCAACAGGAATAACAAGCTTACCGCCTATTTTTAGCTGACTCAATAAAGGCTTTGGAACAAAAGGGGCTCCAGCAGTTACAATAACACCATCAAAAGGGGCTTCTTCTTCCAGACCAATATAACCATCTCCAAAAATGAGTTTTTTAGCACGATACCCTAATTTAGGAAGAAACTTACTCGTTTTTTTAAACAATTCGTTTTGGCGTTCTATACTATAAACCTTCGCACCCAACTCACATAAAACAGCAGTTTGATAACCGCTACCAGTACCTATTTCTAGTATTTTATCTCCTGCTTTTATTTGCAATAATTCAGATTGAAATGCTACCGTATAAGGTTGAGAAATGGTTTGGTCTGCACCAATAGGAAACGCTTTATCTTGATACGCATGATCTAAAAATCCAGAATCCATAAACAAATGCCTTGGTATTTTCCCAATAGCTTTTAAAACATTGATATCGGTTATACCCTTGTTTTTTAATATATTAACTAGTTTCTGTCTTAATCCTTGATGTTTAAAAGTGTCTTTCAATTTTTGGTGGCGTTTGGTTTGCTAAAATTAGGCAAAGATTTTCAAGCTTTAAACTATTTATTCAGATTTTATTTTTCATATCTTTAAAATGAAAAATTCACATTAATAATGCTATTTTTGTTTAAAACGTAAAATTATGCTAAAAGCTGGAGTTCTTGGTGCTGGTCACTTAGGTAAAATTCATTTAAGACTTCTTAAACAATCTGAAAAATATGAGCTTGTTGGGTTTTATGATGCCGATGAAGAAAATGGTAAAGAAGTAGAAGCTGAATTTGGTTATAAATTTTTCAACTCGATTGATGCTTTAATTGATGCTGTAGACATGGTTGATATTGTAACGCCTACACTATCACACTATGATTGTGCTAAACAAGCCATTGCTAGAGGCAAACATATTTTTATAGAAAAACCAATTACCAACACGGTTGAAGAAGCAGAACATATTAGACAACTTTTAGCTGAAAACAATTTACGAGGACAAGTTGGTCATGTAGAGCGATTTAACCCTGCCTATCTTGCTGTTAAGGATGAAATTAACTCACCTATGTTTATTGAAACACATCGTTTAGCAGAATTTAACCCCAGAGGTACTGATGTACCCGTGGTACTAGATTTAATGATTCATGACATTGATATCATTTTAAGTGTTGTAAAATCTAAAGTGAAAAAAGTTTCAGCTAGTGGCGTTGCTGTAATTAGTGACACACCCGATATTGCTAATGCACGTTTAGAGTTTGAAAATGGTTGTGTAGCTAACTTAACAGCTAGTAGAATTTCTTTAAAGAAAATGCGTAAAGCACGATTTTTTCAAAAAGATGCCTATATCTCAGTTGATTTTTTAACAAAAAAATGTGAGGTTGTTAAAATGAAAGACGCGCCTGAAAACCCTGGAGATTTTGATATGATTCTCCAAAATGCTGAGGGTGTTAAAAAGCAAATATATTTTGATAATCCATCTGTACCAGATAATAATTCCATTTTAGATGAATTAGAAACTTTTGCAGATGCTATAAATAATAATACGACGCCTATTGTAACGCTACATGACGGAACAGAAGCCTTACGAGTTGCTACGCAAATTATAAATAGTTTTTAGATGAAAAACGTTGCAGTAATTGGAGCAGGTACTATGGGAAATGGTATTGCTCACACTTTCGCTCAAAGCGGCTTTAAAGTTCAGCTAATTGATGTTAGTGAAGACGCTCTAAAAAAAGGTATACAAACCATAGCTAAGAATTTAGATAGAATGGTTTCCAAAGAAAAAATTACTGAGCAACAGAAAACCGAGACTTTAAATAATATAACCCCTTACACCAATATTAAAGATGGTGTTGATTCTGCTACTCTAGTTGTTGAAGCTGCTACAGAAAATTTAGAACTAAAACTCAATATTTTTAAAACGCTAGATAAGGCGTGTTCAGAATCAGTAATTTTAGCTACTAATACATCTTCTATTTCCATAACCCAAATTGCAGCTGCTACATCAAGACCAGAGCGCGTTATTGGAATGCACTTTATGAACCCTGTACCCATAATGAAATTGGTAGAAATTATTAGAGGTTACAACACTAGTGATGATGTCTCTAATACCATCATGGAACTTTCTAAAAGCTTAGGGAAAATTCCTGTTGAAGTAAATGATTATCCTGGTTTTGTAGCAAATCGTATTTTAATGCCTATGCTCAACGAATCTATTGAAACGCTTTACAATGGTGTGGCTGGTGTTGAAGAGATTGATACCGTTATGAAGTTAGGTATGGCACACCCAATGGGGCCTCTACAACTTGCTGATTTTATAGGTTTAGATGTATGCTTATCTATTTTAAATGTGATGTATGATGGTTTTAAAAACCCAAAATATGCACCATGTCCACTCTTAGTTAATATGGTAAGAGCTGGTAAATTAGGTATAAAGTCTGGTGAAGGATTCTACGATTATGCTGAAAGTAGAAAAGCGGAGAAAGTTTCAACTCAATTTTTAAAGTAAACAGTCTCAGTCGCCGTTATCAGTACTGACACTGAACACTGCGATTGCTATCTTAAAATTATGGCAAAAATAATTCCATTTAAAGCGGTGCGACCAACCCGAGCTATTGTAGGTTTGGTAGCAGCAAGACCTTATCAAAGTTACACGGTTGAGGAGCGCGAATCAAGAATGGATTATAATCCTTACAGTTTTCTTCATATCGTAAATCCAGGATATAAATATCATCAAACTATTCATGGTGAAGCCCGTTATAAACTTGTTCGAAATAGATATTTAGAGTTTAAAGAGGATGGCATTTTTATTCAAGATGAAAAGCCTTCATTGTATGTTTACAAGATAGTTGATAGACACGGACAAAAATTTAACGGTATTATTGCAGCTACCAGTGCTAAAGATTATGAGAATAATGTTATAAAAAAACATGAAGATACTATTGCTAAACGTGAGCAAACCTTTAAAAGCTATTTAAAAACCGTTGGGTTTAATGCAGAACCTGTACTTCTCACCTATCCTGATAATAAAGTAATTTCATCTATAATAGAGCAAACTCAAAAAAATCATGCAGAATTTGAGTTTACCATGACCTACAGAGACACCCATTATTTATGGAAAATAGAAGATGAAGAAGCTATTAATCAAATTCAGAACGAGTTTGAGAAAATGAAGACTATATACATTGCAGATGGACATCACAGATCATCGTCATCTTATCTGTTATATAAAGATGAAAAAGATAAAAACCCAAATCATAATGGTACAGAATCCTATAACTTTTTCATGTCTTATCTAATTCCAGAATCAGATTTGGTAATCCATGAGTTTAATAGACTTGTAAAAGACTTAAATGGATTAACAAAAGAAGCATTTTTAATTCGTTTAGATTCTGCTTATCGAATAGAGAACAGAGGTAACATTCCCTATACCCCATCAAAACCTCATCATTTTAGTATGTATTTGGATGGTAATTTTTATTCTTTATACCTCAGAAAAGCACGATATAAAGTTAATACGGCTTTAGATGAACTTGATGCAGAATTACTATACAAAACCATACTACAGCCTATATTGGGTATAAACGATTTAAGAAACGATAATCGCATAGAATATGTGAATGGGAAACACGATATAATTACTATAAAAAGCAGCGTAGATAGTGGCGAATTTAAAATTGGGTTTGGCATGTGTCCTGCTACTATCAAACAAATAAAAAACATAGCAAATGAAGGTTTAACTATGCCTCCAAAAAGCACTTATATTTTACCTAAATTAAGAAGTGGCATAACCATTTATGAGTTTTGATATTTATAGCTTTTCTATACTTATTTAATATCTCATTAAAACATTTTAAATAAAACAATGTCTATTAAAAATAATTTAAAAAACATAAAATCCGTTCTACCAGAGCATGTTACGCTTGTAGCTGTATCAAAAACCAAACCTGTAAATGACCTCATGGAAGCATATAATGCTGGTCAGCGTATTTTTGGCGAAAATAAAATCCAAGAAATAGCAGAGAAATATGAAGAAATGCCTAAAGATATTGAATGGCATATGATTGGGCATGTACAACGTAACAAAGTCAAATACATGTCGGGTTTTGTCTCTTTAATTCATGGTGTAGATAATTTTAAATTACTCAAGGAAATAAATAAGCAGGCTAAAAAGAGTGAAAGAGTCATTAATTGTTTATTTCAAATAAAAATAGCTTCAGAAGATTCTAAATTTGGTATGACTCCAGAAGACGCTTCAAACATTATTCAATCTAAAGATTTTTCAGAACTAGAAAACATCAAAATCACGGGTGTTATGGGAATGGCAACATTTACTGACAATCAAAGTCAAATAGAAAATGAATTCAAACAATTAAAATCTACTTTTGAAACATTAAAAGTACTTAATACTAACAATTGTAAACTAGAAACTATTAGTATGGGTATGAGTAGCGATTATCCATTAGCAATTGACTGCGGAAGCACCATGATTCGAGTTGGAAGTAGTATATTTGGACATAGAAGTTATAAAAATTAAGCTTTTAAACAATAAAATAACAACTTCCTATTTACGCAATTTTAGACATAGAAACTACCGGTGGAAAGTACAACGAAGAAGGCATAACAGAAATTGCTATTTACAAGTATGATGGGCATGAGGTAATAGATCAATTTATAAGTCTCGTAAATCCTGAGCGTGAGATACAACCTTTTGTGGTTAATTTAACTGGTATAAATAGTAACATGCTTCGCAATGCTCCAAAATTCTATGAAGTTGCAAAACGTATTATAGAAATTACTGAAGATTGCATTTTAGTAGCTCACAATGCGCAATTTGATCACCGTATTTTATGCACTGAGTTCAGACGACTAGGTTATGAATATGAAAGAAAATCACTTTGTACCGTGGAGCTTTCCAAAGATTTAATTCCTGGGCAAGCATCTTATAGCTTAGGTAAATTAGTTCGATCACTCGGAATCCCTGTAACTGACAGACACCGTGCATCTGGAGATGCATTGGCAACAGTCAAGTTATTTAAGATGTTATTAGATAAAGACACCACAAAAAGTATTATTCAAAATTCCATTAGGCTAAACCCCAAACGCCAAATAGAACCAAGACATTTAGATATTATTGATGCTTTACCTGCTATTACAGGTGTTTACTATATCCACAAAGAGAACGGAGATATTATTTACATTGGTAAAAGCAAAAACATAAAAAAACGTATTAATCAACATTTTACAGGTACTAACCATAAATCTAAAAAAATACAAGCCCAAGTAACCACTGTAACTTATGAAGCTACTGGAAGTGAACTTGTTGCGCTTTTAAAAGAAAGTGAGGAAATAAAAAAAGTAAAACCTATACATAACAGAGCATTACGTCGTTCTATTTTTACACACGCTTTGTATAGTTTTAAAGACGAAAACAACTATATAAACTTAAAAATTGATGTCGCAGATGGTCGTAAAAAGCCCATTACTACCTTTAGTAATCGCCAAAGCGGAAAGAGTTTTATAACTAAAGCTGTTGAAGATTATAATTTATGCCAAAAACTTACAGGACTTTATAAAACAAAAACTAGTTGTTTTAATTTCGAAATTAAAAGCTGTGAAGGTGCCTGTGTACAAAAAGAAGCTCCTGAGGTATACAACAAACGCGTTGAAGCGTTAATTGAGAAAAACAGTTATACCAACAAAAACATGATAATTATTGACAGAGGTAGAGACATCGATGAACGAAGTGCTATACTAATAGAAAATGGCGTTTTTAAAGGGATTGGTTTTTTCAATTTAAACTATCAAATTACTAATCTTAAAGTTCTAGAGTCCATAATAACACCTATGCAAAATAATAGGGATACCCAGCATATAATTCAAAGTTACCTTAGAAAAAATAAACACCTTAAAATACTTTCAATAGATTAAACATGAAATACACCGCTTTACTTCTATTCCTAAGTTTTTATATTAATATAAATTCTCAGGAAAATTATAATTCAGAATCATATAGAGTTACTCTAGGAGATATAGAAAGTAAAACCTTCTCCAAAGACTCCACTGCGAATGCCTTAGTCATTTATGAAAAAGGCAATAGTTATGTTAGTAAAAATGATTTTGATTTAAGAACTGAAGAAAAACATAAAATAAAAATTTTAAAAAGAGAAGGTTTTGAACATGCCACAGTAGAAATTCACTTATACAGTAATGGATCTAGAGTTGAAAAAGTAGAAAAGATACTAGCCACTACCTATACCATTATAGATGGAGAGGTAATCAAAACCAAATTGGATGAAGAAAATATCTTCACTGAAAAATACGACGAAAACCACACTCTTGTTAAATTTACGCTTCCAAATGTAAAAGTAGGCTCAGTAATTAGTTATAGTTATACCATTATTTCTCCCTTTATGATGAAATATCATGGATGGGATTTTCAAGGCAGTATTCCAAAACTTTATAGTGAATACACGCCTAGTATTCCAGGTAATTGGGAATACAATATTAAACTTGTTGGTGGCCAAAAACTAGCTATTAACGAATCAGAAGTTGAGAAAAACTGTCTTATTGCAGGTAATGGAGCATCTTCACATTGTTTTAATGCAAGATATGTAATGATGGATATTCCTGCTTTTATTGAGGAAGATTACATGACAAGTAAATCTAATTATTTGATAAAAATAGAATACGATTTAAAAACCTTCAGAAGGTTTGATGGCACTTTAGATCATATTACAAAAACTTGGAAAACCGTTGACAAAGAATTAAAAACACACCCAAAAATCGGAAAACAACTAAACAAATCGGTTGATTTAGAAGAATTCCTATCCGCAGACATCATAAACGAAACAGACCTACTTAAAAAGGCACAATCCATTTTTAAATACGTACAAAACAATTATAATTGGAACGAAGAGTATCTAATTTTCAGTGAAACATCGGTAAAAGATTTGATAAAAAGTAAATCTGGTAACGTCGCTTCAATAAATATTCTATTACATAATTTACTAAATGAAAGTGGGATTGAAGTAAACCCTTTACTAGTATCGACAAGAGACAATGGTTTTCCCACTAAAGTTTTTCCAGTTTTATACGACTTCAATTACCTTATTGTTCAAGTAAACATAAATGATAAAAAATTTATGTTGGATGCTACAGATAGTTTTTTAAATTTCGGTGAGATTCCGTTTAGATGCTTAAACCAATATGGCAGGTTAGTTGACTTTAAAAATGGTAGTAATTGGGTGGACTTGAAACCATACAAGCCTTCAAACATTTTTTATCAAGCTAATTTACATTTTAATGAAAACGGAGACCTTATTGGAGACATAAAATCTAAAAGAACGGGGTATCATGCTTTTTACAAAAAAAAATCTTTCTACTCTAATAAAAATGAATATCTAGATAAACTTGAAAACACTTTTCCTTACATAGGAATATCTGATTTTGATGTAACAAGCGAAGGTAAAAATAGTGAAGACTTCAAGGAAGCCTACAATGTAGAATACAATTTTGATGAGGCAGGAAACAATATATATTTAAACCCTTTTCTTGTAAAGTTTTTTGATGAGAACCCTTTTAAACTACAAGAACGTACCTACCCTATCGATTTTGGCTATAAGGATAGTTACTTCTACATGTTCAAGTTTGAGTTAAATGATAATTACAAGATTGTTGAAATGCCTCAACCAAAAAATGTTATGTTACCAAATGGTTCAGGACAAATCTTATTCAATGCAACTCAAATTGGAAATACAGTAAACGTAAGTTTAAAAATAGCTTTCAAAAAGTCTATTTATAATGCTGAATATTACACATACTTAAAGGAGTTTATGAATGAGGTTGTGAATATTCAGAACAACACCATAATTTTAGTTCAAAAAACTAACTAATCTTTTTATTACTTTTGAGTTTATGAGTAAATACACAAGAAATAAATGGAGGTTAAGACTTCAAGAAATTATTTATGAAGCAGATACACCTTCTGGAAAATTATTTGATGTTGTCTTATTAATAACAATTTTAGCTAGTATTGTACTAGTTATGCTAGAAAGTGTTAATAGCATTGATGAAAATTTTCATGATTTTCTTAATATCTCTGAATGGATTATTACCATATTATTCAGTTTAGAATATATAGCGAGAATTATTACGGTAAGAAAACCACTTAACTATGTCTTTAGTTTTTATGGTATTATAGATTTACTATCTACTATTCCCAAATATATTTCATTAATTTTTGGTGGTATTCATGCACTTGCTGCGTTACGCGCTTTAAGATTATTACGTGTTTTTCGAATATTAAAACTAGCACGTTATTTAGGTGCATCTCACAATCTGATAAATGCTCTAAAAGCTAGTAAAGCAAAAATATCAGTATTCTTATTTGCAGTTATAATTGTTGCTATTATTTTAGGTACAATAATGTATTTAATAGAAGGCGAAGAAAATGGTTTTACTAACATCCCAAAAAGTGTGTATTGGTGTATTGTAACACTAACTACAGTTGGGTTTGGAGATATTGCTCCCCAAACACCCCTTGGGCAATTTATAGCTTCGTTAGTTATGATTTTGGGTTACGGTATTATAGCAGTACCTACTGGTATTGTATCTGCCGAATATACCAATCAAAACAATACGGATAAAAACAAAAAGAATCCCCAAGATTCAGAAATCAACTTAAATTCACAATCCTGTAAAAACTGTCTCACCACGGGTCATAAAGACAAAGCAGAGTTTTGTTTTAATTGTGGCGAAAATCTAAAAAATTAATATTTGGGCTTTACCAATACAACCCTTAACGCTGGTTGTTTTAAATAAAATTAATTGATTAATTTGTAAAGGCATGTTAACTGTGTTTTGCATAAGAATATCTAAAAGTCTGTCAAGAACATTATGTATTTCCTACTGCAAAAGTTTCAAGCCCAATTTTGTTGGTTATCAAACATTTTTTCTCAAATTGCACTCAACATTTCTCGGATATGAAATCGTTTTAATACTTAAACAAGTTTAGCACAGGTGTTTTATATCCGACTTAAACGAAGTTAGTTGCTTTTTTTACAAAAAAAAGCAACTATATAAATCAATGTTTCTATTAAACATTTTAATTCGCATAAATGATTTATTCAAATTAACTTTACCAAATAAATACAACAAGCTATAAACTCAAACGCAAAATATCTCATTTCCATAGTTGGTCCAACAGCCATCGGAAAAACAGCGCTAAGTATAAAACTAGCACAACACTTTAAAACCGAAATTATTTCAGCAGATTCTCGTCAATTTTTTAAAGAGATGCAAATTGGTACTGCTGCACCAACACCCGAAGAATTAGCTGGAGCAAACCATCATTTCATCCATCATAAATCTATAAAAGATAATTACAATGTAGGCGCTTTCGAGAAAGACGCCATAAAACTCTTAGATGATTTATTCAAAAAAAAAGATACAGTAATTATGGTTGGTGGTTCAGGGCTATATATAGATGCAGTCACTAAAGGTCTAGACCATTTTCCAGAAGTAGATGCAACTATTAGAGAAACATTAAACAACCAATTAGCTACAAAGGGTTTAGAATCTCTTCAACACCAATTACAAACCTTAGATCCTGTATCATATAAAAACATAGCCATAGATAACCCACATCGTGTTATTCGTGCTTTAGAAATCTGTATAGGCTCAGGAAAACCTTATTCATCATTTTTAAATAAAGACAAAGGTAAGCGCACTTTTAAAACCATAACGATTGGGCTTTCTGCCAAAAGAGAATTCATATACAACCGTATAAACCAACGTGTTGATATTATGATAAAAGATGGCTTATTAAACGAAGTAATAAGTTTGTTAGAATACCAAAATTTAAACGCTTTAAACACCGTTGGTTATAAAGAACTATTTAATTATTTAAACGGCAATTGGGAATTAGAATTCGCCATTTCAGAAATAAAAAAGAATACTAGACGCTTTGCAAAACGCCAACTGACTTGGTTTAAGAAGAATGAAGATATTATTTGGTTTGATTATCTAACCGAAAAAGAAGAAATTATAAAACACTTAAAAAAGAAATAATAGATAAGTAATTTTACTCCATAGTAACGTGGCTATATTTAGCATTAATTATAATGTTTTTTCCACTTGCTAAATCTCCAGTAGAAAAATTAGAAACATGTTCATCATCCAATTGTTTTGGATGTTTTATATGTGACCGCGTGCCTTTATACTGCACATTACAATTAACGTTTGGTAACTCAATAAAAGCATCATTATTTTGAAGAATCATATTCAAACTAATAAAGTTATCATCAATATTATAGATTTTTACATCTCCAATATTGCCATCAATAATGGCACTTCCAAACAAATTTTCAACATCAATATTAGACGATACCGAGTTTAAAATTAAATGCTTCACATTTTCAAGTTCAACAGCTTTTACATGGTTTAAATTCAATTCTCCTAAATTCCAGTTGGTTACATAAATCGGTGAATAAGAAGCATTAATGGAAGTTAAACTTCCATTAATGCTTTCTGCTGTAAATTTTGTGTACTGTAAATCGGCTTCTAAATTATCAATATTAGCCGCAAATTCAATTTCGCCATGCTTAACATTAACCCTTAATTTAGCGCCTTTTGGCATTTTAATTTTAATTGTTTTATTAACATCGCTATTCGATTTGTTATGAAACAATCGTTCAATCTCTTTCTCTCTATCTTTAATTAAAATAGTACGTTTTTTATGCGCTTTTGCACGTGCCTTTGCTTGCTCTTTATGTGCTTCTTCACGTTCTTTGTGAGCCTCTGCACGCGCCTTTTGAGCTTCTATACGTTCAGCTTGCCCTTCCATTTGTTTAGCAAAACGTTCTCCCCAAGCTTCCATCTTTTTAGCATAATCTTCTCCATACTTTTCTTCCCATTCCTTGCCAAATTTCTCTCCCCATGCTTCCATCTTTTTTGCATAGTCTTTTCCATATCTAGATTCAAATTTTTCAGACCATTCCTCTAAATACTTTTCACCGTTCTTCTGATAAGCATCATAATCAAATTTAATAGCATTAACACCTTCAGGTAATTCAGGTAATTCAGGCATTACTGGCATTTCCGGCATCTCTGGCATTTCAAAATCGAAATCAAAATCAAAATCCATATCAGGCATATCAGCAAGTTCAAATTTTAATTCATTTAATATGGCACCTACCGAGTGGTTAACATGCTCACAACCATCACAACTATCAGAATCTCTATGCACCCATAAAGAAGTACTACGACCACCTCTAGTAGAAATTGAAACCTCATTACTTGTAGCATCAATATCAACATCCCAAGATTTCAAAGCAACTTCAAGTTCTTCCTTACTAAGTTTTTCGCCTTCAATATAAGCCTCTATTTCCATGGTATCTCTATTCCATGTATCAATTATAATATTGCTATAACTAGTGTTTAAGTCAACCACCACATCTTTATCTACTTTTATAGATTGCGATACTTTAGTTAATTTTTGCTGCGCCATAATACCCCCTGTTATAAAGAAGCATAACGCCAATAATCTGATTTGATTTATAATTCTGTTCATTTTTTGATTTTTTAAATTGATTGTAAAACTTCATCTGCCAAAGCATCAGAAGTATTAAATTCTTGCAATTGCGCTCTTAACCGATACAATAAATTCAAACGTAATTTTAAATTATCAATTAAGGCATTTACTGTTAATTCACTTGGTCCAGCCTCGGTTAACTCTAAAGATAGTTTTTGGTATTCCTTATCTAGTTCATTTAACTGAATTAAATAGCCATCAAACAACTCCTTAGTTTCTGGTGTGTATTCCATTTTAGACAATTCTAAATTAATACTCGCTAAATAGTAATCTTCAACCTTTTTTAACCCAGGCGAAATATCACCCAAGGTTTTAGTATCCACCGTTTTGTTAGCAACAACCACTGGTGCATCTGCTATAACATCTGGCTGAAAATACTTAAACGCACCTAAACTTAAACCTAAAAGCACCACAATACTAGCTGCAATTTGCATCCAACTAAACTTGGGTTGTTTTTGCTCTGGCAAGGCAGCATCTAACTTGTCAAGAAAACGTTCTTGATGATTTTTAGGCATCTTCTCACCCGATATCTTGTCATTTTTAAATAACTCTCTAAGATCTTGTGCCATCTTTTCTAAGTGTTAACAGTTTTTGTAATTTTACTTTTCCTCTAGATAGTTGTGTTCTAGATGCAACTTCAGAAATATCTAGAATCTCCGAAATTTCTTGATGGTCATACCCTTCAATTAAATACAACATCACAACGTATTGATACTTTTCCGGCAATATATTAATAGCTGCCTTAACATCATCCAATGTTATTGTATCCTCTACCAACCATTTGTCGTCTTTTGGTGTATCAACAACCTTTAAATGCGCCTCATCCAACTCCACAAGTAGCTGTTTTTTGACCTTTAAAAAATCGATACTTTTATTAACAACAATACGTTTTAACCATGCTCCAAAAGTGACTTCCGCTTTGTACTGGTGTAGTTTAGTAAAAGCCTTAATAAAAGCCTCTTGCACCACATCCTCAGCATCAGCAGCATCTTTCAAAAACCGTTTAGCAACAATATACATCCCGTCGCAATACTGGTTGTATAACTGCAATTGCGCCTTACGGTTATTCTGTTTACATTGTTCAATAATGTCAACTTGAAACATGCTCAATTTACTTTTGGTATAAGTTAGTTCATCTTAAAGACGATTAAAAAATCAGAGTGTTGCAAAAAATTAAAAATCTTTTTCAAAAAAAGGTTTTGGCGTTACCCATCGCTCATACCTACAAGGTTTTTAAAACCTCGCAGGATCGCTCAAGGTCGAGCTATCCGTTACAAGTCCTCGCTCCTATCGTCGCTGTGGGCTTTCCACTGCAATCTCTAACGCGAGTCAATCAGCTAAATTGAGTTTTCAGTAGCAGTCACAATCTCAGTTTACAAACTCCAAACTGTTTGTTCAACTGAGTAAGTCTTCGCGACTTAGCGCCTTTGCGAGATAAAAAACTCAGCAGAGTAATCACCTAAGAGTAATTGTTTCTATTCACATCCTTCAAACTTTCCTCTTCTAACTTCTAACTTCTTCACAACAAAACTAAATAAATTAGCGTTTGCATTTTACTAATAATGCCTTTTAAATTATCTTTATGCTCTTAATAAATTGCTATATATGAACACCTTCTTAAAACGCGTCTTAATTTTACTATCTCTAATAGCATTAGGTTTATTTTTATATTCCACTTTCATAGAAAATATTTTTGTGCAACGTTTAAGTCCAAAAGATACCGTAGAATTTAAGCTAAACGATTTAAAACTTGAAGTGTTTTACAATAGACCCTACAGAAAAGAGCGCGAAATTTTTGGGGCTTTAGTACCTTTTAACCAAGTATGGCGAACTGGAGCAAACGAAGCTACTACCTTCGAAACCAACAAACCTCTACAAGTAAACGGCATGCCATTAGCTAAAGGTAAATATACACTTTGGACGGTTCCAAAAGATTCAACATGGAACGTCATTTTCAACTCAAAACAATATTCTTGGGGTGTAAATGCCGAAATGAAACCCATGTGGGATCCAAACTACGATGCCTTAAACATCGAAGTTCCTGTACAAAAACTAAACAACCACGTAGAGCAATTTACCATTGCCTTTGATAATTCTACAGATAACCTATTTTTAACTATGGCTTGGGATGATGTTAAGGTTGCGGTACCACTTAAATAAGTTACCAGTCGCTGTGTCAGTTTATAGTTCACAAAAAATAAAATTGTAAATTAGACAAACATTAATCTACTAGTGTCAAAACAAAAAAAATCTGCATTACAAGAAAAAAAAGGGGTTTCTATTTCAGAAATTACTAACTCCTCATCTATTGAATCTATTAAAGATAAGCGCAAAGCAAAAATTAGCACAGATAATTTAGTAGAATCTATCCTAAAAAAAGATATTACTGCATTAAGTCGGGCCATAACTTTAGTAGAAAGTAAAAACAAAAAACATAAAGCACAAGCCAACGCAGTATTAAAAGCATGCTTACCACATGCCAATAACTCTATTAGAATTGGTATTACAGGCGTTCCTGGCGTTGGTAAAAGCACATTCATTGAAGCCCTTGGAAAACACTTAACAACTATTAGGAAACGCGTTGCCGTTTTAGCCATAGACCCAAGTAGCAACATAACCAAAGGTAGTATTCTAGGAGATAAAACTCGAATGGAAGATTTAGTAAAAGACGAAAATGCTTTTATTCGTCCGTCTGCTTCAGGTGATTCTCTTGGTGGAGTGGCAAGAAAAACTAGAGAAACCATAATACTCTGCGAAGCCGCTGGTTTTGATATTATTATAATTGAAACGGTTGGTGTAGGTCAAAGTGAAACCACTGTACATAGTATGGTCGATTTTTTTTTATTACTAAAATTAGCTGGTGCTGGTGATGAGCTTCAAGGTATAAAACGCGGTATTATTGAAATGGCAGATGCTATTGCCATAAACAAAGCCGATGGCGATAATTTAAAAAAAGCTAAACTAGCTAAAGTAGAATTCAATAGAGCACTTCACCTCTACCCTGAAAAATCATCACAATGGCAACCAAAAGTTACGCTTTGCAGTGCGCTTAAAAATGAAGGCATTGATTCTATTTGGAACAGTATTTTAGAATACGTTGAAACGACTTCAAAAAACAACTTTTTCAATGAGAAACGAAGTGAACAGAATAAATTTTGGCTTATTCAAACCATAGAAGACCAATTAAAATCTGATTTCTTCAATACGCCAAAAATAAAAAAAGAATTAGCAAATCAAATACAGCTTTTAAAAGACAACCAAACTACACCTTTTGCCGCAGCAGATTATTTGTTAAACCTCAACAATTAAACTGTCACAAATCGCTTTAGTAAAAACTGAGCAAGTTTATAAAACATAAACCCAGAAATAGCGCCAAAAGTCATTCCGCAAACAATATCTATTGGGTAATGCACACCAACATAAACTCTGCTATATGCAACCACAGCACTCCAAAACAGTAAAATAAAAATTAAATTTTTGTAGTAAGGCTTTAATAACAGACCTGTAAAAACTGCCGCTGCCATAGAGTTTGAAGAATGCCCTGAGAAAAAGCCATATTTACCACAACGTACTGCAATATATCTAATTTCATCAGCAATTTCATCTACACGACATGGCCTAGACCGCATAAAAGTGCGCTTAAAAATATTTGTTATTTGGTCTGTAAACGTTATCATTAAAGCTATCACAACCACAAAAATCAACATAGATTTTAATCCATAATTTTTATACAACAGAAATAGCAAAAAGGCATACAACGGAATAAATGTTAACTTATTTGTTATAATCAACCATAACTCATCCCAAGTTGAAGAACCTAAATTATTCAAAAACAAGAATAGTTCTGTATCGTATTCTAAAAGTTGTTCAATCATCTGTATACGCTTAATTTCACTCTTTACTCATCATATTTAGCTACTTCACTATCATAAAATGCTGTAGCATCTTTTATAGCAGTTTCGGTTTCGGTTTCTAATTCCTTTTGGTCCTCAGCATCAAAATCTTCAAACCACTCAACATTATCATTTTCAAGATTAATTATAAACCTAGGAAACTCAGTATGAATAACGTAAATAGCATTTGGAAATTCAGTATTATCACCTAGTATAAATTTTGGAATACTCATTTTTAAAATTATTTAGTGTTCGACAAAATTAATCTTTTAGTCAAATAATTAAACCGAATATATAATAAAATTGCAGCAGTTGTTAAACCTGCCAATAATCCTAGCCAAATGCCAAAACTTCCATAAGCATCTTCTTTCCCTAAAAGCCAACTTATTGGAAAGCCAACTAACCAATACGATATAAAAGTAATAATGGTAGGTATTTTAACATCTTGTAATCCTCTTAAAGCTCCCAAAACTAAAACTTGAATACTATCACTTATTTGAAAAATAGCAGCTGCAATCAATAATTTTGAAGCTATACTTACAACTTCCATATTATCAACTAAGTTTTCTGCATCATCATAATTAACATATATTTTTGGTAGGTAATCATGCAACACAAAGAAAACTAAGGCGAAACCAATAGCTAATAATGTTCCCATTAAAAATAAAGAAAAGGCTATTCTACGCAATTCAAAATACGCCTTTAACCCTTTTTGGTTACCAACTCTAATCATTGCTGCAACGCTTAACCCCATGGCTACCATAAAAGTCATTGAACTTAAATTTAATGCAATTTGATTTGCTGCTTGCGGGTTTTTACCCAGTAAACCACTAAGCCAAATAGCAGCTGTAAAAATGGCGACTTCAAAAAACATTTGCATGGCGCTAGGTGCTCCTAAGTTGATGATTTTTTTAATCATCAATTTATCTAGCACAAAGAATTTAATATTTGTTACAAAGGTTTTTGACTTTTCTTTCCCTTTTAATAAATACCATAAATAGCCAACCATTATAATTCTAGAAGCTAAGGTTCCATAAGCTGCCCCAACTATTCCCATTTCTGGAAAACCAAACTTTCCAAAAATCAACACATAGTTTAAAACAATATTAATAATATTACCCAGAAGCGTAGCATACATTGGGTATTTAGTCATTGACAGCCCATCACTAAATTGTTTAAACCCTTGAAAAATAATTAATGGAATTAATGAAAATGCTACCAAATCTAAATAAGGAATCGCTAACTCAACAACCTCAACTGGTTGTTTCATTAAATACATGAGTGGTTTTGCAAAAAACACTAACAAAAAGAGAAGCACTCCTAAAACGGTACATAAAAATAAACCATGTTTAAACGAAGATTTTCCCTTAACAAAATCTTGAGCCGAATCTGCTTCAGCAGTTAAAGGTGTAATGGCTGTAGAAAAACCAATTCCTAAAGACATGGCAATGAACATGAAACTATTCCCTAATGATACTGCGGCCAATTCAGCTGTTCCAAGTTGCCCTACCATAATATTATCCACAAAACTAACAAAAGTATGACCAAGCATACCCAGCATTACTGGTGCAGCTAATTGCCAATTATATTTAAACTCTTTTGTGTAATTTGAAAATTGCATTGAACAAAAGTACTATATCACTTTTATCTTTTAATAATTTGCAAGCAATCTTTTTGATTTTATGAATTATTAACAAATGTTAATAATTATTTGTAATTTTTCTCATATAAATTGAAGTAATATATTACATTCGCGATGTTCCAAATCGTTTTCCCTAAGTTCTCAGTAGTATAGAAACGTAAGCTTCATTTATAGGGATTAAAATTAGTGCTGGTTTCTAAAAAAGAAAGGGAGGGAATTTAATTTCCTCCTTTTTTATTTCATCAATTATTTAAAAATATTCTTTTAAATATTTACAATTTCTTTCTTAGATAATTCAAATTCCTTTACAATACCCTCTACAATTTCTGCTACTGGCTTTACATCATGAATCAATCCAGAAATTTGACCAATTTCTAATTCGCCTTCCTTTAAATCACCTTCAAACATACCACGTTTTGCTCTTGCTCTACCTAATAATTGTTTAAGTTGCTCTAGTGTTGGACTGAACTTATATAAATCTTGAACTTGATTATAGAATTCGTTTTTTATTAATCTAACCGGCGCTAATTCTTTTAAAGTTAATTGAGTATCCCCTTCTTTAGACTGAACAACTAAATTTTTAAATGCATCATGAGCGGAACTTTCTTCACTAGCTACAAATCGGCTTCCTATTTGTACGCCATCTGCCCCTAAAACCATAGTTGCCAACATTGCTTTACCTGTAGCTATTCCTCCTGCAGCTATTAAGGGTATTTTAATATGTTCTTTTACTATAGGTATTAAGGTTAGTGTTGTAGTTTCATCTCTTCCGTTATGTCCTCCAGCTTCAAAACCTTCGGCGACAATGGCATCAACTCCTGCTTCTTGAGCCTTTAATGCAAATTTTAAACTACTTACAACATGTACTACAATAATACCTTGTTCTTTCAACCAAGAAGTCCAGACTTTAGGGTTTCCTGCGGAAGTAAAAACAATCTTTACACCTTCTTCAATTATTATATCCATAATTTCTTGAATATTTGGATACAACATAGGTACATTAACACCAAAAGGTTTGTTAGTAGCCTTTTTACATTTCTGAATATGCTCACGCAATATTTCTGGGTACATAGAACCTGCTCCAATAAGTCCTAAAATTCCAGAGTTACTAGATGCGGAAGCTAATCGCCAACCACTATTCCAAATCATACCTGCTTGTATAATAGGAAACTTTATATTGAAAAGTTCAGTAATTCTATTTGACATTATTGCTTAACGATTTTAAAGGTTTTGGAAATTGTATTACTTGTTAATTTGAATATATACAGACCTTTGGATAATTGCTTTAAATTAATCTCTTTATTAGTTTTTGAAAAACTATTTGCTTCAACCTCTTTTCCAAGAATATCAAATACTCTTAATGAAATTATATTTTCTTCTGAAGGTAACTCTAAATAGAGCTTATCTTTTACAGGATTAGGATATATTTTAATGTTTTCATTTATATCAGAGTTTAATGACAAAAAACTTAAAGCCATTTCTAAATCTGGTATACCATAGCCAATAGAATAATCAGGATTTGAGGATTGAGAAGAAAATTGTCTTACCAAATCCATAATTTCTGTATTTGTATCTAGAGGGCGTGCTTGCCATAAACAAACTATTCCTCCTGCTAAAATTGGGGAACTAAATGATGTACCATTTAATGTTCTAATTACATCATCTGGTCCAATAACATAACTTGCTTGACCCTGTGCAACAACATCTGGTTTATTGTTTGGTTGCGTAACATTTCCTTTAGAGCTAAAATTAGCATAATCTCCATTTGCTTTAACTGCTCCAACTGTAAAAACACCAGGTGCATCAGCAGGTGCTCCAACTATTCCCCAAGAATCATTACCAGAATTTCCAGCCGAAGTAATCAACAAAAGGCCTTTTTCAAAAGCAATATTTGCCCCTTTAGTTATGAACGCGGAGTTACCATCCATATCGGCTTGTGTATAACTATAATTTGGATTATCATAAGTTGTGTAACCTAAAGAGGTATTAATTACATCTACTCCTAAACTATCAGCACGTTCAGTAGCTTCAACCCAATAACTTTCTTCAACGGGGTTTTCGTTTGGTGCATCCTCTGTTATAAATAAATAATATGAAGCATCTGGTGCTGTACCAACAAATTCATTTTCAATATAACCTGCCATATTACTTAAAACAAAAGTTCCATGATCGCTATTTGTCCCCGTATAAACATTAACCTCGCGATTTACAAAATCATAACTTCCTAATAAATTACCCGCATCTCGCAATCTTTGAAACGATGCCATCGTATTTACATTTGTAAAACCTGAATCCATAATGGCTACAGTCATTCCCGTTCCTGTAAAACCAGCAAGATGCAATTCATCTCCTTTAAACATCTCTATTTGATTGGATGCATCACCATAATTAAATATTGTAAATGTATTTTCTAATTTGGAATGGTTTTTTTTCTTTCCTTTTTTAACAACAGACTTTGAGTTTAAACTTTTATCAGCAAAATCAATAGTATCAACAAAACTTAAATCTGTTAAAGCTTGGATATCTGTCTCAATACCTCTTACATGAACAGCATTAAACCATTTAGATTTGGCCAAAACTGTTATCCCTGTAGCATTTTTTAATTGCGTTATATAAATCTCATTAACAGGAACATCTCTAGCATCAATAGTTACACCATGTTTATTTTTTCTATCAATAGCTTTTTGGGTAAGAATACTTATTGGATTGTTTATTGAAGCTGTAACATTTTGTTTATCTGTTAAATAAACCCAAGCGTCTTCAATTTGTGCAAATACACTGAAACTGATAAAAACAAAAAATAGTAGTATTGATTTTTTCATAACATAGCGATTAAGCAATGCTAAGTTATGAAATTACTCCCGAACCTATAAGTTCATCATTTAGATACCAAGCAACAAACTGACCCTCGGTAATTGCTGACTGAAAATTTTCAAATTCAACATATAAACCACTATTTACTTTATGAAGTGTAGCATTTTCTAGAGTTTGTCGATAACGAATTCTAGCTTTAACTTGCATGGTTGCATCAATTTGTAACTCCAAATCTTCACGAATCCAATGCAATTCTTCATTACTAACAAATAGTGCTTTTTTGTATAATCCAGGGTGTGTTTTTCCTTGACCAGTGTAAATCACATTATCATCTACATCTGTATCAATTACAAATAAAGGTTCAACTGTGCCGCCTACTCCAAGACCTTTTCTTTGTCCTTTTGTGAAATAATGGGCACCTTGATGCTTACCTACTATTTTACCAGAATCCATTTTATATTCTATTTTACGAGACAAATATTCTAATTTTTCTTCTTCAGAATTAAATTCAGTTTGAATATAGTTGTAAATATCTTGTTCACTCGGAACCTCCACAATAACACCTTCTTTTGGTTTTAGTTGTTGCTGTAGAAAATCTGGTAATTTCACTTTACCAATAAAACACAGTCCTTGAGAATCTTTTTTCTCCGCAGTAACCAAATCAAGTTTTGTTGCAATAGCTCTAACTTCTGGCTTTGTTAACTCACCAATTGGAAATAAGGCTTTTGATAATTGCTCTTGAGATAATTGGCATAAAAAATACGACTGGTCTTTATTATTATCTGCACCAGCTAAAAGTTGATAGACATCTTTACTATCTTTTTGAATAGTCCCTTTTCTGCAATAATGACCCGTAGCTACATAATCTGCTCCAAGCTCTAAAGCTATTTTCATGAACACATCAAACTTAATCTCTCTATTACAAAGTACATCTGGGTTTGGTGTTCTACCTTTCTTATATTCATCGAACATATAATCAACAATGCGTTCTTTATATTGTTCGCTTAAATCGACAGTTTGAAAAGGAATACCTAATTTTTCAGCTACTAGCATAGCATCATTACTATCATCTAACCATGGACACTCATTAGATATAGTTACAGAGTCATCATGCCAGTTTTTCATAAACAAGCCAATTACCTCATAACCTTGCTCCTTTAATAAATAAGCAGCAACGCTAGAATCCACACCTCCTGAAAGACCAATAATTACTCGTTTCATCATTAAAAATTAGTGCACAAAGATACATAATATTGTAAGATTCTGTGATTAATTAAAAAAATGAAATAATCGACGAAATACATTTTGTTTAATTTATTTATAAAAATATTAAACATAATTTGATATTTTGTTTAATTATTTTATATATTTGTTAAACAAACATAAAACTTTTGAAAAATGAAAAATTTAAATCCCATGAAAAAATTTGCTATAATATTATTTTCAGTGCTTACAATTACATCATGTAGTAATGATGATGACGATAGCACAATTGAATTTGAACCTACAAACAGCATTGTAGAACTTGCACAAGCTACACCAGAACTTTCTAGCTTAGTTACTGCCTTAGTAAAATATCCAGACTTAGTTGATTTATTAAGCGGAAATGGAACTTATACAGTTTTTGCTCCAAACAATACGGCTTTTGCTGACTTACTTGGCGCCATAGGACAAACATCTATTGATGATATTCCAGAAGATGTACTTAAAAGTGTTTTGCAGCATCATGTTTTTGCTTCAGCAGCTTTAGAAGCTAGTGACGTAACATCTGGCACCATTACAATGGCTGGTGGCGAAACTGTTGACGTTGTTGCAGATTCTAATGGCGTATTTATAGATAGCGCTCAAGTTATTGCTGTAGATGGTTTAGCAACAAATGGTGTAGTTCATGTAATTAATAGTGTACTTGTACCGCCATCAATGTTACCTATAGTTGGAACTATTGTAGCACCAGCTTATTTTAATAAAAACTTTACGACACTTATTGAGGCAGTTCTTGCAGCCGACCCAAGTATATTAGAGCTTTTATTAAGTAATGGCCCAGGTGATAGTGGTTTAACTCTTTTTGCTCCTACTAACGATGCATTTACTGCTGCTGGAATAACAGATTTAGCAGACGTAGCAGACATTGTTGATACTGTTTTAGCTTATCACGTTGTTGATGGTACTATTATGCAATCTATGCTCCCTGATTCAGGTATAGCAGCTGCTGAAGTTTCTACTTTAGGAGGAAATATATACATTACAAATGCAGGAGGAGCAGTTTCAATAAATGGAACAACTATGGTAACAGCAACAGACATTACTGGGTCTAATGGTGTCGTTCATGTTATTGACAGAACTTTAATTCCACCGACTAATACCATTAATGATATAGTAGCTAGTCTTGCTGGAGGCAATCCTGCTGAATTTACAATGTTAGCTGCGGCATTAGCTCAAGCTGGTTTAGGTGATACTTTTGGTACTGCAGGTCCATTTACAGTTTTTGCCCCAACAGATGCTGCATTTATGGATGCTGGTTTTGCTAATGTTGATGCAATTAATGCCACAGATGCAAGTGTTCTAGTAGCAATATTGACTCATCATGTAGTTGAGCCAAGCGTGTATATCTTTTCAACAGATTTGACTGATGATTTACAAGCTCCTATGTTAAATGGACAAAACGTAACAATTGACTTAGATACTTTAACTATTCAGGATGCAGCAGGATCAACTCCAGCAGGGTTGGTTACTTCTTTACTAAATGTACATGCAACAAATGGTGTTGTTCATGTTATTGATAAAGTATTACTACCGTCTAATTAATAAAATTAGTTTGGTTTGTTGATTGTAGGCAAACATTAGTAATTCCCGCTAAAATTGTCTATGAAAAAGAGGGCGCCTTAAGAAATTAAGGCGTTTTTTTTATGTATTTAGGTTTATAGGTAAAGTCTTTTTCCTTTACAAGTTTTGCGTCTTCGTAGTACTTCCAAACGCCGTGTTTTTTACCTCTTTTATATTGACCTTCAGATAGTAATTCCCCTTTAGGGCTATAAAATTTTGCAGCGCCATGCAATTCGTCATTTTCATATATATATGTTTTTAAAACTACATTTTTTTCAGATAGCCAAAACGATTCACCATTCAATTTGCCATTAATATAATTTTGTTTTTCGGCTATTTGTCCATTTGGGTAATACACCAAACGCTCCCCTACTAACTCGCCTTTATCATTATAATTTTCGATTGTAAGTAATTGATCTGAATTTTTTTGATAGTATTTCCAAGTACCAATATATGTTTTACCATTCATGTTTCCTTCACTAATCACTTTTCCATTAGATGCCAAAAACTTTACCTCAGCTATTTTATTTGCCTCATTAAATAATTTAGTTGCCGAAAGAATAGCTTTCTTTTTATAATTCTTATAAAATTTAAACAACCCTACTTCCTTTCCATGATTAAACTGTCCTTCGTATCTTAAAATATTAGTGTCCTCAAAATGCTTTTTCCATACACCATGGCGCTTTCCGTTGGTATCAAATTGATTTACGTTTTGAGCAAACATGAAACTATTAAACATTAAGAAAAATAAAAAACTATAATACATCTTCATTTTTAAAATTTTATTTTATCCCTTTATTCATTATTCATTATTTAATATTAATGAATTCATGAATCTTACGATTTCGCGGAAAATTACATTTAGTTAACGACTAAACTTTAATTATGTTATAACAAAAAAGCTGCCAAAAATGTTTTCTTGACAGCTTTTATATTTTAAAAGATACTGAAAGACCTTCAGCACTAACAATTACTTACCCTTTTTTTGAGCTTGCTTTTGCTTTTCTGCTTGCTCCATCATTTCAGCCATTTTCTTTTGAAAACGACCTTGCTTTTTAGGCTTCTTTTTCTTCTCTTGCATATCAGCATGAATTTTATCTTCATCAAGAATAAAATTTTTAATAACTAAAATAATTCCAATACTAATAACATTCGAAATAAAGTAATACAAACTCAAACCTGATGCATAGTTATTAAAGAAAAACAACATCATTATAGGAGAGAAATACATCATGTACTTCATCATTTTCGCCATATCTGGCATCCCTTCTTGCTGAGGTTGAGATTGCATATTCTGTCCTGTTGTTAAACGCATGTAAAAGAAAATTGCAACAGACGCTAATATTGGGAACAAACTCACGTGGTTTCCATAAAAAGGAATGTTAAAAGGTAAGTTTGCAATAACATCATAAGAAGATAAATCATCAACCCAAAGGAAAGATTTCTGTCTTAAATCAAACGCAGATGGAAAAAATTGAAACAGTGCATAAAACACAGGTAGTTGAATTAAAGCTGGCAAACATCCCGCCATAGGGCTTGCTCCTGCTTTGTTTTGCAACGCCATAGTTTCTTGTTGCGCTTTCATTTTATTATCCTTATGTTTTTCTCTAATAGCATCTAATTCTGGCTTTAAAATTTTCATTTTTGCCTGAGATAAAAACTGCTTGTATTGTACAAAAGATAATAGGAATTTCACCAAAACAGTCATCACAACAATAGCAATACCATAAGACATAAATCCACCTAAGAAACCAAACAATGGCATAAAAATATAACGGTTTATCCAACCGAAAAGTCCCCAACCAAATGGCACCAATTCGTCTAAATTTCTATCATATTTATTAAGTACTTTAAAATCACTTGGTCCGTAATACCAATCCATAGTTTGATTGATTTCTCCACCTTGCAATTCTAAAGGGATTGTTGCTGCAAAACTTTTAGTATAAACCGTGTCTATAGTCTCGTCTTTTACTAAGTTTTCAGTTTTAACTGTTACATTTTTAAAACGTGTATCTGTTAATAATGCTGACGAAAAGAAATGTTGCTTATAACCAATCCAAGCTACATCTTCAATCTCATCCTCACCATCTCTTGTGTAATCTGCTTTTCCTCCTTCATAATCATAATGAATATCTGTATATCTGTTTTCATAAGAAATACTTTTTGCATGACGATACCCTTTCAATTTCCAATCTAAATTGATGGCTTGCGAACTATTAATCACATTGCTTAATCCTTGAGAACGAATAGCAAAATCAATCATATAATCACCTTGCTTCAACTCATAGCGGTATTCTAAAAACTGACTTTCGGAAACTTTAAGTTTCATAGAAACTACAGTAACATTTCCATTTTTAGTAACCTGAGGAACAAACGGTAAATCTTTTGTATTTAAAATTCTGCTGTCAGTGGTTCCAAAATTAATATTGAAAGAGGCATTATTATCTTTAATTATGTAGATTGGAATAGAGTCGTAATCGACAAATTGTTTTAATCTTACCTCAGAAAGATAACCCCCTTTATTACTAAACTTAAGTGCCAGTAAATCACTTTCAACAACTGTTTCTTTATCATTAGATTGAGAAGCAGAATATGCAAATGCCCCTAATTTATTTTTAAGTTGAATCATTTGAAGTGAATCTACTCCTGAACCAACCGTATAATCAGTAGCAGTAGTAACTAAAGTCTCTTCTTTTTCTTTTTGTTCAGCTTCAACTTGTTCTTGTTTTGCTTTTTCTTGAGCTTCTAATTCCTCTGGCGAAGGCTGGTTCTGCCAAAGCATGTATGCTAGAATTCCAAAGATGAGTACAAAACCTATAATTGAATTTATGTCTAATTTTTTTTCTTCCATCTAATTTTAGTTGATGTTATTCTGAATGTAATGAAAAATCTATTTTAAAGATATTTCGACTGCGCTCAATATGACAAACATTATTTATTATAAAGTTTATTGAATAATCAAAAAGCTATCCAATTTTACTTTTGTGCCATAGTGGCATTATTTTTCTTTTTCTTATGATTTAACGACGCTTCTACAAAAGCTACAAAAAGCGGATGCGGATTTGCTACTGTACTTTTATATTCTGGGTGATACTGCACCCCAACAAACCAAGGGTGTTCTGGGATTTCAACAATTTCAACTAATCCTGTATCTGGATTTAAACCTGTCGCAATCATGCCAGCAGCTTCAATCTTTTCTTTATAATCCCCATTAAATTCATAACGGTGTCTGTGACGCTCAGTAATACTATCTAATTTATAAATACCTCTTACAGCACTTCCCTTTTTTAAATCGCAAGCCCATGCACCTAAACGCATGGTTCCTCCTTTATCTGTAATATTCTTTTGGTCTTCCATCAAGCCAATTACAGGATTGTTTGTGCTTGCATTCATCTCTGTAGAGGCGGCATCTTTAATTCCCAAGACGTTTCTAGAAAATTCTATAACTGCCATTTGCATCCCTAAACAAATCCCTAAAAAAGGCACATTGTTTTCTCTAACATATTGTACAGCATCAATTTTACCATCAATACCACGCTCACCAAAACCAGGTGCTACTAAAACACCATCAAGATGTGCTAGTTTTAATTTTGCGTTATCTTTATTTATATATTCTGAATGTACAGACTCTACATTTACTTTAACTTCATTTTCCGCCCCTGCATGAATAAAAGCTTCTAAAATAGATTTATAAGAATCTTGAAGCTCAACATACTTTCCTATTAAACCTATAGTAACTTCGGTTTTTGGGTTTTTATGTCGGTGTACAAATTGATTCCATTGTGTAATATCTGGTTTTGAACTATCTAAATTTAATTTTTCAAGAACCACCTTATCTAAACCTTCTTCAAGCATTAAATTAGGTACATCATATATTGTAGAGGCATCAATGGATTGAATAACAGCTTCTTCTTTTACATTACAAAATAATGCCAATTTTCTACGAAGGTCTTTAGGTAAGTTGCGTTCTGTTCTACACACCAAAATATCTGCTTGCACACCACTTTCCATAAGTGTTTTTACACTGTGTTGTGTTGGTTTAGTTTTCAATTCGCCGGCGGCCGATAAATAAGGCACCAAAGTTAAATGAATAACAATACCATTATCTTTTCCTAAATCCCATCGTAATTGACGCACAGCTTCAATGTATGGCAAGGATTCAATATCACCAACGGTTCCACCTATTTCCGTAATAACAATATCGTAATTTCCAGATTTACCAAGCATTTGAATACGCTCTTTAATCTCATTCGTTATGTGTGGAACAACCTGAACCGTTTTTCCTAAAAATTCACCACGACGCTCTTTATCAATAACACTTTGGTAAATTCTTCCAGTTGTTACGTTATTAGCTTGACTTGTTGGTCGGTTTAAAAAACGTTCGTAATGCCCTAGGTCTAAATCGGTTTCTGCTCCATCTTCAGTAACATAACATTCGCCATGTTCGTAAGGGTTTAGAGTTCCTGGGTCAACATTAATATAGGGGTCTAATTTTTGGATAGTAACTCTATAGCCTTGGGCTTGAAGTAATTTAGCTAATGATGCTGCTATGATTCCTTTTCCTAAGGATGATGTAACCCCACCGGTTACAAAGATGTATTTTGCTGTATTTGTCATGTTGCGCTTATAAACGCAGGCAAATTTACAAAATTAAAATAGTTATTTTAGTGGGACTTGTTAACAATTTTAGAATAGATTTTAGACTACAAAAAATTGAGATTGTGATAAATTTGCTATCGATTGATATAAGTCATTGAAGCTACGTAATAAAATATGAATAAAACATGCCAACTCAATTGACTTTATTGAAAGATATGACAAAATGGAAATATATAATAAATATACTTTTCTTAAAAGAACCTATACATCTGAATTAATGCATATAAATATCATAAATAAATTACTATATCAAATCAAAAAAATAGTTATGAAAAGTAAATTACTACATTTTTCTTGTCTTTTTCTATTCATTTTTAGCTGTAGTGAAAATGAAGAAGAAATTATCTTTTTACCAGAATTAACAACAGAACAAACTACAAATCTCACTCATAATTCTGTAAACATTACTGGAATTATATCAGATAATGGAAACAGTCAAATTTCTCAAAAAGGAATATGTTGGTCTGAAACTTCTGTAGAACCAGACCTAAATGACAGCAAAACAACTCATGGCGCAGGAGATGAAAACTTTACAAGTAAAATTGAAAATTTACAACCTGGAACTTTATACTTTGCAAGAGCTTATGCAACTAATGAAGTTGGTACAAGTTATGGAAAGATTATTCGCTTTGAAACAAATCCTTCATTAGTAAATATACTAACATTAGAAGCTTCTTATATTGAAGAAGCATCTGCAACTGTTGGTGCAACGATGCAAATCGAGAATATAGACATCATAGAAAAAGGCATTTGCTGGTCTACAACTTCTTTATATCCAGATATTAGTGATAGTAATACAAAAGAAGGAACTGGGAATGATGATTTTGAAAGTGAAATTAAAGAATTAAGCCCTGGCACAACCTATTATGCCAGAGCTTACGCGACGTCATCAGAAGAAACTACTTATGGTAACTTTATACTTTTTAAAACGAAATTGCCTTTACCTGAAGTAACTTCTGTTGCGGTAACTGATATTGCACAAAATTCTGCTATAATAAATGGAAAAGTTGAATTCCCTAGCAATCTATTAATTACTCAAAGAGGTGTTTGCTGGGGTATAGAAGCCTTACCTACCATTACTGGAGATTTTACAAGTGATGGAACAGGCTCAGGAGAATTTAGCTCTACCCTAACATCACTTACAGAAAACACAATATATTACGTCAGAGCATACGCCATTAATAGCGAAGGAGAAATTGCTTATGGAGAAGATATTTCTTTTAAAACTAAGGCACTAGCCCCAATCCTAACAACAACAGCAATTAGTGAGATAGAACAAACTACAGCTAAAAGTGGAGGAGATATTACAGATAATAATGGGAATGAAATTGCTACAAGAGGGATTTGCTGGAGTACCGCAACTAATCCTACCATAAGCGATAATAAAACTATTGACGGAAGTGGTCAGGGCGTTTTTGAAAGCTCATTTACTAATTTAACTCCAAATACAACGTATTATGTAAGAGCTTATGCTACAAATAGTGAAGGTACTACGGCCTATGGCAATGAAGAAACCTTTACTACACTGCCTGCTAGTATAGAATATCCAGAAACAGGTTTTTTTGGTGATAATATTTTAGCGAATTCATTTACAGAAGCAAAAACTCGAGAGAGGTATAGTTTTTCAGCTATTTTGCCTAAAAATACAAGTTTAAAAATAATAATAACTAGAATATCAACTCATCCAATTGGTGATGATTTGCCACAGCCTTACTGGAGTTATTCAATAACTTCAAGAGTAAATTGGTTTATAGAACAACTAGATAGAGATACTCACACGCAAGTTATAGAAGCAACTTCAGATGACTTAACTACAGACTTGAACATTACTTCTTATCGACCTCTTACTATGCAAATTGATATTTACGAAAATGGTGATGAAACACCTACCATAACAAAGGTTGTTAATATCACTAACTAATAAAAATGCCAAAACAAAAATTTGTTTTGGCATTTTTATTTAATATTTAAAAACAAAAAACTCACTTTTTATAGTGAGTTTTTTGTTAGGTTCTGATTTTCATCAGAATTAAATCTTCTACCCTACCTACAATATTAGCATCAACATTAAAAGACTTTGATATTGCAATAATATCTTTTGCAATTTCTGAAGAAACATACCAGCTACAACAACATATAAAATTAATGTGTATTTTGGGTCAACAAAGATAAAAACACAAAATAAGTATAAGTTTAGTGGCTCAGTCGACAATCTCCCATAGTAATCTTATACAAAACCATGGAATCCATTCAGCGAAAAGCTGACCAAAATGGCTCGGCAACTATGTTGCTCCCACCCTTCTGTCTGGCGTAAGGATTCCATCTACCAGCTAAACCTGTAAGACTTCTTCTTTCTGAAACACATAGGTTAAAAACCACATAATAGTAAAGGTTGGAATAATATCAAAACCTGGAATAATTTCTTCAATAAACGACACCACACCAGCAATTTTACCTCTGGTGCCTTTGTACATTTTACTCATTAAATAACCAGATGCTGGCGCCCAAATAATATCGAAGATGGTTAACATACCAATAGCGTCAAATACAAGGCTTAATACGAGTTTTTTATATTTACTTAAGTTATCTAAATTCATTCTATATATTTATTAAAAATATAACAAGAAACGTACCAAGTTTATTTTCCAATAAGCTTTAGAAACTCATTTCTAGTTTCAATTTTTTCAAACTGACCTCTAAACCCAGACGTTGTAGTGGTCGAATTTTGCTTTTGTACGCCACGCATCATCATGCACATATGCGCTGCCTCAATTACCACAGCTACACCTTGTGGTTTAAGCGTATCGTTTATGCAGTCTAAAATTTGTTCTGTTAAACGTTCTTGTACTTGTAAACGCCTCGCAAAAACATCTACTATTCTAGGTAATTTACTTAGCCCTACAATTTGCCCATTTGGTATATACGCAATATGTGCCTTTCCAAAAAATGGCAAAATATGATGTTCGCAAAGTGAGTATAGCTCAATATCTTTTACAATAACCATTTCGTTATAAGATTCCTTGAACATAGCTCCTTTAAGGATTTCAACAGGGTCTTGATCATAGCCTTGTGTTAAAAATTGCATAGCTTTTGCCGCACGCTCTGGTGTTTTTAAAAGACCATCACGATTAGCGTCTTCTCCTAAATCTTTAATAATATTTTCGTACCTCTCTTTAACATCATCGGTAACTTTCATACTATATTCTTCAAAATTCTTATACGGCATATTGGTGTTTTTAGTCTCTTAATTTTAAAAATAAAGATAATTAAAATATATGTTGATAACCTACTCTTTAATACTACTATAAAAATTTTTAACTTTTTATTGTGAATAATAAAACATAACAAAATTAGTTTTGTTGTAGTAATGTGACTAATAACATACATCATCAATCAAATCAAAAAACATGAAGCAAGCAACATTTTTAATGCTGTTCTTTTGCATATTTACAATACTAGAAGCTCAACCCAAAAAAGCTTATCAAATAACTAGAGCTAAAAAAGCACCAACTATTGATGGTGTTCTTGATGAAAGCATTTGGGATAATTCACAAGTAGCAACTAATTTTATTCAGTTTAGACCAGACGTAGGCAAATTGGCTGTTAAAGAAAAACGTAGCGAAATTAAAATGTGTTATGATGATAACGCCATTTATATTTCTGCATACCTACATGACAATCCTGAAGACATTATGCGCCAGTTTACGCAACGTGATAATTTTGGGCAATCCGATTTTTTTGGCATTATTTTTAACCCAAATAATGATGCTCAAAACAACACCGAATTTTTTGTTTTTAGCTCTGGCACCCAAGCCGATGCTGTTGAGAGCCCTAGTAACGGTGAAGATTTTGGATGGAATGCAGTTTGGGAAAGTGCCGTAAAAATAGTTGAAGATGGTTGGATTGCAGAGGTAAAAATACCTTATAGAGCGCTTCGTTTTACACAGCAAGAAAACCCAACTTGGGGTATTCAATTTCATAGACATTTTAGAAAAACTAGAGCACAATTTACGTGGAATGCTATTGATGTAACAAAAGGAAATATTGGCTTATACAATGCCGAATTAAAAGGACTTAAAAATATTAAACCACCAACAAGATTGAGTTTTTACCCGTATGCTTCAGGATTGGTGAGTGATTTTGAAGGAGAAACCGAAACCGATTTTGCAGCTGGCTTGGATGTTAAATATGGCATTACAGAAAACATTACTTTGGATGCTACCTTAGTTCCTGATTTTAGTCAAGCTGGTTTTGATAATGTAGAACTAAATCTTGGACCATTTGAGCAACAATTTACTGAACAACGACAGTTTTTTACCGAAGGTGTAGATTTATTCAATAAAGGAAACTTATTTTATTCTAGACGTGTTGGTGACAGTCCTTCAGCAACTCCTGAAATTGATGATGATGAAGAATTTATTAATTTTCCAAGTAAAGTACAATTGATAAATGCTATAAAAGTATCTGGAAGAACAAAAAAAGGATTAGGCATAGGTTTCTTTAACGCCATTACAAAAAAAACGTTTGCCACTATTAAAAAAATCGAAATTATAAACGAAAACACACCCGAAGAAACTTCTAGAGAATCAAAAAGAGATACATTAGTAGAGCCACTAGCAAACTATAACATATTGGTTTTAGACCAACAGTTTAACAAAAACTCTTCTATTACACTAATTAATACAAACGTAACTAGAGATGGTGATTTTAGAGATTCTAATGTTACTGGGCTTTTATTAGATTTAATGAATAAAAAAAACACCTATGGCGCTATAGGTGAAGTAAAAATGAGTTCTTTTAATGATGCTGAAGATAAAAATGTAGGTTACAGCGCAAGAGTTGGTATTGGAAAAAATAGCGGAAAATTAAGATATAGCGCTATATTCAACTACGCTGACCAAAATTATGATATTAATGATTTAGGAATACAGTTTAGAAATAATTACAGCAATTTTGGTGCTGAAATAAGCTATAGAATATTTAAACCAACAAAAAAGTTAAATAATTACCGAATAAATAGTTGGTTTAATTACAATCGACTAGCTAATCCAAATACATTTACTGGTGCTAATATTGGTTATAATTTTAGAGCGACAACTAAAAAACTACATTCTTTTGGAATTAATGGTAATTGGAATATTGGAAAACGCTTTGATTATTTTGAACCCAGAAATGGATTTGACAGCTATTTCGTAACTAAAAATTATGCACAATCCAACATTTGGTTTTCATCAAATTTTAATGCTTTTTTTGCCATTGAAACAAACATTGGTTATGCCAAATTTTTTGAAAAAGAAAGAGATAACTTTAATAATTGGTGGTATGGTATAAACCCACGTTTTAAATTTAACGAAAAACTATTGGTTGTATTTGGGTTTGAGTATGATGATTATACGGCTGACAGAGGCTACATAAACGGACAAGATATTGATAACGAAATTATTTTTGGCCAGCGTAGGCGTATTGAGACCGAAGTAAATATTTCTGGAAGCTATAATTTTAATTCGTTTAAAGCATTAACACTAAGCTTCAGAAACTATTTAAGTAGGGTTACTTATGATAATCAAGTTTATAATTTACAAAACAACGGAAGTCTTTTAGTATCTAATACACATACAAAAAATACTATTGGTGAAGATGCCGATTTTAACCCTAATGCAAACTTTAATACTTGGAATTTAGATTTTAGTTATACTTGGCAATTTGCACCTGGCAGCCAACTTACAGCACTATATAGAAACCAAATTTTTAACAACACCAATGATTCAAAAGATAGTTATTTTGATAGTTTAAAAAGCTTATTTAAACAAGATAAACGAAATACATTTTCTTTACGATTAGTTTATTTTATTGATAACAAAAATATTAAGAATGTATTGCGTAACAAAAACAGTTCATAATTGTACATCACATTATAAAGTAGTAAATTCACATCTGTTATTTTTCACAAATGGTTCAAGCGAAAAACATTCATAAATATTACGGCGATTTACAAGTTTTAAAAGGCGTAAATATTCACATAAAAAAGGGTGAAATTGTTTCTATTGTTGGCGCTTCAGGAGCTGGAAAAACCACCTTACTGCATATTTTAGGCACACTTGATAAAGCAACCTCAAAAGCAGACTCAGAAATAATAATAAACAACACTCAAATAAATTCACTTAAAGATAAAACTTTAGCTAAATTTAGAAATGAGCATCTGGGTTTTATTTTTCAATTTCATCAATTATTACCAGAATTTACAGCTATAGAAAATGTTTGTTTACCTGCTTTTATAAAAGGAACAAAAAAGGCAGATGCCGAAAAACGCGCTAAAGAACTTTTGGGTTTTTTAGGTTTGTCTGAGCGCTATGATCATAAACCAAATGAGCTTTCTGGAGGAGAACAGCAACGTGTTGCAGTAGCTAGGGCTTTAATTAATAATCCGGAGGTGATTTTTGCTGATGAACCTTCTGGGAATTTGGATAGCGAATCTGCTGAAAGCTTACATAACTTATTTTTTAAACTTCGTGATGAGTTTGGACAAACTTTTATTATTGTAACTCACAATAAAGACTTGGCTAATATGGCAGATAGAAAGCTAACTATGGTTGATGGGGAAATAATTAACTAGCCCCTCCCTAGCGGTCTTTTATCTTAAAACACGAATACAATCCTAAAATAGGTCCAATAGCTAGCATTAAAAAAAGGTATTGAACATCTACTTTATTTACTAAATAACTAAATAGTTGAATACTCACTATGGTAATTGCGAAGCCTATAGAATTAACTATAGTTAAAGCAGTTCCTTTGGATTCTGCTGCTACATTCTGCGCTACTAAAGTAGAAAACAAAGGCGAATCTGCAATAACAACTACACCCCAAAACATTAAGAATATTATAAAAGTGATTTCTGAATTAAGCATAAAAAATACTGGCGACAACAAACAGCATATACAAGATAAAGTAAGAGCAGAAAAAGCAACATTTTTAACTGCATATTGCTGTGACAAATAGCCAGAAGCTACACAACCTAAACTACCAATAGCAATAATTAAGAAACTTAGCAATGGTATATTTATGAGTGCATTTCCATGATACTCTGCATATCCCTTTAACAGAATTGGAACAAATGCCCAAAAAGTGTATAACTCCCACATATGCCCAAAATATCCATATGCCGCGCTTCTAAATTTTCTAATTTTAAAAACATTATAAAACACAGAAACATCAAATTTTTGCATGCGCTTTTTATAAGGACCGTCAGGAACTAATAAAAACATAATTAAACCACCAAACGTAGCTAAAATAGAAGTTATATAAATCATGTTTTTCCAAAGTAAAAAATCCTTAAACCCCTTTAATAAATGCGGAAAAGCAGTTCCTAAAACTAATGCTCCCACTAAAAAACCTAAAGATTTACCTAACCCTTTTTGGTAATAATCTGATGCAATTTTCATTCCTACAGGATAAATTCCAGCTAAAAAAAACCCTGTAAAAAAACGAAGAATAACCAAACTTATTAAAGTATGATTACCAAATACTATTAATATATTAAAAACTGAAGCAATTAAAGCACTAACCAAAAATACTTTGGATGGTGAATACCTATCAGAAACGGTAAAAACCGCAAACAAGAAAGTTCCTAAAATAAACCCAAATTGTACTGCAGAAGTTAAATTACCTAAAGCTGATGGTTGTAAATTAAAACTATTTGCTAAGTCATTAATAAAAGCATTACCAACAAACCAAAGTGATGTACAGCAAAACTGAGATAATACTATAATTGGTAAAATGAATTTTCTTTGAGCCATTTAAGCTATTACTATCAATAAATATTTATAATTAATATCCTAAGTCTACTTTTTGTTAAGCTAATTACAATTATTTTTGTTTAACTATGAAAGAAAAAACAAAGAAACTAACTAAAAGTGAGCTTAAAGACTTTTTGGACGCTAAAGTTATTCAATATAATAACCCAAAATTTATTGAAAGCGACCCCATACAAATACCACATAAATACAGTAAAAAGGAAGATATTGAAGTTTCTGGTTTTTTAACAGCAACTATTGCTTGGGGAAACCGAAAAAGCATTATAAATAATGCTAACAAACTGATGAATTTACTAGACAACGCACCTTTTGATTTTATAATTAACCACGAGGAAATTGATTTAGAAAAACTTCAACCCTTTGTCCATAGAACGTTTAATGGTAATGATTGCACACAATTTATAAAATCTTTACAGCATATTTATAAAAATCATGGCGGTTTAGAAAATGTTTTTGCTAAGCATACTGAAACACATAATTTACAAAACTCTATTTCGAAATTTAAATCTGTTTTTTTTGAAATTGAACATCTACAACGCACCCAAAAGCATGTTAGTGACCCTTTAAAAAATTCTGCTGCTAAACGTATTAATATGTTTTTACGTTGGATGGTTAGAAACGATAAAACTGGTGTTGATTTTGGTATTTGGAATAGCATTTCTCCTAGCCTATTATCTTGCCCTTTGGATGTACATTCTGGGAACGTGGCTAGAAAACTTGGTCTGTTAAAAAGAAAACAAAATGATGCTAAGGCTTTAGCTGAATTAGATACTGCTCTTAGAAAACTAGACCCAACTGATCCTGTAAAATATGATTTTGCTTTATTTGGATTGGGTGTTTTTGAAGGGTTTTAATATTTGCTTTATTTCTTAATATTTTTCAAGTAGATTCTTGCCTTCGCAGGAATGACAAAACTTAGAGAATAAAAACTAAATTGGCAGACTAAACTGCATTAGGGATTGCAGTGGAAAGCCCACAGTGAGGCACGAACGAGGACTTGTAACGCAAAGCCCGACCTATATCCTGAACTAAATTCAGGATATAGGTAATGCCATAAAAAAAAACGATTGACAAATTTTAAATTCACCAATCGTTAATCTTAAATTCTTTATTCTAAAATTACTCTATCCTTTTAGCCAAGCGTTTCGCAATGCATTTTGAGCAGCCGTGGTGTTTTCTTTTTGTTTTAACGCCTTACCTAAGGTATATCCTTGGGTTGTAGTAGTTTTAATGATAACCTCTTTACCGTCTCTTTCCAATTTAACCTCGATATCTCTTCCTGGTTTCCAACCAAAAACTGTACCTAAGATTTTATTAGCGTTTTGAAGTGTTACCTCTTCTCCATCAATCGATTTTATAATGTCGTTAGGTTGCGCGCCTTGCTCTTTCCAGAAACTATTTTCTAAAACAGTATCTATAAAAAAGATGCCTTTAGTTGGGTCTCCACTAACAATTGGAGCGCCATTCATTAAAATATAATTTGCTTCTATTTTAGATTTGCCAATTTCCAAACCTGCTTTTTCGAAGAATGTGTTGTAATTGATTGGAATATCCCCTACTACGTGTGTGTTTAAAAATTCGCCTACAGATGGATAAGTCATTGCTGTAATTTCTTCAATCAACTTATCGTCATTAAAGGGTTTGTTTTTTCCGTATTTATTTGACAATTCTTTCATTAAAGAAAGAATACCTCTGTTACCATTACTTTCTTCGCGTATTAAAATATCAATACACATCCCAATTAACGCACCTTTTTGGTACACATTCAAATATTGGTCTTTATAAGGTGCTTTTAAGACATTTTCGCTCATAATGGTAAAACTCATAGCGTCGTCTAATTTTTTTGAGGCATCTATTTTACTCATTATTTTCTTATAAAAATCTGCCTCTTCAACTAAGCCTTGGTCTACTTGAAATAGGGTTGCAAAATACTCTGTAACCCCTTCATACATCCATAAATGCTTAGAAAATGTTGGATTGTTATAATCGAAATAATGTACATCTTCTGAATGTACGCTTAATGGTGTTACAATATGAAAAAACTCGTGCGAGACAACATCTGTCATGGTTGATGCTATTCTTGCTTCATCCATAGACTCTGGCAATACAACAACAGTAGATGTATGATGTTCTAAAGCACCGAAACCTTTTGGAGACTCTGCTTTGCCTTCTGATAAATACAAATAAATATCATATCGCGGTGTTGTATTAACATCACCTAGATACGCTTTTTGTGCTACCATCATCTTAAGAACAATATCTTTAAGTGATTTTGCGGTATGTACTTTGTTTGGTGAGTAAACACTTAATACAATTTTGATGTCGCCGACTTGAAACTCTTCTACATCCAAATTACCATACATCATTGGGTTATCTGTAATATCGAAATATCTAGGTGCAAAATAACTTGTAGTAGTTAATTTTTCATCTTCTGTAGTTTTTGAACTTACATTTTGTAAGGCCGAAGTACGAGCAAAATCTGCAGCCGCAGTAACATCTAATTTATACTGATTATTTTTTAACGAATCAAAATAACCAATAAAACCATGTAGGTTTAATACATAATTGTTGGGTTCTAAATTGGTTCCTGCTGGAGAAAAAGGGGTGTCTTTTCCAATGCCACCCTGTACTTCAATATCATAAGTATCATTAACTAAATACGTTATTTTGTCTAACTGCTTAGCATTTGCAATGGTCCATGAGTTGGTATCTGATTTATTTACAGTCATTTCATTTCCTTCATAATCAAAGGCTTTAAAGTCGTCAATATACTTACCAAAGTCGCTCACAGAGTATGTACCTTGTATAACTCTAGGTAATCTATATGTTACAGTTTCTACAGTAAAACGTCCTGGGTTAATTGTTACAGGAGCTTTATCTTCAGAAATATTAGAAAGATTTATTGAGGTTTCTATAGGTAAGCTTGTTGCTAAATCGTTACTAATATTTTTAGTAGACCCACAGCCAACTAATACAGCACCAGCAAATAACGAGAATAGTGTTTTTGTATACATCCAAATGGTTTTTATAATTTTTTAATTGACGCGCAAATTACCACATTGTTACACGTTGCTTTCTTAAGGTTTTGTTAAATTCGCAGAATGCAAAGCCCATTAGTAAGCATATTGATTCCTTTTAAGAACACCGAAGCATATATTGGCGCTTGTTTAGAATCAATTATAAACCAAACTTATACCAATTGGGAACTGCTTATTGTTGATGATAATTCAATTGATGCTAGTTTTTCGATAGTTGAGTATTTTGCCAAAAATGATGACAGGATTAAACTAATTAAAAATTCTGGAAGTGGTATTATTGATGCATTGCAATTAGCCTTTAAAAAAAGCTCAGGCGAGCTAATAACTAGAATGGATAGTGACGATGTTATGTTGCCCAACAAACTAGAAGTTTTAGCTAGTAATTTAATGAACTACGGAAAAGGACACCTTGCGGTTGGAATGGTGCATTATTTTTCAGAAGAAGGCATAAAGGAGGGCTACAAAAGCTATGAGGTTTGGTTGAATGGATTAACTAAAAACGGTTCCAATTATTCTGAAATATATAAAGAGTGTGTTATCCCTTCGCCTTGCTGGATGCTACATAAAGACGATTTATTAACTTGTGATGCTTTTAACCCCAATAGGTATCCAGAGGACTATGATTTAGCATTTCGATTTTATAAGCATGGTTTTAAATGCATTCCTTGTGATGTTGTTGTACATAATTGGAGAGATTATAGCCATCGCACCTCTAGAACTGATGCTCATTATACTGAAAATCATTTTATCCCTCTGAAATTGGACTATTTTTTAGACTTAGACTATAATTCTGAAAAAACACTTGTGGTTTGGGGTGCAGGCAATAAAGGGAAGTTTATTGCTAAATCGCTTATTGAAAAGCATATTGCTTTTGAGTGGATTTGCGATAACCCAAAAAAGATAGGAAAAGATATTTATGGCAAAGTTCTGAGACCTTTTAAGGATTTAGAGACTATTGAAAATACACAGAGTATTATTACGGTTGCCAATAAAGAAGCACAAATAGAAATAAGAGATTATCTTAATAAATTAAGTCTTAAGTCTATTGAAGATTATGTTTTCTTTTGTTAATGAAAAAAATTATATAGATTTGCTCAATCTAAAACAACATGCAGTTTAAACACCCAGAACTTCTTTACGCATTATTTTTACTGCTTATCCCAATTATTGTTCATTTATTTAAGCTTCGTAAGTTTCAAAAAGTTGATTTTACTAATGTGGCATTTCTAAAAGAAGCAACATTACAAACTCGTAAAAGTTCGCAAATAAAAAAATGGTTAATTCTCCTCACTAGATTATTATTACTAGCCGCCCTTGTTTTTGCATTTGCACAGTCTTTTACTTCAAAATCAAATAGCTTTAAAACTGAAAAAGAAACGGTAATTTATTTAGATAATTCGTTTAGCATGCAAGCTAAAGGCACACATGGAGAATTACTAAAACGTGCGGTTCAAGACATCATATCAAATGTACCAGAAGATGAAAATATATCGATTTTCACAAACGATAATGTTTTTAAAAATACCACAATAAAAGCTATTAAAAACGACTTATTAAAACTTGATTACACCTCAAATCAATTAACAATTGAGGCGGCTTTATTGAAAAGCAAAGCTTTTTTAACAAACAAAACTAAAACTTTAAATAATATAATTTTAATATCTGATTTTCAGGAATATGAATCAACTTTAAACATCAATAAAGACTCATTAACCAACTTGAATTTTGTAAAATTAAGCCCTTTAAGCAAAAACAATATTACAATAGATAGCCTATACATTTCTGAAACCAACCCTACATCGGTAGATCTAAAGGTTATACTAAAAAACAGTGGAAGTTCAGTTGAAAACTTACCCGTTTCATTATTCAATAATGATAAGCTTATTGCAAAAACTTCAGTTGCAATTAAGCAGGATGCCGAAGCCACTTTTTCGCTTCCTATTAGTCAAATTATAAATGGAAAAATAACTATTAACGATTCTAGTTTACAATTTGATAATACGCTTTATTTCAATATCAATCAAGCTTCAAAAATTAATGTTTTTAGCATCAACGGACAGGATGATTCATTCTTAAAACGCATTTATAACCCATCTGAATTTAATTATAGTGCCACTTCAGAACGCGATTTAAGTTATAATTTAATTGATTCGCAACACCTTATTATTTTAAATGAATTAAAAAACATTCCTATTGCATTAAGTTCAGCTTTAAAGCAATTTACAAATCAAGGTGGCTCAATAATTGTCATACCTTCAAAAGCAAGCAATCTCTCATCTTACAATCAATTACTAGCTAATTATAATAGTGTTTTTAATGGTTTAATTAACTCAGAAAAGCGCATAACTACCATAAACTATTCGCATCCATTATATAACAATGGTGTTTTTGAAAAACAAGTTAAAAATTTCCAATACCCGAAGGTTAATAGTTTTTATAACATAAACACTAACAATCTTTCATCTGTATTAAATTTTGAAGACGGCAAACTCTTTTTAGGGCAATATAAAAATGCCTTTGTTTTCACCTCCCCTTTAAACAGCAATAATTCTAGTTTTAAAAATTCACCTTTAATTGTTCCAACACTTTACAATATAGCGAAGCAAAGTTTTAAAATTCCTGAATTATATTATACCATTGGAAAAGAAAACACATTTGATGTTGATACAAAAATGCAACAAGATGCTGTTTTATCGCTTAAAAAAAACGACATAAATATTATACCCAAGCAACAATACTTTAATAATAAAGTGGTTGTAAATACTTCCGAAGAACCCTCTAGTGCTGGGACTTATGCTTTAATTAACAAAGATGATACTATAAAAAACCTGAGTTACAATTATAACAGATCTGAAAGTCATTTAGCCTACAGAGATCTTTCTAATATAGAGCATGTAACCGTTAGTGATTCAATTACCGAAATTTTCGATACCATAAAAAGTGACACAAAAGTTAACGCCCTATGGAAATGGTTTGTTATTTTTGCATTAGCGTTATTGATTATTGAAATGCTCATCTTAAAATTCTTTAAATGAACATACTTATAAAATCGGCCACAATTATAGATTCAAAAAGTGAGTTTCATAATACAACTCAAGATTTATTAATTGAAAACGGCAAGATTACTAAGATTTCCAGCAGCATTAAAAACCCAAAAAATTACAAAGAAATTAAACGTGACAACCTCTATATTTCTCAAGGTTGGTTTGATAGTAGTGTGAGCTTTGGAGAACCAGGGTACGAAGAACGCGAAACGATACAAAACGGATTAAAAACTGCGGCTTATTCTGGATTTACTTCAGTTGCTGTAAATGCGAACACAAACCCAGTAATTGATTCTAATTCTGATATTACATTTTTAAATTCAAAAGCAAGTAAAAACGCCGTTAATTTATTGCCTATTGGCGCTTTAACAGCTGCTAGTAAAGGAAATGATTTAGCTGAGCTTTACGATATGAGTTCTGCAGGCGCAGTAGCATTTTACGATTACAAAAAACCAATAGCAAACCCAAATATGATGAAAATTGCTTTGCAATATGCAAGTAATTTTGACGGATTGGTTTGCTCTTTTCCTCAAGAAAACAAAATTTCTGGAAACGGTGTTATGAATGAAAACATAACAAGCACCAGATTAGGTTTAAAAGGCAATCCTGCTTTAGCTGAAGAATTACAAGTAGCAAGAGATTTGTTTTTACTTGAATATACGGGCGGAAAATTACACATTCCAACCATTTCAACAGCAACTTCGGTGGCTTTGATACGAGAAGCAAAAAAGAAAAAATTAGATATTACCTGTAGCGTAGCAATTCATAACTTATACTTCTCTGATGCTGTTTTAACGGACTTTGATACCAATTTCAAGGTGTTACCTCCTTTAAGAACACAAACGGACATTGACGCTCTAATTGAAGCTGTAAAAGATGGCACTATTGATATGGTGACTACAGATCACAACCCTATTGATGTAGAAGAAAAAAAGATAGAATTCGACCACGCCAATTATGGGGCGATTGGATTAGAAAGTGCTTTTGGAGCTTTGCAAAGCATATTCACTACTAAAAAAACAATCGACATTTTAACGAAAGGAAAAACTAGATTCGGTATTGAAGCAACACCAATAGCTATTGGAAATATGGCAAATATTGCGCTCTTTAACCCTGATACTAAATACACATTTTCTAAAAAGGATATCGTTTCAAGATCTAAGAACGCCATTTTTGAAAATGAATCTTTAAAAGGAAAGGCTTATGGTATTATTGCAAACAACCAAGCCGTTTTAAATTCTTAAACAATGACAGAACAAGATATTGATAAAGGGCGCCAAAACGCCATTATAAGTTATATCACCATTTTTGGAGTTATTATAGCGTACTATTTAAATAATGAAGATGCTAAAAAAAGTACTTTTGCTAGTTTTCATATTAGGCAGTCTTTGGGTTTATGGCTTACTTTTTGGGCATTAGGCTATATTATTGGAAGTTTTGATAGTTGGTTAGTAACCTCTAGTTTTTATTTATTTTTTGCTGTGCTTTTTGTTTATGGATTATCAAATGCCATTGGAAGAAAAGCACAAACTGTTCCTTTAGTTGGTGATTTCTACCAAAAAATATTTTCAAACCTTGGATCTTAAATTAGCTCTGAACACGTCTGCGAGCTAATAAATTCCAAAATAAAAAAACAAAATTCCAAAAAGGATTCAATCGAGCCACGAACCATCAAGTCTAAAACAAATACATGTTAAATAGCAAACTCTCTTTACATCATATTATTCGTGAATCTAGTTTAACCGAAAATGCACCATTACTTATTTTAATGCATGGTTATGGTAGTGATGAAAACGATTTGTTTTCGTTTGCTGCAGAATTACCTGAAAACCTTTTTATCATTTCAGTGAAAGCGCCCTACCCGATGCAACCTTTTGGCAATGCTTGGTATGCTATTAATTTTGATGAAGACAAAGGGAAATGGAGTGATAACGTACAAGCTAAAGCATCTCGAGATTTAATTGCAAATTTTATTGATGAAGCTATCGCTGAATATCCTGTAGATAAAAACAATGTATCGCTCTTAGGGTTTAGCCAAGGTTCTATTTTAAGTTATGCTGTGGCTTTAACGTATCCTGAGAAGGTTAAAAATATTGTAGCACTTAGTGGCTATATTAATAAAGATATTTTTCCTGAGGATATAGAACATCGAGATTACTCAAACTTAGATTTTTACTGCTCTCACGGAAGTTCAGACCAAGTAATTCCTGTTAGTTGGGCAAGACTTACACTTCCTTTTTTAGATGGCTTAAACATCAAGCACAAATATTCTGAGTTCCCTGTGGGACACGGTGTTGCTCCTCAAAATTTTTACGAGTTTAAGGATTGGTTGATGAAACGCATTTAAATTATCGTAGGAAAAATTAATTATATTTACGGGATAACAACGACGCAAAACTTTCCATATCCTGACTTATTTACGGGATATCGACAATAAAATTGATTATATAACGAGTTGTGCAACATATGAAAAACCGAACTCAAAAATACATTTTACTGATTTTAGTGCTTATTTTTAGTATGAGCTGTTCGAAAAATGAAAAACTTGGACAAGTGGAAATATTAGAAATAAACTCATATGACAAAGATGATTTATATTTCCCTCATGATTCTTCTACGAATACTGATTTTATATTGGAGAATACTTTTGAGTTACGAGAAAATGGTGAAAATATTTTAATCGTTAACAATAACAACGATGGACTCACAGGACACTATGTAACTCTTGAACTGAATTCAAAGCTCGAAATCATAAATGCTGAATATGACGAATCAACTGATGTAATTGATGGAAGTGAGATGACTTTTAAAGTGGATAGTGTTGACTTAAAACTGAATTCTAATCCGTTTAATTCTAAAAAAATAATCGGTTACTATTCTATTTTTTTGACCCAAAACTATTTTGCTGGAGAATTAAAAAAACAAGGAGCAAAAGATGAAATTTTTAAAAGAGAGTTTAAAGGAAAATTTAAGACTTTCTAAAAATAAAATACGTTGCACAACAACGTATAAAAATAATTGCTATTTTGTGCTTAAACAAAGGTAGTTGCGTATTTGCTACATCTGATTTTCCTTCGGAAAATCCTCGCACGCAAACCCGCAACTATTCTTATACAAACACGTTGTGGGCAATTAAAACCAATATTTCGGCTGAAAAACAAAATTTTCATCAGAAATCATCAGGTTTTCATTTTAGTTTTCTCAACAACTTACAAATTACGATTATTGACTGTCAAATCGAACGACTGAATTTGACTTGAATATAATGTTGGGAACAAACCGAAAAGCAAACTGAATTTTGAAGTAGGTCAATTTTAACAACTTAGATTTATGAAAAAACAATTTATGATTTTAGCCCTATTGACTATTATTTTTACTTTTTCCTGCAGTAATGATGATGACAATAACAATTCTAGTGACGCTATACTATTAATCGAAACTCTTGATTTAAATGGTAATCCAAAACAAGGAATTGAGATAAGCGTAGAATTGAATACAAATCTATATCCAAATTACGATTATCCAAATCTAATTACTGACCAGAATGGTGAAGCGAGATATATTCCAGAAGATTTTTTCTTTGATGATGATGAAACACCTACTTTCTATTTTGAAGTTCCTCTTTCTAGTGGTGGTTTATCCGGTTTTACACTTACAGCAATAAAAGGTGAAACAGTGTCAATTACAATTCAAGACCAATAGATAGTAGAAGTTTTTTAATCTCGAATTGGAAAAAAACAACTGCCCGTAACATGCGTATATAACACATAAAAGGTTGTAAATTCTTATTCAAATTTCTAAGCTCTAAACTATGTATTTAGTAGGTACGAAAACAACTTTAAATAAGCACCAACTTTAGTAAACCAACCCGCGTTAGGGATTGAACGGCATGTTTGAAATCCTTTTTGCTTTTCGCAAAAAGATTGAGTAGTGAAAGCCCGACCCCTTTTCGGGGTAACGCCCAAAACAAAAAAATCCTGCATGAAACAGGATTTTAAATATCATAAAACGGTGTTTTTTACTGGTTTATTACCAATCTAAAACCTTCGCCGTGGATGTTTAGTATTTCTACTTTATCGTCTAATTTCATGTACTTACGAAGCTTTGCGATGTAAACATCCATACTTCGGGATGTGAAATAATTATCGTCTCGCCAGATTTTTGTTAGCGCTAATTCGCGAGGCATTAAATCGTTTTCATGCAATGCTAATAAACGTAATAACTCGTTTTCTTTTGGTGATAGTTTTACGGGATTTTCTCCATCGAACTTTAGGAAACGGAGTTTTGAATTTAAATCGAAACGCCCAATTTTAAACTCGAATTGTTTGCTATCTGAAATAGTCTCGGTAGCTTTTCGTTGGATGATGGCTTTAATTTTCATTAAAAGCACCTCACTATCAAAGGGTTTGTTTAAATAATCGTCTGCGCCTACTTTATACCCTTTTAAAACGTCTTCTTTCATCGTTTTTGCGGTTAGGAATATAATGGGAACGTCTGTGTTTTTTTCTCTTATTTCTTTGGCTAGTGTAAAGCCGTCTTTATAGGGCATCATAACGTCTAGGATGCATAAATCGAAATCGTCTTTCTTGAATTTTTCGAAGCCTTCCATACCGTTTTTGGCGTGGGTTACTTCGTAATCATTCATCATTAAATAATCTTTAAGTACGGTTCCGAAATTTGGATCGTCTTCTACTAACAATATTCTTTTTTTAAAGTCTTCCATAGTTATGATATTAGCGGCAGCTTAATTATAAATGTGCTTCCTTTGTCTTTTTCTGTTTCTACTGATACATGACCTTGATGGTCTTCTACAATTCGTTTAACGTAAGCTAAGCCTAATCCATGGCCTTTTACGTTATGAATATTTCCGGTGTGCTCTCTATAAAATTTTTCGAACACCTTTTTGGCAGCTGCTTTACTCATACCGCTACCATGGTCTTTAATTTTTAATATAATATTTGTTCCAACATTTTCTGTATACACTTCAACTTCAGGAGCTTCAGGTGAATACTTTATGGCATTATCCATAATATTTACTATAACATTGGTAAAATGAGTTTCGTTTGCTAAAATCGACGCTTTATCGGCATTAAAAAAGGTTTTTATATACCCTTGTCTGTCTTCAACTATAAGCGCAACATGTGTTAAGGCATCGTCAATTAAGTCGTGTAGCTCTACTCTATCCTTACTAATATTTAATTCGTTTTTCTCTAACTTAGATATTCTTAATACGTTTTCAACCTGCGCATGCATCCTCTTGTTTTCCTCCTTTATCATGCCAAGATATCTTAGCACTTTTTCCTTATCATCAATTATTTTAGGGTTCTTAATAGAATCTATAGCTAAATTAATTGTTGCAATTGGCGTTTTAAACTCATGTGTCATATTATTAATAAAATCAGTTTTTATTTCTGAAATTTTACGTTGTTTTACTAACTGAAATAAAGCACTTGAATACGCTAATATGATAATTGATGTAAATGTTATTGATAACAATATCATCCCAATAATACCAGACAAAATAAACTTACTATCGTCAGGAAAATTTACTATAAGTCTATATGGTGTTTGGTTATTTTCATCATACAAAATAGGAACTTTAAAGTTTGATTCTGGCCTGTTTTCAAAATTATCGCTTCTCACTTTTGTTGCTAAATCGTTACTGTAAATGGCAAATTCAAAATCGATATTGATATCATCTTTTTTGAGCTTATCTACCAGTAATTCTTTAATTTCTTTTTCCGACACACGTTTATGAATGGGATACGTTTTACGCATTTCTTTAAACCCTTTTTCAAAACTTAAACGCTGCCCTTCATCAATACTTCCACTTTTTATGATTTTTGAAATAGGGCTTTTTATATCCTTATCATCACCTCCTGCACTACTATATATTTCGGTTGTTGATTTTGAAGTAATATTCTTGATATCAAGACTATCGAAACCAATGTCAAAGAGCGAAGAAGTTAGTTTATAGTTTTCTTCTAAAACATCACCTCTGTAAACAAACATTTCTTTTGTACTGTTGTTTTTTTGATAAATTAACAACTGCGAAACGGCTTCTTCATCTACTTTTTTCTCACTATCTAATCCTATAAACTTAGAGAAATATTGTTCTGATTCGTTTTCTTCAATAATATTAGAAACGTAATTAAGCGCCGTTAGAACATTAAACTTAAAACGTTCCTTTTCGTTATTAACTGAATCGTTAATATAATAAGCTTGAATCGCAATAATACCAACTAGCGACAAGCTCATGAGTATTATTAGCAGGATGAATAACTTTTTGCCCATCATTCAAAATTAACATTTTAACATATAGTAATCTTGTTTTTAACCTTACATTAACAAAAATGTTAAAATTTAAGCCTTTTATGGTTTAACAAGAAGTTTCTTATGGATTTTTTTAACTTGATTTATAGTCTTTTCAAGTTCTGTATTATCAATTACAAAATGAGAATGCTTAATTTTTTCTTCATCTGTCCATTGATTTTTCATGATTGCTTCAATCTTCTCTTTTGAAGTATCATCTCGTTTTAGCAAACGTTTTATTCTTGTTTTTATTGGAGCCACAACTGTAATTACAAAATCGCAGGTTTCGTTACCTCCGTTTTCAAACAAAATTGCCACTTCTTTAATAACATAAGGTGCATCTTGCTTTAATACCCACTTTTCAAAATGCTTTGCTACTTTTGGGTGAACAATAGCGTTCATTTTTTTCAAATAGGATTTGTCATTAAATATAATACTAGCTAAAAATGGCTTATTTAATTCACCATTAATATAAGCATCGTTACCAAATAATTTAATGAGTTTTCTTTTTATGATTTTTGACCTTCGCATTAAGCTTTTAGCTTCATCATCAGCAATATAAACAGGGATTCCTAATTTCAAAAATTGTTTGGCAACAGTAGTCTTGCCACTGCCTATACCACCCGTAAGTCCTACAATAATCATTTTGTAATTATAAATTCTATACGTTGTTGACTAATTTTAGAATGCTGCACTAAGCCTGGAGTTTTAACCAATTCTGGAATTAAAAAAGACTGATTTTCATTTGTTTTATTAAAATCGCAAACTACTTTAAAATCATTTGCTTTTATAGCATTAAAGTTACTTAAACTGACATAATATGAAACGCTTACCATCCTAGGAAAGTACTTTAAATTTGTATTTTTAGGCGCATTAATTATTGAAACTGGAATTTTAAGTGTACCCTCCGTGAATTTTTCAACTTTAGCTTTTAAAACTACTTGATTCGTTGAAAACTTTAAATCAGATACATTTTGAGGTAACTTAATATTTACTTTTTCAAGTATATCTGATTTAATATCTTTAAAAGTAACGTCCTCCAATTCTAAAGACTCAATTTCTGAAACCAATATATTTGGACCCACGACAGTTACTGAATCTGGTTCAGAAATTATAGCGCTAGTTGTACTAAAACCAGGGCTAAAACTAACATCTGTATTAAATAAAACAGGAACTGTTTTAACCATATTAACGCCATATCTAAAGGTTATTGGGTCTGGTGAGATATTGAGAATTTCTACTGCTTTATCAAATTGTATGTTATTCAAATAGGCTTTTGATTTGTTCCAAACAAAAACACCTTCTTTTTTATGAACGTCTTCATTAAAGTCTATTTTGATTTTTGGCTTAGAGAAATAATACTTTAACCACCTAAAACCATGAGTTTTTAATGTGATATTAATTTTTGTTGAATCGTTTAAAATAATATTCTCTTGAGGTATGTTTAGCTTTTCAACATCAAAAGCAATAGTATTAGTGTACTCTTTTGAAAGCTTTGTAAACATTAAAATAACAAATGCAAAAAACAGAAATAAAATGAATACATTAATTTTTCTATTTTTAAACGACGTTAAGATATCTGCTCTTAGTTTTTCCATTATTTTAATTTAAAAAATAATTTAGGGAAATGTACTTCTGGGGTTTTATTTAATACTGAAATTGCTAAAGTCGATTTTAAAAACCCATAACCATAACCAAAAAACTGAACTAAAATTGCAGGTAAGACTAATACCGATACTATTACATTTCTAGTACTAAATAGAGCTAACATCAATGCTATAAAAAAATATAATCCGTAACTAACAAATAACCATTTAAAACCAAATATGAACAGCAAAAATGCTACTATTAAACCTAAACTAAACAATGTAGGAAACCAATAAGTAAGCTTTTTTGTAGACGGATGCCACTTATTTAAAATAGGACGTACCATACCAAATTTATTGACTTGTTTATAAAAGTTACTCCAAGATATTCGACGCTTATGATACACAAAAGCTTCTGGGATTAATTTGGTTTTATAGCCTAACTCCCAAAGTCTAATTGATAAATCTGGATCTTCACCTGGATGAATTCTTCCAAAACCTTTAGAGTCTTCAAAAGCTTTTTTAGAAAGCCCCATATTGAAACTTCTGGGTTGAAATTTATCGACACTTTTCTTATTTCCTCGAATACCTCCAGTAGTAATAAAAGATGTCATTGAAAAATTAATGGCTTTTTGTAAATTAGAAAAGGAACTATGAGCCGCATCTGGACCTCCAAAACAATCTACATAATCTGCTTTTAAACTTTTGTTAGCTTCAACTAAATAATCTTTGGGTAAAATACAATCTGAATCTAAAATGATAAAATAATTCCCTTTAGCATGCTGCATTCCAAAGTTTCTGGAATCTCCAGGCCCAGAGTTTTCCTTGAAAAAATATGAAATATTTAAACTTTTACTAAATGTATCAACAACTGCTTTTGAGGTTTTAGTTGACCCATCTTCTACAATTACAATCTCAAACGGCACATCTCCTTCTAAAGCTATAAAACTCTCCAAAAGTTCTTGAACTTCATCAGGGCGATTATAAACTGGAATTATGAATGAAAATTGTATTTGCATAACACAAAAGTAACAAAAAAGCCACCGTTTTATTGGTGGCTTTCTTCAATATAAATATTTAATTTATTCTTCTCCTACAAATGTACTCATTACAGCATCACTTACACCCATATTGTTGAAACCACCATCATGAAATAAGTTTTGCAATGTAACACGTTTTGTTAAATCACTAAACATTGATACTGTATAGTTTGCACAGTCTAAAGCAGTCGCATTTCCAAGTGGCGACATTTTATCAGCATAAGCAATAAATCCATCAAATCCTTTTACACCACTTCCTGCTGTTGTTGGTGTTGGTGATTGCGAAATTGTATTTACACGAACTTTTTTATCTCTACCAAAGAAATAACCAAAACTACGAGCAATACTTTCTAAATAGGCTTTATTATCTGCCATATCATTATAATCAGGAAAAACACGTTGAGCTGCCATATAGGTTAATGCTACGATACTTCCCCATTCATTCATAGCATCTGCTTTATATAATGTTTGCATAACTTTATGAAAAGACATAGCAGAAACATCCGTTCCTTTTTGTGTCCAAGCATAGTTTTGGTCGGTATAATGTTTTCCTTTTCTAACGTTTATAGACATTCCAATAGAGTGTAAAACGAAATCGATTTTACCTCCTAAAATTTCCATAGATTGCTCTACAAGATTTTTCAAATCCTCTTCTGAAGTCGCATCAGCAGGAATAATTTGAGAACCTGTTTTTTCTGCCAATTCGTTTATTTGTCCCATTCGCATAGCTACTGGAGCGTTTGTTAAAACAAATGTACCGCCTTCTTCATGAACACGTTCTGCAGTTTTCCAAGCAATTGAGTTAGAATCTAATGCCCCGAAAATAATTCCCTTTTTTCCTTTTAGTAAATTGTATGACATATTTAGTTAGTTATTTTTTATTGATTTAATCAAGATTATCAAATATAGTATTAAAATTATAATTTAAATAGTTTTCTCTTCACAGGAATGATAAGCTAATTGAGTAATTCTTTTGCATGAGCAATAGCCGATGTTGACATTTCTGTCCCTCCCAACATTTGTGCTATTTCTACAATACGCTCATCGTGATTTAATTTTATCAAATTGGTTTCTGTCACCTCATTTACATCTTCTTTATATACTTTAAAATGTGAATGTCCTTTGGCTGCAACTTGTGGTAAATGAGTTATAGACAATACTTGCATTGTTTTACTCATTTGCAACATAATATCTCCCATTTTATTTGATATTTCACCAGAAACACCAGTATCAATTTCATCAAAAACAATAGTTGGCAACTTAATATATTTGGCTAAAATCGATTTTATAGCAAGCATAATTCTTGATAATTCTCCTCCAGAAGCTGCCCTTTTAAGTTCATTAAAACTCCCTCCCTTATTAGCGGAAAATAAAAAAGACAATTCATCTTTTCCATTTGTAAAAAATGAGTTTCCGTACAAAGCTTCAATTTTAAACTGTGCATTTGGCATACCTAAACCAATTAAAATGGCTTCTAATTGTTTTTTTAATTGTGGAATAACTTCTGAACGTTTATCGTGAATAGCCTTAGTAATCGTATTCAATTGATTTTCTTTTGAGGTTATTTCAGATTGTTTTTTCTGAATAACTTCATCAAGGTTTTCGGTAATTGACACTTTTTTATCTAGTTCATCTTTAATAACAATTAGCTCTGAAACATTTGCAGCTGCATGTTTTTGCATTAAGTTATGAAGCGCTTTAAGTTTAGTATCAACAAACTCTAACCGCTTTGGGTCTGCATCGATATTTTCTTGAAAATCATTGACTTCACTATACAAATCATCCATTTCAATCAAGCTACTATTTACTCTATTGTATAATTCTTCATATTTAGATGAAAACCCAGATAGCTTTTGAAATACGCTTTTTAATGCTGTGATTGAGGCTATAACACCTAAATCATCATCACTTAAAAGTTGATATGCTTCCGAAAGTTTCTCTTTAATACCCTCAATATTATTTAAGGTTTCATATTCTTCCTCTAAACGCTCTACTTCACCTTCAACTAAGTCTGCCTCTGTTAATTCATTTAATAAAAACGAATTATAATCGTGTTCTTTAATAGCCTCAACTTGAAACACATGAAGTTCTTCAAGCTCTTTTTTAAGAGCTTTATATGTGTTTAATTCGGCACCGTAATTTTGTAATGCGTCTTCATTATTTGCCAAAGCATCAATAACCTGAAACTGAAAATCGTTACTTGTTAGTTGGAGTGTTTGGTGTTGCGAATGCACATCTATTAACCTTGCTCCTAATAATTGCAAACTGGCTAGGTTTACAGGAGAATCATTGACAAACGCCCTAGATTTTCCTGAAGGCAAAATTTCTCTTCGTATTATTGTTTGCGGCTCATAATCGAAATCTTCAGATTTAAAAAGTGATTCCAACTTGTAATTCGATATATTAAAAACAGCCTCTATAATACATTTTTGAGAAGCATCTTTTAAACTACTTAAATCTGCTCGTTTACCTAGTATTAATGATAACCCGCCAAGTAGTATTGATTTTCCAGCTCCAGTTTCACCAGTAATTATAGAAAAACCATCATTAAAATCGACATGAAGCTTATCAATTAAAGCGTAATTTTTTATGGAAAGTGAGGTTAGCATATTCTAATATTGGTTGCAGTATTGAGTTAACAATCAATTTGTATCAATAAATTGCAAACTTATTTTAAAGCTTTATATTTTGCCACTTACTACTATGTAAGGGTGCCACTTTTTGGAGTGTTTCTTTTAAACTTGCAATATTAACAGGTGGGCCATCTGTAAATATTTGCTCAATTTCTTCTGCTTTGGCATCAAAAAATGTTCGAAGTAAAAAGGAGTTTGGTCTACGACTGTTCATTGCCGTAAATTTCTCTAAAGAAGACGCAACTTCAGCTTTTCCTGCTTTTACATTATCGCTCATTAAATCTAAACCTTTTCTGTGGTAATTGTACATAATGTCACGATATTCCTTAAAAGTGGGAGACAACACATTATCAATTAGAGTAAACCTACTTTGTAAACCATCTTCTAATTTCCAACCTTGAAAATTACTTTGTTGTGAATAGTTTGTTATAATTTGAGCTTGCTTATAATATTCATCACCCCCTTTTTCTGAAAATGAGTCGGCATCCATAGCTAAAATTATATTTATATGAAACGCCAAAATAGATATTAAGTTAGACTCAAACTGATTAGGGTTATAAATTAAATTTTGAAATTCTAAATATCTAAAACTAAAATCTTTATCATTAAAATTGTAGATAGGAGTACTAAAAGATGACCCGTAAATTGGTCTTGAAGATTGTATTTGTAAAGTCCCTTGAAAAGATTCGCCACTATAATCTGTAATATTCAAAAACATGTTGCAACTAATGCGTTCTTGGTCTTTAAAAGTTTTTTTAGTCCATTTTGTATTATTAACAAACTCATTAAGTTGTTTCTCTAGCGTTTTAAATATGGGGAAATTTTCGTTACCCGTTTGTTCTGCATTTACAACAACATTACAATTTAACTCTTGCGAGCCTCCTTTAATTCCAAGAAAAAATATTAATACAATTAAAATATTACGCATCAATTTCTGATATTATTTTATTTAATAAATCTGAAGCAACTTCACTTTTCGACTTTAATTGAAACTCTAATATGTTTTCTTTATCATCAATAAAAGTTACTTTATTAGTGTCAGTTTTAAAACCAGCACCTTTGTCATTTAACGAATTTAACACAATTAAATTTAAATTCTTTCTTTTTAATTTTCCTTTTGCATTTTCAAGCTCGTTGTTAGTTTCTAATGCAAAACCAACCAAAAACTGATTTTTCTTAATAACTCCTAGAGATGCTAAAATATCTTTAGTTTTTTCTAACTCTAAAGTTAACGTTTCAGACTTCTTTTTTATTTTCTGACTAGCTACTTCTTTTGGTGTAAAATCTGCTACAGCCGCAGAAAGTATAGCAATATTTGTGGTATCAAAATACTTATGCACTTCATTGTACATATCTTGCGCGCTAATAACTGGCACTATTTTTATGTTTGAATGTGTTACATTCTGATGTGTCGGCCCAGTTATCAATACAACCTCAGCGCCAAGATTAGCAGCTGCTTTAGCAATTTCAAAACCCATTTTACCACTAGAATGGTTTCCTATAAAACGAACGGGATCAATAGCTTCGTAAGTTGGTCCGGCGGTAATTAATATTTTCTTTCCATTAAGTGGTAATGTTCCTAAAATATCTTGCTCTATAAACTCAACAATATCTTCAGGCTCTGCCATTCTTCCTTCTCCCACTAATCCACTAGCTAATTCACCAGTTGCAGCAGGAATCATAATGTTTTTAAAAGCATCCAACTTTTTAAAAGACTCTATCGTTGAAGGGTGTTTATACATATCCAAATCCATAGCTGGAGCAAAATATACAGGGCATTTTGCAGATAAATATGTTGCTAATAATAAATTATCACAAACACCATTTGCCATTTTAGACAAGGTGTTTGCAGTGGCTGGTGCAACAATAAATATATCTGCCCATAGTCCTAAATCTACATGATTATTCCAAACAGCATTATCATCTTCTTCATTAGTAAAAGAAGAATGAACAGGGTGTTTTGATAGTGTAGATAGCGTTAATGGTGTAATAAAATCTTTAGCAGCAGGCGTCATTATAACTTTTACCTTAGCACCAGTTTTTACAAATAACCGAACAAGTGAAGCTGTTTTATAAGCGGCAATACCACCAGTAATACCTAATAATATATTTTTTCCACTTAGTATACTCATAATACCTTTGTTTAATAACCAAATAAACTACCTTGAATAGCCCACAAGGTATTAAAATTTAAAAAAAAGTAAGCCCTTAGTTTTTAAAACCCTAAAAACTAATAAACTCCAAGACCATTTATTAAAACGGTATTGGAGTTTATTTAATGGTGTTTAAATTTAGAAATTATTCCTGACTATCTTCGTCAGTATTTCTAAAATATATTTTATCTGTTAGCCATTCTTGAACAGCTAATGCATGAGGTTTTGGTAATTTTTCGTAAAATTTAGAAACCTCAATTTGCTCTTTGTTTTCAAAGATTTCTTCAAGACTATCATTATAAGTAGCAAATTCTTCTAACTTATCAATAAGTTCTTTTTTAATCTCTGTGTTAATTTGTTCTGCACGTCTTGATATAATTGAAATTGACTCGTAGATATTCTCTGTTGGCTCATCAATTTGATTTCTATCATACGTTACCGTATTAACTGGAGCATTGGTTTTTTTTAAATCCATTATATTATTATTTAACTTTTTGTGCTGTAATTTTTTAATTCATCATTGATTTCTGAAGCCATCTCATTTACATCTTCAATATATTTTGAATTAGCATAGGCTAATTTAAACGCATCTGAGTACTCTTTTGCAGCTTCTAAACGTTCTTTTTTCAAATATACCAAACCCGCTTGAAGTGTTCTTTTAACTTCTATACTATTAAGCGCTAATTTATAAGCTGAATCTAGTCTATAATACAAGGCATCTTCACGCAACTTAGAACCTGGAAACTCGAAAATAAAATTATCAAAAGATCTTACAGATGCAGGATAATCAGAAATTTGATTATACTGTTTTGCTGTCTCATAAGCTTTTTTCTCAAGTTTAAAATCTAATTCTTGAACTAGTTTACTAGCTTCTGAAACATTATTTGATTCTGTATATACATTTATAAACTCTTGAAGTTTTTCTATAGCTTCCTTAGTTTCTGTTTGATCTTTACTATAAACAGGTGATAATTGATAAGCACTTTTTGCACTTAAAAAAGAAGCCTCAGCCACCTTTTCGCTTTTAGGATAGCTTGAAGCAAAACGCTCAAACTGATAACCAGCTACATAGTAATCTCCCATTTCATAAAACGTATGAGAATACAAGTACATTAATTTTTCAGCCTGTGGTTTCCCCCTATAATTAGGAACAATTTGTGCAAAAAGTCTATTGGCCTTAGCAAATTTACCTTCTTTATACAACGCTTCTCCCATTTTAAATTTTTCAGCAATAGCACCTTCTCCATCAGCCTTTAAAGCCTTTTGATATTCGCTACAACTACTAAAAACAGCAAAAGTTGTTAATATGTAAAAAATTTTTTTCATAGATTTTTAATACAGCATGCAAAAATACGCTATTAATATGGAATTTAAAAATATTATTTGAATGCTAAAATAATGGCAAATATGCAGCAATTATAAGGTTTAAGTAATATTTAACAGATTAGAATGTTTTTACAAAATCTGTTATTTTTGATTTTAAGTTTTTAGACGCTGGGACTATAGGTAATCTAACTGTATCCTGGCATAAATTTAAGGCTTCAAAAACGGCTTTAATTCCAGCAGGGTTATTCTCTTCAAAAATATAACCAATAACATCCATAAGTCTAAAATGAAGCTTGTAAGCTTCATTAGTTTTGCCTTTTAACCCTAACCGAATCATGTTTGAAAATTCACTAGGAAAAGCTTGTCCTATTACAGAAATAACTCCAGAACCTCCTGCTAAAGTTACCCCTAGTGCCAAATCATCATCACCAGAAATTATTAAAAAATTTGATGGTTTATTTTTTATTAACTCTAAATATTGAGCCATATTGTTTCCTGCTTCTTTAACTGCTATAACATTCTTGAAATCGTTAGCTAGTCTCAAAGTAGTTTCTACCTCCACGTTTTTAGAAGTACGTCCAGGAACATTATATAAAATTATATCTACTGGAGATGCTTCTGAAACAGCTTTGAAATGTTGATAAATGCCTTCTTGCGTTGGTTTGCTGTAATATGGAGAAACAGATAATATAGCATCAATACTACTTAAATCTGTAGATTTAATCTCTTCAACTACAGCAATTGTGTTGTTTCCCCCAATACCTAAAACCAGTGGCAATCGTCCTTTATTAGCCTCTGAGATGATAGCTACTACTTCTTTCTTCTCTTGCTTAGTAAGCGTTACACTCTCTCCTGTTGTTCCACAAATCACAAGATAATCTGTACCATTTTCAATATTATAATTTACAATATTGGTTAATGCTTTATGATCTATACTTAAATCTGAATTAAATGGTGTAACTAATGCAACTCCCGTTCCTACAAACTTATTATTCATTACTACTTATTTTTTTAAAAATGGTTAGGTATTTAAACACTTCTTCTTTAAAAAGATTGAACTGTTTTAAATTGGTTTTAATAATTAAATCATTCAAACGCTCATCAGGTTGTAAAATCCCGATTTTAAATTTTGCTTTGGATTCAGCAGTTATTAACTTCAACTCTAGAATTTCTTTTTCATAATAACTTATCAAGACATCAAATTTAGTATCTAAAAAAGTTTGTAATTCTGAATTTTTTATATCTCCTTTCCAACCAAAATCTTTAGGATTATAACATTCATTCCAAGACAATAAATCATTCTTTTTACTTGAAGAGTATGCTATAATTTTCAATCTATTTGGGCGTACTTTTATATATTCAGCTAATATGTTAAAGGCCTCAAAATCATCAAACTCATCAATATTTAAGATAACACCTAAACTTATAACTTTATCGTTATTAACATTAACTTGTCGGTTATCTAACAATTTATTTAAGTGCTTTTTATTAGATTTTTCTTTAAAACCCTTTAAAATCATTTATCTTTATTCTTTGCGCAAAGGTAGCAAAAGTACATTCAAATTATAGATTTTCGTATGAGGTTTACACATTTCTTTATTTTGTTATATGTTTTAATTTTTCTGAATTGCAAACAAGATAAATTACAACTTTCTAAAATTAAAGGTACACAAATTCAAATTACAGATTCGCTGGCTATTGACTCAAATATTGAAGCATTTATAAAACCGTTTCGAGATAATATCCAAAAAGATTTAGATAGTATTATAGCCTATTCACTAAGTACATATTCAAAAAACGATGGTAATTTTAATACTGCTGTAGGTAATTTTATGGCAGATGCAGTTTATAGTGAAGCTAATCCTATCTTTAAAAGCAGAACAGGAAAAGAGATTGATTTGGTTTTGTTAAATCACGGGGGTATTAGATCTCCATTAAACAAAGGAGGAGTCTCAAAAAGAACAGCTTTTCAATTAATGCCTTTTGAGAATAGCATTGTTGTTGTTGCACTTAAAACTAATCAAATTGATAGTTTAATTCATTATTTAATCAGAGCAAAAAGGGCGCATCCAATTTCAAAATTAAATTTATCTATTGATAAAAATTTCAATATCATTGAAGCTAAAATAAAAGGTAAAACAATAAAACAAAACAAAACCTATTATGTTGCCACCAGCGATTATTTATATAATGGTGGAGATAACATGTATTTTTTTAAACCAAACGATAGTATTTATAGATTAAATTATAAAATTAGAAACGCTATAATTGATAAGTTTAATAAACTTGACACTATAAAACCTAATATTGATGATAGATTTATTCAAATAAAGTAAATTATGAAGCGTAGACATTTTATACAAAAAGCATCAGCAGGAACAGCTTTAGCAACTATAGGAAGCTTAGGTTTACAATCCTTCACTAATTTGCCAAAGGATACAAAAATTACTATTCTTCATACAAATGATGTGCATAGTCATATTGATACTTTTGGACCTGACCATGGCAGAAACGCAAATAAAGGCGGAATAGCTAGACGTGCAAGTTTAGTAGAATCTATAAAGAAAGAAAACCCTAACACTTTATTACTAGATGCAGGCGATATTTTTCAAGGCACACCATATTTTAATTACTATGGTGGAGAATTAGAGTTTAAACTTATGAGTAAGTTAAAATACGATGCTGCAACTATTGGTAATCATGATTTTGACAATAGCATTGATGGTTTATATGCACAATTACCCCATGCCAAATTTCAGTTTATAACTGCAAATTATGATTTTTCTAACACCATAATGGATACACATACAAAACCTTATAAAATTTTTAAAAAGGATGGTATAAAAATAGGTGTTTTTGGTCTTGGAATTAAATTAGATGGGCTAGTTGCCCCAAACATGTTTAAGGAAACAAAATATTTAAACCCGGTTGAAATTAGTCAAGATATGTCACGAATTTTGAAAACTGAAAAAGGATGCGATTTAATTATCTGTCTATCACATTTAGGTTATTATTATAAAAATAATCCTAACAAAATAAGTGATTTAACACTTGCAAAAGCTACAAAAGATATTGATTTAATTATAGGCGGGCACACTCATACTTTTTTACCAAAACCTACTGTTGTTAAAAATATTGAAAATAAAAACATGCTAGTTAACCAAGTTGGATGCTATGGTATAAACTTGGGGAGAATAGATTTTTATTTTGATTCAAATAAGGGCAAGTCAGCCAATGGAACTTCAATAATTGTATAAGTAGTTTTATCTTTTTGTTATGAATTGAGGTTGAGAGCGTCTAAGTTTTTAACTAAACATCCGTATTATGAAAAAACACATTCCTTTCGCTTTACGACTTATTGTAGCCGTTATTTTAATACAAACTTTACGTTTTAAATTTTCCGCACACCCAGACAGTGTCTATATTTTTAAAACTGTTGGTTTAGAACCAGTAGGAAGAATTGGTATTGGAATTTTGGAACTAATTGCTGGTATTTTACTTCTCATACCAAAAACTGTTTGGATAGGAGCTGGTTTAACTCTAGGTATTATTGGTGGAGCAATCATGATGCACTTAACGCAATTGGGTATTGAAGTAAGAAATGATGATGGTGTGCTCTTTGGCACAGCTATAGTTACTTTTGCACTTTCTGCTATTATTCTTTATTTATACAGGAAAGATATTCCTTTTTTAAAAAAAGCATAACTTTTTTACTCAGTAACAATATATTTCTCTTCTTCATTAGCAATATTTAATAATTTTGATTGTTGAAAGAAGAAACAAAAGGCTCCTAAGGCAAGTGTTGTTGCCAAAAAGTTTAAAAAATATCTTTGAGATACATATATATAAGCTATATCTAGTACTTCAGAAAAAACAATACACAACGCTCCTAGAAATAAGTAAAGTGATTTTGTATTGTCCTTATAAAAATAATTTAATAATGATAAAGACAGTAGAAAGAGAACAACAATATTATAAGTTAATTCTAAGTAATAATCACTTTCAAGCACAAGATTAGGGTCAATTATATCATGCAAAACATATAACAGGTAAACATTTAGAACACATAACACTAATAAATGAAGCTTGAAGTTTTTAAAAATATGAGAAAAGCTAAGAGATTTACTGATTTTTATTATCAGAAAAAAATAAGCTAATATATATAGCGAATTACCAACATAATATTCAAAATCATAAAGTTTTTGTGATTCATCATAAGGCATATTATCAATTACTATTCCTAAGATGTCTGATAAAGAATAGCATACTAAAAACATTAAAAATAATTTGCTTTTTGGCTCAATAAATAAAATGTAAATAATTGTAATTAAGGGTACAATTAATGAATTAAAGTAATATGCTACCACTTCATTACCACTAAATTCAAAAATAGCAAATAAGAAATAACACATTAAAACAAATCCTACCAAGACTTTCGACTTGTACATGAGAGTAATTTATTGTTGAAGTACAAATATAAGTTATTTTTACAATTAAACGTATAAAATTACTTTTAATCGATAAAAATGTGCAATTATTTTATTTTTTGTAAGAATTCACTTTCTGAAATTAATGCAATTTGTAGTTTTTCTGCTTTTTGTTTTTTACTTGGCCCCATATTATCCCCTGCAACTATATAACTAGTTTTTGAAGAAATTGAACTACTCACCTTACCACCATTGTCTTCAATAAGTTTTTTTAGTACATTTCTGGTAACCGAGTGAAATACTCCAGATACAACAATTATATCTCCTTTTAATTTATCAGTCTGTCCTACAAGTTGTTCTTCAGACATTTCTAACTGAACTCCAAAATCTTTTAATCTGTTAACTATAGCAACGTTTTCTTCAGATTCAAAAAAAGCAGTAACACTTTCAGCTATTTTTACTCCTATTTCATCAACATTTTCCAATTCCTCATGCGAAGCAACTGCTATAGCATCAATACCCTTATAATGTTTTGCTAATTTTTTTGCTACAGTCTCTCCAACGTATCTAATCCCTAAAGCATAAAGTACGCGCTCAAAAGGAATGTTTTTTGACTGCTTAATACCATTAATTAAGTTTTCAGCACTTTTTTCAGCCATACGTTCTAAAGGAACCACTTGTTCTTTAGTTAACTCATACAAATCTGAATAATTAGTAATCAATCCTTCATTTACTAAAAGCGCTACCGTTTCTCCTCCTAAACCATCAATATCCATAGCTTTTCTGGATATAAAATGTTGAATCCTTCCTATTATTTGTGGATTACAACCATTATAGTTTAGGCAATAATGTTGCGCCTCGCCTTCTTGTCTAACTAATTGTGTTTCACATTCAGGACATTGAGTAATATAGATTGTAGGCTCTGAGTTTGCTGAACGTTTACTTAAATCAACACCCAAAATCTTAGGAATAATTTCACCTCCTTTTTCAACATACACTTCATCACCTTCTCTAATATCAAGTTTTTCAATTTGATCTGCATTATGCAAAGAAGCTCTTTTAACCGTTGTTCCTGCTAATTCTACAGGTTCTAGATTAGCCACAGGAGTAATAGCTCCTGTTCTCCCTACTTGATACGTAATAGTATTTAATCTTGTTGAAACTTGTTCAGCCTTAAACTTATAAGCAATTGCCCATCGTGGCGCTTTAGCTGTATAACCCAGTTCTTCTTGCTGTTGTAAATTATTCACTTTAATAACCACACCATCCGTTTCGTAAGGCAAATCATGGCGACGCACATCCCAATAATTTACAAATTCTAAAACTTCATCAATTGAATTAGCCAATTTAGCAGCTTCTGGGACTTTAAAACCCCATTGTCGTGCTTTATCTAAACTTTCAAATTGTGTTTTAACTCCTAAAGTATTACCCGTTAGGTTATATAATAGACATTCTAACGGACGTTTAGCAACTTCAGCACTATCTTGTAATTTCAAACTTCCTGATGCTGTATTTCTTGGGTTTCTGTATGGCTCCTCTCCTATTTCAATACGTTCTTCATTCATTTTATTGAAACCATCAAAAGGCAAAACGATTTCTCCTCGTATATCAAACTTTGGTGGATAATCGCCTTTTAACTGTAACGGAACAGATTTTATAGTTTTTATATTGGCTGTAATATTATCGCCTTGCAACCCGTCCCCTCTAGTAACAGCTTTTAGAAGTTTTCCGTTTTCATAGGTTAAACTTATAGAAGCACCATCATACTTTAATTCACAAGTATAATTAACATCTCCATCTACTAATTTTTTAATTCGTGTTTCCCAATCCTCTAAATCTTCTTTAGAATAGGAATTGTCCAAGGAATACATACGATGCTCATGAACAAGCGTTTCGAAATTCTTTGTTATTTCTCCTCCAACACGTTGTGTTGGGGAATTTGCATCAAAAAACTCTGGATGCTTTGCTTCTAAATCTTGAAGTGTTTTTAATCTAAAATCAAAATCATAGTCAGATATTCTCGCATTATCCAACACATAGTAATTGTAATTATGCAATCTTAATTCGTTACGAAGGGCTTCAATTTGTTCTTTTACTGTATTCATTGCGCTTTAATACCTTTTATCATCCTATCTTTTTTAAAGATATCTTGTTTTAATTCTATCTTTTGAAAATCATTTTTATTTAATAATACAATCATATCATTGCCTAAATATTCATTAATTTCAAAAAACAATTGTCCTTTACTATTTAAATTACTTGTTGCAAACTGAGATATAGCTTTATAAAAAAGCAATGGGTTTTCATCCTCAACAAACAATGCTAAATGTGGTTCGTTATCCAAAACATTAGGTTTCATAAGTGCTTTTTCTTTTACTCTTACATACGGTGGATTAGAAACTATAATATCAAAATTTACATCTATATTCTGTTTTACCTCTTCTGCATTTAAAACATCAGCTTCAATAAATTCTAGTATTACCTCGTTTAATTTCGCATTTCGTTTTGCGGTTTTTATCGCTTTCGCGGAAACATCCAGAGCATAAACTTCAGCATTTGGTAAGTTTTTAGCTAACGAAATAGCAATACAACCACTTCCTGTACCTATATCCAAAATAGTAATAGGCTGATTTTTATTAACGTCCTTCAAAATCCATTCAACTAATTCTTCGGTTTCAGGTCTAGGAATTAGTACATTTTCATTCACTCTAAAAGATAGTCCGTAAAACTCCGTTTCTCCTATTATATATTGAATTGGCCTTTGCTCTTTTAATAATTGTAAAGCACTTAAAATGTTTTTATAATCATCTATAACCAAATCAGGATTAACGGCTAATTGAATTCTGGTTATATTATTATAATGCTCTATCAACATAAAAAAGAAGCTATTAACTTCTTCTTCTCCATAAAGAACATCTAATTCTTTATGAAACTTATTTTGAACATCTTTTATCTTCATAAATCCTTTATCATCCATACACCACAAGAGTAATGACCTGTATTTCCAAGAGCATTACCTAAATGCTTAAACCCGTAACTTTCATAAATATGAATAGCAGCTTTAAGTTGCGAAGCAGATTCTAAATAACATTTTTTATATCCTAAATCTTTAGCAGCTTTCATACATTTTTCAAACAATTGTCTACCATAACCTGCACCTCTTACTTTAGGAGAGAAATACATTTTTTGAATTTCACACACATTACCTTCAAAATCTGGTAAAGGTTTTACGCCGCCACCGCCTAAAACTTCATCATTTTTAACAATTACAAAATACACATCATTATCATTTTGATAAGATTCATACATTCTAGGTGTTTCATTATCAGAATATGCAGTGCCTTCTAACGGAATTTTAAACTCATGAAAACACGCCCTAATTACTTGCTCCATTTGAGCATTGTCTTGAGGTTCTATTTCTCGAATAACTATAGTATCTTTACTCACTTTAAGTAGCACTTTTAAGGTAGTGAAGATACGTTAAATCGAAAAAAAATATCATGGGAAAACTTATAATTTTATCAACAATTTGTTTAGCTTTTTTAAGCTGTTCTGTAAATGAAAAACCTCAATTTATTGGTCTAGAAAACATCAAGGTTTTAGAATCGACTTCTAAATACATCACTTTTACTGCCGAAGCAAAGTTTATAAACCCAAATGATATTGGTGGCGAACTACAAACCGATGAAATAAAAGTGTTTGTAAACGACAACGAAATGGCAAGTGTTTCTACAGAAAGCTTTGAGGTGCCAGCAAAAAAAGAATTCTCAGTGCCTTTAAAAACAAATGTACCAACAGATAGCATATTTAGCAATAAAAGTATTGGTGGATTAATTGGAAGTTTATTTAGTAAGAAAGTTAAAGTGCAATATAAAGGCGATATTAAATATAGAGTATTAGGGTTTTCATCGACTTATGAAATTAACCAAACTGAAGATGTGAAAATTAAATTTTAGAATTGACACTACACGAAACATACATAAAACGCTGTCTTGAAATAGCAAAAAATGGTTTAGGAAACACCAGGCCAAACCCTATGGTTGGTAGCGTTATTGTCCATAATAATAAAATTATAGGTGACGGTTACACAAGCGCTTATGGATGTAATCATGCTGAAGTAAACGCCATAAATTCTGTCTCAAATAAAGGTTTACTAAAAGAAGCCACAATTTATGTAACGTTAGAACCTTGCTCCCACTACGGGAAAACACCACCTTGTAGCGACCTTATTATAAAACATCAAATACCAAACGTTATTATTGGTTGTGTTGATGACAATGAAAGAGTAGCTGGTAAAGGCATAAAAAAACTTATAGCTGCTGGTTGTACTGTAACTGTTGGTGTTTTAGAAGATGAATGTAAAAATCATCATAAACGTTTTTTTACGTTTCATAATAAAAAACGACCTTATATTATTTTAAAATGGGCAGAAACTAGTGATGGTTTTATTGCTCCAAAAACTAAAAGTGAACAAAAACCAATTTGGATTACGAATACGCTTTCTAGGCAATTAGTGCATAAATGGCGAGCTGAAGAACAAGCTATTTTAGTAGGAAAAAATACCGTTTTAGAAGACAATCCAAGTTTAACCACTAGAGATTGGATAGGCGAAAACCCTATTAGGATTGTTATTGATAAAGACGAGAAATTATCTAAAAGACTTCATGTTTTTAATAAAGACTCAAAAACTATATTAATCTCTAAAAACAACACTGATTTCACTAAGCCCCTGACAAAACAAATTGCAGGTTTATTATTTAGTAATGATATAAATTCAGTGATTATTGAAGGTGGTGCAAAAACACTTCAAACCTTTATAAATGAAAACCTTTGGGATGAAGCAAGAGTTTTTACTGGACAGATTGAATTCAAAAAAGGTATAAAAGCGCCCAATTTCAAAGGAAAATTAATTTCTGAAGAAAACTTACTAACTGATAATCTTAAAATATACTTGAATGATTAAAACTATCATTTTCGATTTTGGCAACGTATTTATTAATTTAAATATTGAAGCTGCACATAAACATGCCCTAGAAACTTTTGAAATAGAATCTCTATCAGATGAAATGCTTGGGTTTAATAGTTTTTATGAGCAAGGATTAATTTCAACAGATGAATTTCTTCAGTTCTATACTGAAAATTTCCCGAAATTATCAAAAGAAGGACTTATTAATCTTTGGAATCTTATGCTGAAAGATTTCCCGAAACAGCGTTTAGAGTTTTTAAAAGAACTTAAATCATCTTCAAAATATAAATTGATATTATTGAGTAACACAAACGAACTTCATATTAATTATATAAAAGAGCATGTTTCATTTTATGAGGACTTTAAAAATTGCTTTGATGCCTTTTACCTTTCACATGAAATAAACTTAGTAAAACCAAATGAAGATATTTTTGAATTTGTTTTAAATGAAAATAAACTCAAAACTAAAGAATGCCTTTTTATAGATGATAATAAAGACAACATAGAAACTGCAAAGCGTTTGAATATTAAAACGTGGCACATTAATCCTGAAAATGAAGATATTGTGAATCTTTTTGAAACTAAGAAAAATCTCTTCTAAATAGCTTGACTGAAAAGGACACATATAAAACTATTGAAACTATTCCTGAACCAGCTTTGTTTAAAGACAAAAACAGCAAGTTTTTTGGATACACTTTTCCTGTTATAAATGAAGAACATATAAAAAAACACTTAGAGCAATTAAAAAAGAAACATCACGCTGCAAGGCATTGGTGTTATGCTTACCAGTTAGGGACAGAGACTATTACTTACCGTGCAAATGATGATGGAGAACCTAGTAATTCTGCAGGAATGCCTATTTACGGACAAATACAATCTTTTGAGCTTACCAATATTTTAATTGTTGTAGTGCGTTATTTTGGTGGTGTAAAACTAGGTGTTGGTGGTTTAATTAATGCTTACAGAACTGCTGCTCAAATGGTTCTTGAGAATTCCGCTATAATTGAAAGAACTATTAATACTGATTACCTTATTTATTTTGACTATAAGAATATGAATAGTGTGATGCGTGTCATCAAAGAAAAACAACTTAAAATAATTAATCAAAAATTAGAAATGAGTTGCGAAATAACAATTACAGTAAGAAAAAATGAAGCAAAATCCATTTTTGAGATTTTTAATCATCTTTATGAAGTTGATATAAAAAAACTTAATTAGCCTTCAATTAATTCTAAGATATACTGAGGCGCCCTTACTGGACGATTTGTTTCCATATCTATAAAAACCAATGTTGTTTCGGCAGTTGTTAAAATCTCGCCATCCGTATTAGTAATTTCATACTCAAACTCTATCTTTGCTGTTGGCTTCTTTTTTAGTTGAGTTTTTACATTAATTACATCATCATAACCTGCTGATTTTTTATAGTTTATATTTAAAGAAACTACAGGTAACATAATACCATTTTTTTCCATCGCTTTATAAGAGACTCCCAACTTTCTTAACCATTCAATTCTCCCCATTTCAAGGTATAATGCATAATTACCGTGGTATACAACACCCATTTGATCTGTTTCACCATATCTCACTCTTATTTGTATTTCATCGATTTTCATAAGTTTATTTAAATATTTTTTTGTAGTTTCGGCATGAGCTTAAACATGAGGAAAAAATTCTTAAAATTCAATAGTAATTCATTTTTTTTTTAAGAATTTTGTTCACATATTTGCGTGAAGTTCAAAAGGGGGATATGAAAAATCAATTTTCATATAAATTCTAACTAAAAAATACAACAAAAACAAAACATGAGTGTAACTGCGCAATCGGTATGGGATAATTGTCTAGGGTTTATAAAAGATAATATTCAACCGCAAGCATATAAGACTTGGTTTGAACCAATAAAAGCAGTTAAATTAACTGATACCGCTCTTAGTATTCAAGTGCCTAGCAAATTCTTTTACGAGTGGCTTGAAGAGCATTATGTTAAAATTCTTAAAGTTTCACTCACTAAAGAATTAGGGGAAACCGCCAGACTTGTTTACATTATAAAAATGGAAAACACGTATGGTAACAAGCAACCATTTACTGAAAAAATCCCAAGTGCTAATAGAGGTGCTTTAAAATCACAAGATGTTGATGTTCCTTTAAACAATAAGAGTCCTGAACTTAGAAATCCATTTGTTATTCCTGGTATTAGAAACGTAAAGATTGAATCTCAACTTAATCCCAACTATAGCTTTGAAAACTTCTTAGAAGGCGACTCTAATAGATTAGCACGAAGTGCAGGGTTAGCTGTTGCCAACAAACCTGGAGGTACATCTTTTAACCCGTTATTAATTTTTGGAGGTGTTGGTTTAGGAAAAACACATTTAGCACATGCTATTGGTGTTGACATTAAAGATAAATATCCAGAAAAAACAGTTTTATATATTTCCGCTGAGAAGTTTACGCAACAATATATTGATGCCGTAAAAAAGAATAATAGAAATGATTTTATTCATTTTTATCAAATTATTGATGTTCTTATTATTGACGATGTTCAATTCTTATCTGGAAAAACAGGAACACAAGATGTATTCTTTCATATATTCAATCATTTACACCAAAATGGTAAGCAAGTTATTTTAACCAGTGATAAAGCACCGGTTGATATGCAAGATATTGAACAACGTCTATTATCACGCTTTAAATGGGGATTATCTGCTGAATTACAAAATCCAGATTTTGAAACTCGTGTTTCAATTTTAAAAAATAAATTATATCGCGATGGTGTTGAAATGCCTGATGATATAATTGAATATGTTGCAAAAAACATTAAAACTAATGTTAGAGAGCTAGAAGGAGCAATTATATCATTGATTGCGCAATCGTCTTTCAATAAAAAAGAAATTACAATTGATTTAGCTCGAATTATAGTAGAGAAGTTTGTAAAGAACACAAAACGTGAAGTTTCTATAGATTACATTCAAAAAGTTGTATCTGACTATTTCCAAATGGATGTAGATACTTTACAATCTAAAACTAGAAAACGCCATATTGTACAAGCCCGTCAATTAGCTATGTTTTTTGCTAAAAAATTCACCAAAGCATCACTTGCTAGTATTGGTTCTCAAATAGGAAAACGTGACCATGCAACCGTTTTACATGCTTGCAAAACAGTTGACAATCTATCATCAACAGATAAACAATTTAAAAAATACGTTGACGATATCGGTAAAAAACTTTCTGTTTAAAATACATTCACATAATGACTAAAATTTTAATGGTTTGCTTAGGAAACATTTGTCGTTCTCCTCTAGCTGAAGGCATAATAAAATCTAAACTTTCAAATAATTTTATAGTTGATTCTGCTGGTACAGCAAATTATCATTCAGGAAGTGCTCCAGATAAACGTTCTATAGCTGTGGCAAGAAAACACGGTTTAGATATCTCAAATTTAAAAGGTCGCCAATTTAATGTTTTAGATTTTGATACTTTTGATTTCATTTACGTTATGGATGAATCTAATTTTCAAAACGTAATTAAGCTTGCTAGACATGAGGACGATATTGCTAAAGTGAAATTAATTTTGAATGAAGTACACCCAAACAAAAACCACGAAGTCCCAGACCCATACTACGGAGGAGATTATGGTTTCGAAAACGTCTACCAAATGTTAGATGAAGCTTGTGATATTATTGCAAAAAACTTACTATAAAATTACAGCTACAATATGAATAATAAAAAAGGTAAGCTTTATTTAATTCCAACTACATTAGGAGATAACAACCCATTAGACGTTTTGCCAATAACAGTAAAGCAAACTATTAATAATATAGATACTTTTATTGTTGAAAATGATAAAACAGCAAGGCGTTTTATAAAAAAAATTAGTCCAGAAAAATCACAGCCCTCTCTAAATATGTTTCATTTAAATAAATTTACAGATGAAACCGAATTACCATCGTTTTTATTTCCATGTCTAAATGGAACTGATGTTGGGTTATTGTCTGAAGCTGGATGTCCTGGCGTTGCAGATCCAGGTGCTGAAATTGTAAAGATTGCACATCAAAAAAGCATAAAAGTAATACCTTTAGTTGGCCCCTCATCTATTCTAATGGCCATTATGAGTTCTGGAATGAACGGACAAAGCTTCACATTTAACGGTTACCTTCCTATAGATAAGGGTGCGCGTAAAAATGAAATTAAAAGATTAGAGCGTCTTTCATTTGAGAAAAATCAATCACAAATTTTCATTGAAACACCATATAGAAACAATAAGATGTTAGAAGATTTATCATCAGTTTTAGAGAACAACACTGGTATTTGTGTAGCTTGTGATATTACCCTAAGTAGTGAGTTTATAAAAACGCAGTCGGCAAATCAATGGAAAAAAAATAAGGTAGATCTTCATAAAAGACCTACTATATTTATTATTCATAAAAGCTAAATAACTACAGAGCTTTAGCCTTTTTATTTCCTTTTATAAAAGACGTATCGTATCCAGAAAAACGCTTCATATAATTGTGTACTGTAGTACCATATCCATCAGCAAAGTTATCAAGACCGTAGCTTCTTAAGTATTTTTTAACACTTCCAGGGCCAGCAAGGTGTGCTGCTGCTAACATTCCAGATTCTGTTATTATAATTCCGTTAATTCGCTTTCCAACAAAATTCTTAATATCACGCCTTAATATCCATTTGTTACGAGCTGAATTAGCAATAAATGCTTTTTCTTGTAATTTTGGATTCTTTAAAAATTTTGTAGGATTATGAATTCCAATAAGTTTTAAAGTTTCAGACCCAAATTGATATTTACCTAAATAGCCATATGTATTTACTGAAGAATAATCGCCTCCAGACTCTTTAAAAGCTAGTGCTTCTTTAAAGCCAACAAATGATTTTCCTAAATAAGGTGAAAACTCAAAATCTGAGTCGGTTAGTGCAGAATGATTATCATTTACAGTTGCATCAATACTTACTGTGTAATTTAAAATCAAGCCTTCAGTAGAATACTTACTCAAATCAATTGTTTCTTTTGACTGAAACGAAGCATACAATAGTGTTAATATTGTAAGCGTAACAGATACGTAACTTGCAATATTTCTTACCATAATTTTAAATTTTTTCAGCATATTTTTAAATTAAATATGCCTTGAAATTTGAGCGTGCAAAATTAGTCTTTTTTTAAATAACTTCAAAATTAATCGTTTAAGTGTAATTTCTAATTGTAGAATAGATGAAATACAGCTCCATTTTTATTGAACTCAATGGTTGGAAATGGTATTTTTATCATATTAACAACATCAAAAATAGACTTTAACAATTTTGAATTTGTCCTAATTGCATTCAAATTTAAGTCAAAACTTAAATAGTACTGCCTATACCGTTGATTAGTTGTTAACACTTGATTGTCAACATCTTTTAAACCTGTCAGCATCCCTTCTGCACCAAAGCCTACGGCAACATTTAACCATTTAGGTATTTTACTTTCTTTAAAAAAGGCATGCAAATTAGCACTAAGCCAGTAGGTTTGCCCGTTATAGTCTTTCAAAATTTGCTCTAATAAGTTTTTACCAAGCTTATCTGGCCGCTGTTTTGCATATTTTGTTTGATGAAAAGAGTATTTTAAGGCAATTCGTTGTTCTTTCCATAACAATTCTTGCCCAATATAAAGACTTGACCCTGCACCATTTGCTAAAACATCACCCCATGAAAAGCCCCACTCTGAAGAATACCCGTCAAGAACTTCTACTGCTGTTAAAAATGCAAAACCTAATGTAGCTCCATATAATAATTGGTCGCGTTTACTTACTCCACTCCAATTTAAAAGTTGGGCTCCGTGCTTTCCAAGTTGATAAGAGGCAAAAACATGTCCCATTTTGTCCATTTGTAACCATTCATTATTATCATTTGTAGTATGAAAATTTGAACGTTTAAAATCAGCATACCACAGTTGATTTAAACCAACAAGCGTTATTGCTCCCAAAGAAACTTCAGAAATAACAACTGCATTTCTTCTTGGTTTATTAAGTGTATCACTGGGTGTTAAAAACGTATTTAGCTTAGATTGTTGAGCAATGGAAAACAGTGGTAATAAAAGAAAATAAGCAATATATTTTACACCAGAAAAATGCACTATTTATTGATCCCTTGAGATGATAAATAACGTTGATATTCTCTAGCATTTACATTATGCTGAGATAATGTTTTAGCAAATTTATGAAAACCAAAACGCTTCGTATCGGCAGCAAAATATAAGTATTTATGCTTTTCATAATTTAAAACTGCATTAATTGCTGAAATGTCTGGCATTGCAATAAGTCCTGGTGGTAATCCTCTATTTTTATAAGTATTATATGGCGACACAATATCTTTATGTACATTAAGCACACGTTTTATAACGGTGTTTTTATATTTAGGGAGTTTGTAAGCAGCAAACTTTAATGTTGGATCTGCTTGAAGTGGCATTCCAATTTTTAGTCTATTCATATAGACACCTGCTATTATTGGTTGTTCAGATGCTTGTTTTGACTCTTCGTAAACTATAGAGGCCAATGCAATAACTTGATCTTGAGACAAGCCATTATCATGCGCTTTTTTAATTTTTGCATCAGTCCAGAAACGGTTATATTCTTTTAACATACGCGATCTAAAAGATTTAGCAGAGGTATTCCAGAAAAACTCATAACTATTTGGAAGATACATACCCAACGCAGTTTCTTCTTTAAACTTGTTTTTAGTTAAAAAAGAAGCATTTTTCATGGCGTTTAAAAGAGAAATACTGTCAGCTTCTATTTCTTTTGAAACTCGTCCAGCTAATTTTTCTAAAGTGCTTTGATTATTAAAAGATACTTTAATTGGTAAATTTTTACTTCTAATAGAATTTATAATATCGTTATTGGTCATTCCCTTTTTTATCGCAAAACGACCAGCTTTTATATTAGTTGTATATTTTTTCTGTTCAGCTAAATCATCAAAAGAGTCAATATCATTAAGCAAAGGCTTAAGTTGGTTTCTAACTTGGTCGTAGCTAGCTTTAGTTGGTACAAAAATATAGGCGACTTCGTTATTAAAAGTAGTATTGGGTTTCAACATAGCTTTATAAACAAAATTCGCAAAAAATGCGGCCACTATAAGACCAATGACCAAAATCGTTAAGAGTATCTTTTTTATGTACATTTAATTATTAATAAGCTGATATAAATATTCGTTTTTATAAGAACCATTTACATAGTTCCATTCTTTTTTTAATCCAATTTTTTTAAATCCTTGATTTGAAAACAATTTAATACTGGCAGCATTTTCCTCTGAAATATTACAATATAATTGATGCAAATCTAAATGTATAAAACTATAATCGATTAGTAATTTTAAAGCCTCTCGCCCATAACCCTTTAATCTATCATTAGGTTCTTTAACCAAAATACCAACTCCTGCTCTTCTGTTTTTAAAATCAAAATCGAATAAATCAATCATACCCAAAGCGCTATTATCATAACTTGAAATAACCAGTCGTAATTGTTTCACTTCGAAAATATCTTTGTGAGCATGTTCCAAATATTGTTTGATTAAAAATTTAGAATATGGTGTTTGGGTATTACTAATTCCCCAAATAGATTCGTCGTTTTCAATAGTATGAATAAACTCTAAATCCTCTGGTTCTAAGGCACGTAAAAATATGTTTTTGCCTTTTAGCGTTATCATATACTTCCTTTAAATACAAGTGTTGCAGGGCCAATTAGCCATACATTTTTATAGATCCCATTTTCAACATCAAAACATACTTCTAGTTTTCCGCCTTCAACATTTAAAGTAACTTGATTTTTATCTGTTTCGCCTAAATGATGCATTGCTATAGCTACTGCTGTAACACCGGTACCACATGATAGGGTTTCATTTTCTACGCCTCGTTCGTAAGTTCTAACTCTAAAGGTTGTATTTGATGCTTTCTTTACGAAATTCACATTACTACCAGCGTTATAATAAGGTGCTCCATAACGAATATTAGCGCCTTTTGATTTAATATCGAACTTTTCAATATCGTTTTCAAATTGTACATGGTGTGGCGAACCTGTGTTTAAAAAAACATGATTTTTATAAGTTTCAACAGTATCAACATCTAACATTTGAAGCTTAACTATATCGCCGTCTATACTAGCATGGTGCAAACCATCTATAGCTTCGAAAGCAGCTTTATTTGTAATGACGCCTAACTGTTTTGCGAATGCCACAAGACAGCGTCCCCCATTACCACACATAGAACTTTCATTACCATCTGCGTTGTAGTATACCATTTTAAAATCATATTCAGGATGATTTTCTAATAGAATTAAACCATCTGCACCTATGCCAAAACGTCGGTCGCATAAAAATGCAATATGTTTGGTATTATTTTTGTCGAAAGTTTGTTGACGATTATCAATCATCACAAAATCGTTTCCTGTGCCTTGGTATTTGTAAAAGGTGTGCTGCATAATATGTTGCAAAGATAAAGAAGTGATTTAAATTTTTTGATTCTTAGCGATAATTTTGGCAGGTAGAAAAAAGCTTACTTTTTTTGCAGATGTTTACAACGAAGTGCGTTAGGGATTGCAGAGGAAAGCCCACAGAGAGGCACGAGCGAGGACTTGTAACGAAACATTTATGTTCATGAATTCAAAAATTTGAAATAGAAATCCATGAATAAAAGCCCGACCCTTGCGGTAACGCCCAAATTGTTAATGATACAAGGATTGTTAAATAGTCGTTAAAGTTGAATTTTTGATTCAATAAATATTTAATTTTAATCGTTAATAGATTCCCGTTTACACGGGAATGACAAATTCAAAGGAAACCTTAAGTATAAATACTTAAGGAATTATTTTAAACTTAAACTGAAAATTATGAAAAAGATTTTGACATTAGTATTGGTTTCGGCTTTAGGCGGTATTTTTACATTAGGAACCTACAAACTATTTTTAGAGGAAGATAAACCTATTTTGGTGGCGGCTGAAAGCGCAAACGCATCATTTTTGCCCACCAGCAATATGAATACTCTATTTAAGGCTGAAAACACCATAGATTTTACTATTGCAGCTGAAAACACCGTTAATGCAGTTGTACACGTTAAAAATGTAACACTAAGTTCAGGTCAATATTCGCTGCAAGATTTGTTTTCTGGAAGGAGCTCTGAGCGTGCACAAATGGGTACTGGATCTGGTGTGATTATTAATGCTGATGGATATATCATAACCAATAACCATGTTATTAAAAATGCGCATGAGTTATCTGTTACTTTAAATAACAATAAAACTTATGTTGCTGAATTAATTGGCACTGATGAAAAAACGGATATTGCGCTTTTAAAAATTGAAGCTAATGAGGACTTACCGTTTGTAACTTTTGCAGATTCTGACAATGCTAAAATTGGCGAATGGGTTTTGGCTGTTGGGAATCCTTTTAACTTAACATCGACCGTTACTGCTGGTATTATAAGTGCAAAATCCAGAGATTTATCGGGTACTAGCAGACAATCTTTTATACAAACTGATGCGGCTGTAAACCCAGGGAATTCTGGTGGTGCGTTAGTTAATACTAATGGTGAATTGGTTGGTATTAATACCGCAATAACATCACAAACAGGCTCTTATGTAGGGTATTCTTTTGCTGTACCTAGCAATATTGCTAGAAAAGTAATTGAGGATATTATGGAGTATGGCAATGTGCAAAATGGCATTTTAGGAATTCAAGGAGGTGCTCTTAATAGTATTATGGCTAAAAAAATTGGAATTTCTGATACAGAAGGTGTTTATATTGATAGTGTTGTTGAAGATTCTGGAGCTGAAAAAGCGGGTGTTAAAAAAGGTGATATTATTAAAGAAATAGACAATATTAAAGTTTCTAAATTTTCTGATTTAACAGGTCATTTAAGCGCTAAGCGTCCTAATGATATTGTTAATTTAAAAGTTTCGAGAGATGGTGACATTAAAAATATACCTGTTAAACTTGCCAAAAATAACACATTTACTATGCCTTTAGTAGGCAGAATAAAAAATGCAAAACCTTCTGAACTTAAGAAATATAATGTAACGTATGGCGTTATGATTACAGAGCTGAATTCGAAATATGCCGATTATTGGAAAAAGAACGGAATTCATGAAGGCTGTATTATTACTTCAATTAATGATTTGAAAGTTAAAAATATAAATGATGTACAAGAAGCTTTGAAAAATAAGTCGAATTATGAAGCGTTGCGCTTAGAACTTATAAATAAAAATGGTGATTTAGAGCGTTATAATTTTAGATAAACAATACGTTTTATTATTAAATTAACCCTTCAAAATATATAATTTTTGAAGGGTTATTTTTTTATTAAAATAGCTTACGAAAACGTTTGAAATATGGTACTTTTGTTAAAATTTAACAACTAAACTATTTTAAGCAATGGGTTCTAACAAAACTTATGAAAAAGAATTAGCCTTTCAAGCCGACCGTAGAAAAGCGACAGTTGAATTTATTAAAACTGTAAGTGATTTATGGTATGATAAATCTATCGAATTGGTTTTATTTAGAAACCAGTTAATTGATAGAAATGTGAGCCAAATTTTAAATTTACACGACTATGCAGGCAAATTTGTTCAAAAACCAATTTCAATTTTTGACTCTGTAGAAATAGCTCAAGCAATAAAAACGCTTAATGTACCTCCGGCAAAATTAGATATTGGAAAGCTTACTTATGAGTATCACTTAGATGACAACAAACATAATAATGCAAAAGCTTTTGTAGCATCTAAACTCAGAGACGCTAGTAAAAATGGGAATATAGAACCAAAAGACGTTGTGCTTTATGGTTTTGGCAGAATTGGACGATTAGTAGCCAGAGAGATTATGGTAAGAACTGGAAAAGGCAGCCAATTACGGTTAAGAGCCATTGTTACAAGAGGTACTATTGATACTCAAATATTAGAAAAAAGAGCTTCATTACTTAGAAATGATTCTGTACATGGCGATTTTCCAGGTACAGTTTCTATTGATACAAAAAACAATGCATTGATTATAAATGGTACTACAGTTCATATTATTTCCGCTAATTCTCCTGAGGAGATTGATTATACAAAATTCAATATAAATAACGCCTTAGTTATAGATAATACTGGTGCTTTTAGAGACAAAGCTACGTTAAGTAAACACTTAAAATCTAAAGGTGTAGATAAGGTTTTACTAACAGCCCCTGGAAAAGAAATTCCAAATATTGTATATGGTGTAAACCATAGAGAGCATAGTCCAGATAAGGTAGATATTTTTTCTGCAGCCTCTTGTACAACAAATGCTATTACACCAGTTTTAAAAGCTATGGAAGATTCTTTTGGTGTAGAAAGCGGCCACTTAGAAACGATTCATGCTTATACAAACGACCAAAATTTAGTTGATAATTTCCATAAAAAATACCGCCGAGGTAGAGCCGCTGGTTTAAATATGGTAATCACAGAAACTGGAGCTGGAAGTGCAGTTTCAAAAGCATTACCAAGTTTGGATGGCAAGCTAACATCAAACGCTATTCGTGTGCCTGTGCCAAACGGATCTTTGGCTATTCTTAACTTAGAATTAAAAAACAAAACATCACTTAATGGTGTAAATACTATTTTAAAGAAATATGCTCTAGAAGGTGACTTGGTCGAGCAAATAAAATATGAATTGAGTGATGAGTTGGTATCTAGTGATATTGTTGGAAGTTCGGCTCCTTCAATTTACGATAGCAAGGCTACTATAGTACGTAAAGATGGAAAAAACATCCTGCTCTATATCTGGTACGATAATGAATATGGTTATAGCCACCAAGTTATAAGGTTAGCAAAATACATCGCCAAAGTTAGACGTTATACCTACTATTAAAAAATAAATTTATATTCAAAATCTATTTTTTAATTTGAATCGTATATAAATTAGCCTCATAATAATGAGGCTTTTTTATGATTTATAATCAATTAATAAACAATATTTTATAAATTCGCAAACCAAATAAAACCAAAAAACTCATTTAGAATGAATCCTATAAAACCCATAATTTTAATAGTCGTTACATGCTTATTTAGCTTAACTTCATTATCTCAATCAAAACAGGATAGCGATCAATTGTCTTTATACAAAGGCACTATTGATAATCAATTCGAATATATTCTTAAAAAGTCTGGTAATTTTAAAGGTACTAATGGGCAAGCTTATGAGGCCGTAAAGCGTAGCATGTTTCTAGCTTTAAGAGCGCATACTTTAGACTCGTTAAAAACCGTACATAAAAATTTAGCAGAAACGCAAGCAGTAGTTAAAACTCAGGCTAAGGAAATTTCAGATTTAAAAACAAATCTTTCAAATACCCAAACTAATTTAGACACCACTAATGCTGAAAAAAACAATATGGCGTTGTTTGGTATGCAAATGAGTAAAACCAGCTACAACGTGCTTATGTGGTCTATTATTGCAGGGTTATTGGCACTACTTATCTTCTTTATCTATAAATATAAAAATAGTAATGCTATTACTAGAAAAGCCAATCATAATTTAGCTGAAATTGAAGAAGAATTTAACGAACACCGCAAAACAGCTTTAGAACGTGAGCAAAAAGTGAGACGCCAATTACAAGACGAAATTAATAAGCAGAAGAAAGGGTAGAAAAACTGCCGATTTTTCATTAGTCTGACAGTTTAAATTTTGGAATATTTTTTGCTTTACTTTTTAAATAAATATTTTTTATAGTTTAATTTTTAAAAATCTTAGATTATGGAGAAAAAACCCGCTAAAGTAAAGCTAATAGGAAAAGAAAAGCAGTATTACTTAATTAAATTTCCAAATTTAAAAGTTCCCGTAAAAGTTAATCAAAACTTATACACCAAAATGAAACAAAGTCAGGATTATGTGTTTTCTAATTCAGATTATGAAGTGTTTAATTCACATTCTGCTTAAACTAAAAATTAATTAAAGGTTGAATTTTAAAATTCAGCCTTTTTACTTTTAGGATATTTAAATATGAAACCTATATATCTGCTGAATGATTTATATATAGATGCTAATTAACTGAATAAAAGTATTGGTACTCCTTTAATTAATAAAGCTAAAACACTTTGCTGAGATAAAAATTATTAAGGACTTATTATTCAAACTGTAAACACAAATCTAGTGCAACATTTATAAACGTGAATGCTTTGTTTTGGATACCGATTTATCGTTTTTTGAAAGTGTGAATAAGCTTAACTTTATCAGAAAAATTAGCTACCTTCGTTTGACGTCAGATATAAAACATTGAAACGATTTCATATCCGCCTAGTTAAACGAAATCCCAATAAAAAGCAATCTTTTTATTTTGCTTTCTTTTTATATTTATCCATCAGGAAAACAGGATTAAATATCCTAATTTCCCTATCCTGAAAATGAAAAGCAGCGCTGTTATTACAACTTATTTTTTTTGTTTTAAAATGTTAAGTGAAATAAATTTCGCTTAACATTTTAAAACAAAAAAAGTTTGCATTCTCATGCAAACTTTTCGAGTTAAGTGGGGAGAGCAGGATTCGAACCTGCGAAGACGTAGTCAGCAGATTTACAGTCTGCCCTCGTTGGCCGCTTGAGTATCTCCCCAAAACTGACTGCAAATATATTATTGTTATTGTTTATTTTCAAATAAAAGTGGTTTGATTTTTGTATTTTTCAAACTGCAATGAAATATACTTTTTACATCGTACTTTTTTTTTCGGTTTCAATATTTGCTCAAGAATCTATTGAAACAAAATTTATTAAAAAATTTAACTTAAACGCTGACACTCTGGTTTCTGTTGATGATTTTGGCACTTCTTATTACTTAAAAAACAATGTTATTTACAAAAAAACTAATGATAACTCAATAACCTATAGCAATTTACAGTTAGGAACCTTATATTCTGCAAATACTTTTAATCCCTTAAAAATTAATTTATTCTATAAAGATTTTAATACGGTAATTATACTAGACAATCGGTTAGCTGAAATATTCAAAATAGACTTTAACACACTTTCGTCATATAAAAACGTTTCGCATATCTCTACCGGACATGATAATACTATTTGGATATTTAATCAAGACATACAAAAATTAGAATTATTTGATTACAAAACCAGAACTACACGTGCCCAAACTGTACCTGTACAAAGTACTGTACTAGACTTAAAAAGCAATTATAACTTTTGTTGGTTACTCACAGAAAAATATTTATACACATATAATTATTTTGGTAGCCTATTAAAAAAGGTTAAAAATTCAGGTTTTACAACATTGGTAGAAAGTAATGAAAACATCATCTTAAAAAAAGCAAACTCTTTATTCTACATAAAAAAAGAAAGTTATAAAATAACACCAATAACAACATCCAATTTGTTAATAAATCAGTTTTTTGTAACCAATGAAACCTTGTATATTTACAACAATAAAATCTTACAACAATTTCAACTAAAAATCAATTAACACTATGCATATTGCTATTGCCGGAAATATTGGCGCTGGAAAAACAACCCTCACAAAATTATTAGCTAAGCACTATAATTGGGAAGCGCAATTAGAAGATGTAGTAGACAATCCATATTTAGATGATTTTTATACCCAAATGGAACGTTGGAGTTTTAATTTACAAGTTTACTTTTTAAACAGTAGATTTCGTCAAGTGTTACAAATTCGTCAAAGCGGAAAAGATATTATTCAAGATAGAACCATTTATGAGGATGCTCATATTTTTGCACCCAACTTGCATGCCATGGGTTTAATGCCAAATCGTGATTTTGAAAACTATAAATCGCTTTTTGATTTAATGGAATCTTTAGTGCAAGGTCCAGACGTTTTAATTTATTTACGTAGCTCCATTCCTAATTTAGTAGCTCAAATTCATAAACGTGGCCGTGACTATGAAAACTCAATAAGTATAGATTATTTAAGTAGACTAAACGAGCGTTACGAAGCTTGGATTCATGGTTATGACAAAGGAAAACTATTAATTATAGATGTTGATAATTTAAACTTTGTGGATAATCCTGAGGATTTAGGTGATGTTATAAATACTATTGACGCTGAAATAAACGGGTTATTTTAATTTTTTTTGGGCGTTACCACAAGGGTCGGGCTTTTATTCATGGATTTCTATTTCAAATTTTTGAATTCATGAACATAAATGTTTCGTTTCAAGTCCTCGCTTCTGCGCTAAGGCTTCAAAGCTGTGGGCTTTTCTCTGCAATCCCTAACGCACCTAACAGCAAACTACAAAGGCTAAAACCTAAATCTGGTAGTATATTTGCCATCAAAGCACAAAACCATTTTCTTTAGCATGCTCAATAGCTTGTTCGCTATTTTCAACCAATAATACAGGTGTTGTATTATAACCATCATATAAAGCAGAAACACGAAGCATTTTCTTTTTATGATTTACGCTTCTTAAATATATAGCCAAAATTCTATCAGGATAAGATTCAGCAATTTCCATATAAATATCTGGGTCATGTTCCCCGCTATCTCCAATTAAAATAAATTTAAGCGTTGGATACGTTTTTAAAATATTGATAATCTCTTTATGCTTTTCTGGTTTTTCATCTTGGCTTTTTTTGGGAAAATATTTAGGGAAACTTCTTAGCACTATTGGTCCTTTCGGGAAATTATTCTTATTTAAAAAAAACTCTAAATAACGATATAAATTCCAAGGGCTATGACTTACATAAAATATTGGGTTGGTCTCCAACCCAGTTTTACCCTTATGCAGCAAATGATAAAACTCTGGAGCACCTTCTAAGGGTAAACGCTTACCTGCTGGTGTAAGAAGCGTGTTTATTAAAACGCGCCATTTTAAAACAGATGTTAAACCAGTTTGTAAAATGGTATCATCAATATCACTAATAACTCCAAAAGATGCTTTTTTTGAAGGAATAAGCATTTCTCCAGGAAATCTGTTTTGTGATTGTATTATTCTTTTTAATTGTTCTTTTTGATATGAGAATTCTAAATTCACCCAACCATCTACATTTGTGTAGTCGCTTAAATTTTCAACCTTTTCATCTAATATAAAATAACCTCTATTATCAGTCTTGGTATAATAGAATCGATTATCCCCTATTTTAACACGAAGTTCGGTGTTTTTAATCTCATCAGTTTCAAAACGTTTCCAAGCATTAACAAGGAGTTTAAAAACCCCTTGTTGTTCAAGGTTAATACTTTCATCTTCAATTGCTCTTCCTCTTAAGTATAAATGATTAGAAGTTCCATAGGTTTGAAAAGCAATAATTTGAAGCGGATCTTTTTTAAACATAAGTGTTTTTCAATTCCTTATAAAAATACAAAAACCACGTTTAACAACGTGGTTTTTGTATTTTTATAAGGAAAACTAAATAGACTATTTAACTACCTCTTTTTCAATATCTTTTACTATATTTTTAGCTTCAACTATAATATCATTTCCTTTTTCTTTTAAAGCACTAATACTTGCCTTAACTTCAGCTTCTGTTCCTTCAAAATTTTCATAGCTAGTAGATGATTCTCCGTTTTTAGTGGTTACCGTAGTAACAACTGCTTGAGTTGTACCATCATCCGTTTTAGTCATTTTAACTTTAACTTCTTTAGTAACTTCAATTTGTTCTGAAGCATTTATATTATCTGCATAGGCAGTAACTCCTGTTGGAGACATTGCTATACTTGGTGCAATTACCAAAGCTACCACAGACATTAATTTCAATAAGATATTTAAAGAAGGCCCTGAAGTATCTTTAAAAGGATCACCAACAGTATCACCAACAACAGCTGCCTTATGAGAATCTGTTCCTTTTTTACCTTGCTCTTCTATAGTTTTCTTTGCATTATCCCAAGCACCACCTGCATTAGATTGGAAGATAGCCATAAGCACACCACAAGTTGTTACACCTGCAAGAAGCCCTCCTAACATTTCAGCGCCACCTAAAAAACCAATAGCTACAGGTACAGCAATAGCTAACAAACCTGGTAATACCATTTCTTTTATAGATGCTTTAGTTGAAATATCAATACATTTACCGTAATCTGCAACACCATCAGCAGCATCAAAAATAGCTCTTTGCTCTTTTGTAGCTTTAGTCATATCAGAATCAACAGCTCGCATAACTTCTAGAGCAGCTTTTAATTTTGGAATATCTCTAAACTGACGACGAACTTCTTCAATCATTGCCATAGCCGCACGGCCAACAGCATTCATTGATAACGCAGAGAATACAAATGGCAACATGCCACCAACTAATAACCCTGCCATAATTTTAGGCTCAGAGACATCAATTGCAGTAACACCTGCAGTTTTCATAAAAGCAGCAAATAATGCTAAAGCAGTTAAAGCCGCAGAAGCAATAGCAAAACCTTTACCTACTGCTGCAGTTGTATTACCAACAGCATCTAATTTATCAGTACGTTCTCTAACTTCACTTGGTAATTCTGCCATTTCAGCAATACCACCTGCATTATCACAAATTGGCCCGTAAGCATCAACAGCTAATTGAATACCTGTATTTGCTAACATTCCTACCGCAGCTATAGCTATACCATATAACCCAGCAAAATGATGTGAAATCATAATAGCAGCAGCAATTAAAAGAATAGGAATCATTGTAGACATCATACCAACACCTAAACCAGCAATAATATTGGTAGCTGCTCCAGTTTCAGATTGCTCAACAATAGACATTACAGGCTTTTTACCTGTAGCTGTATAATACTCGGTTATTTTACCAACACCTAAACCAGCTACCAAACCAGCTATTGTTGCCCAAAATACACCCATTGCTCCAAAAGGTAAACCTTCAACAGATTCAGGAATTAAAGCATTAATTATAAAATAAGAAGCTATAACCATTAAACCTGCAGAACCAAATTCACCAATGTTTAAAGCTGTTTGTGGATTTCCACCATCTTTTACTTTCACAAAAAATGTGCCTAAAATAGACATTACAATACCTACAGCTCCAAGAACTAAAGGTAAATAAACTGCGCCTAAACCGCTAAAATCTGGTGTTAGAATAAAAGCACCCAATACCATCGTTCCTATAATAGAACCTACATAAGATTCAAATAAATCTGCTCCCATACCAGCAACATCACCAACATTATCACCAACATTATCTGCAATAGTTGCAGGGTTTAATGGATGGTCTTCTGGAATACCAGCTTCTACCTTACCAACTAAATCAGCACCAACATCAGCCGCCTTTGTATAAATACCACCACCAACTCTAGCAAATAATGCAATTGATGAAGCTCCTAAAGAAAATCCAGAAAGCACATTTAATACCATACTTAAATTTTCACCTCCAGGCCACATGGATTGATAGATCACAAATAAACCACTCAATCCTAAGATACCAAGACCTACAACGCCTAAACCCATTACAGCTCCTCCTGCAAATGCTACTTCTAATGCACGTCCTAATGATGTTCTTGCAGCTTCTGTAGTTCTAACATTAGCTTTTGTTGCAACTTTCATCCCAATAAATCCTGCTAAGGCAGAACAAATAGCTCCAATAATAAATGATACTGCTACCATTCCGTTAGATCCTATTTCATTTGTCCCCTTAAAGAAAAGTAAGACCGCTACGGCTGCTACAAAAATTGCTAAAACCTTGTATTCAGCTTTTAAGAATGCCATGGCACCATCAGCTATATTCTTAGCAATACGTGACATTTTTTCATTACCAACGTCCTGTTTCGAAACCCATCCGCTCTTTAGAAAAACGAAAATTAAAGCTACAACACCAAAAACCGGTAAAAATTTTACTATTAATTCCATATTAATTAGTCAGTTTTAAATTAATTATTTTTTCATTTGGACGAAAATATGAAAATATAAGTGATAAAAAAAGCCTATATAAATTAAAGATTATATATTTATTAGACCCTTAAATTATTATATTATTAATACTATGACATCTGTTAGTTTTTTTTAAGTCTACCATTGAAATTTAATATTATAATAAAGTATTTAATTGATTAATGTAATATCGAAATCAAATATTGTCTAGTCCTAAATAGTCGATACAGATTATTAAAGGATTAAATTTATTAATTAAAACTGAACAATCATATGATT